>CAVPPY010000060.1:0-127518 GCA_963707245.1 Pirellulaceae bacterium
CTTCCAGCTGGCGGCTGCCGACGCAGTGCACAAAGGCAATGCTGTGTACAGGCCGATCGTTGCCAGAGGAATTCTTGTTCTTGATCATGAAGGGCCAGGAGGCGAATGAACTTGGGCAGCGTGATCACCTGCGGATACACACCGTAGCCATACTCGCCTTGGTGGGGTTCATAAGGTTTGAACCCGGTAGCCACGACAACCGCGCCAACATTGATCGCAAAGGTCTGGGGTTCGTTCTTAAGGTGCAGTACCTGCCCGTCGAGCGCTACGCAGCCATCAACGTAATTGTCCCAGTCGACGGCGGGTGATGGTGGGTAGCAGCCCTCGTACGGGCGGTAAATCGCCTTGCGCCTGGTCAGGCCGTAATCAAATTCGTTGGGCACTTCTACCGTGCAAGCGGCCATAGCCGCCTCGGCAACCAGCTGCAAGCCGGCGTCATCGAGGCCGCGTGATAGCGTACGGATGGTGGCCTGAAAATCGCCCACATAGCCCTTCATGTCCACGAGCTCGGCCCTGGTATAGATTGTTATGTTGGGGTGAGTTGTGACCGCGCTGATCAGGCTGTCTAGGGTCTCGCGGGCAGAGTTGTTCGAGGGAAACAGCGACTCCAGTTGGGCCATACGCCCGCCGAGGAAGGGTGATTTTTCGAGGAGGGTTACCATTATACCCCGGCGGGCGATGTCCCAAGAGGCCCGCAAACCGGCAACGCCACCACCAAGGACCAAGGCATGCTTCTTTGCCTCCAGGCGGATCGGCTCCAAGGGCTCGAGCAAACGGGCCTTGGCGATGCCGGCGGCCATCAGGCGAATCGCCTTGTTGGTTGCCCCGTCAGGATCGTCGTGATGGACCCAGCTGTCCTGTTCGCGCAAACCGACATGGTGGTAAAAGTAAGGATTCAGGCCGGCGCGGGCTACGGTACCGCGAAAGGTTTGTTCGTGCAGTGAAGGTGCGCAGGCGCCGATCACCACGCGGTTTACGTCTTTTTCCTGGATATCGGCCTCAATCATGGCCTGCCCGGCATCGGAGCACATGGACATATCGACACGGGCTACGACCACATTTTCTTGATTTTCGAGTGCTTGGGCGACTGTTTCGCAGTTGACGACATCGCCGATGTTGCCGCCGCACTTGCAGGTGTAAACGCCGATACGGATTTCTTCTTTCGTGGACTCGTTTTGTTTAGCCATAAGATTCTCTCAGAGCGCAGTTTACAGTCAGCAGTGTTCAGTATTCGGTTGACTTGACACTGGCTATTGAAAACTGGTTACTGGTTACGGAATACTGATTACTGGTCAAAAAAGCGGCCGTTTCCGCGGCCGCCGCGCGGCGAGCACGATGCTGTCAACGATATCCATCGGCCCGGCGGCCGTGCCGGTGACAAAGATGCCCGGCCGGTCGGTGACGCTGGGCGAGAGATTGGCGGCGGGCAACCTGACGAAACCATCCTCGGCGGCAATGGGCACGCCGTATACTTCTTGCGGGTTATAAGCGGGCACCATGCCTGTTGAAAGTACGACCAGATCGTGCCGGCGTTCGATCACACGCGGGCCTTCTTCAATCATTTCCAGGCGTACGATCGGATTGTGCGCTTCGTCGGCGCTGATTTGGGCCACCTTACCTTTCACAAATTCAATGCCCATGGCCTGGGCATTCTGGTAGAACTGCTCGTAGCCCTTGCCGAAGGTGCGGATGTCCATGTAGTAGATGGTGATCTCGGCCAGGGGCAGGGCGCCGGTGAGGAGCATCGCCTGTTTGATGGCGTACATACAGCAGACGCGCGAACAGTATTCGACGCCCAGGGCTGGTCACGCGAACCGGCGCACTGGACGTAGGCGATGGAGTCCGGTTCCTTGCCGTCGCCAGGACGCAAAACACGGCCGTAAGGGCCGGTGGGAGCCAGCCAACAGCGCTCCACCACCAGCGGGTCGACCACGTTGGGGTAGGCGCCGCGGCCGTACCTTCTTTCGGCCTCCGTGGGCGTCAGTGCGAAACCAGTGGCAAGGATGATGGCGCGCGCTTCTAGCTCCAAGGTCTTCGGGGTCTGGGTGAAATCGATGCAGCCGATGCCGGGCAGACGCTTTTTCGCATTTGCCGCAGAGCAGGCAGTTCTCGATGTCGAGCAGCGCTTTTTGGGGACGGCAGTGGAGAACGGCACGCGGATGGCGCGGTGCGAGCCCAGCCCGGTCGAAGGCGAGGGCAGGTCGACCGGACAGGCATATTCGCACTGGCGGCAGCCGGTGCACCGATTTCTCGTCCACGTAGCGCGGTTCTTGAGACATGGCGACCTGGAAGCCCGCATCATTTGCGGCGGACTCCTGGACCTCGCAGTAGGTCAGGAGGTCGGATGTTGGTGATGTGCCACGGCCGACATCTTCGGCGTGGTGATGCACTGGCAGCAGTCGAGGGTGGGAAAGACCTTGCTCAGGGCAATCATCTTGCCGCCGATGCTGGCTTCCTTTTCCACCAAGGGCAACCTGGATACCCTGGTCGGCGAGATCGAGCGCCGCCTGCATGCCAGCGATGCCGCCGCCGACGACCAGGGCATCTACGGAGTTGGAGGTTCGGAATTTGGCGTGTGCAATGGATTCTGTATTCAGACCGCATTCCTTGTGTTGGGGGGAGCCGTTATGAGATTTCGCTGTTTACCTCTCCGCTTGTTAAGCTGCCTGCGGCACGGCGGCTAATTCACCACGAACCGAACCAATTTCGCGCAGCAGGTCGTTCATCTGGTTGACTTCTTTAAGAAAGGGTTTGATACATACGGTGCAGATGGCGGTCAGGCGCAGACGCCGGGGATCAATGCCACGTTCTTTCATCGGGGTAGACGCCGTTGACGAGCTCGGCCGTGCATTCGGCTCCTCCCTTGTAGGGGCAGTCTGTGCCGCTGTACATGACCAGGATGGCATCAAACCCTTTCGCGAAGGTGCGCAGATAGAACTCCTCCGGGAACATGGCCGGGCAAACTGTGGGCAGGATGAAAACATTCGAGGCGTAATCGGTATGCAGTTGGCCAACAGAATCGGCTCCCGGCGTAGCCCCCAGAGAGTGTGGCGAGGATCAGGATTTTTGGCACCGCGTTGCGTTGTTCAATGGCCCATGAATCTCGTATCCTTTATTTAGACCGCTGGATGAAAATGCGGTCGTCGCCATGTTTTCGAGAAGGTGCCAGGCTGCCCAGGAATTCATGCCCCACTTTTTTTGACCATTTGGGGATATCTTCCTTGGTGCGTGGATCGCCGAACCAGATCTCCAACACTTCACCTACTTTAATCGCGCCAATGCCTTTTTTGGCCTCCAGGAGAGGGCCGGGGCAGGCGCTGCTGCGGGCGTCGACAACTTTTGCGGCCTGTAATTCAGATAATTCTGCTACTGGGATTGACATGTTAACCTCCGTGAAAATGGGTTTCTTAACTTTTATACTTTTTCAGCCCACCAACTGCTTGCTGCGCATTTCTCTCACTTCCAGAAGGAGCCGGCAGCGACCATGCATGAAGTCATCGGCGATGTGATAGTAAATTGTTTCGCATCGTCGTGACTTCAGTATGATCATGGATGGTCATCGTCCAATGGACGTACGCTCGACCTCGGTAGTACTCGTCAGGCAGGCGTTTTAGGTAGTTACCGTGATCCGTCATGAGCACGCTCCGGACGAGCGGACAGGTAGCCTTAACGAAGGACGAATTTTACATCATGGTGGTGGAAGTGGGGATTCTGGCCCCGAAGTCTGGCGACTCCGGCTACGTTGCGGAGTTCCGATGTCAGCGGGACTCGCCAGAGTTCCGAGGTTCACGTAGCGGGACTCGCCAGAGTTCCGAGATTTCACGTAGCGGGACTCGCCAGAGTTCCGAGGGCAAGCTGGGGTGGAACACAACCGAAGTCTGGCGACTCCGGCTACAAAATTCTACGCTCCCGAAGTCTGGCGACTCCGGCTACAAAATTCGACACTCCCGAAGTCTGGCGACTCCGGCTACAAAATTCTACACTCCCGAAGTCTGGCGACTCCGGCTACAAAATTCTACGCTCCCGAAGTCTGGCGACTCCGGCTACAAAATTCTATGCTCCCGAAGTCTGGCGACTCCGGCTACGGCTAGTTCAATTCAAGGGTCGCGATTTTTTCTCGAACAATAGCCAGTAGGTTGCAGGGATGACAAACAGGGTAAACAGCGTCGAAGCAATTAATCCGAATATCAACGACCATCCCAAACCCGAAAAGATGGGGTCCAGCGTAATGGGTATGGCGGAAAGCATAGCCGCTCCTGCCGTCAGCAGAATGGGTCTTAGTCGGACGACACGACTCTCTAGAATTGCATCGAACAAGGGTCTACCGCGGGCTACAGCCTGTTCCATGAAGTCGACCAGGATGATGGAGTCACGGGTAACGATGCCGGACAAGGCGATCATGCCAATCATGGCGGTGGCGGTGAAGAAGACTGGATTCGCGAAACCGTCGATGGGTGCGCTGAGTACTGCGTTCAACCCATAGAAGCCTGGCATGACCCCCAGCGTAGTCAATGGGATCGCCAACATCACCACGATCGGAATCGTGAATGAACCCGTCTGAGCAACCAGAATGATATAGATCATCACCATGGCAGCACCAAAGGCCAGTCCCAGATCGCGAAATACGTCGAGCGTGATCTTCCATTCACCCTCGCCGGCAAAACTGACTTGAATTCCCGCGGGCAGTCCCCAGGCAATACCGCTGCCGTTCTTAAAGTAACTTCTGGACGCCAGGTCGACGGGTTCCGCCCGCTCTACACCCGCCTGTAGTCCGGCGGTGCGATCAGCCATGATATCCAGCACACACTCGGCCGGTGGTCTGCCCACGCACTCGGCAAAGACGTAGGCAATGCGTCGCAGGTTCTTGTGGTAAATGGCTTGCCCCACCGTGGATAACTCCCACTTGCCCAGTTCGGCCAACAGCAGCGGTTTGCCCGCCTGCCCCGTGACGGGTAATTGCGACAGGTCCAGGGCGTTGGAACGCAGGGATCTGGGCAGGCGAAATGTCAGTCGCAGCGGATTGCGCTCGCCCTCTACGCGGAGCACTTGCTGTGCATCACCGCCAACGGCAATGCGCAGCGATTCGGCAATGTCGGCTACCGAGACACCTGCCAAGGCGGCTTTTTCTTGGTCGGGCACAAAGGTCCATTTTTGGGTAGCGGATTCGCGCAGATCGTCGACCTCAAAGACTCCCGGCTCCAAGCGCATGCGTTCGGCCAGGATGGCCCCCGCATCGAGTAGCTCCGCATAACGCGTATCCGGATCACCGGTCACTTCGGCCACCAAGGACGCCAGCACCGGCGGGCCAGGCGGTAGCTCGACGATGCCCAGCGTGCCACCCGCCTGGTCGGCGATCTCCGTCAATGCTCTGCGCATCCGCAGACCGATACCATGGCTCTGAAGATTGCGGCTCTTCTTGCCCACCAAATTGACACGAATCTCGGCCAAGTGCGGCTGGCGACGCAGATAGTAATGGCGGACCAGTCCGTTGAAATCGATAGGGCCTGGCGTGCCTACATAACTGCTGTAATCGGTTACTTCCGCCGCCTGTGCCACCGCCCGTTCCAGTCGCCGCACGATGGCGTCGGTGTGCGCTCCAGGCTGGTACCCTCTGGCATATCCAACACCAGCAGGAATTCATTCTTATTGTCGAAGGGCAGCATTTTCAGCGGCACCATGCGCAGGGCCCCCATGCCGGCGGCTGCGACGGTCAGCAAGAACATGAAACACAGAAAACCGATGGCGCGGCCTCGCGTCTTGAGCAATGGCACCATCATGGGCCTAAAGAACTTGTACAGCATGGTCTGCTTGACCAATTCCGGGTCATAGGACTCGTGGCTGGTCGAGGCAACATCTGCAACCTCCGGTCCGGCGATTTGGGAGGGCGGAGTTTCAGCAGCCTGCAATCCATGCTCTTCATTCGGATAATGTTTTTTCAGCAGTTGATAGGTCAGCCAGGGAGTGATGGTAAAGGCGACGAGCATCGACATGAGCATGGCCACGGGCACATTGAGTGCCATGGGAGACATGTAGGGACCCATCATCCCGGTGATGAAAAACATCGGCAAGAAACTGACGATTACCGCCAGCGTAGCGCTGATCAGTGGTGGACGTATCTCAGCCACGGCATCCAACACGATCCGCCGCGTGGCCTGTTTTCGTTCGGCAAAGTGTCGGGCAATGTTTTCGACATCGACGATGGGATCATCGACCAGCAGGCCCAGCGCCAGAATCAAGGCGAACAGGGTAACGCGATTGATGGTGTAGCCGAACATCAAATTGACGGCCAGAGTGAGTCCAAACACAACCGGAACGGCTACGGCCACGATGAGAGCCTCGCGCCACCCCAGCCCTATTGTCAGCAACAGAACCACGATCACGATGGCCACGCCCAGGGCCTCGACCAGCTCATTCACTTTGTGATTGGCCGTCATGCCGCTATTGCGAGTCACGATCAACTCGACATCTTGCGGCAGTATTTGTTTCGCCAAACGTTCGGCTTCAGCGATGGTTTGCTGAGCAACTCTTACCGCATTGGCACCCTTCTGCTTGGAGATCGCGATAACCACGGCCGGTTGACTGGCATCGAACTCGAGCCCGGCATGGCCGGCTTCCGCAGCGTGTGGCATCGAGTCCAACGATCGTGCCAGGGCTACCGGCATGGGAGTCAAAATTTCGGCCGGTTCCCCAACCGTGCCTGACATAATTCTCGACTTCAGCGGCTCCATCGCTAATGTTGGCGACATCCTTCAGAAAGATCGGTCGTCCGTCGAACACACCCACCACCAGGTCGGCCAATTCGCTGGCCGAATTCACTTGTCCGGACGTGGCCACGGAGACGCTGCGGTCGTTAACCGTTGTTTGGCCAACGGGCTCTGCGTCGTTAGCGGCATACACGGCTCTGACAACCGCCGTCATAGACAACGCGTGTGACCGAAGCTGCTCAGGCAAAAAGTCTATGCGAATCGTTCGCGGCTGGCCGCCAATCACCTCCGCACGACTGACCTGCGGGACCACCGCCAGACGCTCGACCAGCTCCTCGGCCTGCCTTCTCAACAGATGATCATCATTGGCCTTGGATTTGAGGGCCAAGGTGACGATCGGTACATCATCGATCTCGACCGGCTTGAGCACCCAACCCCGCACGCCGGGCGCGTATGCGATCGATGTTTTCGTTGAGTTTCTTGAATAATTTGACAAGGCTGCGTTCTCGATCCTGGCCGACGTAAAAGCGAACCGTGATCACCGCCGCATCATCCCTCGAGACGCTGTAGACGTACTCCACTCCATCAATTTGAAAGAGCATGCGTTCCAATGGGGTGGCTACCAACTGTTCCACCTCGGCAGCAGAATGCCCTGGAAAGTCAACCATCACATCTGCCAGAGGGACAACGATCTGCGGATCCTCTTCGCGTGGCGTGACCAACAGCGCGGCCAGCCCGATAATCACCGACAGCACGATCAGGATGATCGACAGGTTGGAATTTAAGAAGATACGCACGATGCCCGACAGAAAATCGTCGTGGCCATCAGCGGCATGGTGTGAACGCGACATCAGTGCTGCGCCTCCGGCGCTGGACTGTTCAAGACGACTTGTTCGCCCTCGCGCAATCCGGACAACACCTCGACGTCTTGGCCAAAACTTCTGCCCAATTGCACCTGCCGACGGACCAGCTCAGCACCTTCTGCCACATCGACCAACGTCAATTGACCAACCCGCCTGGCAGCTTTGGCGGGGATGAGCAGCACGGTTTCGTCCTCCAGCGGCAGCATCAGTCTGGCAAACATGCCGCTGTAGATTCCCGGTGGGCAGGGCCCGCTGACTTTGACTTGAAACGAGCGGCTACCCACGTCGGCTTGAGGCACAACCTCGCGAACCGTGGCCATGCACTCGTGGTCAAGTGTCTCCAGTTTAGCCGGCAGTTGCTGACCGATTTTCAACTGCATGGCTAACGACTCGCGGACGTTGGCCACCAATTGCATCTGGTCGGGATCATAAATCGACAGCAGCATTTGCCCAGGAATAACGGTGTCGCCGGCCTGCACCGCTTTGTCGACGACGATCCCATCAAAGGGGGCCGTAATCTGACTATAAGCCAGACGTACCTTGGCTTCCTCGACGGCCTGGGAGGCTCGCTCGCGCTCCGCCAGGGTGGTCTTAACGGCGGTGCGGGCGGATTCTAGTTCGGCAGCGGAGACGGCTTGGGAAGCAAAGAGCTGTTCAGCACGCGTAAGGTCGCGCTCCGCTTGCTGCACAATGGCCTCGGCTGCGTCGCGGACCGAAGCGGCCTGGCTGAGCTGCGATTGCAAGTCTTCGTCGTTCAGGCTGACCAGCACATCGCCGGCGCGGACGAGCTGTCCGGCGGTCACGTTGACTGCTTCGACTTTGGCCAGGATCTTGGAGGCCACCGACGATTCGTGGATCGGCTCAATGGTGCCAACCGCCGTCTCATAGCGTGTTTGTGTCACGCTTCGCACCGGTACCAGCAAAGCCCCTGGTGGCAATGGTCGCTGCGATGCCTGGTCAGTCTGTATGACTTTTGGACTGAAAACTCCAGCCAAGACCATCAGCAGCCAAGCTACGCCTGCCGTACCAGCCAGGGCGAAAGCCCAACTGCCAAAATGTTTGCTCCAAACAGCTGGCGTGCGCGGGGTTCTTGGTTTTGATCGTTTTGATTCGTCCATTTTGGGGCTCGATCTGTGGCAAACTGGCCAACTGCTCTGACAGACTGTGTTACGGCAAGAGATTTCAATAACCGCATGGCCGCCTATTCCACAGGTTTACGTGCGATCCATACCGACGAATGGGCGTGCCGCAAAACATAGCGCGAGACGCTACCCATTAGAAACCTACCCATCAGGCTGTGGCCGGTATCGCCCAGCACGATCAGATCGCTGGCATGCTGTTCGGCGAAGTGAATAATACCATCGCCAACATGACTAGTTTCCAATACTTCGCACTGCACTTGCGGAAACAGGGCCCGCACATCCTCCGATGCTTTATCCAGGATCGCATGCAAGTCAGCCTTGATCGTCCCCGTATCCATGTCGATGGGTATCTCGGAGTAATTGAAGGGAAATGCGAAGGCGTTTACCAGGAAGGCCTGCGTTCGGCTGCCCCAACGGAAATTGCTCAGGTCCTGTATGGCAAATCGGCTCTGCGGCGAACCGTCAAAGGCAATCGTCACGTTGAACTTCTCATGCGGGGTTTGATCGGATTGGGGCGTGCGGACCAATAATACCGAACAACTGGCGTGAGTCGCCACGAAATCGCTGACGCTGCCGATCAGCATCCTTTCGATTTTTGAGTGTCCGGTCGCACCGAGCACGACCAATTGACTACCGCGTCGTTTGGCCTCGTCGACGATGACATTTCCCGCGTGGCCCTCCACGATCAACCGCTCTACGCTCGCATCTGCTCCTTCGAAAATTCGCTCGATCCGATGGCAGATGGCCTGCAACCGTGAATGGATTGCGTTGGCATCTCGCTTCATCCATTCCATAACCTCACGCGAGCCATGCATTTCCAGGGAGGGAGCCACCGCCAGGATGGTAAGTTCCAATCGTTCTGCATGGGGGAAATGGGCCAACAATTGTGCTGCCTCCTCCGCCCTTGGGGAGCCATCTGTAGCCAGCAAGACTTTCATTGTTTTCTCCTTTGTTGGACAGGGCCACTGTCGACGGAAGTGGCGTCTATTCTGAATCCCTTGCATAAGCCAGAGAGCTTAGGACTTATCCGTAAATAAGCTACCAATCGGAAATCAGCCGGAGTGCGTAGCACCTGGCTTTTTCGGGAACCGGAAGCTAATGCGCTCCCGCTAATTCGGTAGGTTCATTGCGGACGAGGACTTAATGGACTCGCTCCCATGTTTACGCTTTTTGCAGTTGCTCATTTTTCATAACCCGACGCATCAGCGAGGAAGTCTTGTAATGAGGCACAAGCTGCACCGGTTGCTCAGCCAGCCAAGCGTCTGGCTAGAACCAGCACCAGCACCAGGGCTAGCAAGGCACAGGTGATCCACCATAGCCCCTCTGGGCTGCGCATCTTTTGCCACAGTTTCGACATGCACGATCTCTCTTTCTCCGCTGGCAGCCACCATCAACTAAGCCTGCCAATGTTTTTCACGCGCCACCCAAATCGAGCATGTGACATGGTGCAGCAGGTAACGTGAAGAACTGCCCAAGAAGAACCGCATCAACATTGATTTACCCGTGCCTCCCACGAACAGCAAATCCGCATTATCCTGCTCGGCTTCGGTCAGGATCGCATTGCCAATGTGGAGCGTCTCGCGCACCGTTTGGGTAATCTGGCAATTGCTGTTGGACGATGCAGCCAAGTCCTGCAGAGCCTGTTCCGTTTCGGCAATGAGGCTTGGGTCGTAGACACTCTCCTCCGGAATTAACTTGGGCCTTTCCAACATGCTGACGATATGGATCTGGGTGGATTGGCTGGGCCAATCGAATTGCCAAGCCTGCTCCGCGGCCAATTTAGCGTGCGGCGTACCATCGTAGGCCAGGACGATACGAAAACCGGAAGACGGTGGTTGCTCTTCAGCCTTGAGCTTGGTTCGCACAACCAACACCGGACAATGCGCATGATTGACGACAAAATCGGCGGTACTGCCTAGCAAGGCGCGGTACACGGCCGAATGACCGCGTGCGCCAACAACAATCAGGTCGGCATTGCATTGGCGTGCCACATCCAGGATCAATTGATTCGGGTGGCGTTCCTCAACGACCAGATCGAACTGACTGGACACGTTCTCAAGTACTTTTTTCGCCTGATCATATTTGCTTTCAGCCAGCTGCCGCTGAGCCTCGCGGAGTGGAATTTTCTTGTCGCTGGCGATCATGTCGTAGGTACCCATCAGCGCCGTCACGATGGTGATGTCGGGACGCTCGCGAAAGGGCAAATTGGCAACAAACTGGACCGCAGACATGGAGTCTTTGGAATCATCGAGCGCTATCACGATACGCATTGCTTACCTCTTGTAGCCAGAGAATCGAATTCATAGCCGCCCAAGCTTTCTGGCAAGTGTCGTACCAATCCACAGCATGTTTTACCCGCTCGGGCCCAACCGCTCCCCGCTCGCATGACTCGCGCCCCACCCCTAGCTACAGTTTTCCAGAATAGAGTGCAGCCCCGGGGGAGGGTGACGAATCGGTGGCACCCCAGCAAGCGGAAAGGAGTTTCTGAGTTTGAAAATCTGTAAACGGCAAAGGGTGCGACGACTCCAGCCTGCGATTTCGGACCACGGGACTTTGCCTGCAGTGTGCAGATACGCGCACTGCGCCGGCCATCTGTGCGAATGGGGGGCAACATCTACGATGCGGGCGATGCGCGATGGTGCAGAATATGCAAGATCTCGGCGGCGACTTCTTCGGTCGCTTTGTAGGACACGTCCAAGGTAGTCCATGCCTGAGCGGCGAACAGTCTTTCCGCCTGTCGGATTTGATGGGTCAAATCGCGGATGGAGGCGTATCCGGGAACATCATGATTTGCCGCGATGCGGTCTAAACGCGTTTGCCGGATGGACGCCAGGTGTGCGGCGTTCATGGTTAGTCCAAACACTTTGCTGGCATCGATGGCCAGCAGTTCATCCGGCGGTGGGAGGTCCCCGATTAGCGGCACATTTGCCGCCCGAATGCCTCGACAGGCCAAATAAAAGCAGGTTACGCTCTTTGAAACTCGTGAAATACCGACTAGCACCACTTCGGCCTGATCCAGGTCGTGCAAACGTTGCCCATCGTCATGCGCCATCGTAAAGTCGACGGCATCCATACGATCAAACTGGTCTTTGTGCAATTCGTATAGCAAACCGGCTTTACCGGCTGGGCTAACGCCAAAACGGTCGCCCAGGATGGCTAGTGTAGGTCCCAGAAAATCCACGCAGGGCACTCCGACGGCTTGTGCGGAATCCACCAGCGCGCGACGTACCAATGGATTGACCAGGCTATGACAAATGACGGCATTGGTCCCCGCGCAGCGCTGGGCAACCGCCACAGCCGCTTCACTCGTGTGAATACAAGTTGCTAAGCGCACGTCGGTTGCCTGCTGAGGAAACTGAGCCAAGCAGGCGTTTAGTATTTGAGCGCCCGTTCTGCCCGTACCGCCGGAGACCACATAGATTATCAAGTCATCCACCGTGAATGCTCCCGTCCGCGGCTTGGTTTACAAAGTAGAACAGCATCTGATGTCGATCATGGATCCTCACTAATGCTTTGGCAACATTATACGCTAGGGTTATCGCGGTAGCCGGAGACGCCAGACTTCGAGGAATCATGGAAAGAACCGAATTCTGGCGAATCCGGCTACTTACTGGAAATAACCGAATTCCGGCGACTTCGGCTACCCTAAAATCCACTCTCGACAAGGCACTTGTCCAAAACATCTCAGCGGTCTCGGCACGTCGATTGCATCGTGGCAAAAGCGTTGGTTTGTCATGAATGGCCAGATTTCCTGGCTCGCTTAGGGGGTCAGTGTTTTTGGATCTACGGAAGGGGAGTAACATGCGTGCGAAAATTATAGGTCTAGCCATTGGATTGATGGTTGTCGTTGGAACGCAGGCCGTTTCTCAGGACGGAACACCCGTTTCACGTACTAATTCGTCGACGGATGAACTGCAACCGAACAAATCTGATGCCGATAAGGTCCCGAAAGTCACGGACGAGCGTCCGATGAGCTTCTGGATGGAGAAGAAATTGGACTTTTCCAAGTCCATCTTGGAAGCTCTGACCAAGGGCGACTTTGACACGCTTGCCAAAGACGCAGAGCAAATGCGGCTATTGGGGCGCATCGAAGGCTTTGTACGAAGAAAGAACGACGACTATCGCATACAGCTGAGAACCTTTGATTTCGCCACCCTGGAGTTGGGCCGTCAAGCCTCACGCAAGAATGCGGAGGGAGCAGCGCTGGCCTTCAACCAACTGACGAACAGTTGCGTTGCCTGCCACGTGCTACTGCGCGAAGGCGTCGAATAGGTGGCTAGGCTGTGGGCCCCATGAGCATGCCTCCCAGGCGGGAATTGCGACATGAACGCTGACTCAAACGCTGGCTCAAACGCTGATCAAGCTGTGCACGACGCTCTACGGGAAATGGTTCTGCTGAGTGAAGTTGATGATGCTGGCATCCGTCAATTGGCCGCCCTGGGCAGTTTACAAGTGGTCGGCACGGGGAGGGTGCTATTCGCCGAGGGCGACCGCCATTCACGGTTGTACTTTGTCGTTGCTGGTGCAATACGCTTGGATATGCTGACGGCACGCTGCGGGACACAACCGATTCTGTCCGTGGGCACGGGGGACATCCTGGCCTGGTCAGCTTTGGTGGGTGACGGCCTGATGACCGCTACCGCCATTGTTACCGAGGATGCGCTGCTGGCTGCTTTTGAGGCAAGAGACCTGCAGCGTGTTCTCGAGCAAGACCCCAAGTTTGGCTACCAATTCATGAGAGTTGTTGCCCAATCACTATCGCGGCGTTTGTTAGCGACCAGATTGCAATTGCTCGACCTGTTCCACAAAGGTTAGGCGAGTCGTCGACAATTGCGAGCTCGCGTAGCGGCCTCACGTTTTTCGCCTTACCCTGCAGTTTGGACTGTTGCATGCCATCGCACGAGAATCAATATTGGATTGCCAAACAAGAGCTGACCAACTTGATCAGGCAGTTGCAGGCCATGCAGTATGTTGTCTTGGGACCTCAGGTCGATGGGGACGCGATCGTGCTCGGCCCGGTTGAAGACATTCAGGATCTACCGCGTGGAGTTGTCAATACGCAACAACCCGGCAAGTATCGGTTGGGCCATAACGCCGGTGGGAATTACTTTGAGTTTAATGTCGGGCCACAGTCGTGGAAGCAGTTTTTGTTTCCTCCAACGGCCACCATTGCCAATGCCAAGTTGAGTGACAAGGGATGGGAATTCAGCCTGCCCAACGACCCGCAGCCCAAGTTCGCATGCTTGGGTGTTCGAGCGTGTGAGTTGGCGGCACTGGCCATCCAGGATCGCGTCTTCTTGGGTGGCGAATATGTGGACCCACTCTACAAGCAGCGTCGGCAGTCACTCTTTTTAATTGCGGTGAATTGCAGCGTGGCCGCAGAGACCTGTTTTTGCACATCCATGAACAGCGGGCCAAAATGCACCTCGGGATTTGACTTGGCGCTGACAGAGTTGGATGAGGGCTTTGTCATAGAGATTGGAAGCCAGGCTGGCAGTAATGTCTTGCAGCAATTGGAATCACGCACGGCCACAGCCAAGCAAGGTCAACAGGCCCTGCGAATGCAACAACGTGCTGCCGAGCAGATCACCAAGCACATGCAGTCGGCTGGCATCCGAGATCTGTTGATGAATAATTTAGAGCATCCACACTGGGATGAAGTGGCCAGCCGTTGCTTGTCCTGCGCCAATTGCACCATGGTCTGTCCAACCTGCTTTTGTAGCTCGGTTAAGGATGTAGCCGACTTGAGCGGAGAGCAGGTCGCGCGGCAGAGGGAGTGGGACTCGTGCTTTAATCTGGCATTCAGCTATACAGCTGGCGGTACCGTACGCAATGACCGCCGCAGTCGTTTCAGGCAGTGGCTGACGCACAAATTGGCAACGTGGCACGACCAGTTCGATTCGTCGGGTTGCGTCGGCTGTGGGCGGTGCATCACTTGGTGTCCGGTCGGCATCGACCTGACCGAAGAGGTAGAGGCCCTGCGCCAAGCACCCTTGTCGAATCGAAAGCTCCCGATTGCCGAACCCTCCAAGACGGTTTGTGTTGTCTCCAGGGAGGCCAAGCCATGACGAAGCTAGTGGTCCCCGACGCCAGTCGATTGCAGCCCTGGCATCCATCCGCGGTCAGGATTAAACGCTTCCAGAGTCAGACACCTGGCGTGTTTACCATTGATCTTGGCTTTGAGGATCCTAGCCTGGCTAGGGAATATCGATATGCGGCGGGCCAATTCAACATGCTCTACGTGCCGGGGGTCGGCGAGGCGGCTATCTCCATTGCGGGGACAACCGCGGACGGCTTGTTGCAGCACACGATCCACCGCGTGGGCAATGTAACACAGGCCATTGCCGATGGCGGCGTAGGCATGTCTTTGGGCTTGCGCGGGCCCTTCGGAACCAGCTGGCCGATCCCTGCGCAGGCAGCGATCTCCGCGCAACATACGCTGGCCGAGCAAGAGACGGCGAAAGGGAATCAGCCGGATGTGACACTGGTGGCGGGCGGTATCGGCTTGGCACCCTTGCGAACCGTAGTCCATTACCTTGCACAGCGGCGGGAACAGTACGGTACCATTCATCTTCTGGTTGGCGCGCGCACTCCTCAGGACCTCCTGTATCAAGACGAATACGATGATTGGGTGGCTCAAGATATTGCCGTGCAAACCACTGTTGATCGCGGTCAGTCCAATTGGCAGGGCAAAGTCGGGGTGGTGACCTTGCTGCTCGATCGATTGCGTTTGGCCAATCCCCAATCGTCGCTCGTCATGACGTGCGGCCCCGAAGTCATGATGCGCTATGTGGCTAAATCGGCCCTCAATCGAGGCATTCCAGATCGTAATATCTGGGTTACGCTGGAGCGACACATGAATTGTGCCATCGGGCTTTGCGGGCATTGCCAGCTGGGGCCACACATTATCTGCCGGGATGGTCCGGTTTTCCGCTACGATCGCGTCAGTAGTTGGCTGAGCGTTCAGGAGCTGTAAATTGATTTCCAAACAACAAGCTGAAATACCTGGCACAGCCAAACCGCGTTTGGGAGTTTTCAAATTCGCATCCTGCGATGGCTGTCAATTGCAGTTACTGTCGTGCGAAGACGAATTGCTGGCCATCGCCGACTCGCTCGAGATCGCCTTTTTTTTGGAAGCTTCCAGCCGTGTTGCAGCGGGACCCTACGACATTGCGCTGGTGGAGGGGTCCATCACCACAGGCCATGATCGCCAGCGTTTACTCGAGGTGCGCAGTCAGTCCAAGACCTTGATCACCATTGGTGCCTGCGCTACTTCGGGCGGAATCCAGGCGCTGAAGAACTGGGGGGATCGCGCGGACTTTTTGCGCTGTGTCTATGCCGAGCCACGATTCATCGATTCGCTGTCGACTTCGACGGCCATTGCCGACCATGTCAGCGTTGACTTTGAATTGCGTGGCTGTCCCATCAATCGCTATCAATTACTGGAAGTGATACAAGCCTTGTTGGCTGGACAGCAGCCGCGAACGCCGCAGCACAGTGTGTGCGTGGAGTGCAAGCGACGAGGGACCGTGTGCATTGCTGTAACCAGCGAAACGCTGTGTCTGGGGCCTGTTACCCAGGCTGGCTGTGGGGCCATCTGCCCCGCATTCCGTCGCGGTTGCTATGGTTGCTTTGGGCCAGCCGTACAGTGCAACTGCGATTCGCTGGCGGACGACTATCTGGCCGCAGGCGCTACGGCCCGGCAATTGGTACCCTTGCTGCGAAATTTCAATGCTGCCTCGCCTGAGTTTCGGAATTGCGGTGACCGAATCGATCCGACTCTCGACGCTGGAGAATGCTAGTGAATGCTCGAAGAACGCGAACGATCGAAGTCGGTGCGCTGACGCGCGTGGAGGGCGAGGGTGCTCTGCGAATCACGCTCGAAGGCGAGCGCATTGGCGATGTACAATTGGCAATCTACGAACCGCCACGTTTTTTTGAAGCCCTGCTCCGGGGGCGTCCACTCGAGGACACGCCGGATATCACCGCCAGGATCTGCGGAATCTGTCCGATTGCCTATCAGATGACCGCCGTCCATGCCCTGGAAATGGCACTAGGAGTTGAAATCACACCGGAGATTCGTGCGCTGCGGCGTTTGCTGTACTGCGGTGAATGGATCGAAAGCCATGGAGTGCATATGCATCTGCTGCACATCCCGGATTTCTTTGATTGCGCTAGCAGTATCGAATTGGCCAAGCATTATCCTGAGCAAGTTACCCGCGGATTACGAATCAAGAAAATTGGCAATCGTCTGCTGGAGGTCATGGGTGGGCGAGCCGTGCATCCAATCAACGTTTGCGTTGGCGGCTTTTACAAGTCACCGCGGAAGTCCGAACTCAGGGCGCTGACAGAGGATCTCAAGTGGGGACTTGGCGCTGCCGTCGAAGTCGCCCAGTGGGTCGCCACCTTCGAGTTCCCTGACTTTGAGCCGAACTATGAAATGGTGGCCTTGGTGCACCCTGAGGAATATCCGATGAATGCTGGGAGAATCGGATCGACGGCTGGCTTGGATATCGCCGCCAGCGAATTCGAACAGCATTTTGATGAAAGACAGGTTGCCCACAGTACGGCTCTGCAAGCGGTGAAGATTCCCCAGGAGACAGCCTATCTGGTGGGTCCCAACGCGCGTGTCAGCCTTAACCGAGCACAGTTGTCTCCGAGCGCCCGACAGCTGTCCGAGGATGTGGGTATTCAATGGCCTTGCTTTAATCCATTCAAGTCGATTGTCTCGCGAGCTCTGGAGGTCGTGCATGCGTTTGAAGAAGCCTTGTCTATCGTGGGTCAATACCAGAGCTGCGATCCGCCGCGCATGGCTTACACCGCTCGCGAGGCGGAGGGTGCATGGGCAACCGAAGCACCGCGCGGGTTGATCTACCATCGCTATAGAATCACGCAGGATGGCATGATTGGACTAGCCAAAATTGTGCCACCGACCTCACAAAATCAGCGGCAGATTGAACTGGATCTTCGCGACTACCTGCCCCAGGTACTGACCGCGGATGACTCGGCAACCGGCATCGCCTGTGAAAAACTAATTCGCTGCTATGATCCATGCATCAGCTGCGCTACGCATTTTCTGAAGTTGGAGATTCAGCGACGATGAAACCCTGTCCGCCAATAGACTGCGAAACGACTCAACCCGCGCAAGCGACGGTGATCGGTATTGGCAGCTGTCATGGAGATGATCGGCTGGGCTGGGACGTTGTCGAGCGTTTGGCGACTGAGTTTCCCCATTCGGCAATTTGTTATAAAGCCAGTGTCCCCCATGATTTATTGGATTGGCTGGAGCCAGCCAGCCCCACGCACATCATCGACGGCTGCCTGACTAGCCACGCTAGCTGTCAGCGGCTTGAGATCGTAGCGGACGAGGCTGGCCAGCTTACGGCCACCGCTTGCCACGCAGGCTCGCGGCGGGCCGTGAAGCTACCTACATTGCAATCGAATTCGAGCCATCAATTCGATGTGCTTGCGACGCTACGACTGGCCGCTGTACTTGGCAAACTCCCGCAGCAGCTGATTGTTTGGGCCATTCCCATTCTGGACGCTGGCCAGCTGAGCGGCGCCTCAGCCGTCGGTTCTGACAAGGCTCAGGAGTGTTTCCATCAGTTGGTGAAAGAGTTAAGTCATGCATGAAACCTCTCTCGTGCGCGTCTTGCTGGAGCAGGTTGTGCAAGCCGCGTTGCCCGACTCGGGAAACTGTGTACGGACTGTGCATGTAGCCCTTGGGCCGCTCTCGGGTGTAGAGCCGCTGCTGGTGGTACAGGCCTTTGACCGGCTGAAGCTTGATGCGGGAATTCCTGCGGCGGTGCTGAAGATAGATCCCGTGCCGTTGCTGGCCGAATGCAGGCAGTGCCAGCATGGATTTGAGGTTTGCAATTATTATTTCATTTGCCCAAACTGCGCGTCGCGTTCGGTACGGATTACCCAAGGCGATGAATTCCGGCTAGTCAAATTGGAAGTGGAAGATGTCGAAGAACCCACGCCGCTTCCGCTGGATCACGCGCTTTCACAGTCATTGCTAAAGTAGCTCTATGGTACAAAAAACACGCCGCACGATTGAAGTCGATCAAGATATCCTCGCGCGGAAAAAACGGGACGCGTTGAGCTTGCGAGAGCAATTCAGCCGCCAGCAGACTTTGGTCGTCAATCTAGTTTCCTCACCGGGAGCTGGCAAAACCAGTCTGTTGGAGGCAACGGCCAAGTACTGGGCTGGCCAGCGTCGCATGGCCGTGCTGGTTGGTGATATCGCCACCGAACGCGATGCACAGCGTCTGGCGCCCTTTACGCCGGTGCGACAGCTGACCACGGGCGGTGCATGCCACCTGGAACTCGAATTGGTGAAGCGCGGACTCCGTGAATTGCCTGAAGGACCTTATGATTTTCTGTTCATCGAAAATATTGGAAATCTGGTTTGTCCCGCCTCACATGATCTTGCCGAGCACCTACGCGTGGTCTTGCTGAGCACTACCGAAGGGGACGACAAACCTGGCAAGTACCCTAAGATGTTCCGCACGTCGGCCGCCATGCTCATCAGCAAGTTGGATTTGCTGCCTCACGTTCCCTTTTCCATGGATGCCGCCATTGCTGATGCGCGGCGAGTGCAAGGTGAATTGGAGGTGTTGCAAGTTTGCGCGCTCAGCGGCGAAGGTATTCGGGAGTGGTGCGCGTGGCTCGATCTGCAGCGGGAACGCATGATGTTTGCCGGAGGTACGGATCGCTAGTGAACGCCCCCACCGACAATCCCTGGCAACTGGCAGCCATCGAATTGCAGGGCGATGTTCAGGGCTCGGGCATTCGACCGCTGGTCGCACGACTGGCAAACCGCTTTGGTGTCCGCGGCTCGGTCCGCAATTGCCAATTGGGGGTGCACATTACGGCCTGCGCGCGGCAGAGCGTGTTGATTGAATTTCGACAGGCCCTAGGCCAGGCGGTCCCTGGTGGGCGCATCGAACAATACCTGCATGCATGGCAGGACCTGCAAGCTGGTTTCACGATTTGCGATAGCGACACGACTGGGGCAGCACGTTTTGTGCTGCCCCTCGATCGCGTCACTTGCGACGAGTGCTTGCAGGAAAGTCTGACACCGGGCAATCGGCGGTTTGGCTACGAGCTCAATAGTTGCGCTACGTGTGGGCCGCGTTATACGATGATCCGCGCGATGCCCTATGATCGCCAGCGAACGAGCATGGCGGAATTCCCCATGTGTGCCGCCTGTCTGGATGAATATCGTGATCCCAGCCACCGACGCTACCACGCTCAAACGAATTCATGCCCGCGTTGCGGTCCAACGGTCTGGTTTGAGGATGCCAACCAGGACAAGAGTCAAGACAAGAGCCAGGACAAGGGCCATCCCCGCGGCTTCTCCAGCGCTGTTCTGCGAGCGGCGAGAGCGATTGTTCGGGGCCAGGTCTTGGCTCTCAAGGGTATCGGTGGTTATCAACTGATCTGCGATGCCACTTGCGAGAAGGCCGTCGCGCGGCTGCGCGGCCGAAAGATGAGGCCGCAGAAGCCACTGGCCGTGATGGTCGAATCTCTCACCGCCGCGCGGCGGTTGTCCAGGCTGGATGCCGACGAACAGGCAGCCCTGACTTCTCCAGCTGGCCCCATCGTGCTGCTAGCTGCGCGGCGAGACAACGGACTGGCAGCCGGGGATTCACCCCGGCCTGACGCAAATTGGGGTGATGCTGCCAAGCAGCGCTTTGCATGCACTGCTGCTGGCCCAGGTTCACCGACCGCTGGTGGTGACCAGTGCCAATCGCGAAAGCGAGCCGATCGAAACTTTGGAAACAACCGTCGCCGAGAGACTGGGGGATGTGGCGGATTGCTTCCTGCATCACAATCGACCCATCGTGGCCCCAGCCGACGACAGCGTGGTGCGTTGCATGGCCGGCCGCCAAGTCACCATCCGAGCTGCTCGAGGGCTTGCGCCGCTGACGCTGAGCATGCCTGTGCCGGATGTCTGCCAGGACACGCGACTGGCATTGGGCGGTCATCAGAAGACTGCGTTTGCCATGTCGCGGCCGGGTGTTGCGATACTCGGACCTCATATCGGTGAACTGCAAACCTTGGGGCAGCGGCAGCGCTATATCCAGCAACAGCAAGCTCTGCAGGCATTGTTTCAAATCCAGCCACAGTGCGTTGTCCATGATCAACACCCAGAGTACTTCACAACGCGTCTGGCTAGTGAACTGCAAGCACCCAGACGGGTAGGCGTCCAGCATCACCACGCCCATATTGTGGCCGGGATGATCGATGAGCCTTGGCGGGATGAACAGGTGTTGGGATTCGCCTTTGATGGTACCGGCTGGGGAAGCGATGGTACAATTTGGGGAGGCGAGGTTCTGCTGGCTGATGTGTTCAGCTACCAGCGGGTTGCACATCTTCGCCCCTTTCTGCTCTTGGGTGGAGAGGCGGCAGTGCGCCAACCCTGGCGTTCGGCGATTGCCCTGCTCCGCGACGCGTTGGGCAACGGTGACGAACTGGAACAGCTTTGGGTCAGGCTCGCCCAAAAATGGAATCTAGACATCGGTCAATTGCAAAATGTGTGTGGCCTGCTCGATGCACGGCTTCAGACTTGGGAAACAACCAGCATGGGTCGTCTATTTGATGGTGTCTCGGCCATCGCCTGTGGACAGGCAAACGCCAGCTATGAAGGCCAGCCAGCCATGCAGTTGGAAGCAGCATGTGCGCTCGACACCGGCCACAGCTATAGCGCGATCCTCGACCAGACTTCGCCTATTCTGCTCGATTGGCGTCCCATGCTGCGCGAAATCGCTGGCCGATGTGATGCGAGGTGTCGCTGTTGGCTGTGTGGCCATCCGTTTCCATCGGGCTATCGCCCAGTTCGTCGTGCAACTCGCCCGCAAGTTCCCCCACTCGCCAGTGATACTCACGGGTGGCGTATTTCAGAATCGGGTATTGGTCGAGTTGGTGAAGAACGCCCTGGCGGATCATCCAGCGCCGGTTTCCTTGTCAGGTCGAATTCCAGTCAATGACGGTGGCTTGGCGGCGGGACAATTGGCAATTGCCACAGCCCTTGAAGCGAGACGCAACCCATGTGTTTAGGCATACCAGGTAGAGTTCAAGTGTGGCTCCAACGCGATCCATTATTCGCTCAGGCGATGGTCGAATTCGAGGGCGTCGCCCAAGCCTGCCACATGGCCTGTGTGCCCCAGGCGGAGGTTGGCGACTATGTGTTGGTCCATGCCGGAATTGCCATTGCCATCATCGATCAACAAGCAGCCCAACGCGTCATGGAAGAACTCGAAAGGCTGGGATTCAGTGAGGAAATTGAGCCGTCTGACGTCCAATCTGTCCCGAACACGTCATGTGCCCCAAGGAGACCCGGGATGAGGTTCTTGGATGAATTTCGCGATCCGCTGTTGGCGCAACAGTTAGTCGATCGCGTGTGCGCGACCAGTACCAAGCCGTGGGTGTTGATGGATGTCTGCGGTGGGCAAACGCACAGTTTGCTGCGTTACGGCATTGAGCAGGCTCTACAGGGCAGCGTTGAGTTCTTGCATGGTCCAGGCTGTCCGGTCTGCGTAACGGCGGTAGAGGCCATAGATTTCGCTCGGCAATTGTGCATGTTACCGGGCGTAACGCTAACCAGCTTTGGCGACATGTTGCGCGTGCCTGGCAGCCGAGGAAGTCTTCTGGATGCGCGGGCCCGCGGAGGTCGCGTCAAAGCGGTTTACAGCCCCTTGGACGCCGTTCGCTTGGCTCACGCCGAACCACAGCAGCAGTTTGTTTTCTTTGCCGTCGGATTTGAAACCACCGCACCCGCAACGGCCTTAGCAGTGCTGCAAGCTCAAGAGCTGGGCCTCGACAATTTAAGTCTGCTGCAAGCGCATGTACGCGTCTTGCCGGCCATGCAGGCGCTGATGCTCGATCCGGACTGTCGCGTACAAGGCTTCCTGGCGGCAGGTCATGTGTGCACGATCACTGGCAGTCAAAGCTATCAACAGTTCGTTGACAGATTCCGCGTCCCCGTGGCAGTGGCTGGCTTTGAGGCGCTCGATCTGCTGCAAGCGGTACTTGAGGTCGTGCAGCAGCTCGAACGTGGACAGGCTGCAGTGGTCAATTGCTATGCTCGCACCGCGCGAGGCGACGGCAATCCGCAGGCAATGCAGTTCGTCGAGCAGGTCTACCAAGTTGCCGATCGTTGTTGGCGTGGTTTTGGCTTGATTGAGGACGGCGGTTTGGAGCTGCGCGATGAGTTCAAACATTTTGATGCGCGGCGCGTTATCCGCAGGCACAGCAGCTACCGCTCGCCGATCCATGTCCCAGCGCTGATGTTATGTCGGGTGCCATCCGGCCTGCACAGTGCCCACACTTTGGCTCGCGTTGCACACCGGAGCACCCCCTGGGCGCACCCATGGTTTCCAGCGAAGGTGTGTGTGCGGCCTACATCCGCCACTGCATCCACCAAGCGCAAGAGTACCACGCATGAACCCAGACGAACTTGCCGCGGCTCGCGCAGGCCCGGGTTGCCCTATTCCGGGAGAGTCAACCGATTGCGTGCTGCTCGCTCATGGTGAAGGTGGCCGGCTCATGCGGAGCTTGTTGCAGCAGCGCATTTTACCGGTGTTGAACTCGCCTGGCCTGGAGGACGCTGCGGGGCTGGCATTTCCCGGTGGCGAGCTTGCTATCACCACGGATAGTTTCGTTGTCTCGCCCCTGTTCTTCCCCGGAGGCGATATCGGTTCGTTGTCCGTTTTCGGCACGGTCAATGACTTGGCTGTGGCAGGTGCGGATGCCCTGGCAATGACTTTAGGGCTGATGCTGGAGGAGGGACTCGCCTTCGACATTCTCGATCGCGTGCTACGCAGTATCGCTGACGCAGCGCGTGCCTGCGGTGTGGCCATCGTGGCCGGGGATACCAAAGTCGTTCCGCGGGGTGCGGTCGATCAATTGTTCATCAACACCACCGGCGTCGGTCGTTTTCGCGCAGGAAATCGTCTGCACACTCGCGGGATTCGAATCGGCGATGCGCTGCTGGTGAGCGGGCCAATTGCACAGCATGGGATCGCCGTCATGGCTGCTCGCGAGGGGCTGAATTTGAGCCCCCTGCCCAGCTCGGATTCGGCTTCCTTGCAACAGGCTTGCCTGGGATTGCACGCGGGCTTGGGAGAAGGCCTGCGCGCCATGCGCGACGCGACCCGTGGAGGTGTTTCGGCGGTGCTGCACGAATGGGCTTTGGCCTCGGGCAACACGCTGCACATTCACGAGAAGCTCCTGCCCGTGGCCGCCGAAACCCGGGGAGTATGCGAACTGCTTGGACTCGATCCACTGTATGTTGCCAACGAAGGCACCTTTCTCGCTGCCGTCGCCCCCGAAGCCGTAGAGCCCGCTTTGGAGATTCTACGGGCGATCGAGACCTCAACCGCTGCCGCTTACATCGGCCACGTTACGCAGCGGGGCCTCTCGCCAGTGACCATAGAACGTATGCTGGGCATATTGCATCCCCTGGATGAACCCAGCGGCGCACCGCTCCCCCGGATCTGTTAGCGGTAGGCGGTAGGGAAGGCAGGTTGCTACACCCGTGTGCCCATGTGCACATTCCGGCCATTCTCCTTACTTCTCAACCCTTACCCCATAGAATGGCATGAGGAATGCAGCATGAGTTGCGGTACATGTTCGTGGCTGTACAGCGTTGGGAGAGATTAGGCGATTGGCGTTTGTTTGCACCCCATCAAGATGGAGAAAAACCGTGTCTGATTACACAGCCATTAAGCAGCAGCTCGAGGAGATGCTCAGTGTTATTGAGTCGCGTGTCAAGCGTATTGATGCGAAACTCCGCACTGCCGGTGACGATGACTGGGAGGAGCGGGCCATCGAGATCGAGGGCAACGACGTCCTCTCTGGATTGGGAAACTTAGGCCTGGAAGAGATGCGGCAGATCAAGCATGCGTTGCATCAGATTGAGACCGGCCAGTACGGCAAGTGCGAGGTGTGCGGAAAACGCATTCAAGTGGGCAGGCTCGAGGCCTTGCCCTTCGCCACTACCTGCGCCGCCTGCGCAAGCTGATGGCGCTGCCGGGGCGGTTGATGATTTGGATTTTTTCGGCAACGAGACCTGACCCTTCTGAAATTGAGTGAAAGCTCCTATGAACTGGCTTGTACAACCTTGGCCTTGGTGGCTGTCTGGAACGCTGATTGGTCTAACGGTACCGCTACTGTACATCTTGTCCGGTAAGGCCTTCGGTATTTCGACCAGTTTCCAAGAGATTGGAGCCGTATGCAGTCCGAACAGCAAGTTGGACTACCTGCGCCAGTTTGATTGGCGCGAGAATTGGTGGACCTTGGTGTTCGTGGTTGGAATTGCCGCCGGCGGTTTTGTGGGGAATTTTCTGTTGATGGATAGTCCGATTAGCTTTCTACCTGAGAATTTCCACAGCCCAACGGGAATGATCAAACTGGTCATCGCTGGTTTCTTGATCGGCTTCGGTACCCGTTACGCGGGTGGTTGTACATCGGGGCACACCATGACCGGTATTTCCAACTTCAATTGGCCAAGTCTATTGGCGACCATTTGCTTCTTTGTGGGTGGCTTGGCGGTCACTTGGGGACTTGGGCAATGGTTGTTTTAGGCGCTCCAGGCAGCCGCGGGTGCTGGTGGCAGCACGCAACTTGAACATTAGGGTGAGGAAGAGCATGGCAATGGACAATCAGACTCAGGACAAGCCTAAGCCCTCCATGACAATGGGCGGGTATTTGGGTGTGCTCTTGGTTGGCGTATACCTGGGTATCTTATTCACGAAATCCGAAGTGGCTCGTTGGCAGCGTGTGCATGATATGTTTCTGTTCAAGGAAGCTTACATGTACCTGATTATTGGCGTGGCTGTGGGAGTTGCCATGCTGTCGATGCTGATCATCAAATCGCTCAAGGTGCGATCGTTGCAAGGCAAGCCAATCGTTTATCAGCCCAAACCCTATCATCGGGGTGTCGTCATTGGTGGCATGTTATTTGGCGCCGGTTGGGCGATCGCCGGAGCCTGTCCGGGGCCAATCTACGTCCAGTTGGGGGCCGGTGAATGGTTGGCCGGATTCACGCTAATGGGGGCTTTGCTGGGTATGTTCGCCTACGCTGCGCTCAAGCCCAAGCTGCCCCATTAGTCATTCGCCAGGACGCGCGGCCAGTTAAAGTCACCCTTGAGCATCGTCCTCAAAGTCTGAATATTCGTCAAACTTTACCAAAACGCCTGCATCTTCCGGCTAGCTTCCGTCGATAACGAGAGAGGATCGATTGGGTCTCTCGACGGAAAAGATAGTGCCATGCAGGAAAAAAACAGGAAAGTTCTCAGGAATCGCGCTGGCAGGCTGTCTGGCATGGAGCTTGGCTCTGCTCGGTTCGGGCATGGTCCACGCGCAGTTGGCTTCGCCATCGTTGGCGGTCAGTTCGCCCAATGGTCTGGAGCGGCCGCGTGTGGCAGGTTCCCTAGAGATTCAGCTGCCAGCTCTGGAGAATGAAACTTCGGGTCCGGTGGTTACTGCTCTGGCGGCCTCGGATGAAGGACGCTTCCTGGCAGCAGCCGGTGACGACCATGCCATACGCATTGTGGATGTGCCATCCGGCAAGACCATTAGCACTTTTATGGGTCACACTGACTGGATTCAGTGTTTGGTATTTGCCTCGCAAGCCACACAGCCTGCCGAATCGGCACCGGTACTGGTTTCGGCCGGGAACGACGGTCGGGTACTAGAGTGGAAATACGAGTACCCTGTAACTTCACGCGAAATTCTGCGCTTACCCTACGCCATTCGGACGGTTTCGCTATCGTCGACCAAGCAATTACTGGCCGTGGCCGGCTTCTCGAATGAAGTCGTGGTGCTGGATCTCGCTAGCAATCGATTGCGACATCGCTTGAGCTGTGACTGCAGCGATCAGCGGTGTGTGCGTTTCAGTCCTGATGGACAGAGGCTGTTGTGTGGTGGCCGAGACGGCGAGGTTCGGGTGTGGGATACCGAAACGGGTTCGGTGCTAGCCAGTTACCGCGTACATCGCAGCCGCGTGACCATGGCCTCATTCTCGGCCGATGGACAACAGATAACGAGTGTTGGAGAAGACCGGCTGCTGGTTCGCTTTGATCTTCCCAGCCAATCTGTGGTTGGCAAACGCGAATTGGGCATGTCGAAAATCATGTCGATGTGCCTGATCAATGACAGCTTAGTTGCCGTGGCGGGTGCCGATGATTCGATTCGGCTTTTTGATGCTCTAGCGGAAGAGGTGGTGGCTGAGCTACAAGGGCACTCGGGAACCGTCGCGGTCATGGCTCCATGTGGCGGGCGATTGGCCAGTGGATCTTTTGACACCACGGTTCGCATTTGGGATTTGCAGAGTGTTATGGCCAATCGCGTTCATTCGGGGAAGCCGGTCATGCTAGCACCCATCAACATGGATGAGAATCTACGCATTCGCTAGCAGCCAACGAAACAATAGTGGACACTCACGGAGGTGCCAGTTGTTCTTGAGCAAACAAGTCAATCAAGTCGCGCGATGGATGCGAAATTGCCGAACGTCAGCTGCATCCAATGCTAGCGACCATCCGCTTGCTAACGCTCGGCCACGACGCGCGGCGCCCCTCCAGCAGCCAGGACAGCCGCAAGAGCCGCAAGCATTTCGTGGAGTGCATGGAGCCGCGAACCTTGATGGCTGCGGACCCACTGCAGATCGGCGCAGTCTTTATCGAGGAAGATCTCGGTAGCGATTTGCATGGTGACACTTTCATTATCACCTTCCAGGGTGGCGCAGCGGGTACGCAATTAAAACGCGTGGTGATTGACGGCGATCTCAACCAGCCCGGATTCGGCTTGGGCGATTTGTTCTTTGACACCGAAGAGTCCGGACGCGGGGCGGATCATGCCTTCGCCTTTCATATCGATAAGCTACAAACAGCCAATCCCAATGCCAGCGTCAAGGCCAGCGTGATTGACGGCACCACGCGGCTGGTACTGGATTTTTCGAATTTCGTGGCTGGCGACAGCCTGACGTTCTCGATCGACGTCGACGAGGTGCAGTCTTTCGATCCGCAAGAAACCGATTTGGCAGCACAGAACGACGGCTTCGATCCGATCACCTCTGGTGTCGAGTTTCAGAAGTCACTCCTCACCGCAGAATTCTCCGCACCCCATTACGAGCTAGCGACTGGCGAGAGTACATTTGTCAATCGTTACGATCCCGTGCTGCAGCCCTACAATCTGCCATTGCCAGCCGACAATGCGGAGGGAAAACGCGACCGATCGGCTGGTACCGCCTTTCAGGTACAGCAGGTGCCCAAGCCCGTTTCGCTGGCTGGCACCATTTACGTTGACAGCAACGAAGATCTAAAAATCCAGTCGAGCGAGAGGAGACTGTCGGGCGTCAAGCTTGATCTATATCAGTCATTGGATGGCGCCTTTGTCTTTACGGGGCATTCCACCACCAGCGATGCCAATGGGCGTTATAGCTTTGGAACCAGCCTCGGTTTGACTCCAGGCATCTATCAGGTTCGCGAGACTCAGCCGGCCGGCTACTACAGCGTGGGTGCGGTACCAGGCACTTTGGACGGCGCCCGCATCGGTAATCAATTGGCTGGTAATGCTGACGTGCTGACCAACATCAATTTACTTTTGGGTGACCAGCATGCCATAGGGCTCAATTTCGCCGAGAACTTACCGGCCACTTTATCTGGACATGTTGGCTATGTCCTCGGTGGCTTCGATTGTTTCAGCCAACCTGAACAACGCGCCGATCTGGCGGATGTATTGATTGAATTGCATGATGCCAATGGAAAACTGGTCAGCAGCACGCGTACGCTTGCCGATGGCAGTTATCGATTTGTCGGACTGAGAGCCGGCGTGTACAGTTTGACCGAAACCACACCGACGGGCTACCTGGAGGGCGACGCCCACCTAGGATCCCTGGGCGGCAGGTTGGACAGCGGTAGCAAGATCTCGCAGATCAGTATCGTGGGTGGAGCGGCGGCAGTCGATTACGACTTCTGTGAGTTTGCTCCCAGCGAATTAAGCGGCTATGTGTACTTCGACCAAAATAATAATGGTCGCCGGGAGAGCGGTGAAAGGCCATTAGCCGGCGTCGCGCTCAAACTGTGGGATGCCCAAGGAAAGCCTGTGGCTGAGACACTTCAGCGATCCCCAGGGTTTCTATCGCTTTGAGCAGCTGCTGCCTGGCCACTATCGCATCACCGAGTCAACTCCAGCAGGTTATCTACCCGGACAGGCTGCGGTAGGCTTCATCGCTGGCCAGCGAGTGGGCAACGCCGATTCAAGCGGTGATGTCATCAGCAATATTTCGTTGCCTGCCGGTTCGAGTGGAGTCAACTACGACTTTGGTGAATTGCTGAGTGGTAGTATCTCGGGTCGAGTGATTGCTGACATTAATGGTAATTGCATCATCGATGCGGCGGGCGAAAGGCCACTACCGGGTGTCAGCATTGAGCTGCTGAATGCCAACGGTAGCGTGATCCTGCGGACGCAGACCACTGTCGACGGCAGCTACCGCTTTGACGATCTTCCACCGGGCGTATATTCGGTCCGTGAAGTCCAGCCCGCGGGTTTCTTCGACGGTGGACAACACGCGGGTTCTGCCGGAGGTGATCCATCTCGAACCAATACAATCGGTGCCATTAGCCTCTTGCCGGGCCTTGAACTGACGGACTACGATTTCTGCGAAATACCGCCTTCCTCGATCGCCGGCTCGGTGTTTGTCGACAGCGATCAAGATCTAGTGTTTGATCGTGGCGAGTCGCCCATCGCGGGCGTCATGATTACATTGCTCGATGCCGCTGGGAATGTGGTCGCTACCACGACCACCGACGCAAGTGGCAATTATGTCTTCCAGGGCATTCGAGCTGGCAGACTATAGCCTGCGGGAAGCTCAGCCGGTTGGCTATTACCAAGGAGGGCAGCTGGCTGGCTCTGGGGGTGGCAATGCATCTACCTTGGATCGGATTGACAACATTCGCATACCGGCTGGAGCGCAGTTGGTTGACTACGATTTCGCCGAGCTACTGCCTTCTTCGATTGCAGGCTTGGTGTTCGTCGATCTGGATGGCGACTGCCTGCACGACGACCAGGAGTTGACCCTGGGTGGCGTGCAGATCAACCTGTTGAACGCGGCCGGCAGCGTGATTGAGACTACGTTGAGCGATGCTCAAGGGCGATACGTTTTCTCCAATCTGCGACCTGGAACATACAGCGTCCGCGAGATCCAGCCGACTGGCTACTTTCATGGCGGCCAGGTGGCACCCACCTCTGGAGGTGATGCCAGTCTGCCGGATGTGATCAGTGGCATTTCCCTGGGATCAGGCCAAAACGTAGTCGGCGCCAATTTCTGCGAAGTCCCACCAGCCGAGTTGTCTGGCTATGTCTTCCAGGATGGTCCGGAGATCCTTAACTCGAGTGGCACGTTGCCAGATGATCTGCGGAGCATTCGCGATGGTTTACGCACCGCAGATGATACGCCCCTGGCTGGCGTTAAACTGCAATTGCGTTTCGCCAATGGACAGTGGGTACCCAGTTCCCATGCCCTGGGGGGATTATACTCAGGTGCCTTCATCGAGGTGATCACGGACGCCAACGGCTTCTACCGTTTTAGCGGACTGCCGAGCGGAGTCTATCACGTTTTCCAGGTTCAGCCGGCGGATTACATGGATGGCCTGGATACGCCCGGATCGACACAGGGCATTTCCCTGAACTCAGCCGACGAGGTAGAGGCATTCTTGGGCATCCGAGCTGGCAGGGAATGGCCAGTGGACGCAATTCACTTCGGCGCAATTGATGGATGCGGTGCTGCGGATCTCCGTGTCCGCCGGCCAAGCCTCGCAGGAAAACAATTTTAGTGAGGTGTTGGTAAAGGGCGTCAACCAATTCCCAGTTGAATTCCCCGCAACGGCTGAAGTTCAACGCGTACAACTCGCCCCGCAAAACTTTGCTGGACCACAACCGCTCAGCTGGCAACCGTTGGTTTGGGAGCCTGCAGCGTTGTTGATCGGCTATGGTCACGCCGCTCCGCCAACCTGGCACTTGAGCATCATCAACGGCGGCTCTCCGCGAGGCAGTCGGAATGGTCAACCCATGCGTGAAGAAAAGATTGCTGAAACGGCGGATCGCTTGAATGTATATGCCTGGACCGTTGACGGCCTGCAGAGCAGCACCTGGCGAATCGTCAGCACCAACGCGAATGCCCGACTGGTTACCAGCCAGCGAATGGTTTTTGATCTGCCTGGCGCAACGCCCTTGGCTGGCGACTTTAACGGCGACGGCTTTGACGAGTTGGCGCTGTTCATCGACGGCGAGTGGTTTATCGATATCAATGCCAACGGTCGTTGGGACGAGGCGGATATCTGGCTAAAACTGGGCACCAAGGGAGATCAGCCGGTCGTCGGAGACTGGGATGGCGATGGCAAGGATGATGTCGGCGTCTTCGGCCGCAATTGGGTCGGTGACGAACGTGCATTAGCCTCCGAAGCGGGCTTGCCCGATCCCCAGAACAGTCAACGCACGCGTCCCAAGAACATGCCGCCGGCGCGGGAGGATGCGCCGCAAGATCCACGATTGATGAAGAAGAGCCGCAGTGGGCAGCCACGTTCCGACGTGATCGATCACGTCTTTCGCTTCGGAAATCGGAAGGACATTCCTGTCAGCGGCGACTTTAATGGTGATGGTATCGCCACCGTGGGTGTATTTAGCAACGGGCGTTGGACACTGGATAGCAACGGCGATGGCCAATTGAGCGAGGACAAGGATCGCATGCTCGAGTTCGGCTCAGCCGGCGACCTGCCCCTGGTCGGTGACTTCGACGGCGATGGAATTGACGAATTGGCTATAGTGCGCGGTAGCGAGGTGATTGTGGATTCGGATGGCAATGGGCACATCGATGCCACCGACCAGGTATTCTCGCTAGACTCGGAGGATGGTAGTGTTATCGTCGGTGATTTCGATGGCGACGGAGACGATGAACCTGCATTGCACCAGTCGGCCGAACAGCGACGTTTGCTGGAAGCACGCCGTGCCCGCTAGGCTCGCGTAGCGTCGGTTACAGACTACCGAATCAGCCGCAACGCGTTAGCGTCCGGTTACCTACGAACTACCGAATCAGCCGCAACGCGTTAGCGTCCGGTTGCCGCTAGAACCGGCTGCTAACGCACTCCGGCTGATTTTGAATCCGGTGAAATAATGAAGCGCGGGTAGTAGGTCCTAATTGGACAGCGGCACTTTTAGCTGAAATGCCGCAAGACCAAGCACGACGCGCAAGCGAATGTGTGGCTGTAAGTCGCTCACTGGCTCGCGCTTCCTGCTTGGTGGACATTTGGAACTGGGGCAGTCCAACAAAGCGAGGAGAGAGCTTGCAAGCGGATCCACACGAGGCCGGGGCGGAGCAGCGACGTCTGCAGGAATCCGCTGGACGCGAGGCCAATTGGCAGCGCTGGGGTTGCTATCTTTCTGAGAGGCAATGGGGCACCGTACGCGAAGATTATTCGCAGAATCAGGATGCCTGGAATTATTTCCCACACGATCACGCTCGCAGCCGCGCCTACCGCTGGGGCGAGGATGGCCTGCTGGGAATCTGCGATCGGGAGTGTCGACTGTGCTTCTCGTTTGCTTTCTGGAATGGAGCGGATCCCATTCTCAAGGAGCGTCTCTTCGGACTGACGGGGCCGGAGGGTAATCATGGTGAGGATGTCAAGGAGTGCTACTACTATCTCGATAGCACTCCCACGCACTCCTACATGCGGGCTCTCTACAAGTATCCGCAGGCCGAATTCCCTTATACCCACCTGGTAGAGGCGAATGCGGCCCGATCGCGGACGGAGACCGAATACGAACTTTATGAGAGTGGCGTTTTCGCTCAAGAACGCTACTTCGACTGCGAGATCGAATACTGCAAGCAATCACCGGATGACATCTTGATTCGGGCCACTCTGACCAATCGTGGTCCGCAGCCAGCAGAGTTGCATGTGCTGCGGCAGTGGTGGTATCGCAATACGTGGAGTTGGGACTGTGACCACGAGGGCTGTCTGCCACGTCCAAACATGCGATTAATAAGTCCCTCATCAGGCGAGCGGTGGATCGAGACCAACCATGCGACGCTTGGTCGCTGGGAGCTGGCGTGCAACACCGCCTCAGATGGCCAGCCTGTGGTCTACATGTTTACGGACAATGAGACGAATCCCATTCTGCATCCAGGACTGCCTAGTTCAGGCCAATACTACAAGGATGCCTTTCACCGCAGACTGATTGATGGCCAGCTGGATGTGCTGAATCCCGCTCAGGTTGGTACCAAGGTCGCAGGGCACACTTCCCATCGTCTTGAGGGAGGTGCTAGTATCGTGTTGGAAGCCCGCATGCGGGCGGTGACGAGCCCGTCGGCCAGTTGGTTCGGAACCGAGTTCTCCAAGATATTTGACTTGCGGCGTCAGGAAGCCGATGAATTCTACGCGGCCAAGATACCCGCCCAACTGGCACCCGAGGAACGCAACATTGCCCGTCAGGCCTACGCCGGATTGCTGTGGACCAAGCAGTTTTACCATTATGTGGTCGACGCCTGGCTGGACGGAGACGCCGGTTTTGGTCAAGGAATAGAAGGTCGGCAATTGGGTCGCAATCACGATTGGCGGCATCTGTTCAATCGCGATGTGATCAGCATGCCGGACAAGTGGGAGTATCCCTGGTACGCCGCTTGGGATTTGGCCTTTCACATGTTGCCCATGGCCCGCATCGATTTGAAATTTGCTGAGGAACAATTGATCTTGTTCCTGCGCGAATGGTATATGCACCCCAATGGTGCGCTGCCAGCCTACGAATGGGCCCTCAGCGACGTCAATCCTCCCGTGCATGCATGGGCGTGCTGGAATATCTACCTGGCGAGTGGCCCTGCAGGCAATCGCGACAGCGAATTCTTGGCGCGAGCGTTTCAGAAACTGCTGATTAATTTCACTTGGTGGGTCAATCGCAAGGATCCCTACGGCAATCACATTTTCAGTGGTGGTTTCCTGGGTTTGGACAATATCGGAGTCTTTGATCGCAGCAAGCCGCTGCCAACCGGTGGAGAATTACGGCAGGCCGACGCTACCGCCTGGATGGCATTTTTCTGCGGGAACATGCTGCAGATGGCCTTGGAATTGGCCGAACACAGCGTGGCCTATGCCGATATGGCGAGCAAGTTTCTGGAGCACTATCTGGCCATAGCTGAGGCGACCAACTGCATGCATGGCACCGGGCTGTGGGATGAAGCAGATGGTTTTTATTATGACCATCTCGACTCCAATAACTCGCAAGTTGCACTCAAGGTTCGATCGCTGGTGGGGCTCATCCCCTTGTGTGGTCCGGTGATCCTGGACGAAGGAAAAATTGCCAGCCTGCCAGGTTTCAAGAAGCGAACGGATTGGTTCCTAGCCAACCGCACGCAAGCGGCCAAACACATGAGCTTTCTTACCCGCACCTGCTCCAGCGGCGAAGTGTACGGCCATCGCCTGCTGGCTCTGCCCAACGAGGATCGTCTGAGGCGTTTGCTACAGGTAATGCTCGACGAGCGAGAGTTTCTATCGCCCTATGGCATTCGCTCGCTATCCGCCTTGCATGCCGAACAACCATTCGAATTCCATTGCAACGGTTACGCAAATGAGGTTCGCTATGTTCCCGGCGAAAGCGACTCGGGGATGTTTGGTGGGAATAGCAATTGGCGCGGTCCGATCTGGTTTCCGATCAATTACTTGATCATTGAATCCTTGCGCAAATACTACCAGTTCTATGGCGAGAGCTTTCTGGTTGAATGCCCGACTGGTTCTGGAAAAGTCTGCAATCTGGCACAAGTTGCCGACGAGATCCAGCAACGCTTGATCAGGATTTTCCTGCCCGAGAACGGGCGCAGGGCCTGTCACGGCGATGAAAAAGCCTATACCGAGCTGCCCGCCTGGAAAGAGCTGGTCTTGTTCTATGAGTACTTCCATGGCGATACAGGACGTGGACTTGGAGCCAGCCATCAAACCGGCTGGACTGCCCTCGTAGCCACCTTGCTCGAAAACCAGCACCGAAGTTAGCCCGTTTCTCACGAGCTGATCAGTGGTGCGGGGACTAAGAATGCGTGCTGGAAGTACATGACGTAGGCGCCCTGGCCGGCGACCAATTGAGCAACATAGAGCGATCCGACATAGATCAAAGCACTAGCCAGGGCCAAACCTCGAGCGGGCCAGCGAAGCAGCCAATGGCGGACGGCTGCGGACTGCTGCTGGCGACGGTCGGCATAGCCCACGGCCGCACCCAAAAACAATTTTGCCGGCAACATAAACAGCACAAAAACCAAGCTCGGTGCCCATACCAATTCTGCCGGCGTAGCTTCAATTCGCAGCAAGTAGAGCGGAATGCAGAGCAGGCACAGAACGATTAAGCTGGCCGCATGGGCCAGGGGTGCGAATCGAAAGCGCCGACGCACGGAAGCCACATCAAAGATCGCCGAAAACCGATTGCTTTCCGCGAATTGGATTTGCAGAAATGGGAGATAGAGCATGACCAGGGTCATGACAAACGCTCCGATCAAGCCGACCAGTGCGGCTGCATTCAAATCCTGGGACCGCAATCCGATGATCATCAACGACACGGGAATGACAGTCCACAGCAAGGCACCCGCCGCCCCGCGCGCTCCCAGCCACCACAAGCGCGGGAGTTGCAGAGCTGTTACGGTGCGGTACAAGGCATCGCTGGCGCGACTCCAGGTGTCCCGGCGCCAGATCGTGAGTAGGAAACGCAGGGGTGCAGGCCATAAGAAATGCCACCAACGCCCGCCGCGCATGGCTGCCCATGCCAGGTGGATAACCCATGCGAGACTGATCAGGAATGCCCCCAATCGCCACGCCAGGGCCGAGTCAGACCCCGGTTGCAAGAGTTGCGCGGAATAGGAAAGATCGTTCACGAACCACACGGGCAACCAGCATAGCGTGGCCAGCAAGGCAAAAGTTCCCAAGCGGCCCGCCAAACGCAGCCCCGGAAAACATCCCGTCCAACTGCCGCCACGGGATAGTATGGCTGCCGAATTCAGCAGATATCCCAGACTGGCGAGTTGCAGGATAGGTATGGCCGCAACGACGGCCAACAGTAGGGTTAGACTCGCGGAATCCAAGCAGCGGGCCAAAAACCAGTCCGGCCAGCGGAACCAGCGACGACGGGGTAAATGGGAAGCTGCTCGCTGGGCGGTTTCACTTGTTTCCGCTTGCGGATCGCCCACTAGCTTGTCGGCAATCGCGGCAGAATCCAAACCCTGGAAATCAAATTCCTGGGAATCCACATTGCCCGGAACTTCTTTCTGGACGATAGCCCAAACAACCACGGGTGGAAGGGCCGGTGCAAGGGCCGGTGCAAGGACTGGTGGAACAACTGGCGGCGAGCTCTCAACCGACGCATCCGCCAGGTTACCACGCACGCAAGGCGGCTCGCGGTTTAGTGGTTGGGGGCTCGTTTGGCGCTGCATCATGGAATTCCAAGGGACGAGAATCATTGCGTGTAGCTATCTTCCAATTCGACTGAATTCGCTGATTCTTGCCAATATTGAATGCTTGCGGTCGAATATAATCAATAGATCTCGGGCAGTCATGGAAAGTCATTCAGATGCTGGCCAACACAAACAGTCCGAAAACAAGGGTGTAGACACTCGCATGATTCTTAAGCGTCGTTGGCTACAGCCTTTGTTAATGTGCTTGGTCGTGCTGGCCGGTGTGGTATTTGTAGCTGCCACCCTGCGTGGGCGGCCGGCAATTCGTCAACCGGTCAACGTGCCAGCGGTCGTCCAGGCCGACGACTTTCAGATCAATTTAGCCATTGCCAATAAGCAACTGCTGTCCATGGCGGACGAGTTGGTAGATGGGCAAACGACTGCCTGTGCCGACAATCTCACTATAGCTCGCCGACTGGGATTGGCCCTCGTCGGCAGTAGTCTGGCGCTTGAAGAAATCCGGGCCATGAGTGCCCTGCCCGTGGATCAACAACGACGTTGGATCACGGAGTATTTGTTGCAAGATCGCCGTTGGGCAGACTACTTTGCGGAGCGCTTTTCGCGCGCCTTGGTGGGTACCAACAATGGGCCTTTCCTGCTGTTTCGAAAACGCAAATTCAATGCCTGGTTGGCGGAGCAGTTCGACACCAACCAGCCCTATGATCAGGTCGTGCGTGAAATGCTGTCCGCGGATGGACTGTGGACTGATACTCCCAGTGTCAATTTCGTTACCGCGACCATGGATGAAGCCAATGAAGGACGTGGGGACCCCATCCGCTTAGCTGGACGCACATCTCGGGCTTTCTTGGCCCAACGCATAGACTGCCTGCAGTGCCACGACGACTTTCTGGGTGATCTAAATTTCGGTGATTCCCTGGATCCGCAACCTGGCAGCCAACAGCATTTTCACGGACTGGCCGCATTTTTCTCGGGCACGGCTCTTCCCGGCGGGCCTTTCCAAGGTATCCGCGAGGATGGAAAGGCTTACGAGACCAAGTTCCTGGGCGACGAGAGCGAGCGAACGGTCGAGCCCATGGTGCCTTTTGCCAGCCAGTTGCTGCCCGCCGATGGAAAACCTCGACAGCGCTTGGCTTCATGGGTAACGCACCCGGACAACAAAGCCTTTGGGCGGGCGACGGTGAATCGCGTGTGGGCCTTGTTGTTTTCGCGTCCCTTGGTAGAGCCGGTCGATAATATACCCCTCGACGATTCGGTACCTGCGGTGATGGATACGTTGGCCAAGGATTTTGCCGAACACCAATTTGATTTGCGACGACTGGTAAGAATGATCGTGGAGACAGATGCCTTTCAGCGGGATAGTCGCGCTAGTTTCGAGATTACGCCCCAACATGAGCAGGTTTGGGCCGCTTTCCCCATTTCGCAATTGCGCCCCGAGCAGGTATCCGGCAGCCTATTCCAGGCCTGCAAGTTGAGCGCGATTGACGCATCGAGTTCAATTTTCACTCGCCTCAAAGCATTTGGAGATGGCCAGGATTTCCTCAAGCGCTTTGGCGATCGAGGCGAAGACGAATTTGACAGTGAGGCAGTCACCATTACCCAACGATTGGTTCTGATGAATGGCAATATAGTCGCCGAACGAACCAAAGTGGACTTGGTCAACAATGCCAGCACGCGGATTGCGCAGCTGGTTCAAGATGATGCTGCAGCAATCGAACTGCTGTACCTGAGCTGCCTGAATCGCCGCCCCAGCCCGCAGGAGAGCCAGCGATTTCAAGAACATTTGGCTGATAAACGCGGTGATGCTCGACAGCGTGCCATCACAGATATCTATTGGGCGATGATCAACTCCACGGAATTCTCGTGGAACCACTGAGACACTTTCACCACCCAGCGGAACGCCAGAACAAGACTACTAGGCTTTGTCCCAAAAGGGGTCTGACCCTCTCCGGCGAGGCCAAGAACAGGTGTAAATTCGACTCGCCTCCAAAGGGTCAGACCCCTTTTGGGACAAAGCCTAGAACTAGATATGTTTAATTCCAATTCAGATGGTTCCTGCCGGGGATATCGAAACCTCAGTCGCCGTGGGTTTGTACAGGCGGCAACGGGCGCCGCGGGTGGTTTATGGCTCACGCGTGTTGCGGAGCAATTGGCGACCGCAGCCGAGGCTGACAAGCGGCAACGTCCCAAGTCGTTGCTGATGATCTGGCTGCAGGGTGGACCGAGCCAATTGGAGACTTTTGATCCTCATCCAGGTACGCGGATTGGCGGAGAGGTAGGGTCCATTGCCACGACTATTCCTCAAGTTCAAATCTCGGATTTGCTACCGGCCACGGCAGAGCAAATGCATCATGCGTGTCTGGTACGTTCGGTGATCAGCAAGGAAGGCGATCACGAAAGGGCCACCTATCACGTCAAGACGGGCTGGCGTCCCGACCCCACCCTGGTGCATCCCTCGATCGGAGCGATCGTTTGTCGCAAGAGTCTAGACAATATCGAGATCCCGAGACACATTTCCATTCTCCCTGGTCAATGGCCAGCCCGCGGAGGATACCTTGGCCCCAGCTATGATGCTTTCCAAATTGGCGATCCCATCGAACCCATCCCCAATCTGACACCGCGAGCTGACAAGGTCGCCTTAGGCCAGCGACTCGGACCACTGTTGGATACGCTGGAAGAAGAATTTCAACGTGGAAGGCTGGTCAATCTGGACCAGCGAACCCTGCACCGGGCTGCGACGAAGCAAGCCGTTTCCATGATGAACAGCGAGCAACTGGATGCATTTGATGTCCAAGCGGAAGGCGAAAGCACTTTGAAGCAATTCGGAGAGACTGGATTTGGCCGCGGTTGCTTGGCAGCGATCCGGCTGCTATCCGCTGGCGTGCGCTGCGTCGAAGTCGAACTGGGCGGCTGGGATTCGCATGTCAATAACCACGAACTGCAGGCCAACAAGGCACAGATATTAGATCGCGCCCTGGCGTCGACACTCCGCGAACTCGATGCACGCGATATGCTGAGTGATACTCTGGTCTTTTGCGGCGGAGAGTTCGGCAGAACGCCCAGCATCAACCCCGCGGGCGGCCGCGATCACTGGCCGCATGGATTTAGTACCTTGCTGGCTGGGGGCCCCTTTAGACGCGGCTACGTGCATGGAGAAACGGCGAAAGAGCCTGATGAGCGTCTGCTGTCCGGAGGCAGCCAGTTTGATCCCAGCCTAGTCACCACAGACGTGGTGAGTATCCCGGACTTGCATGCAACGCTTCTGCACGCCTTGGGTATCGACCATCGTGAGGTAACCATCACCCCTATCGGTCGCCCACTTCAATGGAGCGACGGCACAGTAGTCAAGAGTCTGCTGCAAAGTTAGGCTTTGTCCCAAAAGGGGTCTGACCCTTTGGAGGCGAGTCGAATTTAAACCTGTTTTTGGCCTCGCCGGAGAGGGTCAGACCCCTTTTGGGACAAAGCCTAATACTGGTTAGGCGGCAGAGGACTTAGGCAATTCCCAGGCGACTTGTTCCACGCAATCTCGATCAATGCAGTTCATCTGACTGACGGCCCCAGACACCAAAGCCAAATCGGCCAGTTGAATAATGCGGCGGGGTAACCCCAAGCTGAGTTGCTGGATCAGTTGCACCGCGGCGTCGGTAAAGATCGGCTTCCGGCGACCGAGTCTCTGGCCAGTCCAAGCCAAGAACTCGGCTGTTTGCATGACCTCCCAACCCGGTAATTCGATTTGCAATTCGGTGCGGTCAAACAGCGTGCGACTAACGGCTTTGGCCAAGTGCGACTCGACAGCGAAAATGATCGTCAGCGGGAAATTCATGGATAGCAGACGATTGAGATCTTCTTCGGCCGCTGTGCTGCCGCTCTCCGTATCATCCACCAGCAGCACGGTGTGCGAGCGATCGCGTTCTGCCGCGCAAAATGATCGCACAGAGTTTTCCAGGCAGTTGGCGCGTCTGCAATTCGGCGCGTGCCAGTTAATCGCGTCGCCAGTTCGCTGATCAGTTCTCCGCTGATCAACCCCAGCATGGACAACCGCACCGCATGCAGACTGGGAACTTCCGAACTCAACGGCGGATGACTCGCACAGAACCGCAGTATCCGTGACTTGCCCACGCCACTTGGTCCCAACAACGATCCGACCTGACGTCGATTCGTAATCAGGAATTCTATGCGCGCAATCGCCTCTTCGACGGTTGCTCCGCGGAACAAGGGTTGCGACGAATCACCCGAGAAGGGTGCACTGCTGAGTTGCCAATATCTCCAGTACGTCACTGTTGGTTGCCCTTCCCAAAGGTATTTGCTCTATTTGCAGTTCGCGAGCGTCGTTCCAAAAATCACGCTGCGATTGTCCGGCGCTCATCACGATGCAGCAACCTGGCTACGTTTCGACGTTCAGCTCCGCGCTGCCTGATGGTTACATAAGGCTGGCGACGGTCATTTCTCGTGCAATGCTCTGCAGCATGGTCCACGATTAACCGACCCATCCGACCATGGTCAGACAGAGCTAATGCAAACTGCCCTGTCGTCCATCCATCGGGCGGGCCATCGCGGAAACTTGAGTACAATCGGTGCAACCCCTTTATTTGATTCATTCGACGCAGGCCAACGCATGACGCACCCCCGTTTTTATGTACCTCAGCTGCCGCTCCAGGGCAGCGTTCAGTTGGACGGACTGGAGGGACGGCATGCTAGCAATGTCTTGAGATTGCAGGTGGGAGCGCCGGTTGTGCTGTTCGATGGACAGGGGGGTGAGGCGCTGGGCTTCATCGAAGCTCTCGGCCAGGGGTTGGTAGAAGTCCACATTGAGCATCGCAGCGATACGCAGCGCGAGCTGCCCAGCCGTGTAGAGTTGTTCGTGGCTTTACCCAAGGGCGACCGGCAGCGAACCCTGGTCGACGGACTGGTCCAATTAGGTGTCAGCAAACTGACACCTCTGCAGACAATGCGTGGCGTGGCCCAGCCCAGTGCCAACGCACTGAAGCGTCTGGAACGCGGCGTCATCGAATCGAGTAAGCAATGTGGACGCAACCTGTTCATGCAAATTGGCCAACCGGTTACAATTCGCGAATTGGCGTCGGATGGTCCGGGGTCAATCGCCTCATTTGTGGCGCACCCCTACGGGGCTGCCGAAACGCTGCAATCGCTGCCGGAGTACGAAAGCCAAGCCAGATTTGCCATCGGTCCGGAAGGTGGCTTTGCCGAGGATGAGCTGCAACTGCTAAGGCAAGCCCAATGGAAACCTATTTCGCTCGGCGTTCGCATTCTGCGAATCGAGGTGGCTGCTCTGTGCATCGCCAGTTGTTGGGCCTGTCGCCACCAGACCTAGCCATTAAGGCTGATCGCGGTAGCCGGAGTCGCCAGACTTCGGGGGCTATTTATCGCGGTAGCCGGAGTCGCCAGACTTCGGAGAGCTATTTATCGCGGTAGCCGGAGTCGCCAGACTTCGGGAGCCATTATCGCGGTAGCCGGAGTCGCCAGACTTCGGAGCGTCATGCTGAAAACCGAATTCTGGCGAATCCGGCTACCCAAAAATCTAATTTGGATGACGCACGAGGCTTTGTCTCCAAGGGACAAAGCCTAGTCGGAATAATCAGCCAACAAGCCCAGTCCGCGTCCGAGGTGCAGCTGGCACGCGAGCTTGGCGTACAGGAACATCCACATCACCAAACGTGGGTGCGCCGCCAGGCAATCGCGGAGTTCGGCTCGTAAATGGTTCAAATCCGCTTTAGCATTCAATACGTTCTGTTCGCGGTAGACGATGGGCCAAACGCAATTCCAAACGCGCGTCATCCAAGGCGAGAAAGTAGCTGCTTGGCTTGCAAAGGCCGCATGCAGTGCTTGCAAGTGTGGTGCGCAGGACCGCCACGTCGGCTGATGCTGGGCTGGCGGACATTGGGCGGATCTTTTTTCTAGCAGCGATTCGTTGGCGGAGGCAATTGCCCATAACAAAGACTCTTCGGTCTCAGCAAAGGCTGGTCGGGGCGCTACAGGTGGATCGTCATAGCTACTCACGATCCAATCCACTTGCGCGAAGCGGACGGCCCAGCGGGACATATCCCATTTAGCCGTACAGGGCAGCCTTAGATTGCTGGCCTGCTGAACCGCTGTGGTATCCAGCGAATGCTGCAGGCGCACTGCCTCTTTGCGAACCAAACCCGCCCAATCGCTGCCGGTTACCTCGGCTACCAGGTCAAAACTGCCGGGAACCAATCCCAAGCATTCAGTCCATCGCTGGAAATCTCGCTGCGGCTCGTCCGTCAAGCGAGTTGCGAAGGTAAAGATATCGTCACGGTCGAACATCCAACTTGTCGCCCTAGCGGGCAACAGCCAGATCAATTCCTGCAAACCGTTGCTATGCGCAAAATCCCAAAGAGCTTGGGCTGCTTCCAGTCGGTGTGGATCCTCACGACTCATGCTCAGCCGATCGATCCATTCAAGGCTGGGTTTGATCGTCCGTGCCAGAGGATTGCTCGCGGCCAGCGTCAGCGCCTGAATCCAGCTTTGCGTAAAGGGATGTTCGATCGACGAGATTTGGGCTGGATTCAATGTTCGAGTTTCTATTTTGAGAAAGGGGGTAGCCGGAGTCGGCAGACTTCGATGAATCATGGAAAGCCCCGAATTCTGGCGAATCCGGCTACCGTGAACCGATGGCGAATCCGGCGAATTCTGGCGAATCCGGCTAACTCTAAAATCTAATCTGCACAGCGCATTAGAACCTTCTGCGAAATATCTCGCCGGCAATGAAAGCCGCTCTAAGCGTATCGGGCTGCCGCAAGATTTCGACAAACTGGCTGGTCTGGTGTCCGCGTATGGAAACTTGACTACCGACTTGCGTATGCTGAACTCCGTCCGAAAGCTTGCCGGACGAACGACCGAGCTGAGACTTTTGGTGGTCGAAAACATCGTGCAGGTGTTCTTCCATGCGTTCATCGGACTGATCGACGTAGCTTTCCGCTCGGCGTCGTGTATCGAGGCTGCTGAGTGGATCGGGGCCCATTCTCCTAAGGACCTCGTCGGCCTCAGCCAAACGCGCTCGATGACTTGTTCCTCTTCGCTCTCGATTTGGGTGGGCCCTCGGCCGCGTTCGGCGTCGCGAATCACCGGTGGCCTGGCTGGAGGGGCTGCCGGACGCGGCGGTGGATTATTCTGTTCGATCTTCTGCCTCAGTCGCTCAGCGGCTTGCTGCAAGAATCGTTCTAAATCGTTGGCCATTTCCTATTCCAAAATCTGGTGGAGTCTAGCTGGCAAGCTAGAGATCGTGACTTCCCTTGCGGCTCAAGCGTGGCTTCAATTCACTGGTTGCATCACGGGCTTATCCCGATCTCCGACATCGGCAATGCTGGCCCGCATTCTCGTATCCGCGTCAATATTTTTCAGGCGGTAGTAGTCCATGATGTTTAAGGATTTATTTTCAAAGGCATTGGCGATCGCCTTGGGAACATCGGCTTCGGCTTCAACTAACTTGGCGCGGCTCTCTTCAATTCTCGCGCTCATTTCCTGTTCGGCGGCGACGGCCGCGGCACGTCGGCTTTCCGCACGGGCGCGAGCCACGCGCATATCCGCCTCAGCTCGATCTGCCTGCAAACGCGCTCCAATATTCTCTCCCACATCGATGTCGGCGATGTCGATGGAGACAATCTCAAAGGCTGTATGCGAGTCCAGCCTTTTTGCCAGTACCGCTTTGGAGATCACATCCGGATTCTCGAGGACAATCTTGTGCACATCTGCGGAACCGATGGCGCTAACAATACCCTCACCCACGCGGGCGATGATGGTCTCCTCGGTGGCACCACCAATTAACTGCTCCAGATTGGCGCGAACCGTCACGCGGGCTTTGACTTTCAATTGGATACCATCCTTGGCAACAGCGTCGAGGGTACTCCGTGCGGCGCCACGAGGCGGACAATCGATGACCTTGGGGTAGACGCTGGTCTGCACTGCCTCGAGCACATCGCGTCCCGCCAGGTCGATGGCGCACGCCTCACGAAATCCCAGGGTAATCATTTTTGATTTGCGAGCCGCAATCAAGGCACGGATGACTTGGGGCACATTTCCTCCGGCCAGGGAATGTGCCTCCAGCGCCTGGCTGGAGATTTCGTCATTATCCAATCCGGCCTGGACGGCCATGATCTTGGAACGCACGATCGACCGCGCATCAACGCGTCGAAACCACATGCCGATCAAGTCGACCAATCCAATGCCGGCTCCGGTGGTGAAGGACTGAGCCCACAACCAGAAGAAATTAGCCATCACCGCAAAGAGACCCAAGATGACGACCAAGATCACCAATGCGGCAGCAATGAGAATGATTGCTTTGGTGTCGTCAGCAGCCAGGAGCATGAGAGAAAACATATTCCGCTTTCTTGTGGATGTGAGTCATTACGGACCGTCAGGTTCGCCAATGGGTATGCGTCTATTGTATGCCCTGGACAGGCCAATGACAGCCTGGGCAACCATGAGTTAGCGTCTGGTCGTGGTCACTGCGGCATACCCTGTGGGGATTCATCAAGCCGCTGGAATGTCCCAGCCCGGGCGGTAGTCTTCGCGAATAATCGAGGCGGCGGAGTCCAAGCCGCGGCGCGCAGGGCGCTGCTATCCCAATCAATGCGACTGGCACTGCGCAGGGATAGGGCGCCCAGCAAGGCCAGCTCGGTAAGCTTGGCTCCATATTCGAACTGGCTGCCCGCTGCTGGGCCGCCCTTACAGGCATCGAGCCAATCGCGCGCGTGGCTGGCCACGCGCCGCAGCGATGGCTCGGGCGCTACAAACTCCTCGGCACGGGATTGCGGCAGGATTCGCGGGGCTCCTCCCGCACCGCCGCAGAACAGGATTCCCTCGTCACCCAAAAACAAGATTCCGCGCCCCGGCAAGGGTTCTCCCGCCGGCCAGCTGCTCGGCCGCTCAGGCTGTAGCCCACCGTCAAACCAGCTGACTCGAACGGCTGGTCGTTTGTCGGTTGCCGGAAAGTGGTAGTAACCCACACAACCATGGGGACCGATGTCTGCGTTGCAAGGGCCGGCAGGCGAGAATTCGATTGTGCTAGGGTCCTTCAAGTCCAGCGCCCAACAGGCTGCATCCAGATCGTGGCAGGCAAAGTCGCCAATGTTCGAATTGCCAAAGGCCCAAAAGTCGCGCCAGGCAACAGGAAAATACGCTGGCGAAAAGGGACGCTGCTCGCGAGGTCCCTGCCATAGATCCCAGTTCAGTCCCGCCGGAACTGCACCGGCTGGGGGCTTGCCGGTTAAGGTCGGATTCCAGCGGTTTCCGCTTACCCAAGCCTGTACTTCCCGCACGGTACCGATCGCGCCCGCCCATAGCCATTCGCAAGTTTGTCGGATGCCATCGGTGGAATGCCCCTGATTACCCATTTGCGTCGCCAGCCCGCTGGCCGCGGCCACCGCCGCCACGTTGCGCGCCTCCCAAAGATTATGCGTCAGCGGCTTTTCACAGTAAACGTGTTTGCCAGCCTGCAGACACTTGACCGATACATAGGCGTGCAGGTGATCAGGTGTGGCACACACGACCGCATCCAAATTTGGTTCGGCAGCTAACATGTCTTCAAAGTTCTCGTAGGTCGCGCAGCGAAAGCCGGGGGTGGTGGCTCCATAATGCCCTTCGATCAATGCCTGCGTGGGTTCCCGGCCGCCAACATCCTTGTAGTAGAAATCTTGAGTGCTAAAGCTGTGGGCGGGATCAGCAACGGCAGTGAAGCGGACATCAGGTTCTGCCAGCATCCCTTTGAGTACTTGTCGTCCTCGCCCGCCAGCCCCAACGAGAGCCACATTCAGCATGTCACTGGGGGCAACGTAGCCCGGACCTCCCAATACATGGCGGGGGACGATGTGAAATAGACCCAACATCGCGCTGGCTTTGATGACATGCCTACGGTACATTCGCTGGTTCCTTTGCTCTAATTAAAATTGTTGTTCACCAAGGCGAGCGGCAGATGAGTTCCTACCCAATCGTAGTGGACGAGGTAACGAGTCCTTGCCGCAGGGACTCGTTACCTCGTCCACTACAGGTAGATTCTTATCTGCCGCTCGCCCAGACGTGGCCAAGCCGCGTTCCCCTGCAGGCCACATTGCCTTTCAACACCTAGAGCCTATCCGAAAAGGGGTCTGACCCTCTCCGGCGAGGCCGAAAAACCAATAAAATCGACTCGCCTCCAAAGGGTCAGACCCCTTTTCGGATAGGCTCCTCATAATCGAAAACGATCACCGTGCAATTCAAGTGTACCAACTGTCAAAAGGCATTGCGTGTTGCCGATGAGCATGCGGGCAAACAAATCAGATGCCCCAGCTGTGCCACTCCGTTACAGGTACCGATCGTAGCCCGGCCTATTGCCAAGCCTCCCGCGTCGGGCACGCGTGCACCTGCGACCTCGGTGCGGGGAGAGCGAACTACCAGTCAGAGAAAGGCCGCGGACCCCTTTGCCAGTCCCTTTCCGCACGAGGAAGCGGGAATTGCCCCGCAGGCACCAGGAACAACTTGGATAGCACCGGGCCCTCCCGCGCCCGCTGGACCTGGGCAGTCGCGCGGCCGAAGGCTGGGCGCAGCTCCAGCCAAGGCGACGATGTGGTCAGCTCCCCAGTCCAAGAACCGCCGCCATGCGCCGCTGCTGCTGTGGTGGACACTCGGTGGCTTGGGAGGCCTATTCGGAATTCTGCTGATCGTGGGAATCGCGATGATCCTGATGCCTTCTGGCCAAGCGGACCCGTCCTTGGCAAACAACACATCGCGTCCGACTTTCGCCGAGGCCTCTGCGGCCAACTCGAGCGTTCGGTCGTCCCTGATGTTTCCAGAGTTGGGGAGGCCCGAAACCGTACAGGGTGTGTCGGTCTACTTCGTCGATCTGGCTAGCACCAATCGCAGCAGCCAGCCAGGCGCAGGCACCAAGCTGCGTGTTTACGTTCCTCCCGGCAACGCAGCTCCTAAATCCGTTCCGCTGATGTTGGTGGCACCGGCGGGGACGCCATTGCTTCACGGCAACGAGGTCGATGCCGGGGACTACCACGACGAAACCTTGCCCTATGCTCAAGCCGGTTTTGCAACCATCATGTATTCGCTGGATGGGGCAATGCCCGAAAATGCTTCAGAAGCTGAATTTGCTGCGGCTATTAGCCGCGCCTACAACCAATTCAATGCAGCCCGGGGTGGTATCGTCAATGCCCAGATCGCCATCGACTTTGCACTGTCCAGGTTGCCGCAAGTAGATCCCCAGCGCATCTACTGTGCGGGTCACAGTTCTGCCGCCACGATTTCCCTGGTGTTAGCCGCCAAAGAACCCCGGATCGCTGCTGGAATTGCCTACGCGCCCGCAACCAACCTGGAGTTACGGCTGAGCGATGTAATACGAGATCCTTCATCCAGCCAGCTGCTAACGGGAATCGGCGTATTCGCCCGGGAAAATTCACCAATAACCTATGTGGGTCAAACACGTTGTCCATTGTTTGTGTTTCATGCCAAAGACGACTCGAATGAGCCTTTTTCAACCACTTCCCAGTATGTCGAGATGCTGAAGCAGCGACAGGCCGATGTTACATTCAAGACGGCCGATCGCGGCGATCACTATCAATCGATGATCGACCAAGGCATCCCGGCTGCTATCGATTGGTTGCGTACGAAGCAACCACAGCTCTCACAAACACAGTGAGGTTATTGGCCAGATCCCAGAGGCAGGCTGTGTCACGGGTAAAGGTCTCATCCGTAAGTAAGCTACTCAATTCGAAATCAGCCAGCGTGCATTGGCAACTTAATTGCCAACGAGTCCCAACGCCAATTAGCTTGCACGAAATTTCGCCGATTCAACTACTTGGTTGCCGACCAGCCTTGGTCGTTATAGCGTTCCCATTTTTTTGCAGCCTCGGCCTGATTCATCGGCGGCTCGGCGATCGCATGGGCGTTTCCTGCGATCGGGCGCAAGCCGTTGGCAGGATTCGAAACCGGTGCGCGGAGGGCGGCCCGCTGTGGCTGGCCAGAGGTCGCCTGGGACGACTCAAAACTGGCCCACTGAATGGGCTTCGACTGTCCGGCAACCTCCAGCCGCGAGGGTTCAGTCGCCCGCATGGCGGTCATATCTTCTTCGCTCAACAGACCTGGATTCCAACGCTGCTGCTGGAAGTCTTCGGGGGCGGGAATCGGCCGGATGGGCTGCGGATTGCTTTCCAGCGTAGCAGGTGCCTTGGACTGCTGTTCGTAACCGCCCGACATGGGTTGCTGAACCACGCTACGAAGTTGCGCACGCGGAGCGCTTGAATTGCTGCTCGTCGGAAAATTGGGAGGCAACGTCGGTGGCAGCGAAGCAGGGTCTGGACTCGTCGCACCGCTACCACCTGGGTAGATACCGCTGGGAGTTAACGTGTTTGGACTGGCAGGACTCGGAGCGGAATTGGGATACACGCCACCGGATGTGGTACCGGGATAAACCGGACTGGATGCGGCTGGGGGCGCCACCAGGCCTGGCAAGACAGGCGCGGCGGAGTATCCATTGGCGCATGCGCCTCCCGGCCCGCAGCTGGGAACACTGCCTGCCGGAACACTGGGGTAGACTCCGCCAGGTGTTTGTGTGGGCGCTCCAAAGGTGGTCACCGGAGGCTGTTGCACAGCATAGCTGTTGCTGGCGTAGGGGTTTGCTCCGTAGGGACTGTAACCTCGCACGGTTGGCAGGCTTACCGAGGGCGCGTTGTTGGCAATTGGAATCCCACCGCTGGGCAGGGTGTAGGAGGGCATGGCTTGCGGGGCGGGTGGCAACACGGGCTGCGTCGCACTGCCGTAGAGTGCGCTCTTTCCAAATGTTGGCACCCGCTGCGTTTGATATTCGTAGGAAGTACAAGGTGCCATGACGACCACTTGCGCACCGCTAGCGGGATCGGTCGTCAGCAGCGGACGGTAATAGGTAACCGCAGCACGATTTGCATAGCTGTTATAATTCGGCACATAGGACATGGTCTGCGGTACCGTGGCCGGGATACTGGCCGCAGTGATGCCCGTCGGCTGAGGTGCTGGGTAGCCCGCGCCGGCCTGTCCGATCACCGGCATCTGCGCTCCATAGTAATTGCCGTACCAGGCGGTGTTTGCAGGTGGTGCGTAAGCTGAAACACGCGGTGGAGCCCCGCATGTTGATGGGTTCGCCGCTACAGGAGCACCTGCCACCGGAGCGCCTGCCACCGGTATCGGCGGTCCAACGGGATAGCTGGGCACTGGAGTCTTGGAACGCCCAAATAGACAATCGCAAAAACCCGCCTCCACCATGTTTGGAAACGACCCAAAGCAGAGAATCGTGGGCAGGACGATTCGTCGCATGGTGGGTTTGTACATGGGAGATCTCCGAGCTCTTGGACTAGTTGCGGAACAACAATTCTTGATCGAACACGTGTCGACACTCTGTTGATGCCAGCGCCGACTCGCCACGTCAACCATGAGTTTGGTCAGCTTCAGCAAAAGTAAAATCTTTCCGTGCGCTTTGTTGCAGCCGATTCCAGTAGAGCGGATTGCAACGACGCGGACGGCGAATCGAGAATGCTGCAAGTCGACGTGTTCAATACTAGGCTACAAGCTACAAGAGACAAGTCGAAAACTTGAACTCACCACCCAGCATTCGCTCGATATGCGGGATGCGTGCTAGCATCAATCGGCATAATCCACAGAGTTTCACAGCTGATTTGAATTGCAATCATCAACACGCAGCCTGATGGCTAGATTGCATTGCCAGCCTGCGCCCAATGCGCTTTTGCAAGCTAAGCTTATGCGCCTACAGTCTGATGATTTGGGTTTTTCTCCGAGTCGAAACAATGCACGAGTGATGAACCATCCGAAGGTAAACCAAGACTTGCAGGGATGGAGCAGTGCCTATCGGCGATTGGCCATCATCACGCTGTTGATGGGGGCATCGGTCTGGCCCGTCTTGTGCTACCCCTACCAAACCATGCTCGATCCGCGTGGGCGTCCGCTAGGTGGCGACTATGTCATGCTTTATGTAGCAGGCACGGCGCTTGCCGACGGCGAGTCCGCCACGCTGTACGATGATTGTTTGAATCAGCGGCGGACGAGGGCATTGTTCCCACCTATGCAAGACAACCAGAGTTGGCCTTATCGCTATCCGCCAACGGTTGCGGCATGCATGGTTCCGTTGAGTATGCTGCCCTTCGGCTGTTCCTACCTGTGCTTTGTTGGCATCCAGCTGCTGTTGTTGGCCATCACGCTGCGTCTACTGAGCCATATGTGCAGCGCAATCAGTCAACAGCCGAACTGGCTGTGGGCAATTGCGGGCTGCCCACTGATCGTATTTGAGAATTTAGTAGGTGGACAGTCGGCGCTGCTAGCTGTGTGCATCGTGGTCTCGGTCATCTACTGTTTGCGAGCTGGAAAGCCTGCCCTGGCCGGAGCTCTGCTGGCGGTGGCACTCTATAAACCCAATGTGCTAGCCCTATTTGTGCTGGCTTGTCTGATCGCTCATCCACGCATGCTGTTAGGCTTTGTTCCCGTTTCGCTGTTGGGCTTTACATTGGGAGCCTGCAGTGTTGGCTATGGGGGAATGGCCGAGTACTTGCAGCTGGGATCACGCCTGGCATCGACGCCATGGGATTTGGAAACACCTTACTGGAAGGTGCATGGTCTCGTATCGATCTTTCAAAGCATCGCCCCGCAGTCAGGCAGGCTACTTTGCTGTCTGACGGGCTTGTCGCTCGCTCTCCTGATCGGTTGTCTGTGGCGAGCGAACAAGTTAGATGCATTCGCAGCCACCTCGGGAGTGCTGATCGTTAACTCGCTGTTCAACCCCTATGTGCCCATTTACGACTTGTCGTTGCTGATCATCGCGTTAGCTTTTGCAGTGGAGGCCAGTCGTACGCATTCCTTCCTGCATTTCCGCGGTGGAGTGTTTGCTGGGGCTGTAGCCTGCCTGTTCTTCGCCCCGCATCTTTCGCAAAGTCTATGCAAAATGTGTGGCTTGCAATTCTTCCCTGTGCTGGTGTTGTGCGGTCTGAGTGTCGTCGTCTACCGCTGGATGCAACTTCAGCGTCAGTCGGTTGCCGGCTGGCTGGCCGAGCCGCTCAGCGAGCGCTGAGCCTGGGGTTTTCGTACCACACGACATTGTTGCTGGCGCGTCCCGCAATCAGTAGATCCAGATCGCGATCGTTGTCCATATCGACACAGCGAATGTCATAGGATTCTTGCTCGCGACCGACAATGTGGGTCGTAAACTCTCCTCGCCCATCGTTTTCGAACCACACGGCAAGTTTACTGCCGTAGGCGCAGGTCGCCGCGTCGATGTCTCCATCTTCATCCATGTCGACGACTTGCAGACAATGGGGCTCTTGCAGGGTGGGATGGATCACGTGTTCGGTCCAGTTGGGTCCTTCGAACCATACCACTCCCAAACCATGACCGCGCGAAGCGAGCAAGTCGGTTACTCCGTCGCCATTCACATCTGCAGGATGGATATTGGTGGCTCCAGGCTGAGTAGCCGAGACGAGATGCTTTTGCCAAACCTGCGTTGGGTCGGTCGGAGCTTCCCACCAGGCAAACCACTCGCCAAGGCCACTGGCATCCTGAGGCCCCCCCTTGGCTCCAGTGGCCGCATCTGGACGACCATCGCCATTGATATCTCCTATTCCTAGATAATGCGTTAAGCCGGGCGCATCACCGGCGGCGAAAATATGCCTCGGCCAGGCTTCGGCCGATTTGACTTCCGCAGGAATACTGAACCAAGCAAGTGAATTCGGGAATTGCGGTTTTGGTTGGGCGCTGGTTGCCAGCAGGTCGAGTCGGCCATCGCCATCGACATCACCCTTGAGCAAGCCATGGATACCATGCACCTGGTCATCGACTCTTCGCAACGGCCATTTCTCTTCAAGCGGCCTAGCGGGCTGTTCGAGCCATACAATTAGCCCGGGATCATAGCGCGCCGCCACATAATCCAGATCTCCATCCTGGTCGATATCCAGCGTCTCGCTGTGAATGAAATCATGCTCGGCGTTCTCGTCCAGTACGATCTGCGTCCAGTTGGGAGCCTGCAGCAGAAGCGTTCGTCCGGCAGCGTTAGTAATGATATCCGGCAGGCCATCGCCAGTGTAATCGCCAGCCACGGCGGTCATGGCTGGCCGTCCCTCGTAAGCCACATGCTTGCGCCACAGGTGGGTATCGTCCACCACACGTGCGACATCACCCTGCGCCAACAGCTCCCCAAGTCCACAAGAACAGGAGCCCATTAAGCCTGTCCATCCAATCGCCACTCCGAGCACTATGCGGGACATATTGTAACTCTCCCATAGATTTCCACCTCGCTAGACACAGCCTGCAATTCTACGCTATCTCGCGCGCGCGGGCTCGAACGAATTCTCGTTACGAACGCCTCAGGGGGTGGTTTCACAGGCAAATTATGGTTGAAAATCACATAAACTCGGGAACTTCAGAAACCCAGTTCTCGGCATGGGTGCGGCGACCTGGTGGACAGCAGGGAAGATTTGGCCAGTCGGCCCAACGCCAGCTCATTTGGCTCGTAGGCAGGGACGCACGAGTCAGCCTGTAGGCGAAAACTCTGTGGAATTAACGCTTTGACCGCGCCCTGGTTGCAAGTTTAATTAGCCTTATAGGTTGAGCTTATGCTAGTTGAGTTGAGTGGCGAGCGTCATTGCTACTCAACCGAACTGGACTATGTCTTGAAAGCTGCACTACTGAGCTTGGGGAACTTCAAGGCGGCCAGGGAGACTTTTCCTGGAGGGAGAACCGTAAATGGAATTAATCCAATCGTTTGTTTCGGGCCCTGTCCTTCCCGCAAGTTTGCTTTTGGGCTTTCTGCTGCTGTGGAGCCTGATGGCGATGCTGGGAGCTGTGGATATTGATCTGCCTGGGGCAGACATCAACCTGGACGGCGATGTCGATTTAGACATTGACGGCGCGGGCTCTGCCGCGGAGCTTGGCGGCGTGGGCTTGTTGGCCGCGCGGTGGCTAAATATCGCCAAGGTTCCCCTGTTGTTGTGGTGCGGGGTGTTTTCCATCGGCTGGTGGTTTATTTCCGCCATGCTGTGGGTAACGGTCGACGTCTACTTTTTCTCGCCACCAGGTTGGTTGTGGTCCACTCTGCTTGTTATTCGCAACGTGGCGATTGCGGTGCTCGCTACCAAATTCATCACGGGGCCAATGTGCAAATGGTTCGAATCGGAGCGGCTGACTGCGGCTTCGATCGTGGGGCAGGAATGTTCGATTAGCTCCTTGGAAGCCACCCCAGATTTTGGACAGGTCAAATTCAAGACCAATGGTTCTCCATTGTTACTCAACGTCAGGACAGACGGACCACATTTAGCCCAAGGGGCGCGGGTTTGGATAACGCATTACGACGCAAAACGGCGTGTATACATCGTCTCTCCGACGGGTACCGATTCACCCTCAGAAGCACAGGATCAGATTTAATATGAACTCCTTCGCCACTGCTGATTCATTCCTTATATTGGCCCAGTACCAATCGCTCGTTATCGGCGCCATTGCTCTGGGTGCACTGCTCGTGCTGATTCTTGGCTTTCTGTCACTGGCGAGCCAATTCTATCGCAAGGTGGGACCGGATGAAGCCATTGTGCGCACGGGCGTGGGTGGCATGCAGGTCGTCACGGCTTCTGGCATCGTGGTCATTCCCGTCCTGCATTCAGCGGAAAAGATGGATTTGACAGTCAAGAGCTTTGAGATTGCTCGCGAGGGGTCGGAGGGGTTGATTTGCAAGGACAATATTCGGGCTGATATTAAGGTCGCCTTCTTCATCCGCATCGACAAGACTCAGGAGGAAATGCGCGAGGTTGCCCAGTCGATCGGCTGCAAGCGGGCCAGTCAAATCGAGACCATGCGCGAGTTGTTCGACGCAAAATTCTCCGAGGCGCTAAAAACGGTTGGCAAGCAGTTCGAATTTGTTGAGTTGTATGACAAACGCGAGCAATTCAAAGAGCAAATCTTGAAAGTCATCGGTACCGATCTGAATGGCTACCGACTGGACGATGCGGCCATCGATTACTTGGAGCAAACCAGGCTCGAATTGCTAAATCCAAACAATATCCTCGATGCCGAGGGTATCAAGAAAATCACCGAGCTAACCGCGCAGGAGAAGATCAAGGAAAACCACTTCACCCGAGAGCGAGAAAAGACCCTCAAGAAGCAGGATGTGGAAGCGGCCGAAGCCCTGTTTGAGCTCGAGCGGCAGCGCGTCGAAGCCGCCGAAAAGCAAAAGCGCGAGATTGCAGAAATCGAAGCTCGCGAGCATGCGTCTGCACAGAAAGTCCGCGAGGAACAGCGTCTGGCTGCCGAACGAGCCAGAATCTCAACCGACGAGGAGCTGGGCATTGCCGAAGAGAATAAGAACCGGCAAGTGCTGGTGGCTCAACGCAACAAAGAACGCACCGATGCCGTGGAACTGGAGCGATTGGAACGCGACCGCGAACTCGAGGCCACCGAGAGAATGCGCGTCGTGGGCATTGCCGAGGTTGAGAAGGAAAAGGCAATCGAAACAGAAAGGAGAAATATTCAGGAGGTCATTCGTGAACGCGTGATGGTCGAACGTGCCGTCGTTGAAGAAAAGGAGCGCATCAAGGATACCGAGGAATTCGCCCTGGCCGAGCGAAAGAAGAAAGTCGAAGTCACTGCTGCGGAAATGCTCGCCGAGCAGGCTATGGTCAAGGAAGTCAAGGCAGCCGAGGCAGCTCTCAAGGCTGCAGAACAGTATGCCGAGCAGGTTCGCGTGGAAGCGGAAGCCGATCGGGATCGCGCGGAAAAGAAAAGTGCAGCAACCAAGATGCTGGCCGAAGCCGCAGCCGCGGAACATTCTGCCGAAGGTTTGGCGGAAGCCAATGTGATGGAAGCCAAAGCGGCAGCCACCGAAAAGCAAGGCATGGCGGAAGCCAAAGTCCTCAAGGAGAAATATCTCAGCGAGGCCAATGGCATCAGTGAAAAGGCTGCCGCCATGAAAGAATTCGACGGGGTGGGTAAAGAACACGAAGAATTCAAACTGCGATTGGAAAAAGACAAGGCCATTGAGATCGCTGCCATCGATGCTCAAAAAGCTATCGCCGCGGAACAGGCTGCCGTGCTGGGCTCCGCCCTCAAGTCAGCCAAAATCGATATCGTGGGTGGTGACGGGGAATTCTTCAACCAAATCTCATCGGCCGTCAAGGGCGGCAAGGCCATCGATCGCTTCGTGTACAACTCCCAGGTTGCCACGGACGTCAAGAATACCTTCTTCAACGGTGATCCGAAGCATTTCAAAGAGAACCTGTCCCAATTACTCGGGCAGTTCAACCTGAGCACCGGTGAAATCAAAGATTTGAGCGTGGCCGCCTTGATTGCCCAATTATTGTCCAGTGGAAGTGCGTCGGAGGGGATGAAGTCCCAGTTGGTCAGCCTATTGGGATCGGCTAGCGCTCTCAAGTTAACAGACCAATCCGTCGGTAAACTCCTCGACGAACTATCGGTTGCAAAGAAAAAGTAAGCCACTCCCCAGTGAACCGAAATCTGTGACCCATGACTGAATCGTTGACGACGGGTACCTACGAGATACTGCGCAATCGGCTTCGCCAGGCCTCCAGCGATCTGCGTGAGCGATTTGATAAACTGAATGCGGCACGTGCCAGCGTATTCGGACATATCGAGACAAAGCTGGGTGCCACAGCGCATGTGTCGACCGACCACAATTGCGTGCCGCGGGATCTACTGTCCTTCGGCGACCAGTTGCTATTGGGTTACAACGTTCACTTCGGACTCAAGAGCGAAATCAGCTGCGAGGATGTGTTCAGTTTGTATCGCTTGGAGGGCGACATCGCGCATTCGCTCAAGCTGGACACCTTGTTCGATGCAAAATTCCGCAGGGACTTTGAGGAGCTTTACCGTTACTACAAGAACACTTCGTTTTCACGATTCTTCTCTGCGGGCCCCATCGTTTTCTTTGTGTTTCAGGTTGGCAAGCAAGCCACGGACGTAAAGGCCTTCAAGTGGGCTATTGAAGGCAACCAACTGCGTTACATCGACAATCGCAGCGATCAAGAAGTCAAATTTCCAGCCCAGCATGCTTTCGCCTGGCAACGCGCGACACGTGATCTACATCGCAGTGGATTGCACCCCCACATCTCGATCCAAGATATCGTCTTTGTGGAATGCGTGGGCGGCGATTTGACCATCAAAGTCGAGGATAATACCGAAGACGGCAGCGGCATCTACGCCGAACCAGTCGACAATGCTGACCAGACGCTCGACGATGCGGAGATCTACTACTGCGTGTTGGGCAATCTGGTTCTGCTCAAGATGCGGCCCTATCAAGAGAAAGAGTTCCGCTACTTTGTGTTCAGCAGCAAGAGGCAGCAGGTGACGCGACTAGACGCCATCTCGCGCTCCTGCGTACTGCTACCAGACGATCATGGGATCATCTTTCCAGGAGGCATGTTCCTACAAACCGGCTCCTATAAACTGTTCGACCAAGGGAATCACAACCTGGTGTACGAGCGAACTATCGCCGCACCTAATGGCGAAGATTTTCTGTATCTGTTCACCGATCCCGAAAGCGGGCTGTACCTGCACTTGCGCTACAATCTGATTCGGCAAGAGGTCGATACGCCCCTGTTGTGCCATGGCCAGGCGTTCTTCGACGATGGTAGCCTGGTAACCTTTCGAGGTCAGGATCACCCGCAGAAGCACCATGCCCTGCAGATGTGGCAAACTCCCTTTGTAGGACCCAATTTTCCCGTCAAGATCAATTCCGATTCGATGCTTTACAAGATCGGCAATCGCGAACTGGTACGCGGTATGGCCGAGTGTCAAGAGTTATTGCAACTCATCGACAAGGACGATTCCTACGATGAGCTGTACATGGATTTGGTCAAGGGCTCAACGGATATTCTCGACAGCTATTTTTGGCTGGATCGCCCAGAGACCATGCAGCTGAGCGAGCCGATCCAGCAGATCCGTGATGCGGCAACGGCGGCGGTAGAGGAGTTCGACAAGGTCGTCCGCGTGCGCCGCGAGACGCAATCCGCGCTGCAGGCGGTTGCCAAGCAAACGGATGAGCTGGTCAAGGCGGTCAACCGGGCTGCCTTCGATTCGATTGAGCACTTCGTGGAAAAGTTAGCGGCGATCCGTGAACAAAGGGGCCATGCTATCGGCCTCCGCGAGCGACCCTATGTCGACGTCGCCGAGGTCGAGCCGCTGGAACGGCAATTGGCTGAGGTCGCCGATCGCCTGGGCCATCGCTGCGTGCAATTCCTGCTCAATCCAAAATCCTTGGTGCCCTATCAGCAGCGCATGACAGCGGCTGCCGAAAAGGTAGGTGGCATCAAGACCGCCGCCGAGGGGCGGCAACTGCAGGAACAGTTGGCCACGATCGGACAGGATCTGGAACTGCTGATCGAAACCGTCTCGCAGCTGAAGATCGATGATCTAACGCAACGAACTTCGATTGTGGATCACACCGGCAATCTGTTGGCAGAACTGAATCGCATTCGTTCAACGCTCAAGGCCCAGGTCCGCAATCTGCTTTCCGGCGAGATGGAAGCCGATTTCGCATCCCAAACGAAACTGCTGGATCAGGCTACCGCGGGTGCACTCGAGACAGCCGATACACCTGAGAAAGTCGACGAGGCTCAGTCCAGGCTGATGCTGCAAATGGAGGAGCTGGAGGGGCGTTTTGCCGAATTCGACGAACTGCTGGTGCGGCTTACCGAAAAACGCCAGGCGCTGTACGAGGCCTTCGAAGCCCGCAGACAGAATCTGGTGGAGGCGCATGCGCGTCGAGCTGAATCTCTGGCTGCAGCGGCGGAGCGGCTGCTGCAAGGCATCCAATCCCGCAGCCTGCGACTGGACGATGCTGATGCTCTGCGCTCGTATTTGGCCTCGGATCCGATGGTGGACAAAGTTCGGCAAATTGCTGACCAGTTGCAGGATTTGGGCGATAGCGTGCGGATGGAGGATCTGCGGAGCAAACTAAAGTCCGTTGGCGACGATTCACTGCGACAGCTGCGCGACCGACAAGAACTGTACACCGGCGATGATGGTGCCATACAACTGGGGCGACATCAATTCAGCGTTAATCGTCAACCGGTGGAATTAACCTGCGTCGTGCGCGGCGGCAAACTGCAAACGCATTTAACCGGGACCCAGTTTTTTCAAGATATGTCGGACCCAAGCCTGCAGCAGTCGCAAGATCTGTGGCAGCAGTTGTTACCCAGCGAATCGACGGAAGTCTATCGAGCTGAATTTTTGGCCGCCGAATTGTTAGACGAAATAATGGCCGGCAGCAACCCGCTCACGGCACAGGATTTCTTGAGCCTGCCGCCCGAGGAACAACTGGCTTTCGTGCGGACGGCCATGCAAGGTCGACACCAGGCCGGCTACTCGCGCGGAGTGCACGATCGCGACGCGGCTCAAATACTTGCCAACCTGCTCCGGCTGAGAGCCGAATTGGGATTGTTGCGCTACGCGCCGCAGGTGCGCGGCATGGCCTGGTTCTGCTGGAAACATCTGGTTCCCCTCAAGCATCGGGAGGAAACACAGACCTGGATCGATGGTTTTGCCAGTATCTCCAAGCTGCTGCCCAATACTCTAGCCAGTCAGGCTTATGTCCACAGGCTGAAGCGGCTGCTGCGTAGATTCGGTCGCAATTGGACGCTTCGTCGGCTGGGAGACCTGGCTGCAGCAGCCGAATTCTTGTTCGAACAACTACGGACCGACGGTCAACGCATGATCGCCAGTCCCGCTGCAGTGCAGGGCGTTGAACGCCTGCGCGAGCACCTACCCAAGGCCGAGCGTGAGCAGTTGCAGGCCTCGCTGGCTGCCAACCAAGCCCAACCCATCGCAGCCTGGACGTTGGCCCTGGATGCCGTGGATGGTTACCTGCGTAGTCAGACCACAGCGGTCCCGGCCAGCCATGATCCGCTCAACAACTATCGCCAGGAAATGGCCACGCTACTTTTGACCCAGGAACCAAGCGGTCTGCTCGGCCCCAGTCTTTCGCCAGTTATCGAGCTGGATGGTCTGGTCGGCGATCATCCTCGACTGCAGAGTGGACGCATGCTGCTGCACTACCATGAGTTCATCACCCGGCTGGGTCGCTATCGCCGCGAGGTATTACCACGCTACCAGGCCCTGCGAGAGGCCAAGCAACGCTTGCTGCACGAGGCCGATCGCCAGCTAAAGACCGCAGAGTTTAAGCCAAAAGTACTGACCAGCTTTGTGCGCAATCAGTTGATTGACGAAGTCTACCTGCCGCTAATTGGCGACAATCTGGCAAAGCAATTGGGAGCTTCGGGCGAGGGCAAGCGCACCGACCGCATGGGACTGCTGCTGCTCATCAGCCCACCCGGTTATGGCAAGACCACGCTCATGGAGTACATTGCCAACCGCCTGGGATTGGTGTTTGTGAAAATCAACGGTCCAGCCCTGGGGCATGCGGTTACATCGCTCGATCCAGCCGAAGCCGGCAACGCTTCGGCCCGCGAAGAGGTTAAACGGATCAATATGGGATTGGAGATGGGCGACAATGTGATGCTCTATCTAGATGACATTCAGCATTGCAATACAGAGCTGCTGCAAAAATTTATTCCGCTGTGCGATGCCACTCGCAAAATCGACGGGGTCTGGAATGGAGAATCCAAGGCCTATGACTTGCGCGGTCGCAAATTTGCCGTGGTCATGGCAGGTAATCCCTACACGGAGAGTGGCGATCGCTTTCAAATTCCAGACATGCTGGCCAACCGGGCGGATGTCTACAATTTGGGCGAAATGATCGGCGACGCTCGCGAAGCTTTTGAATTGAGCTACATTGAAAATTGCTTGACAAGCAATCCAGAATTGCAGCCGCTCAGTCGGGCTACCAGCCACGACCAGCGAGCGGTGATACGGGCTGCCGAACGCGGCACGATCGACGGCTTGGAGCTCGAGTCCAATCTGTCAACAGACCAGCTGCAGGATATGCTGGCCGTGCTGGTCAAGCTCAACCACATTCGCGATATCGTGTTGAAAGTCAATCGTGCCTACATCCGCTCGGCTGCACAACAGGACGCCTATCGCACCGAACCGCCTTTCAAACTGCAAGGCAGCTACCGCAATATGAACCGTATTGCCGAGCGCGTTTCTCCGCTGATGAACCAGACCGAGCTGCAAGGCCTGATTCTGTCTAATTACGAACAGGATGCGCAGACGTTGACCCGCGATGGAGAATCCAGTTTGCTGAAGTTCAAGGAATTGTTGGGCACGCTGAATGCCGACGAAACACAGCGTTGGGAGAGTATCAAGTTCGCTTATATGGAAAGCGTGCGGATGCAGGGAATTGAAGGAGAGGACAGCACGGCACAGGTCTTGCGTTCGCTGACGGGACTCCGCGACGGCCTCGAGTCCATTCGCCGCACGATGGTGCAGGCGATCAGCAGTGAACGCGGAACGGAACAAGCACTTTTGATCCAGGACAGTCTATCCCAAGTGACCACTGGCATGGCCGCCATTGCCAGCCAAGTGAGCCAGGCTATCGCCAACAGCTCGCATGACCTGGCCCTGGCCCAGCGGGAAATCCCAGAGCAGAAAGTACTCGTCCAGCATTCGGTACCCCGCGTTATGACGGATCTCGTACGCAGTCAATTCCAACTGCTGTACGACGGACTGCGGCCGGTTCTGGAATCTTCGTCGCTGAATACTTCGCAACTAGACAAGCTGCGGGCTTCGATCGACGATTGTTTGGGACATTACCGCAGCTTGCAAAAGGAGATTGATTCCTCGGAATCCGAGTAACCTTAGAGCCTATCCGAAAAGGGGTCTGACCCTTTGGAGGCGAGTCGATTTCATTGGCTTTTTGGCCTCGCCGGAGAGGGTCAGACCCCTTTTCGGATAGGCTCTTAATCTGGCAAGCGCACCAAGTGGATCGCTCTCACATCCATCAAGGCAGCTTTGTGGATGGATACGGGCAGAACACGCAGCTCGACCAATCCGGGAGTGGCGAGTTCGATGACGCCCAAATGCCGCCACTGGAAATTTTGAAAATGCCCGGTCTCTTGGACCGTGAAGTCGATGGCTATCGATTCCGCTTGCGGCTGAGTGCCGACAATTTCTAATCGCGCCAGGCTACCGCCCTGTCCAAGACCGCAGCCCTGCAGGATACCCACGTTAAACTTGCCGGCTTGTGTAATTTCTAACTGCCAGACGGCATGATCCTGCTTGCCAGTCCAGTAACCAACGGTGTTCTTGTGCATTTGCGGTTCATAGCGGACTTTTTCACCCTGGGTTTTCGCCATGTGTGCGGGCAACAGAATCGAGCCATCGCCCTGCGGCTTGACGGGCACCAGTTCCTCGGCCAGCAGCGGCCGCTGATCAAAATCCAGACGGATCTGCTGGGCACCGCTCGGCTGCCCTTTCCACTTGATGACCCAATAATCTTGCTCGGGGGTGAGCGTCAGCCCGTCTGCCGTCTTTCCGACCCAAGCGATCTTCCGCAGCGACGCGAAGAAACGTGGGATCTGGATTTCGGCAGCATTGTCGCTGGTCTGGGGTTTGACCAGTAGCGATCTGCCCTTACGAACGACGCTCGCATCCTTGATGAGACTGGAGTGTATTTCTTCAGGCTCGGATGTGGGTGGCTGGGCAGTAACCGGCGCCACCACTGCCAGGCACAGGAGCAATAAGCTAGGTCGAAGGCGAGTCATGGTCGGCATGGCAGTCAGTTTCCAGTCGCGTTAAAGGTCTTTGATCCTAGGATTCGAAGCGTAGGACTGATCCGTAAGTAAACTACCCATTAGAAATCAGCCGGAGTGCGTTAGCACCCGGCTATTATGGGAGTCGGACGCTAACGCGTTACGGCTAATTCGGTAAGTTCATTGCGGACAAGGCCTTAGTTTCCAGACTTAGCGTTTCTGTTCTATAGTTTCTGGACGAACGGGTCGGTGGTCAAGCAGTTATGTTAAACTGAGTGGACCGGGATAATCGCACGGGTTCGTATGGAATGCATCGGAAGATGGGTATAGACAGTCAGCTTCGTTGTGGGGCTCGAGTTCGCATTGGCCTTTTTGATGGCACACGCGCTGCAGACTCCGCTGCTGCTCGAAAGGCCGCGTTTCTGATACTGCTGTGCGTCGCTCCATTGGGCGGATGGCTTGCTGACGCTCAGTTTGGCTGGGCGCAATCAGCCGCTGAGGCAGTGGAATCCGAAATCTTGTTCGTGCGACGCGTCGCGCCAGTGCTACGCGAAAAATGCTTGGGCTGTCACGGCAGCAATCCAGACGAAATCGAGGGCTCTCTGGACTTGCGTTCGCTCGCATCGTTGCTGGCGGGCGGTGACAGCGGACAACCCGCCATGGTTGTTGCGAAACCGGAATTGAGCCCGCTCTATCAAGCTGCAACGCGCGAGAGCGATGAATGGTCTGCGATGCCTCCCAAGGATGCGGAGCGACTGACAGCACAGCAACTGCAGTGGTTGTCTGCCTGGATCGCTTCTGGTGGCTTGTGGCCGAGCGTCGAAAGGCAGGCGGAAATATCGAAAGAGTACACCAACATTTGGTCTGCTGAGGATGGAATTACAGTCGCCACCTCCGGAGGTCTGGATAGCGATTGGACCCATCGCAAGTATGACCCCGCCGGCTTATGGGCCTTTCAACCCGTCGTTAAGCAGTCCGTGGAGGCGTTGCCGCATGCGGCTCAGGCCGCAGTCACCTCCGCAGCGCTCAATGAGATCGATGCCTGGATCGCCCACGACTTGCCGAGTGGTCTCAGCCTTGCACCGCGAGCCGAACGACGCGAATTGATTCGTCGCACGAGTTTTGATTTGACTGGGCTGCCGCCATCTGTGGAGCAAGTCGAAGCCTACATCAACGACCCGCGTTCAGACCAGCAGGTCCAGGCTGAATTCATCGAGCGCATGTTGGCGTCACCCCACTATGGCGAGCGGATGGCGCAGCACTGGTTGGATGTCACCCGCTATGCGGATTCGTCCGGTTTTGCCAATGACTATGAGCGCGGCAATGCGTGGCGATACCGGGACTATGTCATTCGCTCTTTCAACCAGGACAAGCCCTATGACCAGTTTGTCCGCGAGCAGATTGCGGGAGATGAATTCGATCCCGACAATCCTGAAATGCTCGTGGCGATCGGTTTCCTGCGGATGGGACCTTGGGAATTGACGGGCATGGAGGTCCCGAAAATTGCCCGACAACGATTCCTGGATGACGTCACCAACAGCGTTGGCGAAACGTTCTTGGGGCAGTCGCTGCAATGTGCTCGTTGCCACGATCATAAATTTGATCCCATTCCAACTCGCGACTACTACTCGATTCAAGCTGTCTTCGCCACGACGCAATTAGCCGAGCGACGAGCCGCTTTTCTGGATGTGGAAAACACTTCGGGTTTCGAGGAACAGCGTTATCTCATCAAGCGCCGTCGCGCCTATGAAGAGCAGTTGGCCAAGCTGGATCAGATTCTGCTGGCGAATGCACGCAATTGGTACACGGAGCGTGGGCTCGACCCGGCTGCATGGAATAAGGCCGTTGCCCAGTCCGAACAATCGAAGGACAGTGGCATTTTTAATGCGGCCCGCTCGTTGATGATGAAGAGCAAGACGCCCGAGGATCAATTCCCTCCTAAGCTGGTGGGCTTCACACCCCAACAATTCGGACTGGAACGCGTCGCCCGCAAGGGGATCGAGCGATTGAAATGGGAGCTCGAGCGTTACCAGGCCTTTGCCCTGAGTGTGTACAACGGACACACGCGGAGCGTCAATTCCGTGAATTCTCCAACGCGAATACCCGCGCAGCGCATGCAGGGCGAATTGGAGCAGTCTTGCATTCTCAGCGGAGGGGATCCATTTGCTGCGGCTGATCCCGTAACGCCAGGTACGCTGAGCATGGTAGGGGAGATTGCGGAAAGGACCATACCGACAACTGTTGATGGTCGACGGAGTGCTTTCGCGGATTGGGTCGTCGATCCACGAAATCCATTGACCAGCCGAGTTATGGTGAATCGCCTGTGGCAATGGCATTTTGGTACCGCACTCGCCGGGAATCCAAATAACTTTGGTTCAACCGGTAAACGGCCAACCCACCCCGAGCTGCTCGATTGGTTGGCAGCGACTTTTGTCGAAGGAGGTTGGTCAATCAAAGACATGCATCGGCAGATCATGAACTCCAATGCCTACTGTCGCAGCACCAACCATCCCGACCCTGCACAACTGCGCCAGCACGATCCGCTGCTCAGCAGCTGCGCAGTCTTTCAACCCAGACGCTTGTCCGCAGAAGAACTGCGAGACGCCATGTTGGCCATCAGCGGTGAATTGAATCCCAGTTTGGGAGGCATTCCCTGCCGACCGGAAATTAACTTGGAAGTGGCCCTGCAACCCCGGCAAGTCATGGGCACCTTTGCGGCGGCATGGATACCCAACCCGCGGCCCGAAGATCGCCATCGTCGATCGATCTATATTTTGAGGCTCCGCGGGCTAATGGAACCCATGTTGGAGGTTTTCAACGCACCCACACCCGATTTTTCCTGTGAGCGACGCGACTCGTCCACCGTTACGCCGCAAGTCTTTACCCTGCTGAATAGCCACAACACCTATGCCCGCAGCTTGGCCTTGGCTAATCGCACGCTGCAAACGTCCAGCGACGATCGTCAGGCGTTGGAAAGCTGCGTGCAAGCGGTACTGAATCGGCCGCCCTCGAACGAAGAACTGAACATGTTGCTCGAGCACTGGAGTCGACTTGAGAGTTGCATCGACGATACGCCTGGTGGATCTGTTGCGCAGCCGCTGAGCGTCGTTCGCGAAGCGGTTGAAGAAAACACGGGAGAAAAATTTATCTTTGAGGAAGAATTGACTTCCAACGCAGAGTATGTGCCCGACCTTTCTCCCGCCGACGTGGATCCGCATGTGCGCGCCTTGGCAGATCTGTGCTTGGTGCTGTTCAACAGCAATGAGTTTGTATACGTCTACTAAGGCCAGCGGCAGATAAGAATCTACCTCGTAATGTACTCATCACGCTCCGTCGTGATGAATGATTTAATGTACTCATCACGCTCCGTCGTGATGAATGACTTAATGTACTCATCACGCTCCGTCGTGATGAATGACTTAATGTACTCATCACGCTCCGTCGTGATGAATGACTTAATGTACTCATCACGCTCCGTCGTGATGAATGATTCAATGTACTCATCACGCTCCGTCGTGATGCTCGCCGGACCATCGGACAGTAATCTATCAAATGTTACGAGGCAGTCCGCCAAGTCGACTTTAGCACGAACTTACAGGCAACCGAGTGTTAGGGTCCTAGGAGATTGAGCAGAAAATCATGATTCACCGACGCAGTTTTATGTATGGGCTAGGAGCATCACTGGGCAGCGTCGCCTTGTCAGCTCTACTGGCGGACGAAATACCCGTGGATAGGACAGGCAACCCACTTGCCCCACGTCCCGGGCACTTACCCGCCAAGGCCAAGAACTGCATTTTTCTGACGATGGAGGGTGGGCCATCGCATATTGATACCTTTGACCCCAAGCCTGCGTTGGCAGATCTGCACTTGAAGGAGTTCGTGCGCGAGGGAAAGCAAAAATCTGCCATGGAGAGCGGTAAGCGTTATTATGTGCAGAGCCCCTTCCGGTTTCACAAGTGTGGTCAGAGTGGGGCGGATATGGCTGAGAATTGGGTGCACTTGGCAAAAGTCGCCGATGACCTGTGTTTTTTCCGCGGTTGCCAAGTCGATAGCGTCAATCACCCCACGGCCATGTATCAGTTGAACTGTGGCAATCGCTTTGGCGGCGATCCCGCCTTGGGAGCCTGGACGACCTACGGTCTTGGATCGGCCAATCGTGATCTACCCGGCTTCATCGTGCTTCCCGAAGTGTCTTATCCTCAAGGTGGGGCAGCCAATTGGAGCAACGGCTATCTGCCGGCATATTTCCAGGGAACGCCGCTGCGATCCAGTGGATCACCGATCCTGGATCTCCAACCGCCAGCCGGCGTCAGTGCCCAACGGCAGCGCATGAATCTAGATCTCTTGAGCAGCCTGAATCAACGGCACGCTAGCTTGCATCCCGAACACCAGGAGCTAGCCGCCCGCCTGGAAAGCTATGAACTGGCTTTTCGCATGCAATCGGAAGTCCCACACACCTTGGACCTTGTCGATGAAGATCAGGCCACGCTAGAGATGTATGGCTTGGGGAATGAAGCCACCGACTCTTTTGGCCGAAAATGCCTGTTGGCGCGAAAGATGGTCGAAAAGGGCGTGCGCTTTGTACAGCTCTACAACGGCAGCTGGGATAGCCACGACTATATCGAGCGGGCTCACGGCAATTTGGTTCGCCGCGTGGATCAACCCATCGCCGCTTTGATCAGCGATCTCAAGCGACGTGGATTGTTGGAGAGTACCCTGATCGTTTGGTGCGGTGAATTTGGTCGGACACCGGACAATGGTGTTCGCGGGGGAACCGCCTACGGACGGGATCACAATCCGAATGCCATGACGATCTGGTTGGCCGGCGGCGGTTGCAACGCTGGTCATACCATCGGTGCCACGGACGAGATTGGGATGACCGCCGTGGAAGAGGTACATCCCATCCGCGATTTTCACGTGACACTTCTGAGGTTGCTGGGCCTGGACGACAACAAGCTCACCTTCTACCATGCCGGGCGTTTTAAGCAGCTGAGTCAATTTGGTGGCAAGCTGATTGATAAACTGATCGTTTAATTGGACACAACAGATCATGCGCGACTTGCGAATCGATTCACCAAGACTTGTGAGCATCGTGATGGGATGCGCGCTCTTCGACGATGGTCCGAGCAGCTGAGGAGCCGCCGCTGCCTCCCGTGGCCCAGCCGGGCCAGGGTGCACTGCTGTCGGCAGAGTTCATCTACCCCTTGGAGGGAAGGCAAACACCGGAATGCCACGCCTCCACCTTAGCGGAATCCAAGGCGGGGCTGGTGGCCGCCTGGTTTGGCGGCAAACATGAGAAAAATCCCGATGTAGGCATCTGGTTTTCGCGCCTGCAGCCAGGCGGCTGGTCGACACCGGTGCAGTTGGTGGATGGATCCGAGGGCGAGGACCAAGATTATGCGTGCTGGAACCCCGTCTTGTTTCAACCCAAGTCGGGACCCTTGATGCTGTTCTACAAGGTTGGATTAAATCCCCGGCTGTGGTGGGGCTGCATGATCACCTCCGATGATGCAGGCGAGAGTTGGTCGTCGCCGCGTCGCTTAGGCACCTCTGATAAATTGTTTCCGGAGAATCGTAACTTGCTAGGTCCGGTCAAGAACAAGCCTATAACGCTTGCGGATGGATCCATCCTGTGTCCTAGTAGTACCGAGAATCAAGGTTGGCGTGTGCATTTTGAACGCACGCAAGATCTGGGGCGCAGCTGGCAAGTGATTGGACCGCTGCAATCCACGATCCCGTTGGATGCCATTCAACCGAGCATTCTGGTGCATAAGAATGGTCGCCTGCAGATTCTGTGTCGTACGCAGCAGGGAATGCTGGCAACCAGTTGGTCCGATGACGGTGGCCAGCAGTGGAGTTCCTTGCAGCCCACGCACCTACCCAATCCCAACTCGGGTACCGACGCCGTGACCCTGCGCGATGGACGCCACGTTCTGGTGTACAACCACGCCCAGCACACGGCGGATCGGAATGGACGGCAGATTCTGAATGTCGCTGTTTCTGAGGATGGCATCGATTGGAAAACGCCCTTGACGCTGGAGAACGAAGGCAATCCGGCGGGCTATTCGTATCCGGCAGTTATCCAGACAGAGGACGGCAAAATTCACATTAGCTACACCTGGCGTCGCCAGACCATCAAGCACGTTGTTCTCGATCCGGAAAAGCTGTGAGACGCTAGGCACGCTGCTGCGTAACCATTGCAATATTCGCACAATAAGCGGGGAGTAAAAGAGCGGCCCCATCCGTTCATCCGGATGAACGGATGTCTCAGGTTCTGTCCATTGCAAGGAATTGTGAGGGGTCGCGATTGGCGCCCCGGCTCTTCCCGTTCATAGGATTCGCGACCCTTCCAGGGCTGGAATTCTTGAGAATGAAGTGCAGCTCTGGAAGGGCAAACATTTGTAATCCATGCCATCATCGAATCACCACGTGCGAAACATTTGAATAGGGTCTTCCGCTTGCCGCCTCAGTTGATTGCCAGAATCTCTCGCTGGAGTTTGCTAGCGGCGCTCATCGCATTACCGTCGGTATGCTATCTCGCTGCACAAGTGCGGGTTGGCACGGCCTATGTGGAAGCTTGGCTACCGGCTGATTCGGCGGTACGCCAGAGCTACCGAGAATTCGTTGAAGATTTTGGGCCCGACCAATACCTGCTGGTTTCCTGGCCGGATTGCAATTTGCAGGATCCGCGGCTGAGGTCATTTTCAGACAGCCTTCGCGAACTAGCCCTTCTCCAGCCGGATGCTGCGATTCTTGCCGTGCAGGATTCGCTAACGGCGGTCGAGTCGCTGGCGGCCATGCACGGCAATATGAGCCCCGTGGATGCGGCTCAGACGCTGCGCGGTTTGGCCCTTGGCCCCCAGGGCACGGCCTTTATTTCGCTGCAATTGGGCGCAGCTTCGCTGCACAGCCGGGAAGAGCTGATAACCGCGATTGAGTCTTTGGCGGTCGAGGAGGGAGTTGCCTCCGATGCCTTGATTCTGGCGGGAGAGCCCTATCAAGTGCACGTCATTGACCAATCCAGCCGCGCCGCGATGCAGTATTACGTCGCCCCCTCATCCATGTTGGCGTTGGGGTTGGCCTGGCTGTGCCTGCGTAGCGCGCGGCTCACCCTGTTGGTCTTTTCGCTTGCCGGGATTGGCCAAGTGATTGGCCTGGCGCTCATCTCTTTCTTCTTGGGTGAAATGAGTGCCGTGATGGTTGTGCTTCCCACACTGGTATTCATGTTGACCCTGTCGGCGGCAATCCACCTGGTCAACTATTATCGCGATGCGGGTGGTCTCAGCGTAGCCTTAGCGGGCGCACGGGCTGTGCAGCTGGGAGCTTGGCCCTGCGGATTGGCTACGTTGACCACCGTCTTTGGATTTGCATCATTGATCGTCAGCCAACTTTCGCCCGTCTGGCAATTTGGTGCTCTGGCGGCACTAGGACTGCTTGCGAGCACTGGCCTGTTGTTGAGTGTATTTCCGGCTGCCACAGAATTAGCTGCTGCTGGATTTCGTGCGCGGAGCGCTGCAGGTGTCGTCCAACCGCGTCATGGCCAGGCCAAATTCGATCCGGATGCCGCGCTCCAAGTGTCAAGAGTCCCTAGCCAGCCACAGTGGCCGTTGATGTTAGCCCGCTTGACAGAGCGTTGGACGTGGCCCATCTGCATCCTGGGCGTACTACTGCTGGCGCTTTCAGCCGCGGGCATCACGCGTCTGCGTACCTTCCACAGAGTTCGCTGACATGTTTCCGAGTGACAGTCGCTCGATACGGAACCTGAATTGGATAGTCGAGCATATCGGCCCCGTGGGAACCTTGGAGGTTTTACTCAGCTTTCCCGCGACGACGTCGGCAGGTGTCGTGGATCGACTGGAGACCACGCGACAGGTGGCGGAGAACTTGCAGAGCATGGGGACAGTGCACAGCGTGTTTTCCGCCGCGAGCTTGCTGCCAAACTTGTCCCACAGCAGAGGTACACGCTCGGTGATCGCGCGGGCCGTTTTTCGCAGGAAGCTAGAGACCCATTACGGGCGACTGATCGATCAAAAGTTGTTGGCTAGAAGTGGACCACAGGAATTGTGGCGCATCACATTGCGCATCCGCGATATGCGCGGCGATAACTTTGCAGAGATACAGGACTCAGTGCGATTCAGCGTGGAAAATTCGCTGCGACAGGTTGCTCGTGAAGCAGGTGGCCAACCGCCCAGCTTTCGAATCAGCGGTTTGCGCACCGTCATCGAAAGTGCGCACACGACTTTGTTGAGGGATCTGGGGGGCAGTTTCGCGGCGGCATTCCTATTGATCACACCTGTGATGATGCTGATCGTCCGCGGTGTGCTCAACGGATTGGTGCTGATGCTCCCCAATCTGCTGCCAGTCGTGTTTGTGTTTGGCGGAATGGGCTGGCTGGGCGTGCGTTTGGATGTAGCCAGTATTCTGACGGCCAGCGTGGCTTTGGGGATTGCGGTCGACGACACCTTGCACTTTATGAGTTGGTACCTCCGCAGTCGTCGCTGTGGACAGAACGCCCGTTCTGCGGTCGCGATCGCCATCGGCGCCTGTGCTCGGCCGATGATTTATACGACCGTCATTTGCTCTGGAGCGATGCTTCCCTTCTTTTTCTGCGATTTCCTACCAACCAGCAAATTTGCATTGCTCATGATATTGATCTTGCTGGGTGCTATTCTCGGAGACTTGATTCTATTGCCAGCAATTCTCGTCAATCCACTTGGCAGTTTTATAGCTCGCGGAAAAAACAATGGCTGAAGTACCCGATGTAGTCGAAGCCTGGATCGATGTAGGTGGAACATTCACGGACTGCTTCGTTTTCGACGGCAGCGGACAGGGCCCCGTCTTGCGTCGCGGAAAGACGCTCAGTTCCGGGCGGGTGCCCATCTCAGGGGACCTCCGAGAGTTAGCGAGCAGCGACGGGCAGTACAGTGACGTTCACGCGTGGAGCATCGATGCTCAGGAACTCAAGCAGGACAGGTGCGGATTTTGGCAGGGAGCCTGCTTGCGGGGCATGGATCTCCAAGGATCCGAGAGATGGGCCGCCCCGGTTGATGCGTTCGAGGGCGGGCGTCTGCAGGTTTCGCCAGTCCCCTTAGACGGACTAAAGACCGACGACAATTTACGATTCGAGCTTGACCCCGTTTGTGGGGCGCCTGTGTTGGCTGTCCGCAGGCTACTGCAGGTACCCTTGAGTCAGCCATTGCCGCCACTGAGAATTCGCCTAGGTACGACTCGGGGCACCAACGCGCTGCTGACGCGATCAGGGGCCAGAACGGCGCTGGCCATTACCGCACCCTTCGAAGACATCCTGGCCATCGGCGACCAAACGCGACCCGAACTGTTTTCCCTGGCGATCCACAAGCCCGAAGCACTGCACGAACTCAGCTTGCCGATCACGGAGCGCTTGGACGCGACGGGAAGCGTTCTGTGCGAGTTGGATCTTGACGATGCGCGTCGACAATTGCAACGCGCCCTGGATAGTGGCATCGAGTCGTTAGCGATCTGCCTGATGCACAGTTACCTTAATCCCAGCCACGAAGCTCGTTTGGAGCAGCTTGCGCGAGAAGTCGGCTTTCAGCAGATCAGCGTATCCAGCCAGCTTTCACCTGTCATCGAATTTGTCGCTCGCGCACAGACCTGCGTGGTCGATGCCTACCTGAGTCCCATTGTTCGCGCATATCTGGCTCAATTGGTTTCGGAGTTCGGCGGCGCAGATCAGGTGCAAATGCATGTTATGAGCAGCGTAGGTGGGCTGGTGGATTGGCGCGAATATCGTGGCAAGGACAGCATTCTTTCGGGACCTGCGGGCGGCGTTGCAGCCTTGCGCGGCTTGGCCCAGGCCGCGGAGACTACCCAACTGATCGGATTGGATATGGGTGGAACCAGCACCGATGTATGCCGCATCACTGCCGAGGAAAACGTGCAATATGAATCGACCAAGGCCGGGGTAAAGATACTGACTCCCACGCTGCCCATCGAAACGGTGGCAGCTGGAGGCGGTTCGATTTGTTGGTTTGACGGCGTGTCTCTGCGCGTCGGACCGCAAGAGTGCCGGTGCTCTTCCGGGACCAGCCTGCTATGGCCGCGGAGGACCGTTGACCGTAACCGATATTAATTTCTTTCTAGGACGCATCCCCGCAGAACAGTTTCCCTTTCCGATCGATGTCGACGCGGTTACAAGACGCTTGGAAGAGTTGCACATTTCCGTGGTGCAAGAGTTGCAAGAAATGTCGCTGCAGCAATTGGCGGAAGGCTTGCGAGCGCTGGCCAATGAGCAAATGGCCGACGCAGTGCGGACCGTGAGTACGGCCCAAGGTGCCGACCCGCGCCAGCATACCTTGGTGGGCTTTGGCGGCGCGGCCGGCCAGCATATCTGCGAGATCGCGGAGAGCCTGGGTGTCGAGGAAATTATCGACTCGCCGGAAGCTGGATTGCTGAGTGCGCTGGGCATGGGACTGGCAGCCCATCGACTGGATGCGGTCGTAGCCGTGTATTCACCGCTCGCAGAGTGCGATTGGAGTCAAATCCAGCAATTGTGCTCGGCACAAGAAACGCAATTGCAAGAGCAACTCCAGCAACAGTCGAGCGGAAAAGTCCAAGGGCAATCCCAGCGCTGGATCGAGTTGCGGTATGTGGGCACCGAAGCCTGTTTGACTATCGCCTGGACCTCGCCCGTGGAGATTCCGCAAGACTTCCAACGAGCACATCTGCGGCGCTTTGGTTATTGCCGCTATGACCATGCCTTGGAAATTGTAGCGATCCGCTTGAATTGCCAACTTGCGGCTGCCTACAGCTTGCCAGCCAGTCAGCGGGTTGCGGTTGCGGCGACTGCAAGTCAGCCGGATCAGGCTGCTGCGCTCGACGGCGGCTATACCCAGGTTCAACGCTCTGGACTGCTTCCAGGAACGAGACTGGAGGGGCCAGCCATCGTGCTGAATCAGGGTTCGACCTTGGTTGTTGAGCGGGCGTGGAGGGCCGAGGTACTCAGCGACGGCAATCTGCTTCTGCAATATCAAACCGAGCTGGCCGAACGCTACCGCGACGCTTCTGCAAGTGCCCCACTTGGCAGAGCCCCGCAGGCTAGCGATCGCAGGCTAACGATTCACCGGCTAGCGCGGCATACGATCAGCAGCTGGCGAGCTGGCGGTGTCTGCGGCGGAATCGGGCTTTGATCCGATAGTGCGCGATTGTGTGGGGCAGCGGCTGGCGAATATTGCGACTCAGATGGGTTTGATGCTGCAGCAAACGGCGATGAGCGTCAACATCAAACAGCGGCGAGACTATAGCTGTGCGGTTTTCGATGCTTCGGGACAGTTGTTGGCTAATGCACCGCACGTACCCGTGCACCTGGGAGCCATGGGTGCAACGGTGCGTTCGATTCTTGGCGATTTCCCGGACATCTTGCCGGGCGACTCATTCATTACCAATGATCCCTACCGCGGCGGATCGCATCTGCCCGACGTAACCTTGGTTTCGCCGGTGTTTGCTGGGTCTGGGCAGCCGCTGATGTTCGTTGCCAATCGAGCGCACCATGCGGACATCGGCGGAATATCGCCCAGGTTCCATGTCCATTGCGGCGACGCGTTTGGCGGACGAGGGCGTCGTCATCACACCTCGCAAATTGACCGATGCTGGCAACGACCGATCGGACGCGTTGCGTTCATTCTTGCTGGCCGCTGCCCAACCGCCGCGCAATGTCGACGAGAACATGGCAGATATCGCCGCGCAGCTGGCCGCCAACGCGCGGGGCATTGAGTTACTAGCCGAGGTTGCGGCCAGTATTGGTTGGCAGACGCTGATCGAAGCCTCGCAACATTTGTTGGCTGCGGCCGAAGCCCGCGTCAGGCAGTTCCTGAAGCGCTGGCAGCCTGGTGAGGGACAGTTTACCGATTATCTGGACGATGGCACCCCAATCCAGCTGAAAGCCAAGCTCGCACAGGATGGCACACTGTGCTTGGATTTTTCGGGAACGGGTCCATGTAGTCCGCACAACTTTAACGCTAATCCATCGATCGTGCATGCCGCGGTGATGTACGTGCTCAGGTGCTTGATTGCTGACGAACTGCCGCTGAACGAGGGCGTCATGCGCTGCGTGCGGCTAGTGTTGCCCGAGGGACTGCTCAATCCCAAGCCCAATCCGCTGGCCGGACTGAGTCCAGCCGTTGCGGCTGGCAATGTGGAAACCTCGCAGCGAATCGTGGATGTATTGCTGGGAGCCTTTGGAGCTGCCGCCGCCTCGCAGGGCACGATGAACAATCTGCTGTTCGGAAACGAGCGTTTTGGATTCTACGAAACGATCTGTGGTGGCGCCGGCGCGGTGGCCGGCTGCCGCGGGGCCAGCGGAGTGCACACACATATGACCAACACGCGTTTGACGGATCCTGAGATACTGGAAGCCCGCTATCCCGTTCGTCTACAGCAGTTTCGGCTGCGGGTCGACAGCGGCGGCCAGGGACGCTGGCCAGGTGGAGATGGTGTCGTCCGCAGCATCGAATTCCTCCAAACCGTGCAGCTATCCCTGCTGACTTCCCGGCGTGGCCCTTTTCCGCCCTTCGGTTTAGCCGGTGGCAAGCCTGGCCAGATAGGTCACAATGTGCTCATTGGCCGCGACGGTCTACGAAGGCAGCTGCCGGCTTGCGTGCAGCTGACTGTCCAGGCCGGCGAATGTCTTGAATTGCAAACGCCTGGTGGCGGCGGCTTTGGCAACACGGTTTGACAAGAGGCAATGTCCGCATGAACCATTTGGAACTCGATCCCTGGCTGATCTTGATCGGCCAAGAGCCTGAGACGCGGTTTGCCTGTTGGCACATCAGCCATGCGGATCAGCCCGCGCTGGCCGTGTTTTCGACGCGAACGCATGCCGAGCGCTATGCGGGCGAGCACTGTAGCCCGCCGGCCACTTGCATGCAGCTGCCCGAAGTTTCCTTGCTGCGCATGTTTGCAGATAGTTACCGCCAGGGCGTCTTGTATGCGGCGCTCGATCCCAGCGACTCTTCCGCTCGACAGCTGTTCGTGCTCCGCGATGTCCTACAAGCCGCTCGTCAGCAGCTGCATGATCGCCGCATGCTGTAGCGATTCTTGATATGGGGCTACGCTGTCGTAAGGCGCAATTAATGAATTTAACATTCAGTTCATCCACCGGCACCTTGCTGGCTTGCCCAGCAAGTGCCAAAGTTTTGCAGTTAGCAAAGCAACCACTCTTCCCCCTCACCACCTCCCCGGTTGACTTGTCCAACCGTAAGGGAAGCTTGCAGTCGAATATGTTTGCAGCATTCCGGGAGTGTTCTCTGGGCAGTGGGACTCTGGCTGGCATTTTGTGGCGGTGAGCTCTGGGCAACAGGGTTTTCGGGCGTCTTGTACACGCAGGCTTGGGACTCTGGGGGCGTGGGACTCTGGGGGCAGTGGGGCTCTGGGGGCAGGGGGCTATTTGGGCAGGGCTTAGGGCCGGTGGCGCAGGGCAATTGCGGGAGGATGTGTGGATGTCGTGGAGTATCTGCAAGTCGTGATCCCGCTATAGGATGGATATCCACGTATTGCTCTCGGTCGTGGAGTGCCCCTCAGCGGTTCCGCGCCCCCAGCCGTTCCATTCCATCTGGGCCGCAGAGCTTGGGGCAACGCACTCCGACGTGGCGCGAACTGCTTGCAATCGCAACCGGTTTTTGCACTGACATCACAACGGAGTGTGATGAGTACATTCGAAGGGTTCGCAGGGCACTTAACCTCAAGACTGGCGCTGATGTCGGACAAGCCGACATGGGGCGGAGGATGTGCGTTCGATAACGGATGTGTGGCGAATGGTGTCATGCGGGAACGTCTCGAGCCATGGGACTGCGTTCCAGCCCGCAGTAATGGATATGTCGCCTGCAGCCGAGTCGCCGCCGGAGCTGAGCAGGAGCAGCAACTAGAGAACGGGAGCAACTCACTACCCAGCCTGAAAAGCCCCAGCCTGAAAAGCCACCCAGCCTGAAAAGCCCCAGCCTGAAAAGCAAGTCAACATCGAGTACAATCATGGCAGTTTGCCACCTGCACTCGCAGGCTTGTATCGAGATGGTGTCTTAGAACCCTCCGAAAACCCTGAGCCGCTTTGGCGCTAGCCGCGGGTTTCTTTGGTTTTCGGATCGGTTCTTGGATTTTTTCTTGGAGAATGAGTTGATGCCAACGGTCTGTGGGCGGATCACATGGGGCTTTCTTATTTTCATTGCTTTATCGGTTGGCTGCCTGGCTCAGCCGACCGCGGCTGAACCGTTAACCCTGCGATTATGGGAGGGAGAGGCGCCTGGTGCGGTGGGTGTCGAAGACAAAGATATCCCTACTCTGACGGTCTATTTGCCGCAAGGACAGACGCAACCAACCGGGGCTATCGTGATTTGCCCTGGGGGTGGCTATGGTGGATTGGCCATGGACCACGAGGGGCACCAGATTGCCAGGTGGGCCAATCGCATGGGACTGGCGGGGGTCATTCTCAGCTATCGCCACCGTGGGCGGGGTTATGGACATCCCGCGCCATGCTGGACGCCCAGCGGGCCGTGCGAATGACGCGGCACCAGGCAACTCAGTGGAATATCGATCCACACAAAGTGGGAATTCTCGGCTTCTCCGCTGGCGGGCATCTGACGACCACGGTGCTTACGCATTTTGACGAAGGAAAATTGGACGCTGCGGATCCCGTCGAGCGTATCAGTTGCCGGCCGGATTTCGGTATCGTTTGTTATGCGGTGGTCATGTTTGATTCGCAGCATACGCATCGCGGTAGCCAGCGAAACCTGCTGGGAGAGGAGGCGAGTGCGAAGCTGATCGAATCGCTTTCCAACGAAAAGCAAGTTACGGAGAAGACGCCTCCGTGTTTCGTATGGCACACCGCCGAAGATCAAGCCGTGCCGGCGGAAAACAGTTTGCGTTTCTATTCAGCCCTGGTGCAGCATCAAGTGCCCTCCGAACTACACATCTTCCCAGAGGGGCGCCACGGAATCGGCTTGGGCGCTGACGTGCCCGGCGCCAAAGTTTGGCCACAGCTTTGCCAAGACTGGTTGCAGCGACTGGATGTGGTCAAGCTTGCATCGCCGGCCAAAGCTGCCAACTAATCTGGTTGTCCAATGCCTGCCCCAAGCCTGTGCATACAGTCAGCCCCAAGCTCGGCTAGCGGCTTGATTTATGACGAGTACGCAGGATGCTGTAGGACGGCAGCATCCCGTTGTCTATGACAACCCGGGACAATGAAACGGAGCGATTCGCGATTTTGTCAGCCCAAATGCAGAGACAGGAATTGAGCATGATCGACAATCCGGACGTGGCTTTGGCCTGCCAGCGGCGCACCTTCCTCTCGAATTCCTTTGCGGGAATTGGTGGTCTTGCTCTCGCCTCGTTGCTCGGTGGCGAGTTGCCAGCAGAGACTCGTGGCGAGAAGCGGCGGCCCGAGCATCCTTGGCCCGCGGCAGCTGGCTTTCCGAATTTTGCCCCCAAGGCCAAGCGTATCGTCCATTTATGCATGGCCGGTGGGCCTTCGCATATCGAAGCCTTGGATCCCAAGCCGGAATTGGATCGCATTGACGGCCAGCCCTTTCCCGAATCTTTTACGGCGGGGCAGCAGTTGGCCCAATTGCAAAACACGCAGCTCAAGGCCCGCAAGTCGTTTTGTAAGCACCTTAAGTATGGTGCCGCCGGTATCGAGATGTCCGAGTTGTTTCCCAAGACGGGCGCCTGGCGGACGAACTGTGCGTGATCCGTAGCATGACGACCGAGCAGATTAATCATGACACCGCGCACGCCTTCATGAATTCCGGCTCGATCATCAAGGGCCGTCCAAGCATGGGCTCATGGATGCTGTATGGATTGGGAGCAGAAACCAGCGATCTGCCTGGCTATGTGGTAATGACTTCATCCGGTCCAGGGCGCCCAGCCGGTATCGGCGCGACAGTGGAGTGCAGGGTTCTTGCCCAGCAAGTTTCAGGGGGTGGCCTTTCAGTCCAGCGGCGCGCCGGTGCATTACATTGGCAACCCAGCCGGTGTCTGCCAGTCGACGCAGCGAGAGGTCATTGATGAAATCCAGCGACTCAACGGGATGCTCACCGAGCGGCATATCGATCCAGAGATTGAGACGCGCATTGCGCAATACGAGATGGCCTTTAAAATGCAATCGGCGGTCCCCGAGTTGACGGACATGTCAACAGAGTCGCAACAGTCGCTCGAGGCTTATGGAGTTGGCCAGCCAGGCGATGGCTCTTATGCCAGTAATTGTCTATTGGCTCGACGATTGCTGGAACGCGGCGTACGCTTTGTACAGCTCTACCATCGGGCATGGGATCACCATGGCGATCTTGAAAAGAACTTCACCACTTCGGCTAGGGCCACCGATCGTCCGACGGCAGCCCTATTGAGCGACCTGCGCAGCGCGGTTTGTTAGAGGATACGCTGGTCCTGTGGGGGGGCGAATTTGGCCGAACCCCGATGGCACAAGGCACTGGACGCGATCATCACATCAATGCCTTTAGCATTTGGATGGCTGGCGGTGGTATCCGTGGCGGTTGTAGCTACGGAGCCACGGATGAACTCGGCTACAACGCTGTGGAAAATGTGGTTACCGTGCATGACCTGCACGCAACCATCCTGCATTTGTTTGGCGTGAATCACGAAAAACTGAGCGCCCGATTCCAAGGCCTGGATTTGCGGCTGACGGGTGTAGAACCAGCCCGCGTCGTGCATGAAATCATTCGTTAGCGGACCCATTGAACCATGCAATACTCCTTGCGATTTACCTTGAACATCGTTCGCTTGTTTGCCTGCATTCCAGCTTTCGCCCTATTGCTGCTTAACCTGGCAAGTTCGACGACCGCGGTGTTGGCGCAGGCTCCTGACCACACACAGGTTGGAGATGCTGGGCTAGTGCTACCGGAGGTGGTGAGCTTCAATGCACACATCCGCCCGCTCATGTCGAATACCTGTTTCGTATGCCACGGCCCAGACGATCAGGACAACGACAGTGGCTATCGAGTGGACTCTTTCGAGGCAGCGACCAGCCCGGTGCCGTCGGATTCCGAATTACCTGGCATTCGGCCGGGAGATGCTGAGGGTTCCGCAGTGATACAGAGAATCATGGCGGAGGACGTGGATCAGCGAATGCCGCCGGCGGATTTTCGCCACCAGCTGAGTGATTATGAACGCGCATTGATTCAGCGGTGGGTCAACCAGGGTGCCCAGTACCAGCAGCACTGGGCTTACGCACCGGTGGTCCGTCCGCAAGTACCCGAACTGAAGGTTGCCCCAGGTCTTATTGGCAATCCCATCGATGCCTTCGTGTTAGCGAAACTGCAGCAATTGGGGATAGAAGCAAGCCCACCGGCCGACAAGGCGAGCCTCCTGCGGCGCGTTAGTTTGGATTTGATAGGCCTACCTCCCACGCCCGAGGAGCTCGCCGAATTCCTGGCCGATTCAAGCGACGAAGCTTACCCACAGGTCGTCGAACGCTTGCTCGAGTCGCCGCAGTTTGGCGAGCGGATGGCCGCATATTGGCTCGATTTGGTGCGTTTTGCTGACACCGTGGGCTTTCACGGAGATCAGAATCAACGCATTTTTCCCTACCGCGATTACGTTATCCAGGCCTTCAATACTAACAAGCCCTTTGATGAATTTACCCGCGAGCAACTGGCCGGCGACCTGCTGCCCAACCCTACTGAGGAGCAATTGGCGGCCACGGGATTCTTAAGACTGAATATGGTAACGCGTGAGGGAGGCGCACAGCCAGGTGAGTACCTTGCCAAGTCGCGGGCCGATCGCGTGCGCGCTCTGGGGACCGCCTGGCTGGGCTCGACATTGGGTTGTTGTGAGTGTCACAACCACAAATACGATCCCTTTAGCACCAAGGACTTCTACGCCTTCGGAGCCTTTTTTGACGATCTGCGGCAGTGGGGGGTTTACGCCGACTACGGTTACACACCCAACGCAGACTTGAAGGGCTTCAATAACGATTATCCTTTTCCGCCCGAGTTGCGATTGCGTAGTTCATCCGCTGTGCAAGAGATTCAAGCACTACAGAAGGAACGCGATCAACTATTGAATGTTGCCTTGGGTATCCAGATTCAGGCGTCACCGGAATTTCAAACCTGGCTGGAACGCTTGGCGGGCTGGCTGGAGGTCAATGCCGAGGGATGGATTCCGTCGCCTATTATCCAGGCTACGACCACGCATGCCACCCAGCTGGAGTTGCTCGACGACGGCAGTCTGCTGTTGAGCGCTCAGGGAGATGCCCAGGAGCAGATCACCGCCCATGTGCACGTAGCAGCCCCTGTCCTAGCCAACGCCATTCGCGTCGAGATATTGCCCGATGCGCGTCATGCTGGCTTCGTTGGGCGTGGAGCTGATGGTCAGTTCTCACTCGAGCTGAGCGTTGAAGTCCAGCCAGCCAGACGGACGGACCCGCTGGAACAGTCGCCTGCACTAGCTGACGAGAGCGACCAAAAGGAAAATGGGCAAGAGCCAACGCCAGCCGCCACCGCCGTGGCCATCGCTTGGGCGGAGGCCGATCGAAAAAATCCGATGAGCTATCGCAGTGGATATTCCCCAGACAAATTGACTGGCAAGTGGCGTTCGGGGCCAGCAGCTTGGCAACTTCCCACCGACGAAGCCAAACTGCCTCACACGGCCATTTACCACTTTAAAACACCCCTGGAACTCACACCACAAGATGAATTGCTGGTGAAATTGCAAAGTGGTGATATCGGCCGCGTGCGTATTTCCGTATCCCCAATTGGTCAGGCCATACCGGGTTGGCCTGCGGTCTCAGCGGATTTGGCTGCGGCGTTGCGTCTGCCGGCAGACAATCGTAGCCCGCTGCAGCAGGCACAATTGATCAGTGCCTACCATCGCTCGACGCAGGCCGTGGACCAGCAGCATCCGCTGAGCACAGAGTACCGCGATCGCATTCTCAAGCTGCAAGCGGGCATGGCACTTACGTTGATTGCCCAGTCATTGCCAGCGGACCAATTGCCCACTAGCCGCGTGCTGCCCCGGGGCAATTGGCAAGATACCTCCGGCGAGCTGGTTGAGCCCAGCTTTCCTGGCTTCTTGCCCGCTTACGGGGTGGCTGCGGACGCTGTTCTACCTGCCTCAGACGCTCAGCCCCCATCAACAACCAAGCCAAGGTTGACGCGATTGGATCTCGCCGAATGGCTAGTGTCCGACGAGCATCCGCTGACTCCTCGCCATTTTGTAAATCGCACTTGGAAGCAATTTTTTGGCAGCGGACTATCGGCCAAGCTCGATGACCTTGGTAATCAAGGCGAGTGGCCCAGCCACCCCCTATTGCTGGATTGGCTGGCGGCCGAGTTTGTTGAAAGCGGCTGGGATGTAAAGCACCTCATACGCACGATCGTTAGCAGTCGCACTTACCAGCAGGCCGCCGCAGTGCGTTCCGAGTTACCGGAATTGGATCCATACAATCGGCTGTTGGCTCAACAGTCAGCGCGTCGCTTGGAGGCCGAAGCCATCCGTGATAATGCGCTGGCGATCAGCGGCCTGTTGTCCAACGACTATGTAGGCGGGCCAAGCGTATTCCCGTATCAGCCGGATGGCCATTACGACAACCTTCAATTTCCGGACCGCAGCTATACAGCCAACCGAGACTACCGCCAGTATCGCCGCGGACTGTACATGCATTGGCAACGCACGTTCTTGCATCCCATGCTGGTCAATTTTGATGCTCCGTCTCGCGATGAATGCACGGCCGAGCGGCCAATCTCGAATAGTCCGCAGCAGGCCTTGACGCTCCTGAATGATCCTACATTCGTTGAGGCCGCGCATGCCCTGGCTGGAAATCTGATGCTGGAGCGGCCTCAAGCGGAATTTGAGAGCTTGCTGGAGAGTGCCTTCCTGAGAGCATTAGCCCGCCCACCATCGGATCGTGAGTACGAGTCTCTGCAGCAACTCTACGCCGACCAACTGGCGATTTTCAAGGATCTTCCACAAGATGCCGCCGAGTTCCTGCAGATCGGAGAACATCGCGAAAATGGCCTGGACCAGGCGGAGCTGGCCGCTTTCGCCCAGGTTTGCCGCGTGATCCTCAACCTGCATGAAGTTATTACCCGCTACTAGGAATGGATCTTGGCCGTAGAACGCATTCGGATTGTCGATACGCATACCGGCGGTGAACCCACGCGAGTCGTGATCGACAGTCCCATTCAGCTGCGCTCGGTTCAGCTCCGCGACCAGAGAGAGGAATTGCGCAGCCGATTTGATGAATACCGTAGGGCGATCGTTTGCGAGCCGCGCGGTAGCGATGTGCTGGTCGGAGCCCTGCTCACTCCACCACGAACAAGCGGACAGCGTGGCGGGCGTTATTTTCTTCAATAACGTGGGCTATCTTGGAATGTGTGGGCATGGCACGATGGGCGTGGCGGTCGCACTGCAACACCTGGGCAGGATTCAACCCGGCCGACATCTACTGGAGACTCCCGTTGGCAGGGTTTCCTTCGATCTGAGCGAAAACGGCTGGGTTAGCCTGCAGAACGTACCGAGTTACCGCTATCGCCAGCAAGTAGCACTGCAACTCGACGATGGTCGAACCGTTCATGGCGACATCGCCTGGGGCGGAAATTGGCTGTTCATCTGTGAAGACCATGGACTCAGCGTGTGCCCATCCGCAGTTGGATGCGCTGCAGTTGTCTGGCCAAGCAGATTCGCAGCCAATTGCAGATCGACGGTGTGCACGGGCCGAATGGAGAGGAAATTGATCACATCGATTTGATTGGCCCGCCCTCCGCAGCCACAAGTGGCTGACTCGCGAAACTTTGTGCTCTGTCCGGGCGGTGCCTACGATCGCTCGCCTTGCGGCACGGGCACCAGCGCCAAACTGGCATGTTTGGCTGCGGATGGCCATTTGATCCCCGGGGCTGTCTATCGCCAAGAAAGTATTGTGGGCAGTATTTTCGAGTGCTCCTATCAATTCTGCGAAGATGGCTCGGGCGTGGTTCCGACCATTGCTGGCAGGGCCTTCGTCAACGCCCAGTCCGAATTCATCCTCAACCCCGACGATCCGTTTTGCATGGGAATTGCGTAAAGATGGCGGATACCAGCGGTCGTAAGGGAAGCGTCGTCATCATCGGCGGTGGAATTATCGGCGTGGCCAGCGCCTGGTACCTGCAGCGCGAGGGTTGGCAGGTTACCGTGGTCGACCGCCAAACCATTGGCAGTGCCTGCTCGCATGGGAATTGTGGTTTGGTCTGTCCCAGCCATGTTCTGCCACTGACCGAACCCGGGGCATTTAAAGTAGCCATCCAGTCGTTGTTGACTCCCAACAGCCCGTTTCGCATTCGCCCCCGTCTGGACCCGGCCCTTTGGAGTTGGCTGTGGAATTTCTCACGCCGCTGCAATCACACCCACATGATTCAATCGGCCTATGCAATTCAGGCATTGCTGACTTCTGCCATGCGGGAATACGAAAACTGGGTCCATGCGGAAAGCATCGAATGCGAGTGGCAACATAAGGGACTCCTCTTTACCTACGCCACGCAGCACGAGTTGGACGCCTACGAGGCTACCAATCAACTGCTGGCCTCCGAATTCGATGAGCCGGCGCGGAGACTGTCGGCCAGTGAATCGGTGGAGCTCGAGCCAGCCTTGCGCGATTCGGTGGCCGGCAGTTGGTTTTACGAACATGATGCGCATCTGCGTCCAGATCGCCTGCTGTCGTCGCTGCGCGAACGCTTGGAAAACCAGGGCTGCAAGTTTGTAGAAAATTGTGATTTCCGCTCTTTTCATGGCTCCAGTGCATACCGCGGCAGAGATAGAAACCAGCCAGGGCCGCTTCCGTGCAGACGCCTTCCTGCTGGCATGCGGTGCGTGGACTCCCCTGTTGCAGCAGCACTTGGGTTGTAAGATTCCCATCCAACCTGGCAAGGGTTATTCGATCACCATGCCGCGGCCGAGCATTTGCCCCAATATACCGCTGATCTTTCCAGAACATCGGGTAGCCGTCACCCCCATGCACAGCGGCTATCGCTTGGGCTCCATTATGGAATTCGTGGGCTACGATGATTCGATGCGACCCGAGCGCTCTGAATCTATTGCGTAAGGGGGCAGAGTCCTATTTGCGAGAACCCTACGGTGAACCGGAGCTGGAGCAGCTGGTACGGCTGGAGGCCGATGACCTACGACAGCCTACCCATCATCGACCGCAGTCCGCGGTGGGGCAATGTATGGGTCGCCGCTGGCCACAATATGCTCGGCTTGAGCATGGCACCCGCCACCGGGCGATTAGTGGCCGAGTTAATTGCACTGCGCGAACCGCATATCGACCCCACCCCCTATCGGGCAGGTCGCTTTGGCTAAGCCAATGAATTTGGATTGACGCATTCCACTCAAAAACGCTACGGTCGCATTGTCCGCCCTCTTGCAGATTAACGCCGATTCCCCAGGCCAAATCCCCACTTGGCCTGAGGAATGTGCTTGATCTTCAATCCAAGACCTAACCGAATGCAACTCTCCCTCGCCCTGTGTGACACAACGAGGTGTACTCGGAGATGGGGGATCGACTAAACGGAGGGGACACAGGCAAACAGAGGGGACACAGGCAAACAAGGAATAATTCTTGAGTTTGCGAAACGCAGGGGACACAGGGCGAACAAGGAAAAGTTCTTGAGAATGAAAATGGCACTCCACTTCCAGGCTCGGAGCAAAAGAAAAATAGCTCCCCCTCGCCCTGTACTCGGGGAGAGGGGGATGGGGGGTGAGGGGCAAGATGGCGCAGAAAGCGTTGAAATTGGAGCATAGCTATGAAACATGTCTTCTTTGGGAAGGCCGACACTTTCCGCCCCCTCATCCCCAACCCTTCTCCCCCGGAGTACCGGGGGAGAAGGGAGCCAGAATCCTGTAGTGCGAATCTAACTCATAGTTTCTTCGCCATTTACCGCAAGCAACCCAGCATGTCCGCAGAATCAGAATCTGTAGTGCGAATCTAATTCACAGTTTCTCCCCATTTACCGCAAGCAACCCAGCATGTCCGCAGAATCAGAATCTGCTAGTGCGAATCTAATTCACAAGTCCCCCAAATCGCCCAAACGACAGCATTTTCGTAAGGCCAGATTCAGTCCCTGTCGAAATCCAAGTTGCGTCCAGCATTTCCCCTATCGGTTCAATCAGTGAGTACCCCTCGGCCTGCATCGCCAAGCATCCCGCAAGATTCGCGCCCATCCAGGGTGACGAAAGCGATGGCGGTCCGCTTGAGCCTGGGGATGCTAGCGATGCTGTTGGGCTTGTCCTGCGGATGCGCGCAGTGGGCGGCGAAAACCAATGCCGAGCCCGAGGCGGCGCTGCCTAAATTACAGACCAGTCCCGACAGCGTGACTATTGAAACGGTATTAGTGCGCTTTCCTAAAGAGGCTCAGCCCGCTCTGCTTGACATTTGGACCAAGGCAGACGAGAGCTTGCTGGATATCGAACTGCGCCGGCGGCTCGACAAGAATGGGTTGCGTGCGGGAGTCATCTTGGGAGAATTGCCCACCGCGATCCGAGAGCAATTGCGGTCCACGTCTGCTCAGCAGTCGACCGATGCCATGGAGTATGCAGGCTTGGCAGCCGATGTCGACAATAAAATGCGTCAGTTGCAATGTCGGGCTGGCAGGCGCAAGGACTTGATTGTGCGGCGCGAAGTCATGGAGCCGCTGACAGTGATTACCTCACTTGACAGTCGATTGTCGGGAGAGACCTTTCAACGGCCCACCGTGCTGTTTGACTTGCGAGTCATTCCCCATGCCAACGGGCAGGCGACCATCCAGTTGATTCCTGAGATCCAGCATGGCGAGACGCGTCAGGCATTTGTCAGTACCGAGTTTGGGGTGCGTCCCGATCTGCGGCGGCAACACCAGGCCTGGCCAGAACTGGAGATTCGCACCAGGCTGAGGCAGGGACAGGTACTGATGGTCGCGAGCACACTGCCCCCCAAAGCCCTGGGGCAAGCTCTATTTGTTACTCAAACGGCCGAGCTCAGCCAGGAGCATGTGGTGCTGCTGATACGTCTGGCGGCTACGCAATTGGACGAACTCTTTTTGCCTGAGGACATTGAACAAGCAAATGCCCTGGCGGAACGATGAGCTGTGCCCATGGAGACATCCCTACATCGTCAGCTGAAGTTGCACTATGCGGGCGATGCGGAACAGACCGAAGTCATGGTCGATGGATTCCGCATTGACGCGATCGCTGGTTGTGGAGAGTTGATAGAGATTCAGCATGCATCCTTGGGCGCACTGCGTGAGAAGACAAAAAGGCTGCTGGCAAACCCAGAAAATCGACTGAGAGTTGTCAAGCCGATTCTGTCACGCAAGCGATTGGTGACCTTGACGCGTCGCCACGGCAGTGTGAAGCGTACGCGGATGAGCCCCAAACGCGGTGAATTGCTGGATGTGTTCGAGGACTTTGTTCATTTTGCCAGCGTCTTTCCCCGCGAGAGGTTAACCCTTGAATTGCTGCTGATTGAATCCGAAGAGCATCGCCTCGATCGCCAGCGCCCCTCGCGGCGAGGCCTGCGCTATCGCGTGTTGGACCAGCGGCTGGCGACGGTGGGTGGCTCGTATCCACTGCGCAGCAATGAAGATTTACTACACTTGCTGCCGCTGAACGTTCTGCCTTGTCCCTTCGATACGGCCGAACTGGCAAATTGTCTGGGACGTCCGCGGTGGCTAGCCCAGAAGATTGCCTATTGCCTGCGCACCACCGGCGCGGTGCGAATCGATGGCAAACGCGGCAACGCCCAGCTCTATCGCCTGAACAACACCGGCCGACGTCGCCGTTCGGCCTAAAGCCATGCGATCGATGCTGGTTGTCCACAATTCAATGCACGTTCGCCAAGCGACGAAGCGTCCACAGCGAACAATGGTGAGACGACTGCTGGTTCAACCAGCCAGCCTGCGGACGGTAGGTGGAGTAAAGGCTCTTGGCAGGTAAGCACTTGCGAATCGAATTCAGAACTCCTTGCGTTCCCGCAATCGCATGGCCTCGCTGACTTCGTCCAGCAATGTCAATTTGCCGCCATAGGTCTTGTGTAGGAACTCTTGGGTGAACACTTGCCTGGTGGGACCGGCGGCCACGACACGCATATTCAGGAGCACGACAAAATCAAAGTATTCGGGGACGGTGTGCAAGTCATGGTGCACGACGACGATCGTTTTTCCGGTATTCTGCAATTCGCGCATTAGCCGCACGATAGCCCGTTCGGTTGAGGCATCGACGGCGGCAAAAGGCTCGTCCATCAAGTACAGATCGGCTTGCTGCACCAGGGCACGCGCCAGAAAGGTGCGTTGCTGTTGTCCGCCCGAGAGTTGGCTGATTTGACGTGAGGCCAGGTGCTCGATTTCCATCTTGCCTAGCGCCTCGAGTGCGGCAGCGCGCTCGGCGGCCGCGGCTCGCTTGAACCAACCCAGCTTGCCGTAGGTCCCCATCAGCACCACATCAAGCGCAGTCGCAGGAAAGTCCCAATCAACGCTTTCACGCTGGGGTACATAGGCTACCAACTGACGTCGCGCGTCGATAGGGCTGACCAAAAACCTTCACTTCACCTGAGACCCGCGGTACCATGTCCACGATCGTCTTCAGCAGCGTGCTCTTGCCGGCACCATTGGGTCCAACCAGCCCCACCAACCGTCCGGCGGGAATATCCAGCGTGACGTTCCACAATACCGGTTTGCGGTGGTAGGCCACGGTCACGTCACGCGTGGTCAGGGGCGGTGTGCACTCCGTGGCTGAACTCATGGGCTCGCCTGCTGCTGGCGACCCCGGAAACCTTCTGCGGGAACCGTGTCGTTGCCCAATGACCTGGCAATCGTACTCAAGTTGTGGTCCATCATGCCGATATAAGTGCCTTCATAGGTACCCTCGGCTCCCATGGCATCGGAGTAGAGGGTTCCCGCAATCTCCACGTGATGGCCTCGAGCTTCGGGCGCCGCGCAGTAAGGCTTCGATGCTTTCCTTGGGGACGCTGCTCTCGATAAACACCGAGCCAATCTTGCGGGCAACCAACATGTCCACCAATTCGTTGATGCGATTTAGACCAGCTTCCGATTCGGTACTGATTCCCTGAATGGCTTGGACCTCGATGTCGTAGGCGCGGCCAAAATAACGGAAGGCGTCATGCGAGGTTACCAGCACCCGTTGCTCCTCAGGTACACCGGCCAGAATCTCGACACCGTAGGCATGTAACTCGGCCAGTTGGGCGGATAACCTGTCATGGGCCACCGCGTAATCCTCGGCATGTTGGGGATCGATTGCCGCCAGCTCGTCGCGAACGGCTTGGCGCTACCTGCCGCCATAGATCGACGCTCATCCAAACGTGTGGATCGGGATGATGTTGCTCGGTCGTGTCCAAGCCCAGGATTTCTGGCGGCAGCGATTCGGCTGCCGCGACCGATCGTTGGTTTTTTGCCGCGACCCAAAACCTCAGCCATTTTGCCTTCGAGCATCAATCCGTTGTAGAACACGATATCTGCCGATGCGATCGCCCGCACATCGACCACCGAGGGCTTGTGCAAATGGGGGTCGACCCCAGGTCCCATCAGCTGTTTGACGCTTACGTGAGTGCCGCCTATCTCGCGAACCAAATCCGCCAGCATGCCAGTCGTCACGGTGGCTTGCAGGGGTCCAGGGGCATCCGTTGCCGATGCTGCCTTCGCCCTGCCGTCAGCGGTCTTGCGATCAAGTTCTCCAGAACAGGCCGACATCGAAGCCAATAAACCTGCGCAAAGACCCAGCAGTGTGGCACCATGGCACCATCGGGCGAGTGATCTCGACCATCCTTGTGGAGATGCCGAAGACCAGGATGAGTGTGAGCGGCCGAGCATAAATTATCTAACCTCAGTCCTCTGACAGACAGTTTCTTGCGGTAAATGGCCAATCGGCACTGCATAATCCAGGACTGTCCGATCATCGCGGGCGAAAGCCAGCAGCATGTCCCAGCGAAAACACGGTTACCAAACACAACTCCGACCGCCTGCGGCGTCCAGCCTGCGCGACAGCTTTTGGAGAGCAGAAAAAAACTTTTCGTGTGTCCAAAATCCCATTGTGGTCGCTATCCGCCCAGGCCGCAAGCCGCAATGATTGTGGATACAGGCTGAGAATTGCCGCCCGCATTTGAGTTCGCGCGACTTCCGCAGCGGCGGCGCGGTAGCTACAATCGGCAAGTTCTTCGCCAAAGCGGGCCGCGGTAGCTGCTATCGGCAGATTCTTTCAACCTTCCGCCTCTGCTTTGTCAACTCAGCTTCCCCAAGCACTTCAATTTTAAAATCGATCGGTATTTGCCGTAATTCAACCCATATTCGGAGGGCCTGCTCAGTGGCGTCGGGAAAATATTTGTTTACAAGTGAATCGGTCAGTATGGGACACCCTGACAAACTGGCGGACCGGATTTCCGACGGCATTTTGGATGCGATCCTGGCCCAAGATCCGAACAGTCGGGTAGCCTGTGAGACCTTGGTGACCACAGGTTTGGCAATGATCGCTGGGGAAATCACCACCAAGGCCAACGTCAACTACGCAAAGACGATTCGTGAAGTGATTCGCGAAGTGGGTTACACGGATGACATGATGGGGCTGTGCGCCGACACTTGCAATGTGATGGTTGCCCTGGATGAACAGAGCCCAGACATTGCTCAGGGGGTTGATTCGGACGAACAGGCTGGCAAGGCAGTTGGCGCTGGCGACCAGGGATTGATGTTCGGCTTTGCCTGCAATGACACACCCGAGTTGATGCCCATGCCCGTGGCCTTGGCCCACCGCATTACCAACCGTCTAACAGAGGCCCGCCAAAAGGGCGAAGTCAATTGGTTGCGTCCTGACAGCAAGAGTCAGGTTACCGTGGAGTACGACGGCTTTCGACCGACGCGGATTGACACGGTCGTGGTTTCGACCCAGCATGCACCCGAGGTGGATCAAGCCACGATCCGCAAGTTTGTGATTGAGAAGGTCGTCAAAGAGTGTTTGCCAGCCGAGTTGGTCAAGGGTGATATCAAGTATCACATCAATCCGACAGGCAAGTTTGTAGTGGGTGGACCTCATGGCGACTGCGGTCTCACGGGCAGAAAAATCATTGTTGATACCTATGGCGGGTGGGGCCGACATGGGGGCGGAGCGTTCAGCGGCAAAGACCCCACCAAGGTCGACCGTAGTGCAGCCTACATGGCCCGTCACGTTGCCAAATGTATCGTTGCCGCCGGCTTGGCTGACCGCTGTGAAGTGCAATTAGCCTATGCCATCGGCGTTTCGGAACCGGTCAGTGTGTATGTCGACACGCAGGGCTCCGGCAAGGTCGCGGATGCCAAAATCTGCGAGGCGGTTCGCGAGTTGTTTCCGCTCTCCCCGGGCGGCATCATCGAGTACCTGGACTTGCGACGGCCCATTTATCGCCAAACAGCCGCGGGTGGCCATTTCGGACGCTCGGAGCCCGAGTTCCTGTGGGAAAACGTTGATAAAGCCGGTGAGTTGGCTGCGGCCTTGGGAATGGAAGCCGCTGCGGTTTGAGACGGTCGATCCCCTGATCGCCAGTCTGTCCGAGGAAGGCAGCGTAGTGGGTCCAAGCGATTGCAGCAGCCATGCGATTTACAAGTCAAGCTCAAGAGGACGTGCTTTGGCAGTCGTTGGCCGTATTCTGGTTGGCAGGCAGTTTGCTGGCTTGGTCAGCGGCTGCTCTGACGCCCGGCAGGACCGTCTTGGATGGCGGTTCGCTAACGATCATCGCTCTGTTGGTCGTTGGGGTTTCGCACAGCCTGCGGCTGCCCGTCTTGACGGCGTCGGCCCATACGCCGCTGTTGGCTGACCACGTCGTATGGCTACTGGCGTGGATGGCCAATTTGAATTGGCTAGGTTGTTTGCTGTTGCGTTCGGACAGCTTGCTCGAGGCTTTACCGGCCCTGTTGCTGTTCTGCGCAAGCGAATGCTGGCTGTTGCACCGCGTCTACTGCGTCGCCTGCCTGCCTTGGCTGCGGCAGCCCTTGCACGACTACCGGTTGCGCATGGCGAAGTTAGTGGGCTCTTCGCAGCCACTGGCGAGCTCGGATGCTCCATCGAGGGTTACCTCGGACGCAGTTCAACCAACAGGCATGGCCATCGAACAGCCCGGCAGCAGGGAACAGCCTGGCAGGGAAATGCCTGCCGACGCTCAGGCCGTGGACCGAGAAACGCCAGCCCAAGGTTTACTCCGCCGTAGCTGCGACGGAGTTGATGAACAGGGGCAGCGATTTGCCTCCGGTGAGGTGCGCGTCGAATTCGACGCCGATCAACTGTCGGCTGAGGTGGTGCTGGGATTTGTGCCCGCCTTTGGTAGCAGACCCAATATTGAGTTAGATATCCTGGCCGACGAGCGTGCGGAGGCGCAGGATGCGCCCGAATGCCAGTTCAACATCGTGACTTGCACTCCCGCAGGAGCCCGCATCAGCCTGAAACGTTCGCCAACGCGGCAGCCCGCCAGCCTATGGCTGCTGTGGTATGCCAGCTACACCGTGGAAACAGCTGGTACCACCCAGCTTGGCCCCTTGTCCGGCTTGCATGACGCGCTCCCCTAAAGTGCCATTTCATGTGTGCAAATATCCCCCAAGCGACCGACGGCTGCTTGCGACCTGTTTGCGTTTAGGCAAAGTCTCAGTTATCTTCGCTATTTAGTCATCCTTCGGGACTGCAATGGAGACCGGGAGTTAGAAATGCAATTTCCTTCGATACCTTTTTCTTCAATACCATTGTCTTCATTACCTTTGTCTTCATTACGCTGTGCAGTCATTTGCTGCCTGTTGATGACTTCGTCGGCTGTTCGGGCTCAGCAGGACTCGGAGGCATCACCAAGCAATTGGGTCAATCCGCAGGGAAAGGCCATTGCGGCGGAATTTCTGCGATTGGAAGAGGATGGGGTCGTATTGCGCATCAAGTCCACTGGCAAGGAAGTAAAGGTTGCCTTCAGCTCGCTGAGCTTGGAAAGCCATTTGCAAGCTCTGAAGTTGGCAGATCCAGAAGCCTTTTCAAAGCCTCTAGCCAAGGCACCGGTCAAGCTGGTTATCGAGGATGCTCCCCTGGAGGCCACTTTCGGGGCCAACGAGTTAATGATCAGCCCGTTCTCGGGAGGTGCCAGCCTGGAACAGTTCTTGGATACAACCAAATCAGAGATTCAACGCGGCAACCTCTTTATCGCTTGGCACGGCGTGCCGCCCAAACTGCAAAACGATGTTGAGGACTTGATGGTCAAGGGTGTCAGCACGATGGGCTCGACAGCCATCGTGCAGATTCGAAACATCCTGAAATCACTGAACAACATCGTGCACGAGAAACGCGACTTCATCCTCGGCTATCCGGCTCTCGCTGCTCAACCGCAACTGGTGGCACAATTACAAGAGGATTGGCCCAAGTACGCGGCATTCTCCACCATGCTTAGCGATGAAACCAAGTGGCAAAAAGAGAACTTTGAAAAGGGTAAGATCCTGCCTTGGCTGGCGGGACTCAATGCTGACCTGGCGCCCTACATTTTGTCGATGGCCGAAGAAGTCGAAACCGCAAGCGGCGGAGCCGTGTCTCCGTTGAAGCTGGAATACAAGATCCTCAGCCAGTCGGCGGATCGAGCCAAGGTGCAGTTCTCGTCTCCCGGGCAGCCCCCTAGAGACGAGGATTTTCAAAAGGTGGGCGATATTTGGTTGATTCCAGGCTCCATGAATGAGCTAAAGCGCAACGTGGATGAAGCCAGCAAGAAGCTGGGTAGCAACACGGACCCCACAGCGATGATCATAACGGGCTTGATGGGGACGGTTGCAGCCGCGGTGGGGAGTATAGAGCGGGCGCAGACGCAAGAAGAATTCAACAAGGCCGTGGATGAGATCCTAGGGCTGTTCCAGGGTATGAGTAGCGGTCTGCAACCTGGCGGCGCCATGGCCGGTGGCGGTGCAAGGAGCCCCATGGCACCAGCAGGTCCCACCTCGACGGGAGCCGCACCTGGCCAACCCAGATCCAGGACGCCCTCATCCGTGGGAGCTGGTACCTAGAGCTGTGAATCAGCTGGATCTGCAAACAACGATCGTCGCGCTCAGCAGCGGATTGGCCCCAGCCAACCGAGCCATACTCCGCATCAGTGGCGAGTTGACGCCGCGGATTTTAGCCCGCTTAATCTCCCCCAGCGACGCAGCGCAGCGGCAGTCCAAAGAGCAGCTACTGCGTTCGACGCACGCCTGCAGCGCAATCGCGGATTGCTTGATCGGCTGGCAGCAACGAACCGTTCCTGCGCGAGTCTACTATTGGCCCGATACCCGCAGCTTTACCGGCGAACCCAGCGCCGAGATCCACTTGCTTGGCTCGCTGCCCATCGTTGAGGCGATGCTTGAATTCTTGCTGGGCCAGGGCGCCGTCCTGGCAAATCGCGGCGAGTTCACCTTGCGCAGCTTTCTGGCCGGTAAAATCGATCTACCGCAAGCCGAGGCCGTGCTGGGAGTCATCGAGGCACAAGCTCCAAAACAACTGGAATTCGCTTTGCAACAACTGGCCGGAAACCTTTCACAACCCGTTCGCGAATTGCGAATGCAGTTGCTTACGCTAACGGCCCACCTCGAGGCCGGGCTGGATTTCGTGGAAGAGGACATCGAGTTCATTTCCGACGCGCAGCTCAAGCTGGATCTCTGCGGCATCGAAAAGCAATTGAATTCCATATCAGCACGGCTGGTTTCACGCGGCGGACGTGCGCGGAACTCGCAAGTCGTCTTGCTGGGGTTGCCTAACGCTGGCAAAAGTTCCTTGTTCAACGCGTTGTTGGGCCGTGAGCGGGCCATCGTGACACCGCTGGCCGGTACCACTCGGGATGCCCTTTCCGCTCGGCTTGAAGGTTTGGGAGAAAGCGTCGAGTTGGTGGACACCGCCGGGCTGGAGGAGTTGCAGGAACTCTCGCCACGCGGCCTGGCGCAGGGCGTCGTGCAGGAGAGGGTTGATCGCGCTGATGCGATTCTATTCTGCATTGACCTGGCAGCGGACTTCCGGGCGGAGTGGTTCAACCAACAGCTGACGGCCCTGCGCGAACGTGGGAAGGCGGTGTTAGTCGTTGGCACCAAGGCCGATTTGCAGGCGGCGAGCGATTGCCCGGCGGCGGTCGATATCCGGGTTTGTAGCACGGCTCTAGCCGATGTGTCCGTCTTGCGCCAGCGAATCGGCCAACTGCTGCAGCAACTTGACAGCGAACGGCAGTCCTCCGCCATGCATCGGACGATGATTCGCTGCCGCACAGCTCTCGAGTTTGCTTCCGCCGCAATACAGCGGTCTGTGGAGTTGCTAGACGGCGACGACGGTGAAGAGCTGGTTGCCGCCGAGCTGCGATGCGCGTTGGAAGAGCTGGCGGGGGTGATTGGCGAAGTTCACTCAGAGGATATTCTGGGTGAGATTTTCAGCCGTTTCTGCATCGGTAAGTAGGCTGAGTAGGGCCAGCCCCCGGATAATTTGCGAACTCATCCATAGAAGCATGCTTGCTACTGACAATAAAAGCATTTTTTGTCATACAATGCGGCAAATCTCAAACAATCTGATTTTGGAGCAAGGAAATGGCAGATTGGCCAATTGGCGTTTTCACGAGTATCGATGCGGGCCTGGGTGTCAAGCTCGAAGTAGCCAGCGAGTTACAAATTTCGACCATCCAACTGCATGCCCCGAGCCGTAGTAGCCGCATGCCGGATCACGCCGAACGATTCTTGGCCAGGCTCGATGAACTGGGAATTCACTTGACCGCGGTATTCGGGGGCTTTGAAGGCGAGAGCTATGCGGATATTCCCACCGTCAGCCAAACGGTGGGCTTGGTACCACCCGCGACGCGAGCTAGCCGCTTACAGGAAATGAAGGAAATCAGTGATTTTTCGCGATTGCTGGGTTGTGATGTTATCGCCCTGCACCTGGGCTTCGTGCCCCACGATACTAGCCTGGCGTTGTATCAAGAAGTGATCGAGGTCACCCGCCAATTGTGTGCCCACGCCGAGCAGAATGATCAGGCAGTGCACCTCGAAACCGGACAAGAAACGGCCGACGCATTATTGGCATTCATTGCCGATACCAAGGCGGACAACTCTATTCATTAACTTTGATCCAGCGAATATGATTCTTTACGGCACTGGTGAACCCATCGAAGCCCTCCGCAAACTTGGAAAGGCCGTGCGGAGCGTGCATTGCAAAGACGCCCTGTGGAGCGACCAGCCGGGCGAGACTTGGGGCCGCGAGGTTCCGTTGGGCGAAGGCCAAGTCGATATTGCCGCCTACTTGGCCACTCTGGCTGAAATCGGATACGAAGGCCCGCTGACCATCGAGCGCGAGATTCCTCAAGATCCCGAGCGTCAAAAAGCCGAAATCGCCCATGCGGCCAATCTGTTGATCGCCCTCCGCGATCAAATGACGCGAGCTTAGTACCCGCGATTAAATAAGTCACCGGATTCAAAATCAGCCGGAGTGCGTTAGCACCCGGTTTTTATGGTAACCGGACGCTAACGCGTTCCGGCTGATTCGGTAACTTATCTGCGTACGGTGCCATAGCCTCGATCAGCCAGTCAGCCGATCGAGTTCGGCGACGAGGTTGTCAAAGTGCTGCAAGGCAGTTTCGACCGGCTCTGGACTAGCCATGTCAACACCGGCCTCGCGTAGCAAGTCGAGCGGATCCTTCGAGCAGCCGCTGCTGAGAAATCTCAAATAATCTGCGCACTCGATCTGTCCGCCCTCGAGAACACGGCGAGAGAGTGCAATGGCTGCCGACAAGCCGGTAGCGTATTTGTAGACGTAGAATGCGCGATAAAAATGCGGAATGCGGAAACACTCCAGCAACAGCTCGTCGTCGATGATGAATTCCGGGCCGAAATACTCCAGCAGTAGTTTGCCATACACGCCCTTGAATGTTTCAACCGTCAGCGGCTCGCCTGCCTCGGCCATCTCATGGGTCAGTTTTTCAAACTCGGCAAACATGGTCTGGCGCACGATGGTGGCACGAATACTGTCCACTTCATGGTTCAAGAGATAGGCCTTGAAGCGATCATCCGTGGTCGTGTTCAACAAGTGATGTGTCAGCAATTGCTCATTGAAGGTGCTGGCAACCTCTGCCACAAAGATCGTATAGTTGTAGTACTGAAACGGTTGGTGCTTGGCTGAATAAAAGCTATGCATGGAGTGCCCGGCCTCGTGCGTCAGTGTAAACATGTCATTCAGCACCGAGGACTTGTAGTTCATCAGGATAAACGGGTCGGCGGCATAGGAACCGCAGCTGAAGGCACCGCTCTGCTTGCCTTGGTTGGGGTAGCGATCGCACCAACGCCCCATCAGCCCCTTGCGAAGCGTGTTGCAGTACTCGGCTCCCAGTGGTTGCAATGAATCCAGAATCGTTTCCACCGCTGCATCCCAGCTGCGGTCTTGTTCCATGTCGGCCAATATGGGGATGTACGTGTCATAATGGTGCAGATCATCGAGCTTCATTTTTCGGCGACGTAGATCCAGGTAGCGATGCACCGCCGGAAGCTTGTTGTGGATGGCGGTAATCAAGTTCTCGTAAACGGCCACCGGCACGTTATCCGGAAAAAGGGCCGCTTCCAAGCTGGACGCATACTTGCGAGCTCGGGCGTAATACACGTCACCGTGTATACTGCCGGCCAAGGTGGCGGCCAGGGTGTTTTCATGGTTCTTGAATTGGGCGTAGTATTGCCGAAAGGCCGCGTGACGAACTTCCCGCACCGGGGAAAGCAAGAACTGAATAAATGTCGAATTGGTCAATTCCGCCAACTCGCCTTTTTCATTCTCGAGGCTGCCAAATTTCAAATCCGCATCATTCAGCTGACGAAACGCCTTGTTAGCCGTCTGCGCCATCTCGCCCTGCAGCGCCAGCAGGGACTCTTCGGAATTGTTGAGCGTGTGAGCCCGATAGCGAACGATTCGCTCGAGCACCAAACGCCAGTCATCGAGCAGTCCTGAGGCCAGGTATTGGTCCATCTGCTCCGCCGGGATGGCCAGAATCTCAGGCCGCAGGTAGCTGGCCAAGTTTCCGGCTTTGACGGCCACGCTTTGGAAGCGAGCCACCAAGGCCTGGTAGGTACTATTGGCCTGATCCTCGGTGGTTTTCAAAAACGCATAGGTGCCCAGGCGTTCGGCGAGCTGATCGATTTGCAGATCGAATTGCAAGCATTCGGCCAGCAACTGTGGCCCATCGGACAGCCTCCCCTGGTATTTCTTGTAACCTTCAATATCGGCCGAGAATTTTGCAAAGTCCGTCTCCCAGGCTGAATCCGCAGCGTAGAGACTGGAGAGGTCCCAGCAATCGCCAGCCTGCACTTCGGAGCGGAGGGGTACCTGGTTGTTCGAATTTTTATTGTTCGAATTCATGTCACAACTTTAGCTTGGTTTCAGATGATCTGCCTGCGCAGGCGTTCACTAGGGAGGTGCCAAGTTAATGAAAGCATCGTGAGTCGCAATAGGGGCACTAGCTGAATCCTGCTATAATGTCGCCCTAGATTCGATTTGGCGCTGCGCCGGTAGGCTCAAGCCCCCTTTCATTCAAACGACCCCATTACTCGACGCGAACAACGCCGGCTTTGTGAGGAAAAGAAAAAATGTTGATCCAACCCAGAATGGCTTGTAGTCACACGAGGAGGGCGGCGCTGCACATGTTGCTGGCTGTTCCCTTGACCGCCTGTGCTGCCGGCCTGCTGCATGCGCAGCAGCCTGAGAGCAATAACACCCCGACCAGCGAGCAAGCTGTATCACCTGTGCACAAGAGTGCTGAAGGTCAACCGCAGCCCATCGAGGTGCGAGTTCAGGTCGATACTCAAGCGGCGAATCCAACGCAACGCGGCCCAAACTGGACGCCGCAGAGTCCACCGAGTCCACCAGAGCGCTTAGAGCTCTTGCGTCGCGCTACGGGGATCGATCGTCGACCGGAAGCTGGTTCGAAACCTCCTGTCCTGCATCCGGGTCCCCCGGGGCCACCCGGCGGCCACCCACCGGCGATGATGTTTTTTGGCCAGGCCCATCCGGCACCGGTGCCCTTTGTCCCCAGCCCCCAAGCCCCTCACCAACCATCGCCCCAACCGACCATCGAGAGCGTCGACCGCCTGCTCGCCTCTCCGGCCATGCAGCGGATCCTGGAGCTGATGGAAGAGAACATAACGCTTAAGGCCGAACAGCGTATCCGCGAGGCGGAGTCCAAGGCCAGAAGTGAAATTGAAGAATTGCGCGTATCGCGGATGCTCGAAGAAGCCCAGCGCCTGCAATTGGAAGCCCATGAACAATTGCGCACCGGTCGGGAAATGCAGGAGAGGGCCAAGGAGGAGCAAAGGCAAGCCGAGCGAATCGTGCTCGAGTCCAACGAGATGCGAGAGCATGCCGAGCGAATGATGCGCGAGTCCAACGAGATGCGAGAGCAATCCGAGCGGCGATTGGCTGAGGTCGCCGAACGCCAAGAGCAGGCCGAACGGTTGATGGACCAGGCGCGTCAGCGTCCGGAAGGGGTTCAAGAAGGCCCACGTGTGGCCGAGCTGGAACGCGAACTGGATCGCATCCGCCGCGAAGCTGAAAGTAGAGCCGCAATGGCTGAAGCCTTGGAGCTCAAGCTACGCGAAATGCAGCGGGCTCTCGAAATGGCCAAGCAGAAGCTGAATGCGAAAGGCAGCGATCGAGAAGACCAAGCGAAGCAGGCGCCGCAGCGACAGCGCGAGGATCGCAGGTCAACGGACGAACCTCAGCGCGGAAAGAAAGACCAAGGCGAAAAGAACTCGCAACTTGTCCCCAAAACGACAATCTACTTGGTTGTCTAGCCTGAAACCTGTTTGCAAGAGGTTTCCGAAGCCTTTGGAGAAATTCACGCAGCCTCGAGAAATTCGTTTTTAGAAGCGGTCAGCCCTCTTTTGGAAACGGTTTCAGAGGCCTGAGCGACTCGATGGATCGCGGCAGACCGCTGCATAGACCGCGGAAACAGATGAACACATTTTTCACCGCAATGAGATCGACCCATGATGTTAAGATTCGGTAGAGCTTTGTTGATTTCGCAGGTTCCATCCAAACGATCGACTGCGGGAAGTAAATGCCCAGGTGGCGTGTTTGCAGCTCTCGCTAGGGCTGCTTCTCGCTCAGGGAACCATGTTTCAGGGAACCATGTCTCAGGCAACAATGGCTCAGGATCCGTCTAGCACAGCGACATCAGGAACCACTACAGGAACAGACAGTACCGTGAAGTCAACTGAAAGCGCACTCCTACAACCTTGGGCTGGCCCCTACGGCGGCGTACCGGCTTGGAACTTGGTCAGGGAAGACGAATTTATTTCCGCCTTCGATACGGCGATTGCCAATGCCGAGCTCGAGATCGAGCAGATTGCTACCAACCCGCAAGCGGCCAGCTTTGAGAACACGATCGTGGCCATGGAAAAGGCGGGCAAGCAGTTGGCTAGACTCAATGCGATCTTTGGAGTTTACACCTCTAATCTGAATACTGGGCCAATCCCAAACATCGAACGCGTGGTGGCTCCCAAGCTTTCCGAGCATGACGACAAGATCATTCAGAATGAGAAACTTTTCCAGCGCATCGCTGCGATTTACGAAGGTCCGGGCTTTCAGCAGCTCGACCCGATTCAGCGGCGTTTGGTGGAGGATATCTACAAGCGTTTTGTGCGTCAGGGAGCCAAGCTCAGCCCCAGTGACAAGGAGCGGCTGTCGAAGATCAACAAGCGATTGGCCAGCCTGTTCACCGACTTCAGCCAAAATGTCTTGGCCGAGGAAGCCAATTATGTGACTTGGATTGATGACCCACAGCAGCTCGCAGGCCTGCCATCGAGCATTGTGTCCGCCATGGCCAACGCCGCCAAGAGCAAAGGCCGCGAGGGGCAGTGGGCCGTACTCAACACGCGTTCGTCCATGGATCCCTTTCTGACATATGCCGAGCATCGCGGATTGCGGGAAAGCGTGTGGCGGACCTACTACAATCGTGGGGACAATGGAGATGCCCACGACAACAATGGCCTGATTGCCGAGATTCTCAAGTTGCGGGCCGTGCGGGCGGAATTACTGGGCTACCCCACGCACGCGCACTGGCGGCTGGAACCTCAGATGGCCAAGACTCCAGAAAACGCGATGGCCCTCATGCTGAAGGTATGGCCCAAAGCTGTAGCCCGCGTCCGCGAGGAGGTGGCTGATATGCAGGCCATCGTGGATGCGGAAGGGGGCGATTTCAAGATCGAGCCCTGGGATTATCGCTTCTACGCCGAAAAGGTGCGCAAGGCCAAGTACGATCTGGATTTCAACTTGGTGAAACCATATCTACAAATGGAAAAACTGCGTGAAGCCATGATGTGGGCCTCCACGCAGCTCTACGGCCTGCAATACAAACAGATCCATGACATTCCTGTTTTCCATCCCGATGTGCGCGTGTGGGAGGTGAGTGGTGCGGACGGCCAGTTCGTTGGCTTATGGTATTTCGATCCTTACGCCCGCGAAGGAAAACGCTCCGGTGCCTGGATGACCGATTATCGGGCCCAGGAGAATATCGACCAGCCAATCACCACCTTGGTTTCCAATAATTGCAATTTCGTCAAGGCGGCCGAGGGCGAGCCGGTGCTGATCTCCTGGGATGATGCGGTTACGCTGTTCCATGAGTTTGGTCATGCACTGCACGGACTGAACTCCAATGTGCGTTACCCTTCGCAATCGGGTACTTCCGTGGCCCGCGACTACGTGGAATTCCCTTCACAGTTGAACGAGCACTGGCTGACCACTCCCGAGGTGCTCAAGCAATTTGCCGTGCATTATGAAAGCGGCCAGCCCATTCCCGAGGACTTGGTAACCAAGATCGAAAACGCGGCTACCTTTAATCAAGGATTCGCCACGGTTGAATACTTGGCCAGCGCCTTGATTGATATGAAGTTGCACCTGGCAGGCAATGTCAATATCGACCCCGACGCCTTCGAACGCGATACGTTGAGTGAATTGGGGATGCCCAGCGAAATTGTCATGCGTCACCGCACACCGCACTTTTCGCACGTCTTCGCCGACGATGGTTACTCTGCAGGTTACTACAGCTACCTGTGGTCCGATGCTTTAACTGCGGATGCTGCCGAGGTATTTGAGGAAGCTGGCAGCTACTATGACCCGCAGGTCGCCCGCTCTCTGAAAGAGCATATTATGTCCGTGGGAGATACCATCGATCCACCCGACGGATTCCGCGCATTTCGTGGTCGCGACGTGGATACGGCAGCATTGCTGCGCAAACGTGGTTTTCCGGTGGACTAGTTATTAGTGCTTTGTCAGGAATAAAAATTGGGTTAGACATGCGTTGGGGAAAAGGGGTCAGACACCAAAAGTGCGAAGCACCCGAAGGGCCGTTCCGGCTTTTGGTGTCCGCCCCCTTTTTCCCTTCCATCCCCAAATGAAACTTTGACAAAGCACTAGCCGCCTGAGTTCTGCTCAGGGCTCATAGAAAACACGAGCGGTCGGTTCCCGTCACGAGAAGGATGCATCATGACAGCAGAAAATGGCCAAGCGGAGCCGCTCTGTCGGGTCACGATTTGGAATGAGTTCAAGCACGAGCGCGAAAAGGAGGATGTCAAGCGGATTTATCCGAACGGCATCCATGCGGTCCTGCGCGAGGCACTCGAGCAAAGACTTGGCGACCAGGTCTCCGTTGGCTGTGCGACGCTGGATGAACGCGATCATGGATTGAGTGACGAAGTCTTGGAGTCTACCAACGTCATGCTGTGGTGGGGACACGCGGCCCATGAGCAGGTGAGCGATGCGATTGTAGCCAAGGTCCAACAACGCGTGCTACAAGGAATGGGGCTGATCGTGCTGCACAGCGGCCACGGTTCCAAGATCTTTCGCCAGCTGATGGGAACAGAGTGCATGCTGCGATGGCGCGAGGCCGGCGAACTCGAAAGATTGTGGATTACGGCCCCTGGGCACCCGATTCTGAACGGCATCGATGCCGACTATATTGAATTGCCGGAAACAGAAATGTATGGCGAACACTTTGATATCCCTGAGCCAGATGAACTGCTGCTCATCAGCTGGTTTGAGGGCGGCGAGGTGTTCCGCAGTGGCTGTACCTTTCGCCGCGGCGCGGGAAAGATTTTCTATCTTCGCCCCGGCCACGAGACCTTTCCCATTTATTACCATCCCGACATACAAAGGATTCTCGCCAACGCCGTACTGTGGGCGCGTCCGACAACAAACAACTACCACAGTACAGCCCGGCATGTTCCTCAATCGCTCAGCCCTCTCCGGCGCACAGTCGACGGGGTTTGACAACTGCAGATGGTGTTTAGCGAAGTGGGCTGCTGTTGCCGCGTGCGATTTCGGCGGCGGCAATTGAATCCAATACGCTCGACAATTTGAGCAAGCTGGTGCCCATTTTTTCGAACTGCTGACTGGCTATTGTCAGCACTTGAGCCCTCAGCCGACCCGCCTCGGCTACAAGCGGTGCCTCTCCGGCAGGCGAGTGGTCTGCATCCTGAGGCTGATCCTCGGGTTCAATAGGCAACAAGAACTGATAGCCCTCTTGATCGTACAATATATACAGCGGCTCAGTGTGGTAGGGTTGCACGGCCAGTTGCGTCGAGTCCTGCGTGTTCGACACATGCTCCGTCCATGTGACCAAGGCATCGCCCAGCAGGTTGCTCGTGCGCTGATTCATCTTGTAGGTGAGGCGCCCCACATCTTGAGCCGCATGCATTTCGGACAATTCCATTTGGATTTGCCAGCTGGCTGAATTCACTCGTGTAATTGCTTGATCCAGCATGGCGGCGACCAGTTCTGGTTCCCATCCCGTCCGCAGCTCGACCGGGTCGAGCTGCGTCTCCTCGCCCAGGGCTTGGGGATCAAAATCCGAATGCGCTACGCGACTGAGTTCGCGGTAGGAATAGGGTGCGTAGCGTTTATCTCTGACGCAAAAATCGTAGGGCTGATGATCCTCGATGAAGGCTGCTTTGACCCGCGAACGCTCGGCGGAGGCATGGTTGCTGAAGACGTGCGGTCCAGGCGGCACACCCTCATCGGGCTTGGCAGCAACCAAGGGCAATGTGCGCCCTTTGGCCAAGCAGCCAGAGAGACTTGCGAGAGCGTCGAGCCGCAGCTGAAAATCGAGGCTGCTGGGCTGCTGCCCAACCGGCTGTCTTCGTCCGGCGACAAGCACAGCAGCGGCGACGTTGGCTGGCTGCTCGGCAATGCAGGGGTACGGCTCGACATCGGCTGTTTCTCGGAAACCGAGACAATCGCTGACGTGGCTGTGTGCCACGTTCGGGTCGGGGAAGTCATGGGCCTCAGCCCGCATCGAGCCCGTGCAGGTAGCCACGAGGGCCACGCAACTCAGGCGCAAGATCAGTTTTTCGAGGTTCTTTCTCATCGATTGGGATCCTCCTTGGCCAACCCGCCGACGAACGCGCCATTTGCCCGCTGCTCATGAGGTAGGTTGGTTCGAAGCACTTGGACGGGAGCTTCTTTATCTGTGTGGGATGGGTGAGTGCAGAACAGGAGCAGAGATGGAGCTGCCCCGCTGCTTATAGTTGGTGTCAACGCTAAACTTTATCGAGATTGCCCTGCTTTGCCGTTCGGCCAATCCTATGAGATCGTTCGTTTAGCTCGCATAGCGAGATGCGAAACTGCAATCTTCAACTTTCATGCGGATGGTAGCGACTGACTCTCCGATGTTGGATGTAACGGTCAGAACGAATGCGTTAGCCCGGTGGAATGTCCAACGCCAAGTTTTCGCGGTCGACGGAATCTTGTGGGGTACACTCCAACTACCATGGCAGAGTTGATGCGATAGTGCGGCAGGTGCTTCTTTTGATAGTGGTTTCGTTGTGAATGCTCAACAAGTACTTGCACTCTTCTTGATCGCGTCCATATTCTTGACGCTACAGTTGCGGCGGAATGCCCCCACTGAAATCCTTTTCTGCGCAGCCTTAGCGGTTTTTGTCGCTTTTGGCGTGATCGATCCAGCGGCAGCTTGGGAAGGATTTTCGGATCGTGCCGTGATTGCCATTGCCGGATTATTGGTAGTCTCTGCTGGATTGCGCAGTAGTGGCGTTCTGGATTCGATGGGTCGAGCTTTGTTGGGAACGGTTCGCACCGAGCGCGGGGCCTTGGCTCGCCTTTCCGCTGTTTTATTGACCACCAGCGCTTTTCTTCTGAACACAGCCTTGGTTGCCATGTTGTTGCCCATGGTCATCCAATGGTGCCGGCAACGCAATATTGCTCCTTCGAGATTGCTGTTACCGATCAGTTACCTGGCGATCTTGGGTGGTACCTGTACGCTGGTAGGAACGAGCACCAATTTTGTTGTCGATGGTGAGTTGCGGGCGGTCACCAAGACTGTGGAAGGACTCGAACGCGTCGCTCAGCCTGAGATGAATTCAGACACCAGTTCTGCGGATCGGTACAAACGTTGGCTGCTTTCACAAAAGGAAGAGTTGAGGCCCATGCGGCTGACGGATACATCTTGGATAGGTATCCCCTGCGCCATCGCCGGAGCCCTACTACTGATCGTTTTCGGTCCCAAGTTGTTGCCGGATCGAACCGAAATGCTCGATAGCCTCGAGGAGCAGCGTCGCGAGTATCTGGTCGAGATGATGGTCACCGCAGGCTGCAATTTAATCGGCCGGACGGTGGAAGAGGGTGGACTACGGCACTTGCCTGGTTTGTTTTTGATCGAAATTGATCGTGATGGAGAGGTCATTGGGCCGGTATCGCCCAATGACCGAATACTCGAGAACGACCGTTTGGTCTTCACTGGTATTGTGGCCACCATTGTCGACTTGGAGAAAATTCCCGGCTTGGTGCCCGCGGTGGATATCAACTACGAGATCGCTCCCGAGAAGGCGGCAAACCGTTCTTTGGTCGAGGTTGTTCTGAGCCCCTCTTCGCCACTGGTGGGAACGACTATTCGCCAAGCCAACTTTCGGCAGCTTTACAGTGCTGCGGTCGTGGCCGTGCATCGCAATGGTGAAAGGTTGCCAACCAAGATCGGTGACATTGAATTAACCGCTGGCGATACGCTGTTACTGCAAACTCGAGATGGTTTTGTCCGCAGTTTCCGCAACCGACCGGATTTCTATTTGGTCAGTGGGGTCGAGGACAGCGAAGGTCGAAGGCACAACAAGCTGGGTCTAGCCGCGTTGCTGACGTTAGGACTGATTGCCTGGCTGTTCTTGATGCCTGTCCTGGAGATGCTGTCAATGCCAACAGCTTTTCTGTCGCCTGCCTTTGCAATTTTTGCAGTGGCTTTAGCCATGGTTTGCACACGCTGCGTTTCGATCTCCGACGCGCGGGGTGCGATTGATCTACCCATGTTGCTAACCGTCGGAGCAGCGATTGGGGTGGGGCGAGCTATCAAGGAATGCGGCGCTTCCGATACCGTTGCTCGGGGCCTGCTGAGCATTGTCGGCGACAATCCTTATGCAGGCCTGATTGCCCTGTTCATCGTAACCGTGATCTTCACCGAGATGTTAAGCAATGTGGCCGTGGCGGTTACCATGTTCTACATCGCGCTCGGACTAGCCAGTCAACTAGACTGCAGTCCGCGACCATTTATCATGGCTATTACCTTGGGTGCTTCGCTCAGTTTCATGTCGCCGATCGGCTATCAGACCAATTTGATGGTTATGGGACCGGGTGGATACCGCCCGCCGGATTACCTGCGGGCTGGGCTGCCATTAACATTGCTGGTAGGCACACTGGCCTTGATCCTGATCCCCTTCATTTGGCCGTTCCACTCGTAAAAACTCTTCACACAGGGGAGCTGACCTGACGATCCCCAACCCAACTCCCCTGGAGACCCGGCGGGAGAAGGGAGCAACTGGCACTGTTCCATCTGTCCGGCTATCATCACGGCGGAACAGCGTCATGAGTACGTTCTCAAGCATCACGGCGGAGCGTGATGAGTACGTTCTCAAGCATCACGGCGGAGCGTGATGAGTACACTAGAGATGCGACAGTTATTTATCGAACGATGTTAATCAAGGCTTGCCATGCCCCACACGTCCCATTCCGACTTCTTAGTAATAGGTGGAGGGATCGTTGGTTTGGCGACCGCCTATCGTCTTTCGCAGCGTTTTCCTGATGCCCGAATCTGTTTGCTTGAGAAGGAAAGCGCGGTCGCGCAACATCAATCCGGTCGCAATTCGGGCGTTTTGCATTCGGGAATCTATTACAAACCCGGATCGCTGAAGGCCCAGACCTGCAGGGCTGGAAAATTGGCCATGGAGGCCTTTTGTGACGAGCATCAAGTCGCGTTTGAGCGTTGCGGCAAGATCATTGTTGCCTTGGATGAGGTCGAGCAGACCCGCTTGCAGGCAATCTACGCGCGGGGCATCGAAAACGGCATCGCCTGTCGTTTGATTGACCGAGACGAGATCCTTGCACGCGAGCCTCACGCGGCGGGCATTCAAGCCATCCATGTGCCGGAGACAGGAATTGTCGACTACCCGGCGGTCTGCCGACGACTGGCGGAGCTGCTCGAAGCTCAAGGGCATGTTATTCGCTTGGGAGAGAAAGTGGTGGGCATTACGCAGGAGCCACAATCTGTCCGCCTGAGGACGGCCCAGGCTAGCTATGAAACTGGATTCCTGGTCAGTTGCGGCGGGCTATACAGCGATCACTTGGTAAAACTCGCCGGTCTACGTCCACCGGCCCAAATCGTGCCCTTTCGCGGAGAGTATTTCGAGCTGACTCCTGCAGCGCGGAGCTTGTGCCGGCATTTGATCTACCCCGTCCCCGACCCGAATTTCCCCTTTCTGGGCGTGCATTTCACGCGGATGATCAACGGCCAGGTGGAATGCGGGCCGAACGCCGTGTTCGCTCTGGCTCGCGAGGGATACAGCTGGGGCACGGTGCGTTGGCGCGAGTTAGCTGAGTCCTTGGGCTATGCAGGCTTTTTGAAGCTAGCCGGACGGCATTGGAGAATGGGAGTCGGGGAGGTGCACCGCTCGCTGTCGAAAGCCGCTTTTGTACGGGCTCTGCAGCGTTTAGTACCCGAGATTCGCAGCCAACACCTACAACCTTGCCGGGCTGGCGTTCGCGCGCAGGCCATCGCCGCCGATGGCTCGATGATCGATGATTTCATGTGGGTTACCCAAGAGCGCATGCTGCATGTTTGCAACGCACCCAGCCCCGCTGCGACCGCCTCGCTGGAAATCGGTCGGCACATAGTCAACCACGTTGCGGAACAGTTGGCAGCTCACCCGATTTGAGCGGTTTCGGCTTGCCCCGCCGTTTGGAAGACTTCATCTACGGAAACCTGAATCGTCGTGCACAAGGCTTCCAAATTGAGATCGTCCTCGTCGTAGCCAAAGGGCTCTTCCACGTGTTCGGCGACGGTTTCCAGTCCAAGCATGAAATAGGCAGATATAAAAGTCAGTGGTATAGCCCACGATCCAAAGTCATGTGCCACCGCCCACGGCAATGTGGCCAGGAACAGCAGCACGCATTGTCGTGCAAAGACACGGTAGGAGGCTACGATGCGCGTCTTGAGAATCCGTTCGCAACCACCACAAATGTCCATAAAACGCAGCAGTTCCACATCCATAGCACGTAGCTCCTCGCCGTCGATCTGCCCGTCGCCTTTGGCTCGTCCGACGATCTCGTACAACTGCTGCACCAGACGCAATGGCACGTGCTGGCAATCACCCGCCAAATGCCGAATATCAGCGGGCAATTTCGTTCCGATTTCATCTCGCAGGTGATATTGCAGGGCAACGGGAAAGGCGACGATCAAACGTTGTGCCAACTGCAGATCGTCGGCCGACAACCGCCCGAGCAGCACCAGCTTCATGGCCGCATTGCGACTGGCATTTACAAGAGCTCCCCACAGGGTGCGTGCCTCCCACCAACGGCTGTAGGCTGTATTGGTACGGAAGACCAACAGCCAGCCCAGCACCAAGGATAGAGCCGCATGGAATTGCGAAGGAATCTCATTGAAATGAGGTGCCCTCCATTCCACCACCACGGGAAGAGCAGCGTAGACGCCACACAAGCTTGCCAGGCCGAGCACATAGCCCAGCGTCTTGCTGGACACCAGGGGCTGAAAGAAATCCTGAAATGGCATGCTGATTCCGAGTTATGTAGATGAAGCTCTAGTCGACCATCCCCAGACTTTGCTGATATTCGAGCCTTTGCCGTTCGAGGTCTTTGCCTGGCATGCTGGCTAGAATATCGAGCCAATCTTGACTTGCGTCATGCAAGGCCTGATCGGCGGACTTTTCGCCACGCAAGAAAAACAGTAGCTGATCTGCCAGCGCGTGGCGATAGCGGTGGGCGGAGGGCATTCTGGGTTCTTGGATCATGCGTTCGGAAGAGGCCAAATCTCGCAGTTCCCTCTTGGCCGAGCTAGCCACCGACGGCGAGCTTCCTTGGCTGGGAGCATCAACGCCTGAAATAATGCCAGCCAAAAACTGTCGATTTTCATTGCCACGCAGCCATTTCAGAAACTCTACGCTGTGTTGGGTTTGCCTGCAGTTTTTCGTCAGCGAAACCAGCAAGCCATGGCCGAGAGTGGTCGAGGGAATTCCATCGATTGGGATGAGACCACCCGTCTCCAGTTGGCTCGCATCCTCAGTCAGCCAGGCTGGCGAGGCCACGGTGACCACCGCTTGCGGGTGCGTCGCAGCCCAGGTCCACGCCTGCGAGTGCGACCCCAGCAGGGCTTCCCGTCCGCCGGGCTGCGCAGCCAAGCGTTGCATGATCTCGGCTGCGAGGACGAACTCCGGCTCGGATAGCCTCGGGCGCATGCCCTTGATATCAAACAGCAGACCATACCTGCTATTTCGCTCGGACAGCGAGAAGGCAATGGCCAGGAATCGATCGACGATGGCGACTGGATCGACAGCCGCGTCCTCCGTCGGCGACTGCGCATCAGCCTTAGGCTGTTGGGCGACAAGATCCAATACTTCGTCCCAAGTTACCGCCGGACGGTCCACTTGGCTGCACAGCGAATCGCTACCCAGGGCGACGCACGAGGAGTTGCCAAGGGGTAGGCCATACACCACCCCTGCATAGGCTGCGGTCGACGGCCATTCGCCTGTCCTTTGCGTCGCATCCGCATCCCATTCGCGGTCTAACTGGCCGCCAGCATCCGGCGCTTCGGTGGGTTGGAGTGCAGTCGGCAGTTTGACAATCCAGTCGCGGTCAAGCAATTCACCCAGCAGGTAGCTTGGCGTAAGCAGCACGTCGAATTCGCATTCAGTCTGCTCCAGGAAATCTTCCACGCTCATATCCTGCACGGCGATCGGTTGCTCGGATCCGGACAGCCAGCGTCGCACCAGCGAGTCGGGGTTTGAAATGCGGGAGACGACCCCAATCCGCAACGGAATGCTGGTTGCTTGGGGAACATCCGTGTGGCTCGCGTCCTCCGCTGTTGGCGGTGAAGACGGCCTGCATCCCGCGCCAACCCATGGCAGGGCGAAGCAAACTACAAGCCCAATCACTATCTGTTGGTATTTTTGCATAGTCTCGCTTGGCTAGAAAAACTCCGCTGGGCGACTGAGCAAGGTCTGAAATCTCGATTCAGCACTGTATCGGCCGATGGTCAGGGTAGAAGCGTGTGAGGAGTAGGAATGCAAACGCAAACTCAGTATAGTGTCTTGGCTCGATTTCTCAGAGGCGGGAAAGAGCATCTGGCCCGCGTTAGGCGACGAGAGCTGCATCCAGCCTAAGCACACGCATCGGAGATGAAACTGTGGGATACACGATCGGAGTTGACATCGGTACTACGGGGACCAAGAGTCTCTTAATCGATCCGGACGGGAACATCCTCGCTGAAGCATCCGCCGCATATGGGATCTCCATGCCCAAGCCTCTGTGGACCGAGCAGGATCCGGAGGATTGGTGGCAAGCAACTTGCAAGACGATCCGGGCGGTCGTCAAACAGGCACGCGTCAAGCCGGCGGACGTCAAGGCTATTGGTTTGTCGGGGCAGATGCATGGTTCGGTCTTTCTGGACAAATCCGGCAAGGTGATTCGGCCAGCTTTATTGTGGAATGACCAACGCACCGTTGCCGAGTGCGAAGAGATTACGAGCCTTGCGGGTGGTCGCGAGGAATTGATTCGCATGGTGGCCAACCCAGCCTTGACTGGCTTTACGGCGCCAAAGATTCTGTGGCTGCGCAATCATGAACCCAAACGCTTTGAGCGACTCAAGCACGTGCTGCTGCCCAAGGATGATGTACGCCGCCGCTTGACCGGCGAGTTGGCCACGGAGGTCAGCGATGCCAGCGGCATGCTGCTGCTAGATGTCAAGCGTCGATGTTGGTCGGACGAGTTACTGGGCAAACTGCAGTTGGATAAATCGCTGCTGGGAGAAGTGTACGAGTCCGAGGAGGTCACCGGTTCACTGCTGCCCGAGGTGGCCACCAAACTGGGGCTCAGCCCGGACTGCAAAGTCGTCGGAGGTGCGGGTGACTGCGCCGCCGGGGCGGTGGGTAATGGCGTGGTGCGTAGCGGCATTCTCACCGCCTCGCTGGGAACCTCGGGCGTCATGTTTGTGCACTCGGACCAACCACAGTACGACCGGCTCGGCCGTTTGCACACCTTCTGCCATGCGGTCCGCGGCAAATGGCATATGATGGGAGTGACCCTGTCCGCCGCCGGATCACTGCAATGGTTCGTCGAAAACCTGTGCACGGAATTGGTGACTCGGCGTGGGACGGATCCCTATCAAACGATCAATGCCGAGGCGGCTCAGATTCCCGCCGGCAGCGAAGGCCTGCTTTTCGCACCCTACCTGGCCGGAGAACGCACGCCCCATGCCGATGCTTTGCGCGCGGGCATGTTTCGTTGGCTTGACCAGCAAACACCAGCGTGGGCACCTTGCGCGGGCTGTCATGGAAGGGGTAGCTATGAGCCTGCGTGAGAGCTTGGAAATCATCCGAGAACTGGACGTTCCCGTGCGCGAAATGCGACTCAGCGGCGGCGGCGCCAAGAGCCAGTTGTGGAGGCAGATCTTTGCCGATGTGATGGAGCAAGCCGCATGCACTATCAATGCCGAGCAAGGGCCCGCCTATGGAGTCGCCTTGCTGGCGGCAGTCGGCAGCGGACAGTTCAAGAACATCGAAGAGGCCTGCAAAGCCACCATCGAAGTGGTCAAGAAGACGCCACCGAAGAAACCGGCCATCAAGACCTACAATCGACTTTTTCCCATCTACCAGTCGCTATACGGCTCGCTTCAGGGAGTGTTTCGGGCAATCGGCGAGCTGTAATCCGCCAGCCTTCCGTCAATAAATGCTGGACCTGGACGAACAACCGCAATGCGAGCATTGCTGCCGCGATTGTCGGCGGTTCGCATTCAATTCCAGGGAAAGCGATGCTACAATTCGGGCTTCCCTGGCACCCTTCTGCGATTGAGAGTTCCCATGTCGACCGCTGCGGCCGCAAAAACGGCGAGAAATCCAAGCGATGCTGCTACCGATGCTAGCGGAAATACGCAGAGTTTTCGAGAAACGGTTGAATCGATCGTTATCGCCTTTATCCTCGCCTTTCTCTTCCGCGCCTTTGTCGCCGAGGCTTTCGTCATTCCAACCGGGTCCATGGCACCGACGCTGATGGGCGCCACAAGGACATTGTCTGCGAATTCTGCGGACGCCAATACCAGGCAGGGGCCAGCAAGGAATTTGACCAAGACGAGAACGACAACATGCCCGTGCCACGCTTCCGCAGGCTGGGATTTTCGCAGCAAAAGAAGTCGGGCATCGTCACCGTGGCCAGTACCTGTTCGGATTGCCGAGGTGTCAATGCCTACGATTTAAGAGACAACGCCAATCACGCTACCTTTTCTGGTGATCGCATCCTGGTCAGTAAATTTGATTATGTGCTGTCCCAACCCAAGCGTTGGGACGTGTTCGTATTCAAATACCCGCGCGAAGCCCGCATGAATTACATCAAGCGTCTGGTCGGTCTGCCAGGCGAGCAGCTGCTCATTCGCGATGGCGATGTTTTCACCAAGTCCGATGGAAATGCCCAGTGGACCATTGCCCGCAAGCCACCGCACAAGATTCAGGCAATGCGGCGGGTGGTTTCTGACACAAGCTTTATCGCGCCCATTCTGACTCGTCAGGGCTGGCCCAGCCTCTGGCAGCCGCTGCAGGATGACCCGGCCGGCTGGAAAGTGCTCAACGAACCCGGCAGTTGGTCCGCCCAACTCCCCAATACGCCCTCCATCCAATGGTTGCGCTACTATCACAATTTTGCAACGGAGAACGATTGGCTAGCCATGAGAAGCGGGGCCACTCTGCCGCCGCCGGCCGCGAAGAGTTCACGCTTGATAACCGACTACCTGGCCTACAACTCGTCTTACTTGATTGCAGGGTCAGCTATCTACGATGCGCAGGAGCAATTGGATGAAGCCATCCAGGGGGATGTCAAGCCGCTCGATGTGGCCTTGGATCTGGCAGCCGGTAGTGGCCTAAACATCGTCCAGGAAGACGGCAGCATGAATGATGGCTTCCATTGGGTTGGCGACCTGCTCGGCGAATATGAGGTACAGATTCAGTCAAACAGTGGGACGCTGCTGTTGGACTTGGTTGAATTTGGGATCCATTTTCAATGCGCTATCGACGTCGCCAGTGGCAAGGCTACTCTGTCGGCGTTTGACCAGACGGGGCCACTGCCCCTGTTCGACAATCAGTCGCAGGTGACCGCGGAAACATCGCTTCGCGGCCCTGGGAACCTATCGGCTGCAGATGGCCAACTTCGATGATCAGATCGTGCTGTGGATCAACGGCCGAGTCGTATCATTCCAGCAGCCTAGCCAGCTTTGATGTGTCCTCGGTGCGCGGTCCCGATCGGCGCCGCCCATACTGGTCGGAGGACGATCCACTGGACGCGGCTCCCCTGGCCATCGGCGGTCAACAAGTAGAACTGTTGGTTACTCGGGCCGCCGTGTATCGCGATCTTTATTACATCGCCGTGCAAAACACGATGACCAACGACTATAGCGACTTTGATTGGAGCAATCCGCAAGCCTTGCTGGCGGAGATTCCACGCACGGATGACGCGGCCTTGCGCGACGCTCGCAATGTCAAGTTAGCGATTCCAGAAATGTACGCACATCCGGAATGGTGGGCTCAATCCAATCTTTTCTCCTTGCGCGGCGAATTGAGATTCGAGTTGGACCAAGACCATTACTTTCCCATGGGTGACAACAGCTCCGCCAGCTCCGATGCGCGGGCTTGGCGGGGGCACCATTACGTCGAAAAGAAATTCTTGCTAGGAAAAGCCTTATTGGTGTTTTGGCCACATACTTGGAACCGCCCCGTGCCCTTTACTCCAAATTTTGCCCGCATGGGCCGCATTCGATAACCGGCCATGCGAGCGCCAGCCTGCCGCTCGACAGCTGACCACATGTCATGGAGGACGTAGATGAATATTCTGGAAGTCCAAGGGCTGGAGAAAACCTATGGCCGCCGCCGGGTGGTAAGCGGCGTTAGCATGACCGTTGGTGAAGCCGAGATTGTGGGCCTGCTGGGACCCAACGGAGCTGGCAAATCGACGAGTTTCAAAATGACCTGTGGCATCGTGCGACCCGACCGCGGCAAGGTCTTCTTGAGTGGAAAAGAGGTTACGGATTGGCCGCTCTTTCGGCGCGCAGCGAAGGCGGCATGGGCTACCTGGCCCAGGAATCGAGCGTGTTTCGCAAGCTGTCCGTCGAGCAGAATATCCTGGCCGTCTTCGAACTATTGGGAGTCCCCAGTCGGGAACGCAAGCTGCGGACGCAGGGGTTGCTGGAGGATTTTGAAATCACGCACATCCGCCGCTCCAAGGCCGGTCGATTGTCCGGCGGAGAGCGACGACGACTGGAAATCGCCCGCTGCCTGGTGTCGGATCCCAAGATCATTATGCTCGACGAACCCTTTGCCGGCATCGATCCTGTTACGGTGCAGAACATTCAAGAAATTATTGTCAAACTGCGTGAAAGGGGCATCGCCATCCTGATTACCGACCATGCTGCACGGGAAATCCTGCAGACCGTCGATCGCTGCTATGTGATCAGCAAAGGAACCGTGCTGGTAGAAGGCTCGCCCGAAACGGTGCGCACACACCCGGAAGTTCGCCGCGAATACTTGGGGGATATCGCCGAGGACGAGCAACGGGAACCCGCCAAGTTGAGTGGCCCCAAATTGGCCACTGCGGCGCGAAGGGCCGAGGCAGTGTCCGGCATGGGCGTCGCCGGCACATCCAACACGGTGCGCCCGACTCGGCGCCGTACAGACGTCTGATTAATCTAGGCACGTCTTCCACGCCGCTTCAACCGGTGCCGACCCTTCGCCTCCGCTTGGGAATTCAGACTGCTATGACCATCTATTTCCAACGCGCCGGCACGGAACTGAATCTCGACGAGTCCGATTTTTGCGAAGCCCTGCAAGCAGCCTTCGATGCTGTCGGCAATCCCCAGCGGGTGTTGGCATTGCCCCCGGACCATACGCGCAGCGATAGTCGCGCCGGGCAATTGACCCAACTGGCCTACCGCATGCTAGGCGACAAACTCGTCGACGTGATGCCCGCTCTGGGAACGCACAAAGCCATGGATGAGGAAGAACTGGAATACATGTTCGGCGATCTTCCCAGGCATCTAGTGCGGGTTCACCAATGGCAACAGGACGTAACCACGCTGGGCTACGTCGATGCAGACTTTGTTAGCCAAGCCACCGAGGGTGTCTATGCTCGCCCTTGGGCCGCTCAGGTCAACAAACTACTGCTGGAGGGTGGTCATGACCTGATCTTGTCCATGGGGCAGGTCGTGCCCCACGAAGTGATTGGCATGGCTAACTACAACAAGAATGTATTTGTAGGCACCGGGGGCGACAAAGGAATCAACGAGAGCCACTACCTGAGCGCGCTGTACGGCATGGAACGTATCATGGGCCGCTGCGATACGCCCTTGCGCCGAATCCTAAACAGGGCGCAAGATCTGTACTGCCAGTCGATGCCTATTATCCATTTGCTGACCGTCATCGATTCGCAAGCCGACGGTACGAAAGTCGTAAGAGGAATCTTTGTCGGCGATTCGCATGAAGTGTTCTTCGAAGCCGGCAAACTCTCGGCGCAAGTCAATTGCTTTGTCATCGACCAGACACCGCAAACCGTGGTGGTAACCATGGATCCCCACAAATACAAACGAACATGGATTGCCAATAAGGCGATCTATCGCACGCGAATGCTGATCGGTGATGGCGGGCGGTTGGTTATCATCGCGCCCGGTGTCGATGCCTTTGGAGAAAACCCCACGGTGGATCGGCTGATTAGGACCTTTGGTTATCGCAGCACTCCGGAGGTCTTGCAGTTCGTCCAAGACAGTCCCGAATTACAAGAGAATCTGGGGGCCGCCGCACACCTGATCCATGGAACAACCGAAGGGCGTTTCCAGGTTACCTATGCTCCGGGCAAACTTTCTGAACAGGAAATCCGAAGCGTTGGATACGAGTACGGCGACAACCAGCAGTTGATGGCTCACTACAATTGTGCAGGGTTGAGCAATGGCTGGCAGCAGGATTGCAACGGGCAACCCTTCTACTTTATCCGCGATCCTGGTCTCGGACTGTGGATGCGCGGCGACCACCCCTACGCACACCACTAGCCAGCTGTCCCGATGCTCGGACTGTAAAACGAACTCATGGTACAACGCCGTAATCAACTGGCCCAGGATCAACGCAGCGAGCAAGGAGCATGGCTGTTGATCGCTTCGCTGGCAGTGTTTTTTCTGGGCAGCATCGTGCTGTATGCGATCTACGTCATCCTGCGGCTCGCGCCGGGCACGGAGGTCATTCCCTTTTATCTGCCGCAAAACTTCATCTTCACGACCGTCAACCTGCTGGCCATCAGTATCCTGCTTAGTCTGGCGGTCTCCGCCGCGAAACGCGAACGGCGGGCAGATCTCGTGCGTTACATTTCGTTGGCCTTTATTTTGTCGATCATCTTCTTTGCGCTGCAGGGGAGCGGGCTGGTGTGGATGATGCAGCAAATGATGAAGCCCGCACAAACCATGACCAATCTGTATGGGCTGACTTTTTGTCTGGTGGTCGTGCATGCCCTGCATGTGATCGGCGGGGTAGCCGGCCTCACCTTTCTACTCTTTGGCTTGTCCCGCCATGCCTACGATCACGAGCGAAACTTCCCCGTGCGCTTTGCGCAATGTACTGGCATTTCTTGGACATCGTGTGGTTGCTGATGCTGGCCAGCTTTGGCCTGGCCGCCTTTCTTTCCAAGCAATAGTTGGACAAGGCCGTAGCTACCGTCGCCAGACGGTGGGCCAGCAAGCTCCTGGCCGTAGCTACCGTCGCCAGACGGTGGGCCAGCAACTGTCCCGGCGAATCTGAAAGCCAACGGTCCCCCAGCTACCCTCCGCCCCCCCACGCTCTGGCGAGCGTAGCTACCGAAAACCAAGCTCCCCTGGCCGTAGCTACCGTCGCCAGACGGTGGGCCAGCAACTGTCCCGGCGAATCTGAAAGCCAACGGTCCCCCAGCTACCCTCCGCCCCCCCACGCTCTGGCGAGCGTAGCTACCGAAAACCAAGCTCCCCTGGCCGTAGCTACCGTCGCCAGACGGTGGGCCAGCAACTGTCCCGGCGAATCTGAAAGCCAACGGTCCCCCAGCTACCCTCCGCCCCCCCACGCTCTGGCGAGCGTAGCTACCGAAAACCAAGCTCCCCTGGCCGTAGCTACCGTCGCCAGACGGTGGGCCAGCAACTGTCCCGGCGAATCTGAAAGCCAACGGTCCCCCAGCTACCCTCCGCCCCCCCACGCTCTGGCGAGCGTAGCTACCGAAAACCAAGCTCCCCTGGCCGTAGCTACCGTCGCCAGACGGTGGGCCAGCAACTGTCCCGGCGAATCTGAAAGCCAACGGTCCCCCAGCTACCCTCCGCCCCCCCACGCTCTGGCGAGCGTAGCTACCGAAAACCAAGCTCCCCTGGCCGTAGCTACCGTCGCCAGACGGTGGGCCAGCAACTGTCCCGGCGAATCTGAATGCCAACGGTCCCCCAGCTACCCTCCGCCCCCCCCCCACGCTCTGGCGAGCGTAGCTACCGAAAACCAAGCTCCCCTGGCCGTAGCTACCGTCGCCAGACGGTGGGCCAGCAACTGACGCGGGCTGTTTCAAAGTGAAGCAGCGGAGGGCAGGTTTGAAAGATTTTCTCAGCCAAAGTGGCCGATCCTCTCCCACCAGAAAAAAACTAGAGGCCTATCGGGCAACGCAAGCCTTGCCACCAATAGACTTACGGGAACGCAACAGAAAAACAGGTCTGCAGAGTGAGATTTGGCACAATCCTTGCATTAGTACCTTTCACTACAACTGCCAAATTCGGCAGTGCTGGCATTTCCGACAATTCGGGATTCCACAACAAGGATGATGAAATATGGTTACGACCCACAAAGCTGTTTTGCAAACGACTGAGAATTACGCTGGCGAGCGGGATTTTGTTGATATGGACACGATTCGCCGCCGATTGGCGAAAATCAAGAATCGCTGGAGCCCAGAGATGGTCCGTGCGAGAGCCTTGGAGGGAACTCGCCGTCGAGCTGAACTCGAAGCCCTGCTGGGCGGCAAAACTGACGAGTCAGGCCTCTTAAAGGCTTAAAACTTCAATCTCGGGCGTAATCTGGGCATCCATCCGACCATCCGGTTGAGCGGATGGATGACAAAACTTGCTGAAGTTGGTGCGCTGGGCGGTAACTGCGCACGCGCGTCCGCCAAATTTGTTGATTTTCCTGGTTTTCCCGGTCCGCATCGGCGTTGACCGCAGGGCCAGAAGACCATACTCTACGTGCTGTAAATTACCCGCTCGCCGGTAGTTACGTAAAATCGCCGCAGCTCGAGCCGCCTTGAAAGCGGGCTTGGGAGGCAGCGTCCTCCGTGAGCAGCGGTTTCGCAAAGCGAAACATTGGTCTCATAATTGCGGCTAGCGGGCCAGCAGTTCGTTGCTTGGCCACTTTGGCAGCCATCGAGGGACGAGGGCGGGTCAGATGGGACGGGTCAATTATGGGCGTCATGGGACAGACAGAGCATTTGGCTAGAGCCAGCTAATTGTTATCTTTAGGGATGGTTCAGGCAGGCTAGACTGCTGTCTGAGGATTCGTCCGCGTCCTGTGGGTTTCCCGCGTTGTCCGCATTGCAAGCAAGTTAAAAACGTACAACGTAATCAACACTTCTTTGAAGTTTCATTGGCATGGATTTATTGGAACGCGTCTGGGAAGGCACTGGTTGGTTCTTCGGCAGTGCATTGCAGACTATCGAACGCAGCGTCACGGGATTGTTTGGCTCGTCCAACGCGCGACAAATCAAACGCTTTGAGTCCATCGTCCAAAAGATCAATGCGCTTGAGGATGGTCTCAAGAATCTGTCTGACGAGCAGTTGCGCGCTAAGACGGAGGAGTTCAAGCAGCGATTGCGCGATGGTCAGAAGTTGGATGATTTGCTGGTTGAGGCTTTCGCTGTATGCCGAGAGGGCGGCCGGCGATTCCTGAATATGCGGCATTATGATGTCCAGCTGATCGGTGGGATCGTGCTGCACAATGGCATGATCGCGGAAATGGTTACCGGCGAAGGCAAGACCTTGGTGGCGACCCTGCCCACCTACTTGAACGCCTTGGCGGGACGCGGCTGCCATGTGGTGACTGTCAACGACTATTTGGCTCGGCGCGATATGGAGTGGATGGCTCCGCTTGTACATGGGCTTGGGGCTGACCGTGGGTGCCATCCAGAGCGGTTTGTCCAACGATGAGCGGCAAGCAGCTTACGCCAAGGACATCACCTACGCTACCAACAACGAGTTGGGCTTTGACTATCTGCGCGACAACATGCGGCTGGCGGCTCGCGACGACAATCGATTCCCCAAGCACCTGCAGCAGGTGCAAGGTCCACTGGCCTATGCGATCGTGGACGAAGTCGACAACATTCTGATCGACGAGGCGCGGACGCCGTTGATTATCTCTGGTCCGGCGCACATGGACATCGGCAAATACGCGGAGGCCGATCGCGTTGCCCGGCAATTGAAAAAAGACGTGCACTTTGCCGTCAATGAGAAAGATCATACGGTCAATCTGACGGATGATGGCGTGCGTGCGGCCGAGAAACTGGCTGGTGTGGAGAGTTTCTACACGGCAGGCAATATGGAATGGCCGCACATGATCGACAACGCCTTGAAGGCGCACCATCTTTACAAAGTGCGATGTGAATTATGTCGTGCGTCGCGACAGCGAGAACCCGCAAGGCGCGATCATCATCGTCGACGACTTTACTGGCCGCTTGATGGAGGGCCGCCAGTGGAGCGATGGTTTGCATCAAGCCGTCGAAGCCAAAGAGGGCGTCAAGATCAAGGAGGAGACGCAGACGCTGGCCACCATCACGCTGCAGAACTTCTTCAAGCTGTATGACAAGATTGGCGGGTATGACCGGTACGGCCATGACCGAGGCCAACGAATTCTGGAAGATCTACAAGCTAGATGTCATTGCCATTCCGACCAATCGCAACATGCAGCGCATCGAGTACGCGGACACGATTTACCTGACGCGAGAAAGAGAAGTTCGCCGCCGTTGCCGAAGACGTAGAACGCACCACCAAGTTCGACCTGATTGAACTCAACGATGGCGAAGAGCTCCTGGGTGAGATCACCAAGGAGAACTGCAGAGCAGCTGACGATCAAACTGCAATCCTAGCCGTGAAGAGCAGCACGGTGCCGCTGAGCTCGATCAAGCAACTCGATCGCCGTGGCCGTCCCGTATTGATCGGTACCGTCTCCATTGAGAAAAGCGAGCAGCTTGGACATGAACTGGAAATGCGTGGTATTCCGCACCAGGTGCTGAATGCCAAGCATCATAAACGTGAGGCCGAGATCGTGGCTCAGGCCGGTCGTCTGGGAGCCGTGACCATTGCAACCAATATGGCTGGCCGCGGTACGGACATTATCCTGGGCGGTAATCCCGAAACCATGGCCTGGGCACAATTGCAAGACAAGTATGCAACGCGACTGGATGTGCCTCGTGAAGAATGGGAGTCTCTCATCCAGGAAATTGAAGAACGCGAGAAAATGAAGGTTGCCGGCGATCGCGTGCGGGAGATTGGCGGACTGTACGTCATCGGCACCGAGCGGCATGAATCGCGGCGAATCGATTTGCAGCTTCGCGGACGTTGCGGTCGTCAGGGGGATCCGGGTAGCAGTCGTTTCTATCTGTCTCTCGAAGATGACCTGATGCGAATCTTTGCTGGCGACTGGGTCCGCAACATGATGGGCAAGCTGGGAATGGGCGAGGGTGAACCCATTGAAAGCTCGTTCGTCAGTCGCCGGATTACGGCCGCCCAGAAGAAGGTCGAAGAACGCAACTTTGAGATTCGCAAGAACCTGCTCGAGTACGACGAGGTCATGGACCAGCAGCGAAAGCGCGTTTACTCCTATCGCCAGGAAATCCTCGATGGCGTCGGCTGCCGACACATGGTGCTCGAACAGATTTCGCAGCAGATCGAGCACTATGTCAACATGTACACCGATCCAATGTTCGGTGCCGAATCCTATACGAAATGGGTCAGCAAGAAACTGTCTTGCGAATTGGAGCCGCGCGATTTCCGCAATTTGGACCCCGGAACGGCCTCGGCCTATGCAATCGATGCTGCCGAAAGGGCTGCCGAAACCCAAATCCTGGATGCCATCGAAGAAAACCTGCCCGAGGGCGAATCGCAAGAGGACTGGAATTGGGGCGCACTCTCCAAGTGGGTCAACACTCGATACGACACCAATTACAGCGTCAACGATTTGAAAAAGATTCCTCGGGATGTCATCGATGAAAAACTCATCGATCGCGTTCGCGAAATCCTAGACGCGACCGATTTAAGCGAAGGCGCCCCCTTGCTAAACGCGGATTACGGTCTGCAAATGCTGGTCGGTTGGATGAAGAACAAGTTTGGGCTGCAATTCACTATCGAGGATTTACGCGGTCGGGAGGCGGAGGATATCCGCCACGAATTGACCAGGGTTGCCGAAGAAGCGTACGCTCAAAAGGAATGCGAGTATCCGGTTCTAGCTGGGTTAACTCGCTTCGGGCGATTCGTTGGGGAAAACCAGTTCCAGCTGGACCGCAACGCCATATTGCAGTGGGCCCAGCAACGCTTCGAAGTCGAGCTGGCCGATGACGAGCTGTCGGCAAGTTCGCTCGACGATTTTCGTCAGAAGCTGGTCGAAAAGAGCCAGTTGAACAATCAACTGGCCGAACAAACCAGCCACCAGGCTTTGGCCAAGGTGGACGAGTTCTTTGGCAATAGTGAACCCAATACATCCGCCAAGTACATTGCGGGTAACAATGGTGCCTTGGATTCTCTCAGCCAGTGGTTCGAAAGAGAACTAAAGCATCAATTCCCCACCGAGAAACTAGCCGAGATGGATCGAGAGGAACTGACGCGGGCGGTTCATCAAGCGCTCGACGATCGCTTCCACCCAGAGATTCGGCGGATGGAACGCCAGGTTCTGCTGAATATTGTCGACAGTGCCTGGAAAGATCACCTGCTGGCCATGGATCATTTGCGTAGTGCCATCAACCTGAAGAGCTATGCGCAGATGGACCCCAAGGTTGAGTACAAGCGCGAAGGCATGCGGATGTATGGCGACATGTGGTTCTCCATCGGCGAACGCATGACCGATTTGATATTTCGCATGGAAGCGCTGGACGAGGGCTTTATTCAAAGCACCATGCCCGAAATCCAGGCCAGACACGACTCCTCTCCCACCACTTCGGAATTGCTCAAACAACAAACTGCCGACCTGGCCGCAGCCGATCGGGCAGGCGCCGAGGAAGTTCGCGCCGAGCCGATTCGGAATGTCGAAAAACGCGTCGGCCGCAATGAACCTTGCCCCTGTGGCAGCGGCAAGAAATTCAAGGCATGTCACGGACGCAATTGAGTCGATCAGCCTGCAATTGCCTAGGATGTGAGCATGCTCGTCTGGCTGCGCAATGCAATCTATCTGGTTTTGCTGGCTGCGGCAGTACCCTGGTTGTTCTATCGGGCTGTGAGACTAGGCAAGCCCCCAGGCAGCCTGCGGCAAAAGATGGTTGGAGCTGCTGGTCCCCAGTCGAGCGCTTCGCCGTTGATCTGGTTGCATGGCGTCAGCGTGGGCGAGGTGCAACTACTGAAGCCTTTGGTTGACGCGCTCGCAGCCAAACAACCGCAAGCCGCCTTTGCCGTTTCCACCACTACCGAGACAGGGATGGACTTGGCCCGCAGTTTGTTCGCCGAGTCGGGCGTACGGTTATTCTTTTTTCCACTAGATTTTTCATGGGCCATTCGCCGCGTTTTCAGCAGGCTGCGGCCATCGATCATCGTGTTGGGTGAGTTGGAGTTGTGGCCCAATCTCATCGATATCGCCCACCAAGAGGATGTACCCATCGTGGTCGTCAATGGACGACTCAGCCAACGCAGCTTTCAGGGCTACCGCAAACTCGGTTGGCTGACCAGGCCCATGTTTGCCAAGCTGCGGTGGGTCGCCGCACAAAATACGAGCTATGCTGAACGCTTCATCGCCTGTGGCACGCCGTCTGCCCGAGTGACCACCAGCGGCTCATTCAAATTTGATAATGTCTCTTTTCGCCGCGACGCCCCGTCGGTGTTAGAGTTGAAGGAACTGGCGGGTATCAAGGAGCAACGCGTGTGGGTTGTGGGCAGCACGCAGGCCCCGGAGGAACTCTATGCCTGTCAAGCGTTCATAAAAGCCAGAGTCAACTGGCCACAGTTGCGAATGATCCTGGTGCCTCGCCATCGCGAACGCTTTGCAGAGGTTGCCCACATGCTGGAATCGCTGCCGGTCCGCTGGCTGCGGCGCTCCCTGCTATCTCGACCTGCCGACGCAAGCCAGTGGGAGGTGCTGCTGGTCGATACCATCGGTGAACTGCGTTGGTGGTGGGGCCTGGCCGATATGGCCTTAGTGGGCGGCAGTTTTGGCAAGCGTGGTGGACAGAACATGCTCGAGCCAGCCGCTTATGGGGTCAACATTGCGTTTGGGCCTAACACGGAGAACTTTCGCGATATCGCTCAATTGCTGTTGGACGCTCAGGCCGCCGAACGGATTGCGACTTTGGAGGACATCCACGACTGGTTGATCTCTCAACTACAGGATCCTGAGCCTGGGATTAAACGCGGCGAGAACGCCCAGCGATGCATTGCCCGGCAGCAGGGTGCCTTGGATCGAACGGTCGACTACCTCAGCCAACTGCTGGAGGAGCAAGCCGATGAGCCGAGGCGCAAGTCCATCCGACTGCGTGAGCGGCAACCGCGCTAACCGCCTTTTTCCGCCTGCTCAACAAATGCGGCGGCTTGTCCTCCGGCTGGTATCAAGTCGATCGGCGATGTTTGAATAACCAGGCAGCGGCCAGCGCTGGCGCAGACCGCGCCGCGGCGGGGCCAATGAGCTGATCGAGCCACATGAATTCAGCATCCCTCAGCAAATCTGTAGCCAGTTTTTCTAGCAGCGGCCGCCCATGTCCACTGATCAACAATCGCGGCCGGCGTCCATATACGTGCGATAGATTGCGGACCACAGCTCGCGCAATCTGACCAGCTTGGGCATTGAGAATTTGCCGGGCCATATCGTCGATGGTAGCGGGAGCGAGTGTCTCGCTGTCTTCGCCTACCATGCGGGCCAGTCGCGACGCCTGCGCAGGCTACCGTCCGCGGGCGACCATCTGCCGAATCATGGTCCTGAGGTGCTTCAGCCACCAGTCCCAGTGCCAGGTAGGCATCGTCTGTCGTGGCGAAGCGTTCGGCCATGACGGGACAAGGCACATCGTCAATGGCCAGTACCTGAACAAGGGCCGCAATCGGCGTCCGCTGCATGCCGCTGTAGACCAGCTGGCCGAGCTGCAAGCGACCGCGGTCGGTACGGGCTGGCGTGGCGACCCGGCCTGCATGGATGGGAATAATGTCAACCGTCGTCGACCCCACATCGATCATCAGATCCACCTCCATGGTGTTTTCAAAATTCTGGCTGCACAGTAGCCGCTCGTCGCGATGGAGGGGACCGGCGAGGAGGGAGTTGTCGGTTCCACAAAGCACCTGGCTGTGCAGCAGCCACTCGGCCAGTGCATACCAATTGCTGGCGGCGACCTCCCATGGTTGGCCGATTGCCGACTCGGGGCACAGCCACCTTCCGCCCACCGCATACACGGAAATTTGGAATTCAGGCAACGCTTCACACAGCTGTTCCAGGATCGACCGCACACCCTCCCGTCGCGTGGCGAAGCAATCCGCCAATTCGCCGGTCATGGTAACCGCCAGCTCGCTCCCCAGCTCACCCGCCAATGGTCTGCCGAGTGGAATGTTTGCGAAGTCATGGATCAGTTTCCTCACGGCAAAGCCCAGTTGGCCAAACTCGGTCCACATGGGAAAGGCAATGGATCGACACAGTCCTGTGTCGTCGGCCAATTTCAAGTTCGCCCCACCAATGTCGATACCTAATGCCATGCAGAAAACCGCTAATTCCAAGTAAGGGCTGTCAAGGAGCTAGGATCTGAGGGAAAACAACTTCGGCAGACTAGGCTTTGTCAAAGTTCCATTTGGGGATGGAAGGGAAAAGGGGTCGGACACGGGTCGGACACCAAAAGCCGGGCCGGCCCTTCGGATGCTTCGCACTCTTGGTGTTCGCCCCCTTTTTCCCAACACATGTCTAATCCAATTTTTATTCCTGGCAAAGCACTAGTCCCTAAATAAGTATATGCCGGGTTGTTGGCAGGGGATTTGCGCATAAAAAAACTCGAAATGCCCCGCTATTTGTTAGTCTGTTTGGGACGGCCCAACTAATAGCTCGTTACCAACGATGGAGATTTCGAGTGAGGATAATTAAAGCAACAGTGAGGTTCCGGGGACAGTGCAACAGTGAGGTTCCGGGGACAGTGCACTTGGGCGAGGCAGCCAGTGAAACTTAGGCGTGGTGTGACCCAAGTGATGCAAAGTTTGGGGGCGAGGCTCTGGGGGCAGTGCACTTTGGCGAGGCGTCGAGCGTGGTAGAGCACCGGCGTGAAGTGTCCCCGGTATGTTGTTTCCCTTGGTTGTATGCTCGGGGGCAGACGCTAGGCGCGGGGACGTGCACGCAGGCCGGGGACAGTGCACTTGGTTGAAGAAGGGACTCGGGTGGGGCTCGGGGTGGCTTGGCGAAACGGTGTTAAGCAGTAAGGAAGTCGTGGTCGGGTTTGAGTTCCCAAACACCACCACCTTTATCGATCTGGCTCCCTTCTCCCGCCGGTACTCCGGGGGAGAGGGTTGGGGATGAGGGGGCTGAAAGAGTCGGGGACAGTGCACTAGGGTAAGGCAGCCAGTGTGGAACACCGGCGTGGTGGGGTGCCCCTGTTAAAACTCCTGTTAAAACTCCCCAGTTAAAACTTGCCAACAACTTCAAACGCTTGCCGCGCAATCTTGCCCCTCACCCCCCATCCCCCTCTCCCCGAGTACAGGGCGAGGGGGAGCTATTTTTCTTTCGCCCCGATGAATTCCCCATCCGCTCGCCGCCGACGGCGGCGAGCGGATGGGAAGGTCGCAGGTTTGCGCCATGTTCTATAACTGAAAAAACTCGGCCCATTCCAGGCGCAAGCTGACATGGGGCTTTGCTCCGAAAAGAAAATCTCGATCTATCTTCAATCGACCCAACTTGCTTGACTACTTCCGCAAAGTTTGGGGGCGAGGCTCTGGGGGCAGTGCACTTTGCCCAGGCGCCGAGCGTGGTAGAACACCGGCGTGCAGTGTCTCCGGTATCAGTGTCCCCGGTATGTTGTTTCCCTTGGTGTATGCTCGGAGACAGACGCTACGCGCGGGGCAGTCTCGGCGGGACAGTGCACTTGGTTCGCGCGGGGACAGTGCACTTGGTTCGCGGGGACAATGCACTTGGTTGAAGAAGGGACTACGGGTGGGGCTCGGGGTGGCTTGGCGAAACGGTGTTAAGCAGTAAGGAAGTCGTGGTCGGGTTGAGTTCCCAAACACCACCACCTTTATCGATCTGGCTCCCTTCTCCCGCCGGTACTCCGGGGGAGAAGGGTTGGGGATGAGGGGGCTGAAAGAGTCGGGGACTGAAAGAGTCGGGGACAGTGCACTAGGTACTAGTGCTTGATCCAGATTTATTTTTGGGGTTCAGGGTGGTTCACCCTCCAGCGCGCATCAGTTGCTGCAGCGGGTTGTATTCATTCGTGGGAGGGTGAATTGTGTTGCGCCGCATCCCAAAATTAAAGTTGCTTGAAGCTTTAGCTAGAGTAGCCAGCATGCCCTGCCAGTGATGCCTGCGGGCAACCAAGGGCAACCAAGGGCAACCAGGGTTGATTGACGGAAAACTGGGTGCATTGTAGCTTGTTGCATTCGCTCGCGAGTCGGCGGGAGCAGGCGAACGAATTTAGGATTCTAGGTCACTCCAAGAATTGAATCGAGTTGAGGGCATGCAACGACGAAAACTGGGCAGTACAGATCTGGAACTGCCGATCTTGAGTTTCGGAGCTTCCTCGTTCGGGCACGAGTTTCGGGGAGTTACGCTGGACGAAGTGTTTGCGTCTATTCGCGTAGCCTTGGAGCTGGGTTTGAGTTTCATCGACACCTCGCCTTTTTACGGCCGGGGAATGAGTGAAGTGCTGCTGGGTGTGGCTCTCAAGGATGTGCCGCGCGATCAGTATCTGATGTGTACCAAACTTGGACGCTACGACGTTGGGCACTTTGATTTTTCGGCCAAACGGGTGGCGGAAAGCGTCGATGTTTCCTTGCATCGGCTGGGCTGTGGACACTTGGATGTCGTGAAATAATCACTGGAATCGTCGACGCCGGCGCCGTCCAGGTATCCCTTGCTCTTCAGCTGGCCGATCTTCGCGTCGGCAATCGGGGCCGATGCCCGGGTGGCAGGCACCGCAGTCCATCCGCCCTCGCACGTTTCCGACCTCGCCGCCCCGCTCGTGGCAGGACCGGCAGAGTTTCACCTCCTCGGGCACCGGGTGGGCGACGCGGAGCGTTCCAGCCAACTGGAGGTTCAGGGTGGCCACCGTGTGCCGGGCGGTGGCTGCGGCGAGCCGCGCGCAGCGCTCGTTGCGTTCCACGGGATAGGCGTCCAGCCCCGATACCTTGCACCACTCGGCCACGGAGACGTGGCACAGGGGAGAGCGGGCCACGGAGCGGGGCAGGGGTTTCGGGGACGCCTCGGGGATGAAATCCGGCAGGTTCTCACCGCTATACCACCCGAACACCTCGTCGATGACCGGCTCCGGGTCTTCCGATACCAGTTGGATCGTGGCGGCAGCGCCGTTGAGGGTGCCGCACAGGGTACCCCACCCGGCGACACCCCCCGCCCCATACTTCATGAGTTCCAGCGGAAACGTAAGGAACGGGCCGCCGCACTTGTCGGCTAGTTCCCCAACGATGCCCGCGAACACGCTGTACATGCAGTGGCCGTCGAAGTCTTCAGTAGGCCCGCTCGGCCACCACATCCGGGTCGAGGCGTGTGTAGGGCCAGGGCAAGGGCTGCTGCCGGGACGGGGCAGCGAAAGCCGGTGACAGGCGACCCGCAAGGGTTCCGGTAACGCCCGCCCCGAGCAGGGCGCCGGCTGCGCCCAGGAGCTGTCTTCTGCCAGGAATCATGGGATGCCTCCTTGCGGGGTCTACTCCAGGTGCCCGGGAGGGCACCGCTTCCGGTTACACCCGGAACCAACTCACCAGGCTTTCGAGCTCCGCAGCCATCTTGGACAGGTCGCCAGAGGAGTTCTGGACCTCGGCGAAACTGTCGCGGAGATCTTTGGACACGGCGGCGATGCCTT
>CAVPPY010000061.1:0-23544 GCA_963707245.1 Pirellulaceae bacterium
ATAGGAGCGCAAAAATAACTTTTACAACTTGATGTAGGAGATTTGTTTGATTTATGCGAGAACACTTGCATCATGGATGCAAAAGTTGTCGCAAGGATTCGTCGTAAGTATAGGCTATTAGCGCCGGAAATGAATGAGAGAAGTCGAAGGCAATGGGCGGCGTCGGAGGCTTGCGAGCTCGGTTACGGTGGCGTTAGCCTTGTTTCAAAAGCGACTGGATTATCACGACCAACTATTATTGCTGGTCGTCGTGAACTTGATCTGCCTAAACGTCAGCGTTCACGCGAATCGCTGCGCGTCCGAAGGCCCGGTGGTGGTCGACGCAGTGCTACCGAGAACGATCCTGAGTTAATGCGAGCTTTAGAGGCTCTCATCGAACCGTTGACTCGAGGTGATCCAGAGTCACCGTTGAGGTGGACTTGCAAGAGTACGCGAAAGCTTGCAGACGAACTCACTCGACAGAACCATCCAATTGGCGAACGAACGGTTGCAGACTTGTTACAGCAGGCCGGATACAGTCTTCAGGCGAACTGCAAAACACGCGAAGGCCGATCTCATCCGGACCGCAACGCACAATTTGAATACATCAATTCGAGTGTCCAGCGTTTTCTGCGGAATCGGCAGCCAGCAATTTCGGTTGACACAAAGAAGAAGGAATTAGTGGGGGATTTCAAGAACGGAGGGAGGGAATGGCGGCCACAAGGGAAGCCTGATGAAGTTCGCACACACGATTTCTTGGATAAGAAACTAGGGAAAGCAATTCCGTATGGAGTCTACGACATCGTCAACAATCAGGGCTGGGTCAACGTGGGAATTGATCACGACACGGCAAAGTTCGCGACAAATAGCATCCGCCAATGGTGGATACAGATGGGACAGCAGCGATTCCCTAACGCGGAGCAAGTGCTCGTAACTGCAGATGGAGGTGGCAGTAATAGTAGCCGTTCGCGATTCTGGAAAGTTTGTTTACAAGATCTAGCTGACGAGTTAGGCAAGAAACTGGTCGTTCGTCACTTTCCTCCGGGAACCAGCAAATGGAATAAGATCGAACACCGCCTATTTAGCTTCATCACACAAAACTGGCGTGGAAAGCCGCTGGTGAGTCACCAAGCGATCATCAATCTCATTGCCAGTACAACGACGAAGGCTGGGCTCACAGTCAAGGCCGCCATCGACACGAATGAGTATCCAACAAAGACCAAAGTCACCGATGACGAGCTTGCAGCATTGCGGTTAAATCGTGATAAATTCCATGGAGAGTGGAACTATACGATCAAACCGCGATAGCGGCACTTGTAAAAGTTATTTTTGCGCGGGCCCTTAGCTTCGAAGGCAGACGGCGAAAATCAATCGTATTTGGTAGGACGACACACTCGCTTGCGCGTTTTGATGTTCGCATCTCGCATTTTCCCAGGACTTTCATAACCCGAAGCGTCAGCGAGGAAATAAATCAATGTAAGAATTCCTCGCTGACGCGTCTCACTGTACCACACAAGTTTTAGCGAATGCATGCAATTACGGACGGTTTTATTGGACAGATAAGCTTTACTTTTGGTGTCGATCGTCGAATGATTGTGGGCCGGAATGTCGGCCGGAGCAATAAGATGTGGAGGGAGCAAGGGAACGGAAGCACTAGCAATAGCGTTATGGAAGGGCGACGATGTCAGAGATTTCTAAGGCAGGGCTGGATATTGCGGATGAGTTCGACGGCGTGGATCTTGGAGACTTGCGTCTGAATCGAAGGCTCTTGAAAATTGCGACCGAATTGGGAGGATGTCCAACTGGAACCATACCCGCAGCTACAGTTGGCCGCGCGGAGATGGAAGCCGCTTATCGTTTTTTTGATAACCCCAATGTAACGCCAGCGGACGTTCTGGCTCCGCACCGACAAGCAGCTTTACAACGAATCCGGCAATGCGAGATGGTGGTCTTGGCTCAAGACACAACGGAGATGGACTTGACTCGTCCGAGTCAGCAAGTCGAAGGAACTGGTCCGCTTGCGAGTGAGTCGCGTCGCGGAAGTTACTATCATCCATTGATGGCCTTTAACTTAGACAATCTGTGCTTAGGAACAGTGTGGAATAAGCATTGGGTACGCGAAAAGATTCACGTGGGACGAAGCGAGGCGGACAAACAACGAGCGAAGTTGAGTACTCCGATCGAAGCGAAAGAGAGCATGCGATGGATCGAAGGCATTCGTGCAGGTCGAGAAGTTGCACAGGCGTGTCCGCAAACCAGTTGCGTGTGCGTCAGCGATAGCGAATCGGATATCTATGAGTTGTTCGCCGAGCCGCGCACGACCGACTCGGGGAGCGAACTGCAGCTTGTCATTCGAGCCTGCCGTGATCGAAAACTATTGGGAAACGATGACAATTTATTCGATGCTGTTCGAGCCACCGCTTGCCTGTATAAATGCCAAGTCGATGTTAGCAGTCGTAAAGCTAGACGTAACTTGCAAAGAAAGTCTCCACGCAATACACCGCGTGATGCCAGAACTGCAGAAGTCGAAGTTCGCGCAATAAAGGTGACGCTACAACCGCCTGCACGTCCAGATCGAAAACTACCCGTTCTAGAATTGAACGTTGTTCTGGTCGAGGAGATCAATCCGCCTGAAGGCCAAGACCCGATCCAATGGTTGCTAATCAGCACGCTACCGATTGATACGGCAGATCACGTGCAACTAATTGTTCAGTGCTACTGCATCCGCTGGCAGATTGAAATCTACTTTCGAACCCTGAAATCTGGATGCAATGTAGAAGAACGATTGTTCGAACGCTTCAGTCGCTTCGAGAATTGTCTAGCGGTATACATCGTGGTGGCCTGGAAGGTGCTATACCTCTGCCATCTCGGACGCACTTGCCCGGATATGAACTGCGAAGTCGTATTTACAGCCAGCGAATGGAAAGCCGTTTACATGATAGTTACCAAAACAGCCCCACCCACTCAGCCACCTAAGTTGAATGAAATGATCCGCCTCATTGCCTCGTTGGGCGGTTATGTCATTCGCAAAAACAACCAACCTGGAACTCAAACGCTCTGGCTCGGACTGCAACGTGTTAACGACCTGTCCCACGCCTGGGATGCCTTCGGTCCAGATTCTCGAACGAAGCCAAAAAATTTTTCCGCCGCACTGTACCACACAAGTTTTAGCGAATGCATGCGATTACGGACGGTTTTATTGGACAGATAAGCTTTACTTTTGGTGTCGATCGTCGAATGATTGTGGGCCGGAATGTCGGCCGGAGCAATAAGATGTGGAGGGAGCAAGGGAACGGAAGCACTAGCAATAGCGTTATGGAAGGGCGACGATGTCAGAGATTTCTAAGGCAGGGCTGGATATTGCGGATGAGTTCGACGGCGTGGATCTTGGAGACTTGCGTCTGAATCGAAGGCTCTTGAAAATTGCGACCGAATTGGGAGGATGTCCAACTGGAACCATACCCGCAGCTACAGTTGGCCGCGCAGGAGATGGAAGCCGCTTATCGTTTTTTTGATAACCCCAATGTAACGCCAGCGGACGTTCTGGCTCCGCACCGACAAGCAGCTTTACAACGAATCCGGCAATGCGAGATGGTGGTCTTGGCTCAAGACACAACGGAGATGGACTTGACTCGTCCGAGTCAGCAAGTCGAAGGAACTCGTCCGCTTGCGAGTTGAGTCGCGTCGCGGAAGTTACTATCATCCATTGATGGCCTTTAACTTAGACAATCTGTGCTTAGGAACAGTGTGAATAAGCATTGGGTACGCGAAAAGATTCACGTGGGACGAAGCGAGGCAGACAGACAGACGAGCGAAGTTGAGTACTCCGATCGAAGCGAAAGAGAGCGTCGATGGATCGAAGGCATTCGTGCAGGTCGAGAAGTTGCACAGGCGTGTCCGCAAACCAGTTGCGTGTGCGTCAGCGATAGCGAATCGGATATCTATGAGTTGTTCGCCGAGCCGCGCACGACCGACTCGGGGAGCGAACTGCAGCTTGTCATTCGAGCCTGCCGTGATCGAAAACTATTGGGAAACGATGACAATTTATTCGATGCTGTTCGAGCCACCGCTTGCCTGTATAAATGCCAAGTCGATGTTAGCAGTGTAAAGCTAGACGTAACTTGCAAAGAAAGTCTCCACGCAATACACCGCGTGATGCCAGAACTGCAGAAGTCGAAGTTCGCGGACATAAAGGTGACGCTACAACCGCCTGCACGTCCAGATCGAAAACTACCCGTTCTAGAATTGAACGTTGTTCTGGTCGAGGAGATCAATCCGCCTGAAGGCCAAGACCCGATCCAATGGTTGCTAATCAGCACGCTACCGATTGATACGGCAGATCACGTGCAACTAATTGTTCAGTGCTACTGCATCCGCTGGCAGATTGAAATCTACTTTCGAACCCTGAAATCTGGATGCAATGTAGAAGAACGATTGTTCGAACGCTTCAGTCGCTTCGAGAATTGTCTAGCGGTATACATCGTGGTGGCATGGAAGGTGCTATACCTCTGCCATCTCGGACGCACTTGCCCGGATATGGACTGCGAAGTCGTATTTACAGCCAGCGAATGGAAAGCCGTTTACATGATAGTTACCAAAACAGACCCACCCACTCAGCCACCTAAGTTGAATGAAATGATCCGCCTCATTGCCTCATTGGGCGGTTATGTCATTCGCAAAAACAGCCAACCGGGACCGCAAACGTTGTGGCTCGGTTTGCAACGTGTTAACGACCTGTCCCACGCGTGGGATGCCTTCGGTCCCGATTCTCGAGCGACAGCCCAAAAAATTTTTCCACCGATACTTGTGTGGTACAGTGAGCTGACGCGTCGGGTTAGGATCATAGCGCAACTTCAAAGAGCGTGAGCGAGGAGGTAAATCAATGCGAGGATGAACAGGACGCCAGCGGGTGGCGGCCGAATCGGCCGACAACCAGCCAGTGCTGCTGCCCAGTTAGTAGGCGTCTGCGTTTTGCACGGCCCACATCAGGTACAGGAGCGTGGACTCCATATCACCAGAATTTTGTTCCAGCAGTTCTTTGGCATGTTGCTGAACTCGTGCGCTGGCTGCGTAGTGCCCGCCCAGTCCGACGATATGCTCAACGCGTTCGTCCCAGCTGAGTCCGATCCGCGCGAAGCAAGCTGGCGACGAACATCTCGCTGCGACACGGTGTGGCGTTGTCCGTGCAACACAAAGCTCATGGCGGGCATGGTAACCGCACTGGGCGTCTCCGACTGTGGTTTTTTATCGCCATCGGGTGCCGCGTCTGCAGCACGCTGCGCCAGGGTGCCATCGGTGTGCAATTCGGCAGGACGGTTCCATTGCACGGCAGCCATCAAGGATGCATCCAGGCTTTTCGCTTCGTCGCCGCGTCCGAGTGTTGGTCCGGCCGCAAAAACCAATTCGCGTAATTGGAAACCTTCGAGCTCTTCATCACTTGCGTCCAGCCATTGTGATTTAGTCAGTTGCAAGGGCTGCTTGGCGAAGGCCTGGCTGTTGACAACCCATCCCACCAAGCGTTTCAGGTCATGATTGTGAGCCCGAAATTGTGCGGCCAGGAATTCGAGCATGTCCTTGCGTTCGGGGATTCCGGCGCTCTCTGTTTGCGGAACATGGGGCACCAACAGTCGGCCGAAGACCATTTTCCAGACTTGATTAACCGTGGCGCGATCTAACTCAGGCGAACGACTGATCCACTCCGCCAGCACCTGCCGCGGAACGCGATCCCCGCTGGCTACCGAAGCATTCCATTCGGAACCATCGGGTAATTTTGCAGTTGCGGATTTCAATGCGCCATTCGGCAAGTCGTAATACACGATGGGGCTTTTGGCGTCGGCGAACAGTTCTGCCTGACGATCGGTGACAATTCGTTGATTCGACTGCTCCTCAGTTTTCGCATCCAGTCCTTTGAGCATAGCCAACAACGACCAGTAGGTTTCTTGCTTGTCGATGGCCCGTTGGGGCAAAACACCTTGATCATGGCAGCGCACGCACGCCAGGTTGGCATCCAAGAAGTTGCTGCCAATTCGTTCAGCCAAGCGATGGGCTCCGTTGTCCTCGTCCACCAGGGCACCAATGAAAACATTGCTGGCAGAAGCCGGGTTATTGAGGTCACCACCCAGCAGATCCAAGACGACCTGATTCCAGTTTTGGTCCTTTTCAATTCTGGTTGCGATGGACTGCTGCAAGTCTGTTCGCGACTGGCTGTCTGCGGTCAAACCGCTGCGTTCCAGCCATTCGTTTGTAAACTTGGCTGCCCAATGCTTGGCAAAGGCCCGGGACTGCACGGCCTGGGCGGTCAACGCGAACCTGTCAAAATCCTCAACCGGCAGGGGACCAGGCAATTTCTCTCCGGTCATGGCGAGCGACATCCGGTCAGCCAGGGCGGCGTCATCGTAGTCTGGATTGGGAGCGATGGCCAAGCCTTGCCAGAGTTGCTCCAGTCGGCGATCTAATCCGGCGATAACGTCCCGCGAGTCGAGCCTCGAGTTGTCCTGGGGGCGACGCTGGGGATTGGCCGCCAATTCGGCCACGCTTGGCTGCGGGCCTTCGAAGGGCAGGTCATCCAATTCCAGCTTCTCGACGGCCTGTTTCTTAGAGGCGGCGATGTCGGCTGCTGCGTCAACTGCCGAGGTTGATTGATTGCTTGTTTGCTCGGCGAGCGATTTATCAGGTTGATTAGCAGGCTTTCCAAAACTCCATATCAGGAAGCCGATACCCGCGGCGCAAGCCGCCATGAGCCACATTGCCCGATAAAGACGTTGGGTAGGCGTGGAATTGGCTGCCGCTTTCGCGGGCTGGCTGTCACTGGCTCGCTGCTTGGGTACCTGCTGGCCTGCCCGCCCGGTTAGTTCACCATTCGGACGAATGTGGCCAGGACGTATGGGAGTGGCTATGACCATCGCGGCGTCGGACAAGGCGGCAGCCGCGGCCTGTGGCTTCGCCTGCTCGCGCCGCCAGGCGCTCAGAATCGGTTGGGTCAAATCGGGGGGATGTTGACCGGTGAGCATTTCGCTCAGTAGTGATTCCAAGATCTGATTCGTATGTTCTTCGTTCATTACAGTTTCTGCTCAACGCATTCGCGCAGTTGTGTTTTGGCGCGTTGCATAAGATTCTTGGCTCCATGTTCACTGATTCTTAAGGCTTCCGCGATCGCTTGGCGACTCTGGTCTTCGGCAAAACGCAATCGCAAGGCAAACTGTGCCCGCTCGCCCAGGCGGGCGAAGCACTCGGCGAGTATGTCCAGGGCCGTATTCCCTGCGTCGAAACCAGCCCAGCGCATCCAGGTTGATTCAAACTGATCCACATGTTCGGTGACAGTCATTCGTCCATCGCGTCTTCGCCGCGAGATAAACAGGTTATGGGCCACGCGGCGAAGGTAACTGGCCGAGGCTGCGTGGCTGTATTGCTCAAAGGGACGCCGCATCACCTCCAGGAAGGTATCCTGGGTCAAGTCGTCGGCCAGGGCGACATCGGCTCCCAAAGCACGTACGTACCGCCACACCGACGCCTGATGGCGCTCAATCAGCTCGGTTAAATCCAACTCCGAGCGATCTTGATTCGCTTGATGAGCTTCTTTGCTTTCAGCTGCCACTCAATGCGTACCTTTGCTGATACCACATGGCGGATGCTGAATTGCAGTCGCAAGCGACTGAAGCACAGTCGTGGCACGACTGCGCATCAAGTTTTTCAAACGCAATTCAACGCCCCATTTCTCTCGGGCTCAACTCTCGTCCGGCGGCAGGAACCAACCGTCGCGCAAGTCAGAGCCAACTAGCTAAACAACTCTCGGATCAATTTGCCACCGTTGGCAATTTTCATTGGACGGCCACTCTTGCTTTGGTAGGTGGTTTCCAGTGAAATGCCCAGCGCCTTGCACACCGAAGCCATCAAGTCTTCGGCCGAATAGGGCTCGGTGATCACCGATCGACCTTCGTCGTCGGTTTCACCGATCGCCAAACCGCCGCGCATGCTACCTCCGCCGACGACGACACTCCAGGAACGTGCCCAGTGATCGCGGCCGGCGTTGGCGTTGATGGTTGGAGTCCGCCCAAATTCGCCCATCCAAATAATAGCCGTATCTTTGAGCAATTCGCGCTGTTCCAGATCTTCCACCAGGGCGCTCATGGCCTGATCCAAGACTGGCAAGCGCTGATTTTGCAGGGTGTTGTGAATATCCTGATGGTTATCCCAACCTCCCAAATCGACCTCGATAAACGGCACGCCGACTTCCACCAAACGTCGGGCCATCAGGCAACCGCGACCAAAGCCGGTATCACCGTAGCGGTCTTGCGACCGATTGCGGCTCGGACTGCACCTTGAAAGCCTCCATTTGCTGGCTGGTCATCAGATTAGAATGTCTTCTGCAGGATCTTACATGATCTTCAGCCGCCGAGCCGCGTGCTGAGCGATGAAGCCACGTTCCAGAACGCTCAGGGCGTTCATGCGTTGTTGGCAGCCGCGCATCATCCAGATTCATTTCCAGATTGCGGATCCGACCGTCGCTGCTGACCGAGAACGGAGCCCAAGCCATACCCAGGAAGCCCGGACCCTCGCTGGCTCCGCCCACGGAGATAAACGGCGGAATTTCCAAATCGCTTCGGTCGGCCATCATTTCATGCGCAATCACCGAGCCATAGCTCGGGTGCTCGATGTTCGGATTGGGCACAAAGCCGGTATGCATGTAGTAGCGACCGCGATCATGATCCGCCTCACGAGTACTCATCGAGCGGACGATCGACAGGTTATGCATCTGCTTGGCGACCAGCGGCAGATGCTCGCAGATCTGCATGTCGCCCGTGGTAGCGATCGGCCGGAATGGACCACCGGTGGCCGCACCGGGCTTGAGGTCCCACAGATCGATGGTCGCCGGACCACCGCCCATCCACAGCAGAATGGCCGACTTGTGATTCCGCTTCAGTTCCTCCGCATGCAGCTGAAGCGAATTCCCCAAGGCCAGCGAGGAACCCATCAGGGCGGAAGCTCCAGCGGCATGCTTCATGAAATGCCGTCGGGACATGCCAGAGGGTCGTGTATTTTCTGTCCAAAGCATTCCGTCTCTCCCACTAAACCTCGAAACACAATCTAAGTTCGAAACCCTATTAACCGAAACTCACACTGTCCACTGCAAAGCGTCAGCCTACTGCCGCGGAAACATCTGGCAACTACTGCACCAGAATGAATTCGTTGCTATTCAAGATGGCCCACCACAAATCCTGCAGAGCCTCATCTGCCTTTCCCTTCCGCACTTGCAACAGTTGCATCGCCAAGCGGTTTCGTCTTCGGCGAGCCTTGCGTGCCAAGCCGGCCAGGAACAGCGCATTGACCTTGTCGGGATAACGAGAACTCGGAGCTAGACAGATTGCCGAGCCACGAACCGGCTCGATGTATCCGTAGCCCGCTTGACCAAGTCGCCATTGAACATCATCAACGCCTGAGGAATCGAGCCGTTGAAGGTCGTCGCCTCATCCCCCTCGTCGGTGCCGAAGGCAACGACAAACTGCCCCAGCCAGCGATCGCGTTCGGCTTGCTGCTGCTCAAGCGAGCCCTGTGCCTGACCACCTACGTTCATTAGCGATTGATAGAGTTGTTCTGCACTCATCTGTCTCAGATAAAAGTGGCTAAATTGCGGAATTTCACCCAAGCGATGGATCGTCAGCTTCGTTGCCCGGCAGATATTTGGCTGGACAGCTGATAGGGCTTCGACAAAGTAATCCAACGCATCAGCTCCCGCATGTCGTAGCTCGACTTGCGAAATTCCTTGCCAAGTCCATCCAGCAGCTGCGGATGCGAAACCGCGGTATGCGGCCCCAGATCGTCCATGGGCTTGGTAAAGGCATATCCCAGGAAATGGGCCCACATGCGATTGACCATCATCTTGTCGAGAAATTCGCTTTGCACGATCAACTTGCCCAGTTCCGTACGGCGGTTGACCTGACCACACATAGCCGCTGCGGTCAATCGCCGTACCGTCAACAAACACGGGATAGGCAACCTTGGAAAATCCATTTCGCTCTTCGTAGTAAATCTCGGCCTCCGAGGGACGCCCACTCTCGCCCGGCAAAGTCCTGGTCCACCAGCTCGGCAAAGTCGATATCCCGCGTACCAGGCACGAAGCGACGCAGGGCCCGAGACTGCCGAAAGAAGGCGTTGAACTCCCAGAATTTCTGCTGCTTCCACTGATTGAACGGATGATTGTGGCACTGCGTGCATTGCACCTGTAGCCCCAGAAAGATCCGCGAGGTGGACGAGGTGGCCAGCGTCCCACCCTCCTCGTTGACCTTGTCAATCAGGAAGTTGGTGGCACCGTTAAATCCTCGGTACCGGGCTTTGGTCGTACCCGCGGCCGTCACCAACTCGTAGACCATTTGGTTGTAGGGTTTGTTGCTCGCAAAACAGTCGCGCAGGTACTTACCCATGCCGTCGCGACTGATGAACGAATTGCGATCGTTGCCGCCACTGCGACCGATCAGAATATTGCTCCAGATCGTCCCCCAATGGTTGGCGAACTCCTCGGTGTACCGGTCATCATTGAGTAAGCGTCTCGACCAGTTTTTCGCGCTTGCGCTTGATCGCGATCGCGACTGAAGTCTTGTCAGCTCGTCGTAGTTGGGGATCCGGCCAATCAGATCCAGAAACACCCGGCGACACCATTTGGAGTCATCCTCCACCGGCGCCGGCGTCAGCGCGTAATCCTTCCACTGCTGCTGAAAGGCAGCGTTGATCATCTTTACTTGGGCGATATCTGGCTCGGGAACACTTGCTCCGCCTGACACATTCAGCCCGCTGCACCATAAAAGGGCAGCCAGACCGAGCGTCAGATGGCTAGCGCATCGAACAGAAATCCTGTCTGTCGAAGGGGACACACCTCTTCTCCCTGTAAATGGTGCAATGTTCGTTGTTAACCCCAATGAACGCGCCTCTCGCCAGCGTTGTTTCGTAAAAAGCGAAAGTATCTATTCAGTGTACTCAGAAAACGGCTGGAGCTAGCTCTAAGAACTCGCTGCCGGGCGGCGCGTTCCGTCCCGCAGGCTATTTCGCGACTATTTTTGCTAGACTCCGCACGAAACACAACTTACGGGTGGTGCGCACGGCGAGCATCCAGCAGACTTCGCGGCCGGGCAGACCCCCTCTCCAGCCGCATCACAGCCGACGCGGACTACCATCGGGGGGGCAGCGGCTGAAACCGCGACCTCTACGCGGACAGAATTCGTGAATGCTGCTAAGACGTCAAGGCTTAAAGGGCCAATAACAGCTGCGTTGCCTTGGTGGGAGCCATGACGCGGCGATTCGGCAGCGTCGATGGTGAGTCGACCCTTTGCCATATTCATGGTTTTTTCAAAAGCAGACTGATAGTTGGCGGGCACTTCGTTGGCGTTTGGCCAGGAGAGCAATGCCTGGGTGAACGTTACGCTGTGGTGGCCGGCTGCTGTGCGATGCAAGTGACACATGCCGGCGGATTCCAAGTCTCGCCAATAAGCGTTTGAAGCCAAACTTTTTGGGCAAGCCGAATTCGCGTGCTACGGAAACTTCGGACAGAGCCTGAGCACCACGGAGTTCACGGAGCTCAGCGACTGTTGGACGTCCATGTCGTAAACCAAATTGGCAGCTGCGAATTGACCTTGGACACCCTCCAGCAATACGGCGGTCCAGTGCAAGGTCGACATGCACGCATGAGGAAGCTGGGCGGCTGGGCTGCGGCGGCTTCCCCCGGTTTGCGTGTGAATCCCTCGATGTTCAGGAACTCATCGCAGGCGGCCTTCAAAGTCTTGGCTGTCGATTCTGCATTTCCCAGCACGATCGTTCGCCGCTGGAAGGACTGTAGCTTGCGTATCAATGGCACGAAATCGCTGTCTCCGGAAACCAGGACAAAGCTGTCGATGTCGGGCCGCGTCCACAGCAATTCGACAGCATCAATGACAATATGGATATCCGCCCGATTCCTATTCCGGGCGTGGCGCGGATACTCGATCTTTTCAAATCCGGCAACATCCAGTTGTTTCTGCAGTCCAGAGAACTGCCCGCTGCATGCCACAGCTCGGCAGACCGCAATTTGCCCCAACGCCGAGAAATGCTCGACCAGCTGGCTCAGATTCAAGGACTTGGCGCGTATATTCTCGACGTCAATCAGCACTGCAAAGGTAGGCATCCGTATCTATCCGATTAGGCTTTGTCCCCAAAGGGGTCTGACCCTTTGGAGGCGAGTCGAATTTACACCTGTTTTTGGCCTCGCCGGAGAGGGTCAGACCCCTTTGGGGACAAAGCCTAGTCCTGGGCTGGCAGAACTCTCGTGTGCCTGGCTTTCGAGCGGAGCAGCAATGCGCCGCTCAGTCGCGGCGTGCCCAAATGGGGAACAAATTTCAAGGTGAGTGCATCATTCACTTCGATGCCGTCAAAGCGCAGCTGAAAGGCGGCCTGCGGACCCTCGCCTGGGCTGGCTGGAATACGCACCTTTTCCTGCAACAATTCTCCCTGGCAGTAGATGTCAAAGATGCGTTCGCTCGCGTTATCCCGCGAACTGGCAAAATACAGTTGGACATCAAAGAACGATTGCGTCGGTTGCGCGATTTCTTGGTCGCGGTCGTTGAGCTCAGTCTGGCTTTGATCATTCTTCTTGGATTCGGCCGCAGAGTCACCTTGGGCTGCGTCGGTAGGCAAATCCGCGTCGCCTGGGTTGGCAGCGGAGGCGCTCGAGTCCAATGCTTAACTCCAGCAGATGGTCGACTCCCGAGGCATAGATCCAGGCTGGCGAAATATCCGCGTAGGCCGATGAATGGTGCTGGTACACGCTGGCTTCGGCATTCATTTGGACAGGCACGGGCGAATCATCGCCGGTCCGCGTGGGATATTCAATCCACAGATGACCGTCTTCATCGCGGCGGTCACCGGCAGCGCCGAAATTGATTCCTAAAACCTGTATCGGAGCGTCAGCGGTTGTTGCACTGACCAGCGGGTGCACGCTCCAAACTTCGACGTCGGGCATGTGGATGAGGGCCAAGGATGTCTGATTCTGGTAGGCGCAGCTACAGGTCCGCGTGTAATCAGGAGCATTCAATACGCCGCCGGCCACCACCAAATTCGAAGTACAACCCGATTTAAAACCGCCCAGGTTGCCGGTGCCTGCGTCGGAAAGCAAGTCGTAATAGCCCGCAGCACCGGAGCGAAAAGTCAGCAGATGCTCGCTGGCAATGATATTGTTGCAGCCATAGGCGCGAGTCAGCCGCCAGGGTTCCAGTTCAGCGGTCAGCGGATTCTCGGTCATTTTTTGCTCGCCGGTGAGCAGGTTATACGCCCCCGCCGACTCGGTGTAGGAATTGGCGTTGGTAATGATCAGGTCGTTATGCAGGATGCAAGGCCCCGTGTACTTCAGCGATTCCTTGCTCCATTTCAATTGGCCATCGGCGGCCTGGTACACGGACATGCCTTGCCCAACCTCGGCGGCTAGCCGATCGCTGGCTTGCGCCAGCCTGCAGCAGCAGATCGTGTTGGGCCGAGTATCCGAGCCAGCTGCCAAAGATCCCGTGTTTGACTTCCCACAGAGTTTCGCCGGTGCGATAGTTGAGGCACAGGATGCGGTAGCTGTCCGGCATGGCCAGTCCCCGGCGGCGCATCGCATTTTCTATTTCACTGGGGTTTCGATCCAGACAGTATATCCTGTCACCTCCCGCCACGATCGCATTGTGCCAAAAGCTGTGCGTGGCTTGGACCTGCCAGAGTAGCTGGCCGCTGTGGCGGTCGTAGCCGATCAGGCCGCGGCTGGCCGCGCGATCCAGGCTCTTCGAACCGAATCCCGCGCGCGAGGCGGAAAGCGCCTTGTCTGATTCGAACTGCAAATTCATTCGCCGCGCGTAATCGGCGAATCCGTAGCCGGCGATCAGCACGTCTTCGTAGATGCCGATGTAACCCCATTGCGGCGACTGTTGAGTATCGTCTTCGGGGAGCGTTATTTGTTGCAGGTCGAGCCCGGTGGCGGGATCGAGAATGTGGCAGGTGCTGCCTTCGAGGATGTATAGGCGATCGGGGGTGGCCACGAAATTGGTTCCCCGGCCATTGGCACCGGGAATATGCACCTGGTTGTATTTGGGGTCCAGGGGCGTGTCCTCGTAAGTTCTATCATAGTACACATCAAAGGTACCCAGGTCTTGAAACTCGCGCTTCCACAGCACGCGACCGGTGTAGACATCGCGAGCGCTGAGGCTATTCATGCCTTGAATAAACAGGCGGCCGCCAATGACTTGCTCGGGTGGCCCATGCCCGTGGCGAGGGAGGACATCCATATTGCTACTGCCACCGAACCATAGAATTCCCAAGGGAAGTTTGACGCGGTGATCGTTGGACTTGAGCGTGTTGGCCACATCGCCGTATTGATGAGTCCAATCGGCAGCCCCCGGCAAAGCTCCCGCGCGACGAATGATCAAACTGTGCTCGCCGACCTGCAACTCAGCCTGCTCCAGCTCGAGGGCCGACAGACGCTGCAGCAGTTCTTCATTGGGCGGGCCCAACAAATGCATCAGACCTCCGTAAGGTCGCACGCATCGATAGATGGCCGCCAGGCTTGCGTCGTCAGCCGATTGGACGATATCGGGTGCCACAAAAACCATATTGGCTACATAATCGGGTGCTCGAAACTCGGCGGGAGCAGCCACGTGAGCAGTAATGCGGCCGTATTGTTGGGCAGCGTCCAATTGATCGCCGCAAGGCGTCAACGCGTGACCTGTCGCGATCGACAACGGCCAATTGCTCGAAGGGCGACTGGTCGCACAGGGCAGCCAACCATGCATGGCTGGCATCTCCAAACCAAAATCCGTAGCCTTCGGCTGCACCACTGGCCAGCAAGCTCGTGGCGATGCTGCGGTTCGCCGCGTCGGGCGAGGAGTCCCGGGAGCCTGCATCGCCAGAGCTACTTAAACCAGCAGCACTCGGGCCAGCGCCACCTGGACTAGGCGCCACCTGCGTCCTGGGCGCCTGCGTGTCTTGGGCGATGTCGTGGGCTGCTGGCGGGAGGCCATAGGCCAGAATGGCTCCCTCGGAGGTAACGGCAAAGAGTTTGTGATCTGCCACCACGAGCCGCGCGATGTCTTCCTGGACGTCGATGGATTGGACGACCTGCGGCGAAGAGTGCGTGGCGGTGGGCAATGAAACGGCCGGATCGCCGATGTCGATCACCGAGATTTGCTGAGCCCCAGCGGCAACCAGGAATTTGTCTGCCAGGATCAAATCGCCGCTGCCTGAGACCTGCAGCTGCCAGAGTATTTCCGGGGGCTTGCCATCAGCTCCTGGTGCAGCGTAGGCGCGGATCACATCGGCTCCCTTGTCGACTTCCGCTGAGTACAGCCTGCCCTGTGCCAACACGGGTTCATTGGGCATGAAAGCTGTCTTGAGCCCAGTTTCGAGACTGAAGGCCCGCGTCCCCTTTTCGCGCGTGTGCACGAAGAAATGGCTCTCATCTGCGGTGACAAACGAGCCGCCGGTACCCTTGCCACCCGCATTGATCTCAAAGTACTTCAGCCGTCCATCGCGACGATCAAAAACAGCTGGCACGCTTCTTCCACCAGGTACGATCAGGCAATCTTCCGTTGCTACCAGAGCTCCCTGTGGTGCCACGCCGGCAAAAGACGGTGCGCTATGCGGCTGCTTGATGTACTGCGCGCCGGTGTTGTCGTTAACCCAGGTAACCCTTCCGCTGTCCGCATCCAGTGCGTAGAGAAAGGTCCCCATGAAGGGCCAAATGCTAGCCGCAAAATAAACCTGACCGTCGAAGACCACCGGGCCGCCCCGCGCTGGCCAGGCCGAAGTCAAACGCCGATTGCCGATCGCATGCTGCGCATTGGGCGCTCCAGAGAATTTCCAGATTAAGTGCCCGTCGGCTGCGTCAAGGCAATACAAGTAGCCATCGTCACTGCACACATAAATCCTGCCTCGATAGCCAACCGGCGGTAAGCGAATGGGGGCCTCGGCAAAAAAACTCCAAAGCTGATTTCCCGTTACGGTATCGAGGGCAAGCAACTTATCCTGATCGTTGAAGCCAATGAATAACTTGCCATCCATCACGATCGGTTCAAACACGCGATCGTAACTCATCAAATCCAAATTGAGAGGGTCATCCCAGGCTTGGCTACGCTTGGCAAACGCACGTTTCCAAAGTGGCTTGAGCTCCGCCGGCAGATGATTCACGGTGGTTGCCGAGCGGCTCGCATCAGCCCGCCACATGGGCCAGTCTTCGCCAGCGTTGCAGCGCCCACCACTGACGATGCCTCCAACCCACATGCAAACCAGAAGTAGCGCGGTGCGCGACAGACCATAGCCCGCTGCCCGTGATAGTCGGTCTGCGTGGGCTTTTTCAACTTGCGAGCAGTGCAACATATTGACCTCTTCTCAGCTCGTGCTTGGTCAAAGTTTCATTTGGGGAGGGAAGGGAAAAAGGGGTCGGGCACCAAAAGCCGGAACGGCCCTTCGGGTGCTTCGCACTTTTGGTGTCCGACCCGTGTCCGCCCCCTTTTTCCCAACGCATGTCTAACCCAATTTTATTCCTGACAAAGCACTCGTCGAATGCAACATTGTGACCAAGTACGCCATGGCGGAAAAGCGGCAGCGTGCTCGGCGCCGATTCTAAACCATAGTCCTCGGGCGGCGGCAACTGATTAGCCCCTGGCGCGGAAAGCTTTTTACAAAATTAAAGAAGCTGGATCGTTGCAGCGATTTTGAAACTTTGCTAACAGGCTGATCGCGCGGAAAGTCAATTATATATCTAAAGAACCTTGGGAGAGGCCATTGGTATCTGCACATCTAAGGCTGATAAACTTCTTGTCCGCCCGGATCTTGTCCGCCGGGACCTATTTGTGTTTTGGCTTGGGCGCGTTGGTGAGTACCGTGACCGCGCCGGCGATGACGACGGCCAGACCAATCCAGAACGGAGGCGAGACGCGGCCCCAACTGTTGGTCTCGCTGAGTGAGATAAAGGTATTGATCACGGGGGCAAAGCCGAAGATGAGTGGCATGACATAGTAAGGTTTGCCGCCGGCATTGAACGCCAGGATCACTCCCAGAGCACCGATGGCACCGGCCACTCCGGCCAAGAAAGACCAACTCATTCCGCTGGTAGTCCAGGCGCCCGAATCCTCCGGTCGGAGGTAGATCAATGCCAGGGGTGCGGCCACGGCGATGAAGAAATAGGCCAAGCCAACGCAAATGAAGGGTCTCAGACGACTGCCATCCATTTTCTGTTGGCCGATATGCAACATCGGTCCATAGGAGCCCCAGCATAATGCCGCCACAATGATCGATAGTGCGATCGGGAGGTATTTCTTGGTGGAGGACGCGCCGACGGAACCGCTGGAATGCTTGTCAGTCTGTGCGGGCTGGCTGACTTCGGACTCGGATTCTTCCTGAATCGTGGCGGCATTCAGGCTGATCAATTTGCCGCCAAGGAGGGCGTTGTCGTCCTGGTGGACTGCAGGCTGCGAAAGGCCGGCTTGTTCGTCCGACGGTTTGGCAGCCGGTTGCTCAGCGGAGTCAGGGGCCACAGGTTCTGCGCCTACTTCGGCGGGGGGGACGGGTGGGCGTTCCTCGGACTCCAAAATCTCGACTTCCGCCGCCGGCGTTTGCTCAAGGGGCGGATTGGCGGGTGCCAGATGCTCGGGTGCCGAGCCCTCGACAGTCGTATCGAGGGATTCGACTTGTGGCTTGGCGTCGTTTGTTTCCGGGCTGGGTTTGCTGGTGGGCTTGAAGTACAGCACGGCGCCGGCGCCGAGGGCAGCGGCGACAATGCCGCCAATGAAAATGGGGCTAATCTGGTTGAAGGTGCGGCTGAGAAAGGCGGTGACCATGGTATTGACGACAGGCGCAAAGCCAAACACCAGCGGCATGACGTAAAGTGTTTGTCCACCGTAGGCCAGGGCCAGAATAATTCCCAAAGCCCCGATGGCCCCCACCGCTCCTGCGACCAGCGAATAGGCTGCTCCCATGAAGGTCCACCGGCCAGGCTCTTTACCTCTTCGCAGGATGAGGATGGGCATGATGACGGCGATCAGAAAATAGGCCAAGCCAACCCCTACGAAAGCCCGCAGGCTGTCGTGATTCAAGGCCAGCGATCCGTGATGCAACACCGGACCGTAAGCTCCCCAAGCAATGAATGTCATCGCCGTGAACAACAAGACGAATGGCAAACCCTTCATGAAAAATCACTTTAAGGTAGAGGTATTAACGGCCGATCGAAGATCGAAATAGCAATTTGGCGGCTTCGTCTGCGGGTGAAACAGACCCTATTTCTAACACTGCAGCCAAATGTGTAATAGTGAGCCAGCCCGACCGGGGGGGCAATGGAGTGGTGCGTTGGCATTCTGCCCCGCTGGCAAGGGCGTTCCCCATGTGAAATGTAAAGCCCAGCAGGACAGCAATCTGAGGTTGCGGGTTTCACGGGATCAGATAGGATTTGTGGCCAGAGTTTGCAGCAGCGGCGATGGAAGACTCCTCACAGAACTCATTGACAACCATAGATATCTAAAAGCGAAATGACAGCGACCAAAGAATTGAGACAGCAGGCGATTGCCGAGTACAGGACTTCCCCGTCGGATACGGGCTCGTCGACCGTGCAAATTGCGGTTTTGACCAAGCGTATCAACCACTTGACCGAGCACATGCGTTCGAACACGAAAGACTATGCTAGTCGCCGTGGGCTGCTCCGCATGGTCAGTCGCCGTCGTGGATTGTTGGATTATGTGCGCCGCCACGATCCTCAGGGATATTTAGACCTTATCGCCCGGCTGGGCATTCGCAAGTAGTGCATTTCGCGTGCGATTGCAAGGGAATGCTGATCGGCGGTGCGACATTTCCAGTTGAGGGTGTCGCGGGCTACTGCTGGTTGGGCTGGTTCCAGTCTTAGGTTTTCAGGCTTAGGCTGGTCCCGCTGTTCTTCAGATAAAGGAATGTTGCCTCTTGTGCAACCCATCGACACTGTGTTCAGAGCCTGGCCAGGGACTCAGTTTCGGATGCCTTTCCTTCTCGACGCACCGGGTGGATTTTCTGCGGGGCGGCCAACCTTCACAGGTGGGCCCTCTGCCTGCAACATCGCGTGCAGGTGCAGGGGACCAAGACCCATTTCTTGCTGGGATGGGGAAGTCGCGGCAAACTAGCTGGACCTGTCTCAGACAAGTTCACAGCGGTTATTTGGTCCACCGAAGTTCGAAGGAGTGGCAGTGGCATGGATGGGAGAAATGGATTGCAAGAGTTGACGTAGAGCATGGTGAGGTAACTCGAAGAAATTAATTGTGTTGTAGTAAGTAGTGACGTTTGTTGGATTAGGAATGAATGAAGTGAAAATTAGAGTAGAAAAGCAAATTGGTGCCCACACGCTTTCCTTTGAAACGGGACAACTGGCCAAGCAGGCCGCTGGTAGTGTTTTGGTCCAATATGGCGACACTGTCGTTCTGACCGCCACCGCAACGGGACCATCCCGTCCAGGCACCGATTTTTTTCCGTTGACATGTGATTACCGAGAGCGTTTGGCAGCTGCAGGAAAATTCCCCGGTGGCTTCCTCAAGCGAGAGGGACGGCCAACGACCAAGGAGACCCTGACGAGCCGCTTGATGGATCGCCCAATTCGCCCACTGTTCCCGAAGGGCTTCAACGACGAAGTGCAGATTCAGAGCGTTGTCCTCAGCAGCGACTTGCAGAATGATGGCGACATCTTGGCCATGAACGGAGCCAGTGCGGCACTGGCGATTAGCCCCCTGCCTTTTCAGGGTCCGATTGCATCCGTCCGAGTAGCCAAGATCGATGGTGAGTTAATTGCATTCCCCACGAACGAGCAGTTAGAAGAGAGCGAGCTGGATTTAATTATTTCCGGTAGCGATCAGTCGATTCTGATGATCGAGGGCTTTGCCCAGGAGATGCCTGAGAGCGAAATGGCTGAGGCCATCGTCTATGCACACACGGTCGTGCGACAGATCTTGGATCTGATCAACGAGCTGGTAGCCCGCGTCCAGCCCACCAAGATCGCCTTTGAGCCACCGGCTGACAATGGCATTCTCGGTCGCTTGAAGGAAGGTTATTGGGATCGTTACCGCGATGCCAAGCAGACCGAGGGCAAGCAGGCCAGAGCGGAGGCCATTGGGGCTCTCAAAGAGCAGGCCAAGTCGGAATTGATTCCGGATCCGAAGGCGGAGGGAGCCATCTCTGCGGATGATTTCAGCACCGCTTGGCACGACTTGGAGAGCGACGTTGTCCGCGAGTTGATTCTGACTGGTACTCGGCCCGATGGTCGCGATCACGGCAGCCTGCGACATATCGAATGCGAAACGGATGTATTGCCACGAACCCACGGTTCTGCCGTTTTTCAGCGCGGCGAGACACAGGCTCTGGTAACCGTTACCCTGGGAACCAGTCGCGATGAACAACGCGTCGACGGCTTGATCGACGAGTACAGCAAGAAGTTCATGCTGGACTACAATTTCCCTTCCTATTCGGTCGGCGAATGTCGGCCGATCCGTGGACCCGGTCGTCGCGAGATTGGTCACGGTGCCTTGGCGGAGCGCTCGGTTGCTCCGGTGATCCCGGCTCCGGAGGATTTTCCTTACACGATTCGCGTCATCAGTGACATCCTCGAATCCAATGGATCGTCCTCCATGGCCAGCGTGTGCGGTGCCACCTTGGGGCTGATGGCGGCTGGCGTGCCGCTATGCAATCCGGTCGCAGGCATCAGCATTGGGTTGGTCAAGGGCGACGACGATCGTTGGGTCCTGTTGACGGATATCATCGGCGACGAAGATCACTTTGGCGACATGGACTTTAAGATTGCCGGTACGCCCGAAGGAATCACCGGTATCCAACTCGACCTGAAGATCGACGGCATCAGCGAGGAAATCATGCGTGCCACGCTCAAGCAGGCTCGCGAGGCGCGGATGGAAATCCTGCGTAAGATGATCACCACCATTCCGCGACCACGCTCCGAAACCAGTCGCTTTGCACCGCGATTGCTGCGGACCAAGATTGAGTCCGACAAGATTGGCTTGCTGATCGGACCGGGCGGCAAGAATATCCGCGCCATCCAAGAGGATACCGGTGCGAATATCGATGTCGAGGATGACGGTACGGTAGTCGTGTCGGCGCTCAACAGCGAAGCTGCCAAGGCGGCCTTGGCACGAGTTGAAGCCTGCACGGCCACGGCGCAGATCGGCAAGATTTATGATGGCACGGTCAGCAGTTGCCGCGATTTCGGTGCCTTTGTCGAGATCCTGCCAGGCCGCGACGGCCTGGTGCACATCAGTGAACTGTCCAGCGGTTACGTGGCCAGCGTGGATGACATTTGCAAGGTGGGCGATGCGATGAAGGTCATCGTCATCGACATCGACGAACAGGATCGCGTCAAGCTCAGTCGCCGTCGAGCCTTGGAAGAGCTGGGCATCGAGGACGAATTTGCCTCGCAGGAGGGCGATGATGAACGCCCCGAACGCGCCGAGCGCAGCGCCGACCGTGATCGCGGCGGTGATCGCGGCGACCGTGGCGGTGACCGTGGTCGTTCCGGCGACTCGCGTGGTCGCGGTCGAAGCGGTGGTGGCGGGAGCAGTGGCGGCGGACGCGGACGCTCTGGCGGCGGTGGACGCCGCTAGCCACTGTTGATTCGGCTTGTAACCCGAGCGGCAGATAGGAATCTACCTGTAGTGGATGAGGTAACGAGTCCCTGCGGCAAGGTCTCGTTACCTCGTCCACTACGATTGGGTAGCAACTTATCTGCCGCTCGCTTAACGCAGTACTAGGCTTTGTCCCCAAAGGGGTCTGACCCTCTCCGGCGAGGTCAAGAACACACGTAAATTCGACTCGCCTCCAAAGGGTCAGACCCGAATGGCACGAGGTTAAGCTACCGGTTAATGAGCGGGACGGCGTCAGCCGCCGGTTTTGAATGGGAAAACGTCGCTCGACGATACCGGTGGCTATGCGCCATTCCGCTCAGAATTGCCTTAACCTCGTGCCATGCGGGAGTACAATGCTCGACGCTATCGCCGCCGCCAAGGCGGCCTGTCGTGCGGATAGACAAGTCGATTCGTGAGAAGTCGAGTCGGCGGGCAAACGTTTCAGTCACCGCAGGGACGGACATCGAACCCAGCCAGCCATCGAACCCAGGCCATGAACCAGCCGATAGCGAACCACGGCAAACGCAGGGTGGCGACCGCTAGCTGGTCATCTTCGAGGGCGAGTCGGCGGACGGGCCCGCTCGTTCCGCGAAGACACGATAGCGCCAGTAAGGTGCGGGGTTGATCAGCACCTTGCCGCTGCCTTCATACACGCGAACCAAGCCTTCGCCGGCGGTGAAGCGTCCCATAAAATTCTTGGTGGAGCGGCGGACGCTGAAAGAAACGTCGCCGGTTCTGGCAACGACGTAGGAGCCCTCGGTAACGACCGGCTCACCGGGACGCAATTGGAGCAATTCGACTGGCCCGCGCGTGGTGAGTACCACTTGGCCCTCACCACGGACGCGAGTTTGCAGGTAGATTGGGCCTTCGCCAGCCCACATGGAGGCCTTTAATTTCTCGCGATAGAAGCCCACGTCGACGCTACCATCGGAAGCCCAGTAGGTGCCGCGTTCCAAAATCCACGATTCGCCCTGCAGATTCAACACGTGAAATCCACCCAGGGAGGACTCCAGCGTAATGACGCCAGTTCCGGTGTATGTAGGGCGGTAGATGGCCTCATCGGCGAGCATGGACTTTAGCATGCCGCCCACAGAGGGCACCAATTGCGAGTGGATGGAAATATCGCCGTGTAGATAGCTCAACGCTCCGGACTCGACGCGCACCATTTCATGATTCAGGTGAATCTCAACGTAGCGCGTACCTTCCAATTCGTGGATTTTGAAGTCAGCCATGATTATTGGTCTCCATTTAACGGGACCGCAGCTTTCGGTGTTGGAACGCGGAATCCAGCCTGCAGCGTGATCGATGGAACACTGATCTGATCAATCATGCGGCACAACCAACTTCTTCACGGGTTCTCCGCAGCAAATGCAGTCGTACTTGGACGTCCGTCGCGTCTGCTCTACTTCCCTTTGTCGCCCGAAAATGTTGATGCCTACGGTATGCAACCACCAGCCAAGCCCAGCAAAAAACAGCACCGCCCAAATCAAGCCGCTGAGGAACGAATAGAAGTACCACAACGCACAGAACAAGACGAACGATACGGCCAGCAATCCGGGCCAATAACCATCCTCTGGTTCTTGGTAGACAGAGGGGTTTTCCTGCTTTTCGGTCAGCACATCACACACACTGCAAACTAGCTTGCCGTAGTAGTCACAGTGTTGATTGATGCATTGCAGTTGTATATCTGATGGCAATAATCGCGCACGGCAGTGGTAACAGAAATCGTTTTGGCAAACGGAACAGTGATAGGCATCGGGGTGTATTCCCGCACCGCAAGCCGGGCACTTATCCACGTCGCCCCGCCGCGTCAGCGTCTTGGTGGGCTGCTCTGCAACTTCCTGCATCGAATTTGCATCAGCGTCATTCATGATGTGTTGCTCGGAAACGAGATAGTAGAGGTTGTTCTAACGATAATCCGCTGCGAGCCCCTTGGCTA
>CAVPPY010000062.1:0-26552 GCA_963707245.1 Pirellulaceae bacterium
CGCAGAAAAATAACTATGGCCTCGCATCGTCGCTGGCGACCTACCAGGGATCGGTGATTGTTCAGTTCGACCATGGAGACAGCGACGACGAGCTCTCAAAGCTGATGTGCTTCGAAGGTGCAACCGGTAAGCCGATATGGGAGAAAGTCCGTGCAACGACCGGCGTCCTGGTCTTCACCGATTGTGATCGAGCACGACGGTCAAGCGCAGATCATCACCTGTAGTGACCCTTGGGTGATCGCCTACTCGCCAAGCGATGGAGCGGAACTCTGGCGTGCAAAATGCCTCGAGCGCGTCGAGGTTGGCTGTTCGCCCGTGTACTCAGACGGAATCGTCTATGCGGGCAACGATACAGCGGTTTATGCTGCAATCCGAGTTGACGGAACGGGAGACGTGACCGAAAGCCATGTGCTGTGGACTATTGATTACGGCCTGCCGGACATGTGTAGCCCCTTGGTTACCGACGACTTCTTTTTGACGCTGACTTCTTACGGAACGCTGTTCTGTTTTGACAAGCAGCAAGGTGGTGAACCGTTGTGGGAGGAAGATTTCGAAGCCGATTTCGTTTCTTCTCCTAGCCTGGTTGGTGATCGCGTTTATCTGTTTAGCAGAGACGGGAAGGCTTGGATTGTGGAACCAACCAGAGAGCAGTGCAAACGAATCTCGGAAGCTGAACTGGGGGAAGAGTGCGTGACATGCCCGGTCTTTCAGGATGGCCGGATTATCATAAGAGGCAGCGAACATCTGTTCTGTATTGGGAGCGCAAACAGTGATCATCAGTGACTCGAGTTTCGGACTTGATGCCGAATGACTACGACAACCACAAGAATCGACTTGACTCGCTATCGACCGAATTGTCGAACAGGTTGGTCGAGAATCCGATGCGGTGATCCCCATCTTGCATGCAGTGCAGAAGGAGTATCGCTACCTGCCGCAGGAGGCGCTGCAGCGGGTCTGCGAGCTGACCGATATTACCCCGGCATCCATCACGGGCGTGGCTTCGTTCTACGACCGTTTCCGACACCAGCCCGTCGGGCGTCACATGATCAGTGTCTGCACTGGCACCGCCTGTCACGTCAAAGGGGCGAATCTGGTCGACGATGCAATTCGGCATGAGCTGAAGCTCGCGCCGCACGGTGATACGGACGCCGATGGCAATTTCACGGTGCAAAAGGTGGCTTGTCTGGGATGTTGCACACTGGGTCCGGTGGTTCAAATCGATGATGCCATTTTTGGTCATGTGACGACCCAAACGACACCACGCGTACTTGCGGGAATTCGACGAAGCCAAATTCGTCAAGCTATCCGCCGTACATCGTCCGATTTCACAACCGCGGGGTGCCAAGAACCACGGAGGTCCGTATCGGTCTGGGGTCGTGTTGCCTGGCATTGGGCAGCGATAAGGTTCACGAAGCTCTGTGCGATGCAATCGATGAATGTGGCGGCGACGCGTATGTAAAACAGATTGGTTGCACCGGAATCTGCAGCAAAGTGCCGTTGGTAGAACTAGTCTCGCCTGACGGCGCGTCTCAGATCTATACCAATGTCAAGCCCGCCATGGCTCGCAAGATTGTCCTCAAGCACTTTAGGCCGAAAGGCATTTTCCGGCCCATTCGTTACGCCGCATCGCGGATTTGCGATTGGGTTCAGTCCAATGAAGACCCGGATAGTTGGAAAAACACAGCTGCTGCGCGAGACGGCGTGATCGCTTCGTTCATTGGTCCTCAGAAACACCTGACCTTGGACTTACTGGATGCCATCGATCCGCTCGATTTGGACGAATACGTCCGTCACGGCGGATTCGATGCGTTGAAGAAATGTCTTACACAACTCGAACCACAGCAGATCTTGGACGAAGTCGAGGCCAGTGGACTGCGCGGACGCGGCGGAGCCGGATTTCCGACGCATGTTAAGTGGCGAACCGTCCGTGCCCAGGAGAGCCCAACTAAATACATCATCTGCAATGGTGACGAGGGCGACCCCGGTGCTTTCATGGACAAGGTACTGCTGGAGTCGATTCCGTTTCGCGTCATTGAGGGCATGGCCATCGCTGCCCGTGCGGTCGACGCGCACGATGGCATCTTCTACATTCGCGCTGAATACCCGCTGGCGGTTGAACGCGTTCGCAAAGCGATTGAAATCTGCGAACAAGGCGGTATCCTTGGCGACTCCGTGATGGGCAGCGAATTCAGCCTGAAGCTTGAAATTCGAGAAGGGGCTGGTGCATACATTTGTGGTGAAGAAACGGCGCTGATTCACTCCATCGAAGGAGGTCGTGGGACGCCGCGGATACGCCCGCCGTTTCCGGCCGAAAGTGGGCTATGGGAGAAACCGACGTTGATCAATAACGTCGAGACGCTTTTCCACGATTCCCTGGATACTGCAAAATGGCGGCAAGGAACTTGCCAAGTTTGGGACCAAAACGAGCAAGGGCACCAAGGCTTTTGCGCTGGCCGGAAAGATCCGAAACGGCGGCCTGATCGAAGTGCCGATGGGAATCACGATTCGTCAGATCGTCGAGGAAATCGGAGGTGGTGTGGAGCCGGGACGCACGTTCAAAGCCGTACAGATCGGCGGACCCTCCGGCGGTTGCGTGCCCGCCGCGCTGGCGGATACGCAGATCGACTATGAATCGCTGTCGGCGGTTGGCGCAATCATGGGAAGCGGCGGACTGGTTGTGCTGGACGACAAGGATTGCATGGTCGACATCGCTCACTACTTCCTGGAATTCACGCAAGACCAGTCCTGTGGCAAATGCACCTTCTGCCGCGTCGGCACGAGGCGACTGCTCGACATTCTGGAGCGGCTGTGTACCGGAAAAGGCAAGCAAGGCGATCTTGAACAACTCGAAACGCTGTCAAAGTCGGTTGGCGCTGGCAGCATGTGCGGCCTCGGCAAGGCGGCTCCCAACCCGATTCTGTCCACGTTGAAGTACTTCCGCGAGGAGTATGAAGCACACATCCAGGGATACTGTCCGGCCGGCAAATGCCTTGCACTGATCGACTATCGCATCAACGACAAGTGCATCGGCTGCACGCTTTGTTCCCAACATTGTCCCGTGAATGCCATCCCGATGACTCCCTACCAGAGCCATACGATCAACTTGGATATCTGCACGCGATGTGACACCTGCTATCAAGTCTGTCCCGAAGATGCCGTTTACATTGCATCGGAACCCAAGGCAAAGCCTGCCAAGCTATAATTCGTGACGAGGTCACCTACCATGGTAAAAATCAAAATCGACGATCGCGAAGTAGAAGTTCCGTCAGGATCGAACATTATCGATGCCGCCGCACTTTTAGGAGTCGAGATCCCCACGCTGTGCTATCTCAAGGGATACGAGCCCTCGAACTCTTGCCAGGTGTGTACGGTCAAGGATCGCCGATCCGGCCGGTTGATCTCAGCCTGCGGGACGAAGGTCGTGGATGGGATGGAGATAGACAACGAGACGGAAGAGATTCACGAAGTTCGCCGCACGGCCCTGGAGTTGCTTCTCAGCGAACACGTCGGGGACTGTCGCGCCCCGTGCGACTTTGCCTGCCCGGCGCACATGGATATTCCACTGATGCTGCAACAGATCAGTGACGAAGAATTGCGCGATGCCATCGTGACGATCAAAGACAACATTGCCCTGCCGGCAGTGCTCGGCCGCGTCTGTCCCAAACCATGTGAAAAGGGCTGTCGACGCAAAGGCGCAGACGGCCCGGTGGCGATTTGCGATCTAAAACGCTACGTGGCTGATGTCGATTTGGCAAGCGACGATCCCTATCTTCCGCCATGTAAGCCGGATAGCGGCCGGCAGCGTGGCGGTCGTCGGTGCCGGACCCTCCGGTCTGGCTGCCGTGTATTACCTGCGACGAGCCGGGCACGCCTGTACGTTAATTGAACAGCATGAGTCGCTTGGAGGCCGTCTCCGCACGCAGGAATTCGCGGAGGATTTGCCGCCAGATGTACTGGACGCCGAAATCAAACAGATCATTCGGCTGGGCGTTGAGCTGCGATTGCAGACGTCGATCTCAGAAAAAGAGCAGCTCGATGCCCTGTGCGAGGAGTTTGACGCAGTGTTGCTGGCGATTGGAAAGACCGCGCCCGAGCAGGTGGAGCGGTTGGGCATCAAGTCCAATCGTAAGGGAATCGATGTAGACACAGAGACCTACTCGACCAATCGTGGGGGCGTGTTTGCGGTCGGTAACGCGTTGAGAGGAAATGGCATGGTTGTGCGGAGCACGGCCGACGGCAAGGAAGCCGCATCCATTATCAACCAGTTTCTCTCAGGCTGGAAGAAACTCAGCCTGGGATATGACTTCTCGTCACGCATTGGTCGTTTAGAATCAGGCGAGATGAACGAGTTTCTTGCCAACTCAATCACTGCCCAGCGCTCTGTCCCCGCGACTGGCACGGACTATGTTCCGTGTGATGCGACCGTGCAATCCGAGCGATGCCTCAGCTGTGGCTGTGTTGCGCACAACAAATGCAAACTTGAGCACTGGTCGGAGGTTTATGGCGCGAACCCCAACCGCTTCCCCAGTGAACGACGACCCTACGAGGTAATCGGACGAGAATCATCGGTGCTCTTCGAGCCGGGCAAATGCATCAAATGCGAACTCTGTATCAAAATCGCAGAGCAGGCCCAAGAACCGTTGGGATTAACATTTGTCGGTCGCGGTTTCGACGTCCGCTTAAGTGTGCCTTTCGATGGCAAATTGGACGACGCTTTGACCAAGGTGGCGGCCGCATGTGTCGCCGCGTGTCCTACCGCGGCGTTATCGTTCGCAGACAGCTGCCGGTCACCCGTGCTCACCCAACTGGATCTTCCCAGCCAGACGAAAGCCGAACAGACGACCGACTGCTCTTGAGTGAGTGAGTTTTTAAAACCGTTCACGGGTTCCCTATGTGGCACTTCGCTGTTTAGGGGGATCGATCGTGTAGCCCAAGCCATTGGTCACGAGCGGGACGGTGAATACCGCTCAGACATTTGGCAAGCCGATACGAGATGGCGAGGGATTCAATCGAGAGGCGGTATACATCCAGCCGTTTGCGATCGAAACTTGGAGCGTCCATCATGATCCTTTCGAGTATGAGCACGAGTACCGGGCGCGCGCCTGAGTACGATCAAGGCCAGAACGTCACCGGTTACCAGGCGGGGAAAGCTGATTGTCAACTCGTGAAAATTCACAAGCTTCGATTCGAGATTGAATCAACGACACGAGATCGCCATTTAGGTTGAACCACGAAGGACGCGAAGAGCACGAAGGCAGGACGGTCAAAGGACGAATCGCTTGATCCCCTCTTTGAGCTTGGTAACGTTGAAGTCGATCAGCAAGCCCGTCTTCACACACATCGGCGAGTTTCATGTATGTTAGCAATTGTGCTTCGTGAATCCCTGTCAGCTTGTCCACGCTCTTTAATTTCGACAATCAACATGTCCTCGACAAGCAAATCAATGCGGTAGCCACAGTCGAGACGAAAACCCTTGTACTTAACCGGTTGAGGATGTTGAAGTTTGAAGCGAATGCTGTTTTGCGCAAATTCGTGAGCAAGGCATTGTTCGTACGCCGATTCAAGAAACCCAGGCCCCAACGCACGATAAACCGCGATCGCACATCCAATCACGCGGTGCGTAAGGTCATCGAATTGCAGTCTTCGTGCTTTTCGTGTCCTTCGTGGTTGCCAAATCCAGGCTGAAACAAATTCAATTATGGAACGACAGGGTTCAGCTTCCAGTGTCAAAACGCCCGACTCGGCGACTCGGGTGGTTCGCCGCTCTCCGTTCGCGTTGCAAGAAAGTGAATGCAGTCGGATCGAAACCAGAAGTAACCGAAACCAATGGTGAGAAAGCAATATACCACGATTGATGGGCGACGCCGAGCAATGATTCAGACCAAACCGATGGACCGGACTCGGGAGCCTTCGTGTGCATGGCATGGTTCCACATTCTACACGGCACCAGTCGTCCAGGGGGAAGGTTGAACCACGAAGGACGCGAAGAGCACGAAGGCAAGACGGTCAAAGGACGAATCGCTTGATCCCGTCTTTGAGCTTGGTAACGTTGAAGTCGATCAGCAAGCCCGTCTTCACACCGGCGAGTTTCATGTATGTCAGCAATTGTGCTTCGTGAATCCCTGTCAGCTTGTCCACGCTCTTCAATTCGACAATCAACATGTCCTCGACAAGCAAATCAATGCGGTAGCCACAGTCGAGACGAAAACCCTTGTACTCAACCGGTTGAGGATGTTGAAGTTTGAAGCGAATGTTGTGTTGCGACAAGTTCGTGAGCAAGGCATTGTTCGTACGCCGATTCAAGCAACCCAGGCCCCAACGCACGATGAACCGCGATCGCACATCCAATCACGCGGTGCGTAAGGTCATCGAATTGCATTCTTCGTGCTCTTCGTGTCCTTCGTGGTTGCCAAATCCAGGCTGAAACAAATTCAATTGTGGAACGACAGGGTTCAGCGGCGAAAACAACGTTCCATCAGAAAAAACCTAGCCCGCCCGCTCCGTTGGAACCCCTGGTTCGCCGCGAGAGATCTTCCAGTGTCAAAACGCCCGACTCGGCGACTCGGGTGGTTCGCCGCTCTCCGTTCGCGTTTCAAGAAAGTGAATGCAGTCGGAGCGAAACCAGAAGTAACCGAAACCAATGGTGAGAAAGCAATATACCACGATTGATGCGGGATGCGCCCCGCCGGCAAGCAAACGAGTTGTGTCGAGGAAGTGATCGCCAGAAAGCCAAGCCAATGCGAGATATCCTCCATTGGCGATAAGACAAAAGTCCGCGACGAACCATGCCCATCTTTTGCGGATGATCGACGCAGCGATTAGCGGTACGGCGACGCCGAGCAATGGTCCAGCCCAAAGAGTGATCAGCGGGTGCGGATCGGGAGAGTCTTTCTCAGGACTTCGGATCTGGTCCCAACTGAACATGACCATCGGCGGTGAAATGCAGTTTTGCGGGCTTTCTGGGCCATGAATTCCAAAATGATGCCAGCAATAACATCGCAATCGCAATGAACACAGCCGGCTCCGAGGCGATGATGAACTTGCCAATCAACAGCAGGGCCGCCGCAATCAGGCCGACTCCAAAAGGAGCATAGCCTTGGCGGCGTTTTGCACCTACCGCCAGCCCGCCGACGGCAAAGGTTAAACATGAGGCGGTGAGCGGGAACAAGTACATGGTCTGCGTCAAGAATGTCAGGCCCATTGAACCCAGCAGCCCTGCATAAGCTGGAAACTGGCAGGGACACGCAAGTCTCGGCAATAAAGCCAATACGATCGAGGGTAGCACGGCCAGGTATTTGTGGAGTCCGATGTTGGACCTGCGATTGTTCATCTACCAGTTCCAAGATCAAGAACTGCACCCGCTTCGCGGACAAGAATTGCGGGGGTCAGCATGCATGATTCAGGCGAAAACCTTCTTGCAAACATGTCCTTCATTCTGCGTAGCTCGCTCGGGGCGGCCTTGGTGGTGGTAGACGAGCTTCCAATGGTCTATGCCTAGGGCATAGAGAATCGTGGCGTGAATATCGTGCACATGCAGCCGATCTTCTGTGGCGTGTAAGCCGATCTCATCCGTCGCCCCCAGCGTATGCCCACCTCGAATTCCCCCGCCGGCCATCATCATCGAGAATCCATTGCAGTTGTGATCGCGCCCGTCGCCCTTTTCGCTCATCGGTGTGCGGCCAAATTCTCCGCCCCATATCACCAGCGTGCTTTCCAGTAGTCCGCGACGCTTCAAATCTTGAATCAGTCCCGCGACCGGCTTGTCGCTGGCTCGGCAGAGTCTGGAATGATTGCTCTCAATCTTCGAATGCGAATCCCACTTGCTACCCGCTCCGTGATACAGCTGCACAAATCGAACTCCGCGTTCCACCAATCGTCGAGCTAACAGGCAATTGCGTCCGAATGTGGCTGTCTCCTCTTGATCGATTCCATACAACTGTTGTGTCTCAAGCGTCTCACGCGAAAGATCAACCGCCTCGGGAGCTTCCGCCTGCATGCGATGCGCCAACTCATAACTGCGAATCCTCGCTTCCAACTCGGCGTTCTCGGGGTAACGCTGGGCGAGCTCTTGATTCATACCTTGTAGCAGACGCAATTTCCGCAGCTGTCGCTGTTCATCAACTGCTGCATGGCGAGCCAAGAATCGAATCGGCTCGTCACCACTGGAAACCGACGTACCTTGATAGCTGCCAGGCATAAATCCCGCACCCCAATTGCGAGGGCCGTTGATGACTTTGCCCGCATCGTCTTCGATGACCACAAACCCAGGCAGATTGGAATTCTCAGTACCCAACCCATACGTGGCCCAAGCCCCGAGCGATGGCCGCCCGGCAAGAATGGAACCCGTATTCATTTGGCAGACGCCATTGGAATGATTGAGACCATTTCCCCAGCATGAGCGAATCACGCAAAGATCGTCAGCGCACTCGGCGATATGAGGTATCCAATCGGAGAACCACATTCCATTCTTACCGTACTGCTTCCACTTGCGTTTCGAAGCCATAAGTGGAGCGTCGTACTCGCCCATCGGCGTAATGACAGGGGCGAAACTATCGGGCAATTGCTGGCCATGCAACTTTTCCAGGGCAGGCTTGGGATCCAGCAAATCGATATGGCTGGGCCCCCCCTCGAGGAAGACGAAGATCACATTCTTGGCAGTTGGCTTATGGTGGGCACTTACGCCCGTACTCGACTCAGCGGACAGAAGACCTTGCAGGGCCAAGGCACCAAAGCCTGCTCCGGCCTGTTGAAGCATTTCCCTGCGCGAGAAATAACCTGCTCCGCGAACTGCCTTGAAGGTTGACATCATGCTTTGCTTACTTGCTGCGTGCATCAGGGGGCACTTATTTCAAAACCAAGAACTCGCTGGAATTCATGAGCACATGGCACAAATCCGCCAAAGCCGTCGTATATTCTTCGGTTTGATACCAGGGCTGCGTTTCAGTCGAATGGTTTGCGTTTTCCGCCACTGCTTCCACGACTGCCGGCACATCATGCTCAGCCTGCGAGTCGCTCAACTGCTCAGTCGTTTCCTTCAGGAACGCCACGGCTGCATCCATCTCTTGCGGGCTGGGCATGCGTTGCAGGGCTGCTTGGTAAACCTGCTGAACATGCAGCTCGACGGAGCTAGATTCCATCTGGAGTTTGGATGCAAGCATGCTTGCCAGGCTGATTGGCCATTCGCTGTTGACCATCAATAGAGCTTGATTGGCGGTCGTGGTGGAGTTGCGTCGGCCAATACTCGACGAGCGATCCGGTGCGTCGAAGGCGGCTAACATGGGATGGAGCGTATTGCGTTTTACCATTGTGTAGACGGAGCGGACCATGCTGTCATGAGGGGCGGAAGGACCACCCTGTTTCGCAACCAGGCTGCGTGAGGTGACCAACATGGCATCGCGTATCTGTTCAGCGTCCAGTCGGCGGACCGGAAAATGCCAAAGCAACTGATTCTGCCAATCCTCTTGATTGCCGAGTTGTTGCACGGCGGGCTCGACCTCGGAAGCTTGACGATAGACGGCAGATGTGACCAGCAAACGATGCAAACCCTTGAGGCTCCTGTCATGCTCTAGAAACCACACGGCCAGCCAATCCAACAGTTCCGGATGCGTTGGCGCTGCCCCAAGGCGTCCAAAATCGCTGGAGTTCTGAACGATGCCCTGTCCGAAGATCTGCTGCCACATGCGATTAACGATAACGCGGTGCGGCAGCGGATTTTCGGGCGAATTGATCCAATCCGCCAAGGCGGTGCGCCGGCCAGACGCTTGCTGCGCATGGCGTTTATTTTCGTTTGCTCCCAGAAGCTCATCGGCGCCGAAGACTTCGAAACGTGCTGGCAGAATGTACTCGGTTGTGTTGGAAGAAGGGATGGACACGCGCGGTGGCAGGGCGTCAACCTCGCCAGCCGACAGGATGGTTCCAAGTGGCTTTGGCTTCAATTCATCAAAAGATTTGAGCTGGGTTTGCAGCGCCGTCCAACGCTCGAGCTCTTGACCTTTCAGCTGCTTGCTGTAGTCGATCTTCTTCCATTCGGCTTCAGCCTGACGGTCTGCTAGCTCCGCAATTTGCTGCTGAAACCCGTCGCGTTCTTCTGCGGCTAAGAAAAGTATTGGGCGGATATTGAGAGGAAACTTATTGTAGGCCGCCACGGCAGCCGACTTCTTCAGCGGGTTTTCGATGCGCTCCAGCTCGTGTCGAATGTCTGCGGTGGCCAACTTCCCATTGAGTTTGCTGCGCATGATATTCGGCGACTTCCGCCGCCGTTCCCAACGCATGTCTGTCGCGAGGGATAAACGCTGCGAACGAGGCTTGCAGACGAAAGTAGTCTTTTTGAAGGATCGGATCGAATTTGTGATCGTGGCAACGCGCACACCCCACGCCAAGGCCGAAAAAGACTTCGCCCGTTACGTCAGTGATGTCATTGAGAATATTGCTCCATTGCGTTTGGGCGTCGCGCTGATTGTATTCGTAAATCCAATGTCGCAAATAGCCGGTGGCAATCAACAGATCTGGATTACCAGCATCCATCTCGTCGCCGGCCAGTTGTGCACGCACAAACGCATCGTAGGGCATATCACTATTTAGAGATTTGATGACCCAGTCGCGGTATAGATAGGCCGCCGGTCGCTCTTCGTCGGCTTTGAAACCGTCCGACTCGGCGTAGCGAACCAGGTCGAGCCAATGGCTCGCCCACTTCTCTCCGTATCGAGGATCATTCAACAGGCGGTCAACCAGTTGTTCATAGGCGTCCGCACGGCCGTCATTCAGAAATTCCTGGAGTTCCTCGATAGACGGTGGCACGCCAATCAGGTCAAAGTAGAGTCGACGCACTAAGCTGTTGGGATCGGCTTCGCGTGCGATGCTTAACCCGCGTTCCTGTAGTTTCGCGATTACGAATTCATCCACCGGCGTTCGCGCCATCCCCGAGCCACTTGTACGAGGTGCAATTGACTGTAAAGGGCGAAAGGCCCAATAGTCTCGATCCGCTTCAGTAATGCCACTCGTTTGTCGCAGTTGCATGGCCTCGCTCGTATGCGTGGGCCAAATCGCACCCTGCCTCACCCATTCTTCCAACACGCGAATTTTGGAATCGGCGAGTTTTCCCGACGGCGGCATCTCGATATCACTGTAATGCACTGCTGCAATCAGGCGGCTCGCATCGACGTTGCCCGCCACAACCGCGACGCCAGAATCACCGCCTGTCAACATGCCTGCTTGCGTGTCTAGTCGCAGCCCACCTTCCTGCTTCTCACGACCGTGACATGTCACGCAGTGATCTGCCAGGATGGGTCGGACGTGATTCTCGAAGAAATTGCTCTTCTCGAGGTCGGCGACAACATCCCGGGTCTGTTGCAGTGATGTTGCATCATCCCCAAAGGCATAGATTGATGCTAACAAGAGAACCAGCAGCCCAAGTGGAGGAGACACGTGGACAGGTCGGAGCATGCGGTGTCGTCCTTAGTTCGATAGTTGGAGGGGGGCTTCGAGCGTCGGCGAGCCGGGCCAACACTGAAGGGCAGGTAAGGGGCGGAATCTGCGCCTCGCAGCCATTAATGCTAGTGGAAACTCAGCGATCGGTCAACTTTGCCTCCCGGGCCATAACAGGCCCTATCAGGCCCGGCTGCCAATTAGAAAGGTCGTCCATGATAGCATCAGAGCAAGAAAGGTCTCACGCGGAGATGCGGGACCATACGCGTGATTTCGACATTGATTGCATTGCTGCTGAAAAACTTTTTTTGGAAAACTTGCTGCCTGGCCTGTAAGACTTGGACTTCTGCCACGTGTTACAGTAGGAGAGCTTGAGGATTAAGTTTTCAACGCGTTCCTGGGGGGATAGGGGTGGGGCGGCCATCTAGCTTTTAACGCGACACGATAAGCGGCGGTCATGGCTTTTCCGGACACAAGAATTTCATTGCTGCAGCGGCTGATTGATCAGCAGGATACGGCTGCCTGGACGGAGTTCTGTATTGTTTATGAACGGGCTATATACCGAATTGGCCTCCGTTACGGACTGCAGGATGCTGATGCTCGCGAGGTATCCCAGGAAGTGCTGCTGGCCGTGAGTCGCCGCATTCAGTATTTTGACTTGGCGGGCAGTGGCCGCTTCCGCTCGTGGTTGGGCATTGTCGCCAGGAATGCCACCGTGGATGTACTCCGCAAGAATCGCCATGCACGCTGCGGCGACGTGGACACGCAACATGGCTTGCAACAGATCGAAGCGGAAGGCCAGGATCCCTCCTCCATTTTCGATTGGGAGGCTAGGCGCGAGCAATTCCGTTGGGCCGCTGAGCAAGTTCGCGTGTCCGTTACCGATTCAACTTGGCAGTCCTTTTGGCGAACCGCCGTGGAGGGCCAGTCCGCCGAAAGCGTGGCTCGAGAATTGAGGATCAGTGTGGGGGCTGTGTATGTTGCCCGCTGCCGCGTGTTAGCCAAGATCAAGGCTTTGGTCGAGCCCTTTCGAGAGGATGCATCATGATAGCCAAACCCGATGCATGCAATGTACAACAGTTGCCGCTGTTGCTGAGCGATCAACTCGAGCCACGCGCTCTGCAGCGGGCGGTAGCCCATCTCGATCATTGCCGAGCCTGTCAGCAGCACTTGGAGGAACTGGCCAGCGCCGGCGGAGCCTGGTGGAGCGACACGCAGCAAGTTCTGGCTGAGATCACGCAAGCCGAAATACGGTCGCTGGCCAATTCGAACCAAGCCACTGACCAAGGCCAGCCGCATCTGTCGAACCAAGCTCAAACACTTCCACATAACCTGCCCAATGCTTCCGAAGCCAAACTACCGGGCCAGGCTCATGACCTCGCGCATGGCTCGGTCGATCTTCGGGAGCATTGGGTACTGGGCTTACTGGATCCACCCAGCCCCGATGCGCCGGCGACGCATCCCAACTCGCCGAACGCTATGGCTACGGGCATGGGCACCATCGATGGCATGCCGGTTTTATCGGTCATCGGCCAAGGCGGCATGGGCGTCGTGCTGAAAGCCCGCGATGAACACTTGCAACGTTGGCTGGCCATAAAACTACTGTCCCCCATGCTGGCTAGCAGCGGGGCGGCACGGCAGCGTTTTCTACGCGAGGCCCAGGCTGCGGCTGCCGTGGTGCATCCCAACATCGTACCCATCTACGCGGTATCCGCCGAAAGACGATTGCCCTATTTGGTCATGCCCTACGTGGCTGGAGGCAATTTGCAGCAACAGCTGGATTCGCAAGGTCCACTGCCCGTTGAACGGGTGCTGTCCATTGGTCTGCAAGTCGCCGAGGGTTTGGTCGCCGCCCACCAACAAGGCATTGTGCATCGCGATATCAAACCGGCCAATTTGATGCTCGACGAAGGCGGCTTTCGCGTGATGTTGACCGACTTTGGTCTCGCTCGCGCGCTGGACGATGCCACACTGACCGGTAGTGGGTTGCTGGCCGGCACGCCTCAATTCATGAGTCCCGAGCAGGCGGCAGGCCGAGGCCTGGATCATCGCAGTGATCTTTATTCGCTGGGAGCAGTGCTCTACACCCTGGCCACGGGACGCCCACCGGTTGATGGAGCGTCAACTCTCGAAACACTGAGGAAACTCGGCCAGCGGCCACCACGGGCGATCATTGAAATCAATGAAAGCTATCCTAGATGGTTCCAGGAAATGGTCGGCCTGTTCATGGTCACGGATGTTGAGCGACGGATTCAGACGGCCAGTGAAGCGGTCGAATTGCTGCGCGCCTGCTTGGCTCACGCCAGATCGCCGCATCAAGTCAAATTGCCGCGTGCGGTGGCGGAAAACCTGTGGCCACCGCGATGGCTGTCAACGCTGGCGATTGGCGCGACCGGCGCAGGATCGCTCGCATTGCTCGCATTTGCAGCATGGAACCTTCTCCAGCCTCAGTCCAGTGCCTCATCGGCCAACTCGCCAAGCCGTGTTGTATCCACGCCACCGACTGCAACCACGCAGTCTCCTGCTGAGAATTCGGCAGCCGCAGCGGCTGAAAGCCGGGACACCGCTGTGGTCACCACAGCGTTCCCGCCAAAGGCTGCCGACGACCCAGCCCAGTTGCAGGAGGCTCCCCTGACGGCCGACTTCGGCGATGGCTTTATCGAAGCCAGTTTGTGGCAAGCGGAACAGGAGCTCGACTCTTTGCGCCAAGAGCTCGGTCTACCGCGGGAGAGAGGCAGGGAGTAAGGAGTAAGGGGTAAGAGTTGGTGCTAGGGTATGACTTTTAGGCCTGGAGGGCCGACACATTTTTTCAACGAAGGAAAACCATATGCATGCGGACAATCAGGATCATTTTCGGGAAGCTGCCGCGGCGCGGCCCAAGCGAATCAAACTGTTGGCAGTCGTCCTGGTCATGATGCTGCTGGCCAGTATGGTCTATGCGGTGGCCAAGGCGCAGCACAACGTCGCCTTGCAGCAAGCCGCGAACGCGCATCAAAGCAGTTTGCAGGCGAGAGTGAATACCGCCCAAGTGACCCCGCGAAGCGGCTTGAATCAGGGCGGCACCAACCAAGTTGTTGGTTCCACACTTCTCACCAACACCGCCGATCCCCAGACCCTCAAACAAGTGGTTCCCATAACCGAAGTTCAGATGGTTCCTGACCCCGATCATCCTGGGAAGCTCAAAGAGCAGACCACGGTTCGATGGGAGACTAGGGGCTACTCGGTATCCGGCTCTGCTTCACCGGCTACACCCTTGGACAGCGAGACGGCCGAATTGGTCTCCAAGCTGCGACAAACGTCGGAGCAAGAACGCGATGCGAAGAGCCTACAGCGTCTGCGCGAGCTGCTTAGCACAGAATTCAAAGCTCGGCACCAACAGCAACTCGCCCGACTGGAACGCATCAAGACGGAGATAGAACGCACGGAGCAGATCCTTCAGCAGCGAGAGCAGCAGCAGACCCAAATAGTCGATCGCCGGCTCGCCGAACTGCTTGGAGGCAGGGATCCACTCAATTGGGATTTTCAGCCGGAAGTCCCCGTTTACCCTGTACCGTCCGTGATGACTCCTCAAAATGGCTATTCGGTTATTCGCCCCTTGGATGTGTACGCACCCGTGCCGAACGCGACGGTGCCGAACACGGGAGTTTGGGGGCAGCCGAACCAATCCGTGTATGTGAATCCACGCGGGACGCAATTCCCGGTTGCGCCCGGGGCGTCTACCCCTTATGGCCAACTCCCACCTGTTGGCAGCTCAGGCTACGGCCCCACGACCATTCCCGGTCTGCCCACTCCTGCCCGGCCGCCGGCTGTTGCGACAATTCCACCCACGGTTGGTACAACTGCGACGGACCCGCTTGCTCCGCTGTCACCTGTGGCAGAACTCCCTACGGCGGCGGAACTCCCGGCCGAGGGGCAGCCAGCCCTAGCGAGTACAGCATCGGAAATGGTTGGCTTGGGCTACAAATGGCGGCAGTTGACCGAAGAGGCGGCTCAGGCAGACGCGTTGCATGAGAAGCAGGCCATCAGTAACCGGGAATGGCAGCGGCACAGAACCGCGCTGGAACAATTCGCCGCGAAATGGCAGTTCAAAAGGCAGGAATTGGAAAAGCGTTTGCGAATAGCAGAACTCGAGTGGAATGATGCCCTTGGCAGAGTCCACAGGGCACTGGAGCTGAAGAAACTCGGGGGCTCACCACAGGAACTGCGGGAAGCAGAAAAAGCGGAGGCCATTGCGGCGATCGAGTTGAAGTGGCTGGCAACTCAGGTGGAGTGGGCCATGCAATTCGAGGAAACGATGAATGTTTCGCAGATTGAGGCTCAAAAGGCTGAACGCGCTCAGGAGAAACTTCCAGCCTCGGACAGCGACCCAGCCCGCGGTGAGCCCACAGACCCGCCGCCAGCCGCGGTTGAGAGCCCGCAGGTGGAGAAAGCTTCATCTGCATTGCCTGAGCCGGAAGGCACATGAAATCGATTGCTAGTCTCGTTGGCGACGTGGGCGCGGCAAGCGATGGTGTTGCTCGGGAAGGGTCAGAAAGCCCCAATCGAGCGCCTGGTCCTGTTCGTATTGCTTGTCCAGTGTGCGAGCGGTTAGGGCCTTAGCCATCTCGAACCCAAGGTAAAAGGCGTGGCTCGGATTGATGCTGGAACCGATGGCACTGTCCAGCAGCTGTTGCATGACGACAAAGGGATCTGAGCTATGCGCGTGCACACCGGCGGATAGAGCATGCGTTTCTCCCTGACTATTGAAAATGCGAATATTTTGGTCGCGAATGGCGGCTCCGATGGCCGCAATGCTCTCCACGGAGTACTCGTTTACCCGCTCGTCCCTCAACATCACGAGCTTGGGTTCGAGGTGCTTGGGGGGGACGCGTTCTTGGCAGGCAAAGTGAACCAAACGCCGCGCGAAGTCGCATTCGCGCACACTGCTGCGAGCCCAGTTAATCACCTGCGTGGTCAGCACACTCTGGATCCCCAGCTCTTGGCAGAAACCGAGTAGCAATACGTTAACACCGGCGGAATCCACATCGGTTAACTCGCTGATATTCCCAATGCCCATCATCATCTTGGCGTCTGGATAGCGTTCTCGGCACCAAGCGTAGCGCTCAAGGCTGGCGGCAAACCCAAAACCGATGGGTTCAAGAATGGGATCTAATCGCATGGCGACACCATGCTCCGACAAAAATTCCGCTGTCTGTTGCAAACTTTTTTTGTCGTCGGGAACATCGGGAATGGCTACTACCTCGCATCCCCATTCAACTGCCAGGTGGCGGTTTGAACTGTTGACGGACAAGACCAATTCAGCGCCAGCCCGACATGCATCAGCTACCTCCAGCGGATCAAAAGAATCAATCGAGACGCGCAACCCAGCGTCGCGCAGGCAGCGCACAGCATCGCCAACTCCTTGCCAGCGATGGCCAGGTATACAGCCCACGTCAATCACATCGGCTCCTTCGGTAGCCAGTCGTTGCGCGGTGGCCAACAACTGCTCGTTCGTGAGCCGCGGAGCATGATTGATCTCTGCCAGGATCTCGATTGCATAAGCGCCATAACGCTCGCGATCCCGCTGTTTACCCCCAAAAAACCTGGGTAAATCGCGAATATCTCGCGGGCCGCAGTCAACGGGAGTGGCGTAATGCGCCCGGATTTCTTCGATGTCTGCTTGCAGATAACCAGGCAGGATAACGCGCGAAGCAACCGCTGGGATCGATAGATTTCGAAACAACCAGGCAGGTGTCATCAATGCAGCGACCGTGATGGGTAGCACGGCGATGGTGTATTCAAAATTGAACTCTTCAGCGACTTGCGCAGCCTGATAGCGAACGGCATGTTCAGCTAATCGTCCGGTTACAAACAGGATATGTGGAGGTTGTTCGTTCATGCGATTCGAAATTTATTTCATGGCGATGAAGTGCTTCATCAGGCTTCAGGTGCACGCGCTTATGCGCATCGCGTGGTAAAATATTTTTCTGGAAACGTCTTGACCAGAAGTGAACGATCACTACAAAGATCATTAACGAGGAGCTCTATTGAGAACAAGCGTCGTCCTTATTGTTCTTGTGGCCGGAGCTCCTCGTTTTTTTTATGCGCTCATCTCAACTTATCTCATCGCACTAGGCTCTCGCCGCGTTTCATCTTTCTTCCTCTGACAATGGCTGTCCGAATGCCAAGGCGAATTCAAGCCTCTGGCTGGGAGGTGCAGCGTAGCACCAAGTAATCGTTATGACGTTCCAATTGAAGATTACCAGGCAGATTCCAGGAATTCAGCTCGACGGATGAGACTTCGCCATCAAGGCTGGGCTGTTGATTGGCATTCCACGCACAGCGCAGCTGTTCCCAGTGGTTGCGGTTCATCTTTTGCAGGGGCCAGCGGCGATCCATCCAGATGTGGCACAGCGCTTGCCGCACGACGGGCCAGGGATGGTTCTGTTGATCGAGCGGAAACACAAATGCACCTTGGTGCTTCTGTTTCAGGACAGTTAATTCCTGCTTATTCTTGGACCAAGCATCCACTTCCTCCAGATAGCTGACGGCTAACTGTTGTTGCCAGGCAATGGCTTCTTCGGCAATCTGGGAGAAATCGAGCAGTTTCTCGTCGACGTGTTGGCCGTAGGTATGGCGAATGCTAGGCAGCAGAACGTGGCGAATCCAATTCCGCCGCAAGCTGATATCTGCATTGCTGGCATCGTTGCGAAAAGGCTGTTCGAGCAGCTGCAGGTATTCGACAACGTCCGAGCGCCAGCAGGACAGTAGAGGTCGGACCAATACCAGCTCTCGGTCGAGGGGGCGGAAGAGAGTGGGGGTGCAGACGCCAGACAAGCCCGTGCCACGAAACAAATGATGCAGCAGTGTTTCGACACGATCACTGGCTGTATGTGCGGTGGCTACGTATCGAGCCCCGGTGGCATAAGCAGTTGAAGTTAGAAAGGCGTAGCGTTCTTCGCGAGCTCGTTCCTCGGACCTGCCCATCGGGGCCGGGGCAGATGTCTGGCTGTCCGCCCGACCGAGATGGAGTTCAACGTCCAGTTGTTGGCAACACTCGACCACAAAAGCCTGATCCGCCTCGCTGTCTGCCCCACGCCAACCATGGTTGAAATGGGCCGCGCACAGCATGTTTGGTGCGGAGGTCAAACGCAGCATCGACCGCAAAAGCGCTACGCTATCGGCACCTCCGCTGATCGCGATCAAAACCCGCGTTTGTTGCCAAAGTTCCGGAGACCAGAGCCTGTGGAACTGCTGTTCGAGTTGCATGGAAGCTAACTACAACTGTCGCAGAATATCATTCACGATCACAAAGGCCATCAGGCTCAATAGTCCCAAGACTCCGGCCATGGTCAGCCGCACCTGCAGTGCCTCACTCAAGGGTTTACCGCGAATGGCCTCTGCAGTCAGAAATAACATATGACCGCCATCGAGCGCAGGAATAGGCAGGAAATTGAGAATCGCCAAGTTAGCGCTTAACAAGGTTAGGAAAATCAACAGTCGAGCCACGCCATTGTTGGCCTCTGCCGAGGCGGCTTGGGCAATGAGAATCGGCCCTCCAAGTCCTTTCGCACCAATCTTACCGGAAAGCAACAATCGCAGAAAATTCAGCACATCCTGAAAGCGACGCTTGGTTTCCCACATTCCCAACTGAAACGCATCGGCCACCGATTTCGCCTCGTGGACCTGCTCCAACTGCGCTAGCCCCACCCCACGCTGGCTCCAGAACCAATCGTCCGCGTAGGCCACCGGCAATGTAGCTTCGCGTGTCTTGCCGTCGCGTTTTAGGAAGATCTTGATTTGTGAACCAGCCGGAATCGATTGCAAGAAATCGAAAAGAACCGGCACATTGTTTGCGGAGTCGATGAGGGTCGATTGAAATGCAACCTTGGGGTTAAAGCGGTCAGAAAGTTCTTTTTGCTCCTGCTCGCTGACCATCCAATGGTACTTTGCCAGGCTATCGCCAACCGCTATGCCAGATTTCTCGGCAACCGCAGGATCGACGTAGGTGATTTCAGGCAGTACATCGAAGGCAATACCTATTCCCCCCAAAGACAACCTTCCCGTTAATGAGGAGATAGGATCGAAACTGGGTAGCTTGGGGCAATCGATCGCCACCTCGACGGTCTCCCATGAGCCGCTGACGGCGGCATTTTCACTGGCCGCCTCGTCGGGGTTGGCCGGTGAAATCGAGCGGCGAAGGCTCAAGTGCACGGTTTGGCCGGCCAATTGTGCGACTTGGTCGGGAATGCGCAATGCATCGACGATGGGTTCCCCATTGATGGCGAGCAACACATCACCCACCTGGACGCCAGCTTTGTCAGCAAGAGAGCCTATTTGCACGGCTGTTACCGGTCCGGTTGCAAACCCGATCCCAAGAGTCTTGGTCGGCACGGGGGGCAGCTCAATTTCGAGAGTTGTCGAAGAACTTTCCGCGCGCTCCTTTGGAGTTTTTGCTTTGGGATCTGGACGCTGGATGGTCAGCTTGACCGGCTCGCGCCATTTTGCCTGAAAGCGATCGGTGAGCTCCGTACCCAAGGCCTGACCAAAACGCGGATCGATGGTTAGCGGGACGTCGTCCACGGCTGTGATGAGGTCGTGCGTCTGCAGGTCTGGCTGAGACTTGGCCAGGTAGGAATCGGCGTAAAAGGGTTGGGTCCCCACGGTAGGCGTGGATTGGGCCAACAAGCCGATCAGGTAGTATTCCTCTTTGGAGTAATCGGCGGTGGGGCGCGTGGAGACCTCCAGCCTTTCGTCTCCACGTTGCACGGCCAGCGTCAGTGGAGCATCTTTCTTTTCCAGGCCGCGAATGACGATACCGGTGGAGAAATCTGGGTAACGCAATTTCGGATCATCGGAACTGCCATCAAAGCCTAAGATTTGATCGCCGGATTCCAATCCAGCTTTCCAGGCTGGACCGCCAGCCATGGTGCCACCCACCACCGTCGGCGAGTAGGGAACGCCCAATAAAAAGGCTACCCCGGCCAGGATGACGGCGAAAATCAGGTTCATGACCACGCCTGCGGAGATGATGATCATCCGCTGCCACACGGACTTGGCAGGATAGCTGCGTGGATCCAGGGTGCGTCGTGTCTCCCTGTCCGAGGCGGATTTTCTCCGCCTCCGCTTCCGCATGCCGCGGATCGTCATCTTGTCCCAGCATTTTGACGTAGCCACCCAACGGAATGATGCCGATTCCGTATTCGGTCTCCCCCCATTGGAATTTGCCTAACGTTCGTGGGCAGCTTGATGGGGCCTATGGAGATGGGCACATCAAAGCCGACGTAGAACTTGTCGCATCGAACCCCAAATGTCTTGGCTGCCAAGAAAGTGGCCCAGTTCGTGTACAAAGACGACGAAGCCCAGTCCCAGTGCGACTGCCAAAATATTCCAAAGCGTCTGCACAAGCCATGCTAGGAATGAGGTTTCGCCCAATAACAAAGGCAAACTATCCAAGCAACGCTGGTTTCAGATTCAGCAACAGATGACTGCCACCGAGCAAGAGCGAGTCGAGCCACAACGGCTCAACTAGCATAAGGCTGCCCACTTCGTTATCTCCTCTCGCGCCCATCGATCGAGACGCATAAGTTCATCGAGCTTTGGGCTCGGGTCAAAATTGTGTTGTTCGAGTATTCGCCGACAGCCATCGACTATTTCGGAAAATCCTATGTGGCCCGCCAAGAATAGTTCGACGGCTCTCTCGTTGGCAGCGTTAACCACCGCCCCGCAGGAGCCCCCACGACGAGCCACTTCCCAGCCCAATTCCAGGGCCGGAAAACGCTCGGTGTCGACCGGTTCAAAATCCAGACTGCACCTTGGCTGTCCAATCCATTTTAGGGCAGGGACAGGCAGTTCGGTCAGGGTAGGTCAGAGCATATTGTATGGGAAGTCGCATATCCGGGGGACTTAATTGGGCGACGACCGAACCATCCACGAATTCGACCATGGAATGAATGATGGATTGTGGATGGACGACCACGTGGATTTTTTCGGCAGGCAGGTCGAACAGCCAGCGGGCTTCGATGACCTCCAGGGCTTTGTTCATCATGGTGGCAGAGTCGACCGAGATCTTGCGGCCCATATGCCAGGTTGGATGAGCCAGAGCATCTTCGACGGTGGCCTGCTTCATCTGTTGCAGGCTCCAAGTCCGAAATGGGCCGCCACTGGCGGTCAGGATGATTCGCCGCGACCTGGCTGGGGCAGCCGGCCTGCATCGCCTGAAAAATGGCGCTGTGCTCGCTATCGACAGGAATCAGCTCACCGCCGCTTGCCTGCAAGGCCTGCAGCCAGCCAGCCCCCCGGCCACCACCAGCGCTTCTTTGTTGGCCAAGGCCAACCGTTTGCCGGCCTGGGCGGCCGCTAGCGTGCTGGCTAAACCAGCCGATCCCACCACCGCGGCAACCACGGTATCGACATCCGGATGCGAGGCCAGCTCCACCAAGGATTCCGCTCCGGTCGCACGGAGCAGTTGGCAGTCAGGCCAGAAAAATCAAATTTTGCTGCCGTTTCCGGACAGGTGGCGGCAATCCACTGCGGACGCAATTGGTTGCGTCCGCGACCCAAGCGTCCAATTTCGAATGCGCAGAAAGCCCAATGACACCAGGGATCCCCACACTGGAGCACATCGATCGTGGCCGTGCCAATGCTGCCGGTCGCACCGAGCACCGCGACAGCTGATTTTGGCTGGAGCTGGGGGAGGGGCCCGTTCAGTGTCTGACCTCGGAGAAGATGGGGTGCTGCTGCGCAGGGACGACCAGGAAAACCGGCAGATCCGTTGCCTGCAACGCCGCGGCGTAAGGTTAGAGTTTGCAACGCTTTGGGGCAATACATCCGAACATCTTGCGCAATTTCTATCCAATGTCTTCTTTCTCGATCTGCTATTGCCGCCAGAAAGTGGTTCGTATACACTAAAGCAGGTCGTATGCTGTCACCGCTGTGCAACGTGCCGTAGGCGATTGCCAATCCTGTTCAAACCGGAAGCATGCGGCTTCATCCGCTCTGATAACTTTGCACCTATTTTCGCAGGTACTAAACAAACATATGGCGCTAGGCATGACGACGACCGATAAAACGAAGGGAGAGGGAACAACTGGGTTTGGTATTTGGTACTGATCTCCATCATTGTGCTTTCGTGGGCATGTTCGTCATGGACAGTGCCATCTTCCGCTGAAATATCCCGATTTGGTGCGATTGCTTGAGTCGACACGCTACGTCGCGAAGGGTGGGACGACTTTAGTCCAGCGACGGTCGAAGACCATGGTCAGCCAAGCGATCCCGGTGGCGGAAAATCAAGCCGCTCGGCCAAATCGGACGCAGTACGAGCTGTCGGACATTCGGAATGTCCGCGTGGATGAGACGGCGGTTAAGGCGAAGTGGTGAACGACCGTTGAGATAGCGAACGCAAGGGCAGAGGAGACCTCGCCACCTTTCGCTGCAACAAAGACAATTCGGACGAAACGTCGACCGAATTGCGGAATACCTAGCGGCCAGCAACGTGGACTGGTCGTATTCCGATGGCCCCAGCTTCATGGATCAGTATGGACCGGTGCTGATCATGGTCGGCGCCGTCCTCTTGATCATGATGTTCATGGCTCGTCGCATCGGCGGTATTGGGTCGCCCATGTCCTTCGGCCGGTCGCGCGGGCGACTCTACGCTCAGGACGATATTGGCATTACTTTTGACGACGTCGCTGGTGTCGACGAAGCCGTTGAGGAAGTTCGCGAGATCGTCGACTTCTTAAAGTATCCGGAGAAATACCAGCGATTCGGCGGACGTATTCCCAAGGGCGTGCTGCTCGGTCGGCACCACCAGGAACGGGCAAGACATTGCTGGCCAAAGCCATTGCCGGGGAAGCGGGCGTGCCGTATTTCAGCCTATCGGGCAGCGACTTCGTGGAAATGTTTGTTGGCGTCGGTGCTGCACGCGTCCGCGACATGTTCCAGCAGGCCAGCTGCCAAGTCGCCCTGCATCATTTTCATCGACGAGCTCGATGCATTGGGCAAGAGTCGCAGCGGCAGCTCGGTGGGCGTGCATGATGAGCGCGAACAGACGCTGAACGCCTTGCTGGTAGAGATGGATGGATTTGATCCGAATACCGGCATCATCGTGATTGCTGCCACCAACCGCCCGGAGACGCTGGATCCCGCGCTGCTGCGGCCGGGTCGCTTCGACCGCAACGTCTGGTCGACCGACCCGACAAGTCGGGACGCGCAGAAATTCTGAAAGTGCACGTTAAGAATGTCAAACTTGCTCCCAATGTCGAATCTGCAAAACATTGCATCGATCACCAGTGGCTTTAGCGGTGCTGATTTGGCCAACCTGGTCAATGAAGCGGCTTTGCTGGCGGCCCGCAATGGAAAGAACACCGTCGGCCAAGAGGAGTTTGATGAAGGCGTCGAGCGCGTCACGACTGGACTGGAGAAAAAGCGACGCGTCATGGACGAGGACGAAAAGCGACGTGTCGCTTATCATGAAGCAGCCCACGCGCTGGTGGCTTATTCGCTCCCCAATACCGATCCGGTACACAAGGTCTCGATCATTCCCCGCGGCTTGGCAGCCCTCGGTTACACCATGCAGCGTCCTGACCGGCGATCGCTATCTGATGACGCCAGCGGAGTTGGAAGCCCAGATGCAAGTGCTGCTGGCCGGCACTTGGCCGAAGAGATCGTCTTCAAAGATATCAGCACCGGAGCGCAAAACGATTTGGAACGCGCCAGCGCCATTGCCCGCAGCATGGTCATGGAATTTGGCATGAGTCGCCTTGGTCGCGTCAACTACCGCGAAAGCGGTCGCTCGCCATTTTTGGGCGACGGCGGGGGCGAAGCGATGGCCGCGACCACAGCGAACAGACAGCCCGCGAAATTGACGAGGAAGTGAAGCGGATTGTCGACGACTGCCATGCAAAAAGCCCGGCAGATCTTGCTCGAACGACGGCAGGCGCTCGAGAACGTCACCAAGCGACTGATCGAAATCGAAGTCATGGATTCCGATGAACTCCGCCGCCTGATCGACGACACACTGCCGGGGCCACGCGTCAAGCCAGGCACTCAGGGCCATCCGCGGGGGGCCGATGATGAGCCCTCCGATTCGCCTGCTAGCTCCCATCCCGAAGCCACCGATGCAGCCGGCTAATGCCGCTCACCTGCCCTGCCTTCCCTAGTTCCCGCCTTCAGCGTGCGTCCACTTCAGCGTGCGTCCACTTCAGCCAGCGTCCAGCCAGGCTGCGCTTGGCTCCGGACTGGCGTTTGAAAATAAATTACCCCACCGAATCAGCCGCAACGCGTTAGAGAGCGTCCCGCTTAGGGCGTGGCTTTTGCTATCAATAAAAAAAGGCTCCCCAGCGGTAGTCATTCGTGCTACAAGCACGAGTTGATTCAACACACCCTCAAGGAAGCCACGGTAAGGATACCACATTGGACGATTTAAAAAAACGGATTTTTCGACGATCCTCTCCAGCCAGGTTCGCACGAACTGCTGGAGCTTCAAGAGCGTTTAGCGTGTGACGACCACGTTCAGGCTGTTGAGCAGTTCATTGCTCAGACGGATCAGCAAGCACTTTATGCGGCTTACCGAGGTAGTGGTTCCAAACCGTATCGCCCCGAGCGCCTCCTGGCCATCGTCATCGTTCTGATCCTGCAAGGCATACGGTCTCCGTCGAAATGGGCAACTACTGCCAAGTACGATGACCGCTGTAGATTGGTGGGGCGCGGCATTGAACCGGGAAGAACGACTTTTTACAACTTTCGCGACCGAGCCGCCAAGTTTATCGAAGCGTTTCACACAAAGATGATTCAAGATGCAATCCAAAACGCAATCATCGATCCAACGGAAGGCTGTCTCGATGGAACATTCGTTGCGGCCGCCGCTTCACGCCACAAGATGTTTCGCTTGCGTCAGGTTTCTCGACGGCTGTCGGTCATCAAGCGGGCGATAGCCCAACTCGATAATCCAGATCAGGTTGCCTCACTTCGGAAGCTCAAAGGGATTCCTTCGTGGTTGGCAAAGACGCCCAGCGGACGCCAAGAACAACTTGAGTCTTTCCGTGCGGCGAAGGCTAAAATCCTCGACGAAATCAAGGTCAATCGCGGTTTGCCAAGCAGCCTTCGCCGTAATGAGGATGAGATCAAGATCAGTCCTGCCGACGTCGACGCCGTGATCGGTAAAGACAAATTCAAAGTAACCAGACCGCTGTACAACGTTCAGTACATGTGCGACTTCGGAAGTGATGTGATTTTGTCGTATGAAGTGTTTCGCAAGAAGAACGACACAGGCACCTTGATCCCGATGATCAACAAGACGCAGTTGATTATCGGCGGACGATTGAAAAAGGTTCATGCTGACAGCGGCTACTGCTCGCTACTGGAAATTACCGACTGTGTTGAGCTGGGCGTGGATTTGTTCGCACCGGTGCCAGAGCGAAAAGGAAGCAAGGGACGCCCGACCGCCAGTGGAGAAATTCAAATATCAGCGGACGAATTTCCGTGGGATGAACCTACCGGTTCACTGAGTTGCCCAGCCGGTCACACGATGCGCCGGGTCAGTCGCAGCAAAGATCCTCGTGCCGATGATCGATATGTTATCGAGCTCCGTTTTGAACAGGAGGAAGAACATTGTGCAGGCTGCGAACTTGCGGCCCGATGTCTGGCAACTGGCTCGCAGCGTCGCACGGTCCGACGTTTGGAGAAACAATCGGTGATTGTCGAGCAAAAACAGAAAATGGCCGGTGAAGGTGGCGTAGAGAGCGGTCGGAATCGCAAGATGCGGATCGAGCGACGCTATGGCGATAGCAAAAAGCACCGGGGTGGTAGGGAGCTGCACGGACGCGGATTATCACGGGCAACCGCAGAGACTGGCTTGATGGTTGTGGCTCAGAACACATTGACACTCTACCTACTCGTAATACGTGCAAAAACCGAGTAATCTAAGCGGGACGCTCTCGTTAGCGTCCGGTTCCCGAAAAAACCGTGTGCTAACGGAGCGTTCCCGCTTTGCTGAGGGCCAAGGGAAGTAACTCGCCCCTCGAGGCATTGGTATCTACTCATCTCAGATGGAATGATGACAACCTTCCCTTTGGGCAAGTGTTTCTAGCCCATTCTGGCGGGCGTCAATGCCTGCAAACACGCGGTAGCCTCGCAGCGGAGCGATGAAT
>CAVPPY010000063.1:0-7280 GCA_963707245.1 Pirellulaceae bacterium
GCAGGTGCCGGAGTGAGCAAATGAGACTCTATCCGCTCGGCGATAAAATAATCAATCTCATTCTGCGCCCATGCCCGCGATGCCGATCCCAATTCGGGAAGTTTCGATTTTTCCAGATCAGCAATCGCCCACCAACCACGATCTTCTTCATCGAACAGTTCGCGATTCCGCACGGCTGCGGTGGCGTCGTCGCCTGGCCAGTAGGCACCCCCAGCAATCCAACGCGTCAGAATGGCGATCTCTCGTTCGCTCAATCGTTGGTCGGGGGGCATTTCCAGGGATTCGTAGCGGATAGCCTCAATCAGCAGACTCTCGGCTGGCTTGCCAGGCACAATCGCGGCGCCCGACTCCCCTTCCGTCAAAATGTGGGCAAGAGAATCCAGACGCAATTCTCCATTGCTTTCTTTCTCACCATGGCAAGCAAAACAGCGTTCAGCCAAGAGCGGCCGTACTTCATTTTCGAAGAACTGCATTTCACCCAGGCCGTCTGGCTCCTGAGCAAACAGCGAGGCGGCAACCAGCCCCCAGCACCAGACTAAGCACCAGGCAGATTGAAACGGACGCGGCCGCCGTTCGGGCAATCCATTAACTCGGGTCTTCTTCGGGCCCTCCCAAGGGTCGATCCCCTGTTCCAGCGCAGCCCAGAGGTTAGCAACAGAATTGTGTTCACATCGATTAACCTAGCAGGCCACATTTGATGAACCCAACGGGGCGAATTAGATTATGGATTCTACCCTAAGATGCGATATTCGTCAGCTCTGCGTCCCAGGTCGACAGGGCCAGCAGTTTCCCAAAGTGAGCGGATTGGCGCTGGCCAGCCGGTGTCTTGAAAACTCCGAGTGCTGCACGCTGTCGCTCACCAAGAGATTGCCTAACTTGAACCATTCTTTGCCCTGCCCAGGTCGATCAAACAGTCTGGTGTTTGCACTCTTTGACTCGAGCAGAGACTTTTCTCATCACCTGGCATCTCTCCGAGACGCTGAGTTTCCAGGTGAAGAGATGGTTCGCTTGCTATCGAGTCCAGGTTAGCCACTTCGTCGATATCCGCTTGACCCAGGGCGTTAGCCGCGTGCGGTTGTATTGATCGCCTATTTTGCGTATGGCTTCGGCCTGCGTCGGATAGGGATGAATCGTCGAGGCAATTTTGGACAGCCCAATCTTATTGCATGGCGAGTACGACCTCGCCAATCAGATCACCAGCATGCGGGGCAACCAACGTGGCGCCGACAATCTTGTCCGATCCTTGGCGACAGTAGAGTCGCACGAATCCGTGTTCATGGCCATCGAGTATTGCTCGGTCTACGCCCGCAAGTGGCTGTTGGTAGCTGGCCAGTTCGAATCCCCTCATCCTGGGCCTGCTGAGGGTAGATGCCAACATGAGCTAGTTCTGGCGATGTGTAGGTACACCAAGGAATGATCAAGTCGCTGGCCTTGCGGCCCATGAAGAGTGTGTTTTGAATGGCAATCCGCGCCAGGAAATCGGCCGCGTGCGTGAATTTATATTTCGAGCACACATCACCAGCCGCATAGATCTTCGGATTGCTGGTCCGCAGCCGCGCGTCGACAATCACGCCTTGGCGAGGATCAAAATCCACCCCAGCCGCTTCTAGTCCCAGGCCATCTACGTTGGGTGTTCGCCCGACGCCGATCAAGATGCGATCACTCGGAATGCGTGATTCCTGAGCGCCGCACTGGACGACGACGATCTGCTGTTCAGCCTCGGATTCAACTCTCAGGATTTGCGCATTGAACATCAAGCGGACCCCATCGCGGACCATGGCCGTCTGCACTTCCTGCGCGGCATCCCTCTCCTCGCGTGAAAGGATGCGATCCGCTTTTTCAATCAGCGTGACCTGCGAACCGAGACAGGCAAAGCACTGAGCATCTCGCAGCCAATGGGTCCACCGCCGAGGACGACCAGGCGTCGTGGTAGCTCGGTCAGCGAGAAAAGAGTCTCGTTGGTCAGGTACCCCGCCTGGGTGAGCCCTGGAATGTTAGGCTCTGAGCTCGGGCTCCCGTGGCAATCACCGCATGCTTGAACTGCAATGTTTGGCCATCGACGTCTATTGAATGAGGCCCCGTAAAACGTCCCTGGCCGAAAAAGACATCGATTCCCAGATCAGTAAGGCGCCGCGCCGAATCATGTGGACTGATCTCGGCTCTCAATCGTCGCATGCGCTGCATGACCTTGGCAAAATCGATGCGAGGATCTTCGGCTTGCACTCCCCATTGTTGTGCTTGCCGCACTGCTGCAGCTTGTCTGAAGTCGCCGATCAACGCCTTGGAGGGTACACAGCCCACATTCAAGCAGTCGCCACCCATCAACCCGCGTTCCACCAACGCAACCTTGGCGCCCAGACCCGCCGCCCCAGCGGCTGTTACCAGACCCGCCGTACCAGCGCCAATCACAACCAAGTTGTAACGGCCATCCGCTACCGGATTCTGCCAATCAAGGGGATGAACATTAGCCTGCAAGCTGCGATTGAACTCATCCAGTGGTTCCAATTGCCGAAGATAGCTCATGGCTTGCCGTAAACTCCGTCTAAGGTCTTCCTGATAGCCAAGGGCAGCAAGCCGAGGATCACCAAAGCGACCAACAATTGTGGACTGAGTACCGCCAAACCTCCCTCATTGAGCAGGTCCTGCAAGCTGGGAATCGACGCGCCGCATAAACATAAGCCGCCGTTCCGGGCAGCATTCCCAGTTGGCTTACCCACCAAAAGGTAAAGGCACGGATGTCCGTCAGGCCCATGACAGCGTTGATGACGAAGAAGGGCACCACCGGAATCAATCGCAGACTGAATAGGTAGTAGGCTCCCTCGCGTTGTACAGCGGCATTGATGTTGGCCAACTGCTTGTGCAACCGCGACTGTACCCAGTCATGCAACAGATAGCGACTCATCAAGAAAGCCATCAAGGCGCCGGCCGTCGAGCCGAAGCTCACAATCAGCAGAGCCTTCCAAAATCCGAAATACCAGCCGCAAACCAGCGTCAATCCGGTAGCGCCCGGCAAGGACAAACCAGTAACGCTGAAGTATATCAGGAAAGCGACCGCCATGCTGCGAAGCGGGAATGCATTTTGCAACTCCCGCAATTGAGCCTCGCGCCCCGCCAGCGACTCCAGTGACAACAGATCACCGTAGCGCCAAGCCAAGCTCGCGGCCAGCGCAATCAAGACCGCCAGCACTATCCAGCGCAGGGCCCCGTTGGGCGTTGGTGAAGCTCCCTCGACTTGCACCTCTTCACTCATACTCTGCAATCCACTCTGCTAATGTTGAGTGACCGTCGCGTGTCTCCTTGCATGCTTCACGCTCCCGGCGCGTTTAGCATTCTGGCAAAGCGCCCCAGTCGCGACTCGAGCGCAGTGAAACGGGCCCACACTCGTCAATGCAAACAAGCTTGACAGACAACCCGCCCCACGAGCGACATGATATCACTCCAAGCTGAGTTATATCACCCAGTCTGGCATGATGTAGCGTGTGCCAGAAGGATCCCAAGCATTTCTGCGGAGAAACGAACAACACAAGATCTGGATGGCTATGTCATGTCGATACCAAACTCCGGCAGCATCCATAACGAATCGCAAACAAAGACATAGAAAGACCCAGGACACACGCAACGTTGATTCGCCCTCTGGGCTGTTTAAAGATGTTTTGCCTGCTGGGCCAAGCAAAGATGTTTATCTTATGGGCTGGGTAAGACTTTAGTAGCCCGGAGGGCGACACATCTTTGCCGGTGGCGTCAGCCACCGGTGCAAGTGCCGCAACCTGAAAGCCCGGAGGGCGACACATGGAGGAGTTTGGATTAAACATGGGATGCCATCAGCAACCTGCAGAGCTAGGCAAAGATGTTTATCCTTATGGGCTGGGTATATCTATAGCAGCCTGCTGGGCCAAGCAAAGATGTTTATCCTATGGGCTGGGCAAAACTTTAGCAGCCCGGAGGGCGGCACATCTTTGCCGGTGGCGTCAGCCACCGTGCAAGTGAAGCAACCTGAAAGCCCAGAGGGCGACACATGGAGGAGTTTGGATTAAACATGGGATGCCATCAGCAACCTGCAGAGCTAGGCAAAGATGTTTACCCATTGGGCTGGGTAAAACTGTAGCAGCCCGGAGGGCGGCACATCTTTGCCGGTGGCGTCAGCCACCGGTGCAAGTGCAGCAAACTGAAAGCCCGGAGGGCGACACATGGAGGCGTTTGGGTTAAACATGGGATGCCATCAGCAACCTGCAGAGCTAGGCAAAGATGTTTATCCTATGGGCTGGGTATATCTATAGCAGCCTGCAGAGCTAAGCAAAGATGTTTATCCTATGGGCTAGGCAAAACTTTAGCAGCCCGGAGGGCGGCACATCTTTGCCGGTGGCGTCAGCCACCGGTGCAAGTGCAGCAAACTGAAAGCCCGGAGGGCGACACATGGAGGAGTTTGGATTAAACATGGGATGCCATCAGCAACTGCTTTATCATCTGGTGTTTAGCACGAAGGAACGCCGAGCATTACTCCAAGATGATGACTTTGCGCCAGCGTTTGGAAATATATGGCTGGAGTCTGCAGTAATTTAGATGGGCATGCCATGCGTGTCGGCGGATACTTCGACCACGCTCATTTGTTAGTCCGCATTCCAGCGAAAACCGCCGTCTCCGATTTTGTTAGACAACTAAAATCGAGCACCAGCAAACATGTTAACGAATCACGCATGGCTACTTTGAAATTTCATTGGCAAGACGGCTATGGAGCATTCACCGTCAGCAAGTCCAAAGAGCAACTGGTGGTGAAATACATTGACCGGCAAATGGAACATCATCGCAAGCGGACGTTTCAAGATGAATTCCTGAAGATGCTTTCCGATCATGAGGTGGATTTTGATCCTAAACGTGTCTGGGAATAGGTATGTGTCGCCCTCCGGGCTAAAGACTCTGAGGGAATCGAGTCCGGTGGCTTACGCCACCGGCAAAGATGTTTCGCCCTCCGGGCTGGTTTAAGACGTTTCACCCACAGGCATAGGCCGGTCTTTCGCCTGCTGGGATGTGCAGCCCACGGCATAGGCCGAGTGTTTCGCCTGCTGGGCTGGTTTAAGCTGTTTCACCCGCAGGCATGGGCAAAGATGTTTCGCCTGCAGAGCTAGGCAAAGATGTTTACCCATTGGGCTGGGTAAAACTGTAGCAGCCCGGAGGGCGGCACATCTTTGCCGGTGGCGTCAGCCACCGGTGCAAGTGCAGCAAACTGAAAGCCCGGAGGGCGACACATGGAGGAGTTTGGATTAAACATGGGATGCCATCAGCAACCTGCAGAGCTAGGCAAAGATGTTTATCCTATGGGCTGGGTATATCTATAGCAGCCTGCTGGGCTAAGCAAAGATGTTTATCCTTGGGCTAGGCAAAACTTTAGCAGCCCGGAGGGCGGCACATCTTTGCCGGTGGCGTCAGCCACCGGTGCAAGTGCAGCAAACTGAAAGCCCGGAGGGCGACACATGGAGGAGTTTGGATTAAACATGGGATGCCATCAGCAACCTGCAGAGCTAGGCAAAGATGTTTATCCTATGGGCTGGGCAAAACTTTAGCAGCCCGGAGGGCGACACATCTTTGCCGGTGGCGTCAGCCACCGGTGCAAGTGCAGCAAACTGAAAGCCCGGAGGGCGACACATGGAGGAGTTTGGGTTAAACATGGGATGCCATCAGCAACTGCAGAGCTAGGCAAAGATGTTTATCCTATGGGCTGGGCAAAACTGTAGCAGCCCGGAGGGCGGCACATCTTTGCCGGTGGCGTCAGCCACCGGTGCAAGTGCAGTAAACTGAAAGCCCGGAGGGCGACACATGGAGGAGGCTGGATTAAACATGGGATGCCATCAGCAACTGCTTTATCATCTGGTGTTCAGCACGAAGGAACGCCGAGCATTACTCCAAGATGATGACTTTCGCGCCAGCGTTTGGAAATATATGGCTGGAGTCTGCAGTAATTTAGATGGGCATGCCATGCGTGTCGGCGGATACTTCGACCACGCTCATTTGTTAGTCCGCATTCCAGCGAAAACCGCCGTCTCCGATTTTGTTAGACAACTAAAATCGAGCACCAGCAAACATGTCAACGAATCACGCATGGCTACTTTGAAATTTCATTGGCAAGACGGATATGGAGCATTCACCGTCAGCAAGTCCAAAGAGCAACTGGTGGTGAAATACATTGACGGGCAAATGGAACATCATCGCAAGCGGACGTTTCAAGATGAATTCCTGAAGATGCTTTCCGATCATGAGGTGGATTTTGATCCTAAACGTGTCTGGGAATAGGTATGTGTCGCCCTCCGGGCTAAAGACTCTGGGGGAATCGAGTCCGGTGGCTTACGCCACCGGCAAAGATGTTTCGCCCTCCGGGCTGGTTTAAGACGTTTCACCCACAGGCATAGGCCGGTCTTTCGCTGCTGGGCTGGGTAAGATGTGCAGCCCACGGCATAGGCCGAGTGTTTCGCCTGCTGGGCTGGGTAAAGCTGTTTCACCCGCAGGCATGGGCAAAGATGTTTCGCCTGCAGAGCTAGGCAAAGATGTTTACCCATTGGGCTGAGGCAAAACTTTAGCAGCCCGGAGGGCGGCACATCTTTGCCGGTGGCGTCAGCCACCGGTGCAAGTGCAGTAAACTGAAAGCCCGGAGGGCGACACATGGAGGAGTTTGGATTAAACATGGGATGCCATCAGCAACTGCAGAGCTAGGCAAAGATGTTTATCCTATGGGCTGGGCAAAACTGTTAGCAGCCCGGAGGGCGGCACATCTTTGCCGGTGGCGTCAGCCACCGGTGCAAGTGCAGCAAACTGAAAGCCCGGAGGGCGACACATGGAGGAGTTTGGGTTAAACATGGGATGCCATCAGCAACTGCAGAGCTAGGCAAAGATGTTTATCCATTGGGCTGGGCAAAACTTTAGCAGCCCGGAGGGCGACACATCTTTGCCGGTGGCGTCAGCCACCGGCAAGTGCGAATGAGAGAAAGGTAGATACTATCGGCTGTGACGACTGACAACTTGTCCGTCAATCACGACACCGATGCAGTGCGTGGTGTACTCAAAGGGATCGCCGTCAAATAGGGCAACGTCCCCGTCCTTGCCGACCTCCAGTGAGCCCACGCGCTGATCGATCTCGAGAATTCTGGCGGCATCGATGGTCACAGCAGCTAGTGCCTGATCGAATGTTAGGCCATTGGCAGCCGCGACGGCGGCCTCAAACAAGACGACGCGAGTTTTTGGGAACATAGGCTTCGTAACCTGCTTGCAAGGCAATTGGAATCCCTGCGTTC
>CAVPPY010000064.1:0-7838 GCA_963707245.1 Pirellulaceae bacterium
CTGTTGCTGGCTGTATTACCTTGGTGTGGTGCTTGCCCCTGGCCTGCCTGTTGCGCATGCCGAGGGACACGACCCTTTTGCAGCTGAAGGGCGGCCACTCGCCACCGCGGTGGACCGGGACGCCGACAGCAGCCGAGAGGTATCGCAACGGCTTCGCGCAGTCTTGGAGAAGCGACCATGCACGACATCCCCGAGCTCAAGCGACGACAAGAGTCGCGACGACTTCGTCCAACGAGCACAGCGACGAGCAGGTGGGCTTGTTGGCGGAGTTCTTTGGTATTCCTCCGCGACAACAAGAGATGGTGGACTGATTTTTCCCCTCATTGTTTCGTTGCTGTTGCTTGGCTTGATCAGCTTCTTCGCCACCAGCCGCACAGCACCTTTATCTATACTGTTTTCTAACCCGGATGAAAACGCGACATTCGTCGGACACCATGCCTTTTCAAAGAGAGTTGACATGTCGTCTAGATTCATTCGCCAGTTGGGGATTGCTCGTCAGTTGGGCTGGACGCTGCGCAGGACTGGGACTGTTCCTGTTGGCAGGATTCGCCAGTGCGGCGGAGCAGCGTCCGCCCAATGTGGTTTTCATTTTGGCCGATGACTTGGGGTATCGCGAACTGGGTTGCTTTGGTCAGAAGTTGATCCAGCACGCCGAATCTGGACGACTTGGCCCGAGCAAGGCATGCGACTGACACAGCACTATGCGGGCAATGCCGTGTGCGCCCCTAGCCGCTGCGTGCTGATGACGGGCAAGCATCCGGGACACGCGTTCGTACGCGACAATCGTTCGACGCCGCCCGAAGGCCAATGGCCGATTCCCGACGAAGAGTTCACCCTGCTGGAGTTATTCCAGCAGGCAAGGATACGCGACGGGCGTCTTCGGCAAGTGGGGCTTGGGCGGCCCTGACTCGACCGGGGAGCCCAGGAAGCAGGGCGTCGATCGCTTTTACGGATACCTGTGCCAGGCACACGCCCACAGTTATTATCCCGCTTATCTATGGGATAACGACGCAGCGACAATCGCTCGACAACGATCCTGCCATCAATGGCCACGCCAGTCTTGAGGAAGGTGCCGACGTGAGCGACCCGCGAGTTACAACGTGTTCAAGGGCCAGGACTACGCTCCCGACCGATTCATCGGCGAGCGGTGCAATTCATACAGGACAACGCGGACCGTCCGTTCTTTCTGTACTACCCCACCGTGATTCCGCACGTCGCGTTGCATGTGCCCGATGAGGAACTGCAACCCTATTTGGCACTGTCTTGGAACGACCCGCCATTTACGCAAGGCTTCGGGCAGCGGCTACACGCCGCACTTCACTCCGCGGGCAGCCTACGCAGCCATGATCACTCGACTGGACAGTTACGTCGGAAACATCTTGGCTCGAGCTGGATAGGCTGGAATTGGCAGACAATACGATTGTCGTATTCAGCAGCGACAACGGCACGACGCACCTGGGTCAAGAGGTCGACTATGAATTCTTCAACAGTGTTGGCGAATTGCGAGGCTTGAAGGGCTCACTGTACGAAGGCGGCGTACGCGTACCGACGCTCGTTCGCTGGCCGGGAAAAATCCAAGCCGGTTCGACTACTGACTACATTAGTGGTTTTGAAGATTGGCTGCCAAGCTTGCTCGGACTCGCCGGCCTGCCCCCAGCGGATTCCGATGGAGTGAATCTGGCCCCAACGCTACTCGGAAAAGGTCAACCAGAGCGACCATTCTTATATCGTGAATTCCCCGGCTATGGTGGCCAGCAATCGATTCGTGTTGGCAAGTGGAAAGCCATTCGCCAGGGCATGGGAAAAGGAAATCTAGAGGTGCAGCTGTATGACATGGACGAAGACATCGCTGAATCCAAGGATGTAGCCGGTCAGTTCCCTGAAATGGTTGCCAAGTTGAGCCAGATGATGAGCCAGCAACGCAGCCCATCGACAAGATTTCCGCTGATCCCTCTCGATGCACCGCCCGTTGCCAAGCAACGAAAAGCCGCGCCTTAGCTGCCGAGGTCGAAAAGGTGTCAGGACTCTTTATTGACCGAGAAAAGAGTCCTGGCACCTTTTCTCTAATAACGAATAAAGACACCGGTATCAATCAAGATTCCCATGGGTCATCCAGTTTCCCCAAAGATTCTTTGCCTGATTGAACATCCAATGCGAAGTCCTCCGCATCCTCTCCCAGACCACTACTTGCACGCAAAGCTTTGTCCAGTTCCGCCACGGTGTGCGTTGGCTCGATAGGCACGATCCGCGCCAAAGGAACCTGACCATCCGCCAATTCGACAGTGGCGCGGTCTCGCGAAACATGCTTTGCGACATCCGATAAGCTGATCTTTGCCGTCGATATTTCGATTCTCTCCATTGCTGACTCCTTGTGTTCATACTACTCCAGCCATGACGACCCAGCAATAAGCAGGGTTACCTGGGTCGCGATGGTGGCGGTGTTGCGGCGGTACAGAGACCGTGCATTAAGAATGGTCGGTGCTCGTGATGAACTAAGCGATGTATTCCGAAGCGCAAACGAGAGGAAAATACAAGAGTTGCATCGCGAAGTCATTCGATCAGTTCAGGAAGTGCATGACGAACTCATTCGCACGGAAGTTGATGGCAAAGCGATAGGTGACGCTTTAGCTAATTACATCAACTGATTGTTGTGGATCGAAAAGGGCGGCGAAAAGGTGTCAGATCAAGTCCTGGCTACTACTCCCTAGCAGCGGTTGGCTGAATCGATGGCTGCCAGCACGGACCCTCGCCCACGTCCGGTACGCAGTTGACGTGCCCAAGTCGCCATTGGCAAGACAAAACGGAGGCTGCCGTGCTCGACTTTCTTGTCGTGTTGCATGACCTGCCACAGTCTCAGGGCTAGCGTCGGTGTAGCGCCTCGGCCGCCTAGCGATTGGAGCAATGCCTGTTGACGCTCACAAACCTGCGTCGACGCGCCCAGCTGCAGCCGAGCCGAGAGCCATATGCATGCCAATCGCTACGGCTTCGCCGTGCGACAAGGTACCGTAGCCGGTTACACTTTCTAGTGCATGAGCAAAGGTACGGCCGTAGTTCAAAATAGCCCGCCGACCGCCTGTCTCGCGTTCGTCTTGCTGGACGACTGCCGCCTTGGCACGGCAGGATTCGGCGATGATGTGCGTCAGGCAAGCGGATCCTTCGCCTTCAGCTCTGCGGCATGTTGCTCGAGGAAAGCAAAGAATTCGGGCAGCAGGATCACTCCATACTTGGCTACCTCGGCCAGCCCCGACAGGAATTGACGCTGTGGAAGGGAATCCAGGCTGCGAATATCGATAGCCACCAAAGCGGGCCGCCAAAACGCACCGACGATGTTCTTGGCTCCGGGTAGATTAATGCCGGTCTTGCCCCCAACGCTTGAATCGACCTGGCTCAGCAGGGTCGTCGGAACCTGGACAAAGGGCATCGACGCGCAAAGGTTGCAGCCACAAATCGAGACAGGTCGACCACGACGCCGCGACCAATGGCAACGACGAATACTCCCGCGGTCGGTGTGTTCTGACAACAGGTATTGCCACAGTTGCTGTACCAGCTCGACCGACTTCTCGCCTCGCCGCTGGGCACGTGGGCCATGCCGCAGCGAAACTGAACGGACTGCAGTCCTGGTCGATATCCGTGGCTAGCCCCAGGTGACTATCCACAATCAAGACCGCATGTCGGGCGGCCGGAAATCGTTGTTGAATCGATTGAGGTATGGCTGCCGTCAATTGCTGCCCGATGTAGATGGGTAGCTGCGACTTTCAATTCGAACCTGGACAGTAGTAATGTTTTCGGCTGGGAATTTCATGGGTGTGGAGTTGCACCAGTCTTTTCGAAAACGCTCATTGTAACGCCAGGTGGGAAACGACAATTTCGTGGGAAGCAAGGGTTTTCATAAGTCTCACGTTAGCAAAGGTTCTATCTAAAACGCTCGCTGCAGTCACCGGGCGAACAGCTAAGCGTCGATTAATTTTATCGTGGCCGTTGGCGGCCATGAAAGGCTGTGGGCGAGTCCATGCCATAAACGGCAGACTGTTTAAAATCGGGTCCGTCTGGCTCGTGCATCGAGACTAGGGGCAACATCGCCTGGAAAGCCGCGATTTCGGCAAGTACTGTGACGATCCTTCGATCCGGATGGGCGGATGGAATAGATTCCGGTTCTATCCATGCAAAGCGAGGGCAGGTCCAAGGCTGTGATAATCGATACGTCCAGCGACTTTAGTGGAAGAGTTCGATGATCTCGATGAAGGTGGGGGTCGTCGATCCCGCTTTGCTGTGCCTTCGCACCGGCTGGAACGCGTCATGACTGAGCTGGCCAGCTTCCTGGGTGAGCAAGGAGTCTTTTGTACACGCCAACCGCTTCGGTGGTCGCTGACCGACCAAGCGAAAGAACTGACCGTGCGGGGCGTCATTCTGCGCCGTCACGAAATCGATAAATTAATTGGTTTCGACGAAATCTTGGAGAATTCTGGAAAGATAAACTATTTCCGCTGGTCAGGCCAACAGGCATCTGGATCAAGCCGAGGCTGCTGCGGCATTCTGATCGACTCTGGGCAAGCATGCTCGCCGCGCGATTTCTGTGGTGCCGTGGCCAACGCCCTCCAGGCCAGTGCGAACGAAATCGCCGCCTCTATCGTTCTGGGTTTGTGGTTGCCATCTTGAAGCTTGTATGGCTGCTGAATCCAAGCGGTTTTTGAATTGTTGGCCGTCGATTTGTTCGCCAACAGTCTTGCATTGTGCATTGTTAGTGCCCATTCAACGATCGCTGTAATGCTGCCGCATCCACGATCATGATTCCTGGCCTGCGATCACGGTAGCCGGTACCGAACTGGCACTGGGGCACCGACATCGGCGAGCCGTCCGCTGGACTGGCCGGTGCCAGGCCGCCCGCCCACCATGACGATGGCCGCGAGGTGGACCGGCCGGCGCCGGAGGAATCTCACCCCGAGCCTGTACTCATGCGGATGGATGGCACGGATAGCCCGCCGCCGCCCTGCCTTGCCGTCGGCGGGAGATGGCCGAACTGTCCCGTTGATCTTCGTCGATCCATTACGGGATCGATGTAAGCATTTCGTCGGCGCTAGTTCAGCGCGAGGTCGGACGTTCAGCCGCGCCCTGGCGGTCGCCTGGGGGACATCGGTACTGCTGCCCTGCGGAAATCGTTGTTGGTCCCGTCTACACCTGGCATCATTGTGCCGTGCTGAGGCTCATTGGGCCACCGTTCCCTATGTATTCTGGACCATATTCTCGAGGCCGCGGTTGATCTTGCCTTTGCGATGATGCTGGTGGTGTTGCCATTGTTGGTCGATGCGAGCAGTTCGCTATCTGTTACTGAAGCGAAACCTCGAGGCTGAACCGGCGATGGTGTCTGTCTGCGAAGCACTGGTCGACGATGTTGTTGTCTTCTACAATTCTTCCTAGTACTTCGCCGACATCATAGCTCAGGGCCACCGTGGTAGCAGAGTCGCTGGACTTCTAGGGGAACCAGGGAAAGAATCGAATCGGCGAGAGGGTCAACCGAAAAATCTTATCTGGAAGAGTATCGTGTTCGTCCAACTTTAAGTTTGGGATCAGCCGTACTGCGTCAGCTCGGTGGCTTCCTCTGCAGAAACTGGGGCTAAATGCCGTTCGGCCACTTCGATCTAACCGAATTCTAACCGATGAAGCATTAGGCTCTATCGGGATAATAAATTTGGTACAAGATTGCTGGGTCTACAGATCATTGATCGGATTGAAGAGAGGAGCATTGCATGTCGTGTTCTGCCATTCTTTACCCTCTGCGTTGTTATTCCTGCTGGCTATATCCGCGACAAGACCGAGATTCTTCGCTGCTTCTCTTCCAAGACGTCATCCGCGTGGCTGACGGCCCGATCTTGCATCGACTGCATTCACCAGCCTCGCAGCCGACGAGCCGCGAAGATGTGGAGCCTCATCATCATCCCGATCTTCGCTGCGCGACGATGTTGTACCATCGCGCTGCACGAGCGGCTGATCGGCGAAGGCTCGACGCTCCGCGCGCGGATCAAGCTGGAACCGACTCTGGCCTGATGGGCGCCTTGACGCTGAGGCTGAGCGGCGGCGATGCTCTCGGTGTGGCGTTATCGCTTGCCGACCGACTGGCACCATGGGGATTCCGCGCCAATTGCTGGTGGATCGCCAGCTGAGCACGCCCGCCCGGCATCCCAACAACGGCCAGTTACGTATTGAACAGTCCTTACCGGACCGGCGGAGTGGGTTCACCGTCCCCGCCGATAGTTTTCCTGCTGGCTTTGAAAGCGATGCGAGCCAGGCCGATTTGGTATTCCTCCACGATTGGTCTTCTAGTCGACTACCGATTGCCGCTTACGATCCAACGTCGCGGACTCTGAAGAGTGTTGGCCCTATCGGATGCGATGCACCGCATTACGCTATCGACCATTTTGAAAAGCAACCACGGTTCTGGCTGGAGGGCGGGGCGCCGTTGGCCGATTTACCTGGGGAGTGGTGGATTGATCGCGAGGCTGGAGAGGTCGTCATGTTGAGGATTGCCGATCGTGAACCACCTGAGGTTGCCCTGCCGGCGCTGGACACAATTTTGCAAGTTGACAGCTCGAGCGATGCTGCGGTGAAAAACTTGAGCCTCCTGGGCTTGGGCTTTCGCGGAACGCGTTTCCCCGATGCCTTCAGGTGGAATAGCTGGAGCTCAAGCGACTATGCATGAGCCAGCGGGATGCCACGGGACAACGCCTCACCAACCATCGACCACTACTGGACGCCGCCGTCCAGTTGCAGCGCCGGATGGTATTCGAATTTGGCGCTGCCGCTTTGAGGGACTCGGGAACACCGCCCTGTGGATTGGCAGCCAGTCGCGCAACTGCGTGGTACTGGATTGTGATTTCTCCGATATTGGTGGTAACGGGATTAATCTGGGTGAAGACAACAACCGCATGATCATGGGCGAAGTTTGGTACAAGGTCAGCACGGAGCAGGTCCCCACCAACAACCACGTGACTCGCTGCAGAATCCAACGCTGCGGACAGATATTGCCAGGCAGCGTGGCCATTTGGGCTGCACTGAATCAATCTCTGCTGATCGATGAAAACACCATTACAGATTTGCCCTACACGGGAATCTCGATGGGATGGGTATGGAACGACAGCCAGACACCCGCGGCCAACAACGTAATTCGCAGCAATCGGATTGAACGAGTCATGCAATTGCTCAGCGACGGTGGAGGAGTCTACACCCTGGGCAGGCAACCGGGTACGGTCATTGAAAACAATGAAATCAGTGGCATTCCTCACGCGGCTGGTCGAGCTGAATCCAACGGTATGTTCTTGGACGAGGGGTCGACAGGTTTAGTAATTAGACAGAACTCGATTCTCGATGTTGCTCAATCGCCGCTGCGATTCCATCGGGCCGGCACCAACACGGTCATCAACAATAGTTGGCAGTTGGCCAGCCCTTCAACGCCCGAAGTGCGATTCAACAATACGCCCGAGAGCAACATCGAAATCAAGGGGAATCGCATCCTGCTTTCTCCATAGGCATCGATCGAGGCCCACGAAACGCCAGGCTTGCTTGAACGCGTGGCTGAGCTTCATAGCCTGAGGCTGGCGGTCGCGGGCCACCTCGCGCCTATCGCAACCCCAAGCGTAGTTGTTGAGGTTGTGCTGTGCATGCAGCGTGTGCCCAACGTTCTGCGTAATCCGACGCGTGAGCGAGAGCGTAGTTCTATGCAGGAATTCCTCGCTTACGCGTCGGGTTAGGATAGTAGCCCAAATTCAAAACGCGCAGCGGCGGTTTGTGAAGAAGCGTTGCTCCTTTTACCAGTGGCGCCGTCCAGCCAGGTACTGCGGCATTCG
>CAVPPY010000065.1:0-27400 GCA_963707245.1 Pirellulaceae bacterium
CTAGAGCCGCAAATTACAAGTTCGTCGGCACTCGAGCGATTTATTTGCATGGCTTCACGGTTTGCCCATGTTCTGTCGTCTTTCGCTCCGCGAAAGTCTCACGATCGTTAGTGCTTGGGCTTTCGCGGGAGCGAAAGGCGACTTTGGTAACTTTGCCATGCACGAACTCGTCATTGTGGCTTCCGCACTCAGACCTGCCGGCGCTCAACCCCTGCAAATTCGTTAGAACCGGATTCTTTCGCAGCCTGCATGTGCCAAACCGCTCGCCAGTGGTACTCAGTTGAATTTGCTTTCCGCCTTGGCTGGTGCCAGATTTGATTCTGGTCGAAACCAGAACTATCTCACTGCGGCGATGGCCACTATGTTCCTGCAAGCCACACACGATGTCCCTGCTGAATCGATTTCGCATTAAACCCACTTTCGTCCAACTGCTGCTGGGCGTGCTGGGGCTAGCATCGCTGCTGGCCTTCGGTGGATTGTTCGCGCATATCGTGAGCGGTACTAAGCTCGCTGCGGAAGAGGAACTGGAATTCGGCATGCAGCTGATCGACGATGGTCGCTGGGATTTGGCCGGGCGACTGGTCCGCGACCTGAAAGAGCAGGGCAGGGTGGACACCGAAACCAATGCTGCTTGGCACTTTGTTCGAGGTGTCTCCGAATTGCAATCGGTAGCAGAAGAATTGGATTCACCACGCAATCGCAAGGTGTTGTTGGATGCGACGGCGCACCTTCAACAGGCGAAAGAAATTGGATTTCCACTGGGCTACCTGGGCAAGGGGCACTTCTATCTGGGATTCTGCCTGTTCAATACCTATCGCTGGGATGCCGCCATTGCAGAGTTATCCGGTGTGGCCGATTTATGGCCCGAGCGACGGAGCGATACTCTGCGGATGGTTTTTTGCTCACAACTCAACAAACAACCTCCCGATCATGCGGCTGCGGAGCAAACGCTGGCTACCTGGCAAGCGATTCCCGGACTTTCCGCCAGCGAGCGAGCACGCATCGATGTGGCCACTGCGCAATTGCTGCTCAGTCAGGGTCGCCTGGACGAGTGTGAGCAGCGCTTAGTCCGTATCGACGAAGCACTGGCAGAATACTCCGAAGCACAAACCTGGCGGGGCCGATGGAGGATTATGGACTCGGCCGACCCCGATCGACCTGGTTCTCAGCGAAAGCAGCTCGCGGTGGAGGCCGAAGCCATTCTCCGGAGTGTTATTGTCTCTGCGGTCACGCCCAATGTCCTGCGGCGACAGGCGGCATACCTGTCCGGTCTTAATCTGCGTCAGCAGGGACGCAGCCAGGAGGCGCTCGAGCCGCGTTCAGCGGCGTGCGGCAGCGGAGTCCACAATCGGCTGAAGCCATCGCATCAGGAATCGAGGAGGCAGAGATCTTGCTGGAATTGGGTGGGCTGGAAGAAGCCGTATCCACGGCCCATCATGTCCTGCGCCAAATCGATAATCTGGAATTGTACAATGGTTATTGGATCAGCGCCGATGCCCTCCGCTCGCGACTGCTGACTATCGGACGCAATTTGCGCGATCAACATGAGTACGAACGCGTCATTCAACTGGCCAAGTACATTGAACTGGCCTATCCGCTATCCGAATCTGTGCGTCTGCAAGCCGAGACCTACGAACGCTGGGGACGCGACTTGCAAGAGGCTCCCCAGCATGCTTCCGAGAGCGAGCGTTCGGCCCATCGACAACGCGTAGCCCAACGCTTTTTGCAAGCGGCGGAACGCTACGAATCGCTGGCAACCTTGGAATGGCGCTCCCCGGAGTATCCTGAGATACTGTGGCATACCATCGAGAACTACCAGACCGGAAATGAACTCACCCGGGCCAACGCACTGCTCAAAGACTATCTGCGCTGCGAGGATCGCGTTAAAAGGCCACGCGGATTCTTGGCCCTGGGTCGCAACCACATGCATGTCGGGGATTGGGAGAAGGCCCTCGAGCCGCTCGAGCGATGCCTGATTGAATACCCAACGAATCCGGTCAGCTACGAAGCTCGTTTGTTGGCCGCGAAAGCCAAAGCAGAATCGGGAGACTTGGAAAGCGCGGTCGAGTTGCTGCGGAGTAACATGGCGGACTTTCAATTGGATCCCAAGAGTCCCATCTGGCAAGACTGTCTGTTTGAACTCGGCAATACGATCTTTGTGCGGGGCGAACAACTCCTGCTCCGCTCCCGACCGCTGGCCGAGCAACAACCCGAGCAGTACCTCAAGAACCTGCAGGAAAGCCACGACTACTTCCTCGAATCTATTCAGAGCTTTCAGGAAGCGATTTCTCGATATCCCAAAGATCAGCGATACTTTGAGACGCGTTACATGATTGCCAAGGCCTATCAGTTGGCCGCTGAAATGCCCAGGCGCAGACCTTTAACAACACTTCTCTGGTCGATGTGGCTCGCCGCTCGATGCTCGTCCAGCAGCGCAATCTGCTCGAGCAAGCACTCGACGGCTTTCGATCATTGCATCAAGCCATCAGCGGACGAGAGGAATCGCTCAGCTCAGAAAAGAATCTGCCCATCCTACGTAATAGCTATTTCGGTGAAGCCGATACGCTGTTTGAACTCGGGCGCTGGGAAGACGCGATCCAGGCCTATCGCAATGCTGCCAGCCGCTTTTTGAATCGTCCCGAATCGCTCGAAGCACTTGCGCAAATGGCCGTCTGCCATCGCAAAGTCGGTCGCGAATTCGAGGCCAAAAAGACTCTGGCCCAGGCCGAGCAAGTCCTCCGCCGCATTCCCCCGGAATACGACTCGCAATTCGTGGCCACCACCCGAGCCAGTCGACAGGAATGGCAGGACCTCCTGGGCTGGCTCAAGGACTGGGATTGAGATCAGTAAGTGTGCTCTAACTGTTCTCTCCAAAAACCAACGTGACCGACGCCATCGCTTGCCGCAATGGCATCGGATAAAATCGTTTTCTGTACAGGCAGATCGAGTACAACTGGCATGGATCGACGCTTGGCCAAGCCTTGTTAAAACAAATCACAGGCTTGAGCAAGCCGATACACTATTCCAGCACACTCCGTGATCATCGTCGCAAACAGTCTAGTTTGTAATCGATCAGTGCGTACGCAGCGATGATCTTGTGAGTTCGAGCGGAGGGATGGATGCTATCCCAGAATAGATAGCGGTTGGGGTCGGCACCTGGACTGGGTGCGTAGCCAATTCCGGTGACTGGGTTATAGAGGGTGGCTGAGTCCGTCACATTCTGCAGCCCAAACAATCTTGGTGCTCGAGTGATTGATTTAAACAGCTGGCTGATTTTTACATCAGCAATTCTTGCGTGCGGCAATTCGCTACCCAAGCTGTGTAGCAGGCTGGATAGTTCGTAGTTGAAGGCGAATGCAGCGGCATCTAGCTGCGATGCAACCGGAGGGAAAGTGTTGAAGAATGGAGTCTGACCCAGCGGCGGCAAATCCAAAACAACAATTTTTCGCGCCCCCGCTGCATAGAGCGTTTCGATCGACCAGCGGATTCGCCCGATCGCGTTTGCGATGAAGTCAGGCTCACCGGCACTAGCACCGAAGAAAATATCGTTGGCGCCTACCCAAACCACGAAAATATCGTTGGGATTGGCCGTTCCACCGCTAGCCAACAGGTAGCTTGAGACTTGCTCGGTTAAGTTTGGCACAGGCACAGGATAAGGTGATTCACCCGCGGCCCGAGCTCCATTGACGGCATGGTTTGTCCCGTTGATAATACTCGGAAGACGGAACCGGTTCTCGAAGAGCCCTTGCAAAGTACTCCACCCACACCGGGCCGTTGGAGAATCGGCCATCGAAATACAGTGGCGAGGGTGGCAGATCACCATCGGTGGCCACATAGAAATTACCCGTATCGGACAAACTGTCACCAAAGATGTACATCTCCGCACGGCTGTTGGTAATCTGCAATACAAAAATTACCATCGCCGCCACGAAACTCTTTAATTGAACACGCATTTTCTATTCTTCCTTCAGGATTGGGAACAAAACGACAAACGTAAACGCTACCCATGCCCAATAGGTGCGTTTTGCGCATGGACAGCGCTCCTACCGGATGCAATTTGGGGATTTTGTGACATTTCTCGCTGATCGCCACCAACTGGTTCCCGGGCTCTGCCTGGACTAATGCATTGCAGGCTCCGCCTGCCGAAGCGTCGTTGGTTCCGAGAACACGGGAGGCAGAGCCTCCTAGACAGCGTTCCCAGGCAGGAGACTGGGAACGAGCGTGCGCGTGGTGGTGTTGAGCGAGAAGTGTCGATTTTGTTCAATTTTTTGGCTAACAGAATGTTCGTTTAGAATCGACGACAATTGAGCTGACACGCTACTCGGCCGTCACATGATGGAACCAAGCTTTGCAGCTTCATCGCACAAATCCAGCAAAGGCTTTCCATTGCTCGGTACTGTTAGTGGAATTCGCGTTTCGCTTGATCGCTGCTCTAAGTGCATCCAGCCAGATTTTGTCATCCTTGTTTGGCAGAATTCCTGAAAAAGGGCGTTCCTTTCCATTTGTTAGGCGGAATATCAGTTCTTTTTTTTGGGCATTGTCTACCAGGAGAACTCGCTGACGCTCATCACTGAACGATGCCCAGTGTCGACCTTGTGCCAGAAAATTCCGGTCTGGTTCTGCAAGCGACCGTTCGGAAACACAGATCTCAGTGCCTTGCAGATTGCGCAGTAATACATCGCGTCCGGCTCGCTGTTGGAGCGTGCCACCGAATTCTGCCCAAGCCATGTAAGTTTTTTCATTGTCGCGCCATGTCCATACGCGCCAATTCGGATCCGTGGGCAAGCGTTTCCGATTGCGGTTTACCAATTCCGTCAACTCGGCCGGCGTACCGAAGTCACTCATCGAAAAATCGGCCGGCTGCGCATCTCCGCGGCTGTCCACTTCGAGGTCGATGGTAATACCAACCGCTTTCAGGTTTACGGAAGCAAAACCAAACGGAATTTGTCGGGCTGCGAAAGAACGCGTAGTTAAGATCAGGCAACTTAAGACCAGGCAATAAGCAGGCACTGTGGTGACTTCCAACACTCGCCTTCAATCCTCCCAATTCGCAATTGACGAACTTCTGGGGTCGACGTGCGATCGAGGCCAGCCACGCTGCCGCTGATAATCGCTCGCAGCCGACTGATCGGAGTAGCTGGTTTCAAATTGGCGTTAAACAACATCGACAGTCCATCGATGAGGTTTACGCGATCGCTGCGGATTTGTTGTTGAAGTTGCAGTCGCGCGTCCAGTAATTCGTCGAAATTTCGGCTAGCAGGAATCTCAAAGACGTTGTCCGGTTTGCTGTAGGCAATCCATCCATGCTTGATGACAAAAGTTTGGGAATCAGCGTAGGCAGTTGCATCAACGAGTAACCGCGCCCCTTCCCAGTAATCTGCTTGACCTTCCATTACAGAAGTCGTCGCCACTTCGAGCCAACGGAACTCCTTACCATCAATGAGCTCAGTTCCTAGCGTGCGTGCCGTCAAGATGACGGTCTCGCTACGTTGGGTACCATGGGAGATATTGCCCGTCCAAGTGGTATACGCCCATCCGGCGGGCAGTCGCGCAAGATCGAAGCGACCCGCCGCTGCCGGCCTGCTTCTGCTCCTGCTTGTGCCTGTGCTTGTGCTTGTGCTTGTGCTTGTGCTTGTGCTTGTGCTTGTGCTTGTGCTTGTGCTTCTGCTTCTGCTTCTGCTTCTGCTTCTGCTTCTGCTTCTGCCTGCGCGTCAAGGGAGGGCCGCTGGAATCGAAACGCAAACTCTTCTTCAATCCCTTTTAAATAATCTGGCCGCTCTTGTTTCTCTTGTGGAATGGGTAGTGGCACCGGTGGTCCTGGCTTGGCAGGGGGAGCAGAAAACGTGTCTGGCTCTATTTGGCGGTGACTCTCGGCTAGGCGTGCCCGGGCCATCGTTCGATCGGTGCTTTGCTCGGTGCATATTTGTTCGAGTTCACTGAGTTTCCTCTCGATACGCTCCACATCTGCTTGGGATCGCTCCGCATCTGGTCTTGGTGCACTACCGTTCTTCATGGTGCAGGTAGCGTCGAGTATCGGAATGTTGACTTGAATCTCGACGATGCCAAAAGGGTAATATTCATCGCTCGTGCGTCGAGCCAATCGGTACCCCGGAACCGAATCAGCTTCGTCTATTGCCCGTGAGCTTGCGATGTAGCAATCCGTTTCTCCATACGCACTTTTGATGCTACCTAGTCTGTCATTGCGATCCGCCTGTGAGCTCAACTGTGAGCTTAACATTTGTCGTGCCGTACGAATCTGTTCGGAGGAAACTGGCATTGCATCCTCTACGGCAAAGAACAAAGCGATGGCATCTTGGGCGCTGAGACGGCGCTTAGGCAGTTGCAAGTCGGGGATTTCAGCTAGCAGGTCATGCTGGCGGTCGAAGGGTACCACCACGCACGTAGCATCGGACTTGCCTCCGCGATCCGCCAAGAATCGTTCTGTTTCCGCGCTGTGGGCCTCAATCCAACCTTCATAAATCACCAGCTGCTTCTGATTCTCCCAACGCTTGACGTCCACCTTGACGTAGGCAGTCTCAGTGTACGCGAGATTATCATCCGAGATCCCGACCTGCAGCCACTTGATCGCTGGCGAGCCAGCTTGATTCTCTTCTTTCAGTACTTCGAGATAGAGTGTGTAGGACATCTGTTGGTCGTGAGCACCCCAACCTGCGTGCCAAATGTTTCCAATATAATTGGCAAACGCTCCGACCCCGGGAAGGACAGGATACCGAAAGGCTTCCGTAAGCAGAGTTTCTATTCTCAGAGTGCGTGTGCTCTGCGGCGCGAATTCGATTTCCCTTCCCTCCGCCTGAAATCGAACTGGCGTGTCATAATGCAGCGTGTATTTTCCAGGCGGCAAATCCAGGTTTCCATTGCGCAACTCATACACTCTTCCCGTGAGCGTGTTTTCAAGGCTGATAAGGCCAAGTTCAAGAAGTTGCGAAGCAAAATCACTCGCACCAGAAACCTGAACTGAAGTTAATTCAGGCAAAACTGGTTCAGGGGGCAAGTTCCCAGTACTTGGCGGTAGTTTAATCCGATGGCTGCTCCCGAAAGGAGGCGAGGCCCAGCCAGCCCATGGCGGCGAAGCAACCTGCCAGTGCGATGGTTTGCACTCTCCGCATGAAACTCGTCGGTTTCCTTGGCGTCAGCGCTGGAGATGCAACCAGCGGATTGTCGCTGCTGGATGCCGCGAGACTCGATTGGCTAGCGGTGGAGAGAGCGGCGCTCGCTTCGGTGTCCGCTCTGCCAAATTCTGACGCGACAGCCGGAACACCTCGACTCGTCCCGCGATAATAGTCGGCTACCAATTCGGACAGGCTCGCCGGCGGCGCGATGGCCCTCAGTCGTGTCTCAACTTCCGACATGGAACTGGGTCTTTTGGTTGGAACCACCGCCAACATATCGGCCACCAGCGCAATGAGCGCCAGGTCAACATCTGGCCGCATCGTCTGAATGTCCGAGGCCCGCGGAGGTAAACCGGGTCGTCCACTGGGGCGCTGCCCGGTTAACAATTCATGCAGTGTTACACCCAGACCATAAATGTCCGAGCGTAGGGTAATTTGTTGGCGACCAGCGAGTTGTTCCGGGGACATATATGCCAAGGTCCCTAACAATTGGTCCGCGCGAGACAGCGCATCGACTCCATCCATCTCAAGAATCTGGGCCAGTCCCAGGTCGAGTAGTTTGACATTTCCATCGGGTGTAAGCATCAAATTAGAGGGTTTTACATCGCGATGAATTACCTTTGAATCATGCGCGTACTGCAGCGCGGAAGCAGCCAGACTGGCAATATGGCAAGTGTACGACTGGGGGATTGGGCCGAGACGTCGCACGAGTTGATGGAGGTTGATGCCACCGACTAACTCCATTGCAAAATAGAGCCGTCCATCCTGTTCGCCGCCACAGATGGCTTCGACGATATTGCCGTGCTTGAGCTGGGCCAATAATTTCATTTCGCGTTCAAATCGCGAGATGGCCTCGTGAGATCCCATTCTATCCGGCTTGAGGATCTTTAGGGCAACTAGCTTGTCCAAGCGGACATCTCTGGCTCGGTAGACACTACCCATCCCTCCTTCACCGATGCACTCCAAGACCTGGTAACCTCCCATCAACTTCGATGAAAGTTCATAGCCGGAGTGACAGGGTGAGGACCCGCCCTGAAGCATATTCTTGGCGTCGCGGATTTCGGGCGATGCAGATTCACCGCCCGGCCCGCCAGCAACGATTCGCGCCTGGGCGACCTCGGCAATTCTTTGCATCAGCGAATCTGGTTCCTCAGCGAGAACCTCCACGAGCGCCTGGCACCTCGCGCAACCTTGAATATGGCTCTCAATGCTCTCGGTCTCCGTTTCGGATGTCTTTCCATGCAGGTACCACAGTAGAAGCTCTCGTGGTGGGCAGTTATGCGGCATGATGCTCTCGGGCAAAATAAAGTTGCTAGATCAAAAATCACTACTGTCGGCGGCAAGTACGCAAGCACGAAGGATAGCCAAGGACCAGTCAGCGAATAGACAATGTCAGCTGCCAATGACCTCCCTCAAACTTGCCGAAGTCGCCTTGGGCAGTTCAAAATCGAGCCATGCACATCACTCTGCACACGTATTTCCGCCTAACTAAGTTCAACGCAAATCGTTAACTCGAAAAATCGTCTGAGCTCTACGGCAGCGTTTTCCTGGGCTGGGGTTTTCAAAAAAGATCAAGCGTCTCGCGAAGGCGTCGCATGACGCGAGCCCGACACATGCATACCGCGGCAGCCGTCATGCCCATCTCTTTGGCGACCTCGCTAGGCGGTTTGCCCAGTGCGCAGGTTTGCCAAAAAGCATCCCAAGTTCGCTGCTTAAAGTCGAACCGAATGATTTCTAGCGCGATTGACGATGATTCGGAGTTCGTCGTCGGAGTCGGACACGCTGTGCGCCTCAAAAAGGCGGTCGGGTGCTTCGACGGAAAGGAAAATGTCGCCGGCAATCGTTTTCGGCGTCTTCTTTGCGGAACGTTGGTGGTCGACTATTTTGGAATGCGTGATCGTCCAGAGCCAAGCTCGAAAGGAATTCTCCACCCGATCGCGTCCAAAATCCTGTAGGTGCTGTGCAACTGCCACGAAGACGTTCTGTAGAATATCCTCGGAATCGGCGCGACAGATTCCTTGTCTGCGGGTCCAAAATTCGATGAGTGGAGTATACACGCTGACAAACCGAAACCATGCCAATTGCTCACCCTCCCGCACCCGCTGCAACAAGGAGGTGGATGTCGATTGTGGATTCGATGATTCGTCGATTATCGCTGCTCCATCTCGGCCAGAAAGCCACGGAGATTTTTCAGCCCGCGACTCTGAAGCCCAGTTGTCGCAGCTGTCGACTTGCCTACAACCTCAGCAGCCTGCTGTATCGACATGCCCTTCCAGAATCGCAGTATTACGACCTGTCGCTGTAGGTCGGGCAAGCGTTCAATGGCATTCGCGACGGTACAGACATTTTCGTGTCGAAGCGCTTGCTGACTAGGTGAGGATTGATTGGCTGCCAGAAAACTTCCGAGTCGCATTGAGGAAGCGTCCAACAACGCTTCAATAGTCTGTTCACGCTTGATGTCGCGCTTCTTGGTCTTGAGCTCTCGGGTCGCTTGCGCAAGTTGATGTGCGAGTATTTTCTTCAGCCATGCTATCCGCTCACCCTCGGTTTTTCCTCGAAATGCTTTCCGCGCGGTATAAGCGTTCAGCAGTGTTTTTTGAACGATATCCGACTCGTCGAATTTCCCGCCGTATTGCTGTGACAGATCGGTCTTAGCCAATAATAGTAGATAGCCACGATACTCCGTGAACTCGCCGAAGTCAGACTTGTCGCTGGGTTTGTTTGGGATAGCCCCAATCGTATGTTTGCAACCAGAATTCATGCGCAACGCTCCTGACCGTGTCAATCTTATATGCCAAATTTTTGCGTGATGCAAATTCTCCCCGCTGCAGCAGGGTACTGGCTGGCGCGGAGAATGCAGGCATCGGCGTCGGTCAGGTGAGGGCAAGCCGCTTTGACGCCCTGACTAATTTTAACTTTGTGGCTTAAAAGCTCGACGATACCGGCTGAATGCCCTGCAGCGGTCAATGGTATCTTGAGGCTGTTCATGCAAAGCCATCAGAGCCGGAGGGAGGCAGGTAAACCACCGAAGCTCGTCATAGCCTCCTTCCAGAAGGCCCCCGTGTCGGGCATCAGGAAGCGCAAGCCGCAGGCCGCGAATCATCGTGTAGAAGGAGCTCGGTAGATTGCCAAGTCCGCCAAGTGGGTCACCCATCGCCGAGTCGAGTCCGACCGACCACAACACCAAATCCGGTTGGAATTCCAACACTTTAGGAACTACCTCCCCCAGATATCGGTCCATAATCGTATGAGGCGTCTGCACTCCTTCAAATTCGATCGACACAACGTTTGGCGCAATTCTCATCGGATGGGCTTCAAATCCCCAGTCCATGTCTGGTCGCGAATAGGGGTACTCATTACCGGAATTAAGATATCGGTCTTGAACTGCATCGTATTGACCGTCAGTAAAGCGTTGTCGACACTCATCGTAGGGTGAACGATACGAAATATCGATCAGCAGTGTGTTCGGCTCGTGGGCCAAAACATCTGCGGTGCCGTTGCCTCGATGGTGATCGATATCGATAACGACAACCCGATTACTATGACCTGGACGAAGCTGAAGGTTGTGGTCCCTTGCGTAGAGCGCTGCTAAAGCGGCATTGGAAAGGTAACAGAAACCCATCGCCAGATTGCGTTCGGCGTGGTGGCCGGGTGGCCATACCAACCCAAAGGCAGTGTCACCACTGGGCGAGTGAAGAAGGTTATCCATGGCATCGTAGGCTGCTCCAACGGCCAGCCGAGCGGCATCCAGAGTACCAGGAGTAACATCAGCTTCTTTACCAAAATCAGAGTTGAATGGGCTCTCTCCGGCTTTGGCACAAGCCTGCGCTCGAAGGGCGCTCTCGGCAAGGCTTTTGAGATATTGCGCATCATGTCCTCGCTCAAGGTCCTTCAAGTCTGGCATTCGAGACGAACTAACCAGGCTTATTGGGTCGATCGCTATTCCTTTGCCATCGACGATCGGCCCCAAAATGGTCGAGATTGCTTGGGGGAGAGTTCGCTGCTGCAGCATCCTTGCCGCCTGTAGGCAACCAACGGCCTTCCCTGGATAGTCATATTGTTTCGAAACATCAAACCTGTCGCGTGTCCCCAAGTGGCGTTCATTGAGTGCAAGAGTGTCAGGATAGAAGAATCGTTCATTGGTGATAACTGTTAGGGACATAGTAGAACTTTTAGAAAGAAAGGGTGGATTCGCTTATGCGCCATTCTAGTGTTCAGGAAGCGTCACAGCAGATGATGGCAACGCTTTGAAGCTCGATTGCTTGTCGCACGTCAGCCACAGCGCCGACCAAGTCGCCAGGTTTGTATCGCGCTAGTCCGCGGTTGTGAAAAAAACCTGGCAGCGACGAGCAAAGTTGTTGGTCACATTGAGGCATAGGCATACCTTTAATACGCGCGACAAGATCGACGGCCAACGCGGCTGACTTGCGACCCATTCACAGATAGCGATGATAGCGATTTACGCGCCAATTTGCCCTTGCCGCGATGCGTAAGCTCAATCGCCCAAAATCTCAGGTATTTGAGCCATTGCCGACCCGCTGGTCAGTGAAGTCGCTGAACATCAAGACATTCGATCTACAGAAAATGTCGTCATCAACAACAATTCTTGTTCTCTTGAATTTGCCGGTCAAAGTATTGAGCACAGAGAGCAGAGGGCATTTGCTGAACCAGGCAGAGCGCCGCCAGGCGAAGGTTGGAGTTAGTAGTCGTCCGCAACTAAGTTACCGAATTGTCTCCTCGCCCTTGCCCTGCGAAGCAGGAATAGCAAGGGAGAACTGGAGGCAAGCAGCCCTGGAGTCTTGCTAGGATCAGTTCTGCATCCCACTTTGCGAATTCGCCGCGAGCATTGTCTCAGTCGGGCGACTGTAGACTGGATCGGGTGTTGGTCGTTGTCGCGGTACGTGTTGGTGAAGCAGTTCACCCGACAGAGTCCCGACGGCGTCGAAATGTTCAGCTTGGTGCTCGGTAATGTTGTGAGTCGTGAGCAACCAGGTAAGATCGCCGGACCTCACTCGTTCCGCCAGCCATGACACTCCGGCGATATGTTGAGCCTGCTCTGTCGCCAGAGCGGATGTTTCAAGAAAGATGCCTACGTCTGCAATGGATTCCTGAGTGTCAAATATGGAATAGGTCTGAAATGACCAAGCTACATCAGAACAGGCTCGAAGATCCGGTGTCTTGTATCCGCCCGCCTCATTCGCAGGATTGAACGCAAGGATTCGGCCTCGTCCGCCAATAGTCTCCGCGATCCGGGCATTGACGCAATTACCAAAGCTCTCACCGATAAAAATTGTCTGACTAGGATCGATGTGCAAAGTCTTCAGACGTTCGGATGCCTCCCTCGCAACTGGATCGATGTTATGCGCCACAGCCAGCGGGTTTGGAATTCCGAACCACCCAGTCCGCCACGATTGCTGTGACCAGTCGATAATCAGCACATTGCACTCCGGCATGGCTTTGCAAATTGCGTCGGCCAGTTGATGAAAGCGGTCACCTGTCTCAGTCCCACCCATCCCATGCGTGATTACGAACGTCGGGCGATTGAGATCATACGAACGCCGCGGGTCGTGGAGGATCTGAGATTGCGACGGCGAAGCAGGAAACTCCATCGCGAGCCACGGATTCTCAAGAGAAATCAGCGCGCCGTCGGCGAAGGTCTCCTCTTGCAGCGACAGCAGAGCCAATAGAGAGAACGTGGCTGTGATCAATATTCGTTTGGCAATTGAATCGGAGGTTTGCTAACATGATTGTCTCCAGGAAAGATGAGATTGTGAGTCCTCTCTTTCCTGAGGCTACAGCCAGCGACATCTCGACCGCTGCAAGACTTGTGTTTTCGCAAATTTCTTAAAGATTTCAGCTTTTGCACAAAATTGAAAAAATCAGCGCTCGATTCGCTCCCGGAAGTCACCTAATGACATGGTAGACGCTGGTGTGCACGAGATTTTTATGCTCGCGTTTAAAACCAATACCGTTCAGTTTTATCGTGGCGTAAGCATCCTGCTTGCGGACTTTACCAATTAGTTGTGCAAGCATTTCGTTGAAGCCACTACCGGTTGGCAAGCTGGAAGCTTACCCCACCTTTATTGAACGGTATTGTGCTTAAAACCTAATCCCAGGCGGGGCCCACTTACTGTGTGGTTCTTGCACATACTGGCGATCGCGTTTTATTCGTCCCTACACACTCTCTCGATGGAAGCTGGAAATCCCATGAAATCGCTGACGTTCAAAGTGTCCGACGTACCACTCGCTACCGAGCCATATGCTGAGATGCCGTATCACGAGGCCATTAAGCGGTTCTTGGGCCTGCCCCTGCTCGACAAGCAGCAGAGTTTACAAAAGGTGCAAGCGGAAATCGATGAGTTAACATCCTCCCGCCAGCTGCCGGGACGAATCAACGAAATGTTGGCTGAATCGAAGCAGAAGTTGGCTGCGGCTGAAGCCAGTGAAGCCACCATAACGGATGATCTCGAGAGAGAGGCGGTGCGCAAAAAGAAGCAGATATTTCAAAAGCAGATCGATATGTACGGGACTGACGTGGCCGAAAACAAAGTGCGATCTGCCGCGTATAAAATTCGTCGAATGCAAATGCTAAAGGAAGAATTAGCCGAGATTGAAGCTCGCGAGTTCTCAACCGACCAAATCGAGGCATGTTCTCGCTATCATGGTCGACTGGTAGCGCGCGTTCACGAACATCCCGTACTTGGTGCACTAGCTCTGGCGTTCAATGGGCATCATCCATTTTCCCTTTCGCCCGATATGATCTGGCTGCTCATCTGTCAGGGAGTGGCGCAACACGTCAATATCCACGCTGAGAGCCTACGTTCGAAATTCGTACAACATGCGGAGCAGGTGACAATCGAGGTGCGCCGCGACGACTTCTTCAAAGGCTCGCCAGAAAACCCGTGGGGCGAAATGATCGATGAGCTTTGCCTGCGTGTACGCGAGCATATAGGATCAGCACATGATCTCTTTATGCCTCAATTCTCAACTACCGGTCCAACGGAACGGATTGCAGCGGAAATCGTACTGCTCGACGCCGTGCAGAGCTACTTCAAGTATGAGTTCACCTCCCGGTGTGGGATTCCGGCTATTACGCTCGAAGGCACGGCAGAGGATTGGCAGGCACTTGCTGATAGAGTTGAGGCGTTTGCCGAGTTCGACTTGGAGTGGTGGTTAACTCCACTACGTCCGATTCTCCAAGAACTGGTCGCCACGGCGAAGGGAATTTATCGAGGTGCTTTTTGGAAGTCGATCTATAAGTACGAGAGCATGAGCGGCGGTGATATCATCTCCGGTTGGATTGTGGCTTTCTTCCCCTACTTGAAAGACAAGCAAAATAACCAAATGGTGAAGAACCGCTGGCTTGCGGAAGGTGGCAATGCGCTGAAATTGTTGATGGCAGCTAAATTGAATAAAGCAAAGTTCCCGTTTGGCCCAAGAATCAAGGGCTTTCCTAACTGTATGTCCCGTGTACCGTTTATTTGGAATTATCGTTCTCAGTGTTTCGACATGGAGCTGCTCGGTGGTTTTGTTGGCGTGGCGCAGGACGAGACGACGCTTACATTGAGGCCCGAGATTGGCTGGGCTATCCGCCAAATCAATATCCGGTAGCAGCCAGTGCCTTGGATTCGACTTGTTGATATTGTTCGCATGGCGGATTTTAACGTTCCAATTAGCTCGTTGCCATGCGGTCAACTTTCCGGAAGACAAGAATTCCGCTCCAAGAGCCAATGAAAAAAGTCGACCCCGTCAAACGGCAAGCGATTTCCCGCTCAACATCTCTGAGTTGCGCAAGAGTGTCACGACAATCGATTTCAAAATCGTCCTTGAACGACGATCCACAACGGGGAATGCATATGCGACCTGCAGTATTAACGCTGGTATTTTTCCTGTCCTTCACCGCACGCGTTTTGCCTCAAGATGACCTCGCGAGTCAAATAGAAATCGTGATGGCAGATCTTCGCGAAAGGCAAAGCGTTGCAAGGAATAGCAGAGAAGTAGACGAGTTATGCTCCTTGCTTGAAAAGCAGCTCGATGATTTAAGAAAATCTGCAAGGTATCTTGGTTCGGTAAAGTTGCAAACGTGGACGCACGCATCAGGCAAGTACAGCATAAGGGCTAGGGTCGCTCAACTTAGCAGTTCATACGTAACCTTTTTACGACAAGACGCAACAGAGGCTTCATATAAACGATCTATATTATCGAGCGAGTCCAATAAAATACTCGATGGTTACTTAGCGTCACATGAAGCGAAGATCAAGCTGCTCAAGCCAGGGTACGACGAGCTAAGTTCCAAATATGCCAAAGCGGCTGCGTCTCGAGACGAGCTTCGAGGCAAGCAGCAGCGGTTATTGCCTGCACATCAGCAACTTTTACAACTACAAAAACTAGCATCTGAGAATGAGCAAGGGGAACGAGTCAGGCAAGCACAGGATCCCTTTGTGATTGTGTCGATAACGGATCGGGATCGTCTACGGAAGGATCTGCATTATATTCTTGGTGATGAGGGAGACGATGAAATCAGCCGCATTGTCGAGCAATGGACTCAAGGACTTCACACCAAGCCAACTGGCGAAGCCTATACGTTAGCCTATACGTTAGCCGATCAAAGTTCGGGCGCACTAATGCCTTCGCTGTTGCTCTCCGCAGATCAACCCGTCATGCTCGGCGATCTGCCCCAACGCTACGACTATTGCGTGCTGTTTAACTTTCAGACGATTCCCCCGAAGGTGAAAGAAGCGTATTTCGCTCAACAACGGGTTGCCTTCGAACGAATGATCAATGATCAAGAATCGGGGGTAACAGCCGAGGAGCAGGAGGCGGTTCGTAAAGCGGGCGAGGCACAAATCGCTCAAATCGAAGAGGTTGTGCCTGATACAGATCGCGTCTTCATGGGCTGGGCTGTCGACATGGCGGGCCAGAAGACCTATGTCGATGTTGCCGCCCAATTTGTCGCCGGAACAAAGCGGGCAGAACAATTCGATGAGCTGGTCAATCTTAAATCAGACTATACCACATTGAAACTGCCGGGTTCAGTTGCCAATTTTAGGGCTACATTTGAAATAAGTGATGAAACGGACAAGGAAGATTTCAAGCAAACTCTTCGAAGTTCATTGGCTAGCTTGAAAACGCTGCACGACAACCCTGACGTCGATTCGGCATTTTGCGGTCGCCGTCTCCGTGGCCCCGGCCATTCCTCTCCGGTTTGCTGAGCTCTGATGCTGGAATCATAGAGGCGACGATTGATGAGGGTATTATCGACGGGGCAGCAAGTGCGAGTTTGCAGGACAATACGCTGCGGGTAATCGTCGGTGGACGCGTCGCGAATGGTCGGGCTCTCGAGCAAGAACTGAAGAAGCACATGCCTAAAATACGAGACGGTGTCATTGAGTTCGACTATGAAGTTTATCAGGGCTATACATTGCATCGAGTTATTTTCCCCATTTACAGGTCTAGTTGCGTTGGAGGCGGCAAAAGTTGGTGAATCAACGCTGACGATTGCTACATCTGACAAAGCCTTTTTGATTGCCATCGATCCGTCGGGTGACGCATCGATTAAAGCGGCTATCGACGGCTTGGCAACGTCGAAGGGCGCGGCAGCAACACCTGTTGAGGGCGTTGTTGAGCTAGCAGGGCTGCCACTTTTCTGTAGGAACTATGGCTTTTTGTTAGAATCTATGCTGGCGAGTTTGACGGGCATCCTGTTGAGCACTATACAGTGTTGCCATTTTCCGTACTAGATGATGGGGTGCAGATTATGAAGCAAAGGATCCAAAAATTACTCGAGCGCAACTAGAATTCTTTAGTATGCATGCATCCTACGTCGCTTGTTGCGGAGCTTTGCGACCAGGTAGACTGAAGGTGTTTCGATTTGGCCTCGTCCAGGCAATAGCTTCCGACCTGCGACGTGTGGATCAGATAGTGCCGGATTTCCGGGAGCGTTACGACCGTTTGCCTGCCGCCGAATAAGCTTCGGAATCACTAAACGGTTCTGCATCAATGACTTACGGATTTGAGAAAAAAGTGATTTGTTTTGAAATGCATTATTCCGGGCGGCTGGTCACGCGACACATTGTTTTTGCAAAACGCATAGCCCTTGAGTCCGTGCAAGTGGTCGCTGTGACGAAGATTTGTTTCAGGGTAAGGTAACCATTCGTCAGGATAATCGGCCACAATTTGATTTGTGGCGTCCAGTGCTAAATCATCGTCATCGGCGCGTAGCAAACGGTAAACGTTGGCAGTCGCCGTACGGCGATGGATTTCGTCGGCACATTCTGGAGAACATTCAATGGCTCTGTTCGCATCTTCGTTTGCTCGATCGGTATTCCCAAGCACAATCCATGCAAAGGCTCGCCCCGAAAGAGGACGAGGATCCTCTGGATGCTTGGCGATTAATTGGGTGTAATCTTCGATTGCCTCTTGATATCGATTCAATCGCACTAATAGACCGGCCCGATGAATTCTAGCGGTGTCGTCGTCTCCGGTGATTTCCAACACGCGGTTAAAGTCAGCCAACGCAAGCTCCGTTAGCTGGCAGTTCATTCTGAAAACACCGCGTAGAAAATGGAACTGTTCATTTTCGGGTTCGAGCTCAATGGCTCGATCATAATCGTTGGCCGCGTCCGTAAAATCTTGCAGCTCCGCGTAGGCAAATGCGCGATTCACGTAATGTGATGCCTGTTTTGGCTGGCGTTCAATCAGCAGCGTTTGCTCTTCGACCGACATTCGAGGGTTTTCATTCAGCCGGTGAACCAGCGATATTTGCTCGCGAGGCACTACCCAATCCGGTGCCAGCTCGCGAGCCCGGTTAAACGCGTCCATGGCTGCATCTATCTCGCCGGCTTGAAGCTTCAGATGACCTTGCAGCTGAATTGCCCAAACGTTACTTGGCTCAAGCGCTAGCGCCAAATCGAGATCCGAGGCGGCTAAAGTTGGCTGATTGGTTCCCTGTCACTCAAGACGGCCCTGGCGTGAGAGATGCAATTAAACAAGCGGTAAAGCAGCCGATATCCGAACTAGGTCATCCCCCAGCCCCCTCATCCCCAACCCTTCTCCCCCGGAGTACCGGCGGGAGAAGGGCGTAAAACAACTGTTTGCACGCGAAAAACTTTATCGACGATCAAGCCCCCCCGCCCCTGGTTTGCGCGAAATAGCGATGGGGTAAATCGAATAATTGTGTGCGAGCATCTTCATAGACGATCAGGCAGTGGCCTGAAGAATCGTTTGGAAAAAAGTAATTAGGGCAGCAATTCTCAATTACGAATTTCACTCTATTTCAAGCTTCAAGATTACTAATGTGGCTCCCCCTCGCCCTGTACTCGGGGAGAGGGGGATGGGGGGTGAGGGGAAAAAGGGCATGGTCAAACGCAAGACCCAACACCGAAATGGTGAACGCACCGCTTTCGCGCGCGAGCAGCGACAACACTTCAATGAATTCTCAAGCTTGGTGTGGAACATGCTGCGCAATCGCAAGGTGATGCACCAGAAACTCCGCCGGGAACATTCGTTTGGCAGCGGAAATCCGAACTAGGTCATCCCCCAGCCCCCTCATCCCCAACCCTTCTCCCCCGGAGTACCGGCGGGAGAAGGGCGTAAAACAACTGTTTGCACGCGAAAAACTTTATCGACGATCAAGCTCCCCCCGCCCCTGGTTTGCGCGAAATAGCGATGGGGTAAATCGAATAATTGAGTGCGAGCATCTTCATAGACGATCAGGCAGTGGCCTGAAGAATCGTTTGGAAAAAGTTAATTAGGGCAGCAATTCTCAATTACGAATTTCACTCTATTTCAAGCTTCAAGATTACTAATGTGGCTCCCCCTCGCCCTGTACTCGGGGAGAGGGGGATGGGGGGTGAGGGGAAAAAGGGCATGGTCAAACGCAAGACCCAACACCGAAATGGTGAACGCATCGCTTTCGTGCGCGAGCAGCGACAACACTTCAATGAATTCTCAAGCTTGGTGTGGAACATGGTGAGCAATCGCAAGGTGATGCACCAGAAACTCCGCCGGGAACATTCGTTTGGCAGCGGAAATCCGAACTAGGTCATCCCCCAGCCCCCTCATCCCCAACCCTTCTCCCCCGGAGTACCGGCGGGAGAAGGGCGTAAAACAACTGTTTGCACGCGAAAAACTTTATCGACGATCAAGCCCCCCCCTCGCCCCTGGTTTGCGCGAAATAGCGATGGGGTAAACCGAATAATTGTGTGCGAGCATCTTCATAGACGATCAGGCAGTGGCCTGAAGAATCGTTTGGAAAAAAGTTAATTAGGGCAGCAATTCTCAATTACGAATTTCACTCTATTTCAAGCTTCAAGATTACTAATGTGGCTCCCCCTCGCCCTGTACTCGGGGAGAGGGGGATGGGGGGTGAGGGGAAAAAGGGCATGGTCAAACGCAAGACCCAACACCGAAATGGTGAACGCACCGCTTTCGCGCGCGAGCAGCGACAACACTTCAATGAATTCTCAAGCTTGGTGTGGAACATGCTGAGCAATCGCAAGGTGATGCACCAGAACTCCGCCGTGAACATTCGTTTGGCTCTCGGATTATGCCGTAGCATGGTAATCGAAATTGAGGTAAAGAATAATTAAAGGAGCAGCAGACGATCACGAAATGGCCACGTTTATAAAAAGTGCAGCAATCCTACGAATTTAAGCTTTATGTCATGCAAGACGGCATCGCGTGAGAAGAAATTGAAAGTGTTAGCAGAAAATCCGAAATAGGTAGCCCTAGCGCGATCATCGACAACACTTCTCCTTGGTGTACCTGCGGAAGGGGAAAACATGTTTGGCAGCGGAAATCCGAACTAGGTCATCCCCCAGCCCCCTCATCCCCAACCCTTCTCCCCCGGAGTACCGGCGGGAGAAGGGCGTAAAACAACTGTTTGCACGCGAAAAACTTCATCGACGATCAAGCCCCCCCCCTCGCCCCTGGTTTGCGCGAAATAGCGATGGGGTAAATCGAATAATTGAGCGCGAGCATCTTCATAGACGATCAGGCAGTGGCCTGAAGAATCGTTTGGAAAAAAGTAATTAGGGCAGCAATTCTCAATTACGAATTTCACTCTATTTCAAGCTTCAAGATTACTAATGTGGCTCCCCCTCGCCCTGTACTCGGGGAGAGGGGGATGGGGGGTGAGGGGAAAAGGGCATGGTCAAACGCAGGACCCAACTCCGTAATGGCGAACGCACCGCTTTCGCGCGCGAGCAGCGACAACACTTCAATGAATTCTCAAGCTTGGTATGGAACATGGTGAGCAATCGCAAGGTGATGCACCAGAAACTCCGCCGGGAACATTCGTTTGGCAGCGGATATCCGAACTAGGTCATCCCCCAGCCCCCTCATCCCCAACCCTTCTCCCCCGGAGTACCGGCGGGAGAAGGGCGTAAAACAACTGTTTGCACGCTAAAAACTTTATCGACGATCAAGCCCCCCCGCCCCTGGTTTGCGCGAAATAGCGATGGGGTAAACCGAATAATTGTGTGCGAGCATCTTCATAGACGATCAGGCAGTGGCCTGAAGAATCGTTTGGAAAAAAGTAATTAGGGCAGCAATTCTCAATTACGAATTTCACTCTATTTCAAGCTTCAAGATTACTAATGTGGCTCCCCCTCGCCCTGTACTCGGGGAGAGGGGGATGGGGGGTGAGGGGAAAAAGGGCATGGTCAAACGCAAGACCCAACACCGAAATGGTGAACGCACCGCTTTCGCGCGCGAGCAGCGACAACACTTCAATGAATTCTCAAGCTTGGTGTGGAACATGCTGCGCAATCGCAAGGTGATGCACCAGAAATTCCGCCGTGAACATTCGTTTGGCAGCGGATATCCGAACTAGGTCATCCCCCAGCCCCCTCATCCCCAACCCTTCTCCCCCGGAGTACCGGCGGGAGAAGGGCGTAAAACAACTGTTTGCACGCGAAAAACTTCATCGACGATCAAGCCCCCCCTCGCCCCTGGTTTGCGCGAAATAGCGATGGGGTAAATCGAATAATTGAGCGCGAGCATCTTCATAGACGATCAGGCAGTGGCCTGAAGAATCGTTTGGAAAAAAGTAATTAGGGCAGCAATTCTCAATTACGAATTTCACTCTATTTCAAGCTTCAAGATTACTAATGTGGCTCCCCCTCGCCCTGTACTCGGGGAGAGGGGGATGGGGGGTGAGGGGAAAAGGGCATGGTCAAACGCAAGACCCAACACCGTAATGGTGAACGCATCGCGTTCGCGCGCGAGCAGCGACAACACTCCAATGAAATCTCAAGCTTGGTGTGGAACATGCTGCAGCTATTTATCGAGCGCTGCTAGAGTCGTATTTTCGCAAATTTCTTGAAGATTCCAGCAAGGGCAGAAAATTGAAAAAATCCGCGACTCGATTCGCTCCAGGATGTCGCCTCATGACATGTAGACTCAGATTCAGGGCAGCAAAGGGGACATGAAAGTCAGCAGCGACGACAATTTCGCTACAGAACTGGAGCAGTGGTGTGGTAGGATCATCTCAGAGAATGAATTTCGATTCGCTACTTCTCTTCGCAAGGGGCGGCGCATAGGATGGCAAATACTCGAAACAGCGGTTGCTCATCGCGTTCCATTCTCGCTGGCTTGCATTTCCGACCAAGACAGCCAGGGAATACACGCTCACTATCTCCTCGCGCAGGGCACCCAAGCCGCCGCGATACGAATATCGTTATTTCTTCCGCAGTCGATAACACAGCATGAAGGAGGATTATCATGCGGCCATTTCATGATCTGGTTTCGCTCTGTCTTTACTACCCCTCAGTGGCCATTTTCATTGGCGTCAACCTGTTTTCTTGCACGGCACTCGCGACGGATCCGCCCTCTGGTAGTCGCCATGGCGCGACGTTATACGAGTTGGCTAATCAGGAGTATGAATCTCTATTGAAGTCTTATCCAGACTACACGTTCGAGCAACTGAAACAGCACTTGGGGCTTGAGGATGAGCAGGCCGAAGCACTTTCGTTTGATCCCGAGGCAGCCCTGTATTATGAGAGCATCCGCAGTTGTCTGAAAATGACGGACGAAGAACATGCCAGATTTAAATCCGATGGCCTGGTCGTCATCGACCCCAAGCTCAGACATAGCTTTGGATCAGCCTACTATCAGATCTATACGTCGGATTTGCCAGTAATGGTCACAACCGATTCGATCCTACATGCATGGCATCGATCGTACGACAATCTCCTGCAGGAACTCGAATATCAAATACTCATGCCCGCGTTGGCGGAGATACTCAAAAACTGCCACGGACAACTCGCACAGCAAGCGAGCTTGATCAGCAACCGTGAGGTTTCCCGCAGCTGTCGCGATGTCGATCTTTACTTGACGGTGGCTCGCAATCTGTTGGAGGGTGCTGGTGGTCCAAGCTGGACAGATAAACTAGGTGTCCCATCGGTAACTGGGGTAGACGAGGAGGCGATTGCGCGGCTGGCCGACATCAAGTCGCTAAGATTGCAGGTGCAGACGGAACCATTTGATTTCACCGAGATCTATGGTGGCAAGCGTTTCATTGATTACTCCCAGTTCAAACCACGAGGCCACTACACCCAGTCGTCGGTGCTTGAGAACTATTTTCGGTGCATGATGTGGCTGGGGCGGGCCGACTGCGGTTTCAATGTGCTGCCAGTTGACCCGGTTTCCGGCATTAAATCGGATTGGCGTCGAGAGCTACGCGCCGCGGCGCTGATCAGTCAGCTGACCCGCGAATCGAAAAGTTCATCACAGTTAAGCGCGATGACGAGCATCCTGCAGCTGCTGGTTGGTGAGAGTGACAATCTCACGGTTTCCGGAATGCTGGATCTGCTGGAGACCCATAGAGTCGCCGACCTGCGGCAACTCAATGATGCCGATGTGCTGGACGAATTTGCCGCGGCCGTCCGGGAATCGGGGCTCGCCCGCCAGAGAATCCGCTCTCAGTCACTCGCATCTAATCCCTATGATACATACAAAGTTTCTCCGCCTGCCCTGTTTCAGCTGTTTGGCCAAGTGTTCAGCGTGGACTCACTGCTGCTATCACATTCTGTCTTTGACTCGATACTGTTCCAGAATAGTAAACAACGCAGAATGATGCCGAGCGGCTTGGATGTAGCGGCAACCTTGGGAAATGACTACGCAGTGAGATTACTGGAGCCAGAGTTGCGGAAATGGAACTACAGCGCCAACCTGCTCGCGGGTCGCGATTTCGTCGACCAGCTTAAGCCTGAATTCTGGAGAGGCAACGTTTATCACCGCTGGCTGGAGGCCTTGCGGACACTCGATGATCAGCCGTCAAGCCCGAACGTGCCGGAAGTCATGCAGCGGAGTATCTGGCGGGCCAAACAGTTGCAGACACAGCTTGCATCCTGGTCCGAGCTCCGGCATGACAACGTGCTGTCTACGAAACAATCGTATACTTCGTCCTTCGGCTGCCAGTATCCGGATGGATTCGTCGAACCGTACCCGGCCCTGTATGCCAAATTGGGCGATCTTGCGAGGACGACTGCCGAGTCTTTGCGCGACTTGAATCTCGACTTGCTGCCACCACAGCGGCGCAAGCAAGACAAGCAGATACACTTTCTCAACCGTTTCGCAGAGATCATGGATAAACTTGAGTTGATTGCGCAACGAGAGCTCAGGGCAGAACCCATGACCAGCGCGGAGCAGCAGTTTATCAAAACTACCATTGACCATCGTGGTTCATTGCCTGACGGGTCTGGACGCAAACCCCGATACGACGGGTGGTATTGTGAACTGCTCTATAATCAAGATCGTCCGAAGTGGAGCCCAAACATAGTAGACGTGCATACAGACCCTAAACACCACGCAGCGTTGCACGTAGGAGTAGGCGACATAAACTTGGCCGTAATCGCCATTGATAACCAACGCGATGTAGCTGCGTACGTGGGGCCTGTCTATTCCTACTATGAATTCACTCACGCGGCAGAAAACCGACTAGACGATGAAACTTGGGAGCAGCTGATCTATCAAGATGCGTTGCCTGCTCGTCCTGCCTGGACGAAGCAGTTAGTTGCTTCGCCCCAAAAACGCACCTACGACAAACTCGCGGTTCAGGAGGAAGGGAGGTCCTGGTGCTTGGTGGAATCAAGCGACCTACAGCTCAAGCAGTTGCTTAGCGAAGAGCAGAGCGACGAGGGGCTTCAACATTTTTTGGAGGGGTTGCATCGACTCCATTTCTCGGGCCGCTTCGGGATTCGCTTGGGCTCCGTGACACCCGCCGGCCTTCAAACGCTTGTCGACGTGCCGAATCTCGCTTGGGTCGATATTCTCGGCAGTGAGATTCCGCTCCAGGTCATCGAAGACTTTAGTCGACAGCGTCCGGATGTCCAAATTCTGCCTCACCCATTCGGCGTGAAGACGGTGGAGATTTGTCAGCGAATCGACGGCTACCAGCGATTCGAAATCGATTCGTCACGAGCGCTACAGCCGGGCCGGCCCCTCCTGCTGTATGTAGAGCCGGTGAACCTGAGCTGGCATCAGCGGTATTTGGAGCAGATAGCGAAACTGGAAGTGACGGCAACGCTAATCGATTCCTCCGGTGCCACCGTCACGTCGCTCGTCTCCGATCCCATCGAATACAAGGACGGTGAGCGCGGCGATTTTGTACACGCCAGCATGAAGTTGCCCATTCCTAAATCGCTCAAGCCAGGCGTCTACGATCTTCGCGTCGAATTGACGGATAAAATGGCCAACACTAAACCGGTAGCCGCCGCAGATTTGCGGATGACCTACTCCGTACCTGAGACTGACAAGTGACAGAGGATGGTAGTTGTCTGCAACCTTTTGCCAGAAAATTCGTTTTCGGCCTCGTCAGCCACGGATGTCTGTGCTACAAGCCAAGCTTCTAGTGGATGATCTGCGAGGAGCCGGCATGGCAGACTACTCAGTTCAGCAAACGGAATTTTTGTTGCAATGCATGCGCCAGCGCCGCGATATCTTGCAGGACATCCGCTTGCTCACCGATTCGTTGTCCAGCGCCGCCCATGCGGCTGACGCGGAAGTTAGCTTGGGAATTCTGGCACGCAAAGATGCCCTGCTGGAGGAGTTTTCCAAAGTCCGACAAGCACTGCGGCAATATGAACAGGATGACCCAGAGCGACGGATTTGGACGTCCCCCGCGCGACGCGCGGAATGCCAGCAACTGGCCGATGAGGGCAATCGCTTCCTGGCGGAGACGGTTCACATCGATCAAGCCACCCTGCAAGAATTGCATAACCACCAACAGGCCATTGCTGCCCAATTGCAGAATGGAACCGACTCAATCCTGGCCCGTAGCGCCTACACCGCCGGTCAGCAAATTGGCGAAAGTATTTTAGATGTCGGCAATCTTTAGCACGGAAGCGACCCATGGTTCAACTCACCAACAATTGGCATCAGCCCGAGCAATGGAGTTTACTCAACGCACTGACGAACGCCATTGAATTGCGGCAGGCGGAGCTCTGTGACAAGTCGGTGAGCATTGGGCTGGACGTCGATCCCCAAGCATCGGGCGCACCCTGCCCAGTCGCCCTAGGCGAAGCGATTGACTGCATTATGGGCCTGGCCGTTGCCCGCAGCCCTGCAGGCGGAGATATTCACATCAGTCTGTGCCAAACGGGCCAAGCCTTTGAAATTGAGATCGCCGATTGCGGAGACGATTCACTCCTACCAAGCGGACCTGCATTTTCGCCACAAGACTGCGGGCACTCGCTGGGACTGTCTACCGGTCGACAGGGCGTGGAGGTCTTCGCCACCGCCTGTCCTCAGGGCGGCATGGCCTGGACGATCGTTGCCCAGCAGCGTTTGGCACACGTGAGGGCCGCCTGAACATGTGGGGCACTTGGTTAAATAACTCCACCCTGCCAGCCCTGGAGCAGACGGCGGCTTTTGCCCAAAAACGGCATATGCTGCTAGCAGGAAATATTGCCAATCTGGATGTTCCCGGCTACCGTACGCGCGATGTTTCACTCGACGACTTTCAACAAGCTCTGCGGACGGCCGTCGAGCAACAGGCAAGCCCGTCGAGTGGTTACCGATCCCCGGGTGGCTTCCACACCTCCGAAGCCATGTCCCCCGAGGCCATGGAACGTGTTCGGGATGTCAGCAAACAAGTCATCTTCCACGACGGCAGCGATGTTAGCCTGGAAGAGCAGGTTACCGAAATCAGCAAGAACCAATCCCTGCACGACATGTCCATCGCTTTAATGCGCTCGCAGTTGCAAACCTTGCAGGCTGCCATCCGCGAATCGGCCTCGGTCTAGTAACTCTGAGCAGTTTGCTCTTGCACTTGCCTAATAGATTTGCCTACTGTCCAGCCCAGCTTGCTGTCGGAGCGAGTTGGGTAAAGTTTGCGGATTGACTGAACTTTGTCGGGCTATCCGCCGAATTCAAAAAATATGTTGATTTTGTTCGTGCACGAGGCGCGAGCAGCTCAGTCGTCGAAGGAATGATGCACATGAAAATGCGATCTTTCTCATTTTGCAAATTGGGACTCATCCTGGCTCTTTCCGTCAGTATGTGTTCGACGGGCTGCCGCTCTGGTGGAGCTTGGAAAATGCCTGGCAGCAACATGTTTGCCTCCAGTCGCGAACCTGACGCTGCGACGCTGAGCGGTAAGAGTCCCGAGAAGGATAGCGGCGTTCCGGAGTTGCCTGAGAGCCCCGCCAGCAAGTACTCCGCGGATAACATTGCCTCCGTCGGGCCGAGATCGACGACCTCGACCAGCAACAGCGAGGCGACGTCGGTGCCACCAGCTGCGACCGGCGCCTACGGCTTCACCGCCCAAACTGTGGCTACTCCCAAGACGGGCTTGGCGGCACAGGCCAACGGTTATCAGACAGGCCCCTACGATGTCAGCCCGCCAGCCGGGACCGCTCCGACGGCCGGCCTGGCAACTGGCCCCAGCAGCAATCAGTCCTATGCCAGCCCCTACGGCGGCAGTTACACGGGCCGAACCGCCACTCCCGACATTGCGATTCCCAAGAGCGTAGATGGTGCGATGGCCAATGCTGCCAGCGCCTACGGTCCTGCCGCTCCAGGCATCCCGCCAGCTTATGGTGCCGTGCCCGCGTATGGTGCTACGGGTGGCAATGCAAACGGAACGGCAGCCGCAACTCCTAGTGCTCCGCCAGCCGGATACGGCTATCCTGCCCCCGCAAATAACCCCACAACGACTCCCGGCCTGCCAGGCATGGATCCAGCTATGGCGAATCAATCCACCTCGCCTGCCAGCGGACCGGCCGCGCCGCTGGATTATCCAAGCTACCCCTCCACTGCAGGACTTA
>CAVPPY010000066.1:0-72240 GCA_963707245.1 Pirellulaceae bacterium
CGGACTACCTGGTACATCGTATATGAAAACTGACACCGACTACACCAAGGCTATCGAACTCGAGCCGGAGGATGCCGGTACCTACGTCCTTCGGGGCCTTGCCTATAGCGACAAGGGCGACCCCGACCAGGCCATCGCCGACTATACCAAGGCTATCGAACTCGACCCGAAGTTGGCCGCTGCCTACAGACACCGGGGCGTTGCCTACTACGACAAAGGCGACCTCGACCAGGCCATCGCCGACTCCACCAGGGCTGTCGAACTCGACCCGAAGTTGGCATTTCCTTACGTCAGCCAGGGCATTGCCTACTACGACAAAGGCGACCTCGACCAGGCCATCGTCGACTTAGCCAAGGCTATTGAACTCGAGCCGAATTTGGCCGCTGCTTGTCCTTCGGGCCGTTGCTTACGTGTACAAAGACGACCTCGACCAGGCCATCGCCACTACACCAAAGCTATCGAACTCGAGCCGAAGTCCGTCGATGCCTGCATCAGCCGGGGCAATGCCTACAGCGACAAAGACGACCTCAACCAGGCCATCGCCGACTGACCAAGGCTATCGAACTCGACCCGAAGGATGCCGCTGCCTACGACAACCGGGGCGTTGCCTACTACACAAAGGCAACCTCGACCAGGCCATCGCCGACTACACCAAGGCTATTGAACTCGACCCGAAGGGTGCCGCTGCGTTACTTGCAACCGGGGCGTTGCCCACGGCGACAAGGGCGACCTCGACCAGGCCATTGCCGACTTCGCCAGGCTATCGAAATCAACCTGAAGTATTCCAAAGCTTACATTCCGACGGTGTTCGACAACCTGATTGCGCGAGGTGAAATGCCACCCACCATCGCTGTGTTTATTGACCCAGGACATGATCAAGATAGACCTCGCCGGGGCAACACCTCCTCCAACCGTAGTTTTGAATACGACAGCCTGGGCGGACGATACACGCGTTTCCTGTTGGAGGAAATCTTGCCCCAGGTTGAAAGCGAGTACAAGCTCTCGTCAGATCCCAGCATGCGAGCCATCGGCGGGTCTAGCTCGGGCGCAATCTGCGCCTTTACGGCCGCATGGGAAAGACCCGATGTATTTGGCAAGGTCTATTCCAATGTAGGAAGTTTTACTAACCTGCGCGGGGGAAATATCTATCCGTCGCTTGTGCGCAAGACCGAACCCAAGCCCATTCGCGTTTATCTAGCCGACACCAGTGGAGATATCGACAACGCCTTTGGGAGTTGGCCATGGGCCAATCGGCAGATGGCCTCGGCCCTGCAATACATGGGATATGACACCCGCTTCGATTGGGCTGAGGGCTACGCCCACAACGCGGACTATGGCAGTTCGCGTTTTCCCGACGCCATGCGCTGGCTGTGGCGTGAAGAGACTCACTCGCCGTCGCACGATACAAGCGATGATTTGAAGGGGGACATGACATTGCTGCGCTTGCTGGTGGCTGATGCAGCTTGGGAACCCGTGGCCGAGGGACTTGGATTTGCCGATGCACCCTGCGCAGATGCGGCTGGCAATTTCTACTTTTCTGATATGAAGGCTCCCGCCATTTACCAGGTCAATGCCCAAGATGGCAGCCGCCGCGTCATAGCCGAACAGGCGGTCAGCGGTCTGAAATTTGGACCCGATGCCAGGCTGTACGGCTGCCAATCGAGCAAGAACCAGGTCATCGCCATCAATGTGGAAACAGGTGAGAACCAAGTTGTTGCCAGCGGAGTAACGCCCAATGATCTAGCGATAACCAGCGATGGTTTCATCTATATCACCGAAACAAAAGCGCAGCAACTGACGCGCATCGATCCCAATACCGGTCAGTATACCGTGGTCGACACCGGCATCGCGCGTCCTAACGGTATCGCCTTGTCAAACGACGGCGGGACGTTGCTGGTTTCTAGCTCCGGTAGCGACAATGCTTGGATGTTTCGTATCCACCTCGATGGATCGTTAGATGCCAAAATGCCCAGCCTACCCATGCGCTTGCCAATCGATGAGCGTGGCGAATTCAATTTCAACCAACCACCACCCTATGTAAAAGCGTCCGCGGGCGATGGAATGGCCGTTGACAAGTTGGGGCGCATCTACATCACCAGCGCTGTGGGAATACAGGTATTCGACCCAACGGCGCACCCCTGCGGTGTGCTGGCAAAGCCTCTGCCCGACCAGCCATTGACCAGCTGTACGCTGGCTGGTCCCAATTTCGATTACCTGTACATCACTCAGGGTACGACCGTGCTTCGCAGAAAGCTGAGTATGGGCGAAGCGCCCCTAGTGCGCCGTCCAGATTTAACTTTGGGGTTGGCGTTTTGTAGCTCGTTTGTCCCAATCCAGCAGGGACGTTTGGGACAAACGTCCCCGCACTCATCGCACCCCAAAATCAAAAGTGGTTGAAGCACTAGTGCAGCATCTACATTTGATTTTGTGGTCAGTGTGGCACTGGATTGCCAGTGGTTTCGTACCCTTATCAGCTTACATGTCGATTAGCCGACAGACCGATCTTACCAGACAAACCCCTGCGTCAATCGACCTTTTGGTTTCAATGAGAACGCGTCTTCGATCCCAAAGGGATCATAGCCATTAGCCGGCGGTCGCGCAGCGCACCGCCGGAATACAAGCGGACAGAGTTTTCGACCCCGAAGGGTGTCGCAGTGCGGATCTCTTGCTTCGACACCCTTCGGGGTCGCCGAGCCAATTGTTTTCCCACCGGTGGTGCGCTGCGCGACCACCGGCTAATAGCTGCGACCGCTCCGCGGTCAGCTCGCCTATCCTAGGAGTCCACGACGCCCGGAACTCACATTCCTCCCTTCCATCCGGATGGACAGATGAATCACCCATCCGTACTTCGGGTAGTGGACGAGGCAACGACTCCCGAACACAACGCGAATCACCGGGCAGCCGTCGGCTGGACCTTGGATTTGCTCACTCCCCGTTCGTTGGATTGGGCAAGATATAGCATCTCGTCGGCAGGCAGCGCGGATTGCGATTCTTCCGTATGCATGCAAGAGTTCGGCCGTCGATGGCTTCGAAGAGTAAGCAGGCAAACTGGTCGATAGTTACTGCAGTCGTGCCTATTGCTATCTACCTCAAGGAGCCACAATGCCTTTTTTGTATGGAAGTCTGGGATTCGAGCGGTTTCGCGTGACGGGTCTTGATGCAAGACATTTTTCGGAAGAACATATTGCGCAATTAGAACAGGCCGCATGCAGCGGTTTCCTGCCATCATCCTCGGAAGCGGTTTGCGTCGGTTTCTTGGGTGGTGAGCATCTGTTTGATCCTGTTTTTGCGTTGGAGAAGAACGTCGTGAATGATGCGCTGCACTGCGCCATTCGCATTGATACCAACCTGATACCAGCGGCTATTCGCCAGGCTTGGATGACCATCGAGCTGGCCGCACTAGCCCAACAGAATTCCAATGGTCGCCCGACCAAGGCCCAGCGGCTGGAGGCCAAGCAGGCCGTCGAAGCCCGCTGCGAGTCGGAGGCAGCCTCTGGCAAGTATCGGCGCATGACGCAGATCCCCGTTTTGTGGGACCTCCGCCAACAGACACTTTATCTTGGCGGTTCAGGGGCCAACACCATCAGTCACTGTGCTGATCTTATCGAACGCAGCTTTGGTGTTGAACTCAGTCGCCTTACGGCTGGAAGCATAGCCATCGATTGGGCAATGCGCAACAAGATGCTCAGTCAAGTCGAGGACCTGCAGCCAGTTTCTTTTGCCCCAGGAGCAATCCCCACTGACTTCGCTTGGCGAAACCCCGACTCGCAGCTTCCGGATTTCCTGGGCAATGAGTTTCTGATGTGGTTGTGGTGGACTCTGGAGCAAGTTTCCGACACGATCGAACTGGTCGATGGATCCGAGGCAACCGTCATGCTCAACAAGACCTTAACTCTGGAATGCCCGCTAGGCGAACAGGGCAAGGAAGTCATCTCCGCCGAGTCACCCGTCAAGCTTGTCGAAGCCATGCAGGCCATTCGCTCCGGTAAGCTTCCACGAAAAAGCGGTATGAGTTTGATCCGCCATGGGCAGCAAGTTGACCTGGTGCTGCAGGCTGAGAGTTTTGCCATCAGCGCCGCCAAAATTCACCTCGACGAGTCCGATGATGCACGGGACGTGGACAGCCGCATCGACGCCATTCGCAGTTTGAGCGAATCCGTAGATCTACTGTTCACCTCCTTCTGTGCCCTGCGCACTAGCGATCGCTGGCCCCAGGTAAGGCAGCAGATCTGCGATTGGCTGGCGCCAACTCCATCGGTGATCAAGCATTCAGCTGCGTAAGCACGCCTGCTTGCCCGTGAACTTTGAACGGACTGTGTTTTTCCGTGGGTTACCAAGAAGGTGAGAATTCGCGGCGGAAGTGAAACTTTGCCTCCTGCCGGGCAAGCCGGACAGGGGGGCCGTTTTTTTGGGCGCGTTGCTAACTTCAAAACTATCGCTCATGTCGGACAAGCCGACATGGGGCGGTCGCTGGGCGTAATGAAGTGGGGGCGAACGGTGGTACGATTCTTGATATGGGGCTGCGCTCCACCGGCGCAATAAACAAATTTTACATCCTGTTCATCCAGCGGCCCCCTGCTGGCTTGCCCAGCTGGTGCCAGAGTTTTGCAGTTAGCGAAGCAACCATCTTTTCACCCGTCACCGCCTCCCCGGTTGGCTTGTCCAACCGGAAGGGAAGTTTGCGGTGCGCATTTGATGAATCTGACATCCTGTTCATCCAGCGGCCCCCTGCTGGCTTGCCCAGCTGGTGCCGAGTTTTGCAGTTAGCGAAGCAACCATCTTTTCACCCGTCACAGCCTCCCCGGTTGGCTTGTCCAACCGGAAGGAAAGTTTGCGGTTCGCGCATTTAATGAATCTGACATCCGTTCATCCAGCGGGATGTGTTTGCACAAGATTGATATCATTTGCGCGGGGAGCCACTTCGATGAAGTGGCGATTAGCGGCTGAAAGATCAGATCGAAGGACTACACCAGTGCGCAGGCAAGTTCACCAGCAGTGGTAACTTCGTCTCTTTCGAGATGGATGACTGTGGTTGTGGGAGCGATCTCGGCCAAGGCCTGAACCACTCGCCCGTGGCAACTGAGCACGATCGTTTGGATTGTGTCATCCCAGTTGGCAATGGCCTGGAGAGCATGGGTGGTCCGCGCATCGTCAAAATTCACGAAGCAGTCATCCATGATCACTGGCAATGGCTCGTGGTACTCGCAGTGATGCGTGATAAAGGCCATGCGAATGGCCAAGTAGAGTTGTTCACGCGTCCCCGTACTCAATTGTTCCGGGGTAAACGATTCATGTTTGGGGTTCACCACCACAAAACCGCCTGGTCGGGCATTATCATGCTCGACCCCCGTGTATCGGCCCTGCGTCAATTTCATCAGGTAGTCCCGGATGATTTGCAGCAATACGGGCTCATGCTCATCGGCAAAACGCTGAATGGATCGCGATAGCAACTGCTCGGCCAACCGCTGGACGATCCATTGCTCGGACAGTTCCGCCAAATCCCAGCGCTGATCCTGCAGCAGTTGTTGGTTCCTTTGTGCGGCCCCGTTATTGGCAATCCGTTCCAGTTTTTCAGTCAAGGATCCGAACAGCTGGTCGTTGAGCTTACGCTGCTCATCGAGAGACTTCAATTCACGATCGAGGTCATCGATCCGCAGGTGCAATTGGGCTTCGTCGGCATTCTCCAGCTGAGTCTCAAACTCGGACATTTCCTGCGTAGCGCAATACGACTCGATAGACATGCTCAATTCGGTTATTTGCTGGCGCAATTCATCGGCGGCTCGGAATCTGTCCACCAGACTACCCGTGGCTGCCGGATCGCCTTCACCGGATACACTGCAAAGCGCGGCCAGGCGACTGTCGAGTTGTAGCTGTCTGGACTCAAGTTCGGCAATTCGTTTTGTACGATGTTCGATGGAGGTGCTCAGTTGGATTCTGCGAGTTCGCTGCTCACGCAACAACTGCAATTCGGCCAGCCAACGCCTGCCATAAACTTCAGGCGCAGCGTCAGCGATATCCCGTCCCAAATGTCGGGCGAGTGAATTGAGTCTGCTTTCATAGTGATCCAATTGTTTCTGGATGGATGCGGACTGCGTTTCCGCCCGCCCCACCGCCGTCGCCTCGCGTCGCAATTGCTCGATGGTATCCAGCAGATTCACGACTTGTTCCAATGGCCATGCAATCTCGATGGGAACTTGAGACAACCATGCATCATAGCGAGCCTGAATGGCGCGCTGTCGGTCGACCAATTCCTGTAATCGCTCTACCCAGTGTTTGCACCTTGTGTGCGGCTGTCTGGATCTGTTGCCGATCGCGTGCAGCGTCTCGAGCGGCCAGTTCCCACTGTTCGGCTTGGGCAAGTAATTGCTCCAAGGCAACATCATCGCGCATGTTTTTCGGCCAGCAGTCCAGTAAATTGGCCCGTAGAACTTTGACCACACCGCGATCGATGTGCAAACGCCGCTTTGTATGCAATTGCTGGGCTGCCAATTCACGCCACTTTTCATAAGCCTCCAGCCAATCCAGCATGACGTCTACGGGGCCGGGCGGCATCGGTAATTCCGCCCACAGTGTTTGCCACTGTTCAGCCCATTCTGCCTGGCGGCGTGAGCACTCAGCCAGGCTCTGCTGCGCCTGAGTCCGTTCCAATTCCAAGGCTTGCTGGCTGCGAATCCGCTGGTTGTACTCCGCCAGCGAATCGGCTACCGCCAGCAGTTCGCTCTGAATATCCTCTCCAGTTTGTAGCAATGTCTGTAGTTTCAGCAATCGTTGACGTTGTTCTGTTGGTGTCAGGCTGGTAGCGATTAATGGCTGCGACAGATCATCGAGCCATTGGCTAATCAACTCGTTTTTGGCTTTACTATTGACGGCAGCCTGCGCCAGCAGTGTGTCAGCTTGTCCACGCTGGCCGGCCTGCAACTGTTCGACCAGGTTCGCCAGTTCCTTATCGATACGCTCGACCTGCCTACTTGCCTGGGTGAACTGCCGCTGTAGTTCATCGCCTGCCCGTTGGTGTTGCTGGATCTGATGCCGAGATGGAACAGGCCAATCTGCAGATAACTCGGGCTGGGCGCCGCGCAACGGCTGCATCAGACTCTTGCACAGACGTTGCCAGTTCGGGTCGTCGGTCTGTTGTGCCAACTCGCCCGCCCGCTGGGCGAGCTCTTTTTCGGCAACCTTCAGCTGTGCCAGCAGACTGGAGATTTCGCCGATATTCTCTGGAATCGTTTCAGCACTATCTGTCGCTTGCGTCGAGGCCTGCAAGCTATCCTGGGCAACCTCCAGCCTTGCGGTTGTGGCGATGATCTCGCCTGCCAGGGCTGCGTGCTCCTGGCTGAGCGCTTCCAGCTCCTTGCGTTTGGGTAAACTCAGCGAGAAATCCATCAGCTGCTGGGTGATTCGCTTCAACTCCAACGTTTCGAGCAGGCCGCTACAGATACTATGAGAATCCGATGCGACTGCAGCAAGTTCCTTTAATCGCGTGCGCATGGCAGTTATTTCATCCGCCTGATGACCGAGAGCTTCAATCTCTGTTTCCAAGGCGAGTACTGTCTGTTCACCGCCGAGTTGCTCTAATTGCTGTGCCTCGTCATCCAGTTGGCTGCGTTCCCTTTCCAGTCGCGTCAATAGTTCCTTGCGTTGCTGAATATAGTCGCTCCATTGAGCAACGAAGTTCATGTCGATGCCCGTCGGCAAATCCATTTCGGCCAATTGTCTTAGCAGTCCGCGACGCTGGCGATACTTGGGCAGGGCCAACTGCACACGCTCGGCGGACAGCTTGGCCTGGAAGGCATCGGCATAGCGCTTGCGCGTGTTCTCTGAGTTGCACTGCAGCTCCACCAACTGCCGCTGCATCTCCTCCGCCTGGGCGGGCAACACTTGGGACGTACGCAGCGCTTCGGCCGACTTCTTGATCTCAAGTAGTTTTAGATTGATCCGCTGAGTGGAACCGCGCGGCTTATAAAGTGTATCTAGGGTTACCTGAAGTTCATTGCGCAGTTGCTGCAAGGCGGTCATCCCTCCCAACCCGCCGCCGGCCAAGGCCTCCGAGAGCCGAGCGCTCTTCAGCGCCGCTTCCCCATCGCGGAGTTCGGTCAGCGAGAACCCGAACAAGTGCTCGTAGCTGGCCAAATCCAGGTTGCAGAGCAAATCCTGGATGTCTTCGGCTGGCACTGCTCTTCCGGCTATCGTGCCCTGAAGATCGTCCTGTCGACCCTTGCGACGTGAAAACTCCAAAATCCGTCCATCCGCCATCCGTCCGCGGACGCTGGCCGCCATTTGCCGATTGGTCAAGTAAGGCGTGCGAGGTTTGAAGCCGAAAAGCGCCTGGCGCAGCCCGTTGAGTGCAGTGGTCTTTCCCGACTCGTTGGGGCCGTATATCAGCACCAACGGAGCCGAATGAAAATCCAAAACCTTGCGCATACATGCCAAAATTTTCAAGAATCACCTGATCAATTTTCATCGATGCTCATCCGCCTTCTATGCAAGGCAATAAACTTGGTTGCATTAGTCCGAAACCAAGAAACCGGCTTGGTACAGGGAGGCATTCAACTGTCGCTGACCAGTCGCGACACCAGCAGGTCTTCGGCCAATCCCAATAACCGTTCCCATTCCGCTTGGCTGCGCTGTGGATCGAGTAAACCAAAACCGGCTTCCAGTAACTCTGGCCGAGTCTTGCGCAATAACTCCTCCAGGACGCCGTTCAATTCGGAGGCTGCTGCGGGCGAAGTGCGTAGCTCGTCGGCGACTTGCGAGAGATACTTGAGCGGCAAATCCATGTCGGCAGCGGAAACCACTCGGGCCGGTCGGGCTGCAATTTGCAAAGACTCCAGCCAAATATCCCCCAGTTCGGACAACTGCACCGCCAGCGACTCGGTCAACTGATCGAGCGTCGATGGTCGCGTCAGTTGTGAATGCATGCTGGTAACTCCATGCAACCGCAAGCGAACGGCTAGTGGGCGCCCCTCCGCCTCTTCCAAAATCTGGGAGGCGGATTGAGCAACCAAATCGTGGATGTCGCCTACGTAATCCAACGCTTGGATATCCAGGGACAATTCGTGCCAGCGCAAGCTATCGGTGGCAATGAATTCGATACCCGCTAACCGATGGTCAACAACCTGCACCAGCTGACACCCCTTGGCACCTGGCTCACGAATGTGGCGCCCCTGCGTATTGCCGCTGTAGCCAATGTAGCAAGCCTCGGAAAGGGACTGCGGACTGCGCGCATGAATGTGGCCCAGTGCCCAGTAGTCATAGCCCCTGCCTTCAAGGGTAGCCAAGCTGGTGGGAGCGTAGTTGTCGTGCTGTGGTGAGCCAGCCAGGGATGTATGCAGGATGCCTACATTAAAAAGCCCCATGAGTGGCGGGGGGAAGTTGACTGCCAGGTCGTTGGCTTCGCTCCGAGCGCCAAAACTCTGGCCATGAAAGGCCAAACCACAGCTTTCCAAGGCAACGGTGGCTGGAGAATCCGCAGGGAGCTCATGCACATTATCTGCCCAACGCACGACGCGTCGCGAGTTGCTCAAGGCATCGTGATTGCCGCGTATCATCACCACGGCGATGCCCTCACGGCCCAATCGTTTGAATTGATGATCGACCCACAGTCCAGCTCCCACGTCCTTGACTGGAGCATCAAAAAGATCGCCGGCGATCACTAGCGCAGCGACCTGATGATCAAGCGCCGCTTGGACAACATGCTCAAATGCTCGTCGCGTCGCATTCTGCAGACGTGAGGCGGTAGCCTCATCGACTCGCCTGAGCGTCGCCAGGGGGCTATCCAGGTGGACGTCAGCTACATGGATAAACTTGCAATTCATCTGAAAATAAAAACCTCAAATAGGGGCGCGATCGAGCCCAGCGTCGTTCGATAAATTAATGTTTATCTGTCAGGCGAACATCACGACGGAGCGTGATAGCACCATTCAAACCATCATCACGACGGAGCGTGATAGCACCATTCGTGATGCGACTGCTATTCATCGAACGCTGCTTAGTTCTGCGCGGTGTCGAATACATCGATTTTCGAAAAGTGCGGAAGCGGTATGGTGGTCTCAGCCGCCCGTGGTGGCGAGTCAACACGCTGCAAGTCATCCGTACTCAGCATGACCAGGAAAGTCGCGATGCGGTCGAGTGGAATTTGAAAGAGCTGCGATACAACTTGGGCATAGGCTTGCAGCTGGGGACGGTGCATTTCGACGCGATCATCCAGCCACAGCAGGGACAGTTTGGGATCATAGGCATCTGTCTTGAAATCGATGATCTCCGCAGCTTGAGGGACGCCATCCTGCATGAGCACGGCCAGGCGATCAATGGTCCCTGAAATCAAGCGATCTTCGGTAGCCATGCTGATTACGCGTTCGTTGTCGATCTCCACGTGGTCAGGCAGGAAACCAAATCCGCTGGGCTGATAGCGTTTGCGACCAAGAGCTGCACGCACGCTGGACAACTGCAGCATGTCCTCGAACTCGGCAATCACTTTATCCAGGGACAAATGCCGCAAGGCCTCCGGCTCAACGCATGCATAAGCGATTTTCCGCAACTGTCGATGGTCGACAACATAGTCATCCAACCACTTGATTTGCTCAAAGAAAGCATGGATCAAAGTTCCGTAGGTTGCACCCAGCGAACGACTGTATGAAAAAGCGCTGGCCAGTGGTAAGGGCTCTTGCTGATGATGAATACCGGAGGGCGCCGATACTCGCAAGCCGCGTTGGGGTGCGGATCGTTTATCGCGACGAACCGAAATTCTCGCGAGGGGCAAGGTTGTCGACTCTGTCTCTGCCGACTCGCCGCACAGTGGATACTGGCTGATCCAATTCTCATCTCCAATTTCAAACAATGTGCTCTGTGGAAGCTTGATCAACTCGCGGTTGGTGGCGAGTGTCGATTGCAGCAGGGAACCCAATTGTTGCGTAGGCGGTGAAGACGTTGGTCGGGTGGTCATGATCAATGCGGAACGCGCGCGGGTCATAGCCACGTACAGCAGGCACAAGCTTTCCCAAACACCGCGGTACTTATTCTGTGCAAAGGCATCTTGCCAACTGTTGGGCAACATGGCTTGCAAATGGGAATTCATGTAACGCAACACGCCGTCGGGTGGCTCGGTGGGATCTTCACCACGGAGTACCAGCAGGTGACTCGATGAGCTAAATTCCGTTTCCAGGTCGGGCAAGAATACCGCGTCGAACTCGAGTCCCTTGCTCTTGTGAATCGTCATGACTTTGACCTGTGATTCGGAGGGCAGGGCAACGCGTTGGCGAAGAACCAGATCCTCGAATTCACGTAGCCTGACAACGCGACTGGCGCCGAGCTGATACGCGCTGCGGATCAGCTGCTCCAGGCGATGTTGGTCCCACCAGGAAAGTTGATCGGCCAATTTGTCTGCTACACTCTCCAAGGTGGCTCCCAGCCCGCGGCGTGATACCTGTCTGCGGAACCAGCTAGCCAATCGGTAGGGTTCGGTGCGAGAGTGGTAAGGCAGTTGCGATGCCAGCGGCGAGGTGCCGACGTGAAAAGCACAGATGCTGTCACCTGGATGATCCGCCAAGTGGATTAGCGATAGCAAGAGTTCCACGGCGACGGAATCGGTTAGTGGATTACCTCCGTCTTGACTGGCAGAAATCCCCTTGTCGCGCAGCAGTGCTATCATACTGCCCACACTGGCATTGCTGCGGAACAACACGCCGATACTGGCTGAACTCACCGCACACAGCTGGGCGATCTGTTCCGCCGCATAACCTAAACACTGAGCCTCGATCTCGGATTTGGGCAAACTGCGGTCGACCGCGGGAGCATTCTGCAAGCGGACATAGCCCAGCAGATTTTTTCGCGATGTCAGGTGGGGTGGGAACACCTCCGACCAGCGTTTGGCAACCGATTGGCAATCACCGAAATTCGAGTGCAGCGGCAGATTCTGAAAGACCTGATTGACGACCTGCATCACCTCAGGGCTGCTGCGAAAACTCTGCTGCATCTGCTGCTGTTGCAGACCTGGAACGGCCGCGTCAACGGAATCGAAAATCTCGGCCACTCCGCCGCGCCAACCATAAATGGCCTGTTTGGTATCACCGACGCAGAAGAACGAATGCTCGGAGCAGGCTGGACCGCCAAGGGGAGTCGCCAGCGGCTGCAGGATGCGCCACTGTTCGGGTGAAGTGTCTTGGAATTCATCCAACAACAAATGCTGGACTCCACAGTCCAATCGCCATTCCAGTTGTCTGCCCACCTGGCTCTGCAACGCGGGGAGCTGAACCTGAGGTTTGCCCGTTGCATTCTTGGCGGCGGCAATCATCCAACGGCAAAGGTAGTAGGTGATGTCCGAGAAGGCGAGCGTGCGATTGCGGCGGATGAGGGCGCTGTACTCGGCGTCGTAGGCCTCAATCACGCGATAGCTGGCCAACGTCTGATTGCGTCGAATGGGCAGTAACTCGGCCGCCGCCTGCTTGACAATAACCTCAAGGGACGCGCACAGCTCGGCTGGCAATTCGCGTCCATAATAGCTGGGTGAATTCGTATGTAACTTGGAAAAAATACCATGGGCGACAACCGACTCCCATTGTCCGGCTTGGGCATCGCTGTAGAGACGCTCCAGATTCGGATCGGCGTTCTTATGATTCAATCGCGTTCGCTGCAACGTCTGCATGGCAGATTCGAAGGCTGCTGCGGAGGGAGGCTTGGGTAGCGGCAATTGATCCCAGGCCTCGGCCTCGGTGGAGCGGAAGGCATCGTAACCGGCCCCGACAGTTCTAAGGATTTCGTCGGCAACCTGGCGACCCGATTCGCCTTTGGCCAGCATCCGCACCAAGTCGACCAGCGTCCGGCGATCGTGATTGTCCAGCAGACGGCCGATGGCCTGCATTTGAACCACGGGTTCGCTGGCAGGATCCATGGACGACCAGCCTGGAGGCAAACCCATTTCCAAACTAAAGGTGCGCACGACTTGAGCAAAGAAACTATCTAACGTACTGATTCTCAGGCGGTAGATATTGGCGGTCACCGACCGCAGCGCCGCCAACAGAGCCGCCGGTGAAGTATCAACCTCCGGCAGATGCTGGGCCAATTGCTGCTGGGCTGATGAATCGATGCAGGCCTCAGCCAAACGCTGCAGTACGCGATGCATGATTTCCCCAGCCGCCTTGCGGGTAAAGGTGGTAGCTAGGATCTGATCCAGTTCTTGTCCGGAGAGAATAATCTGCAGCAGCCTGTTACTCAGTTGAAATGTCTTGCCAGTTCCTGCCGAAGCGCGAATCAAGAGTGGTTCCAACTGGGGATGTGAGCGCTGGGGACAATCGATTAAGGCCTGGGCCTGGGCCACGACTGATGCCGCAAGGGGTGCTTGCTGTTGACTCGCGTCTCGCCCTGATGGGCGCGATGGCGGACGAACCGAGACTCGCTGGGTTTGCGTTTGGCAGATACGGGCGAAATCATCGTAGGGAAGCGCATCCAAATTCGGCGGCCAAAAATCAGCCTGGGCAATGCGGCTGGCCACCTGGTCGGACAAGCTGGCCGCCTCAGTCAATTGTCCGGCTGAGAAATTAGCTACATAGAAGCCTGTATCCGAAGCCTGCTTCGGCAGCGCGATGTATCCCAAGCTCGGTGATTCGCCGACGCCTAGTCTCTTGGCGACGCGCAGATATAGGGGCAGCTGCAAATCCAGCCACCCCTTGTTGCGGTTCCAATGTACGGAGATGGGCGATTTGGCATTGTCGCTGGTCTTGTAGTCCCAAATGGCCCATTGCCCGCTGGCCGGATGGTAGTCGATGCGGTCGATGCGGCCGATGAGATGTAGTTTCTTTTCATTGCCAACCAGGACTTGATCGTCGAAATCAACGCCGCTTTCGGTATAGCGTATTTCCCAGCCTGCGGCCGCGCGCTCCGCCTGATGCGCAGCAAAAGCCTGCAGACGCAGTTCGGCCTGCTCAATCTGAATCAATACCGCCGCGGGCGGCTGCGGTCCAAACATGTTGGTTGCCAGCTGATTCAGGGTACTGATCAAGAATTGCTGGACTTCGCTCGCGTCGGCTGAACGGCAGACTGGCGAAGTGGCCATGGCGGCCAGGGTATCGTGGATCAGCACGCCGAATTTGGGTGCATCCAATTCGGAATCTGCGTCGGCACGATTCCGCAGCTTGAGGACATGCCGAAGATAAAAGCGATAAGGACATCGCAGGTAGTCTCGGAATGCCGTCACCGAGACCTGCCGGGGTGGGGGCACATCCCCGGGCTTGGGAATAGCGATTTGGCTTGCGCCCTGACATGGCTTCCAACGTCGTTCCACGCGTACTAACGCATCGGACTGCGCCTCGTCAACCAGATGCAGTACCCTGCCTGGCAGTTCGTCCAAGTCACAGGCCATCAACAATCGGCTGGGTACCAAGGGATCGCCATTCTCGTCGGACTTACCCACGACGATACGCACATGCTGCCTGGCGTGCAAAATGACTTGCATGGCGTACAGGTCGCGGGCGTAGCGTCGGGCGTTGTCCATCATCCCCAAACTTCGACGCAGCTGGTTAGGCAGAAATGCATCGGCATTGGCACTCTCTGGTACAACACCATCGTGGATTCCGGTCACAATCAAATGGGGCGCGTCATCCAAAGACAATTCCAACCAGCCCAGCATTTCCAAGGCGGTATCATCGCTAGGTTCAGGAATGCGCGTGCCCGTTTGGCTGCGCAAGAGCCAGTCGATCAGCTCGCTGACGGTCATTTTTGGTTCCAGCTCGCGCGGAATATCGCGCAAGGCCACGATGGCCGCGCACACCTGTGAGGCGGCAGTGTAGAGCGGCCCCTCCACGGAATCATTCAAATCGCAGTCCATTCGTCCATAAGCCCGCGACAGAACCGTCAACAAGGGCTGGACCCAACTGGAGATCGGCTGGGCTCGATCATTAAGCTTGTGCAGCCAACCGACGATAGCCTGGGTTACGCGCTTGTACACCTCGGCCCCCGCAGCGCTCTCATTGACGAATTCATCGATCCGCTTGGGCAGAACTGCTTGATAGTACTCGTCGATGCGAGCCAACCAGTTTTCCGGCAAGGATAGCTTTGAGATATGCAATAGATTTTCTATGGCGGGATGGCGTATCAGTTGGGCGAAGCTGGCGTAGCTGTGATCCTCGACGAAACGCCCCACGGTAGACAACAGCACTGCTGGTTCCGAGTGGATCAACTCACTGCCTGCACCATAACGGGCGTGGACGCCAGCCAAATCGAATTGATGCTTGAGCTCTGTGACCAAACGAACATCGGCAACCCCCAATGTCACCTCGCGCAGGTGTGGGCCGTCCCCTAATTCGGCCATGCAGGCAAGTGCCATCTGTGCTTGATCCACTAAGGAATCGGCCACCAGCAACTGCTCGGGCGCGATGTGCAGATGCTCGCTCTTCCACGCCTCTGCCAGCAAGCACCCAACTGGGTCGAAGAGCGACCGCTTATCCGCCGGTGCAGCCACCCAGAATTCGCAGGACTCGATGACAGCTTCCAGGAAGCCGCGCTGCGCACGATTCAAGTCAACGCAGCCAACGACAATAATGTGCTTGTCGCTGTGCGCCTCATTGAATTCCAATGCACAGAGTCGCGCCGTCTGGATGTCCCACAGCTCTAGCCGGTCCAGCTCGTGCAGATAACGGGCTTGCATGCCAGACAATGCGTTCCATCGCCGACGCTCTGGGTGACCATGCGGAAGCTCCTTGGCCACCCGCTCAAAATCCAGCCGATCGCTGGCCAGCTCTCGGTGCAAACCAGACAAGATCTTACCCAGCTCTAACCACTGGGCCGACGCGCTTTTGGGAGGGGCAATGGGCACCACCTGCCGCAATTCATCCTCCGGAGCAAGTTGCAAGGCGCGCACCCAAGCCAAGTTCTGCACCAAATCGCCGGCAAAGGGGAACTTGGCCACATACAAATGCTCAGGCAATGCACCCACGCTGACAATCTGCGGTGGATACAGTATCTTTCCGGCGTCCCTGGCCTTGAGTGCGAGCAGCTCACCCAAACGGCGACGGGCAACGCCGCCGGGCAGGACGATCATCAAATCCCGCATGTCCCATAACGAAGCCCTGACATATTGTTCGAACAATCGCTCGACAACGGTCGGCAGAACCGGATGCACCCAGTCGATAAAGTGACGATGATCGGAATGTTGAGAACTTGTTGACGAAGTGACTGCAGGCATCGCGCGCTTCCCTACGAATTTGACCTCGTGTCCCGCCTGGGATCCGCTCCCACGGCATTTGCACTCATGTCGGACGCGGATTGCAACGCATCCAAGACACACCCATTATTCTAGCAATATCCCGTGACACCTTTGGTCACGCGGGATCTATTTCGTGGGCTGGTTTTAGGCAGTTGTCAACTGTCCTCCAGTTCTTGGCAACCGACTGCGCCAGGTTCCGCAAGAACCCAAAAAACCGATGCTCCCTGCCACCAAGAATTCGACGGGAAAGTCAAAAGGGCGGACAGTCTCAGAATTTGCCAACAGAGACGGGACATACGGGCCATGCGGGCAATGCGCAGGATAGGCAAGATGAGTCGATTGTAGGGTTTCTATACGTGACACTCTGCCGGAGAATGCCTGAATTCCTCATCGCCGCCGGAAAGGCTTTCGATGTAAAGGGCACAGGCGTTTCTCTGCAATTGCCGAGGTTTCATTCCCGCGGAAATCTCGACGGTCCTGCCGACATGGCTGACCATGATTGCCCCATTAGTTTGACGGTCTAGAAGGAGTGCGGCTCGATGCGCAAGGCAATCACACGCCTGTTGGCTTCGACGTCCAGCCGTCATTCACCCAAACAAATTGCTGCGGCAGTGGCCATGGGCGTGCTGTGCGGCTGTATACCCTGCCTGAGCCCACTGTGGTGCGCATTGTTACTCGTCGCCGTGTGCATGCCTATCCATTTGAGCCTCTACCTGCTCGTCACGCTGGCCGTAGGTGCGTTGGCCTCTCACATGCCGTCAGCGATTGGCGAAGTGGGGGTGCGCTCGCTGACCCATCCCTATCTCAGTGGCATGTGGTTGCAGTTGGACAGTTACCCATTGATACCCTGGTTGGGATTGCACAACACGTTGGTTAATGGTGGCGTCCTGTGCGGCGCCGCACTTTGGATGCCCGTTTACTTGGCGGTCAGGTCGCTAGCGACAAACATCTTGATTGGCGACTCGGCCAGGCCTGTCGAGCAGCAGCCCGAGCTGGGCGTGCCCGAACCGCAATGGATCGATGCACCAGTCATCCTCGACGCCGAGGCTATTCAGCCTGTATCGAGGGCCTCAACGACCGACGCACCGGAGGCCGACCTGGAGCGCATCCTCGAGGAATGTCGGGCCAACAATTACTCTCTATCGCCGTCGGCCGATGCTCAGCACATTATGCACCGCGCGGCCAAGGTGGCTGCCTTGGTCGACGACTTGCTGGCCACACTTGACGAACTATCGCTAGCGGAAGTTGGATCGGCGCCGCACGCCTCACACGAACCACTCCAGACCAGTGTCACGCAGCTCATTTGCAATCCGCCCAGTCAACCGGACATTTTGGACCAACCTCGCGTTCTGAAGCGAGGCCATACGCCGGCTAGCCCGTCGGCAGACCATCCGGCTTGCTTACCCAACGAATCCTCGGTTGAAGTGAGCGGCGAGTCGTCAGCCGCCCGAGCGGAGGGAGAAAAGCGTCTGACTGCCACGCCAGATCAAACTCTGACTCCGACTCAAACATTCAACACCTCAACCCATCAGTGCATGGCTGAGGACGAAGCGCTACCCACCTCCCCAACGGATCGACCACGCCCCACGCTCGAGGAAGCCATGCTCAAGTCGCGACATGCCCAATCCCCAATGTCGACTGCCCAAGATGATTCGATTCTAGCGCAGCATGAGGCGCATCGCGAACAGTCGACGTCGCTGTTGCAGAACACGGCGCCCGTGAAAGCGGAGAAACGAACGGCTCCGGCCAAGGAGCGACTAGGGATGCATAGAGCCGAGCATCAGGAAGAAGCTCTGCGTTACTTGCTAAATCACTTAAGGCAACTCAGCGAAAAGGCATAGTCAGGATGCGCAAGTCATCGCTTCGGTTTCTGTGTGGCACCAGTTTCTTATTGATCGTTTCCGTCTGCCTCCTGGTGCCCCAAATCCGCACGCGGCTGGTTCCGATGTTAACCAGGCTGACTATCGATCCAGGATTGTCCATCGGGGATATTCGACTGCATGCTGGCGGCTCGATTGTCGAAATGAAACAGCTCAACTGGCAGTCCACGGACCAAGACCGGACATTGGCATTATCGGCAAAAGAGGTTTGGCTGGCATTAGACACCCAGCCACTGCTTGAGCGCAGGATGATTTTCCCCCGAGCGTTCCTCAACGAGGCAAATCTCGATCTGCGCGATAACGCGCATGGCGCCGGCCGCCCCACAAACAATCTGGGAACAGAGGCTGGCGGCTCGCGTGGCGGAGCTGGATTGGCATGAGATCAAATCGCATTTCAATTCACTCTTGGCCGCAGATGACTTACATGACAGGTGGTATGCACGGCTCCAAGCCTGGATGGAACGATCTAAGGCGCTGGCAAGCCGAGCCGGTGCGCTCGACACACACATGGACCATGCTGACAATCCGCTGCGTCTGGAAGGCGAGGTGACATCCAAGCTGGATCAGTTGCAGCAACTTTCCGATGAGCAGAGCACACTCAACTCGCAGTTTGCCAGCGTAGAGAAAATGCTGGATTCCGAGGCCAAACAGCTTCGGAAAAAGCTCGACTCCGAGAATCAGCAGATCGCCAGCATCATTGCCGAAAGAGCCCAGGACCCGGATTTAATTGAAATCGTCTCTCTCGAACTGGTCAACTGGGCAGCCAACCGATCGTGGCAGAGGGTGGCGGACTTTAGCGAAGTCAGCGATCGATTGCTGAGGGCGGCTACCAGCGATCGCGGCGAAGTCCTATCGGCGGTCAATCTAAATCTGCGTGTTAGCTCGCAACCGACCTTTCAAGTTTCCGAGCTACAAGCCAGCGGTATGTTCTCATCCGCCTCGGGCGCCATCCCCTATCACGTGGTCAGCCACTGTCGGCAACTACCGCAGGCGACACTCCCGATGCATTGGACGGGATGGGCGCGATTTGAGTTCCAACTTTCAGATTCGCGGATGCAATTGCTGGTCGATCAGCGACCGCAGCAGGCCGGTGTGTGCAAGATTCAGGTCGTAGAGCAACCGGCTGCCACATTGGATAGCCCGCCGCTGCACAGACTGGTGTTGGCAAGCGACGGCCACTCGCTCGAAGGTCGCTTTAGCCTGTTGTCCGGCGACCTGCAGGCTGCCTTTGGAATCCAGGACGAAAGCGAAATAGAGCTTGCAGTATCCGGTTCGTGGAAACAACCCGAGTTTCAACCTACCGCTGAACTGCCCGCTTGGTTGCGAGAGTTGGCCATTTCCAAGATCGACGACTCTTTTGCTCGCGCACGGGAGATTGTTCAGAACGAGTTGCAGCAGAGTTTCGAAATGCGCATCAATAAGCTGCATACTTTGGTGGCAGTGGTTGTTCGTGATGGAGCCACGGCCAGCGCGGCTCACCAACAGCAGATTGCTGCCGTCATGACTCGCATGCAGCAGCAGTGGGACGTGTCCCAGGGCATCGAGTTTGCCCGTCGACCAGCCACACCCGAACCGGACATCACCCGTTAGGCTGTTGCCCGTCGCTGTCCCATTAAGGAATCAGTGCTGCTGCGCCCGTGACCACGCCAGCCTGCACCGCGGCGCCTCGCAGGCTCCATGGGAAAGGCTGCACCATGTAGGGCGCACAATCGCCTGGCCGGTAGTAACCCAGTGCATATTGGCATTCGTTGGGAGGATGGATGCCCATCAAGTAGGGCTCGATGACCATGTTCCCGAAGAAATGCGCGGTGCTAATCAGCGGTTGCAAAAGCGGCCCGGTTTCGTGTCCATAGCGCTCTAGCTGGACCTGTTCGAAGTACAGCGGCTTGTGGCACAGCCCGCTGGCCGTCCACTGCACTGTGCTGGCGATGAAATTCCGCCCCTCAAAGGGTTCGTATCCTGTGCCACAGGCCAAGGGAATATTCCAGGACTTGCCGACATAGGCTATGTCTGAGTCGCTCAATTCGTTTAGAGGAATCGAACGTTTGGATCCATTGACATCCAGAATCACGCTATCATCGCGGAGATCGAGCATGCGACCTGAGGCCAATGGTCTACCGCCTGCATCGCTCCAGGAGCGGATCTCGGTGTCCTCAGAAAATTTTGCTCTGGCAGTATCACCTTCCCTGTCAAAGCCGCTCAAGCCTTCACCAAAGGCCGGTGATATATCCAGGCTGATATCGGCGATCGGTATCTCTCTGGATCGATTGCGATTGTCGCAAGCCAGATCGCGATCGTTGAATTCACGCCGCTTGGGCGCATCCAACTCTTCTGCGCGGCGCGGCTGGGCTGGCATCTGGCCCAACGGTTCCGCATCACGATCGAGCGGACTAGCATCCTGAACCCCTGCGCGGGGAAAGGGATTGGGTATGGCGTCCGTATTGGGAGCCGGAGCATCCTGCGGTGTCGCGAGTGGATCGTCGATGGATGGTAGGATCGGGATATTGGGTTGGCTGGCGTTGTCGGACAAGTCGGGCAGGACCTCTTGCAAAGCATTGCTTCCAGGCAGCGGTGGCAGTGGAGTTGGTGCGGAGAAGGGATCGCTCGAACCGGGTAGGTCTTGTTGATAGTTTGCCATGCGAACCGCGGCCGTTTTGCGCAATGGATTGGGCTGAGCATCTGGCAATCGCTGGGGTTGGCGGCCACTTGCAACGGCAACCACCGGCTCTTGAAAGACGGAATTCAAGGCCACTGCCGGCGGCTCTCGAAATGCCTGTTGCGCCGTTGATGTCGAGCTAGCGGCAGAGTACGTTGCGGAGTTGCTGTGCGCGGGCTTTTTCCAACGCAGAGTCACCGCGGCCGGCGGTTGCTCGGCCTGAGTCGACGCTGTTGGAGAGCTGGTGAAAGAGCCAGCTGCGGACGTCGGTCGCAGTCCCAAGGTGGCCGGGGATAGGGGCTGAGCCGTTGCCGTGGGTGGCAGGCGCGAGGGCTGCCAAGCGGTCTGCTGCGCTTGGACGAATGAACCACTGGTAAACGCAGCTCCGAGCAATATGCAGCGTTTGGTCAAACGCCAGCGCGGTGCATTCCGCTCAATTCGATTCGTTCGAACCGCCGTAGTCGGGGCTGTAATTGGGAGCTTCCTGCGTGATGGCAATGTCATGTGGGTGATTCTCTCTGACAGTTGCAGCTGAGATCTTTATGAATTTCGCATCCTTACGAAGTTCATCAATATTTCTTGTTCCGCAGTAGCCCATTCCGGCTCGCAAACCACCCACCAATTGGTAGGCAAAATCTGCTAAAGCCCCTTTGAATGGGACGCGGCCTTCGACTCCCTCGGGCACCAGCTTTAACAAGTTGGCTTCGCCCGACTGTCGATATCGCTCGCTCGAACCTTTAACCATAGCTCCAATGGAGCCCATGCCTCGGTAGACCTTGAAAGTCCGACCTTGGTATAAAATCGTACGTCCGGGACTCTCCGCCAAGCCGGCGAAAAGCCCTCCTATCATGACCGCACTCGCCCCGGCGGCGATGGCCTTGGTCATATCCCCGCTGAAGCGAATGCCTCCGTCGGCAATGATCGGAGTCCCGCTCGCTGCGGCCGCCCTGGCGGCGTTGTATATTGCTGTAATCTGTGGAACACCCACGCCGGAAATGACGCGCGTGGTACAAATGGAACCAGGTCCAATTCCCACTTTGACCGCATCCGCTCCAGCCTCGATCAAATCGCGACAGCCTTCGTAGGTCGCCACATTTCCAGCCACCACATCGATCTGCCATTTCTTCTTGATCTGCCGCACGGTTTCCATGACATTGGCCGAGTGGCCATGGGCCGAATCCACGATCAACACGTCCACGCCGCGATCGATCAAGTGCTGGGCACGCTCAAAATCAAAGACTCCAATTGCCGCCCCAACCCGCAGCCGCCCACCGGCGTCTTTGCAGGCATTGGGATAGCGCTTCATCATGTCAATATCTTTGATCGTGATTAGCCCTGTCAGTTTGTATTCATCGTCAACCAGCAGAAGCTTCTCCACCTTTTTATCCGTTAAAACCTCCTCAGCTTCCGCAAGCGTTACAGCTCCCGTGGCAGTTACCAGATTTTCGCGAGTCATCACGTTTTTGATTGGAGTTTCTCCGCTTTCAAGAAACCGCAGATCCCGTCGCGTGATAATGCCAGCTAAGCGTCCCGAGGCCTCAACAATTGGTATTCCGGAAACATTCTGCTGGTCCATCAGCTGCTTGGCGGCCGCCACGCTCTGGTTCGGATTGAGCGTTACCGGGTCGATAATGATGCCATTAGCCGAACGCTTGACCTTGGTAACTTCTTCCGTTTGGGCTTCGATATCCATGTTTTTATGGATGACGCCTATGCCGCCGACTTTGGCTAGCGCGATAGCCATCTCACTTTCCGTGACGGTATCCATGGGGCTGGAAAGCAGCGGACATTTGAGTTGGATATTTCGCGTCAGATAGCTCGAAACGTCCACTTCGGCGGGCATGACTTCGCTATAGCGGGGTTCGAGCAGTACATCGTCGAAGGTGATGCCGGAATAGGCCAGTTTGTCATCCATAGAATTCAGACCTTGGGGGATAGTACAGATCGCATCTTACTCGCCGAATTCCTGCTCGATGGCTTCGATTTTGCGCAATCTACGTTCGTGGCGGCCGGCTTCAAATTCGGTGCTCAGCCAGACTTTTACCATTTCATCGATGGGGCGATCGCCGATCAAATCTCCCGGCAGGCACAAGATGTTGACGTTATTGTGGCGACGGCACATTTCGGCCATCACTTCGTCGTAGCAGATCGCCGCCCGCAAGCCTTGAAATTTATTGGCGGCAATGGCCATGCCAATACCGGTACCGCAAATCAAGATACCCCGCTCCGACTGGCCGGAGGCGACCTGTCGGCAAACGGCGGCGGCAAAGTCCGGATAGTCGACGCTCTGCTCACTTTGCGTTCCATTATCGATCAACTCGTGACCGGCAGGCGGCCAGGGCAACTAGCAATTTGGCTTTAATGCGAACGCCTCGATGATCGCAGCCGATGGAGACACGCATATTGCTGTACGCAGCCTTCGTTTTCGAGTGTGTTGAGTTCCAGGCTTTGTCCCAAAGGGGTCTGACCCTCTCTGGCGAAGCCAAAAACAGGTGTGAATTCGACTCGCCTCCAACGGGTCAGACCTCTTTGGGGACGAAGCCTCGTGTGTTGAGCGTTTCTAATGGCGGTTTCGAAGTTGGGCATCGAATCCACTTGGTTCAGGTCGCCTGGCGAAGCGATCATTTCCATTGCGGAAACCACTCTTCATCCAGTTGTTCAACCCAGCGATCAAGATAACCCTCTATTTGATCCGCACAAGCCGAATAGACCGACTCCGAACCACCAAAGGGGTCGGAAACATCGCCTCCACCGCCGCTGAGTAGATGGACTTTGTCTGCAATTTCTGGAAAGCGATCCACGATCGCCGCCCGATGCGAGCCGGTCATGGTCAGCACCAGGTCGGCCTGTCGCAGGGAGCGTTCCGTTACCGGCTTACTCTGATGGGATTGCAGCTTCAGCCCACGACTGCCCATAACGCTGATTGCTTCGCTCGAAGCCGCGCACCTGGAAAAGCGCTCAACCCGGCCGATCCAATATAGGCCGGCTGGTTCTCGCCCTGAAATAATTCCTTGAATCGCTTCTGCAGCTTGGAGCGCAGCAAAGCCTCCGCCATGGGGCTACGGCAGGTGTTGCCCGTGCAAACCAGCAGCACGACCAACTGCCCAAGACGACGCAAGTGTTCGCCTTCCAGCACGCCAGGGGAAGTGACCTGGCACCGATTGCCATCCACGCGGACAGCTGTTGCCAAGCCACCATAGTGCGTCTGGCCGTCATCCACCAAAGCTGCGATTTCTCGTCCACAGTGCTGGAGTACTTGATTGCCATGGCAAATGGGTTTGCCGTCCGCTTGGCACAGGGGAGCAGCCACCAGAGGACCAGGCATGAGACGCATGGCATGGCGAATTGCTTCATGCGAGGCCACCCGCTGGGCCAAAAAGCCGCCGTCCAACATCAGCGGCTGCAGGGTGTCGATGGGCAAGCAACTGGCCAGGCTCTGCTCCGCGGGAACAGGCAACTCCAACACGATCGGCCCTGGCCAGCCGCGTTGGACAACGCGCGAGGCGACGCGAGACAACCGCGGCGAATAATCCTCCGATTCTGCCGCGGCTCTCAAAAAGATGCTTGGTCGGCAGGCCAGCTTCTTTTCGTGCAGCTGGAACAGCTTGCCCACCGCTTCGGCTTTTAGCCCGCTGGCAACAACATGATAGGCTGTTTCGGCCGGCAAAATGGCCAGTTTACCTTCCACCAGGACCTGCACCACGATGTGCACGATGTCGCGCGGATCGTCGCTACTTTTCCAGTCCAGTGTGGTTACCATGTGCTTCTAGCGTAAAACCAACGTGCCCTTTTGCTTGAGACAGCACTATAATGGATTTCCCTAGCTTGTTACAGCTCTGGGGCCGCAGATTGCACTCGCCTGCCTCGTATCCGACTGTCACTCGTGGGGAAATCAGAATTCGTGGATCATAGGAATTCCGTGGATCATCAAGGCACCGACCAGCATCCTCAGGTCCCGCCGGCACGGTGGCCTTCGCGGCGGCCTTCGCGGCAGCCAGCGGGCGCTGCTCGGCTCTCACGCAGAGCTTTCTTTTGCCGCGGGCTGACCGCCGCTGCGGCCGCTGGACTGATGACGGGTTGTGTGCCGCAGGCACAAGCCAGGCTGCTGCCCGATTTGACTTGGGGGCGTCGGGGCCTATCCGAGGGCCTGTTGATGAAGCCCAGGGCCATGGTCATCGATCCGGCCGACAACCTGTATATCGTCGACATGACAGGACGCATTCAGGTGTTTGATATCGACGGCCAGTATTTGCGAGGTTGGTCGACGCCGATCATCAAACAAGGCAAGCCCACCGGTCTTGGGTTCAGCAACGATGGCAGTTTGATCGTGGCTGACACCCATTATTTCCGTGTGCTGCTCTACACCCCCGATGGGACCCTGCAAGAAGAACGAACCATCGGCGGCGTGCATGGCGATGAACCCGGACAATTCCATTTCGTCACCGACGTCGCTCAAGACCGACGCGGGCATTTCTTGGTTGGTCAGTACGGCCAGGTCGACCGCATACAAGAATTTGACCCACAGGGCCAGCTAATTCGGGCCTGGGGTTCGCAAGGCAGCCAACCTGGCGAGTTCTCCCGCCCGCAGGCCTTGCTGTTCGATAACGAAGGTCTATTGTGGATTGCCGATGCCTGCAACCATCGCATTCAAGTCTTCGACATTCAAGGTCCCCAGGCACCAGCCTTGGTCAACATGTGGGGCCAGCCGGGATCGGCGATCGGACAATTGCAATATCCCTACGGCTTGGACTTTGACCAAGATGGAACGCTGCTGGTCGCCGAATTCGGCAACCATCGGGTCCAGCGATTTTCGCGAACGGGCGAAGCCCTGGAGTCATGGGGCAAGGTTGGCAAAGCCCGAGGCCAGTTCCTCAATCCCTGGGCACTAGGCGTCGACTCGAAACGCAATATGCATGTTTTAGATACGATGAATCATCGCGTGCAGCGGTTTGCCTTGGGCTAATTCCTCCACCGCGAACCTAGTTTTTCTGTAAATCTTCAATCCCGTATTCGAGAGCGCGACTTCGATGAAACTACTGCTGGCTATCATCCAGCCCACCAAGCTGAGCGCCGTCCGCGATGCCCTGCGCGCGGTCGGTGTCGAGCGCATGACCATCTGCGATTCCCAAGGTTACGGACGCCAACGCGGTCAGACAGCCACCTACCGCGGTATCGAATACCAACTGAACATGCTCCGCAAAGTCTCGCTGGAGATTTGGGTCAATGATGACTTTCTGGAAAGAACGATTGAGGCCGTGCTCCGCGCCGCCCGCACGGGCTCGGAAGGCAGCATTGGCGATGGCAAGATTTTCGTTATTCCCACCGATGATGCTTTAACCGTCGATGGCAGCCAGCGCGGTCCAGGCGCGCTCTGATCTATCCGAGATGGCAACGCCATCAGCGGCTGTGGCTTTGGATCGCACTCCCGGGAGGGTTCATGGTCACTCGTGTGTCGCCTTTCGCTCCCGCGAAAGTCTCATGGTTGCTCGTGTGTCGCCTTTCGCTCCCGCGAAAGTCTCATGGTTGCTCGTGTGTCGCCTTTCGCTCCCGCGAAAGTCTCATGGTTGCTCGTGTGTCGCCTTTCGCTCCCGCGAAAGTCTCATGGTTGCTCGTGTGTCGCCTTTCGCTCCCGCGAAAGTCTCATGGTTTTTGGTGTAAAGTACGTTCGCGGGAGCGAAAGACGACAAAGTGCGACCCATAGCGAATGGCGACACATGCTCCTTTGCCTGGCTCATGCAATTCAACAGCATCGCGGTAGCCCCCGCGTTGGGAGCCTAATGCTGATGGCCGGCATGCTCGTCGACGTGCGAATGCTGCAACTCGCCCGACTCCACTGGCAAATGGGCGTGCTTGCCCTCGGCCAAGCCTATGGCCCAGGCAGCCGCGATACCCAGCATCAGGGCGATCGATAACGGCCCGCGACTATGAGAATGGAACTCCATCTCGGGCAACAAGTCGCTCAACGAGATGCACAAGAAGACGCCCGCCGAAAACGCCAACCCCCAGCCGGCAAGATTGGCCGACCAGCCGGTGGTTAGGTTGGTGCCCATCAAGAATAGCACGGCCCCCAGCGGACAGAGCAGGGCGAAAAGGATGTTCACCAACAGCCGCTTGCTGGGGCTGGTTACCGGATGCATCAGCGATGTAATGGAGACCGCATCCAAGGGCTTATGGAGCAGAACCGCCAAGAAAATGCCCAGCCCTGGCAGCCAGGCCGCATGCCCATGCTGCATGTCCGCCGCCACGCCGGCCCCCATGGCTATCCCATCCATCAGCGTGTGCAGCCCCAATCCCATCAGCACCGCCATCCAACGCGTCGGCCCGGACGCTTGCGCCGGACAGGTCGACGCCCCGGCATGGACGTGGGCGGCATGGGCAGGGTGATTGTGCTCGGAGCAGAGATGCGTTGCCTCGATCTCCGCGTGGGTTTGCTTCAAACTTTGCTCATCGGCTAGAATCCCAAAGTCGGCTGGTCCATGCTGATGAAAATGAGAAAAACGCAACAAGAAAAAGGTGGCAATCAAACCGAGCATGATGCCCCATGCGACCTGATCCACGCGCTGGGCTCCCAGCGCAGCCAGGGCATGCGGAAACATATGAAAGACGGCGATGCCCAACATCACTCCGCCGACAAAGCTGATCATCAGTTGCATCCGCGTATGGGTCAAACGGATCCATTCGGGCAGCAATCCACCTAGAATTGAGGCCAGTACGACCGCAGCCGAGTAGCCCAGTAGCGTGCCCAAAGAGGTCCACTGGTCGGCAGTTAGATTAGGCATCGTCACTCGCAATCGGGGCTAGTTTGAATACGCTCAGGCCCAGAGCGGGTAAAACCGCAAAAACAGGCAGGCCCGCAAATCTTTGCCGAATTCTCACGATCCGCCAAGCGGTACCCAGGACTTTGCCTCGAATTGGTTTTCCGGGTAATCTAGGGTTGTCGCGATTTTTCCTATAACCCATAGCTTGCAAACTGCGTACAATCGAACGATAGGGTCAATAAGTCGATTCCGGCGGGAACGACTTCGAGGCTCTCGCTCATGGCAGTCTCATTCTGAATTGCTCTCCAGGTTCGTTCATGCAGTCCCCACGGCAAATCATCGCAATGCTCTCGCTCGCCTTGGCGAGCCTGGGGCCAATTCCGCTGTGGTTGCATGAGGTTACCGTCCACCAGCTGCATGCGGGTTTCTCCCATGGCCAAAACGGCCCTGAGCAGGGATCAGCTCATTGCGGTCACGAGCATCCGGATGGCACGCAAGCGGATCGGCCACAGTCGCATTCCGGACAGTGGTCAGAGCCCCACGCTCATGATTGTGCGTTGTGTTTTCAGCTGTCTCAATCCTTTGCCGGCGCCGCTGAGAGTCAACTCAGCCTGTGCCAACTTCTGGTACGCGAGCCAAGGCTTGCCGCAGAGGTCATCCTCGTCCCGGTCGAAAGCCCACATCGACCGCGGGGCCCTCCCTGCTAGGTCGACTGCGAGTGTCCGCCGTCCCGATTGGGTTGGAAGCGTCCTGGATTATTCAGAGCCTTCATTAGCTCTGCTACTCTGAGCGTATTCAACCTCCCACGACAATCGTCCCTGCAATGTCTGGTTCACTCGGCGGTTTTCGGGAATCTCTTGGCTCGGCAGAAATGCGTGGGACGGAGTTTCTCAAGGCGTCTAACTATCTGCTGTTCGCTCTTCCCCAGGGGAGAGCATACGGCAACTCGTACGAGATGGCTTTCATTCTATTTTTTATTTGTGGGATTATTCATGGTTACACATCGCCAGCGAGCATTTACGCTCGTCGAACTCTTGGTCGTCATTGCAATTATTGGAATTTTGGTTGGCTTGCTGCTGCCTGCGGTTCAAGCCGCTCGTGAGGCTGCTCGCCGCATGCAGTGCTCCAACAATATCCGTCAATTAGGCTTGGCTGCTCATAACTACGAAGGGGCTCACAAGCAATTGCCCTCGGGCTGGATTTCGTTTGCCCGCAGCGGCGAGCCTGGTTGGGGTTGGGCTGCAGGATTGCTGCCCTTCATGGAGGGCAGCACGCTGCACAACCAGATTGATTCGCGAATTGCGATAGAAGATCCGCTCCACGAAACTGTCCGCACAACGGTCGTACCAACTTTTTTGTGCCCCTCGGATATTGGTGACAACATTTTTGAGATCGCTGAGGGCAATGGCCACACCCATTCGCCGCTGAGTACCCCATTCGGTGTGCATGACATTGATGAAGATGGGGACAAGTTGTTCCGCATTTCCAAGGGCAACTACGTGGGTATGTTCGGGTCGTTTGAACTGGAGGAAGCACCCTACGCAGGAGATGGGATTTTTTACGGTAATAGCCGAACCAAATTTCGCGACATCACCGATGGCTTGAGCAACACACTGATGATTGGCGAACGCAGCAGTCAATTGGGAAAGAGTTTGTGGCAGGGCAATATTCCCGAGGCTGCGGAGCCACATGCTAGAATTGTGGGTGTCGCGGATCACGCACCCAATGACCCCGCCGGACACTTTGAAGATTTTCGCAGTTTCCATCCCACGGGAGTCAATTTCCTGCGTGCCGACGGATCGATCGTTTTTGTTCCCAGCTTCATCGATCACGCGGTCTATCAGGCCGCTGCAACTCGGGCAGGAAAGGAACCCCTGTCCTTTGATCCATAGTTGGACGCGCCAAAGTCGTTCACTGCTTGCGCTGCGTGCTTGCTTGGTGGACACTTGAAACTGGCGCTTTACAATTAGGAACTTATGAATAACGCCGATATCGCCCTCGTGTTTGAAGAAGTCGCCGACCTGCTGGAACTGCGCGGTGAGAATGCCTTCCGCGTCAGAGCCTATCGCCAAGGCGCCAAAGCGATCGAGGAACTCGTCCAACCGGTTTCAGCTATCTTGGCTGAAACCGGACAGGACCTGACAGCCTACGCGGGTATCGGCAGCACGATTGCGGAAAAATGCGCGGTCCTGGTCGCCACCGGTAAATTACCGCTCCTGGAAGAACTCCGAGCCAACACTCCACCGGTGTTGATCAAGCTGACCAGAATTCCAGGCTTCGGCGCAAAAAAGGCGGCGACACTGCAACGAGAACTCAACCTGCAGTCGCTGGACGAATTGCGCGAGGCTTGCGAACAACAACGAGTTCGAAAACTGAAGGGCTTTGCCGCCAAAACGGAACAGTTGATTCTGGCTGGTTTGGAGATCGCCGAAGCGGCCGCTCAGCGGCTGAGAATCGACCAGGCCGAACGCTTGGCAGCACGCTTGAAAGAGCACCTGTCCGCCTGCCCTCACATCAAACAACTCGAATTTGCCGGCAGCCTGCGACGTTTCAAGGAAACCGTGGGCGATATTGACATGCTGGTCACCAGCGATGACCCTCCCGCCGTCATGGATACACTGGAGTCTTTTCCGCGACGGTTGAGCACGATTGCTCGCGGCGACACCAAGATGTCCATCCGTGTAGACGAGCAGTTTCAAGTCGATTTGCGAGTCGTTGCAGAAACTTCCTTCGGGGCCGCGCTGCAATACTTTACTGGTTCCAAAGAGCATAATGTGGCGGTGCGATCGCGAGCTCGCGGGCTGGGCATGACCCTGAATGAATATGGGGTTCGCGGTTGGATCAGCCCGACGTCTACATCGCTGGCAGCACCGAAGAAGAGGTCTACGCCGCGCTGGGACTGGAGTGGATTCCACCTGAATTGCGCGAGGGTCGGCATGAATTGGACTGGTATGCCAAGGGCCATGTGCCTCCCGATCTGCTGCAGTTGGGGCATATCCTTGCGGACTTGCACATGCACACCCACGCGACTGATGGCGCCAATTCCATTGAAGAAATGGCGGCCGCCGCCCGGCAGAGAGGTCGCCAATATATGGCTATTACCGACCACTCAAAACGCGTCAGCATGGCACGCGGTTTGGATGCGACTCGATTGTTAGCCCAGTGGCAGGCCGTGGATCGCTTTAACAGCTCCCAAACGGACGACTTTCGTATTTTGAAGGGCGTCGAATGCGATATCCTCGAATCCGGCCCGCTGGATTTGCCGGACGAAGTCTTGTCGCAAGGCGATTGGATCATTGCCAGCGTACACTACGGACAGAAGCAGTCGCGACAACAAATTACCGATCGCATCGTGGGAGCACTCACCAATCCCCACGTGGATCTGGTCGCCCATCCCACAGGACGCCTGCTCGGCTCGCGGGCCGCCTACGACGTGGATATGCAAGCCGTGTTTCAAGCGGCCGCCGAGTATGGCAAGTCGCTGGAATTGAATGCCAGCCCAATGCGGCTCGATCTTTCTGAACAGCATTTGATAGCCGCCTCAGCCAGCGGAATACCTATTTCTATTAATACCGATGCGCATTCTCTGGAAGGGATGGATGTCATGCGATACGGTGTAATGCAGGCGCGGCGCGCGGGCTTAACGCGAGAGCAGGTCATCAACACCTGGCCATTGCAGCAACTGCAGCATTGGCTTGACAGCCATGGAGCTTGACAGACGTGCGCTTGAGCTTAGGAGCGAGCGGGAAATAAGTGTCGCCTTTCGCTCCGCGAAAGAGGGGAAAACGCTGCTTTCGCGGAGCGAAAGGCGACAATAAAACACCGAACGATCCTTAGCTTAGGGGAGCCGCAAGCTGGCAATTGTAAAGGGAATCCGCTGCTGCTCGAGTTCGTAGTACTTGCGGACAACCCGCATGTCGATACCCGCCGAACGACGCGCCTCGCCGAGACTCAACTCGCGCAGCTCGCGTAGCGGCTGGCGGTAGAGATCGCGGTTGCCCGTCTCGCGTCCGCACTCGACGCCCAGATCAAATGCTGGCTGCAAAAAACTGGGGATGCGATAGGGTTCGGGGTAAAGTCGCGCCAGCACCCATTTGAACACCCAGTACTGAAGCATACTGACGCGTTTTGCCGTGCCCATCGCAAAACCAAGCACAAAGGCCTCGTCTTGATCTTGCAATCCGCGGCCCAGCAGCACATGCATAATGTCGTGGTCTTCCAATGCGACCGCGCCGCGAAATCGAATCCAACTCTCCGGGTTCTCGAACAGACGTACGATCCAGGGTATTTTTATGGATGGAGCTGCGGGTAGCGAATCGACGACCCGCCCTAAACATTCATCGTCGTTGTCAACGCCGGGATACCAGGCCAGCCATAGATTGGTCTCCGTATAGGAATCGCGTCGTCGTCCATGCGCGTCAAATAACCAGGCACTGGTATCGAACAAGCTAAGAATGGACTCCGGCTTTGGGTAATTAACGGCCGTCACCACAGCAGCTGAGGCGACACGATTCAGATGCTCCAGCACGGCGGCTTGTGCCTCGAGCTGCCGAATGGGATCGCTGGTATCCCATTCTAGAATTTCAGCCAATTCAGCAACCAAAGCTTTGGATTCGATCCGCAACTGCTGCTGATTGTTGGCACGGTAGGCGGCCTTGAGCAGTCCCGCGTGACTGGCTGCCCGGAGGGTAGCGATGGTCAACCCGATGGCCGCATCATGGCTGACAAAGCGCCCGACTCCGGACTTTCCATCGCTTCCCTCGATAGCCACGCGGAATTGCAGCAGTCCACCGTCTTGCTCCACGCGACTGCAGCGCAGCAAGCTCAGCTGCTGAACACAGAAATACGAAACTGCGTCGATCACCGCTTGCTGCAGAGAATCGCTCAGTGCCCGAGCAAGCTCCACACGTCCATCGCGTGTGAGGGCCTCAATCTCACAAGCAAAGCTGTTGGGCTGAGCCGGGTCGTCCGTACTGGAGGTGTGCGCGGAAACGCGAACAACCTGCAGTGAAGCCACCGTTGTTGGGAATCCTGCACTATTAAAATCCAACACGACCAGGCCCCACTAATTATCTGCTCTTGCTCGCTTTCGGAGAATCGCACACGAGGTACCATCATAGCCTCACACAGACTTTACGCCCACGCAAGTCTGTTGGCAATCTTACCACGCTGAAATGTGAGGGCCCGATCGACGCTGGCCCTGGTCAGTCAGGTCTTTCAGCATGAAAACCTGCCGCGTGTTCCATTCAGCGGAGACTTCAAGGCAGCTGTTTCAAAAGGAAGCTGACCCGGCTTTGAGCCTAGTCAACCGAAGGGTAGACAAACTGTGGAAAGTTTTTCTGAGAGTCGCCCGCTGAGTTGTCATTTGCAAATGGGGCAAGAATGGAGTATCAACATGAATTGCGGATTGATTTGATTGGCCTGACGGACCCGGAGGATCATGGTATGTCGGAACCATGCACGAAGTGGCTAGAGCAACTGGAGCGGGCTACCAACTATGCCGAGCTGCAGTCCATCTTTACTCAAATTTCTGATGCCGCACAAAGCACCGCTGACGGAGGGCAATTTGCCCAGGCCATCGATATGGCTATCCAACGCATCGAGCAAGAGCGATCGCGAGATCAACAAGAACTCGACCAGCGCGATGGTAATTATTCGGCTTTCAAGCAAGAGCAAGGTGGTTTTACCGGCTGGATCAAGCGGCACATACCGTTTTCCGAAACGCGCCGGCAAGACCGCGACCATCGCGAGCGGATCGATGAGCAACAGGCTGAGATCCTAGCTGATAACTTGATCATCGCCCGGGCTCAAATGCTGAAGGAACGCTTGTTGCCAGCCGATCAGCGATGCACGGGCCATGTGGTCGACGAGTGGCGAAACCGCCTGCGGGCGAACGAATCGGTGGCACAGCTGCGCGATTACGCGGAATCGCTTCTGCAGATAGACAAAGAGCTGTCATGTTCCGACGCCTTTGTGCAAGAACTGGCCACAGAGATCAACGCCTTCGCCAAAGCCAAATTCAGCTCGGAGGACGACCAGCGACGGCAACGCAGCGACTTGCAGGCTTCCCGTAGTGAATTGGCGAACTTGCAAACTGAGTTGGACAACAAACGCGAACTATTCACTGCCGCTATCGAGACTGCTGGAGAACTCGTCAAACAAGACTTGATCTCTGGCAATCCAGATTTCGACCGGCTGCACCGAGAAATTGCTCAATGGGAACACTGCCTCAGCCAATGGAAGCACGGCGAGCGACCGCTTTCCGAATTGAACTCGGTCGCCAAGAACATGCAGGAGCTGTTATCCAAGCGATTGCAGATGGAGTCGGAAATTGAAACGTGCAGCGTGGAAATCCAGCGCATGACTGGTCAGGCCGACGCAACGGAACACCTTTGCCTGACCGCCCGAAACTCACATGCCGAGTATTCCGGGCGATACCAAGTGGCGCAGCGCGCCGCGCAGCACAGCCAGGCCGCTTGGCAGGCGGTCAAACAGCGCTTTGAGGCTCAAGGCTCAATCCCACAAGCCGAGGTCTCCAGCCAGCCGACGATCGATCCGGATCCGCAGCTCGCCAGCGAATACCAGCGGCTGAAAAGCGAACAAGAGTTCGCCCAAGAGCAACTGAAAATTGCCACAGCCCCCTTCGAGTCGGCGCGCAGTGAATTACAAAGTGCGGAAAAATCGCTGGAAAAACTGCGTGCCGACTTAAACGCTCATGCGAAGAGATGGGATGAGTTGACCAAGGCCAAGCAGCAAACGCACGCCAAGCTGATCGAACATGAGCAAGAGGTCTGGCGCAAGCGTGAGCAAGTCGAAAGGTGGTTGGTAGACTACCGAAATGCACTCGCACTGCTAGACTACAAGCCACCATCGATGCAGTCGGTTGCCGACCATCACCGCTTGCCGCCTCCATCGATGTTCGCCGAATTCCAAGAGCGATCGACCCCAACCAGTTCCGCCGAGAAGTGGGTCATGGAACTAGCTGATACCTACCAGGGACTGGCTAAGTCATTGGAGTCGGATCAACGCGAACTGAAAAAACAGCTCAGCAGCCTTCGACAAGAAATGCAGCAGGCATGGACGAAACGCTGCCACGAGTTGCTCGGCAGCCAACTCGCCCAGCAGGTCTGCAAATAGATTGTGAATTCACTGGCGATCCAGTTGACACACTCGCGCTGCCGTAGAAACGCGAATCAATAAAATGCCAGCTTTGAGAACACCCAAGCCGGTAAAGGACACCACTGCGGCCTCGACAATGCGGGGAGTTTCCAGATCCATGGCGAATAACAATCCAAAACGGATCAAAACCAAGGCAATCAGGATCAACACCCAGCCTGCAATTTCGCGAAACCACATCATACTCGAGAGCCCCTATTTAGAGCCTATTCGAAAAGGGGTCTGACCCTTTGGAGGCGAGTCGATTTCATTGTTTTTTTGGCCTCGCCGGAAAGGGTCAGACCCCTTTTCGGATAGGCTCTTACTCAGTTGCTTTGTGCGACGGCGAAGGATCATCCGTAGATCCGGTAAGTTGCCTTGGATAAAACTCGAACGTAGCCAAAGACTGGCTTGTGCGGCATTTAGATTCTTCCATGAGAATTCGCGAAGTACGACCAGCAGTAGTCCTAGTCCAACAAGCAAGCTGGGGCCAGGCCAGAGCACATTTTCGTTGGCCAAAGACGATTGCAACCACACTTGCCGTGCTTGACCGGTGAGTGGCAAAATGCCAAAGACCATAACAGCGGCCAGCGCACTGGCCAACAGTCGTCCCATGGCGACATGCCAACTTCCATGCCGACTCCACCACGAAGTGTTGGAATATTCTTTTTGTGCTTGCGTGGCACTGGGTTGTAGCAGCTGAACAAACAGCTCGGTCAACTGGTTCCAGCGGGTACTCCCCCAACTTTTTAGCGAAAGACTGGCGGCCATGAAGAGCAGCATAAAAGCGCATAGAAAAAACGTCGACCAACCAAGCTGTTCACGGGCAGGCTCATTAATAAAGAGAATCGCTTGCATGGCGATCAGCAGCAACCATCCCTGACAGCGGACAAGTCCCGCCAATAGGAATCCGACCAACAGCAGGCGCACACTACCGGGTAGCTGCATTCCAGTGAAAAGAAATCCGTCAAGTAGAATTCCTGCGCAAAGCAAAAGCACCCCGCCCATTACCAGCTGGGCAAGGCTCCACAGGCCAGGGACCTGTTTGTCCGCTCGCGTTGGCAATGCGTCAGAGGGTGGATTCATATTCGGGTACCTTGCATGCGTGATCTCCCCGCTCGGGCCATATCCATCTCCGCCAAGATCATCTTGATTGCGTTCCGCTCACCTGAGTAGGTTACGGCCACTCCCAAGCGCACCAACTCGCGTTTCAGTTTGTCTCTTAGATCGCGCATTCTCGCTTGTTCGGCGACGACTAGCAAATCGCGTACACTATCGGAGCTCGTTTTGAAGGCCGCCGCCTGCGGTCGCGAGAAGGTCGGTGTTGGACAAACAAAGGCCACCCGATGATGCTTCGCCAACGCTAGCTTGACTGCAGGCAACAGGCGATTCAGGTATTGAGCGCAGGTGTGAGGATCGGCGAGAACGACCAAAACTTCGTTGTCTCGAGCGCTGGTCACCGCCCGCATGATCGACTGCTGGAGCAAATTGGCTACCCGCGCACAGTTTGCATCAATGTCGATTCGCTCGGGCAACAAGGGTGACATCCAAGGCAGGCCTGAGGCGTGTAGGAATCGCTGCAAGGCATCCGCTAGACAAGCGTCACTGCGGTAGCAATCCACTTGCTCCACAACACTCAATTCCAAAACTTGCCCCAACACACCGATCAACCGATGCTTGCTACGCTGGGAAGCTCGCCATGCAAAGGGGATGAGGTTGTAGCGGCCATCCATCAACTGCGGATAGCGTTCGTCGCACAGATCGTATCCGCTTTGCAGTAGGCGAGCAGTCAAGCGGTGCGTCGAGGGCGGTACCCGCTCGGCGAAGTCAGCCAAAGCCCTCAGCATCTGCATGAATCCCAAATCCCCCGAGAACCAAGGCAGGCGCTGGGCGTGCGACTCGTCCACCAGCGTTGCGCTGACTGGGTCACCCACCGACAATGCAGCCTTCGCCAGGCTGGCAGCGACGTAGCTCGTCTGATCCAGCATGCGTAGCCCGAAACCACCCAGACGCGTCGACAGCGAACCATCCATGAAGAAGCGTAGCCTGACGGGAACTTCCGACTCGTATTGACGGGTCATCAATTTATCGCGTCGGGCGGAAGCTTTCCAAGCTATCGACTTGGGCGGATCGCCAGCCACATACTCGCGCAATTCAAGCAATTCTGAACTGACTCCCGACCGGAACAGGCGATGGATACCATGGCTGGGCAACGCATTGTGGCGTTTGACCGTGGGTCGGATGTCCCCAGAGTGGAAGTAATCCGGCAAGATGCGGAACGACTGGTCCAGCGGAACGAAACGGTGACAGGCAAATAAACCGAAAGGGTCGGCCAGGCTCATGCGCACGCCAGGCAATCCGGCGCGTCCAATCGCCCGAGGGCAGATTTCATAGGAAAATGTTGTGGGTAATTGGCCACCTGACAGCCGCCATTCATGCAGCCGATGGGTCTCGAGTTGCCGTGGTGTAGCAGTTAAGTGCGGCCCCAGGCAAAATACCAAAACGCGTCGCAAGATAGACAAAGCAAAGGGATAGCGCCAACCCGCGTCACCCTGTGGGTTCACCGAATCAACGAGCGCCTCGGGCTGTAGAATCTCGGGCAGCACGTCGCGGATGACAACACCCCTGAGCATGGTGGGGCCGACGATTTGAACAAGCGTTGCGCGAGCCACTTGCATCGAGACTTGCAGGTCAACTCGAGCCCGACGGCCAGCCCAGAGGGTGCCGGTTGAATCTGGACGACCATTAACACGGCGACTGAAGCGTAGTCTTGGCAGGACCAAGCGGAGGCAAAATTCAAACCACAGCCACTCGAAAAAAACCCACAGCAAAATGGACAAAGAAAGGGCTGCCAATTGTGATTGGCCACGAGCGCTACCCAGCGTTGTCCCCAAGAGGCCGAACAGCATCAGCCATCGCGCTCGATTGGTCATTTGGCAGGCCCCCCGGGGACAGCCACTTTGCTAACGTTAGTCTGCAACACCGGCACGGATTGAATGAGCTGCTCGATCACCATCTCCACCGTCTTGCCGTCCATCTCCGATTCGGGACGGAGAATCAAGCGGTGCCCCAACACCGGCAGCGCGATGGCTTGTACATCTTCATGAGTCAGAAACGGCCGCCCGCGGAGTAGTGCATGGGCCTGTCCTGCCTTCATCAGGTTGATCGCAGCCCGCGGACTTGCTCCCAGCAACAAATCCGGATGCAGTCGACTGCTGCGCTAGATCAACAATATACGCCTTTAATTCCTGGCTACCGAAAACTTGATCCAAGTGCTGCTGAATGTCCACCAACTCTTGTGCATGACTCAGCGCGGTTAGCGTGATCGCAGCCCGACTGTGCAAGTCTAGCATGCTCACCTCCTGCTCGCGGGCGGGATAGCCCACGCACACACGAAACAGGAAGCGATCCAGTTGAGCTTCCGGCAGACGGTACACACCCTCCTGCTCGATGGGGTTCTGCGTGGCCAGTACCATGAACGGATTCGGCAAGGGCAGCGTTTTACCCTCGATGGTTACCTGTTTTTCTTGCATCGCCTCCAGCAGCGAGGACTGGGTGCGGGCAGGCGCCCGGTTCAGTTCATCTGCCAGCAGTAGCTGGCAGAAAACGGGGCCCTTGCGGAGAATAAAATCTGCAGACTGTCGGTCGAGCACTTGAGTTCCCGTGACGTCAGATGGCAGCAGATCCGGGGTGAATTGGATGCGCTCAAAATCAATCCCCAACACGGTTGAGAATGCCCGACAGAGGGTCGTCTTGGCTGTCCCCGGAACACCCTCAAGCAGCACGTGCCCTCCCGCCAACAATGCCATCAACAACTGATCGACGACCGGCTCAAGCCCCACGACCACCTGTCCAATGGAACCCTGAATATCGTCTCGGAGTTTGGTTACGCGTTCGGTAAGCTGGGTTAGATTCAATCTTTCCACGAGTTGGCTTTGTTTGAGACCAGGAAGACGAGAGTATAGCTGGGTTGAGAGTGTTTTGTTGCCAAACATCACAGCGGAGTGTGATGAGTACATTTATCTCAAACATCACAGCGGAGTGTGATGAGTACATTGTTCTCTGGCATCACAGCGGAGTGTGATGAGTACATTTATCTCCAAACATCACACGGAGTGTGATGAGTACATTCAATTTAGCATAGGCTGGACCCACTCGACGGTGCACTCTGTGACTCGCGGGTGATCCGAATTGTAAATGCATGCAAGTTACATCAAAGGCGATGCTGTCCCGCCAGGCTTCTGCGCAACGATTGAATCGTTTTTCCTAATTGTTGGAACTCCTTGCGGTTCATGCTCAGATGGCAACCGCGGCAAGCAATGTCCACAATCCTGGCCAGGTTTCGCCCTACTGCATCGGCCGAGGAAACCCGCCGCTGTGGCCCGACCGAGACATGCTCCAGTAAGAACTGCTGCCAATCGTGCGATTGGGTTGAGCCAGTCAACTCGTAACAGAATTCGCGAGCCAGATAGCCAGCCGCATTCCGAAAATCCCCGGTTGGCGAATGGAGAGGACCGCGAATCTCAAAGGCTGCCTGCATCTCGCGCGTATTGACTGCCAGCTCGGGTCGCGTCGGGCGGCGTACCAGCAAGCGGAGCAACCACACCAACAGGAATAGACCACAGGCAATCAGGGCGACTCGAAAGTACTCGTGGCTAGCCAGATATCGCGGCTGCCGCGCTAGAGCCTCATTGAGCACATTCGTCCTGGCGACCTCCCGCAAAATGGCATTCGACAACCGCAGCGCCTTGTCCAGCTCCGGTTCAGGCAGTTGCCGAGCTGGCAGTGGTTCCGCGCCGCTATCGCTCAAATCGGCGTTGCTGCGATAGCTTTCCATGGCCCGCCGGTCAGCCATAAATAGAACCTGCGTTTTCTTGCCTTCGCCGCACAGTATTTCACCCATACCAATTGCGGCGATGGCATTGTCGCCGTGCCACAGCATGCCATTGCTGAGCAGACTTGCATCCGCACATACGAGGGCCACGCCAGCGGCCTGCCCCGCCACGCTGCCCAAGGCACACAAAGGTTTTCCGCGGGCTGCCGATGGAGAACAAGCCTGTGGGAGGTCTACCAAACTTTTCCAATTCAGCCAACTTACGGGATTGGGCTCAAACCAGCCTGAGCGATTGCTTACAATCTGGCCCACCCTTGGCAAACTGGCCCGGCCGGCGAGGGCGACGGGCAACTGCAGGCAATCTGCGAATCCCTGATATTGAAGCTGCCGATCGCTCACAGTGACCGGTCCGGACTGGAATTGACCGAAGCCTGGAATGGAGAATTGTTGGTCCGTGGCAATCAGCAATGCTCCGCCACCCCGGACAAAATCGATCATCCGCTGCCAGTCCGAATTCGTGAGCTGACTGGGTGGATCTCCCACCATCACGATCACCGAAGTCGACGGCGCTGCGAGTACGACGTTCAGCTCGGAAACGGCTCTCAGCCCGCGTTCCTCAATCAGCATTTGAAACAGGTCATAGCGGAAGTGCCAATTGGAATCACTTGCCGCGGGCTGAAGATCCTGGGCTGGGCAGCAGCGTGGAGAGCCGCAGCAGATGACAAGCACGGTTCCAATCGCCAGACAAACTCGCGCCAACCGCTGCAAGGAAATTATAGGACGCGCAGCAGCGTGTTTTCTCTCAACGCGATGCAAGTGCTGGCTTGCCACAGGCGAAGTCCCGGGAAATTCCCTTCCATTCGCCTCAATCATCGTCGTCGTCGCTCGGGGGCGGCACAAATTTGGGCGCCGAGGGCTCGATGCGTTGTACCTCGTCATCCGCAGTGTATTTTGGCAACTTAGGCGTGCTGGCAGAATCGGCGCGGTCCCAATCGCGAAACTCACGCTGAAATTCGTCGATCTTCTTTCGCAGTTCCTTGTAGCTGCGGCCAAAGTTGCGAGCCACATCCGGTAACTTGCTTCCAAACAACATGAGCGCAATGATGCCGAAGACCGCCATCTCGGTATAGCCAAGGCCATTGAGCATTGATTCTTACCTTTCTTGCCTATCTGGCAACTTCCTGCCAAACAAGATGAACGCCATGGTTCCCATGCTCAACATCTCGGTACAGCCAAAGTCGATGCGCATTGACGCTTAACTTTTTGCCTGGCAGGATCAGCCTCCAGCCTGAGCCATCGGGCTCAAGTTCCGGACGGGATCCCAAAACTACGTAGCAAAAATGGCGGGCGGCAGGGCATCTGCGGACGATCCTGCCACCGCGAGCTCAAGACAGACAGGACAAGGACGTTCGACCGAGAAAATTCCAAGGGACCATTTTACTTCCAGCTTGTTACTTCCAGCTTGTCTCAGCCCTTGGATTTCGGTGCGTCATCATCATCGTCGTCATGCGTTCCCACTGGATCTCGCATTCCGGCTTTGAATTCATTGGCACTACGACCCAGATTTCGCATCAAACTTGGAAGACGGGCGCTGCCAAACAGCACAAGCAGGATCAACGCAAAAACGATCAGCTCCGTATAACCTGGCATTCCAAAAGCAAGGAGATTCATCGCAACCTACATTTCTGTCAGGAAGTGGCGTGGTCTAACGAAAACGTTCAAAGATAACGCAGAACCGGACCTACCAAGTTCAGCGCAGGACCACGTGCTCAGGCCGGCGAAAGCGGGCGAGTCCCTCTCAACACGAGAGTACTGCCAGAACCATTGCCTTAGCAACTTTTTATAACCTCCATTATTCTAGAGCGATTCGGCCAACTGTCAAACCGGACGGACCGTTCAGGCCAGAGCTAATCAGAGTTTCAATTTGAGAAGTGAGCCGCGACGCGTAAGCGGCCGGGTTTGCAAGCCCACCCGAGGCCTCACGGCCATGCGGCTCATGGATCCGAGAACCCAACTTGAAACTCTGATTTGCCCTGCCCGTCTGGCTCCCGAGCCGAAGTTCTCCGCCGCCCTCTGCCTTGCGTGCAGGCAACTACGATTTGGGGGGAGAGCGGGCTGACAGGCACTCGAGCATGGCGGCCTGAAGTTCAGCGCTGGAGGAAGCCACGAAACGCGGATTCCACATATCAAAGGGTCCGCCGTCCAAAGCCGAGAAATGGACGCCGGCATTCCCGGCAATCAAAACTCCCGCCGCCACATCCCAGGTTTTCACCGAGCTGGCCCAGTAGGCGTCCAGACAACCCTCCGCCAGGTAACATAGATTGAGAGCGGCAGAACCCAATCTGCGCAGCGATTGACTCTTTTCCAGCACATTCAGGAATTGACTGACCGCGGGATTGTGGCGGTCCACCCCCGGCGGAAAGCTGCAGCAAACCATGGCTTTATCCAAACTCGTGCAGCCGCTGGCTCGTATGGGCCTGCCGTCGCGACTGGCTTGGCCTTTCGCATCCGCCGCGTACATGGTGCCAACCACTGGCTCGTAAACGGCAGCAGCCGTCGGCTGCCCATCTTCGACCAAGGCAATGGAAACAGAAAAGCTTGGCAAGCGATGCACATAATTGGCCGTTCCGTCTAAGGGATCCACTACCCACAGCGGTTTGCCGCTAGCCAACGCCGCCTGGCGATCTGTCTCGGTAGACTCCTCGCCCAGGAAGGCAAAATGCGGAAAACGCGACATCAGCAGGCGCTCTATGGCCCGCTGCGATGCCAGATCGGCGTCGGTTACCAGATCTGCTGGGGCCTTCTCCCGCACGGCCGCCTTGCCAAGCTGCTCTCGAAGAATTCGCCCGCCGGCTAATGCCGCATCGCAGGCTGCGGCTAGTGTGGACTGCATGTTGGCCTCGCGAATTACTCATAGATGGGAAAGAAGCAACCGAAGGCCGCCTCGCAGAATACACCCGGATCGTTGAATCGCTGATGCCGATCCAACTGCTGAATCGACTGTAGCTCGTCCGCCGTCAGTTCGAAATCGAAGATGGAAATGTTCTCGACCAGCCGCTCGAGTCGCGAGGTCTTGGGGATGACTGCCGTACCACGCTGCACACCCCATCGCAAGGCGATCTGCGCCGGAGTCTTCCCATACTTATCGGCCAATTCCAGCAACTTGGGGTGCGCCAATACAGAATCGCTCTCCGCGGCCATGCCCAAGGGAACATAAGAACCAGCTCCCAACGGAGAGAATGCGGTAACAGCCAACACCCTCAGCCAGACAATATCTCAGCAGCTGGTGTTGAGCCAGGTAGGGGTGCGCCTCGATCTGCAGAACCGCCGGTCGGATAGCGGCATAGGACAACAGGTCGCGGATTAGCGAGACGCCGAAATTGCTAATGCCAATATGCTGACATAGCCCCGCCCGCTGTAACTCCTCCATCGCTCCCCAAGTCTCGGCAATCGGCACTGCCGTGGGAAGCATTACCGGCGGAGTGGCGTCAGGATCGTAGAACCAGCCCGGCGGATAACGTTCTTCAAAGGGAACGAACTGGGTGGATATGGGAAAGTGAATGAGGTACAGGTCGAGAGAGTCCAGGCCAAGATCCGACAGAGATTTCTCGATCGCTGGTCGAACATGTTCGGGCCGGTGGTAGGTGTTCCACAGCTTGCTGGTGATCCACAATTCATCGCGCTGGCACAGACCGGACTGCAAGGCGCGGGCAATACCCTGGCCGGCCTCCCTTTCGTTGCCATAATCGCAGGCTGCATCGATATGACGATAGCCAGCCGCAATGGCAGCCTGGACCATATCCGCCGTGCGTTCGTTGGCGATCTTCCACAGGCCTAGTCCCACTGAGGGCATGGCCGCTCCGCCAGCCACCGCGATGCTCTGTGCATGGTTCATCAGCTAATATCTCCCCAAGGTCAGCAAACAACGAAGGAGCAGTTGATACGCTAATTCGCTGTGTTTGAAAACTGGGGGCACGCGAATGCGTTCGATACTCCGGACCGATCGTGGTGCGGCCTAGTTCCAAGCCCGCAGGCGGCTCTCCAGCACGCGAATGGGCATGCAACCATCGCGCAGCACGCGATCGTGAAACTCCGCCAGAGAGAACCTTTCTCCCAGCCGCTGTTCGCACTCGCTGCGCAACTGTTGAATTCGCATTTGGCCAATCTTGTAGCTCAATGCCTGCCCCGTAAAAGCCATGTAACGCTCAATTTCCGCGACGGCTGCTTCTTCAGAAATCGGCTCTCGGCTGAGCATGTAATCGATCGCCTGCTGGCGTGTCCAGCCCTTGGCATGCATGCCGACATCGACGACCAAACGGATGGCCCGATGCATTTCATCGCCCAAAGCGCCAATGCGCTGCCGCGCGTCGGTGTACAGTCCCAGCTCATCCCCAAGAGACTCACAGTAGAGTGCCCAGCCTTCTCCGTAAGCGCCATACCAGAGAAATCTGGCAAAACTCGGCAACTGTTGATTTTCCTGCTGCAAGGAAACTTGATAGTGGTGGCCCGGCAAAGCCTCATGCAAGAAGAGCGACTCCATGCCACTGGTTATGTTGTACTGCCGTGCATCAGGTATGGGACAATAAAAGATGCCCGGCCGCGTCCCATCTGCAGAACCAGGCATGTACTCGGCACTCGCCGTCTTCTCACGAAAGGACTCGGTGCGGCGAATTTCAAAGGGAGTTTTAGGAGTCCTCAGAAATGCGCCCTCGAGCCGCGGTTCTAGCTTGCGTTGGACATCATAGAAAAAAGCCAGAACCTGTTCGGGCGAATCAAAGGGCTTGAATTGCTCGTCTGTCCTCAGGTATTCGAAGAAATCTTGCAAGGTTCCCTGAAAACCCATCGCCTGCTGAACCTGCTGCATTTCCAATGAAATCCTCGCAACCTCGCTCTCGCCAATGTCGAATATCTCCTCGGGAGTTGCATCGGTAGTCGTCCAATAGCGCACCCAATAAGCGTATTGCTCGGGTCCACCATCGAGCTCCAGGATGCCAGTGCTATCGCGAGCAGCGGGCAGATATTCGTCGCGGAGAAATTCGCCGAGCTGTCGGTAGGCAGGTAGGAGTTTGGTGGTCAGGGCTTGCTCGTAGGCTGCGCTCAATCGCTGCCGATCTGCTTCTGCGAAGGAAGCGGGTATGTTCACAATCGGCTGATAGAACAGCGAATCTCGGGGATTTTCACTGACGATGGTTTTATCCAACATCTGCTCGATCATGCGCTCAACCAGGACCTTGGGCAATACATAGCCGTCCTGCATGCCCTCGCGAAAACGCGCGACCGCCGCCTGCGTCCAGATTACGAATGCATCGATCCGCGCCAGCCAGTTCTCGTAATCTTTAACTGTCTTGAAGGGTTGACTACTCGAACCACTACCCAATTGAGCAAACGCCAGCGGCAGTCCGTCAAATTGATTGAAGGGAATCCTCTCAAAGCCGAATTCGAGGCCCGCTAATCGCATCTCCAATTCGTACTCCAAGACCTCCGCGCACAAACGCTGCGTAGCCGATGCCGAGTCGCCAGATGCTACCCGCAATCGATTGAGGATACGCGTATAAAACTGCTTTTCCTTGGACAAGAATTCTGGCGAGATATCAATTTGGAGTTGGTCGTTGTAGCGCCCATCGCCAAAGTTCGTAGCTTCGAGCGGGAATAATATGAGGTACTGCTCGTGGTAATCATTGAAGATGCGTTCCAGTTCAGGGCTGCTTGCCTGCCCGCGCGCCGTGCCGCTGAACCACGGACCAAACGCTAAGCATACAATGGCACAAAAACAAGAAATACGCCGCAGTTTGCCGCGTAGCAATAATGGGGAACTCATAATCACCTGAATGTTATTTCGAGTGCGCTCGTTGGAACTTATTCACGTCAACACCTATTTTTAACACATGAGCCCTGTCCGATATGTGCCCCGCGGAAACAATTCAGCAGCGTAACGAGAGATTGTTCGGCATCGCCCAGCCCCTGGCTTTTGTCAGCGGCAGTGTTACACGGGTAGGGCGCTGTATCGCCGAACGCCTGTTGCAGGAAGGATTTGCGGTGGTCCTTCACGCCCACCGCCACTGCCAGCACGCAGCCCAATTGCTGGCAGAGCGACAAACCGAGGACGGAATCGCCGACCTGTTCATCGGTCCGATCGAGAATGAGGAGAATGTCATACTCTGGAACAACACCATTCTCGAACGATTCGGGCGAATCGATCTGCTGGTGAACTCAGCAGCCATCTGGTCCCCGAAACCTCTCGAACAAACCACGGCAAAAGACTTTATCCGTTTTTTCGAAGTCAACGCGCTGGGCAGTGCACTGACCTGCAAACACTTTGGACTATCGATGGCCGCCCAAGTCACGGGAGGGGCGATTGTCAACATCGGCGATTGGGCAATTCGCCGTCCCTATCGCGATTTTGCGGCGTATTTTCTCAGCAAGGGTAGCATCGAAAGCCTGACAGCCTGCATGGCCGTAGAATTGGCCAACCGCAATCCAAAGGTCCGCGTCAATGGTCTGCTGCCAGGCCCCGTGCTGCTAGCCGAGCAAGTGGGCGATGCGGAGAAGCACCGTATCGCCGCAGAAGCCTTGTTGCAACGCCAGGGAACCGCGGAGGATGTCGCCCAGGGAGTCGTCTTCTTGGCAACCAGTCCTTTTGTCAGCGGTGTTTGCATTCCCATTGACGGTGGGCGGACCATCTACGCTGGCCCCTCCACCGATCCTCTAGCTCATCCCGCAGGCCCCCTTTAGCAAGGTTTGAGCGTTCAAAAGCGGCGGCGCAAGAGCAGCAGGCTGCGATCCAACTCGACAGCCCGATCGACAGCAGTCATGGGCAGCGTTCGCCGAAGATAGTCGACGATATCATTCACCGGCTCGTCCTGCATGTCACGCACGATGGTGAGCAGGTTAGCCTGATCAAATCCGCCGCGTTCACCGCCGCCCACCACATCGGCCGACACAATCAACAGGAGTTCGCCACCCTCGAGATAAATCTGCTGATTCTCGAAACGGCTGTCGGGTTGTTCAGCGAGCAGGCTGGGCGTTCCCGACAGCATGCGGTAGCCTCGGCTTCCGAACACAAAGGCTTGGATATTGCCGGCCAGTGCCAGCTGCGTCGAGCCCGACTCGGGATGAATCTGCAGATAGCACAGGGAGCTGCGCCAGTCGCCATCTTCGGCTTGCCACAGGATGTCGTTGGCCCGCCTCAGTACCTGAGCCGGTTTGTGCTTGGCGTTCCAACAGGTTTCGACGACAGTCTGCACACTGGTGGCTACTAGAGCTCCGGCAGTACCATGCGTGGCTGCAGCCCCCAAAGCGGCACAGATGTGCGACTGGGCATTGACCGTCCACATGTGGAAATTGCCGCCCAGCGATTGCCCCTGGAAAGTCCAGCCGCCAATTTCATAGTCTAGATGCAATGCCTGAGAACTCGGTAGCCGCGAAGACTGTACCAGACTGGCAGCCTCAAGCTGTCGATCCAAACCGCGTCGCCGCAAGACCTCGTCGGCCAACACACTGCGTTCAATATCGACCAAGATCTTGTCACTCGCGGCTTTGCCTGCATCGATATCGGCCGCGGAGAAGTCGCGCACATGGTCGCTCCACAGCCACAGCGTACCGTGAGGCATGGTGGGGGAGCCGATGGGGATGCACAGTCCAGCCGCATAATCCTCCGGACATGCCCATTCGGGAGCTAAGGCGGTGTTCTCCAACAAGACGGCGTTGCCCATCAGCGCTTCCAAATCCGCGAGAGCACCGCGCAGGGCACGCGGAGGTTTACCCAAGGCGCAACTGGACATACCCCAACAACTACGCATCTTGAGTTCGCTGGTCGTTTCATCGAGCAGGTAAAGTGCGGCGGCATCGCTACCGGTCAACTCTGCCGCTCGATGCAATGACTCGACCAGCCGCGCTGCCAGCACTTCCGATTCGTCGTGGCGGATGCTGACACCTAGTGAGGTAGCCAATTGCGCTTCCTGACGCTCAATGGTAGCCTCGGATGCGTCCAGTTTGGTGAGCAAGCCATCGATCTGCTCCATCAGTCTCCAGGCCGCAGCTTCGCTGGTTAAAGCCATATCCGATAAACTGTCAAAATCGAGCATGCCATCCATGGGCAGCGTTGAGACCAACTGCATCCGCTCGCGTAGGGGACGCGGCGGTGCTTCTGGGTCGAGATTGGACGCAGCCGGATGGTGCGGCGTAGCGCCCAGAGGAACAGCTCGCCAACCCGTTGCCTCGGTGAATGCCTTGAGCAATGCGTCCAGGTCAAACACCGCGGTGGCTGGGGCGGCCGTCGCGACGGGATGTTCTTCAGTATGTATCTTCAGATGCGAGGGGAGTTTCCTGGACACCGAGTGTTCCTTCTGGATGTTCAACAAGGGACTAGATGGCGACGGGCAGTTCACCGTTAGGTCTGCCGCGTCGCATGCTTCACATCCATGCGTTCCATCAGAGAATCACCCAGGCGTGTCCGCAAATGCTGCCGGCCAGCGCAAACGTGCAGTCTCCGAGGACTGATCCTCAGTAGTGGAGACTATCGGCCGTCGCTAGGCTTTGCCGGAAAGCCTAAGTTCCCGCAGGCCGCAAATCTTGCCCAAGCCCTAGCGAAATTAGCGATCAGTGGGATCATGTGGCTGCAGATCTGGTCTACCCCTCCCCTAGGGTCACTTCCAGCTGCAACGATTCCTCACCCCGCAATACAGTAATCACCATCGCTTTCGCCGGGCTTTTTATCGCTCATCAGCCGGCGCAGTTCAGAAGAATCGGGCACGCGACTGTCCCCCACCTGCGTAATCACATCTCCGGCTTGCAACCCGGCCTTGCTCCCCGGGCCGTCTGGCGTAACCGATTCAATCTTGGCGACCTCAGCACCCAAGTCTAGAGTAATGCCGAACACTGCCCTGGGACGGGTTGGTCGTCCGCGCAACGTCCTGCCGACATCCGCGACCGCGGACGACTTGATCAGCCGCGGACGCTCGGTCTGCGTACTCAGCTCGCGGACGACATCGGTAACCATGTTCGCGATCCGCGCCATGCCATCCAGATTCACCCTCTCAAAGTCATCGCTTGGACGATGGTAGTCATTGTGCAAGCCCGTGAAGAAATGGAAAACTGGAATGTTCTTCTCGTAGAAACTGGCATGATCGCTGGGGCCGAAACCGGCGGGTTGTTTGTCCAGGATGAATGGCGGCTCTCGATTCATGCGATCCACCAAAGCATCAAAACCATCCGCGGTTCCAGTGCCATAGACCGTGAGATTATTGTCAGTCAATCGCCCAACCATATCCATATTGACCATGGCTACCGTATCCTCCAGGGGAAAGCGGGGATGGCTAGCGTAGTACTTGCTGCCCAACAACCCCTTCTCCTCGGCCGAGAAGGCTATGAAGACAATGCTCCGCCGATCGGGCGTGTTGTCTTGGGCCATTCGCTTGGCAACTTCCAGCAGTGTCGTGGTGCCGGACGCATTGTCGTCGGCACCGTTGTGAATGGCGACCGTGCCCGGAGCCAAGGACCCAGGACCGCCCATACCCACATGGTCATAATGCGCTCCAACCACCACAAACTCGTCGACCAAGGCTCCCGCACCCGGCAAACAGGCAACCACGTTTCTGGCGGCAATCTGGGACGTCTCGATGAGTGTTTCCCCGCTAACCATGACGCCTGGCAGTACCTGAGATTGGGGCTGAAGATCCGCATCGATGGCGTCCTCCAACTCCTTCAAATCCTTGCCCAGCACCGCTTTGAGCAGGGGATCCAAGGCTGCACGCCTGACCGCCAATGTGGGAATCTGGTTATCGGTGAGCGCCTTGCCTGCCTCCTCGACAGCCAGCAAGTAATCACCGCTTTCTTGGCTGGCCGAGGGCAAATCATTGACCAGAATCATAGCCGCGGCCTGATGCATGACCGCATTGGCCTCCTTGGATGAAAAGTACGCAAACTGTGTAGTGCGCAACCCATCAAACTTGCTGCTAGCCTGGTTCTGCTGCGGCTCCTTGCGGAGCACAATGACCACCTTGCCCTTCACATCCACATTCGCGTAGTCGTCATAGCCCCAATCCGGGGCGGTGATACCATAGCCGGCAAAGACGATTTCGCCAGAGAATTCGCCGCTACTTCCCAGCGACATACTGCGAAAGTCCCGGTCGAGCTCCAGAGGAATGGCGAAACCGGCGGGCAATTCGCCTGAAATGCTCAGTCTGTTCTTGGCGGCATCCCCCATTACCGGAGGGCCTGGAATAGAGAACGTTTGGAAAGCCTGGCCATCAAATAACTGGGTGTTGAGCCCCAGCGACTGAAAGCGATCGGCGATGAAGCTGCCCGCCCGCTGAATGCCCTCGCTGCCCGTATCGCGTCCCTCTTGATCATCCGATGCCAAGAAACTGGAGATCACTCGCCATGCGCGCGACCGCCGACGCCATTGCATCTTCGGCTGAAATCGTCGCCAAACTCCCCATCAGCTGGAAAAACAAGTAGCAGCAAGCAATAGCAAGGATTTTCTTCATATTCAGCATGTCTCAGAGACTGTTTCAAAAAGGGGTCTGACCCTCTCCAGCCGGTTGAATGTGGGGTGTTTGAAACGGTTTCCAAAGGGTCAGACCCCTTTTTGAAACGCCTTCTCAGAGGATCTGAAAAGAGTGGATGAACTCATGATGGAACTACACTCCCTCAATTGTAACGAGCCAGCAACTCGTCGCGTTGTTCGGAGTTGAGCAGGCGGGTTGGTAAGCCGCGGAGCATCAGAAACAGCTTGGCAGTTTCTTCCAATTCTTCAACGGCGTAAACCGCATTTTCCAAGTCGCTTCCGCCGACCACGGGACCGTGATTGGCCAACAACACTCCACGCGACGACTTCGCAACCCGCTCAACCGCCTCCGCCAGCTGCACGTCGCCAGGTGCAAAATAGGGAACCAAGGACAATTGGCCAACACGCATCACAAAGTAGGCTGTCAGCGGTGGCAGTACATTGCCCGGATCCAGGTCAGCCAGACAGCTGACCGCAACCGCACAGGTTGAATGCAGGTGCACGACCGCCGAATCTTGCGGACGAGAACGATAGTAGGCCAGATGGAGAAAGGCCTCCTTCGAAGGCGGCTTGCCAGACAACAAATTACCAAGCGTATCGAGCTTGGAGATATCGTCAGGCTCGAGCCTGCCCAAACAAGAATTGGTGGGGGTGATCAACAGGCCATCCGGCAATCGCAAACTGATATTGCCAGAACTACCAGGCGTCAGGCCGCGCTCAAACAACGATCGGCCATGTTGGGCTATTCGCTCTCTTAACTCTCGTTCGCTCATCGCGCATCATCCACTGCATCCAAGAAAAAATCCGGGCCACCGAAATTCCCTGACTTGAGCGCCAGGCTCATGGGTTGCTCACCCAAGGGTCGAACCCAGGGTACTCCCGGCGCAATTTCACGGCCTATCCGCACAGCCTGGATGCCGAGCGCGTTAATTACGGCTCCCGACGTCTCGCCACCGGCCACAATTAAGCGAGATATGTGCCTGTCCCGCAGGCCACTGGCAATCGCTGCAAAAGTGCTTTCAACCAGCTGGGCTGCAGCCTGATCGCCAAGCTTGTCGCGCGCCGCGGCCACATGGACCGGGTCACTGGCCGAACTGATCAGCAGCGGAGTTCGCCGCGACAGCTCTTCGCCACGCGTACCGCTCCACTGGCTGTCGCACCACTCCAACGCTTGGGCTGCGATGGCACTCGGGTCCACCGCACCAGCGATATCCAGCTGCAGTACCGGATACCGCTCTGCGAACTGTGCTACTTGTTGGCGCGTCGCCTGCGAACAACTGCCCGCCAGGATGGCGCTGCGCGATGCATCGACTGGCTCTGGAACGCTATGGCGAGCCGCAGGAGCAGACTGCGTGGCAAGCGCTTCGGCCCAATAGCGGGCAATGGCCGACCCACCACTGAGCAGCCGATGCTCGACCGCCATGTGGGCCACGCGTCTCAAGTCTTCATCACCGATCGCATCGACAATTAAATAGCCTGCCGAGTTGTCTGGCAGCTGGTCTGCCAGGCCCAAGCGGCCCACCCTCCGCGCAGACTGCGATTGCAAGACTCGCACCAGATTGCTGTCCGTCATTGGATTCAACGGATGGTGACGCATTCCGCTTTCATGCAAGGGCACGCCGTTGACGAACAAGTATCCGCAGTAAACGCTCCGCCCATTCTCGGGAAAAGCAGGGCAAAACAGCAATAACTCCACTCCCAAGGCAGTGGTCAGGGCATCGGCCACTGGCCCAATATTCCCCTTTTCCGTGGAATCAAAAGTCGAACAGTACTTAAAGAAAAACCGCTGGCTGCCCAAGCCCTGTAAGAATTGGAGTGCCTGCAGGGATAGCTGGACCGCAGCGGGTGCCGGAATCGAACGTGATTTGAGGGCGACGACCACCGCATCGAAATCGTGCCAGCCATCCATGTGGGACGGAGTGCCAAAACACTGTATCACCCGTAGGCCAGCACGGGCCAACATCGAAGACAAATCCGTGGCCCCGGTATAATCGTCGGCAATACACCCCAACATGCAATGCGTCACCAGATCACCTCGGGCTGTTCGATGGCAATCGCCCGCACGGGGCAGCCGTCACCATCCATGATGCGCAGCGGCAGGGCAATGAACTCTACCTCCGGCTGAGTCAATTGATCCAGATTGGCCAGGCCTTCGACGATGGTAACCCCACCGCGGAAAAGTGTTTGGTGAACCTCGGTCAGCTCTGGCATGTGGTTGACATCGGCTACCGAAGGCGGCTCGACTCCCAGCAAGGCCACTTTCTGCTCTACCAACCAGCGCGCCAATTCGATGGAAATCCTGGGAAGGGCATCCCGATACTGCGGGCTACCGTATTGCCGGTACCAGTCGGTTCGCAACAACAAACGATCGCCGACTTGAACCTCGCCGATAGCCCTGCGCATATCTTGAACGGTCAACAACTGGCGCGGCGCGGCAGGCGCCAGGTTTACCACCCGCGCCCGGCCACAACACACGGACAGATCCTGCCGATCAAGGCTTGCTCCCAGCTGCAGGAAGTGCTTGGGGGCATCCATGTGTGTGCCCGCATGCGAGTACATCGATAGCGTCGTCGCATTCCAACCATCGCGCTCCAACGACTTGCTGGGTAGAATCTCCACACCTCTCATTTTGGCTGAGACCGGCAAACTGAGATCGATGATTCTTCGCTCTGTGCCCGCCGCAGACGGCGCCAAACGAATCGGCTGGCCACGCTGGGCCGACACGTAGGCGGCTTCGACCACGCGCAGCGTCTTGAGGTATTCGGCAGGAGATGTCTCGCATGGCAGTCCGCCATCCAGCACCTCCACGAAATGCTGTTGACAGGCGAACACGCAATCCCCAGCAAAACCCACATGTGGGTGAAAGTACTGGTGGGAGTAGGCGGACTCGCCCAAGCGTTTGATGGTCAACTGTCCCTTGGCATTCATCCACAAACTGCCACCGTCGGCTTCGACCAACAATTCGCCAAAGGTATAGCGAGGGTCTTCGTCGAGGGATTCGTTATAGCGATTGGCATCCCAGGTGGCTGTGACTCCATTTGCAAAACGCAGCCGCAATGTGCCGCTGTCCTCCCCGATGATTGCCGGGTTATGCCGCCGAATATCTGCCGAACACTCTACAACCTCGTCGTCAGCCAGATAGCGAAAGGTATCCACGAAATGGACGCCGGTTTCGTGTAGCAGCAAGCGTGGCATGCTACGAAAATAGGGCTGGCGACTGAGATAGGCAGCGTCCCCCCAACCATCGCCCATCCGCGTCCGCATGTAGATCGAGTGCAGGCGTTGTCCAATGACGCCCGCCTGCAACACGCGTTTGATCTCGCGATACCAAGGCTGGAAACGGAAGTTCTCATGCACCATGAAAGGTTGTTGACTAGCCTCGGCACTCCGCAGTATCTCAACGGCCGTCGGAAAATCATCCGCTAGGGGTTTTTGACAGATAATTGGCAATCCACCTGCAATGACTTGCCTGTACTAACTCCCGTCTATGCGTCGGTGGCGTAGCGATATCCACGAAATCCAGCGACGGACACCGCAGTGCACGAGCAACATCCGTAAAACAGTGCTCGATCCCGTACCTGTCCGCAGCCCGGGCTGCCTTGGCTGCATCCAAATCGCAGACAGCAATGATGCGTGCGCCCTGCATCCGCTGCCATGCATCCAGATGGAAATCACTAAAATAGCCAGCACCAATCAACAAGCCACTGCGCACGCTCGACCGGGTCGCATTCATGAGCCTGCCTCCGACAAGTTGCGAGTTGGATCGATGCGCAACCATAGAACGATAGCGCAGCCACACATCACGGCGGCCACATAGAAGAAGGGCAGCGGCGATCCGGTCCAGTCCAGCAAGTACGGGAACGCCAGCGAGGTTACGAAGGAGCCGATATTGCCAGCCATATTCATCGTGCCCGAAACAACCCCAGCGCTCGCTTTGCCAATATCGACGCAGGTACTCCACGAGGGAGAAAGCGTCATATCCGCGCCGAATATGCACAGACTAAACCAGATGGAAGAAGAGAGTGGCGTAGCAGCAAAGGCGCTGCCCACGATGCCAATCGCAGCCAGAAGAAAACCGCTCATGGCCGGTAGGCGGCGAGAACGCTTCCATTGGCCGCGAGCATAGAGATGGTCGACCCACCAGCCCGCTGTCCAATTGCCGATTGCTCCAAATATCATCGGCACAGCCGCAAAGAAACTGGCCTCAACGCCCGAAAGGCCGTAGCGGCTCATCAACTGTGGAAAGAACCACGTCAAGCCGAAGAAGAAAATAAAATTCGAAGCAAAGTATTGGCCGCACAAGGCCCACACCGTTTGCGAGCCAGACAACTGCCTCCACAATCCGCTTGCGGCTGGACTATCGGACGCGGCGTCTGCCAGCTGCTCACTGGCCTGCTGGCGATGGCTGAGGATATAACCCCGCTCGGCATCATCCAACCAGTCAGCATCTGCAGGATCGTCCCGAAATAGCACAAACCAGAGCACAGCCCAGGCGAGACCGACGACCATCAAAATGAGAAAGGTGGTGCGCCATCCCAGCTGATAAATGAACCACGAGATCAACGGCAGGGTGATGCAGCCCCAATCCGTGAACCCGAAAAATTGATGCCCTGCACGACGCCTCGCTCCTGCATCGGAATCCAGGAATACATGGCTCGTGCCATTCCCGGAAACGCGCCCGCCTCGCCCGCACCAAATGCGAATCGGACCACCAACATTCCCCACAACGAATTTGCTGCCGATGTTAGCCCCGTAAACACCGACCACACAACGACAATCCCCGCCAGCACACGCCGCGGTCCAAGCCGATCCGCCAACCAACCGCTGGGAGTTTGAAATAGGGCATAACCCAACGAGAACGCAGCGAATACCCAACCCATTTGCTGATCGTTCAGCATCAAGTCGCGGGACACACTGGCCTTGGCCGCCGAAATGCATACGCGATCGACGTACAACAGCACCGACAGCAGGAAAGTGGCAAGCACCAAGAGGTATCGAACAGGTATGCGCATTGAGCTCGGCTCGCATGGGATGTGGCTGCCACAATGTAACATGCGGTCACTTGGCTACAATTAAATAATACCGCATTTTCATTAGGTAAACTCGAATGAAAGCTTGAGTGGCAAAACATGGCCGATACACGCTTGCTCGATCGCGTCGAATCCTTGACGGTGCAGCAGATTCTCACCTTCTGCCACGTCTATGAACAGGGCGGCTATGCCGCTGCCTCGGAAGAGACGGGATTGGCCAGCCCCACGCTTTGGGAACATGTCAAAGCCCTCGAGAAAATTTACCGCACCGAATTATTTTCTAGAAATGGAAGAAGCATTGTGCCCACCGCCAGCGGACGCGAGCTGTACGATTTGTTACGTCCGCTGCTGGCTTCACTGCAATCGACGCTGGAACATATTTCTGAGGCCAACGAAACGGTCCGCCAGTTGAGCCTCGTGACCGGCGTGCGAATGATGCTCGAAGAACTGGGCAAGCCCATGCGGCTGTTCCGCGAACGATTTCCGCAAACACGGCTCAAACTGATGACAGCGGACAATCTTTCGGCTCAACAATGGGTGCTTGAAGGGCGAGCCGACATGGCCCTGCTGATCGAACCACCCCAAGACATCATCGCCCAAGGCATTACCTGTGAGCGACTCTATCCCATCGAATACCTGCTGGCCCTTCCAGCCCGCCATCGATTGTCATCCAAGAAAAGAATCAGCTTGCAGGAACTGGTCGGGGAACCCTTGGTCCTGGGCAATCCAAATACGATCGGCCGCAAGATGTTGGAACACGCTTTTTTTCGCCTGGGCATCACCACTCCACTACAGATAGCTGCCGAGACGGACAATAGCGCGACCATTCTGGCATGTGTGCGAGCGGGTTTGGGACTGGGAGTCATCGCCAGCTTGCCGGGCGGCAATTTAACAAAGCACTGCACCACCCGTTCATTGTCCGAGCAGATTGGTCACGTGCATGTGGTAGCCGCCTACCGCAAGGGTCGGCAGCTGCCCAACGCTCACCGGCAAATGCTGGACTTGATCCGCCAGCAGACCGCTGCCACAACCAAACCCAGCGGGAACTGAACCACGACCGGGCAGCCTGGCTGTAAGGTGAAAGCCGCCGCAGCTGGCTTGACGCAAGCACTCTTGTCCAACTTTCATTCTTGGGCTTCATCAGAAATAGCCGCAGGGCAATAGCCGGCGTGAGCCAGTACAACCGCGGCTAAATGGTTCTCGACTGGGTGGTTAAATGCGTAAGCTGGCGTGGGCGTCGTGTCCACCGAGATCCAATGCGTGCGGCAAAAGTTATAGGCGGCACAACACCCCCAAGGACTCAACGGGGTCTGGCCCGTGCCGGACCCCGCGTTGGGAACATGACTGGCCTCGTGGGACGGCGTCCCGCCATTTGCCTACTGCGTTGCTTCGGCGGGTTCCTGCAGTCGCACGAGTAGCACTGGGCTGGATTCCTCGGTACCGCGGTGCAGCAGCCCGGGGGCCTCTTCCTGCGTCAAGTTAAACATGCCCATTTCCAGCACAATATCTTCGTTCTTGCCATCCGCAAATCCCAAGACGGCTCGCTGGCTTTCCTGATCAATGATACCTTTCAACGGCCGCGAAACCTGCGTGGCCTCGTTGTAGTAGGTGCCAGCCAAGACGGCTTGCTTATTGACCGCGATCTCAATCATCGCTTGGGAATCGTCCACATCCTCTTGGGTGAAAGCAAATACACCCAAGGGCAGCCAATCCTCCTCCGCGGTTTCATCGGGCGGAGGAGCGGCAGCGGCAAAGTCAATGGCTTGCTGTGCATAAGCCTCGGGCGTGCCAGCCGGGGAACCATTCACATAGACAATGTTTTCTTCGTAGTACACATTGCCGCCCGCTCCATAGGCATAGTAAACGGGCTTGCTGGCAGCCCACGAGGCACCGAGAAATGCACCAAAAGCAGCTGATGTGGGTGCCCGCCATCCGTAAAAGGCTCCACGCGATCCCCAGGACGAGTAGTAGGGATAGCCACCGACCAAACCGCGTCGGTAGGCTCCATTGCGATAGGCATTCGAATAACGATTTCCGGAGTTCAGCCGCACTTGGTTACCCACTGCATGCCGATTGCTAACCCAGGCCTTTGAGTCCTTGGAAAAGTCCACCGAGTTTCCAATATTGATGTCCCCGACGTTGACATCGCGGGAACCTACCTGCCCGATATTCGTTCGATCTCGGTCCGCGATGCCCGGACGATCCCGGTCATCTGCACCGGGTCGTTGCACATCGCCGATCTTGGGACGATCGTTGCCCTCCTGCGCCAGGGCGTTGCACATCGCCGATCTTGGGACGATCGTTGCCCGCCAGGGCGTTGTACATCTCCGATTTTGGGGCGATCGTTGCCCTCCGCCGGGGCGTTGCAATCTACCCGCGGCACCTTGGCCGTCGGCGAGCGACTTGTTGCCAAGAAAATCGTTGAGTTGTTTGGACGAGGCACCAGCTCCCGGCCGGATGTCGCCTGGCTTTTGGGGCCGCTGAACTCCGCCTGCTGCACTGGGTCGATTCGTTGGCAGGCTGGGCTTGTTGGCCGTCGGGCGTTGCGGCAGGTTGGGCTTGTCGGCCGCTGGGCGTTGCGGCAGGTTGGGCTTGTCGGCCGCTGGGCGTTGCGGCAGGTTGGGCTTCTGCGCTGCCACCCGGTCGGCTGAGCTGTGGACCGGAATTGCCCGGCCTATTGCCGGCCAATCCACTCGCCGCGGGCTTGGTTTGGGGACGCGAGATTGCCGGCCCGGTGCCCCCCCGGGCCTTGGGCGCACTTGCGGCGCGGTGCCCGGACGCCTTGGCTCGTCCACCGCCTCCGCCGCGCTGCGCCTCGGCGTTTTGCACGCCAAGAATAGCCATCAATACCCCAAGAGAAAGCGTCATTCCGATTTTTCTTGCCATGTTCATTATTTTTCGTCTCCCGTTGCGTTGGCAGCATCTTCCTCAGGCGTCACCACTGCCCGCATCAAGGTGATTTCTTCGACATCGGCTTGCAATTCTCCGTCGATCTCGCGATGGACGGACTTCCAAGTAAATGTGTCATCGTTGACATAGGTCAAGACATTCAACGCCGAAGCCACTCCGCCGTCGGCCAGAGTATACTTCGTGCGAATGGTATAACGATTGCCCGACTGCGACCAAGCGTCTTCTCCGAAACCACCATCCGAATCAAAGGTCCACGAGCGAATGATCTCTTGCACCGGATCCCAGGCAACGACTTGCATCCCAGACATCAATTTGTCGGCTTGCCGAGCTGTGCTAAAGGACCGAATCAGGAAAGCCTTGTTCTTGGTAAAGTCGCAAGAGAATTCAATGTTGGGATCTTCGGCAGCATCCACCCAATCCCCCGTCAACCAATCCAATGTTGCCAAGGGACTCTCGGCCAGCGCCGTATCCGTGGTTTCTGATTCCACTTCCACAACCGCTGCGGAAGCAGACTCCTGCGCATCGCTGCGATCTACAAATTGCAAGTGAGAACTGAACCAGCCGATCGCCATCCCACTGGTCAACAAGAACAGGGAAGTAAATTTGCGTTTAGTCATCTTTTTTATCTCAGGAATGTGAACTGCCTCATGAACAGGTTTTGCTTGGATCACGCAACGCCCCCTGCAGCTTCCAGCCCTCGCACAAGATGATGCGCAAGCCTGGCAGCTGCCGAAGGACATCAGGCAACGCAGGAGGAGGAACAAACCGCACTGTCTGCCAGCTGAAAATGATACTCCGAAAATCGGCGACGCATTAGTTTGGGCGTCCTAACCAAGAAAAATTGGACTCTTCTCGCTGATCGCCACCATAAGAACTAATCCGCCCGCGAGCAGAACGGAACCCAGGATGAAAGGGTCGAGGTTTCGGACCGGAGCACGTTGCCAACGATTGGGCTACCCCGCTGCAGCCAGGGGCGACAACCCTGTGAGCTCAACGTTTTGTTGAAAATAACAGGGGGCAGTGCACTTTGGTAGGGCAAGCGATGTCGAAGCAGGTATGAACCGGACACACGAAGGTTGTAATTGAGATCGTCGCTCAAGATGCAGATCGCGTTGAGTACGTCGTGCTTGAGCGTCTGAATCACGCGCTCCACAAAGGCTTGGAAATTTGGCGATCGTGGCATCGTTTTCTTGATGGCGCAGCGGAGGGATTTGAAAACTTCATCAAATGCGGGGACAAACTTGGTATCTTGGTCGCGTTGGAGAATCGTGCAGGGTAGATTTTCTTCTTCCAGGTGCAGCGTAGAGAACTCCTTGCATAGCCTGTGAAAAATTGAAGTGGCGAAGTTTTTATACCCCGCTGAGAGAATGAGCATAGAACCAGTGTTGGTTCGCACAAGCCAGACTTGCTGATCATGTGTTCACGACCTGGATTGTTTTCCAGAGAACACTCTTGCACCCCCCGCATTTCCAGCGGAGAGCTGGTGAGATATCGTGCTGCGCAGAAACATTGAGCAATTCCGGACGGCATTTCTCACCTTTTATGAAGAGGTGTACTTACCAGATCATGCAGCCCCACTGAATCGCTGGGTGCACTTCCTGAGCAACCTCCTCGCGCTGGTCTGTTGCAGCTTGGGCCTACTCCTGTGGAACTGGATTTGGTTTGCATTTGGCGTTTGGTTCCAACTTGGTCCGCCATATCTCGGGCATTTGCTGTTTGAAAAAACGCACCGCAGTATCGATCAATCACCAATCTTTGCAGCGCTGGGGAGCTGGTATACGACCCTCCAAATCTTCACGGGAAGGCAATCGGTTACGTACGGACCTAGGACGACAGTCGATGAGAGTCACCCATGAACGATAGCGATGATCGCGGTGCATTGCTCGATTTGCTCGAACGCTACGGTCGAAACCTGCATTCGTTCATGGTGCTCGAGCCGGGGCTATCCGTTTGGCGTGCTGATGACGCAGCGATTGCTTATGCGCGACGTGGCGGGTATTGGGTAGCGGTCGGAGGTCCCTTGTGCGCGACCGAACGACTGCATGAGGTAGCCTGTGCATTTCGCCAGGCGGCTGCGGCATACGGCTGCCGAGTAGTCTTCTTTGGTGTTACGCAGCCACTTGTTGATCGGCTCTCCGAAACCGATTTCGATTCCATGCAGGTTGGGTTGGCACCACAATGGCATCCCGCACAATGGCAGCAGGTTGTAGCAAAAGCCCGGAAGCTGCGGAATCGTCTCAGCAAGGCGCGGCGGGACGGCATCAACGTCCGCATGCTGAATCCCGACGAAGTTACCATGGATGCTCCGATGGGAAAGCAGTTCCGAGCGATCGCGGACGAATGGGCGAACAGCAAGGCACTGCCGCCGATGGGCTTTATGGTTACCATCGAACTGTTCCAGCATGCGGTGCGTCGAAGATACTTTGTCGCCGAGCATGCTGGGCAGGTGTGCGGCTTTGCAGTCTGCATTCCAGTCTACGGACGCAACGGCTGGCTGCTTGAAGACATGATCTTGAGGCCAACAGCACCAGCAGGTTGTTCGGAAGCACTGGTCGATGTCGTGATGCGGCGACTGGCTGATGAACATGCGGAGTTTGTCAGCTTGGGCATGGTGGCCTTGGCTGGAATCAACAGTAGTGCCAATGAGACGAACCACCGCTGGCTCGCGCGGCTGCTGCGAGTCTGCTCGCACACGATGGGGTGGCTTTACAACTTTGACGGACTATATCGTTTTCGCAACAAGATGCAGCCCACTGCCTGGGAGCCCATCTTCGTTGTTGCAGGGGACCGAATCAATTTCTTCACCATCCGAGCGATATTGATGGCCTTTGCCCAAGGCTGGGTCCCGCGATTTGGGATACGAGTTCTCGGCCATTGGATGAAGCGTTGGCGCCCGCTGGCCACACACCTCGCTCTTCCAACGTCTCCACTGGAAGGCCTGCCATCGATTGGGTGACGATGCTGTTAGCGGTAGGAGCTGTCAGTCTGATGTTGCTGACCATCCTTGGAAGCTACCTGGGACTTCTTTCACCATGGTTGAGCATCTTGCTAGGCACCTTAGCTGCGTACACCGCGTTCACGCCGGTCCATGAGGCGGTGCATGGAAATGTCTCCAGATTTCCTGTTGTGAATAATTTGGTCGGGCATGCTTGCTCTGCGGCTCTTTTGGGTGCCTATGAACCCTATCGGTACCTACACGTACAACATCACCGGCATACGAATGACGCTCCAGAGGACCCAGATTATTGGTGTGCCAGGGGACCTGCCTGGCTTTGGCCAGTTCGCTGGGCCACTCAAGATCTAGGCTATATAGCCTTCTATTGGCGACACTGGAGTGAACGTCCATCGCTGGAGAAATTCAATCTTGTATTCTGTGCAGTGCTGTATCTCGCACTGGCAGTTGCAACCCTACTTTTTTCTCAAGCTCTGTTTGCAGCGTTGCTTTTGGCGTGGTTTGCCCCAGCTAGGGCATCCGTGTTCCTGCTAGCGGCCACTTTCTCATGGCTGCCGCATGCCCCGCATCGAGACCGTGATCCCATTCGGGCCACCACGGTCAATAGCTCGCCCTGGTTGACGTGGATGTTGCTTGGTCAGAATTTTCATCTACTCCATCATCTACACCCGAGGATTCCCTTCTACCGGTTGAGTCCCTCGTGGGTGAAATTAGGCCCGGAAATCATGGAGAAAGGTGGCCTCGACAAGCGACATATGGATTAGCGTGCCGGGTCCTAGAGGTGAAAAACTGGGGGCAGTGCACTTCGGTAGGGCAAGCGATGTCGAAGCAGGCATGACCCAAATTCTTGAGGCGGTCGGCAAAGGATTGAGCCGTAATATCTGCGTTTGTTAGGGCCATACCTCAAATGGAGCGGCAAAAAGCAGATGGCGGTTCACTGCATGCAGAGTGCTTGCGCAACGATAGCCCAACGTGACGTTCTGGGCTGGTCAAGAATGCGACTGGCTAACTGTTACCGGCCAGCGAAGGCGTCCACGACTTTCGTGCGGACACGGAAGCGGGATCTGCGACGACGCGAACGCGCACTGGAGATCTCGTGAGGCTTGCCGGCCACGTTGTGAAAGAGCTTGCCAAAGTTGCTGACCAGACCAAGCCAAACGGAGGATGGCAAGCCCACCCGCTCAAGAATCGGTGGCGCATCCTGGGGCGTCGCACCGCGCTTGCCAGGCATCATGCACCGCGCGGTCCAGTCCAAGAATTCTAAATACTCGGCAGTGCTCATGTTCAGAAAGCCCTTGTCACTGCAGCGACAACCATTGGAACTGGGGCAGGCACCGAGTTCGCCATAGCGCTCATCGATGAGTAGCGGAGACAAACAAGCATCCACCAACTCCGCTCGGGATATTTCTTTGCCAGCCTGAGCATCCGAACTAGCTGCAGATTGCGTCAACAATGCCTCCAGTCGCTTCTTGGCCGAGGTGAAGTCACTTGCTTCGACCGTCTCGGCCAATTTGGCGCGAATGGGATTCAAGTCGACGTAAGCCACGCAAGCCAGGAGCGCCGAGGCATCCAGCAAACGCACGGCACGAAATCTAGACTCCCAAAACCTTCCCGAATCCCCCGTCTCCCGGTTGGCGTGCTGCCCCACATATTGGCACAGCAAACGCATCCACCAGGAGATATCGCTCAACCGCCGCCGGATTTTGCGCAGTTTGTCTGGATCGTTAGCAATCGAGTTGATCTCTGCTTGCGTCGGCTCCTTGGCCGAGCCATCTGGATTTTTGCGCTGTGGGCAAAGCATGAACCAACGCCGCGCTACCTCCGCATCGTTCCAGGATTTGACCACATCCGGCGCGAGCGCAGAACAAGATGGAAATGGTTGGACAAAATGGCAAAGCCGAGCAAATCAATTCCGAAGTTGGCAGCTTGCACCCGCAACTTCTTTTCCAGCCACAGCTTGCGGTGGTCGAAGTTTTCTCCCGTCAGCGGATCGTCACCCATTAGAAAACACCTGCGCACGGCTCGATTCATGACATGTACGCAGGCGATTTCATCAGGTGAGAACAACTCTTCTCTTGCTAGCTTGGCCATGGCTGTCTTGCTCCGCTGTCACGTCCACTTGGCACCACCTGCGACACACCGTCAGCGCGAGAAGACCAAGCTCTACGAGAAATGACGCTCGGCGAGGCTCCATGCTTACACGCCTCCCCCAAGATTTGCGGAAAAATCTACCCAAGGAGAGTGCACTGCCCCCGGAAGCCCACTAGCTTGGCCATGGCTGTCTTGCTCCAGCTATCACGTCCACTTGGCACCACCTGCGACACACTGTCAGCGCGAGAAGACCAAGCTCTACGAGAAATGACGCTCGACAAGGCTCCATGCTTACACGCCTCACCCAAGATTTGCGGAAAAATCTACCCAAAGAGAGTGCACTGCCCCCGGAAGCCGCACCCCCGCGTAGTGGAACAGTCAGATTTTCGTCACGCAAGTATCGCACCAGGCCACTGAGCGATCCGAGTTCAACGAACTTTGAAAAGATCATCTCGACAAAGTTGCGAACTTGTTCATCGGGGTCTTTCACAAGCGTGTTGTCGCTTCGCACATATCCGATCGGCGCATGTGTGAAGTACTCGCCGCGCCGCGCTTGTTGAGTTGACCGGCTCGAAGACGCCCTTGAAGTACATGTAGTTCCGCTTCGCTCATGGTTCCCTTGAGTCCCAACAATAAACGGTCGTTGTGATCGCGTGGATCGTAGACACCATCCGCATCTGCCAGCAGCGTTCCGAACAGACTACAGTTTTCAAGTAGCTGGTGCCAGTCGCGACACGACCTGGCAAGCCGGCTCATCTCGATGCTGAAGATGATGCCGACATGGCCCAGCGACACTTCTGCAATCATGCGTTGGAATCCGATCCGGTATTCGACGCTGCGACCACTCATGCCAAGATCATCGTCAATCACTTCAATGCGATCGTCGCTCCATCCCATCGCAGCGGCGCGATCGACCAGACGATATTGCATCTGAGTCGACTCGATGTTTTCTTCCACTTGTTTGGTGCTCGACTGACGAACATAAACGAGTGCCAACAGTTCTTGATGGGCTGCACGGATCTTGGCACTAACGAGCAAGGGTGCCAATGCCACAGACCTGGAATCAGATGTTCGTATCATCACTCTGCTCCTTTTCGGTTGCAGGCGATGCTTGGTCGAGCATCTTGATCAGCGCATTGAAGACCTTTTGTTGAGTATGTGGCGGGACCTGATTCCAGAGATTCCGTAGCGGAAACTGCGTCGATTTCGGCTGAGTCAGCGCGGGGGGGAACTTTGTCGTTGCATGAGTCGCATCCTTGCTTTTGCTTTGCTAGCAAAACCCACTCTGCCAAACGCAGCAGAGCCATCGCATCAACAATAATCCCTGCGTTTCCCTTTGAACAAGACCAATCAACAGTATCAGTCTGATTGGTTCTCGATGATCGCAAAGCCGAGCAAATCAATTCCGAAGTTGGCAGCTTGCACCCGCAACTTCTTTTCCAGCCACAGTTTGCGGTGGTCGTAGTTTTCTCCCGTCAACGGATCGTCACCCAGTAGAAAACACCTGCGCACGGCTCGATTCATGACATGTACGCATGCGATTTCATCAGGTGAGAACAACTCTTCCCTTGCTAGCTTGGCCATGGCTGTCTTGCTCCGCTATCACGTCCACTTGGCACCACGTGCGACACACTGTCAGCGCGAGACGACCAAGCTCTACGAGAAATGACGCTCGGCGAGGCTCCATGCTTACACGCCTCCCCCAAGATTTCCGAAAAATATACCCAAGCAGAGTGCACTGCCCCCGGAAATCGTACCCCCGGAAATCGCCCCTAACGGCGATCAGGACGAGTTTGTGGGATGCTATCATAAATAGTAGCAGATGGCGAGCTACGCCCCTGCGGGCTCCTTTCTGTGCAACAATTGTGCAATATCGGGGACGGCACCTAAGCAAGGATAGTCGGCGCTACGCTTTGGGCACTTGCCGCGGGGCGACATAGGATTCTTTTCTCTCGTCGAGAATTGGCTCAAGACTCGCCTGAATCTCGACGGCATTCTTGAGTCCGTCGATGCGTTGGTGGATCCCGTTTCCAAGTAGCTGCAGAGATCCATATCCAAATCGCCGGCCCAAAGAGTCTTGAATAAGCTGAACAGACCGCAGATCTCGAATGGGGATTTCGCGAGTTTCCTTGCCCAAGAAGTCAGTCGTTACGAATAGTCGGCCCAAACGGCATGAGAACTTCGAGGTAAAGCACTTAATGGCTGCTGCCAGAATTGGCAAGGCGAACATGGCGAGGGTCGGTAGGTAAATCCAAAACGTGGACAATCCGGCTGGGCCTTGCGTTGCTTTGTATAACGCTGGCAAAAGGATGATCAGTAGCACCGGGTGCTTGGCCAACTCCTGGACGACGGCGGACAGCGCGCCGACGGGATGAAATACAGCCTCAAACTCAGGACAAGGTGTTCTCGTCTTTGATCTTTGTCCATCGATTTCGTTTTGCATCCACCCCTTCAGTTCAGTGGCCATGTCAAGCGCGGTAGCGAATCGATCCGTTACTCCGTTAGCAGCGCCTTCAAACAGATACTTTCCAGTTCTACCGGAAGGTCATCTCGGATTTGACGAGGTGGTTTGACTTCGCGCCGGGCAATTTGATTGAGCAACGCTTGGCCCGATCCGCTGAAAGGCCGACGTCCAACTAAAAGTTCGTACAGAACGACTCCCAAGCTGTAAATGTCCGAGCGACCGTCGACGCTGTTCGATTCACCTTTCGCTTGTTCTGGGCTCAAGTAAGCAGTTGTGCCCGTCAACGTTGGTCTCATATCGATCTGCTGCTCACTTAACGCGAGACCAAAATCGCACAGCAACGCGTCTTCGCGCGAGACCAGGATATTGGCCGGTTTGACGTCTCGGTGAACAATTCCGTTCAGATGCGCATGATGGAGGGCATCTGCAACACAGGCGACGAACCCGACGGCCGATCGAATTGGAATTTCTCCCTTAGACTTTAGGGCTGCAAGACTCTTGCCCGGAACTAACTTGGAAACGACGAATACGGTTCGACCAACTCGAGCTGCGTCATACACGGGAACGATATTTGGATGGCTAAGCTTGGCTACGGCTCTGGCTTCATCCAGTAGATTGCTTTGGTCTTCCTTGCCGCTTCTCAACATCTTGATTGCAACCTTGCGATCGAGTTGATTGTCAAATGCAGAATATACGATACCGAACCCGCCAGTTCCGAGAACGTCCAGCAGTTCGTATCGAGGTGCTACGAGCGATTGATCCGCTTCTCGCCTTTGGCCTGTATCGCCATGAGTTCGCAACGAAGTATCTGTGGTCTCCACAGTTGATTCGCCCGGTTCTTGGGCCGACGTCAACTTGCGAGCGTCATACTCCTCGAGGATCTTTCTGACAAGCTCAACAACCTCGGGCGATTCCATCTCCAAACGCATGTTGCGATCTTGCTCGGACATTGACATAAGCTCGCTAGAGACAGACTCTGCACGTCTTCAGAGCCTCGCGATCTTCGGATTCTGCCATGATTCAACTTCTCTACAATCTTGTAATCAAGGGCCAACCGGCGTCCATCCCCCACGAGTGACAATTCGGATCAAGCGGGCAGCTGCTGTGGCTTTCCTGTTCCAGTGGCCTCGCATCCTTGGAAAATTATAGCGACGGAACCTGGCTTGGGCTCAGCTGATTTTTCTTTTCTGATTGGGGATTTCACCCGTCGCGGGCTGGGGCAGGCAGGACATACACACTATCAAAACGCACTAGTCCGTGCGACTTCGAAGTGCAGTGTGGGAGAAGTTCTGCCTTCAGCGTGTCTTTTTGTTCGTCCGACAATACTCGAGCCGAAACACCGTCGACTTCGATTAAATTCGCCCTGCTGACCGGAGCGCCGGCATCAACCAACACGGGTGCGAAAACGGGGACAGTGAAGGTTGATGGGTGGTTTGGGATCGACTTTTGGGGGCAGTGCACTTCGGTAGGGCAAGGATGGAAGATCTGGGGGCAGTGCATTCTAGTAGGGCAATCGATGTCGAAGCAAGCATGAGCTGCATTCTGGAAGTGGTCGGCAAGGATTCTGCCGCTGCCCCCAGGAAGCGCCCCAAGCAGAGTGCAGTGCCCCCGGCCACACTCCCCCGGCCACACTCACCGAGAAGATAGGCTGACGGACACGACCTGAGGCGAAATCTATTCCGGGCTCGCGGGTTCAACCTGAGGGCCCGGGGGGCACCGGGGGCAGTGCACTTCAGAGGGAGAACGGGGCAGTGCACTTCAAAGGGAGAGGGAGAACTGGGGGCAGTGCACTTCGGTAGGGCAATCGATGTCGAGGTCTGGGGGGCAGTGCACTTCGGTAGGGCATGCGATGTCGAAGCAATCATGAGCTGGATTCTAGAAGCGGTCGGCAAGGATACAGCCCTTGCCCCCGGGAAACGCCCAAGCAAAGTGCATTGCCCCCAAAAGCGCCCCCAAAAGCGCACCCCCAAAACGCATAAGCACGCTTCCCCCGAGATTTACGGAAAAATCTACTCAAAGAGAGTGCACTGCCCTCGGAAGCCCTATGGTCGAACCGCTTAGTGCCGCCAAGATTTCTGGATTGTGTGCCACTGCGATGAAGACGTGATGCTCGCTGGGCCGGGCTAGACGAGTCGTCGTCGGGCGAATTGCCGTGGTGGATCTCTACATGGACCGAACAAATGAGGCGCTATCTCCGCTTTCTTCAGAATTGCCTGCCCGAAATAACCGGTCGAGTTTCTTGGTCATAAGCGGTCTCGAAACGAAACCGAGCCCTCGGGTTGTACCCGCGAGCCCGGCGTAGGTTTCGCCTCAGGTCCGTCAGCCGATCTTCTCGAACGGGTTGCGGTCGGCCAGCACGTCCCAGGTCCCGTCAAAGAACCAGTCGCGTCCCAAGCCGCCGAACAGGAGATCCCGCTCGTCGTCGTCCTGGACCGTCGATTCGTTCAGCGGCGGCACGCCGTTACCTGCCCGGAGCCGGCTCACTTTTCGGGCGTAGCTCGAGCGGGACGACCACTCCTGGACAATCGCGTCGAGGGCTTCGGCGTATTGGTCGTAATCGGTGGTGCCACCGATCAGCAGGTCGTCGCCGAATCCACCTTCTAGACGATCTTCGCCGGTGCCGCCGATGATCACATCATCGCCGGAACCGCCCCGCAGATCGTCCGCACCGGCGCCGCCGAGGAGGATCGCCGATCGGGTGACGAACAGGCCGATTTCGATTTCGTCGTCGCCCTCGAGCCCTTCCACCTTGATCTGCTCGACATCGCGGTAATCGAAGCGGGCAATTACGTTCCCGTCCGACTTAACGATCGACTTTTGGGGGCAGTGCACTTCGGTAGGGCAAGCGATGTCGAAGCAAGCAAGCAAGCATGATCTGGATTCTAGAAGCGTTCGGCAAGGATTCAGCCGCCGCCCCCGGCGAGCACGCAAACAGAGTGCACTGCCCCCAGAAGCACACCCAGAAGCACACGCTCCCAGAAGCACACGCTGCCGGGGGGCAGTGCACGTTGCCGGGCAGGCCTCGCCTCATTCATCTGGGTCGCCGGGCTTGGGGCAACGCACTCCGCGTGGGCGTACTCCTTGCGATCGCAACCGGTTTTTGCATGACATCACAACGGAGTGTGATGAGTACATTCGAGGGTTTCGCAAGCACTGCACCGCAATAGATTTTTTACAACCTCGTTGGAGTGCTGTGCCCGCTGTGGCCTGGCAACCCCCACCCGGCAACCTGAAGAACCCTGACGCGGAACAGGCGCTCGGACATACTGTCGGGCAGAAGTATTATTCTCGTTTTCTGGGTGGAGCCACCGTCATCGTGTCAATGATCCGGTGAACACCGCTGACTCCGTTCAAGGCGCTGATCAAAGCTCGACGCTGGTACTCCTGCCCGAGAACCCCTGAGAGCGTGACGGTTCCAGCAGAAACGGCAGCGGAAATTTTTGAGCCACTACCGGCCGCTCGTTGGATGAGCTTCTGATCGACGCTTCTCTGTAAGTTCTTGTCGGGGATCTGTTTTCCAAGAGCCATTCTTTTTTCCTAGGGCACAATTGTAGGTTTTCGAAGCTTGTGGTTGACACCGGCCAGCAGCTGGCAGAACGTTCAACCGAATATCAAAGCGAAATCAGGTGTGCGGTATTCGCGCAACAATCCGAAGGGTGCCCTCAGCCCTGCGGGCCAAAGCTATACCTACTCCAGGAAATTCCTCTATCCTTCACTCGCATGACTGCAGTCTAGAGTCTAAGGTCGGCTTGGTAGCGTGCGTAAATCTGCCCACCATAGAAAGACACGAGCCGACGTAAATCCAACTTAATTAAGAAGTAATCGCCAGGTTGAGAGTCGAGGCGGTGCTACGAATGTTGAGTTGGAAGGTGGGAACCACCTTGCATACTACAGCACGTCCGGCAAAAGGACAGTCCCAAACCGAGGAAATTGCGGTCCTAAGCCAAAGAGCCGTCTGGGTACCCATTTTGTCAGTGTTTCTGGCTGGCAACTCAAAATTTTTACCTCGCCCAATCGGTCGCTGTTAGACACATGCTGAGATCGATGCCACGCGAATTCGTCGCGGGCTTGCTCCCTCCTATGCTGTTTTGCCCTCAACCATGGGCCGGACATGCAGTAACAAGGCCTCGCCTGAGGCAGCGGGTTAAACGCAATGCCGTTCATGTCGCGGGCGCGCTCGCGTCGGTTCCTCCAGGAATTTGCCGCGAGGAAGAATCTGGAGAGAATCAACCCAAGTGATCAACCCGGGGGCAGTGCACTTGCGGGGGTCAACCTGGGGGCAGTGCACTTGGGTGGCGCCGTCGGCGCAGGACACCGGCGTGGAGTGCCCCCGGTAGCCCCCCCGCGGCCCCCCGGTAGCCTGCCCCCGCAAATGCGTTGTGCATCGGCCCGCGTCACAAGCTCACGGATGTAGAGGCCAGCCATGATGGTCTTGCCCGATCCGGGATCGTCGGCCAACACGAACCGTAGCGGCTGTCGCGGCAGCATTGACTCGTAAACGGCGGTGATCTGGTGAGGCAGCGGCTCCACATTCGACGTGTGGACGGCCATCATCGGATCGAACAGAAAGGCGAGGTCGATCCGCTTTGCCTCGACCGCCAGCTTGAACGCTTCGCCGTCACCATCGAATGACCAGGGACGTTCGGCCACCGCAATGCTGATGTTCTCTTCGTCCACACGGCCAGAAGACGATCCTTCAGCGTTCCATCGGGCGTCTTGTAGATGACCTGCACGGAGTCCTCGGAGATTGGCACGACTGCCGCGATGGTCGCCACCACGGACGGTTCCAAGCCCATCAGGGAGAGTCCAGCTTGTAGGTCTTCAAGTCGCAACATGGTGTCGTCGGCCCTCACAGGCAACTGTCCGTCAATTTTGAGTCGTTGGGGACGTTCTGCCACAACGCCCGTTCGCACTTCGTGTAGTTGACTATAAACTGAAAACAGTGTACGGTTTTCATGATGTGTCTGCAATCACCGGGAAACAACCAAGATGCAGTTCGGTGAACGAGTACGAGACTTGCGGAAGGCGAAAAATCTGTCTCAGCGTGACCTCGCTGCCCAGGTTGGGATCACCTTCACATATGTCTCGAAGATCGAGAACGAAAAACTCGACTTCGGCGATTATCCGAGCGAGGAACTAATCGGGAGGCTGGCAATTGCTCTCGACACGGACACCGATGAGTTGTTGATATTGGCCGAGAAAGATACCGGAGCAGATTCGCAAGCGCGTGATCGAGCGGCCTGACGCTTTTCGCAAGATTGCGAACCTTGATGACGACCAACTCGACCGCCTGCTCGATGGAATTGATGACGAGCGATAAGCGGCTTACTAAAGGGAACTCCATTGGCAGAACTCGACCTTACGAAACTCGACGCAATCAAGCACGTTTATGAATCCGAATTCCTCCCGCTGGGGGAAAAGGAAGGGTGGAAAGGCTGGCTTTCCAATTACGTGCAGATCATCGAGAAGGTGCGTTCCGCTTCCCTTGATGAATTGGCAAACCCTAGTTTCAGCATGAACTTTGGGAATCGACGTATATCTCCGGCACGGGAATGTGTTCAATCCCAATGACTGAAGCAATTCAGTCTGACGAGTTGGGCAAATGGATTGCTGCATTGTGGGTGACCGTGAACTGCCCGCCACGGGGCAGCCACGAATCGACGAGTTGAAGAAAATCCATGATGAACTCTTGGAGCGAATAAAACCGTTCACAAAACGTAAGCCTTGGCTTAAGATCATGCGGCTATTGGCAGCGATCTACCCAAAAGATATTTCGTGTGTCGTTGACTACGGCAAGCTGCGTCAACTCACCAAGGCCATGTTTGCAAAGTTGCAGCGGGGCCAGTCAGACATGGTGACGATGAATGCCCTGGTCTACCGACGTTCGACGAGGTTCTTGGAACGCCTAAAGACGACGCCGAGAGCCTTGCTAAACGCTCGATGTTTGCATGGGAGTTGTACAGGGTTATCGCGGAGGAAGGTGCGGAAGAAGGCGGGGAAGTTGAAGGAGAGCGACCGGGCGAATCGGAACTGAAGTTCCTTCCGAACGAACGTCGCACGAAGGGAATCACCGCTCTCACCGGCTATGTCAACACATGCTCTTAGATTCTCGATTTTGTGCAAAATGGTGCCACAATCGCAGAGAGCAGTCGAGTTCTATCAGCAAGAGCAACCGCAACTTAAAGAGAACAGTGCGAAGAGCCAGTTAAGCACAATTCGACACACCCTGGGCCTGCTCAAGCTGGAAGGAAACACGCTGAGGCCAGGCGCCCTGGGCAGAAGCTCATTGACACTGAAGACCCGACGATCTTGATTCCCCGTGTGCTTACGCGAGTAATCGGGTTCGACGTGATGCTTTACGACCTCAAGGAAAAAAGTCCGAGGGACCGTGCCGAACTGATTGAAGCGCAAAAGAAGCACTATCCGAACTGGACGACTAATTTTGCTCCATCGAGTCAGCTTGCTTGGGCGCAGCACCTGGGCATGGTGGAAGTCAACGATCAACAGCAATACACGCTAACGGAGACGGGACAGGAGTGGGCGGACCAGATAACAGAGCGTCCCAAGCCGATTATAGTCGAGGCAACAACTGTTGTTGAACCCGACATCCCCACTGTTACAAAGATTGCTGACGAGTTTACAGCCCCCACGCTCGAAGAACTCCTTGCCCATTTCGACAAATTGCCGTATGTGTTTCCCCGTGAGATCATTGCACGACTTTATGTTGCGATGCATATGCACTCCGTCCAAGCATTTTGTTCTGCTTTCTGGACTGAGTGGTACGGGAAAGACGAAACTCGCGGAACT
>CAVPPY010000067.1:0-10859 GCA_963707245.1 Pirellulaceae bacterium
CCTGTGTTCCCATTGCACAAGCCCGAGTCGCAGGCGGACAGATCCCCCATCGTTGGCGACTTCGGCATGTTTGCGGCTGACACGCTCGTCCCGAACAACGACCTGGCACTCCGAGGATCGACCGATGTAGACCGATTGCCCGGGTTGTAACCGTAGGATGTCGGTCCAACGATTGCCCAGCCGAATGATAAGATAGGCAGAATAATTAGTTTGTTGCATTGGCCAACGATGGCAAGTAATCTAGGGACTAGCTATTCCAAACAACTTGCTTGTTCAGGGTTTCAGGTTAATCTTAGGGTTAGGCGGAGCGCCTACTGGCTATTGGGTCGGTAATTGGGCGCTGGCCCATGACAGGCGATGGCTTTATCCTCGAGCATTACTGAAGTGCGTACAGCCTCAATCTTAGCCGAGTGGCGTCAGCGCGGGCTTGGTTAAGTAGAAATCTTCTCTGGAGTCTAAGATGATCAGTGGACAAACGAAAAACTCTGTCGATTGGATCGTTCGCCGTGCGGTAGCCGGCGTGGCCTTGATGTGCTGCATGGCGGGTGGCCAGACTGCATTTGCCCAATTCGGTTTTGGCTTTGGTAATGGCTTTGGCGTGGTGGGCGGCATCAGTATCGATGCCGATGGCACGGTGCGGAATGCCAGTTTAGAAGAGCGTTCCGGTTGGTTGCAGGAGATGCGCGCCGGCGGCTCTACCTGCGGCAGACATGGCGGCTGGTTGCGAATTACGCATGGTCTCGTTGTCCAAGTTGCAAGCAGAAATTCAAAAATCGATCGAGGATCGCCCAAATTCTGAGGAGAGTGCTTTACTTGGCTGGCTTGCAGCGAGTCGAGTACGTTTTTGTTTATCCTGAGCAGCAAGAACATCGTGTTGGCTGGTCCGGCAGAAGGTTGGGTCGTCCGTGAGGATGCCAGCGTTGTTGGAAAAACCAGTGGTCGACCCGTGTTGCAGTTGGAGGACTTGCTTACTGCGCTGCGAACAACCGAGGCGGCTCGGCAGCAGCCGATATCGGTTTCGATCGATCCTACGCCGGAAGGCGAAGTGCGGTTGAATCGTTTGCTGAGCCAAGTTCGTACTGCGGGCCGGGCTTTAATCCAGCAGTATGGAAGCGGCGATGCGAGAGGCCTTTGGACCGCAGCAGGTGAAGTTCACAACGGTTGCCCACCGATTCGCGGATGGCCCAACCTTGGTTGCCGCCGATTATCGCATGAAGCGTTTGGCCATGAATTTGGAGGCATCTCCGGTCGTCGGCTTGCCCAGCTACATGGAGATGATTCGCGACGGCGGAGCGCGCAAGGCACCCAGCCGCGCTGGTGGATGGCCTGCGAGTACGACGCCATTCTGCATAGCGAAGACATGCTGGCTTGGAAGCTGACCGGCAGTGGCATCAAGGCCATGACGGAGGACGAGATGGTCGACTCCACAGGTGCTCGTTCCGGAACTGGTAGGACCAACAAGCTCGCCCAGCGCTGGGCAGATTTATTTACTGAAAAATTTGATGAGCTTTGCGGGCACAACGCAGCCTTCGGCGATCTACGCAATGTCATGGACCTGAATATCGTCGCAACGGTGATTAGTGGACATGAGCTTGGAGAGGTCGCCGGCTGCGACTTCGGATTGCTGCGTGGCGAAGGCGATAGCCTGCCGCCACCTAAATGGAGGACACCGAAGACCATTTCTCCGGAGTGCAGTTTTGTTCGTGGCCAACGTGGCTGGACGGTTTCGGCCAGTGGCGGCGTCGAGATTAATCCTTGGCAAGTGGTTAGCCAGCAGTCCAAGGCAGATGCTTCGGTAAAATCTGTGTACCACAAGGCGGTTGCCGATCAATCTGCCCGCTGGTGGTGGAACTAGCACCACACCATCTGCGAGTGACAAATCTGCCCATCGGGAGGGCAGCCCTTGGTGGCTGCTCTCCAATTAGCCTGGGTTTCTTGCCAAGCTGACTGTCGTGCGGATTTTCGTCTACGGGACCGCCCCCTGGAAACTACCGAAGTCAGATCAGCCGCAGGCCGTTAGGCCCGGTTTCTTGGCTAACTTTACGCGTGCGAGTTCCGGCTTTACGCGTGCGCAGTTCCAGCTAGAAGGGTGAATTATCTGTCAAGGTTCGCTTGGGAGGCTGGTGCCTTGAGCGAATTGGCGGCTGAAAGTATCATGCTGCATTCAGAAAAGAGTCTGTTGGCGGCTGGGGCCTGTAAAGTAGGTCACTGGTTTCGCCTGTCAGGCTTCCCCCGAGTCCCTTTGGCGGCTTCTGTTTGGAAAATCTGATGCGGCATGTTCTCTCAGCACTCGTCCAAAACGTTCCTGGCGTGCTATCGCACGTTTCGGGAATGTTCGCTTCACGCGGCTACAACATCGACTCCCTGGCAGTCGGCGAGACGGAGAATCCGGCTTTGTCTCGCATGACCTTTGTGGTGGTAGGCGATGACCGAGTACTGGACCAGGTCCGCAAGCAGCTCGAAAAACTGGTAACGGTAGTCGAGGTTGAGGACATTAGCTCGCAAGATTTCGTCGAACGCGATCTGATGTTGATCAAGGTCAGGGCTTCCAACGGCAACAGACGCAGTGACATTCGTGAACTGGTCGAGATCTTCCGTGGCAAGATCGTTGATGTCGGAGCTGATGACATCATGATTGAGATTTCGGGCCGCGAAAACAAGCTAGAAGCCTTCATCGAACGCATGCGACCCTATGGCATTCAGCAGTTGGTGCGCACCGGACGCATTGCACTGGTGCGCGGCGGTCGCACCCCTGCACCATGCGCTTCGGACGTTGCCGCTGCGGTGTCCGAATAATCAACCGGACAACGCCCTGAGGGCTTCCCCCTATCCCCACGCATGAAAAGGGCTGAGATTGGCCCGTTTCTATACTGTCCGCGCTCCCCAGGCGCATTGAAATTTTAACCGAAAGTATCCCATGTCAGCAAAAATCTATTACGACAACGATGCCGATTTGTCGCATCTGAAAGACAAGACAATCGCCATCCTTGGGTATGGATCGCAAGGCCACGCGCAAGCCCAGAATCTGCGTGATAGCGGCTGCAAGGTGATCATCGGCCAGCGCGAGGGTGGTGCGAATTACGACCTGGCAGTCAGTCACAATTTCCAGCCGATGTCGGCCGCTGACGCAGTCAAGGCTGCGGATATCATCAATATCCTGCTACCCGACGAGGTACAGGGCGATGTATTCAGGTCGGATATCAAGCCGAATTTGAAGCCTGGCAACGTGCTCATGTGTTCCCATGGTTTCAATATTCATTTTGGACAGGTTGAACCTCCCAAGGGCGTCGACGCCTTGTTGGTTGCTCCTAAGGGGCCTGGGCATCTGGTGCGTAGCGAATACGTCAAGGGCGGCGGAGTGCCTGGTCTGATTGCTGTCGGTGAGGGTACCTCCGATACCACCTTTCAAATTGGCTTGGCATACGCCAAGGGAATTGGGGCTACGCGCGGCGGCGTTATTCACACGACCTTTGCTGAGGAAACGGAAACCGATTTGTTTGGCGAACAGGTCGTGCTTTGCGGTGGGGTGAGCGACTTGGTCAAGGCGGGTTTTGAAACGCTAGTCGAAGCCGGCTATCAGCCTGAGATGGCTTACTTTGAGTGCATGCACGAACTCAAGCTGATCGTGGATCTGTTTTACCAGGGTGGCCTGAATTACATGCGCTATAGTGTTTCCAATACGGCCGAGTATGGCGACTATACGCGCGGCCCACGGATCATCACCGAGGAAACCAAGCTAGTCATGAAGCAGATATTGAAGGAGATTCAGAATGGTGAATTCGCCCGCGACTGGATTCTAGAAAATCGAGCTGGTGCGGCATCCTTCAAGGCAACGCGGCGCCGTGAGCGAAATCACGAGCTCGAGCGCGTTGGGCTTCGCTTGCGCAAATTGATGAGCTGGATTGATTCGAAAGAAGTCTAAGACAACCCGGGCTAGCGAACAGCTGCCGGAAATTGCGGAGAATCGCAGTATTCAACTGCGTGGTGTTCGCGTCCACAATTTGAAAAATGTGGATGTCGATATCCCACGTGGCGCGCTGGTAGCTGTTTGCGGGGTTTCTGGTTCTGGCAAGACCTCGTTAGCCCTGGATACACTCTACGCCGAGGGGCAGCGGCGATACATCGAGAGTTTCTCAGCCTACACGCGACAATTCCTGCAGCGTCTGGATAAACCTGACTACGATTCGATCGATGGATTGCCGCCGGCATTGGCGGTCTCTCGAGGAGCGGCCGCGCGTGGCAATCGTAGCACCGTGGGTACTGCCAGCGAGACGTTGGATTATCTGAGACTGCTATATAGCAAGATCGCCCAACTCTATTGTTACGGCTGTGGCCAACGGGTCGTCTCCCACTCGCCACAGAGTGTCGCGGGACTGATTGAAGGCTGGCCCACCAGTGTCAAGATCATGGTGGCTTTTAAAGCGCACTGGGAGGAGGTCGCCGAACGGGCAAGCGTGCTGGCCGATCTCCAGTCTCAAGGGTTCGTGCGTTTGCTGGCCCAAGGCGAGTTGCTGAATTTGGGGCAATCTCCGCGCGAACAGTTGGCGGAACAGCTGCCTCGCCAGGGTAGTGTGCTGGTGATCGTCGACCGCCTGCGCGGGGGCGATGCGCTGGCACGGACCACCGAGAGCATCGAAGCCGCCTTTGCCGCAGGTGCCGACGAGATTCAATTGCTGCTAGACAGCTCCGACCCATTAGCGTTGGAGTCTGATCCCCTGGAAAGTGGGCTGTCCGCGTCAAGCGTCGCGGCAGGCACAGCTGCTAGCGCTGGTGCCTCGCTGGTGATCGATCTGGAAACCTGGTATAGCCATCGCTTTTCACGCCAACTCCGTTGCCTATCCTGCGAAATTGACTTCCCGACACCTCAGCCGCGTTTATTTAGTTTCAACAGCCCACTGGGCGCCTGCCCAAAATGTGAAGGCTTTGGCGATACGATCGACATGGACATGGACTTGATCGTACCTGATGGTCGGAAGTCCATTCGCGAAGGCGCGATCGCGCCATGGACGACTCCGGCCTACAGCTACCATCTCGACGATTTACTGCAGGTCGCAGACGAGCTGCGGATACCTGTCGATATTCCCTTTAGCCAGCTCACCGCAGAGCAAGTCGAAGGGCTGCGGGCAGGTAATGCAAGTCTGGGTTTTCATGGGCTCGTCGGTTTCTTTAACCTGCTCGAGCGCAAGAAGTACAAAATGCATGTTCGCGTCTTCCTGTCGCGATGGCGTTCCTACAATCGCTGTTCGGCCTGCAATCGAGCGCGCTTGAATCCACTGGCCTTGTCCTTTCGGATCGGCGGTTCCAATCTCGCGGAGTTGTGCGAGTTGCAAGTCGACCAGCTGGTCGAGGTCCTATCAAGGCTGGAGTTGAACGAGCGAGATCAAGCCATCGCCAGCATACCCCAGCAGCAGGCCCTGTCTCGGTTGAATTACTTGCAAGCTGTAGGCTTGGGCTATCTAACGCTGGGAAGAACCCTGCGGACGCTCAGCGGAGGTGAAGCGCAGCGTACTGCCTTGACTGCCGCACTGGGTTCTAGCTTGGTGAATATGCTGTATGTGCTCGACGAGCCCTCGGTGGGCCTGCATCCGCACGATGTCGAGCAATTGGCAGGGGCGATCATGCGCCTGAAAGGTCGCGGCAATACGGTGGTCATGATCGAGCATGAGGAGGCATTGCTCGACCGTGCGCAATGGTTGATCGAAATTGGCCCTGGGGCCGGTTCAGCAGGTGGCGAGATCGTGTTTAGTGGACCGCGTTCAGAGATGGCGGGAACTTCCAGCCTGACAGGCGCCTACCTGAGCGGCCAACGCAGTGTGCCACGCCCGGCAACGAGACGACAACCCAGCGGATTCATTACATTGAATCGCTGCACGGGAAATAATTTGCAGGCGATCAACGTCCAATTTCCCTTGGGCGTACTATGCCTGGTTACCGGTGTCAGCGGCAGCGGCAAGAGTTCGCTAGTACAGGATACGCTGTGCGGGGCCTTGGGCAATCGGCTTTCCAGTTCCAAGCAAGCCACTTTGGCCTTTGAGAGCATTCTCGGTACCGGACAGATTGACGATTATGTATTGGTCGATCAATCGCCGGTCAGTCGCTCGCCACGTAGCAACCCCGTAACCTACGTTAAGGCTTTTGACGAAATTCGATCGGTGTTTGCCGAGACGATCGACGCCAAAATGCATAATTACACCGCCAGTCATTTCAGTTTTAACAGCGAATTGGGGCGTTGTCCCCAGTGCAAGGGTGATGGGGTACTACAGATCGATATGCAGTTCCTGGCGGACGTGGTTATGAGCTGTCCGGATTGCCGCGGCAAACGCTATCGGCCCGAGATACTGAGGGTTCAGTATCGCCATCAAAGTATTGCCGATGTTTTGGCCATGACCATTCGCGAAGCCCAGAGTTTCTTTCGAGGGGCAGCCAAGGTTCAGCAGAAGCTGAAGGTATTGGGCGACGTCGGCCTGGAGTACCTGCAACTGGGGCAATCGGCCACCACGCTCAGTTCCGGTGAAGCGCAGCGGCTCAAGCTGGCAGCCTATTTGAGCTCGGCCTCGCGGAAGAAGACTCTGTTCGTGCTCGACGAGCCCACGACGGGATTGCATACCAACGACATCGTGCAACTCTTGGACTGTTTCGATGCATTGCTCGAGGCAGGCAATTCGCTGATTGTCGTCGAGCATAATCTGCATTTAATGGCCGCCGCCGACTACATCATCGACTTGGGACCCGGCCCCGCCGCCGCCGGCGGTCGCATCGTGGCAAGTGGCACCCCCGAGGAGATTTGTAAAGTATCCGAGTCATTGACCGGCAGGCATCTGGCGCCACTGCTGGCAGATCGTCGAAAGTTGGGCTGACAGGCGAAGGTTCTGCCTTTCGTTTCCAGCAAACTGGCCTTATGCTTTAACTGGTTCAGCATCGATTCCTTGAAGGTACTCAAATACCCAATGTCTGCACGCATACTGGATGGAAAGACGACGGCGTGCAGCTTGAACGAAGAGCTTGCGGTGGAAGTACGCGATTGGATCGAAGCCGGTCACCCAGTACCTCGACTGGCGGCAGTGCTCGTCGGCGAGGATCCGGCCAGCGGAGTCTATGTGCGCAATAAGGAACGCGCCTGCGAGCGGGTGGGCATGCACAGCCAGGTATTTCGCAAGCCGGCCAATACCAACACGGCTGAGCTGCTGGAACTGCTGCTGGCACTCAATGCAGATAAATCCGTGCATGGTATTTTGGTACAGCTGCCATTGCCTTCCGCTGTGGATACCCAGCGCATGCTGGATGCCGTTTCGCCACCACAAGGACGTCGACGCGTTTGCCCCAGAGAATGTCGGACTGCTCGTGCAGGGGCGCACCCCGCTTTCTGCCCTGCACACCCCACGGCGTTATGCAGATCCTGGCTCGCCATGAATGTCCGCTGGCAGGAAAGCACGTGGTGGTTTTGGGACGCAGCGATATCGTCGGCAAGCCGATGGCCAATATGCTCGTGCAGCGCGACATCGGTTTTGGCAGCCAGTTTGCCAATGCCACGGTGACCATTTGCCATTCGCAGAGTAAAGACTTGCCGGCGATCACCCGGTCAGCCGATGTGCTGATCGCTGCGGTCGGAAAGCCGCGATTGGTCAAGGCCGATATGGTCAAAGCCGGGGCCGTAGTGATTGACGTGGGCATCAACCGCGAGGAAAGCGGACTAGTGGGCGACGTTGATTTTGATGCTGTCCGCGAGGTGGCTTCGGCAATTACTCCGGTACCGGGTGGTATTGGCCCGCTGACGATCGCCATGCTGCTCCGCAATACATTCAATGCCTGCAAGCAGCAGAACTCGTAGATAAATGCTGGTGGTACCCGTTCATGGTGAATCGCTCGACACTCAACATTTCAAGCTCGAAGGCCTGGACGGAGAAACACGCTTCGCCGCCGGCGGAGCCCCTGGCAATTAGGCCGTTGCAAATTGGGACATTGACGGTGGATCCGCCCATTCTGCAGGCTCCCATGGCTGGTTTCACCAACTACGCCTATCGACAAATCGTGCGAGACTACGGCGGCGTAGGGTTGCAGGCCACAGAAATGGTCAATGCTCGAGGATTTGTGTGGTTGGATGAGCATGAGGCGGAACATCCCGATCGACTATGGGGCGTACGCGACGAGCCGCGGCCATTGGCCGTTCAGATCTGGGACAACGATCCGCAGACGATGGCTAAAGTCGGCCGACGGTTGGTGGAAGATTACCAGGTGAGCGTGGTGGACATCAATTTCGGCTGCCCAGTCAAGCAGGTTACCCAGCGGCGCACAGTGGTTCCTACTTGCTGAGGGATCCCCTGCGAATGTCAGCCATTATCAGCCGACTGGTGCAGGCCTGCGCACAACACCGGTGACCGCCAAGGAATCCGCTGGGCTGTACTCGCAAGTCAGCCAACGCAGCCGAAGTCGCGCCAGTTGTCGAAGAGGCCGGGGCGCGCTGCACTGACGGTCCACGGGCGGACCGCTGAAGACTATCTTCAAGGGATCGGCTGACTGGGAACAGATTGCTGATCTCAAGCAGCACCTGCACAGCATCCCGCTGATCGGCAATGGCGGACCTAGACAGCCCCGAAAAAGTTGTCCATGCCTTCCAGCATTATCAGGTGGACGGAGTCATGATCGCTCGCGCCGCCCTGGGTAGACCCTGGCTGTTTGCGCGAGCCGCCGCCGCCCTGCAGGGAAACCCCATTCCACCAGAGCCAAGTCTAGCCGCACAGCGGGATTGCATGCTGCGGCATTACGACTTGGTCGTGCAGCGTTTTGGAATCCAAAAGGGCACGCACCTGATGCGCAAATTTGCTTGCTGCTACGCCCAAGGCAAGCGCGGGGCCCGCCAGTTTCGAACGCAAGTGGCCCATGTCGAGTCCCCCGAGGCCTTCTACCATGTCGTCCAGCACAGCTTCCCCAGGGACGAAGCCGCCCTAGAAAATTTCTAACGGGACAGATGGCCAGTGCCCCGAAGTGCCGCTCCGGAGTGCTGGGAGTTTGCTGAGTGCTGGGAGTGCTGTGCCCGCTGTGCCCCCAAAGCTGGGATATGGGCTGACGATCGGCAAAGCATCAAGAAAAAAGCTTGGTCGGAGTTGAGTTCCCAAAGACCAGCTTTATCGATCTTGCCCCTCACCCCCCATCCCCCTCTCCCCGAGTACAGGGCGAGGGGGAGCTATTTTTCATTTCGCCGGAGGCTGAAAGGGAGTGCCATTTTCCAACTCAGAAACTCTCCGCTGCTTGCATGTGTCCCCTCCGTTTCGTCAAACCAGTGCTGCACCCCAAGGTGCAGAGTGCTCGCCGGCTCCAAGTGCTGTGCCGCCAGAGCGTCAGCCCACGGCGCTGATGAAGAAAAGTGTGTGTTGCCACTTTCGGGAACTTAGATGGTCAATTCCTCGGTTGGCGTGGATTACCACCTAAGCTCGATCACACCTTCATCCTTTTATCCGGATGGACGGATGGAAGCGTTGCGGAAAGAGTGGGGCTCGGTGCTTCTTTAGGTTAACCGAGGTCGGATTTTAAGGCTAACAATGGGGGAATTGTGAGTTTTGGGTGGAATGGGCGGTGCTGAATTGTTGTGTCAGCGGTAGCTTTGGTTTAGTATCTCAGCAAGTCGTACATCTGGGGAGAAGTATCTATGATTCGCGTTGCGTTCTTTTTACTCGCCATTCTGGCGATCACAGTGCCTGCACCATCTTTTGCCGGCCCCATTTTATCTCTGACCTCCATCGATGATCTCGGTAACTTGACAGTCGGTGAAACGGTCACCATTGATGTCGAATTGTCGGGCTTGAATCCGGGGGACGAATTGGACTTCCTTCTCGCCGCCATTCAAATGCCGGCTGGCATATTCGGTAATATCACCACGCCCGTGGCTGGCGCTATTGTGCCCCCCGGGAGGCTTTTTTTTCCGCCTTCAATTCTCCGGAGTGCGCTGTGTCTCAACTGTCACTGCTCCCTGCGGACAATATTGTGACCAATGGAGTCTTCTTTTCCTTTACCGCTGACGTGATCGGGACGGGGTGGCGCTGTGATTGACTTTGACCCCGGTATTCCTCCGTCTTATGCGGGGACGATCGACGGGAATTTAATTATCATCGGCGATGCTGACGTGGGGGATCCTTTGGCGGTCATGGCTTCCGGTGGAGGACCGGGCACTGTCCCCGAACCCGGCGGAGTCGCAGTCTGGTCGTTGCTGATGGGATTGGCTTTCCTGAACGCACGCCGTCTCAGCCCAGCCTGACCGCCTGATCGCCCATTGCGAAGGCCGATCGCGGAAAGGGGCTGGCGGCAGTATGATGACTCGAACAGAATTGTTCGAAATCAGAAAGGATGACGGGAATGTCCGATCAAAAGAGCACGATTGATGAGTTGATGAGCAAGCTTCGCCAGGGCGAGATGAATTGCGTTTACAAATGCACTTGGCCAGCATGGAGGCCAGGGACGAATACGATCGACTGTCGGAGAAGTACGATCAGATGACCGACCACTTCGCTCCGGTTAAGATGTGGTTAAGAGACTGCAAGCAACGTCTATTCCGCCTTTGGCCTACTAGCCGACGAACTTTATTTGGGATCAACCGACTCAGAAAAACCATGAGCGGAAAGTAGTTCGTGGTTCCGCCTTCAGGTCGTCCGGTTCGGTGCGGGGAAAAGGCGGTTTATGGAGCGTTCAAGTCAACGGCTCGCGGGAAATTATGGCTAGTGCTTCGTCCACATGATAACTTCGGGGTGTCGCAGTAGCCGGAGTCGCCAGAGCTTCGGGGAAGCATGGGAAGAACCGAATTCTGGCGAATCCGCCTACGCGAGGCTGAAAGAGAACCGAATTCTGGCGAATCCGGCTACGCGAGGCTG
>CAVPPY010000068.1:0-11540 GCA_963707245.1 Pirellulaceae bacterium
TCGCGTACGACCCACCCCCCACCGGTGGCAAATTCTGCGTGCTTGCGGCTCACCCGCTCGTCGCGTACCACCACTTGGCAGTCTGAAGAGCGGCCTATGAATACGGGTTGCTCCGGTTGTAACCGCAGAATATCGGTCCAACGGTTGCCAAGGTGGATGATAAGATAGGCAGAGTAATTAGTTTGTTGCATTGGCGATCGATGCCAAGTAATCTAGGTGGAGCTCTTCTAAACAACTTGCTTGTTCAGGGTTTCAAGTTAATCTTAGGCTTAGGCGGAGTGTCTACCGACTGTTGGTCGGTAATTGGGCATTCTCGGCATGGCAGGCGATAGCTTTATCCTCGAGCGATACTGAAATGCGTATAGCCTCAATCGTAGCCGAGTAGCCGCCGATGCGGGCCTGGTTCGGTAGAAATCTTCTCCGGAGTCTGAGATGTTCAGCGGACAAACGAAAAACTCTGTCGATTCGATCGTTCGCCGCGCCCTTGCCGGCGTAGCTCTGTTGTCCTGTTTGGCTGCTAGCCAATCGTCATTTGCCCAGTTCGGGTTCGGTTTGGGCATAGGCGGCGTCGTGGGTGGAATCAGTATCGATGCCGATGGCACCGTGCGAAATGCGAGTGCGGAAGAACGCTCCGGTTGGTTGCAGAAAATGCGGAGCACGGTGGCCCTGCCATCTGCGGACCTGGCTTCCAACGTGGAATTGCGGATGATCTCCCTCTCGAAATTGCAAGCAGAGTTGCAAAAGGCCATCGACGAAAATCGACCGGTTTCCGAAGACATGCTGTACCTGGCTGGTTTGCAGCGGATTGAATACATCTTCGTTTATCCGGAAACCAAGGACATCGTACTAGCCGGTCCTGCTGAGGGCTGGATTGTACGCGAAGATGCCAGCGTCGTTGGAAAAACCACCGGCCGCCCCGTGCTGCAACTGGAAGACCTGTTGACCGCCTTGCGAACATCACAGGCAACGCAGAAGCAAGCCATTTCTGTTTCCATTGATCCCACGCCAGAGGGCGAACTGCGTCTCAACCGCTTGCTCAGCCAAATACGCACTGGAGCCGGCTTCAATCCAGCCAGTATCGAGCCGGCCATGAAAGAAGCCTTCGGACCGCAGATGGTAAAACTAACCACCGTGCCCAAGGATTCACGCATGGCCCAAACGCTGGTGGCTGCCGATTATGGCATGAAGCGGCTGGCAATGAACCTCGAGGATTCGCCAGTTCCTGGACTCACCAGTTACTTGGAAATGATTCGCAACAGCGGTGCCGCACAAGGGACCCAACCCCGTTGGTGGATGGCCTGTGATTATGACGCCATCCTTCACAGTGACGATTTCTTGGCTTGGAAGCTGACGGGAACCGGCATCAAAGCCATGACCGAAGATGAAATTGTAGAAGCTTCGGGTACCCGAGCGGGGACCGGCAGGGCCAACAAACAGGCGCAGCGTTGGGCCAATCTTTTCACGGAAAAATTCTCAGAGCTTTGCACGACACACGCAGCCTTCGGCGATCTCCGCAATGTCATGGATCTGAATATCATCGCTACGGTGATTGACGGCCATGAATTGGAGCGCGTCGCAGGCTGCGACTTCGGATTGCTGCGTGGCAAAAATGGTTCACTAGCGTTGCCTAGCTGGCAAACTCCAGCGACCATTTCCCCCGAATGCAGTTTTGTACGCGGCCAGCGTGGCTGGACCGTATCGGCCAGTGGTGGAGTGGAAATCAACCCCTGGAAGGTTGTGAGCCAGCAATCCAAACCGGATGCCGCCGTGAAAGCTGTCTATCAAAAGGCCGCAGCCACAGATGCCGACCGTTGGTGGTGGAACTAAACGCATATACCAGCACCACGCGCTAGCTGTTGCTCTGTCCAACTTTTATTTGGCGGTTGAGATGGTAGCGAAAGTCGTCAACGGGCTGTTGATTTAATCGTTTAACCCGCAGCCGAAGGCGAGGTCCGCACCCTTAAGCCTCGCCTACGGCTGCGGGTTAAACAACAAACGAGCAACTCACCACTAAATCAACAGCCCGTCAAGACTTTCGGCAATTCACAGGGCAGACCGAAACCGTTGACGAGTTTTGCTACGCTAAGATTAAATATGGACAGAGGACTAGGGTGTTATGTCACGCTGTGGGCCACCCATGGCGCCCATTTTGTGAACCGAACGCGCTAGCCCGGGTACTGCATGCGCCGTTTGGGGGCTAGCTTGGGGCCTGTCGGTTTAGTGAGCCGCGACGCGCGAGCGGCCGGGCGGGTTTCGTTGCCCGAGGCCTTAGGGCCAGTGGCTCACCATGTATTGCCGTTTCGCATTAAATCAGCAGCCCGCTAGCTGCCGCCCAAACGGCTCCTGCGCAGACTGTTTTTGGCGAGTCTTTCTAATCGCCTAGATTTGCACTGGTCTGCGATGCCTTGAGGGAATGGGCTTCTGAAAGTATCATGCTGCATTCCGAACTGGAGTCTTGGGCTGCCTTGGCCCCGGAATGACTGAATCATACAGTTCGCCGTTTGGCTCGCGCCGAGCCCAAGGCGACATCTTGTTGGAAAATCCGATGCGGCATGTTCTTTCAGCTTTAGTGCAAAACGTTCCGGGTGTGTTGTCGCACGTTTCTGGGATGCTTGCGTCGCGTGGCTACAATATCGACTCCCTCGCTGTTGGTGAGACCGAGAATCCAGCCCTGTCACGCATGACATTTGTGGTCGTTGGCGATGATCGCGTGCTAGATCAGGTTCGCAAACAGCTTGAAAAACTGGTGACAGTCGTCGAAGTAGAGGACATTAGTTCGCAGGACTTCGTCGAACGCGATCTCATGCTGATCAAGGTCAAAGCGTCTAACGGAAACGAACGCAGTGATATCCGCGAGTTGGTGGAAATTTTTCGTGGGAAGATCGTCGATGTCGGCGCCGACGTGATCATGATCGAAATTTCCGGCCGCGAAAGCAAGCTCGAGGCCTTCATCGACCGCATGCGACCCTATGGTATTCAACAGCTGGTACGCACCGGACGAATCGCACTCGTCCGTGGCGGCCGCAATCTTGCTCATTGTCCTGCCGACATTGTGTCAGCCGTATCCGAGTAAATCCTGCCTCAGCGGGCTGAGTCCCTCCCCTATCACGGATGGAATGAGCCCAAATAAGCTCATTTCTAACAGGCCGCGTCCTCATCGGCGCAGCAACTCCAACCGAAAGCACTTCATGTCAGCAAAAATCTATTACGACAACGATGCCGATTTATCCCACCTCAAGGGAAAGACGATCGCCATTTTGGGTTATGGTTCCCAGGGCCACGCGCAAGCTCAGAATCTGCGTGACAGCGGTTGCACCGTGATCATTGGGCAACGCGAAGGCAGTGCCAACTACGATTTGGCAGTCAGTCACAATTTCAAGCCAATGTCGGTCGCCGACGCAGTCAAGGCCGCTGACATTATTAACATCCTGCTGCCGGATGAAGTGCAGGGCGATGTGTTTCGGCAAGATATCAAACCGAATTTGAAGCCCGGCAACGTGCTCATGTGTTCACACGGTTTCAATATCCACTTCGGCCAAGTCGAACCACCCAAGGGCGTCGATGCGTTATTGGTTGCCCCGAAGGGACCAGGTCACTTGGTACGCAGTGAATACGTCAAGGGCGGTGGCGTACCAGGCCTAATTGCCGTCGGCGAAGGCACTTCTGACACCACTTTTCAAATTGGCCTGGCTTATGCCAAGGGCATTGGTGCCACCCGCGGTGGAGTCATCCACACGAGCTTCGCCGAGGAGACCGAAACCGACTTGTTTGGCGAACAAGTTGTCCTGTGTGGTGGCGTGAGCGCACTGGTTAAGGCGGGCTTTGAAACGCTAGTCGAAGCCGGCTACCAACCGGAAATGGCCTACTTTGAGTGCATGCACGAACTCAAATTGATCGTCGACCTGTTCTATCAGGGTGGCCTGAACTACATGCGCTACAGCGTGTCCAATACGGCCGAATACGGCGATTACACACGCGGTCCGCGGATCATTACCGAAGAGACCAAGCAGGTCATGAAGCAGATTCTGAAAGAGATTCAAAACGGAGAATTCGCCCGCGACTGGATCTTGGAGAATCGGGCTGGTGCGGCATCATTTAAGGCGACGCGGCGTCGTGAGCGAAATCATGAGTTGGAGCGCGTTGGATTGCGGCTGCGTAAGTTGATGAGCTGGATTGATTCGAAAGAAGTCTAAGTCGAAACCGGCGGTGAGCCCAGTCTTGACGGCCGGGCAATCTGCAAAGATTCAAGTGCGGGGTGTCCGCGTCCACAATTTGAAGAATGTGGACGTTGACATACCGCGCGGCGTGCTCGTCGCCGTGTGTGGAGTCTCCGGCTCGGGTAAAACCTCAGCTGGCCCTGGATACGCTCTACGCCGAAGGTCAACGCCGCTACATAGAAAGCTTTTCTGCGTACACACGCCAGTTTCTGCAACGCCTCGATAAACCGGACTACGATTCCATCGAAGGCTTGCCGCCCGCGTTGGCGGTAGCCAGGGGCTCCGCCGTTCGCGGCAATCGCAGTACGGTCGGCACAGCCAGCGAAACGCTGGATTACCTGCGTTTGCTGTACAGCAAAATCGCCGAACTGCACTGTCACCATTGCGGCCAGCGCGTTGTGGCCTATGTGCCACAGAGTGTCGCGCAGCTGATTGAAGCCTGGCCCGCTGACCTGAAGATCATGGTCGGTTTCCAAACCCATTGGGAGGACGTGGCTGATCGTGCGAGCGTCTTGGCCGACCTCCAGGCACAGGGCTTCGTGCGTTTGTTATGCGACGGCAGGCTGCTCAATTTGGGACAAACCGAACGCGAGCAACTAGCCGAGCGACTTCCCCGGCAGGGTAGCGTGCTGGTGATCGTCGATCGCTTGCGCGGCGGCGACTCCGCGGCTCGGACTGCCGAAAGTATTGAAGCGGCCTTTGCGGCCAGTTCGGGCGAGATCCAGTTACTGCTGGATCGCCCCGTTCGCGTTGCTTGGAAGCGATCGAACCGAAATCGGCCCCACCCCACACTGGCCGCAGATTTGGCAACTGCCGATGTCACACTCTTGGTCGATGATCAGGCCTGGCAGGTTGCCCGCTTCTCGCGCCAACGGCGTTGTCCGACCTGCGATATTGACTATCCTGCTCCCGAGTCGCGTCTGTTTAGTTTTAACAGTCCGTTGGGTGCCTGCCCGCGATGCGAAGGCTTTGGCGATACGATCGATATGGATATGCAATTGATCGTTCCCGATCCACGCAAAACGATTCGCGAGGGCGCGATCGCGCCCTGGTGCACACCCGCGTATAGCTACAATCTAGATGAACTACTGGACATCGCCGATGACTTGAAGCTACCCGTTGATGTGCCATTCAGCCAGCTGTCAGACTGCGCAGATTGCCTTGCTCCGCGATGGCGATACCGGGCTGGGCTATCTTGGGCTGAGCGGGTTCTTTGGTGTGCTGGAGCGCAAAAAATATAAAATGCACGTCCGCGTGTTCTTATCTCGCTGGCGTTCCTACAATCGCTGCCTTGCCTGCCATGGGCGCGACTCAATCCCTTGGCCTTGTCGTTTCGGATTGCTGGTTTGAATCTGGCTGAGATGTGCAACCTGCAGGTCGCCGAGTTGGTTGACGTGTTGTCGCATCTTGATCTGGGCGAACGTGAGCAAGCCATCGCTCATACGCCGCAGACGCAAGCCCTGGCCAGGCTGAGCTATCTTCAAGCGGTTGGCTTGGGATACCTAACGCTCGGACGGACCCTGCGGACGCTCAGTGGTGGCGAATCGCAGCGCACCTCGCTGGCAGCCGCTTTGGGTTCGAGCCTGGTGAACATGCTCTACGTGCTGGATGAACCGTCGGTTGGGCTGCACCCACACGACGTCGAGCAATTGGCTGGAGCGATCATGCGTTTAACGCGGCGTGGCAATACGGTGGTCATGATCGAACATGAAGAGGCCCTATTGGACCGGGCGGCATGGCTGATCGAAGTCGGTCCAGCAGCCGGATCCGCCGGCGGAGAAATCGTCTTCAGTGGCCCACGCACGGCAATTGAAAGCAGCCCCAGCTTGACCGGTGCCTATCTATCTGGCCAACGCCGCGTGCCGCGACCAGCTGTCAGGCGCAACCGAACGGAGTGATCACCTTAACAAAATGTACAGGCAATAACCTGCAGGCAATCGATGTCGACTTCCCATTAGGCGTTCTGTGTCTGGTAACAGGTGTCAGCGGCAGCGGCAAGAGCTCGCTAGTCCAGGATACGCTGTGCGCTGCCTTGGGAAATCGCTTATCCAGCTCCAAACTGCGGGCGTTGCCCTTTGAGAGTATCTCGGGAACCGGTCAAATCGATGACTTTGTGCTGGTGGACCAATCACCGGTCAGTCGCTCGCCGCGCAGCAATCCGGTGACCTATGTCAAGGCTTTTGATGAAATCCGAAGCGTGTTTGCCGAGACGATGGACGCGAAAATGCACAATTACAGCCCCAGCCACTTCAGCTTTAATAGCGAACTTGGCCGCTGTCCAAACTGCAAGGGGGACGGCGTTTTGCAAATCGACATGCAGTTCCTAGCCGATATTTTTATGACCTGCCCGGATTGCCGCGGCAAACGCTATCGCGCCGAGATCTTGAAGATACGTTACCGCAATCAAAGCATCGCTGATGTCTTGGCTATGACGATCCGCGAAGCCCAGGCTTTTTTTCGTGGAGCGAGCAAAGTACAGCAAAAGCTGAAAGTGCTGAGCGACGTTGGCTTGGAGTATTTGCAGCTCGGTCAGTCGGCTACCACGCTCAGCGCGGGGGAAGCCCAGCGACTGAAGCTGGCCGCTTATCTGGGCAGTGCGTCACAGAAGAAGACACTGTTTGTACTGGACGAACCGACCACAGGACTGCACACCAGCGACATTGTACAGTTGCTGGACTGTTTCGACGCACTGCTAGCCGCCGGCAACTCGCTGATTATTGTGGAGCACAATCTGCATTTGATGGCTGCCGCGGACTATATCATCGACCTTGGGCCTGGCCCGGCCGCAGCCGGTGGCAGGGTTGTGGCCTGCGGGACCCCCGAGGAAGTCTGTGCAGCTAACGATTCGCTAACTGGCAAACATCTCGCCCAGCTACTCGCCCAAAGCTAACAGGGCGGAAATCTAAAGATTGACAGGACACTGGGCTTGGTTTAGTCTTTCTGCGTACGTACAATCCGCTCCGCGATCATCACGACGGCGCGTGATGGCTACAAATTTGTTCGGCAATCATCACGACGGAGCGTGATGGCTACATCTATTGTGTGTGTTGGCAACCAACACGACGGAGCGTGATGGCTGTTCGCTCTTGCACCAAAGACGAGAGCCTGATGTCCGCACAAATACTTGATGGTAAAGCCACCGCTCAATTGCTGACACAGGAATTAGAGCTGGAGGTGCGTGCTTGGATAGCATCTGGTGGGCCCGTGCCATGCTTGGCGGCAATCTTGGTTGGAGAGGATCCGGCCAGCCAGGTTTACGTGCGGAACAAGGAGCGAGCCTGCAAGAATGCGGGCATGCATAGTCAATTGTTTCGCAAGCCCGTCAATACCAACACGGCTGAGTTGCTAGAACTGCTCCTTGCACTCAACGCGGACAGAGCGGTGCACGGTATTTTGGTACAGTTGCCTTTGCCTGCTGCCATCGACACGCAACGCATCCTGGACGCGGTCTCTCCGGAAAAGGACGTCGACGCATTTGCGGCCGAGAATGTAGGTCTGTTGGTGCAGGGCCGCCCACGCTTTCTGCCATGCACGCCGCAGGGTGTTATGCAAATCCTGGCCCGCCACGGCCATGAAGTGGCCGGAAAGCATGTTGTCGTGTTGGGGCGTAGCGATATCGTCGGAAAGCCAATGGCTAATATGTTAGTGCAACGCGACATCGGTTTTGGTAGCAAGTTCGCTAATGCGACCGTTACCATCTGCCACTCGCAAAGTAGCGATCTGGCAAGTATTACACGCACAGCCGACGTACTGATCGCTGCCGTAGGCAAGCCGCGTTTGGTAACGGCTGATATGGTCAAAGCCGGGGCGGTCGTGATCGATGTGGGAATCAACCGCGAGGAGAAGGGGCTGGTTGGCGACGTCGATTTCGATGCGGTCCGTGAAGTTGCCTCCGCAATTACGCCTGTACCGGGTGGTATCGGTCCCTTGACCATTGCCATGCTATTGCGGAATACTTTTAATGCGTGCAAGCAGCAGAACTGTAGTAAGCGACTTTCGGACCAAGCGCATGGTTAATCGAGCTACCCTCAATATTTCTAACGCAACACATAGGGCTGAACATGAGCCGCGTTTGCCTGCCGCGGTGCCCCATGGCTTCGGCCCCTTGCGGATTGGACCATTGGTGGTAGATCCACCCATTTTGCAGGTGCCCATGGCAGGTTTCACCAACTACGCCTTTCGGCAAATCGTCCGGGATTATGGTGGCGTGGGATTGCAGGCCACCGAGATGGTCAATGCCGAGGCTTCGTATGGCTGGATGAGCATGAAGCGGAACATCCCGATCGACTGTGGGGCGTTCGCGATGAACCGCGGCCATTGGCCGTGCAGATCTGGGACAACGATCCGCAGACGATGGCCAAAGTCGGCCGACGGCTGGTGGAAGATTACCAGGTGAGCGTGGTGGACATCAATTTTGGCTGTCCAGTCAAGCAGGTTACGCAGCGGGCGCACAGCGGATCCTACTTGCTGAGGGATCCGCTGCGCATGTCAGCCATTATCAGCCAACTGGTGCAAGCCTGTGCACCAACTCCGGTGACTGCCAAAATTCGATTGGGCTGTACGCGCAAGTCAGCCAACGCGGCCGAGGTGGCGCGCGTCGTCGAAGAGGCCGGGGCGGCCGCCCTGACGGTCCATGGGCGTACCGCCGAAGATTACTTCAAGGGATCGGCTGACTGGGAACAAATCGCCGATATCAAGCAGCACCTGCGCACATCCCGCTGATCGGCAATGGCGATCTGGATAGTCCCGAAAAAGTCGTCCACGCCTTCCAACATTATCAGGTCGACGGCGTCATGATCGCTCGCGCCGCACTGGGCAGACCCTGGCTGTTCGCTCAGGCGGCCGCAGCCCTGCGGGGAAACCCATTCCCCCCGAGCCCAGTCTGGCCGAACAGCGGGATTGCATGCTGCGGCACTACGATCTCGTCGTGCAGCGCTTCGGAGTACAAAAGGGCACGCACCTGATGCGCAAATTCGCCTGCTGCTACGCCCAAGGCAAGCGCGGGGCCCGCCAGTTTCGAACCCAAGTGGCCCATGTCGAGTCCCCCGAGGCCTTCTACCAGGTCGTCCAGCACAGCTTCCCGCGGGACGAAGCCGCCCTAGAAAATTTCTAACGGGACAGATGGCCAGCGCCCCGAAGTGCTGCTCCGGAGTGCTGGGAGTTTGCTGAGTGCTGGGAGTGCTGTGCCCGCTGTGCCCCCAAAGCTGGGGTGTGGGCTGACGATCGGCAAAGCATCAAGAAAAAAGCTTGGGGTCGGAGTTGAGTTCCCAAAGACCAGCTTTATCGATCTTGCCCCTCACCCCCCATCCAGGCTCGTTGTACCACACAAATTCCACCTACGCGGAAACTCTTTTATGCAGGCGGATTCTCGCGTTTCAAAGGACAGTCGTGCGCGGGTTGATTGAACAGGAGTTAACGGAGAAAACTGAGGAAATTGCTGTCCTTGTTACCTCCGCCCTCTTTGTTCATAAGCAGTTTGCCGTGCATCCACGTTATAGCCAATCTTCCGCAAAAACGCGCGATGTGATCGGAGCCGCCATCGACGTGCACCGGGATAAAGGCCTGGTTTAAATGCTCTAAGGCACAGGGAAAAGAGAATGCTGGCTTTGTTTCCTCTGTTCTCTCCTGTTCAAACAACATGATTCTGTGGTGCCAATGACTACCCCGCTGCCGCAATCGTAGGCAAGCGAAACGGAAAGTCCAATCGATCCAATATCCTGATGGGGCCAGAAATGAATGCAGTGAAGAATTTGTGTTGTACGACGAGCAAAAAAAATTTTTTGATCTGGGCCCCCTCCCCGCCGGTACTCCGGGGAGAAGGGTTGGGGATGAGGGGGCTGATAGAGTTGGCCATTCGAGTGAAGGCATGTTTGATAGGCATGCTCCAATTTCAACGCTTCCCTCGCCATCTTGCCCCTCACCCCCCATCCCCCTCTCCCCGAGTACAGCGTTGCGGAAAGAGTGGGGGCTCGGTGCTTCTTTAGGTTAACGGAGGCCGGATTGTAAGGCTAACAATGGGAGATTTGCGAGTTTTGGGTGGAATGGGCGGTGCTGAATCGTTGTGTCAGCTGTAGCTTTGGTTTAGTATCTCACCAAGCCATACATCTGGGGAGAATATTAATTATTTCTCTTAACCGCGTCTTCCTTTTACTGGCCATTTTGGCGATCACAGTGCCTGCACCAGCGTTTTGCGTCGCATTTTATCTCTGACCTCCATCGATGATCTCGGTAACTTGACAGTCGGTGAAACGGTCACCATTGATGTCGAATTGTCGGGCTTGAATCCTGGGGACGAATTGGAATTCCTTCTCGCTGCCATTCAAATGCCGGCTGGCATATTCGGAAATATCACAGTGCCCGTGGCTGGCGCTATTGTGCCCCCTGAAGGTCTTCTTTGACCCCTACGACAGTCCGGATGCATTTATATTAGCTCTAGACCCTGGGGACAATATTGTATCCAATGGAGTGTTCTTTTCCTTTACGGCGGATGTGATTGGAACGGGGGCCGCTGAGATTGACTTTGAGCCCGGGATTCCTCCGTCTTATGCGGGGACGATCGGCGGGAATTTTATTGACCATCGGGGAGTGCTGAGGCAGGGGATCCGTTGCCGGTCATGGCTTCCGGTGGAGGGCCGGGCACTGTCCCCGAACCCGGCGGAGTCGCAGTCTGGTCGTTGCTGGTGGGATTGGCTCTGCTGAGACGCCGCCTGCTCTAGCCCAGCCTTACTGCCTGACCGCCCATTGCGGCGAAGGCCGATCGCGGAAAGGTGGCTGGCGGCAGTATGATGAGCTCGAACAGAGTTGTTCGAAATCAGAAAGGATGAGCGGGGATGTCCGATCGAAGAAGAGCACGATTGATGAGCTGATGAGCAAGCTGCGCCAGGAGCGAGACGAATTGCGTTTACAAATGCACTTGGCCAGCATGGAGGCCAGGGACGAATACGATCGACTGTCGGAGAAGTACGATCAGATGACCGACCACTTCGCTCCGGTTCAAGATGTGGTTGAAGAGACTGCAAGCAACGTCTATTCCGCCTTTGGCCTGCTTGGCCGACGAACTTTATTTAGGATTCAACCGACTCAGAAAAACCATGAGCGGAAAGTAGTTCGTGGTTCCGCCTTCAGGTCGTCCGGTTCGGTGCGGGGAAAAGGCGGTTTATGGAGCGTTCAAGTAAACGGCTCGCGGGAAATTATGGCTAGTGCTTCGTCAACATGATAACTTTGGGTTGTCGCAGTAGCCGGAGTCGCCAGACTTCGGGGAAGCATGGGAAGAACCGAATTCTGGCGAATCCGGCTACGCGAGGCTGAAGGAGAACCGAATTC
>CAVPPY010000069.1:0-7842 GCA_963707245.1 Pirellulaceae bacterium
ATCTGGACGGCGCACTAGGGCGCTTCGCCCATGCTCAGCTTTCTGCGAAGCACGGTCGTACCTTGAGTGACGTACAGGTAATCGAAATTGGGACCAGCCAGCGTACAGCTGGTCAATGGCTGGTCGGGCAAAGGCTTTGCCAGCACACCACAGGGGCGCGCCGTTGGGTCGAATACCTGTATTCCCACAGCGCTGGTGATGTAGATACGCCCCAACTTGTCAACGGCCATTCCATCGCCCGCGGACGCTTTTACATAGGGTGGTGGTTGGTTGAAATTGAATTCGCCACGCTCATCGATTGGCAAGCGCATGGGTAGGCTGGGCATTTTGGCATCTAACGATCCATCGAGGTGGATACGAAACATCCAAGCGTTGTCGCTACCGGAGCTAGAAACCAGCAACGTCCCGCCGTCGTTTGACAAAGCGATACCGTTAGGACGCGCGATGCCGGTGTCGACCACGGTATACTGACCGGTATTGGGATCGATGCGCGTCAGTTGCTGCGCTTTTGTTTCGGTGATATAGATGAAACCATCGCTGGTTATCGCTAGATCATTGGGAGTTACTCCGCTGGCAACAACTTGGTTCTCACCTGTTTCCACATTGATGGCGATGACCTGGTTCTTGCTCGATTGGCAGCCGTACAGCCTGGCATCGGGTCCAAATTTCAGACCGCTGACCGCCTGTTCGGCTATGACGCGGCGGCTGCCATCTTGGGCATTGACCTGGTAAATGGCGGGAGCCTTCATATCAGAAAAGTAGAAATTGCCAGCCGCATCTGCGCAGGGTGCATCGGCAAATCCAAGTCCCTCGGCCACGGGTTCCCAAGCTGCATCAGCGACCAGCAAGCGCAGCAACGTCATGTCCCCCTTCAAATCATCGCTTGTGTCATGCGACGGCGAGTGAGTCTCTTCACGCCACAGCCAGCGCATGGCGTCGGGAAAACGCGAACTGCCATAGTCCGCGTTGTGGGCGTAGCCTTCAGCCCAATCGAAGCGGGTGTCATATCCCATGTATTGCAGGGCCGAGGCCATCTGCCGATTGGCCCATGGCCAACTCCCAAAGGCGTTGTCGATATCTCCACTGGTGTCGGCTAGATAGACGCGAATGGGCTTGGGTTCGGTCTTGCGCACAAGCGACGGATAGATATTTCCCCCGCGCAGGTTAGTAAAACTTCCTACATTGGAATAGACTTTGCCAAATACATCGGGTCTTTCCCATGCGGCCGTAAAGGCGCAGATTGCGCCCGAGCTAGACCCGCCGATGGCTCGCATGCTGGGATCTGACGAGAGCTTGTACTCGCTTTCAACCTGGGGCAAGATTTCCTCCAACAGGAAACGCGTGTATCGTCCGCCCAGGCTGTCGTATTCAAAACTACGGTTGGAGGAGGTGTTGCCCCGGCGAGGTCTGTCTTGATCATGGCCCGGGTCAATAAACACAGCGATGGTGGGTGGCATTTCACCTCGCGCAATCAGGTTGTCGAACACCGTCGGAATCCGCCAGCGTCCTTTGAGATCCGACATCCGCATTCCATCCTGAAAAATCATCAAGGCGGCGGGCACCTCGGGCCGGTATTGGGCAGGCACGTAAATGGACCAGGCTCGCGTCGTGCCTGGGAAAATCTGGGACTCCCAGTCCGGCATGCGCGTTAGACTGCCTTGCGGTACTCCTTCCCTGGGCAGTGCGTCGGCGGGAGGTTCCCAATCCGGCTTGGTTTCGGTCGAGGCAATAACCGTGGCTTCCGCATCGGGCTGCCAGAGCCAGCGCAGAGCATCGGGCAATTCGATACCGCCCCAGTGACCGCTGTGGCCGCCCTCGGTCATCACCAGGCGATATCGGTAGCCCGCGAATTGCAGTGCAGCCGCCAGGTCTTGATTGGCCAATGGCCAGTTGCCATGCAGGTTATTGAGATCGTCCTGCCCCTCCTGCAAATAAACCTGAATGGGTTTGGGGTTGCTCTTCGTCTGGCGGACCAAGCCTGGATAAGCCCAACCACCGCGGATATTGGTGTAACTGCCAATGTGACTGAGCACCTTGCCGAAATGGTCTGGTCTTTCCCAAGCGACGGTGAAAGCGCAGATCGCACCAGATGAGATGCCGCCGACAGCCCGCCGCTGAGGATCCGTAGAGACGTTCAGGCCGTCCAGCGCATGAGGCAGGAATTCATCGATCAGAAACTTGGCGTAGCGATCACCCAGGCTGTCGTATTCAAAGGAACGATTGTTGCGATCGGTGGCGCCTGGCTTCATCGCCTTGACGACTCCCGGATTCACGAAAACCGCGATGGTCGTCGGTATCTGCTGTTGGTGAATCAAATTGTCGAGCACGATTGGTACGCGAAACGCTCCGTCGGCTTTCAAGTACGTATTGCCATCCATAAAGACCATCAGATTGGCAGGTTCTTGGCCGGTATACTGCGCTGGTACATAGACGCTGTACTCGCGGGTGGTACCCGGAAACAAGCTGCTCTTGTCAAACACGTCCGTATGGATGGTGCCCACCGGCACGTCTGGCTGAACCTCGCGGGTGGCCTCATCCGCCCGCGTTGGAGCAGCAAAGGTGCAGGACATTGCCAAGGCAAAAATCTGCAAGAAGGTAACGGTTTTCATGGTTTTGCCAATCAGAATCGGTCTGGGGAGGGAAAGCGAGGCAGGCGGAATCGGGACCGAGTCGCCCCGATGCGCGAGTTTTAGCATACTACAGGCGCGAGAGCTCGTGGCGATCGATCTTGCCGTCGCCATCGCTATCGAGTCGATCGAAAGTGGTGGTGGCAGCGGGTTCATCATTGGGCAGCCTTTGTCGCACCTCTTCGCGCGTGATGAAGCCATCACCATCGACATCGAGTCTGAGGAACAAAGCCTCACGCTTGGCTGAAGCACGGCCGGAGGCGTCCTTCGCTGCGGGTGGGGATTCAGCCTTGAGGTCGTCCGGATTTTCTCCCTCAACGATGTACTCAACATAGCCCAAATGCATCTCATCATACGTCTGCTCGCCCCAGCCTACCGATCGCGTCGGATCGGGATTGGCTGGATTCTCCGCGCTATTGTCGTACCAAGCGGTATAGCGAATGGTGTCGCCCGGCCGCACTGCCCGCGGGCGAGCCAGTCGATAGCACAATTGCCAGTTGAAATCGTAGTGCGGAACATCCAGTAGTGTTTCCACCTGACCATCGCGTAGTAGTTCATAGCGAGCCGCGGCGCCGCGCAGGTGCATGTGTGGTAGGAAGCCAAGCACTTGTACGTGGTTGGGTACGTCCAGCTGGGCGGTGACGGCGTGACGCTTGGCCCCCGCCGGAATCTCGAATCGCGGATTAACGATGCCCCGTACCTCGACCTCGTGCCGAGGCGGCTGCTCAGCAAAGATCAGCCCCAAACGCGTGCTGTCTTCCGTTGCGGTTCCGTTCGGCGTGTAATGCATTTGAAAACGCAGCTTGGCGCCCGCGGGCAACCATTTGGCGTAGCCCTCGGGATAATCCAAGGTGCTATTGCCCGGGACATAGACGCCCCAATATCCAGAGCGTTCGTCGCTGTCGTCGACCAACGACACGATCACATGATGCACGACGCTACGATTGCCCGGGCGAATCTCCATGGCCCTTACCCATTTGCCCTCATCTAAATGGGTGTCCACGATGATATTCTTGTAGGGCATGGTGCCCGTTGCTTTAACGGCCACCGGACTTGAAAACTCAAAGACCACGTCGGGCTGGCCGATCAGCCAACCGTCGGGGAATTTTCGTGCTAAGGGAGCATCGGCCGGGTCACCCCGGGGCGCATCGGCCTTGATCCAAGCCAACAATTCCGATTTTTCGATCGCCGATAACGAGCGTTCATTTTCCCAGTGTTGTAATGGCAAGGAAGCCACGAGGGCTGCGTCGCCCTGAGACGCGGCAAACCAAGGTGGCATAACACCACGCTCGACCACATTGCCAATCATGCCCACGTAATCGCGAACCTGCTGGTAGTTTTCCAATGGAAACGGGGCGATTCCTGACTCGCGATGACACTCGACGCAGTGGCCATTGATGATCCGGGCGACCTGCCGATGATAGGTCACAGCCCCCACCTCGATCGAGTCGACGGGGGTGTCGTAATATAGTTCACAGCCGGGCGACGACATGGCAGCAATCCGCGGACGCTGGTCGGCCAGCACCGCATCCAAGGCATCGATCAAGTAATTGTGCTGAGGCGCATCGAGCGCATAGCCCAATCCGTACTGATCATCGACTGCACCGCGATAAACCAGAGTTCTGCTTTGATCGAGCACAAAGACTTCGGTCGTTGTCTTGGCGGAAAGCTCCTGAGCGATCAACTTTGCCCCGTCCTGCACATAAGGCCCGACGAACTGGTGCTGAGCAATGGCTGCGCTTATTTTCTCAAGACTCTCGGACGCATTCGGATTGACGAAAACGAATGCGAATCCCGCGCTCACCATACCGTTTCTCGATCAGCGCCAGAGTTGGTGCAACCTTCAAACACAGGGGACAGCCGGTTCCCGTCAAGGCGATCACCACGGCTCTCGCATCGCGATAGTCGCTCAGCTGATGAGTTGTGCCATCGATGCTAGTGAACGATAAATCGCTGACCATGCGACCAACCCCAGCCTCTTCAGGCCGGATCGGCAATGGTCTTTGGCGGATGTCACCGTCAGCGGCAACCGCGAACGCACTGCATGCCAACGCGGTTAGGCAAGCGAGTTTGAATATGAATTTAATTTTCATGTACCACTTCGTTTAAGACCTAAGGTTGCACGTGCGCAAATAAAATACCGAATTCGCTATCAGCCGAAGTGCGTTAGCACAAGGTTTTTGAAGGAACCGGACGCTAACGCGTTGCGGCTGATTTGGTTACTTGATTTCGGACGGTCGCTAATTTTCTACTGCCCGAGTTGCCGCGTCGTTCTTTGTTCTGATGACGAAGGCCCTAGGCATCTATGATACTTATTTTTCGCCGTATGATCCGGGTGCGCCCAGGGTTTGGGATGGTTCGGGATAATTTAGTGTCGATCCCGTCCGGCTCATGCATCAAGTGCCTTCGGCATCCGGCACTCGCTTTGCCGCAGGTGATGATATGCATTAGCCCCGAAAACGCGAGTCGCAGCGCGACGACAGGCAAACTTCTGGCGAATGCAGCCACGAAAAAAGTTCTTTCAGGGTTTTTTTGGGCGAAGGCTCGTAAGAAAGCCATGCTTCGCGTTACCAATAGCACTAGTTGGGCTTTGTCCCCAAAGGGGTCTGACCCTCTCCGGCGAGGCCAAAAACCTGTGTAAATTCGACTCGCCTCCAAAGGTTCAGACGGGGTTCAGACCCCTTTGGGGACAGAGCCTAGTTAGGCTTTGTCTAACCGCCTGGCAAACCATCAAATCAACAAGTGATGCTGTCCAGCGAGACTCGGACTCAGGCAGGTCACGCAGAGATTACACGTGCTGGACGCAGACCAAAAATCGCTTTTCTTGGATTGGCTGGAGACCCACACGGCGTCTGTCATCAAGGTGGCTCGCGCCTATACGCTTAACGCTGAGGACTGCCAGGATCTGTCGCAAGAAATCCTTTTACAAGCTTGGAAGTCATTGCCGAGCTTTACGGGCGGGGCGAGACCTTCAACTTGGTTCTACCGGGTAGCTCTACAAACAGCGATGAATTGGCGGCGCCAGGACTTCCATCGGCGAACCCGTCAGCAAGCCCTGTTATCGGTCGAGTTCGTCGAAGCCCATCCAGCAGATAGCCCGGAGTGCATAGAGGTTCGCGAGACCATCGACCAGCTCTATCGGGCCATCCACCAGCTTCCTAAATCCGATGCGGCACTGGTGCTAATGTATCTCGAACAATTGAGCTATCGGGAGATGTCAGAGGTGCTGGGCATCTCGGAAGCTAATGTTGGTGTCAAGCTGAATAGAGCCAAGAAGGTGCTTGGGGCGTTGATCCAGGGAGATTGCAATGGCACTAGATAAATTTCAGCAGGCGTGGCAGTCCGCTGCAGCGCATAAGCAAGTTAGCATCCAATCGGAATTGCTGCTGCATCAAGTGCAGCAGCGCCATAAGAGTTTCAAGAGAACTATCTTCTGGCGAGATTTCCGCGAGGTGGGTGCGGCTGCGTTTCTGGCCCTGTTGTGGATCTATCTGGGCATCCAAATGAATTTGCCCTGGACCTGGTTTCTGATGTTGCCTTCCTTGGTTTGGGGGGCTGCATTTATTCTTGTCGATCGCTGGCGGCACCCCGACAAAGCGGTTGAACCCAACGCAACCTTACTGCAGAGCATCCAGCAATCCGCGGATCAAGTGGAGCATCAAATCTGGCTGCTGAGGAACGTCTTGTGGTGGTACTTGTTGCCTTACGCCCTGCCGCTGATGGCTTTCTTTCTGCATATTTGCTGGCGGTCATCTAGTTCCTGGTGGACTTTCGGGCTTGCAGCCCTGTGTTTTGGAATGTTCCTGTTTGGCGTCTATGCGTGGCTGTACCATTTGAATCAACAGGCCATTCACACAGAACTCGAGCCTCGGCGGCAAGAGTTGTCGACGCTGATCTCAAGCCTGGCTGACGAAACCGAACACTAAAGACGGAGAGGATTCATGAAGACTATGCAATTGACCAAGACATCCATGTTCATACTTTCATTCCTCGGAGCAAGCATGGCTTCGATTGGCCGCGCACAGGATCCGGAGAGTGCGTTGGGCCGCAAACTCGCCGAAGCGTGCCACCAGCACAATGTACCAGCCCTGACCGCAGCGGTGGTTAATGCGGAAGGTGTTGTACAGGCTGAGTGCTATGGCATTCGCAAGCGGGGAGGCACCGAGCAGATTACGCTGTCCGATCGATTTTCAATCGGTTCATGCACCAAGGCGATGACGGCAACGTTAGCCGCTGTCATGGTCGATGCAGGCAAAATAGATTGGGACACTTCCATCGAGCAGGTGTGGCCCCGCGCTACGCAGAAGGACGTGCATGCAAGCTTGCGAAAGGTCACACTCGAGCAACTGCTGTCCCATCAGAGTGGACTTGCCGCCGATGTGTCGGATATCTCCGGCCCCGCTTGGGCCGAATTTTTTGACGAGAAAGAATCTCCGCAACGGGAACGCCGGCGTCTACTCAAGCTGGTACTCGCCAAGCCTCCCTCTGGGCGGCAGTCCCAATTCGCCTATTCAAATCTTGGTTATGCGGTGGTCGCGGCGATGCTGGAAACCCGAGCTGGGGAACCCTTCGAGTCATTGATGAAGAAACACCTATTCGAGCCTCTGGACATGCGCTCGGCGGAGTTTCGTTCGTTGCAGTGGCTCAAGCAAAATTCATCGCCGTTGGTGTGGGGACATCAGACAAAAAATGGCCAACCGATTGATCCCAACGCCAAGGGATCAGAAAACCCCACCGTCTATGCTGCTTGTGGTACCGTTCAGCTGACGATCGAAGATTTTGCCAAGTTTGCGCAGTGGCATCTGGCTGGTAGGCCGCAACCAGTGCTGCAAACTCAGGCAGCCTTCGATCAACTGCATCGGCCGCAAGTGGACTATACCCTGCCCGGCACGAAGTACGCGAGCGGTTGGATCTGCCTGAAGACTGGGCTTGGTCCCGGCTTGCAACATGCGGGCTCAAACACCAACTTCTTTGCCTTGATCTGGGTGTTACCAGAGGCCGACTTTGCTGCAGTCGTATGCACCAATACTGGAGAAGCTCAAGCCTTTCCCGCGTGCGACGCGATGATTGGCTACCTGATGTCGCAATTCGCGGTGCCCAAGCAGAAATGATCAACCTGTTTGTCGATCGCATTGCTTACAGATCGTATTGTTTACTTTTTACACCGGCAGCCCACCAGGCTATTTCGTTGCACGGGAACCCGCCAACAGGCTCC
>CAVPPY010000070.1:0-32389 GCA_963707245.1 Pirellulaceae bacterium
CGCTTAATTGCGGGCAGAGATCCCACGCACGCTTGCGGAACAGAGAGTTAATGGATTCTCGACCGGGAACAGCTGACCGGGAACAGCTGATTGGACATCCGCTGTTCTCACCCAATCGTCAGGCCGCGGAGTGCCGATGCTAAGGAGCGTTTCAAAAGTAACTTCCGCAAGCTCAAGGTAGCCATCCAGCTCCGCGTGATGATTCCCAAGAAAAACAGGGAAGTTATTTTTGACTCATCGCTAAGCGTCGCGCCCGAATAAAGTTGGGAAATCACGTTGCCATTGAGCAAGTGGTGAGGTCTTTGCAATGGATCGCGAATTTGCACGTCGTGAGCAACCCCCAACGCATTGAAGACGGTGCTACAGATATCCGCTGGCGACCAGGAACGCGTAATCGGATAAGCCGCCTGCAAGTCCGTTTGTCCGATAACTTGGCCTCCCAATACGCCTGCTCCCGCAAATAGACCTGAATAGGCATGGGCCCAATGGTCTCGACCGGGCAGCGTCTGGCCCGGCAGGGTAGAAATTTTTGGCGTCCTCCCGAATTCTCCCATGACGATCAACAGCGTCTCGTCCATCTGCCCACTGGCTAGCAGATCGTCCGTCAGTGCGGCCAAGCCCTGATCAAGTTGCGGCAGCAAAGTATTCTTCAGTTTGCCCCAGTTATCGGTGTGCGTATCCCATGTTTGAACAATGCCCATGGTGGCTTGAACGATAGGCACGCCCGCCTCAATCATCCGTCGCGATAGCAGCAGTGATTGTCCAAATTTGTTGCGGCCGTAACGCTCGCGCGTTTCATCCGCTTCGCGATGAATGTCAAATGCCGCACTCATCTTGCCCGAAGTTAGCAGGTTGAATGCAATCTGCTGCTGATCCTTGAGAGATTGAGTCTCCGACCCCGGCATGGTTTGGCGGGCATGGTTGAATTGCTCCAACAACTGCTGCCGAGTTTGTAGCCGAGAAGTCGACATTCCCTCGCGCATGGCCAGCGCCTGCATGCGAAATTCTTTGTCATTGGGATCGCCTTGAATCTGCCATGGATCATGCTTGGGCCCCAGAAATCCAGCATGTTGGCCAGGCCAAGTCAAAGGACCCTCGATCAAGTAATTGGGGAGGGAGACACCACTGGGGACCCCATCGCGTCTCGGTCGCACAAAATCCAACGCGGCTGCAAAGTTTGGAAAATCATTCCGCGTTTCCACACGATCCAAATCCGAGCCGCCACGTGGCAAGGGCGTGGGTCGTCCCGTTAAGGCTACGTGGGTGGCCAACAAATGGTTGTGCTCCTGATGAGCCAGAGTGCGGATGACAGCCCAGCGCTCGGATTGCTGGGCCAATCTAGGCAGGTGCTCGCAGACGGCCATGCCTGGTGTTTTTGTTGAGATCGTTGAAAACTCGCCGCGAACCTCGGCGGGCGATTCAGGTTTGGGGTCCAGCGTGTCCAATTGGCTTGGTCCACCACTGAGCAAAACGATCAGCACCGATTTGGCCCTTGCAAAACCCTCAGCGGTCGCAGTGGTCGCATCCGCCACGCGAGGCGATGCGTAAAAGCTTGTACCCACCACTCCCGCGGCTCCCACCCGCAAAAAGCCGCGACGGTCCAAAGTATACAAGGGATTCAGTGGAGAACTTGTCATTGAACTCATCCGGCTAGGGGCCGCAGATCGGTGGGTTGGAAGGCATGCCTCTGGATCATGCCATCCGTATTTTCGCTATTCTCGGGAACTAACGCCCAGAATGCAACTCAAATCTTCTCGGAACGCAATGGTTGACCGAATCGGAACAACAGGGATATACGAACCCCTAAAGCGATTTTGGGGCGTACTTTTTCCCGGCATTTTTCCCGAGAATGGCTTGACGAAGAAATATTGGGGTAGTCTTGCGAGCTACAATATGCATATTAGCCGAGCGAAACGGCGATTTTCTGGTAACTAATGAAGACGCCACCTTGGATTTTGCACAAGATTTGCACCTCGTCCCGCCGATTTCGGCTCTGCATGGTCGATCAATGTTCAGTTTTGGCTGTCGACCCAGTTTCTTATTGACTGCACTAAGCGATGGGCAATCGTAATGGGCGATGATTTAAACCTACTTTTCGAGTCGCTGCGAAGTGAGAACTCAGCCACCCGGCGTGAGGAGATCGTTCTGTCAGCACTCAAGCGGGGGGTGAGCCCCGGGGTATTGGAATCGATGCTCGACCGCATTGAATTCGAGCGAAATTTGTGCAAGCATCATGTGGGAGCACCCAATCCCAAACCTCTGCCTCCAAACCGATGGAGTCTGGGGCAATTTTTCGGTCGAGTAAACCACCACTGATCTCCATAGCGCGAGTTTTGGCGTTTCTAGTGTGAACGCGACTTTCTCACGCGTTTTACTCCACTCCCATGCGTCTTTCCTTCGAGATTCATGTTGTCGTCGCTCGGGCGCTTTTCGCCAGGCTGTGAAAAGGAGAACCACACGGGTGCAGAAGGCTTCCTCGGCAAACGGTCTTAGCGATGAGTCAAAATTAACTTCCCTGTTTTCTTGGCAATCATCACGCGGAGCTTGATGGCTACTTTGAAATTGCGGAAGTTATTTTTGACACGATCCTTAGGGAATTCCGCGGACGATGTGGGGGCCGATGATTCGGGAAACGCTGACCGGCAGTCGCTGCCACAGGGAGACCAGGCGTTGTTTGCCACCCGAGTCGGGACGCATGTCCTCTGCCGAGCCTTGGCGAACATAATATTGCCAGACTGCCGGATGGGGAACAGCTCCCCACTGCGCCTTGAATTTATAGGTACCACTACCGGCCGTGCTGCGGCCAAAATCAAAGGTATGATTGCCGCGGTCAATGCTGCGACGGATTAATTGACGGTACATCCACATGTTGGCGTTGGTAAAATTGAATTCCCGCAAACTGCTGGCGCTGGGAACTTCGCACAACCCATGGGCTTGCACCAGCAGCGCCCGGCGACGGCGCGACCCGCATGTCGCACCACGCACAGTTCAGCGTCATCGGCAAAGGCGGTTAGTATCTCCCGGAACAGAGACTGGGAATACACGGGTGTTCCCAGATCGCGCATGTTGGTAGCAAACACATCATAAAATTCCTTCAATAATTCCACTCCGCCCCATTCCGCCGTCAACTGATACTGGCCGGCTTTCTTGATTTGGCTGCGAACTTTGGATTTGATCTGTGTTTCGTACTCTGCGTCGCTGGCCGGTAATTTCAGCCGCATGTGCACTTTGGCATCGAGTTGGGCATTGAATTTGGGATGGGGAAAAGCCCGCTCGTGCCGCAATTCGAGGTATCGCGCCTTGTGCTCATCGGCTAACTCACAGGCACGATCAATTAGCCTGCTGGCTGCGTCCGGATTGACTGCCCACACACCGCCGGTGTTCAGGTAGGGCAGGCTGGTCAGAAATCTCCCAAACAGCCAGCTTTCAACCCGCATCAGGGGCAGACAGCCATCAATCGCACCTTGTTGATTGCGACTGATAATTAGCAGGGATTGATGCCCCAAGCCACGACTGACGGCCTGTATCCAGGCTGGTTGGTGGCCGTTTAATCGCGGCATGGCCGCGTCGGAGGCCAAGTCCATGGCAGGCCATGCCTGGTCATTCAAGACTTCCGTCGTCATTTCATCCCCTTGGGCAAGCGACCCCATAAGACCGTCATGCCCTTACAGACCGTACGATTGTCCCTACCGCGCTCGATTGCGGAATCGATACAAGACGCAATTCGCGTCTCAGCACCACCAACTCTGCAGAACCAGTCGATAGAACCTATACAAAACGCAATTTAAGGCAAGCTTGGGGCAGGGCTTCGCTTGACATTAATTCACGGCAACCCATGTTTCTACAGTTTTTCTTCGGGCCGTGAACAAGCTGCCACCCTTTCACGGCTGACGTTCGGATCAAATGCAATGAAGTGACTGGCATGCTTGCAAAGAGACTTAAGAGCCTTTCGGCACCCAAACGCATCACCGTGCTTGTGGCCTGCCTGCTGGTCGCGCATTTGGTATCGCTCTGCAGCCTCATTAACGCCTTCGGTCGCGATCCAGTCGGACAGCCTTCCGGTTGTGGAATTAACGCGGCTGGCCGATTGCGAACAACTGCCAAATACCCAGACCTATTTCGGTCGTCTGCAAGCCAAACGCGAGTTGTTGGTAACCAGCAAACTTGCTGAACGCGTGGCAAATCTGTATTTCGACATCGGTGATGAGGTCCAAGAGGGCCAGGTCTTGGCCCAATTGGAGAGTTCCGAACTGGAAAGCATTCTTGCTTTGGCTCAGGCTGAATTGTCAGCGGCCGAGGCGCATTTACTCGAGCTGCGGGCTGGACCTCGCCCGCAAGAGATTGAGATTGCGCGGGCCGTATTGCGGGAACGTCAGGCAGACTTGGAATTTCGCCAGGCGACCCAGCAGCGGCACTTGACTGCCGCCATGTCTAATTCTGTCACACCTAACGAATTGGACAATTCAAAGTTTATGTTGCAGTCCTCGCGAGCCGAATGCGTGCAAGCCCAGCAAGCCTTGGAGCAACTGCTGATCGGCGCAAGACAGGAGCAGATCGACGCCCAAGAGGCAGTGGTTGAGGCCATGGCTCGCAAACGCGAACTGGCCAGCATTCGATTGGCTGATACGCTCATTCGCGCTCCTTTTTCTGGACGCATCCAGGAGCGGATGGTGGACGAGGGACAACTGCTGGCCTCGGGACAGGTCATTGCTCGTCTCATTGAATCCGACTGCATGGAAGTGCACGTTGGGCTACCGCCAGCGGTGGGATACGCCCTATCGTCCCGAACAGACGCTACAGGGCAGGTTATGGTGGCCGTGGGCGAGCAATCACTGTCTGCGGAATTAGACCGCATCGCTCCCGCCCTGGACGAAATCACGGGACTACGCAAAGCCATCTTTGCAGTCTCCGATTCTCAGGCCAAGCAGTTTGCTTCCGGAACAGCGGTCGAAGTTCGCGTGCCGGTTCATTCCGGCCCATCGGGCTGGTGGGTTCCCAGCGAGTGCCTAACCTCCGCGGTGCAGGGACAATGGGCCGTGCTAAAGGCACAAGCCCTAGATGGTCAAACAGCCTACTCGCTGGAATTGGTTGCGGTGGATTACATCCGCCACCAGCAGGAACGGGTGCTGATTCGAGGGGCACTCCAGGCAGATGATTTGATAATCGTCAGTGGCTTGCACCGCGTGTCACCAGGCCAGTTGGTGCGTCGCAGCACGCTTTAAACTCATGACCTAACTCCGTTTCCTTGATCACGCGAGTGGCTATGAAAATGCGCAAATTCCAAACCTACGCATCGGGTTACGATAGGCCACGAAATGGCGCTATCCATTTAGAAAAGTGATCGGCAAGATGGAGTCACCTGGCAGCTCGCTGGCATCGCGATTTGCGCTAATTCTGCAGCGCGATTATCGATTGACGGTTATGCTCGTACTGACGGTGCTGGGCATGGGGCTAGCCGCCCTGCTGCAGATTCCGCAGATGGAGGATCCAGCGCTCTCGCAACGTAGCCTGGTCGTGACGACGCTCCTGCCTGGTGCCGACGCAGCCCAGGTAGAAGCCAAGGTCACCGATAAGATCGAGGAAAAACTATTAGAGATTCCCGAGCTGAAAAAGCTGCGGTCTCAGAGCCGCGCGGGGTCGTCCTGGATCTCGTTTGAGGTCAAGGATAACGTAAGTGATACCGATGGCGTGTGGTCACGTGTCCGCGGCAAGGTACAAGAGCGCGCGCGAATCTACCCAGCGAAGCCTCCGAGTCGGTAACCGATGATATGCGGGTTGGCGCCTATGCCTATTTGGGAGCCGTGGTCTGGGAAGCCCCCGGCCCAGTCGATCGCAACTTGCTACGACGCTTGGCATTGCAATTGGCAGAAACACTGAGAACGGTTGCGGGTACAGACAGTACAGATCTGTTTGGCGACCCAAGCGAGGAAATTGCGGTCCGCGTCGATCCGCTAAAGGCTTCGGCTGTGGGATTGGACGTACATGAAGTCGCCGAAAGTCTGCGGCGTGCCAATACGCAACAAGCTGCCGGAATGCTGCATGACGACAACTATGAAACCAGTGTACGCGTGAATCACGATTTCCGCGCGCTGGATGATGTGGCCAACAGCGTCATTCGCCAGAATAGCAATGGCGATTTGCTTTTGCTCAAAGACGTGGCTGTCATCAATCGCGAGGTGCGCAAGCCGGCGTTATCCGAAGTGATCGTCAACGGCCAACCGGCAGTGGTGGTTGGCAGCTACATGTCACCTCAGTGCTCCATCGCACGCTGGAATCGCGAGGTCCAGCAGCGCCTGCAGCAATTCGAGGCAGGCCTACCCGAGCCGGTGCGGTTGTTGCCACTATTGGTTCAAAATCGCTATGTGGGTTCGCGCATGCGCTCGCTGCTGGGCAACCTGATTCTGGGAACTTTGGCGGTGGGACTGATCACCGTATTCTTCATGGGCTACCGGGCAGCCTGCCTGGTCACGCTGACATTGCCCATCAATGCGTCCATCGTGCTGGCAGGCATGGTTTTCTTGAAAATTCCCTTGCACCAAATGTCCGTTACGGGCTTAGTGATCTCCTTGGGCTTGATGATTGATAACGCCATCATCATCACCGACGAGTTGGAATTGTTGCTGCGTTCGAAGGTAAACCAACGCATCGCCTTGACTACCACCCTGCGCAGGTTTACGGCTCCGCTGGTTGGCTCTACGTTGACTACCGTGCTGGCCTTTTGCCCGCTGGCATTTCTCTCCGGGCCGACCGGCGAGTTCGTGGGATCGATCGGCATGACTGTCATTCTTTCGGTCTGCAGTTCGCTGGTGATCGCCCTGACCATCTTGCCGGCACTGGCCTCGCGATTTCTCGAGCCAATTCCCAGGCTGCGATCACAGCCGGCCTGGTTGGCAAATTGGAATCGAGGCTATAGGTCGCCCCAGCTGGAAAAAAGATATCGCACCGGGCTCATGTGGCTGCTAGAGCATCCGTGGCGAGGAATCGCCCTGGGTGCCGCCCTGCCGCTGTGCGGTGGACTGCTTTTCGGCTTGCTACCACAACAGTTTTTTCCCTTGGCGGATCGAGATCAATTCCACATCGAATTGGAAACATCAGCCTCCACTTCCCTGGCATCCACACGACGTTTAGCTGGCCAGATTGAAGGCGTTGTCCGCGAGACGCTGGATTGCACGAATGTCAGCTGGTACGTGGGGCAAAGCTCTCCGGCCTTTTATTACAATCAAATACCTTCTCGTAAGAATACTCCCAGTTTTGCACAGGGCATTGTGCAGGTCAGTGGCCGTTTTGCATCGCGGCGCGAGCTGAAAAGGCTGCAGGCAAAACTTAATGAACAATTCCCCATGGCCCGGGCCACGGTGCGCCAATTTGAACAAGGGCCGCCACTGAATGCCCCCATCGAGATCCGCATCTTCGGCCAAGACATCGACCAACTGCACATGCTGGGCAATCAGGTCCGCGCGCGACTAGCCAGCGTCAAGGGGATCGAACACATTCGAACAGACTTGGGAGAGGTGCGTCCGGTCGCCGGCTTGCACTTGGATCCCATGCGACTACGAGCCGCTGCACTTTCGGAAAGCGATGTGCAGTCGCAGTTGTTCTCACAGTTTGAAGGCTTGCAAGCCGGCAATTTGCTCGAGCAAAACCAGTGCCTGCCGGTACGCGTCTTTTCGGCCCAGGCAGACGATTCGGCCGAACGCCAGCTGTCCAACTTGAGTGTACTGGTCGGCAATCCGGCAGGGGTTGATAGCCAACGCCCGCTTACTCCGCTGGACGCGCTAGGAACGATTGAACTCGCGCCCAAGCGAGGCTCAATTACGCGCATGGATGGCCAACGCGTCAACGAGATCATGGCTTATGTCGGTAATGGAGTCCTACCAGCAAACGTCCTGCAGGCTTTCCAGAATCAATTGGAGATCGACCCAATCAAGCTACCGGGCGGATGCAGAATTGAGTACGGTGGCGACGACGCCGAACGCAAGATCGCCGTTGAAAACCTACTCAGCAGGACTCCATTCATCGCCTTGGCAGTTGTCGCTTGCCTGGTTCTTGCACTGGGATCTGTCCGCATGGTTGCCCTGGTGTGCTTGGTTGCGATCATGTCCATGGGACTCGGAATCGGAACGCTCTGCTTGACCGGCCTGCCCTTTGGCTTTATGGCCATCATCGGCATGATGGGACTGATGGGAGTTGCCATCAACGATTCCATTGTGGTCCTTTCCACACTCCGCGATGCGGACCGCAGCCGCACCGGCGATTTAGCTGCGATTGCAGATACGGTTGTCGGCTGTTCCCGCCACGTGTTGTCGACCACGTTAACCACCATGTTCGGCTTCCTACCTTTGATTTTGGAGGGTGGACAATTCTGGCCACCGCTGGCTGTCGTCATTGGCTTTGGAGTCGGCGGAGCCACCATCATCGCCCTGACCTTCCTGCCGTGCGCCTACCTACTGCTCTTCAAACAGTCGCCCCAGCCGATGCCATGTAACGATGCCAGCGACCTGGCCGATCAGATCGCCAAGGAGGTCAGCGAGCTGAAACTGGTTTTGGCCGACCGCAAACCAAGCCCAGTCCGTCAAAGCCAATGAGTTTGTTCAACCGTCAACTACCGTTCAATCAAAGGTGGGGTAAGCTTCGCCGGCTTGCCAAGCCGGTAGTATCTTTAACGAAACGCTATGCACAAGGCTAATTGGTAAAGTCCGCAAGCAGGATGCTTACGGCCACGATAAAATTGAACAGTATTTGTTTAACCCGCAGCCGTAGGCGAGGACCAGAGTGCGAACCTCGCCTCGGCTGCGGGTTAAACGACATTTGACAAACCGCTAGCGCCGATGCGGCTCCTGGTTTTCGGAGAAGTTCTCAGGTTTACCTTGTGAACAACGTCGCATCCGAAGAAAGTGGAGCGGTCCACCTAGAGGATCCAGTTAAACTCTTGTTCAATAATGGGCATGAAGACAAGTGTTGAGAAAACCCGGAACGCGAGGCTGCGGCGGCTGTCCGGCTGGATACTTCTCGGCTGGTGTGCATGCGTCTTGTTGCCCTCGTTCAAGTCCGTTCGGGCTTACCTGGCATTGCCATTGTATGTGCACGATGCCGAAGCTCGGGCGGAGAACGCCTACGTCATGGCCGACGGTTTCGCCTATCAAGAACGTCTGCGGGCGGCGGCCGACCTGTACCACATGGGGAGGATTCAGAAGATCTTCATCATGCGCGAACAGTATCCGGCCGGTTACAATTTTGAACTCGGCCGCCTGCAAACCGTGACGGAACAGGCCTTTGATTTCCTAGAATTGCTGAACGTACCAACCAGCGTCGTCCACCCTCTTGAGGTGGAGCAGCAGGTTTGGTTGAGCTCTTACGCCGAAGCGCTGGCCATGCGCGACGCGCTGCCGCCGTCGCCCCCCAGCGTCATGGTCATTACCTCGGCTCCCCATACCAGGCGTAGCCGCCTGTGCTTTCAGCGGGCCTGGGGGGAGGCCACACGCATTTACGTCTATTCGGCCTCCGGCACCCGAGAATCCGCCGAGGTCTACGAGCCGTTGACCCACGAGTACCTCAAACTAGGTGTTTATTGGCTTTTCGCACGGGGGGCTGAGAACGTGAGAAATAACCGAGCACACGCGGCAAAAGAGTCACCAAATATTTGCAGAATCTTCTTAAAACGATTAGAACTTTCTTCTTCCTCGTTCGCCTAACCACCTAGAAAATGTTAGTCGACTGCGAACGCCGAGAACCCAAAGGGCTGATTGTCACCCAAAAGCAACGATTGGAGCGAGGGGGACGGGCGGGTCGCCAATTCCGCTGGGGGAAAATATCCGCCACACAACCATGAAATCGCGCTATTACGGATATTTTTTAAGATTTCGAGTACTAACTGGTTGAAAAAAAGACTTGGGTCTAATAACAATGATATCGTTTGCTGTCCAACGCACACTCTCACCGCACATGTGCAGCAAACGGGTGACTCCCCTAAATTTATTCCTTGGTTCTTTTTAGACGAGTTGCCGCAACCTGTTTTTTGTTTCATTCATTTCTTCTGCGAGGTCATCTAATGAAGAAAAGTCTCAGGGTTTGGAAAGCCCCGCGTTCGGGGTTCACGCTCGTCGAGTTGCTGGTTGTGATCGCCATCATTGGTATATTGGTAGGCCTGCTGCTGCCAGCGGTTCAAGCCGCTCGTGAAGCCGCTCGCCGCATGCAATGCACCAACAATTTGAAGCAATTGGGCTTGGCTGCTCACAACTTCGAAAGTGCCTACAAGCGATTTCCGCCAGGCTACTTGGGTAGCCCAGCGACCGCAGGTCCTAACTACGGCTCAGATCAATGGGTTGGCAATTTGACCTACCTGTTCCCCTACATGGAACAAGACGCGATTTATCAGCCTTTCCCCGTGGTTCGGCAGTTGGATCCGAGTGCCAAGCGAACTGGAAATACGTCCGTTGACGGACAAAGGTTCGATCCTTGGTGGAATGATGACGACTATGATCCTACGGATATCGACACGCTGTGGGATTTCGCCCAATTCCGCGTGGGTACTTTCCTGTGCCCGAGCGATAACGCTTACGGCAATGACAGTGTGACAGCAGTTCTGCTGCACACCTACGGCACCACCTCTTCCGGGACCATGACCATGGCCGGTTTCGGAGCTCCCGACTACGAGAACCTGGGACGCACGAACTACCTGGGATGTGCTGGCGGTCTCGGAAAAACCCCGAACACCGGTTGGAATAAGTGGTTGGGTGTTTATTTCAATCGTTCCAAGACGACCTTCGGTCACATCACCGATGGAACTTCGAACGTAATTTTGCACGGCGAGGTTACAGGTTTGTGGACAGATTCTGCCAAACCTCAAGGGCGCCGTTGGTCCTTTGGTTGGTCCACCGGTCCCATGGCTACAGCTTGGGGCATAGGCGGAACAACTCCGCACAACTGGTACAAGTATAACTCGCAGCACGCAGCCAAGATGATCAACTTTGGCTTGGCTGACGGCTCAGTTCAAGGTATCAGTCCGACGATTGACGGTCTAACCTACCGTCGCTTGACTGGTATGCAAGACAGCGAAGTCGTTGGAACTTATGAGTAAGCAGTAGTTGGAAACGTGCGGGCGAGCACACTTTGTGTTCGCCCGCTTTTCTTTGAGGATGTATCTAGTGAAAAAACTTCTGTTAATTCCCTTGACCTTCGGGTTTGGGTCGCTGCTATTCAGCACCGGCTGCGGAACCGATAATACGGCCGAAGTTCCGTCTGCTTACAAGGAAACGCAGCGTTCGGCTGACAATCCGAAGAAGCTCCAAGGCGCCGGTGGTCCTGGTAGTGAAATGGATGAAGGCAATACGAATGTGGCTCCTCCTCCGCCCGATCTGCCAGAGCCCTAAGATTCTTTGCGTGTCGAGATTTAAAACCAAAAGGCGTTCCTGAAAAGGGACGCCTTTTTCCATTGGGAGCAGAAATCTTTGCCAAGGTTCGTCGCACCCAACTCGCCGCATAGGAACTTCAGGACAGTGTTGGGTACAATCTTCTGGAGGAGATATCACACGGAGTGTGATGAGTATAGTTTTTTGGAAAAGCATCACACGGAGTGTGATGAGTACAGTCTTTTGGAAAAGCATCACACGGAGTGTGATGAGTGCAGTCTTTTGGAGAAGCATCACACGGAGTGTGATGAGTGCAGTCTTTTGGAGAAGCATCACACGGAGTGTGATGAGTGCAGTCTTTTGGAGAAGCATCACACGGAGTGTGATGGTAGTCTTGGAAAAGATGGATGAGTGCAGTCTTTTGGAGAAGCATCACACGGAGTGTGATGAGTACAATCTTTTCGAAGAGACATCATGAGTATATATGCGTGCGAACCGACCATGAAATGTGTTCGCTTGACAACGACCATTCCCTTCAACCTTTTCTGCTTTGAGGAAACCCGATGAAGATTCCACGAGTTCTATTGTGCGCGGCTTGTTTGATGATGAGCCAGGCTGGTCTGCATGCTCAGCAGGCGACGGAGACAGCCAACGCTTCGAAAGCGCAAGACGAAGCCGCTATTGCCGCGGTGAGCGAAGAGTCCAGCAAGGTGTTATCAGCTTTCAATGCCGGCAAGGTGGACGAGTTGGCATCGATGTTTATGTCGCGGGGAGAGATCATCGATGAGTTGGGAAATGTCTACCGCGGAGAGAAAGAAATAAAAGAAATACTGACGTCCATGTTTGAACGCTTCCCCGGTGCGACATTGGCCTTGGCTCCCGAATCGATTCGACTGGTGGGGCCCATTGCGATCGAGGAAGGCATTCGCTCGATTACAACCAAGGAGGGCGATGTCAGTTCTCGTTTCAGATATATCGCCGTGTGGGGCAAGTCAGACAAGGGCTGGAGAATTGCATCGCATCGTGATTTCGCCGATGATCCGCGCCCACAGCGGGTGATTTTCTGCAACCACTTGCTTGGTTGGTTGGTGATTGGATTAATGAGGGTGCGGATGGCAGGGTTGCGGTAACTTTCAAGTGGTCCGAGGATGGAAATTTCTTGCTCGGCGATTTTGATTACGTCACGCTGGACGGAGTAGCTCAGAAATCGACGCAGCGCATTGGATGGGATGCAAATGCCGGCCGCGTTCGTTCGTGGTTGTTCGATGCAGATGGTGGTTTTTCGGAGGGCTCATGGACGCTCCTTGATGATGGGGCGATCATCAAGTCGAGCTCGGTCAACCCCGACGGGTCGACGGCTTCAGCCACCCTCCAATTGACAATTGTCGACAAGGATCACTTCAAATACTCGGGTTCACAACGGATTGTCGCTGACAATCCCGAGCTGGATTTTGAATTGACGATCACTCGGCGTCCACCCAATATCACTCAATAAAATTCAGCTTTAGGCAGCAAGGAACATTGGCATGAAAACCACGAGACAAATTGTTGCGGCCAGCACCGTGCTCAGCGTCATTCTTTGGACTTGTTCACCGATCTTGGCCTTCCAACGTGGAGGGCGAGGTGGAGGTGCTCGAGCAGGTGGCGGGGGAGCCCGACCTTCCATGGGGCACGTTGGCGGCGGAGGCGGTAGACCTTCGATGGGCGGTGGAGCCAGGCCTTCGATGGGGTCGCGGACCTTCACCGTCGCGGCCTTCACCGTCGCGGCCTTCGGTAGGTAATGCTGCCCGCCCAAGTCCGCGGCCCAGCCCTTCGGCGCGGCCCAGCCCCTCAACGCGGCCCGGTAGTGGCGCTTTCAATCCATCAGGCGGTGGGCGACCGAGTATCAGTCGTCCCGGAGGTAGCGGAGGGATTTCCACTCGGCCTGGGACGGGCGTCAATCGCCCATCTACCCTACCCGGAAATGGCAATCGGCCCAGTTTACCTGGCGCTGGCAATCGCCCGAGCCTGCCAGGCGCAGGCGGTGGCAATCGTCCCAGTCTACCTGGCGCGGGCGGTGGCAATCGTCCCAGTCTGCCCGGCGCAGGTGGTGGCAATCGTCCGAGCCTGCCCGGCGGGGAATCGTCCGAGCGCGGCTGGTAATCGTCCGAGCCTGCCCGGCGCTGGCTAATCGCCCGAGCCTACCCGGGGCTGGCAATGGAAATCGTCCAAGCTTGCCCGGCGCCGGCGGGAACGATCGTCCCAGTATTGGCAATGCCCGACCCACTCCGCTACCCGGAACCCGACCTGGAATTGGCGGTGGTGATGGCAATCGCCCCGGTATAGGTGGCGGCAATCGTCCTGGTATCGGTGACGGCAATCGTCCTGGTATCGGAGGCGGTAATCGCCCTGGCATCGGTGATGGCAATCGTCCGGGTATCGGTGATGGCAATCGTCCTGGCATCGGAGGCGGCAATCGCCCTGGAATTGGTGATGGCAATCGTCCTGGAATCGGAGGCGGCAATCGCCTGGTATCGGAGGCGGCAATCGCCCTGGAATCGGTGATGGCAATCGCCCTGGAATCGGTGATGGCAATCGCCCTGGAATCGGTGATGGCAATCGTCCTGGAATCGGTGATGGCAATCGCCCTGGAATTGGTGGTAACCGGCCCGGCAATCGCCCGGGTGGAATTGGCAATGGCAACATCAATATCGGCAACGACATCAACTTCAACGGTGGAAACCGTTGGAATAACATTGGCAATCGTGGCGGCAATTTTGCTACTACCCTGCCCGCCTGGGCTCGCCCAGGCTTGAATCGTCCTGGATGGGGGATTGGCGGTGGTTGGGGCGGAAGTTGGCACAACAACTGTATCAATGGTCACCACGGTTGGTACAACGGCTGCTGGAACCAGGGCTATTGGGGAAGCAATTGGTACCGTCCTGTGGCTTGGGTAGGGGTAGGTTGGGGTCTGGGTGCGCTGACCAGCGGCTGGGGATATGGCACGAGTTACTTCAATCCGTATTTCACGACTCCCGTGGCGGTGGGTGGATCGGTGCCCTATGACTATCTCGCAACCGGTGGTCGTGAACAATTACGTATCCTCGGACGCTGATTCGCAGGGCTCGACCGCACAGGTGGAGCAACCGGTTGAATCGCCGCAAGCCCTTTCGGCTTTCGATGAAGGTCTGGCTGAATTCAAAGCGGGCAATTATCGGCAAGCCTTGACGACCTTTGATGCGACCCTCAAGGAATTGCCCAACGATCCGGTCGTTCACGAGGTACGGGCCCTGAGCTTATTCGCGCTCGGCGACTATACGCCTGCTGCGGCATCGCTGAACTCGCTTTTGTCTTCAGCTCCCGGCATGGACTGGACCACGATGAGCGGACTGTATGGAGATACAGATGACTATCAAGCTCAGCTAGAGAAGCTGGCACAGCACTGCCAGTCGCATCCCACCGATGCCGCTGCGTTCTTCGTGTTGGCTTACCACTACTTGGTCACCGGTTACCAGGATGAAGCGGTCAAAGCTCTGGAAGTCGTGCTCAAGAATCAGCCCAAGGACTCGACGGCCAAACGGATGTTGGATGCACTTTCGCCTCCAGCTCCCCCGGCGGCGCCCTTCAGACCGCTGTTGGCGACGAAGCCCCCAGCACGGATTTGGTAGGAACTTGGATGGCCACGACTGGCGATACCAAGCTCGAGCTGACCATCAAAGAAGATTCCAGTTTTGTATGGAAGGCAACGCCAGCTGGCCAAGCCCCGGTTGAGCTCAGCGGAGAACTAACTGCTGAACAAGATGCGATTGTATTGACCAATGACAAACAGGGATCCATGGCGGGGAGGGTTATGTCATTGGGCAATGACAAATGGCAGTTTATGTTGGACGGAGCACCCGCCAACGATCCTGGCATCAGTTTCACGCGATTGCCCAGCAAATAAGCTACCGGGCGAGGATTTTGCCATCGTTTTACAACAGCAGCCTGTTCGACGATTTACGTCGGGCAGACTGTTTTTGATAAGATGCCATGCTTACAACATTCGGCGAACGCTCTGGCAGCAACAACTATGGATCCACGTGTCGACCTTGCACACAACCGTACCGCGATGGCCAACTATCGGACGCAGTTGGCCATGGACCGTACCGCCCTAGCCTGGATTAGAACTTCATTGACTTTCGCGACCTTTGGTCTCGGAATGGTCGGTTTCACGCGTTCGGCTATGATGCAATCGGATCAACCGGGCCAGCAAGAGTTGCACCGGGCGGCCATTGGATTCGGGGGTGCATTGGTCTTGATCGGCATCACGGCCATGGTGCTGTCGAGCATCTCGTATTGGAAGGCCCTCAAGCGCTCGCCGCAACGAACCGCCAGTGCTAATGATTTGGCCACTTAGCATCACCGTTGCCATTATGGTTGCGCTACTTTCCATCGCAGGCTTGATGTGGATTGTGCTAAGCTGAGTGAGGATTACTCTGTTAACAAACACACACCTTCGAGGCGCCCATGCTCCACTACATCATCACCGGAATTGCCATTCTTGCCCTGATACTGATCGGCGTATTCGCCTTACAGAATCTGGCAGCGGTAGAAGTCAATTTCCTATTTTGGCACGCAAACGTCTCTAAAATCGTGGTCATACTCGGATCATACTTGCTGGGCATGTTCAGCGGTGGTGGCCTACTACACCTATTCAAAATGTACTTTCAGCGAGCCTAATGGCCTTGGCCAGCCGAGCAGCCTTGATTTCATTTCCGGGAATTACTGCTTGCTATCGGTTTTCTCTTCACCTGCCTCGTCTTCGGCCGGCGGAACGGGAAAGGGTCCGTGATCTGCGGCCAAGAAGCAGGTCAAGTAATACAGTCGAGCCGCAGCGGAGATCTTGTCGTAATTGATCTTCTGCGGCGCGTCGGATGTACGGTGGTAGTCGGGATGAAAGCCGCCGAAGAGGAAGGCAATCGAGGTCCCTTTCTTGAAGAAGTTGATGTGGTCGCTGCGTGAAAATACGCCCTCTTCATCGTACTCAAAATCAAGTTTGACACTTTGATTGGCTTGCAGCACGATGTCGTGCAGCGAGAGGTCACCCTTGCGGCTACCAACCAGATGCAGGGTGCGTTCGTTGTCTGCCGCTGATTCATTCCCCTTTTCTTCGTTGCGACCGACCATGTCGATGTTCAGCATGCAGATCATTTTGTCCAAGGGCAGGGTCGGATTGGCCACATAATGGGCAGACCCCAGCAGTCCGATTTCTTCGGCCGCGAACCACATAAAGAGAATGCCACGCTTGGGTTTTTCTGGATTGAGACTGACGGCCTTTGCAATGCTCAGCACAGCCGTCGAGCCGGAGCCATTGTCATCGGCTCCAGGATAAACCGACGTCCCGCGGATGCCCAGATGATCCAGGTGAGCCCCCAGTACGATGTATTCGTCCTGCACCTCGGGGTCGGAGCCTGGCTGCCAGGCCAATACGTTGGGTACCGCCGTCGGCTCTTCTCGAAACGCGCACTTCCAACTTGACTTCCAGGCTCGTTTCGTGTGCGAGCGCGCTATCGGCCGGGCAGGGTTCTAGCCAGGAATCCTCGCCGCCGGCAGCCTTCAAAACTTCCAGGGCAGCCTGCCGCGTTATCGTTCCGCTCAGTCCGGAGGAGCGCTGACGATTTCCCGGGCGCTGGAGTTGCGAGGTTGAAACAGGTTCCGCGTCGATTACACGCAGCACTGCCGCCGGGCGTCGGCGGAGTAGGTCAAAAAAAGTGGAACCACTGGCGGTTGCCTCGTCGGCGACCAGTATCACCACTTTGTCACGCAGCGGCAATTCGGCATCGAGCTTTGCCTTGGAACCCATCATCCTAAGAAAAACCACTTGGCCTGTCGTTTCGGCCTGATCCGAGAAACGATCCAAACCGATCGCCTTGGAAAAGGCAATGGACAAGTCATTCGCTCCGCTCAATTTCGATTGCTCGGGCACAACGATCAATCGTCCCATGGGCAACATCTGAAAATAGGTTCCGGCATCACCCATGGGCTTCAGTCCGAATTCCGGCATTTACCGGCGATCCAATGCCGGCCTTGACATGTCCCTCTTGGCCAGTGCCGCGTCCTTCAAAGCCGGGGCCTGCCAGCACGTTAAGCCACTGTTGGCATTCATCAGGCGTAATCGAGTCGAAACCTGGCGCCAATGACTGGGGCGGCGGTTCGGCCCCATCATACTGAGCACACAGCGTGGCCGCCGAGAAAACGCACAGCCATACAACAAGAGACCCTAAACCGGCTGGAAAACCAATTCGCATATTGCGTTCCTCATAGCGTGAGTTGGAAGAGCATCAGTATAGCCTGATTGGCCAGCATGAGTTGACGCCTGGTGTCCTATCGCACTTTCGTCAGGCGATCACAAAGCGCATGAGTCCATGACAGGTCCAGAATCACCCCCTGAATCCACTGTCCTGTTTGCTGCCTTGGTAGCCTGACGTGAGGCATTGGTAGGGCATTGGGCAAAGCGTTGACAGTCTAGTCTAGTCCCCGTATTTTGGTTCGGCCGGCCGACCTGTGACACACGGAGACACTTGCATGAGCATGAAATTATCTTATCGCGATCTGGCAAAAATGATTGATCATTCGTTGCTGCATCCAACCATGACGGATGCCGATCTGGAGGCAGGCTGCAGGTTGGCGGCGGAGTACGATGTCGCGTCAGTCTGCATCAAACCCTATGCGGTGAAGCAGGCGGTGCAATGGCTCGCTGGATCGGATGTCAAGGTCGGTGCCGTGATTGGATTTCCACATGGGAATTCCTGTAGCGAGTCCAAGCGGTATGAGACGGAACTGGCTTGCCGGGATGGCGCCGTGGAGATCGATATGGTTATCAATATTGGCAAGGCGCTGAGTGGTGACTGGGGATACGTAGAGCAGGACGTGAAAATGGTGTGCGATGAAGCCCACCGGCATGGGGCTCAGGTTAAGGTCATCTTTGAGAATGATTACCTGACCGGCGGCGGGGCTGGCCTGACCAGCGATGATTTTAAACGCCGACTGTGCGAAATCTGCGAACGGGCTGGCGCCGACTGGGTGAAAACCTCGTCGGGCTATGGATTCATCAAGCAGCCCGATGGCTCTTATAATTATCAAGGTGCGACCGAACATGATTTGGCGCTGATGAGAGCCAGTTGTAGCGGGGGTGTGCAAGTCAAAGCGGCTGGCGGTGTGCGAGATCTGGATGGATTGATCCGTGTCCGAGAGCTGGGTTGCTCGCGCTGCGGAGCTACGACTACCGCCGCCATGCTGGATGAATTCCGACGCCGTGAGGCCGCTGGGAATGTTCAGACTTGCAGCCCGCAGTCGGGTAAGATTGGTGGTGGCAGTTACTAATTTTGCTGGACAAGACATTTTGGAGTTTGGCGACACAGAATCGTCATCACAATCATGATCAAATACGTCTCGATCCTTGCGTGTTGCCTGGCTTCCCAAGCATGGGCGGATGATTTCCCGACGATCTACAATAGCGAACCAAGCGATGTCCAGGCCCTCAGCCCGCAGGAGGCCGCCCGGACCATGCAACTCCCGCCCGGGTTCCAAGCGACCGTCTTTGCCGCCGAACCCGATGTCCAGAATCCCATAGCCATGGCGTGGGACAAGCGTGGTCGGATGTGGATCGCTGAGAATTACACCTATGCAGAGCGCAGCCAACGATTCGACTTGTCGCTGCGTGATCGCGTATTGATTTTTCAAGATACGGATGGCGATGGTCAAGCCGACTCGCGTACCGTCTTCACCGACTCGGTGCAGATGTTGACCAGTGTCGAGGTTGGGCGTGGTGGAGTTTGGCTGATGTGCCCACCCCAGTTGTTGTTCATCCCCGATGCAAATGAGGACGATATTCCTGATGGTCCCGCTCAGGTTGTGTTGGATGGCTTTGACGTCGCCCAGGACAACTACCACAATTTCGCTAATGGACTCCGCTGGGGACCAGATGGCTGGCTATATGGTCGCTGTGGCCACTCCTGTCCGGGCAGAATTGGCAAACCCGACACGCCAGCCGACGAACGCATTCCACTGGATGGTGGCATGTGGCGCTATCATCCCGAGCATGGGATTGCTGAGGTTCTGTGCCACGGCACGACCAATCCCTGGGGACATGATTGGGATGCAAATGGCGAACTGTTCTTCATCAACACGGTAATCGGTCACTTGTGGCATGTTGCTCCAGGCTCACATTTCAAGGAGTCCTTTGGCGAGAGTATGAATCCCCATGTCTACGAGCGGATGGACATGATTGCCGACCACTACCACTTTGATACCACCGGCAACTGGACGGACAGCCGCAACGGTGCTGCCAATTCTCTCGGCGGCGGCCATGCTCACGTGGGCATGATGATCTATCACGGCGATCGTTGGCCCCAGTCCTATGCTGGAAAATTGATGACTATCAACATGCACGGGATGCGCGTTAATGTCGAGCGATTGGAGCAAAACGCCACGGGATACGTGGGCAAGCATGAGCCGGACTTTCTGATTTCCAATGATCCATTTTTTCGTGGAACGGACTTGTCGGTGGGCCCCGATGGGAATGTCTACTTGATCGACTGGAGTGACACCGGCGAATGCCACGAGCATACCGGCGTGCATCGTGAGAGCGGGCGGATCTATCAGATTAGCTACCCAGGCGAGAGCACGCGGGTCTTTGACAAACCACTCTGTTTGGCGGGCGGTGGTGCATTGCCCCAGCTTTGGAGAGATTATCAATCCGGCCAAACCAGTCCCGAGCAACTGCGAGTCCTGCTAGGCGACCCCGATGAACACGTCCGAGTGTGGGCCATCCGCTTGCTGACCGATCTCTGGCCCTTGGATTGGGTGACCGGTCCCAACCCGAAAGCGGTTTACCCCAAGGATGAGGCAAGCCTTGAGTTATTCACACGCATGGCCATGCAAGATCCTTCTGGGCTCGTGGTTCGCGCCTGACCTCAACCTTGCAGCGTTTGCCTGTTGACAAGCGAGCCAGCCTGGCGAATGCCTTGCTGATGCGCCCGGAATTCGCTCATGATCGGCAATTGTCCTTGCTCGCCTGGTATGGTTTGATTCCTTTGGGTGAAGCTAGAACGGAGGACATGCTGGCACTCGCATCTACCAACAGCTGGGTGGGTATCCATGGCTGGATCGCGCGCCGTGTCGCCACCGGCTATCGCTCGGACCCCAATTCGTTGGAAGGCTTGTTGGCAACTGCGTCGACGATGACCGTTGCGGCTCGCAAGGAAACGCTTTACGGAGTAGCCGACGCCTTCCGTGGCTTGCGCCGAGAAAGACAACCAAGTAATTGGGAACAGTTCTGCTTGCTGCCCGGCGTGGCTGATTCAGGAGACGTCCTACGCGACCTGAATATCCTATTTGGCGATGGCCGAGCCTTAGACGAGGTGCGGGCGATCGCACTGGACAGCCAGGCTGAAATGCTTTCACGCCAAAGCGCATTGGAAACATTGATCGACGCCAGGCCGGATGAGCTGCGACAGACCTGTGAAAGTTTGCTGGACGTTCGCGTTCTCAATGCAACGGCCTTGCGCGGCTTGGCTCTTTATGACGACGCGCCATTGTCCCGATTGCTGGTGAACAAGTATCGCCGCTTTCAACCCAGCGATCGAGCCAAGGTTATTGAAGTACTCGTCTCTCGTCGGACTTCGGCACTCTTGCTGTTGCAGGCCATGGATAGCGATAACAGTCAAATACCGCCGGGCGATTTTACCGCTTCACATGCCAGGCAGGTGCTCAGCCTGGGAGACAACCAATTGACGGCCATGCTTTCCAAGGTTTGGGGCGAACTGCGGGAATCGACCGCCGAACGCCAGCAAGAGATCGACCGGTGGAAACGCGTCTTGAACCAAGAATCTTCAAGCAAGGCAGATCTCGCGGCCGGCAGAATGTTGTTTGGCAAGACGTGTAGCAATTGCCACAGGCTTTACGGCGAAGGGCAGACGGTCGGACCGGATTTGACGGGTGCCCAACGTTCGAGTCTTGATTACCTGTTGACTAATATTCTCGATCCAAGTGCCGTGGTCGGGAAAGAATACCGCATGTCCACTATTTTGGATGTAAATGGACGAGTGCTCAATGGATTGATCGTCAGTAAAGATGCATCAAGACTGGTGCTGCAAACGGCTACCGAACAGTTGACCATGGCTATTGATGAGATCGAGATGATCAAAGAGTCACCCCTGTCGGCCATGCCGGATGGACTGCTGCAGACGCTGAGTGACGAGCAAGTACGCGATCTGATCGGCTACTTGCAACATCCCGTGCAAGTAGCCCTACCCAAGTAGGACGAGAGCCCATGGGCAATTGTTTTGGAATCTTGGTGAGCCGACGGCTGGAGCGCTTTCGGCTCACTATCTGTGAGGCCAGGGTTATTGAATCTGCGAGAACCTAGTGCATCGTCCAACTTAAGAATGAGGATTAGTCAAATCAGCCGATGGGCGTTAGCCCCGGTTTCTTCAGAGGGAACCGCGGCTAACGCCGTGCGGCTAATCACAAACTTAAAGTTGGACAACGCACTAGTCAGGTTGATAGCCGCGCCACATCCAGACGAGCGTATCGGCCAGAGTATGTTGGAAGACCTTGCCATCGCAGTGCCGAGTGCCCCGGCTGAAGACATAACGATAGTCGTAGCCCTTGGCCTTTAAGGCTGCCGCGGTGCGTTCATTGGCCATGACCCAATTGTGATAGCTGCTCTCTGGATCGTTGGCTCGCAGGTCGAATTCTGAGACGTGCGTGAAAATGCGCAAGGGTTTCTTGTCGCTGTTCTCGATCAGCTTCATGCTTGAGTGATACTCCCAAGCGCCCAATGGGTACTCGGCTTCCTCTGGAGCGTCATCATCCTGCTGGTCAACAAAGGTTCCTGAGTAGGTAATCAATCTTCGAAAGAGATCCGGCCGAAACCACCCCATGCTCAAGGCCGCTGCGCCGCCCGAACTGCAGCCCATGGCCGCCCGTCCCCAGGGATTGTCCGTAAAGGCAAGTTGTGGATAGGCGGCCTTTATGTCGGCATTGCTCAGCACGGCGGGCAAGACTTCGCCATGGATAAAGCGAGCCAAGCGATCCGACATGGTGTCATACTCCAAGCCCCGTTCGCTACCTTTGCCATCGTTTCCGCCATTCTCAACGGCGATAGCGATAAATGCAGGCAGCCGTCGTTCGGGATCTTCGGAAATCGTCAAATTGTCCAAGGCATTCCGCACCAGGTTCAGATTGCTGGGACCATCATGCATCACCAGGATGGGTGCCGCGGTACCATCCTGATATGCGGCAGGTATATAAACGAAGATCTTGCGTTCTTCGCGAACTGGTTTCTTTGGGTCTAAGGTAGCCGCATTACCAGGAAAGAGCTGGCTGTCTGCCAAGGGCAGGCTAAATTGGAAGCTCTTACCTTGGGGATTCCCCCGCTCGGTAAGATCCGGATCGATTGGGTATTCGGGCCCAACGATGAAATTCCCATTGCCCTGCGTACCTGGCTTTTCGCTGTAGATTTCTTGGGCTCGCGCTAGCACCCCGGATGCTAAAACAAGCCATGCACCGATGCTCAACTTACCGGCGTTTTGTAGAGGGAATCGATTCATTTCTGGATACCTACTGAGTGCTGAAGGTGAATACCGTTTGCGAATGATAGGGCTCGCCGGGCCTGAGAATACACGATGGAAATTGTGACTGATTGGGACTATCGGGGAAATGCTGCGTCTCCAGACAGAAGCCACCTCGATGAACGTAGGGCTTTCCGGACTTTCCGATCAATCGTCCATCTAAGAAATTTCCGCAATAGAATTGAATTCCAGGCTCGGTGGTGTGAATCTCCAGCACGCGTCCTGAAATGGGCTCAACGACGCGAGCAGCGAGTGTCAGTCCCTGACCTACTCGGTCCAACACCCAGTTGTGGTCAAAGCCCAAACCGAATTCGAGTTGTTCATGCGACTGGCCAATGTCACGTCCGATCGGCTTGGCCGTGGTGAAATCGAAGGGAGTTCCGGATACCCAGGCTATCTCACCAGTTGGAATCATGCCCTGGTCAACTGGCGTGTATTTCTTGGCATTGAGCATCAACTCGTGGTTGAGAATCTGGCCCGTGCCTTCTCCCTGCAGGTTGAAATAGGTGTGCTGCGTCACATTAATGGGAGTCGCTTTGTCGGTGGTAGCCCAATAATCAACGACCAAGGCGTTTTCGTCGGTCAATTGATAGGTCACGCTCAATTGCAAATTACCCGGATAGCCTTCCTCTTTGTCCTTGGCCAGATAGGAGAGTTTCAGCGTGTTCTTGTCTTGATCGAAGGATGCATCCCAAACGACTTTATCAAAGCCGATAGCTCCACCATGCAAGTGGTTGTCTCCATTGTTCTTTAAGAGTTTATATGTTTCGCCGTCCAAGCTGAATTGGCCGTTGGCAATACGATTACCATAGCGCCCCACGACTGCACCGAAGTAGGGTTTATCAACCGCGTTGATATAGTCTTCGACACGGTTGTATCCCAGGGCCACGTCTGCCAGCTTGCCATCTCGGTCGGGCACGATGATGGATGTGATGATCGCTCCGTAATTGGAAATCTTCACGGTCATGCCGGACGGATTGCTCAGCGTATAGAGCTTGATGGAATCGAAATCCTCGACCTGTGCCATGGCTGGCGGGCACAGGCATAGGACAGCGATGCAAAAACCTAGACTTTTCACGATTCGTCTCCGGGGATGCGGGGATGCGGGGATAGGGGGATAGGGGGGGAGCAGGGATCGGCAGGAGCTCGCAAGAAATTATAGATCGAGGATGACCCGCCGGGCAGCCTGCGTATTGGTCCAAGGCCAGGCTGCGGGCAGCAGAGAGCAGGGTTGCATCAGGGAGAGCGAGGTCGAGAGCAGCAAGATAAAGGGACTAGGCTTTGTCCGGAAAGGGGTCTGACCCTGTGGAGGCGAGTCGAATTTGCACGTGTTTTTTGCCTCGCCGGAGAGGGTCAGACCCCTTTTCGGACAAAGCCTAGTGTGGCGACGAGAGTTGCGGAAATAAGAGGATCTAGCGGTCAGGCAGGCTGTGTTGGAGCGACGATTCGGTGCGCAGGGCGAACACCAGCTGCTGCAGCTGTTCCTCTGCGGAGAGCGAAAGATTCGTGTAGAGTACGCGCGTGGCACCAATTCTGCATAGGCCGCCGGGCACGTCCCCGAGCCACTCTCTCCGCACTTGAATACCAGCTCGTTCGGCCACGGTGAGAGTCTGCTCGAGCAGGTCGATGGTGTGCATACTTGGTCCTGTAGTGGCGTCTGACTGGCAGCGGGCGGGTTACCGGCAATTAGGTCGTCGAGCGGGGGCACGGCGGCCTTGCGCAACAGCCGGCAGGGTACAATTCTCAGTTCCATTTAACCTTGGCCAATCCACCGAAGCGAGAGTTCAGCGCAATAAGGTGTTGGATTTACCCTCGAAAAGCCAAGATCCATGGTTAATTTGTGCCGTTATCCAGCTTGCCTGCAGTGCTTGATTGACTTAGCATAGAGGGCTCTCTTAACACAATGCCAGTCGGCGACGCGGTTTCTCCCAGGTCGCTGAAGGAACTGGGTAATAAAAATTTTGCAGGTTGCAGGATCTCCTCATGACAGACAGACGCCGCATGGTGGTCGCCAAGATTGGCGACTTGGCTACCGTACGCTTCTCCGACAAGAAGATCGTCGATAGTGGAAACATTGAGGAAATGGGCGAAGAAATGTTTTCGCTAGTCGACAAAGATCACATGAAGCACGTTTTGCTGAATTTTGAAGGCGTTGAATTCTTGTCCTCAGCCGCATTGAACAAGCTGATTCTGATGGACAAGAAAGTCAAACAGGTCGGTGGCATTCTGCGACTGTGTAATCTGCGAGCTGAAATCATGGAGGTCTTCACCATTACGCGATTGAATCGCGTCTTCGATATTCGCAAGACAGAAGCAGATGCGCTCAAGGCTTTTGGTGTCTAGCGCTGGAACAGCTGGAATGTGCCGCCCGCGAGCCGAATTCTAGCCCGCTGGCGGATCGCTATCGCTAGTAAGCCTCGCACGAACCTACAATTCCTTTTCCAGCCATAGCTGTCGGAAACAATCCATGATCGAAGCTGTGTGGTGCTGGAATCTGGAAGACAAGATTGCCAGCAACAGAGACGCCGGCCACGCGGCCATTGAGAAATTGCTGAGCGCCCTCGAGCAAGCCGGCTGGGACGGCCGCGATTACTTCCATGTGCAAATGTCGGTAGAAGAAGCCATGATAAATGCCATTACGCATGGCAATCAGTCCGCAGAAGATAAAATTGTCGAATTGGAATTCAAAGTTTCCAAACAAAAAGTCTATCTGCGCATCAAAGACGAAGGTGCCGGGTTTTGCCCGAGCAAATTGCCCGATCCACGTAGCGAAGAACGCTTGAATTGTACGCATGGCCGCGGAGTGCTACTGATTCACGAACTGATGAACCAAGTCACTTACAACCAGCGTGGCAATGAGGTTGTCATGATCAAGAATCGCGGCGAAGGCTGAGCCTCAGGCGATCGATCAAGCGAACTAGCCAAGCGGCGACCAGCCAAAAAAGCAACCGGTAATGCTCTTTGAGAGCCCATTTCGGCGGATTGGCAACTTGGCGGACTAGTGACGGCCGCTGGCCGATTATGGTGATGCGGGTGGCAGTCGCACACCCTCGCGTGCCAGCGCTGCGGGGCTCAGTTGTTCGTGCTGTAGGGCCAACCAGATCAGTAGCCCTTTCTGGGCATGCATGCGATTGCCGGCTTGCTCGACTACCACACTATTCGCATGCTCCATCACCCCATCGGTGATCTCCTCGCCGCGTCGAGCTGGCAGGCAATGCAGGACCTTACAGTTGCTGGGAGCCAGTGCCAGCATGTCCGGGTTGACCTGATAGGAGGCAAAGGCTCGCTTCCGCTCGGCCATTTCCGCCTCTTGGCCCATGCTCGTCCAGACATCGGTGTAAACAAAGTCGGCTGCCGCCAGGGCCTGTTTAGGATCACTCCCCATGCGGATTTCGGCCTGGGGATAACGCTGCACGATGTCTTCAATTGTCGATTCCGGACATGAAGTATTCGGCGGGTCCGAGCAATTGAAAGCGCATACCCACCATGGCACAGCCCAGCGCTAGAGAGCGAGCAACATTGTTTCCGTCTCCTACGAAGGTGACCGTGCACTGGGCCAATGATTCGACATACTGCTGCATCGTCATGATATCGGCCAAGGCCTGACAGGGATGGGCTACATCGGTCAGTCCGTTGATGATCGGGAACACAGTTGTGGCGGGCCAGTTCTTCGACCGATGCGTGGGATTTGGCTCGGCAGACGACGTAGTCTGCATATTGGGCCAGGACGCGGACAAAGTCTGCGGTGGATTCCCGGTTCTGCCAGCCGACCTCCTGGCCGAGAAACATCGCGGTACCACCCAGTTGGCTGATACCGGCTTCGAAACTGACGCGCGTTCGCAGACTGGGTTTTTCAAATAGCATGGCCAGTATTCGCCGTGGCAACCACTCCGGGCGTACTCCGGCCAACAGCAATATTGACTTGTTCGGCTATGGACAGGATGGCCAATAGCTCTTGCTGGCTAAGTCAAAAGTGAAAAAGATGCCGCATGATATTACTCGAATGCCTCAGGCGTGATTTCGAGTTCACCAAATCAGTAGACAGTCATGTTCCACGAGGGCGAGCATCCGTCCTGGGTTGTCGCTCGTGTCATTTACTTCGGAACTGCGGAAAAATAACAAAGGCACATCGTTGGTAGCCATCATGGCTCCGGGCGAAATGCCAAAACAGGTGAAGTTATTTTTCCGCAGCTGCCAGATCAAGTCGTTTCTCCGCTAGCGTCCGCCCGAGTCAGGTCGGCTGCATTTCGGCGACGACTTTCGCGAGAACCTGCATCCCCTGGTCAACCTGTTCCAATTCCATGTTCATGGCAGGCAGCAAACGCAACACATTGCCTTGCGTGCAGTTGATCAGCAGACCATGCTCCAGGCAACGCTGAACGATGTCGCTGGCGTCGAACTCCATTTCCACGCCGATCATCAGCCCGACCTGCCTGCACCTCCCGACGTGCGGGCAACTGTTGACCAGTCCTGACAGGTGCTCGGCAAATCGCTGACGACCTGTCTGGATCGCTCCAGCAAACCCTCTTCTTCGATGGTTTCGATCATGGCGATACCAGCGGCTGCGGCGATGGGATTACCACCAAAGGTGCTGGCGTGCATACCCGGCTCGCAAACTACCGGCGATTTCGCGTCGGGCGAGCATGGCCCCGCCGGCAATACCTCCGCACAGCGATTTTGCCAGCGTCACGATATCCGGCTCAACCCCGAAATATTGGTGGCCGAACCAATGCCCCGTTCGACCACACCCCGACTGGACTTCGTCGAAGATCAGCAGCAGTTGGTGCTGATCCGCCAATTGCCGCAACCCCTGCAAGAATTCGGGGCTAGGAATCCGCACCCCGCCTTCGCCCTGGATGGGTTCGAGCATGATGGCCGCCGTCGTGGAATCGATGCGTTTTTCCACGTCGCTCAAATCACCCAAGGGAGCATAAGTGAACCCGGCCAGCATCGGACCTAGACCTGCGTGGTATTTGGGCTGTGCCGTGGCGGCTAAAGCACCGTAGGTTCGCCCGTGGAATCCACCTTGAAAGGTAATGATCTTGTAGCGCTCCGACACTCCCAGCGGAGCAGGACTGGTGCAGCCTGCGCCAGCTTGATGGCAGCCTCGTTTGCTTCCGCGCCACTGTTGCAAAAGAAGGCTTGGCCGTCAAAGCAGCGCTCGACCAGCATTTGGGCCCATAGGCCTTGCGACTGCATATGCCAGGTATTGGGTACGTGGATCAAGGTGGCCACCTGCTGCTGTACGGCCTCGACGATTCGCGGCGGACAATGTCCCAATAGATTGCAGCCCCAACCTGGAAAAAAATCGAGATACTCGCGTCCCTCGCTGTCCCACACCAGCGGATCCTTGGCCCGCGAACCAGATTCACCGGGTAACGCGTGTAATTTGGAATGACATAGCGGTGAAATAGATCCAATGTTTGCGGTGAACTGAGGTTCGTACTGGCTATTTACTTTCGTCCTGCACCAACCATGCACCCGCGCGGTTCTTGCAAGCCTGGCGACTGAGCATGATTTGTTCAGTTTGCTTGTGTGCCACGCGGCTTGCCATGGAAAGCCTATCAATAAATAAAGGCAGCGCGTCGCACTGCGTGTGTTAATTGTTATAAGCAGCTAGGCTCTGTTCAAAAGGGGTCGACCCTTTGGAGGCGAGTCGAATTTGCCTGTGTTTGGCTTCACCGGAGAGGGTCAGACCCCTTTTGAGACAAAGCCTAGTTCACTGTCAAAGCTGATTTGGGGATGGAAGCTAAGGGGCGTCACCGAATTCGGAACGCCTGCAGGGCTGCACTTTTGGTGTCTGCCCCCTTACGCACGAAGGTCTTCCCAATTTTATTCCTGACGAAGCAGCTAGTCTGGCCCGTTCAAGGCAAATCTCGGTGCCAACGCCGCTGGTGGTATAGATCTCGAGCAGCAATGAATGCCTCAACTTTCCGTCGATAATGTGCACTTTGCGAACGCCACGCGATAGTGTCGCTAAGCATGCTTCGATCTTGGGAATCATTCCGGCATCAATCACACGATCGGCGATCAACTGGTTCGCTTCAGCGGCGGTCAACGAGTGGATGATGGTCGAGGGATCCTGCTTGTTCCGGCGCACTCCGTTGACGTCGCTCAAAAAGACGAGTTTCTCTGCCCCAACGCCTCGGCGACGGCCATGGCGGCAGTATCCGCATTGACGTTGTACTTTTGTCCTGTTTCGTCAATGCACATCGAAGGAATGACGGGTACCTGATTCGCATAGGCCACATTCTCGATTACCGTGCGGTCAACACGTGTAACTTGGCCTACAAATCCCAGGTCCAACTGGCCCTGCTCTGCATCGTCCAGGAGCAGTTTCTCGCCAAATAAGACGTTGGAACCGCCGGCAAAGTTCAGGTTGACTGCTCGACCACCCAAACGCTCGATCTGGTCGGTTAAATATTGAGTCACTTCACCGGCCAACACCTTTTCCACGATGCTCAGTGTCGCCTCGTCCGTCACGCGGCGTCCCTTGACCCACTGCGGCGCTATTTGTGCTTGCTCCATGGCGCGATTGATGCTCGGTCCGCCGCCGTGGACGATGACCGGCTTCATGCCCACGGTTTCCATGAAGATGACGTCCAGCAACAAGTGGTGGAGGGCCTCGTGGTCTTCGAAAAGGCTGCCGCCGAGCTTAATAACGGTCGTCTTGCCGCGAAATCTGCGGATCCACCCCATGGCTTCGATCAGCGTGTCGGCTTTAGCAATGGCGTCTTGCACGTTGGCAATCGTTCCTTCACCTAAAAAACTGTTTCAAAACAGGGGTCTATCGGAAAACGGGGCTTAGCGGACGTTCGCAATTAAAGTACCGCATTTGCTCCAGCCAAAGTGCGTTTAGCACACAGTTTTTGATGGAACCGGACGCTAACGCGTTGTGGCTAATTCGGTGACTTAATCTCGGGCGGTCCCTAAGTATCGAAACGGGCCCTTTGGGGCCCGCCGAATGAAAACCGGATATGCTAAACCAAGCCAGAGCCACTAGTCAATCGCGAGCGTTGGGGAAACCCCGCATTTTGTTGGGCTGCCCGTGGGGCGAATGCTCTGTCCAGAGTCCTAATTCCGATGAACCCCGAAATTAAAGTTGGACAAAGCGCTAGTTGGTTCCCTCGATTTTGATGCAAGCAGAGAAAATTGCCTGGGGGTCACCGCGATCTGCCAGGGTGCGAGCCAGATTGGCAATCGTGCGGTTGGCCTTAGCCTTGAACACCCGTTTGTCGCCCACGGTTACGGAGACGGGTTGATCGAGGTCCAACATGTCATCCCGCAACAAGATCGTCAGGGCATCCACATCGGAGGATTCAATGGTCACCCGGGAAGCCCGGCGGTGGGCGATGATCTTCGTTCGTTCACGGGCCTGGCCGGGTTCCACCGCGAGCCAATAAAATCGGTCGTGGGTGACGTCATCTTGCAGCCAGACCACGCGTTCTGGAATCACATTCCGCGTGAACTGGGCCATCCAGCGCACTCCCTCCGCATCTTCGCGATTCATCCAGTGTGGCTTTCCCGGGTGAATCTTGGCCCAATGGGTGTAGCCAGCAGGATCTGCGGCCTGCAGTGCCTGCAATGCCTCGCCCCATTGCGCCGCGCGTTGATTGCGGTCGTAGGCACTATCCTTCTCTCCAACGTGCAAGGTAAAAGGCAGGTTGCGCAGCCCAAGAGCTTGGGTCTCGTTGGGATGCCCCGCCATCATGGCCGCAGCGGCCAATTGGTCGGCCATGCGTGGAGCGAGTTGATAGACACCGTCTCCGCCTGCCGAATAGCCGGTGATGTAGACGCGATTCGGATCGACTCCCTCAAACACGATCATATTGGCAATCAGCCGGGTAAACAGATCGTCAATATGGGCCTGATGCCAGAGATTCCAGGTATCGCTCGGCCCACGCGGAGCGACGTAGATCCCCTCTTCCAATTGATAAAGTTTCTTCTGATTCTCCCATTGCTGATCGTTGACAGCCTTGGGCGCACCCCCCCCGCCGTGCATCGAGATGGTCAGGCTGTGACCATTCTTGGGCGGCTCTCCAAAGGTCTGACTCGTGTACTTGAGTTCCCATTGGCCACTAACCAGGTGCTGGGAAGCGTGTTCCTCTCGGCGGGATGCCTGCATGAGTCGCAGGTGGTAATCCCACAAGATCTCCACGGCTGCTTGCGTCTGTTGGCGGGAAAGGGCTACTTGGGCAAAGGACTCCTCGGCCACGAGACTCAATTGCTCGGGCAGCACGTCCGGGTGGGCTTGGCAATAAATCCGCAGTTGCTCGAGCGGATCGTCTGCGGGCGTTTGGTCGATGGCTAGAGAGACCACCTGTCCCGTGGCCGACGCGGTGAACTCCATTCGATTCGTTGGCCGATTGCTTTCAACTTCGACGGAATAGTTGCCGGGCGGCAACTGTGCCATCAGATGGTCGTTGGCATCGGCCCTTTCGTCCTTGGTTTGCCCTCGAAAGACTACTTGGCCCGCCGCATCGCGAACCACCAAGTCGGCAACGCAGCGCTCGCTCTCAACCGCCCCCAATGTACGGAAGCCAATATCCAAGTAGTCCGGCTTGGCGGGTTGGGTTCGCGCGTAGCGCTCGGTAACTTCAACGGCATACACCTCGCTCTCCCGCGGTAACCATACCAAGGGAAAACGCTGCTCAGTTCGTCGGAAGCTGGCCGCAAAGATGCCATGCTTTTCCCCAGGCGTAGCCTTGGCGGCCCGCTCGACAAACCAGGCCTTGTCGAGATCATTGCCGGTGGGCTCCGCGGCATCCAGTGAAGTGCCATTGGCCGTCCCAAACTTCGACCCAAGAATGGTTGCCACTCCCATCGGACCAGAGCGGCGTGCCAACAAAGCGCGCTGGACATGCCGCAGGCCCGGCAGGTATCAATCAGCAGAATGGACAAACCGGTACAGGATGCGAGTCCCGATTCCATCGGACTCGCCAGGCCCCTGATCGGCCCGCCGCCGTTTGGTGGAGTATTGGACATTCAATTCTTTGAACAGCTGCTGATTAAGCACCGCCGCGGCCAAGGCAGGCGACTCCAGGTGCTTGACCGAGGGCCAAAAGCGATCTCGCAGTTCGCGCCGGACATCATCTCGTTTTTCCGTTAACATTGGCGTAGGGAAGCACTTCGTTCAGAAAGATGTCGACGGGAATATCGGCTCCCCAATTGGCTTCCTGGCGCGAGCGAAAAGCCAATGCGATGTGCTCCAGCAGAAAGTCCGCATCCAAATTCCGCAGATCGGCCTCGGGCATATTCTCGATTAGAAAATGCAATGCGTGGGCTTGTTCCGCCGGAACTCTCCGCAACGCATCCTCCAGTTGGCCGCGATTGTCAGCCGCCATGGCCAGCCGGCCATTGAGCGCCTCGTCAGCGTTGCCAGCGGACTGAGCATTGGCCAGGCCGGCCAGGAACAATACCCAGAACCAAACTATTTTTTGAATCATG
>CAVPPY010000071.1:0-78978 GCA_963707245.1 Pirellulaceae bacterium
GGCCTTAAAGCGGGGGTTGAGCTAGCTTCAGGCCGGAACGCCACCTTAAATCGTCCTCGTGCAGGACTTGGAACAAAGCATTGAGAAAATCAAGAAAAGTTAAGTAGATGTAGTTGCTTTGGTGGGAATTCGCCTCCAGAATGCGTAGTCTGACCTTTTGCGGTTGCTATCAATTCATGCCTCAAGCGAAAGCTGACCCCACATCATGTCGCAAGTTAGCTCAACACGCACTTCGTCTCGCCGCCGACATCCTCAAGCCGCGGGAGCTGCCGCGACGGTTTCGGTGGCGATGCGTCGTTCTTCACTTCGTTCGTTGCTGATGGAAAGCCTAGAGGATCGTCGGATGCTCGCCGTCACTTGGGGACATGTTGAGCCGCTGGGGGAGTTTGATCTACCAGTCGGATATCCAGGGACGCATTGGTGCCCCGGTCAATTTGTTTTCGGATGATTTCGAGTCGGGCGTTCTGGGGCCGGCTCGGGTCAACTAACTCGTCAACACCTGACGGTCGCGTTGGGCCCAGCAATGCCCTGGGATTGCCAGCCAATAGCGGGACCTTTCATCTAGCCATGGATACTACGCTTGTTGGGCCTAACAACCTCAATGAAGCCGTTTTGACTGTCGATTTGTCGGGGGCTAGTGACGCTGGGTTACAGTTCGCTCACAAGGACGTTAACGATGAAGACACACCGCTGCCGCCGGCGTTCGTCGGTAAGTTCAATGGTGATGGCGTTTCGATCAGCGATGACGGCAATACCTGGCACACCTTGGTGAGTTTGAACGATGCCAACTCTCCCAACAACGTCTATACCGATTTCGACTTTGACTTAGGCGATGCAGCGGCGGCGGCTGGAATTTCGCTAGGTGCCAACTTTCAAATCAAGTTTCAGCAGTATGACAATTTTCCTTTCAACACCGATGGTCGTGCTTTTGACGATGTTGCGGTCACAGTGCCTGGACAGCTTGTCCGACACGAATACCGCCTTTCTGGAGGCCGACCAAACGTTGACCGTGGTGGCCACTCCGAATAACGCCTCGACCACGCTGACGGCCTCGGTGCTCGATCCCGGCAACGTGCTGTTGGCGACCGCCACCGCCAGCGGTCCTGGCGAAACGCTGTCTATTCAGACCATCGGCATCGCCGCCGATGGCGACTACACGATCGAGATCAGCGGCGATGCAACCAGCCAATACGACCTTTCGCTGTTTCGCAATGCCAGCGTGGAAGTGGTCGACACCGACGATGGCAGCGAGCAGGATGCCAGCGGTTCGTTCATCCCGCTGGGCTCGGGTCGGTTTGGCATTGTCGGCACCTTTAGCGACCGAGGACGGCGGTGACGAAGAAGCAGTGCCGGTGGTGTGGGGGATTCAGCCGAGTACCGGCCAGATCCTGAAAATCGATCCGCGAACCGGAGCCATCATTTGGCAGTTTTCCGGCACCCGATGCGCTGAGTCCCAATCACCGGATCAACGGCTTGACCATTGCCGAAGAGGGCAACACGTTGCTGTATGTCAATGGCGGCACAAATGGCAACAACCTGTATCGCTTGGACCCGGACGATGGCACGGTCCTGTCCATCGAGTTTCTTCCGACCGGGACCACGCCGGTTTTCCGCGGCGGCTTGAGTTTCGAGTCGGGTACCACCGATTCGATTTTCGCGATTGACGACGGAGCACCCGTCGATCGGCAAGCGGGCTTTGGAGGTCCGCTGACGGACTGGACGCCAGGCGGAGTCAATTTTCCGGGTGCACTCGGTGGCGATGACAATGGCCGGCTGTTTGTGGTTCGAATGGCCAGATCCAGGAGTTCAGCACGACGGTCGCCAATACGCAGCTCAATGCGTTCCCGTTGCCGCTCGGCTCGATGGTGGCTCTCAGGGGTTGGCCTTCGACGGGGTCAATCTGTACTCGACGGATGCGGTTGGAAACTTGTTTACGCTCGACCCGGATAGCGGGGCCGTTTTGAATCAGGTCACCGTTGCCGGCGGTTTTCTCAGTGGCCTGGGAGCCGACTTGGTAAATGCTGCATTCGCTCTTGCCTAATGGCGGCCTATTCATCCTGCGGCAGCTCCCGATATGTACGGCGAGCCGGGTGAGCCCGGGAGATTCCCCAATGGACCGGGCGCGCGGCGCGGCCTTCGGCGCCCGACGAACTGCTGGTCAACGGCAGCTTCGAGACCGGCGATTTCACCGGCTGGACAACCGTAACACACGGGCACTCCGTTTCGACCGTGGGCGGTGACCGGCGCCGGTCAAGGCGGCGGCTTTGGCATGCTGCAAACACAACCGCAGGATGGCGGCGTTCGTGGCCTGGAACGGCTTCGATGGCAGCGGTCCATGGAATTCCAGATGTATCAGGATGTCGCCATCGCGACTGGTGCGACGGCGACGTTGAGCTGGATGGATCGCGTGCAATGGAACTTCAACCTTGGGTGCCGCTGCCACCCTGCCACGACTCTACGACGTCGAAGTCCGCGACCCGATTACCGGCAGCTTCTGAGTACGCTCTATTCGTTCTCGACCGGCATGCAGGCCGTAAATCCAACTGGCAACACCGGCTGGCAGTCACACTCGGTCGACATGTCGGCCTTCGCCGGCCAAACCGTGCGCTATCTTTTCCGCGAGCAGATTCCGCAGAGCGGCACCGGACCGGCCCAGATCGAGTTCGATGCCATCAGCCTGACGGCGGACGGTAGTATCGTCGGAAGCACTTTATGCCGGCGTCGGCCGTGGCTCGCCGGTTAATCCTGGTGGCGTCTTGCTTATTGATCAAACTACGGGCGCGGGCACACTGTTGGCCGATTCGATTACGCCGGGCGGATTGACAGGACTGGACTTCGACAGCTCAGACCGTTTGTGGGGATCGAGCATTGACGGCCCGCTGGGCAATCGCGTCAGCAACTTGGTCGAGCTCGATCGCTGATACCGGTGCGTTACTTTCCTCGGTGCCGATTCTGCGACGGTGCGACGCCTATCAGTATCGGCGACTTCGCGATTCAACCTGGCACTGACGCGATTTTCGGAATACGCTCTGATTCGGATAGCGGCCCGCCGGGCGGTCAGCTGTACACAATCGACCGCGCTACCGGCGCTGCCGACGCTGATTGGGGACACGTTCCAGAATCGCGGCGGCGGATTGGGCTTCGCTCCGGACGGTACGCTGTACTTCGCCGAGTTCGATCAGTTGCATACGCTGGACACCGCCACGGGTGCTCCGCTCACCACGATCAACTTGACATTTGGCGGGCATGAAGGCCTGGCGATTCGGCCCAGTGACGGGACACTCTTCGCATCTCAAGCTGGTGCGGGCCCCGCGAACGATGGCATTCGGATTATTGATCCCATTACCGGCATCTCAACTCCGCTAGGTAACACGGGCGCGGGCAACGCCAGCGATTTGGCCTTTCGCGTTGAAACGGTTAATGCGGCGGGTCCCGACGTGGACGAGTACTTGCTCGACCTGAGCGGAAAAGCTGGACAACCGATCGATATCGCCTTCTCGACCGACGTTATTGGTGAGGTGAGCGACGGCGAGTTGGATTTGGCAATTATTCTCTCGGCCGATCCACAGACAGCCCCCGCCGCGCAATTGCAGGCGACAGGCTTTTTTGACAGTATTACGGTGATCGATGTCCGTTCCGTCACGCCGACCCTGGCACAATTGGCGGAGTACGAAACGATTTTGGCGTACACGAACTTCGTTCCTGCCGACGCTATTGCTTTAGGCGACACATTGGCAGACTACGTGGATGCTGGTGGTCATTTGGCGATGGCCACTTATGCTTACAGCAACCCGTGGGACATCGAGGGGAGGATCACGACCACGGGCTACGCGCCCCTTACCAACGTAGCTGTCAATGGGACTGTTAGCGGTAATTTGGTAGCGACACTTCCGGGCGATCCAATCTTTGCCGGCATTGATGTTAATGCCGTCTCCTATTTCAACAACCTCAACTTTGCGCATCCGGGCTTGATGCCGGGGCAACCCTGTTGGCAACGGACGGTGCCGGCAACAACATGATCGCACGCAACGCTGACGGCAACGTGATCAGCCTCAACTTCTTTCCGCAAGGAACGATCGCCGCAAATAATCAGGAGCTGTTTGACCTGATCGCGAACGCGTTATTGATTCCCACGACGGATGGCAGCGGCCAGGTGACGTTGGAACTGCTCGATACCGACGGCACGACGGTGCTGGCCACGGGCACGGCTGTTTCCGACAATTTCGATCTGGGCATTCTCGACTTCCAGATTCCCGCCGACGGCATCTATACGTTCGCGTGTCGTTCGACCGGACAGGGCAACTACGGCATCGTCGTCACCGATCCGCTGGTGTTCGACACCGAGCCGAATCAGCCCACCAGATTCGCCGCTACGATCGCTGGACGCTTATGACGGCGCGTTGGGCTTCCTGGGCGACGGCACGGTCGGCGGCGACGTCGATCTGAGCCTGCTGACTTCCTTCGAGTCGCTCGACCTTGGCCAACAGCGGTTTCATCCCGCCTGATCCGATACTGGCCGCCGGTCCGGCTTCCGTGGTCGCCATGGTCAACACCGACATCGCCATCCACGACAAGACCACTGGCGCGGTGATCGCCCAAGCCGATCTGGATGGCAGCGGCGGCTTCTGGGCCACCGAACAATGTCGTCTTCGATCCGTGGATCACTTACGATCCCGGCCAGCGATCGCTTCTTCGCGATCGGCGTCGATCGATCTACGGCGGGGATCGGATCTAGCCGCATCTACCTGGCGGTGTCGACCGATTCCACGCCGACGAACTCTGACGACCGATTGGAACAAGTACATCATCGACCGCACCGGTACGCACACGCGGAACCGGCGGATCGACCTTCCCCGATTATCCGAAGCTGGGTGTTAACGACGACGCAATCTACATCACGGGCAACGACTTCGGCATTCTGAGCGGCGGCTTCTCGCACGTTTCGCTGTTCGCCATCGAGAAGGCCCCGCTGCTGTCCGGCGGCCCGGCGAACATCGTGTATGACGAGGTGATTGGCGGCGGTGCATTCTCGATTCACCCGGTCACCGTTTACGACGCCGGCGGGCCGATGTACTTTGCCCAGGCGGGCTTTGCCGGCGGCAGTTCAGATCACGCTGCATGCCATCACCAACGTGTTAACCGCGCCCGTGCGAACGACGTCGACGGTCAGCGTCGCCAGTTATGCCTTCCCGCCCGACGTGCCGCAGCAGGTCGGACCGCCGCTCGATTCGGTCGACGCCCGCATCATGTCGGGTGTGGTCCGCGACGGCAGCTTGTGGACCGCGCACGCCGTGCAGGATCTGTCGGTCGACACGGAAACGGTCGTCCGCTGGTACGAATTCGACATCACCAATTTCCCGGCCGGTTCGGCCACGTTGGTGCAGAGCGGCAACGTCGATCCGGGTCCCGGCGTGCATACCTGGATGGCCCACGTCAACGTCGACAACGACGGCGACATGGGCATCGCCTTCTCGATCTCGGGAGCCAGCCAGTTTGCCGGGATCGGTTACACCGGGCGATTGGCGAGGGACCCGCTGGGAACCACGCGTCCGGTCGAAACAGCCCGCGCGGGAGATGGCCCCTACTCGCTGTTTGACAGCATCGGCCGCAATCGCTGGGGAGACTACAGCGGCTTGGCAGTCGATCCGGATGGCGAATCGTTCTGGCTGTACAACGAGTACGCCGGAGCCGGCAACACCTGGGGGACGTTTGTCGGGCAGTTCCAGGTCGAGCCGAGCGGGCCGTCCGTACCCGATGTGGATACTTACGACGTCACGCTGGCCGCCGGCCAGACGATCGGACTGAGCACGATAACTCCCTTTGACGATCCCATCGACAGCTTGAACTTGCTCAATCCGTCGCTTGAAATTCTCGATCCCAGCGGCGTCTCGGTAGCCTTTGATTCCAGCAGCGGTTCCGACGGCAAGAATGCGGCGATTGCCGTTGTTCACGGCTGCCACGCTGCCGGGGTCTACAAAGTGATTGTGGCCACCGAGGACGACGGCGCCGGCGAGTATGTGTTGACTGTCAATTGGGCACCAGTGCTCGTCGACTTGGCACTCAGCGCCGGCATGATTTTCGAGAACGAGTCGGTGACATTGACCGGTACTTACAGCGATCAGAACCTCGACGATTCGCACACCGTCGTCGTCGACTGGGACGATCCGAACGATCCGGCCGATTCGAGCTTTGCCGTGCCGGCCATCAACACGCTTGAGCGTGGGCGACACGTTCAACTCGACCACCGACGGCGCGGTGCTGGCAGTCACCGGCCTCGACCTGCTGACCGGTGAAGTCAGCTTTGAAGTCACCGATCATCAGTATCTGGACGACGGCCTGGCCCCAGGCAACGGCACCTCGGCAGACAGCAGTACGGTCACGGTGACGATTACCGATAGCGGCGGACTGCAGTCGGCCCCGCTACTGCAGGAATTCATCGTCAATGGCGACTTTGAAACCGGCGACTTTTACGGGTTGGAGCGTCAGTGGAACCGGCAGTGCCAACTGGCTCATCAACGACGGTACGCTCGATCCTGCCGGACCTGGAACTCCGCTGGCTCCGATCGCCGGAAATTTCGATGCGGTTTCAGTCCAAAACGGTCCGGGCCTGGCCATGCTGACCGCACCGATCGTCGTTCCGGCCAGCGTATCCTCGGCCGTGTTGAGCTGGTCGGACCGCATTCGCAATCAGCCGCCACCTATTCTGCGACCCCGGCCAGGAGTGGCGAGTCCTGGTTTTGGACAGCGGCGGGGGCGTGATCCAGGAAGTATTTTCCACGGACCCCGGCGATCCGCTGACGCAGCTTGGACCCAACAACCGTTCGTTCGACCTGACGACGCTGTTCCAGTCGCTGGCTGGCCAAACGGTTCAGATCAGCTTTGAGCAGCAGTCTCAGGTCTTCTTTATGAACGTCAACCTGGACAATGTCAGCCTGCAGATCGATGCCTCGCCGAGCGTGTTGGTCAAGAACGTGGCACCCAGCCTGGTGCTGGATCCGGTCGCCATGATCAACGAGAACGAGGCGGCGACGTTGACGGGCATGATCACCGATCCAGGTTTGCTGGACGAGCATGAAGTGGTTATCGAGTGGGACGATCCCAACGCATCCGCTGATTCGACCTTCGTCGTTCCTGCTACGGGCACGTTGAACGTGGGTGATACGTTTAACTCCACGACCGACGGCGCGGTGCTGGAAATCACGGCTGTCGACCTTTCGATCGGACAGGTCAGCTTCAGCGTCCAGCATGTCTACGCCGACGACGGAATTGCTCCCGGCAACGGCACGGCCTCCGACGTCAGCACGATCAGCGCGGTGGTCAGCGATGACGACTTGGGCAGTAGTACCGACTGAGGAGCGGATCGATCTACACGACCCAGGATGACGGCCAGCGGTTGGGAACGATCGACCAGACCACTGGCGTCGGCACGGATATCGGGCCCTTCGGTACGACCCAGACCTGGGCGGCCGCTTTTGATATCGACGGGACGCTGTACACGTTGATTAACGGCTTCTCTGGCAACGCCATCCTGGCCAGCGTCGATCAAATCACGGGCGCCGCCACCACCATCGGCAGCGGCGTTGGCACCAACATGATCAGCCTGGAAGTGGCCACCGATGGCACGATGTACGGCATCGGCTACAACGATCAGATTCTCTACGAAATCGATCAGACGACCGGTATCGCCACCGCTATTGGCAGTACCGGCATTAGTTTCAACATGGATCTAGCCTTTGATTCCAGCGGGCACGATGTATGCCACGGTTGGCAATGACATTTGGACGGTCGATACCACAACCGGCGCCTCGACGCTGGTGGGCAACTTCAGCGGCATTCTCTCCGGCGGCGTCATGGGCATCATGTTCGACGAGAACGATACGCTGTTCGCCACGGCCTACGTCCCGAACTCGCCGTTGTACAACATCGACTTGAACACGCTGTCGGCCACGGTCATCGGCAATACGGGCTTCTTTTTTCCGCATGGCGGCGACATTCTCCTAGGTGGTGAGCCAGCGACGACACAAGTGTTGGTCAAGAACGTCGCACCGACCATCGATGCAGTCGAGGTTAGCGCCACCAAGGGCAACAAGGCCATGCCCGGCGATGAAGTGACGCTGGCAGCCACCTTTACCGATATCGGCCTGCTCGACCGACACGAGGTGGTCATCCAGTGGGACGACGGTTCGCTGAATTCCGTCTTCGATGTCGACGCCACCGCGGATCTAGTGTGGGTGATGTTTTCATTAGCACGTCCGGCGACGGGGCACTGTTGACCATCACCGAGGTAACGACCGCGACCGGGCAGGTGAGCTTCACTGGTCGCTCGCACCAATTCGCGACCGGCGGCATCTTCGCGATTACCATCACGCTCGCGGATGACGATACGGGCCTGGATGAGGGCGGGACACAGGCTTGGGTAACGGGTTTGCGGATCAAGGATGGAGTCTTGCAAGTCATCGGCACCAACGCGGATGACCATGTGACGATCAATCAGCAGGGCAACGGCCTGCTGAAGGTCCATGCCGATTTCTTGCAGAACGGGCAATTTTCGAGACCTTCAATACCGCCGAGGTTGACAAGATTCTGGCCTACCTGTGCGAGGGTGATGATCACTTCACCATTGCCGGCAATGTCGATATTCCGGCCATCGTGCATGGCGATGGCGGCGACGATCATCTCAACGGCGGTGGTGGTCCAGCGGTTCTGCTGGGCGATGCTGGCAATGATATGCTCGTCGGCGGTTCCGGCTTCGATATCTTGATCGGTGGCCTTGGAACCGATCGGCTGGTCGGAGGGAGTGGCGATGACGTGTTGATCGGCGGCAGTACCAATGCCGACGATGATGACGACTCGCTGATGGATCTGTTGGCTGCTTGGTATGCCATCGAGACCTACGATAATCGCGTGGCCGCCGTGGATCCGTTGCTGACCGTCTACGATGACGAAGAAGAGGATAAGCTGACCGGCGGTTCCGGACGCGACCTGTTCTACGACGGTTTGGGCGACATTCTGACCGACGTCGCCAACAAAAAGAATGCTGAGACCGTGCTGTAGTGGCGGAGCGCACCTCAGTGTGCTTCATTCAATCTTTGAACCTTAGATGCTAGCCGTGGGCTCGTATTGCTCGATCTTCATGATCGCGAGCCCGAGGCTGGCGCGTTCGGTTCACCAAAGCAATGCAGCACTCTGCGCACAGCCTCTCCATCCATGAGTGGCGACATGACGCGGGGCACGCCGACTCTTTCTTTGGCATTCATTCATCGAAAAAAATTGACAACCACTGTCCTTGGGGCTTTCGGGTGCGCAAGCATCCCCAATAGCAGCTGATCGAATTAACTCGCTTGCGGCTGCTTAGACCAGGCTCGCGCGGGGAGGGCTGCGCGGGGTAGACAAGGCGAGGAAGCCGCCCCTTCATCCTCAGCCCTTTTCCCTCGCAAAGCAGCTCGTTGTACCACACAAGTTCTTCATTGCATTCATTTCTGGCCCCATCAGGATATCGGATCGATTGGACTTTCCGTTTCGCTTGCCTAGGATTGCGGCAGCGGGGTAGTCATTGGCACCACAGGATCATGTTGTTTGAACAGGAGAGAACAGAGGAAACAAAGCCAGCAATTTCCTCAGTTTTCTCCGTTAACTCCTGTTCAATCAACCCGCGCACGTCTGTCCTTTGAAACGCGAGAATCCGCCTGCATAAAAGAGTTTCCGCGTAGGTGGAATTTGTGTGGTACAACGAGCGCAAAGCCGGGGGAGAAGGGAGCCAGAATGTCAATTGACACTAAAATGTAATACAGGCCACTACCAACTTTATTTTTGAGGTTGGTGGAATCAGCCCAGGCGCCGCCAGAGAGCGTCCCATGCAAACCCACGTGGTCGGAAAACGAGGGAACCCGGTGCGGCTAATCCGGCATCCGATTTGAAAAAATTGCCGCGCCATCCATCTGTTCGCAGGTGACGCCGCTATTGTCCAGCACTGTGACCGGTCGATGTGTTAGCATGGGGGATGTCATCTGTCTTTCTCAAGGGGCAAACCATGCATCATCTCAGTCGACGCAATTGGATCAAAACGGCGGGTGTTGGGGCGAGTTTTCTAGCTGCCACGCAGCTCGATAAATTGACGCCCCCACTCTGGGCAGACGAAGCTCCGTCAGACTCGATGCCGATGCAGCTCTACAAAAGTCTGAGTGACGAGCAGCGGCAGAAAGTTTGTCTCCCTGCGATCACCCCAAACGTCAGTTCGTCAGCAATTGGTGGTACATCCATCCCGATTATCGCATTCCCAGTACGTTCAATCCTGAGCAGCAGGAACTGATTAAGAGGATCTTCGACTCACTGCACAGCGCCGAGCACCAGGACGCGGTCAACAAGCAGGTTTTGATCGACCAATATGGCGAAGCAAAAGAACGCTCCTGCTGCGGGCTTTTTTGGCACGCCTGACGACGAGGACTTTGAGTTCATCTTCACCGGTCACCATGTCACTCGACGTTGCAACGCTCATACGGACAAGGGACTTGGTTTTGGCGGAGCTCCCATTTTTTACGGCCACTACCCGCACCCGGTTGAAGAATATGCGAGAGAACTTTCCGAGAAGCCAAAGATCACCCCGGCAATCCCTATTGGTATCAGGGGAAGAACTTCAATCGGTTCGTGCAGGCCCTGGATGGCAGGCAGCAGGAACATGGGTTAGCTTTCCACAGAGCCGCGCAGCGAAAACCCAGATGCCGTCATCAAAAAGACGGCGGAGGGGCGCGGTTTGAGTTGCGCGGAACTGAGCGCCGACCAAAAGAAGTTGTTCTGTGGAAACCATGCGAGGCATGATGGCCATGTTCCGTGAGGACGATGTCAACGCCACCATCGAAACGATCGAGCAGAACGAGCATCGTCGATCGGCTTCACGTCTCCTGGTTCGAAGGCAAATACGATATTGGTTCCGACAGGGTTTGGGATACCTGGCAGATCGAAGGCCCCGACATGGTCTGGTACTTCCGCGGCGAGCCCCACATTCACTGCTACTTTCACTTGAAAGTCTGAGCAGGCGCTCGCGACGATTGGGGCGGTGTCAGCGTTGCAGCGGCGTATTCGCGCAATTCGCTTCTCTTGTGGGATTTTCTATGCGTTTCCTAAGACGCCTGACATGGCAAGTGGCGTCAGAGAATGTTAACCGAGCAACTTGTTGCCATCTACACCGCCCTGGAGCAACCCGAGAAGGTAGCAGAATACACGGCAAAGCTCGAAGAATTGACGTCACAGATCAACGCTCCCTTGGATTCCCCTTGAGCGCACCTTAATCAACCCTGAGGAAGTCCTGTTGTCATATTCGGTAGCTACGAGCGCATTCTTGCGATCATATAGCTTGGTAAACGCAACTCGTAAGTAGGTGTCGATTACCGTCTGCTGATAGATTCGTCCTACTTCTCTGACCGTGCCGACATAGAATGTATTTTGCACAACCAAATAGCCTGGGTGCTCACGCTAGAACAAGTTGTTGCTCAGACTCATACCAACCTCGGAAGCTCTTGCCTGCCTACCCACACATGCACCAGCTGGTCTAAGGGGCCAATTGTGGATATTTGCGATACCTCCGCATTTCCTGTTCTTGAACGTGTAATTCGGGCACCTGCCATCCGTCGTGGCAGTGCCCGGCTCTCGACTTTCATAGCACCTGGACAAAAAGGGTAGCTCTTCAGTCAAATCGAATGGGTCTGTGTCTGACAACTCTCCGGAATAGGGCACTGCGGCTGCCGCCGGTTTACGTGTAGGAAGAGAGTAGGCTACCCAGCTTGACCAGTCTGCGGGAGCCGAACACTCTAACTCAGGTTCGATTTTTGCTCGGCGATTTTCGGCATTCCCAAAAAATTCTGCTTGCTAATGAACTAACCAGCTTTGAGAATGACCACTTATGGGGAGACTGCACCACAAAGACAAGTGGTTTCATCCTCTGCCTTTTGAGTATTGCTGAAACATTGAACGGTGGCTCCCATGTCAAAGTCGCTTCCCAAAAAGTTGGATCTGCTTCAGGACGAAGACGACACGCGTCCGCTGATGCACGCCACGCTTCGAGAGATCGAACTGCAGACAATTCACGATAGGCGTCAGCAGGCAGGTTTTGAACAGGCCGACGTCTCGCGACGGCATGCGGCCGAGTCGGGGACAGCGGTTGAACCATCAGCCGATACGCAAGACACGGGGCATCATGCGACTGACCAGCGACGAGGTTCACAGGCAACTGAGGATTCTCCCGATTTAGTTGGTCTGGCGTTTTCAGGCGGCGGCATTCGATCTGCTGCATTTAATTTGGGACTCGCCCAAGCCCTCCATTACTTCGGACTCTATCGATTCGTAGACTATCTGTCGGGTGTGTCCGGCGGAAGCTACGTATCCGCAATGCTCAGTCACAGCGTAGCCCAGCAAGGAGAATACAATCGAAATACTTTTGAATATGCTTCCGAACCCTCCGGTCGCCAAGGAATGCCTGTACGCAAGCTCGTCAAGAACGGCAACTACCTCGTCCGCCTGGACCTGATTGCCAATCGCTACGTTGCTGGTTTCTTGCTGAACTGCATTCCCTTAATTAGTCTGCTCATTGCAATGGGCGCGGGAGTCGCTTGGTTGTGGCGAAGCTTGGACTACGATTACTTTCGTGATCGTCTCGATGGACTCGGATTCAACAGCGATTTTGCGCCGGCCATCTTACCTGCCGTCTTGATTTTCTTGGCTTGGTTCACGTTCTACGTGCTTGCGCTGTGGTTACAAAGTGAACCTCTGAAGAAATGTACCAATCGACTATTCTGGTTTGGGCTATTGTGTGTGCTGATTGGAGGTGCTGTCCTGTTGGGCAACGGGGACATTACCCGCAGCGGTTCTGGCGGAGTTGTGGCGATTACCGAGCAGCACTTTATTGGCCGTGTGCTCTTTTTTGGAGCACTACTCGGTCTCATTCCCTTGCTGCGCCCCGATCAATTGATCCGAAGTGGCGCGGCACCTCGGCGGTATCTCGAGTCTTGGCTGTTCTACTACACGTCGTTTGTCTTACTCCTGGGGTTGCCGTTGATTTTGGTGGCGGCCTTTGCCCGTGAGAATGTTTCTGGTTATGGCAAATGGCGAGGTCCCGAGCTTTTGCGCGGTGAGTTCAAGGACTCATCCGCATTTTGTCAGTGGTTGCGGGATCCAGACATCACCAACGTTCAGGTCGGCGACTATTTGATCAAGTTGGATGCGAAATTACTGCTCGAAGCTACCGGCGGTGTAGTACCTAAAAAGACCAAGGAAACTGAAGATGGGCAGAGCAAAACGGATGATCCAAAATACGAGAACAGCGTCCGCTGGGCAGCCGTAAAATTCTTGATCAAGAACGCTGAATTCAGCAGTGCTCACGAGCAAATTTTGGGAACCTCACGCTGGCACGGAGAGCACCAGAGAAGCCCCTTGACTTCGAAAGAGCCGGCTACTGCCACGCAACAAAAGCCTGAGGAGAACAAGAAAGAGACGAATAGCAAACTTGCCGTTCAGACAACTCCATCGGCTGAAAAGGACGATGCAAAAAGAGAAGCTGTCCAACTTCAGCAGTTACAAGATACTCTGGTAGCACAAGACCTTCGGATCCCTGGCTTTGACAAGGTCGTGAATCCAACGGCCACGAAATCCGGCGAGGAGGCTTACTTGAGCGAAGACATCTTGCGCGACTGGCGCGACTGGCGATACTGGAATTACTTCGATCGGTGGGCATCGTTTGCCGGTTCATTTTTTGTGGCAGACGCGGCTTACATGTCTTATTTAAAACTCGTCAAGGAACGCCGCGAAGCCGAGATCGAACTCTGCAGAAGACTCAATCGGGATCTGTTGGGCGAAAAAGAGCTGTTTGACATCGTTCTTATGGACAACGACGAAAAAATCTTTGAGAAGATCGATTCAAGCGACGTCAGCAGCAGTGACAAGAAGCTCTTAGCTATCGCCAAGGAATTCGATGCAGACCGGCCCGGCGAGGGTTGGGAGCAGACGATGGTCCGCAACCGGCGCATCCTCGAGTTGATGTTGCCCGATATGGTCAGGGAGCAAACCGCCATTCGTCGGACGACAGTCCATGCGGCCGATCAGTGGCACCGCCTGATTTGGTTCTCATTTGCAGCCGTGGTGTTCCTCATTTCCAGCATACTCATTGACCCCAACAGCACGTCCTTGCACGATTATTATCGAGACCGAATCGGATTCGCCTTTTTGGGCGAGCCGCTAGGGCTTCCGAACGAATCCCGGATGGCACTTGCAAAGTGTAGACCTCACGAGCATGGCGCTCCGTACCCATTATTCGGTGCCGCTGTTTGCGAGCAGTCGCCGTTAGTCCACCCAGAACAGCTCGAGGTCCGATTTTCTGAATTCCTGATTTCACCCTTATATTGCGGTTCCAAACGTTTGGGCTACGTACGTACCGACGAGTACGTCCCTGCAACTTCATTGACGGTTGCGGACGCTACGGCGATCTCTGGTGCTGCGCTATCTCCCAACTACTTTGTGCACCATATTGTTATGGTGCTCATGACCCTCTTGAATCTCAGGATGGGAAAGTGGCTACCCAATCCACTTTTTGCCCCGCTGAAACGATTTCGCCCACGTTTGCTAAAGCAGTTTCGATACGACTTAGAGCCGAACATACAAGACCGGCGGATCTTGCAAGTTACCGACGGTGGTCACGTTGAGAATCTCGGCTTGGGGGAACTACTTGAACGCCGCTGTAAGCTGATTATCATGTCGGACGCTGGTCAAGACGCTGATTTTGCTTTTACTGATTTTGCTCGGCTAGTGCGGCGCTATCGCAACATGTATGGCGTCGAATTTCTGGAATTGGACGGCAAGACGCGTTTGAAGGTCTCTGGTCGTTTTCCAACACGGACAGTCCAAGCGGACAAAAAAAGCAAAAGTGTTTCGCACAGAGCTTTGGACAAACCGTTCAAGGATGACGGCACGGAGCAGCGACACTTCTTCCTGGCGCGTATTCGCTACCCGGGCGACAAAGACCCGACCGGCTTGCTGTACTACATCAAGCCGTGCCTTACGGGGTCAGAAGACGCCGACTTGTATAGCTATGCGGTGGAACATCCAGAATTCCCTCACGATTCAACAGCCGATCAAGCGTTTAGTGCTGCCCAGTTCGAATCGTATCGACGATTGGGAGCCATTACCGGTGAGGATATCTGCCGTAGCTTGACAAAGAACCCCGACATTCTTTGGCGGGAAAAGAACTTTGACCTGTTGCGACTGCTGACGGCCTTGGATGCGCCGCTAAACTGGGAGTCTCTTCAACTGCTCATCGAGCGTCACCAGGACGGCGATAAGCAAGCCAGCGATCGAATCTCAAGGTTGGAAGACGACGCGGCGCCTTTTGTGCGGCAATTGCTGGAACGGTTCGACTCCGATGACATCCTGCAAAACCTGGGACATCGCGGAATCGCTGAAATGGGAAGCGTCCTTCTGGAAAATCAGCCTTCAAATCGCGAAGCGCAAGAACTGGTGCGGCACCTTGCATCCTTTCTAAAACGGGAAGAATTTTCCGCCGCAGCCGCTGACATCCTGCGACGAGCGGTCGCGGAACATCCGCTCCCGGAAGTACAGCAACTTGCCAAGAAAGCGTTGGCAAGGCCTGCAAGCGGAACGCGTAGAGCGGCGCCAGGCGGCGGGCGAAGAGCCACACGAAATAACCAGCGCACAGAGGGGGATGTCGAGGAGGATTGATGATCTCAGTCCTCAGTGTCGTAGCCTGGTTAACCTCACAACTTCGCGAATAGGTATTTATGATCCTTCGACGCGCATCGGACAGCAGTTCGAGCCACGGCAAGCGAGTTTGTGATTCAGGTCGCAGGGGCCATGCTGCGCAGGACTTCGGTTTTCTGGTCCGCCGATAGCAAGTTACACGTTGTACTGAGCGGCTCGAAGCAACGCTGGCGTTCCACACTCGCCTGGCACTGAAGAATGGGCCGCCCTCATGATCGATCGGCTATTGGAATCCTGTTATTATCGAGGAATTGCTGAAACACTGAATTCACGCCGCGCAGATCAAGGGAACTCGGATGGCACGCAACATCTATGCATTGTTGGTTGGCATTAACGACTATGCACCGACGGTCGGAAAACTGTCCGGTTGTATCAATGACGTCGATCATTTCCACAGCTACCTGACCGACAACTTCGACAAGTCGATGCTGCGGGTCGAGGTCCTCAAGGATGCTGACGCCACGCGTCCCAACGTGATCAAGCAATTCCGCACGCACTTGGGCCGGGCCAAGGCGGGCGATGTCGCCGTATTCCAATACTGCGGCCACGGTGCCCGCTGCAAATCGGCCAAGGCGTTTGAACGGTTCTATCCCGACGGCAAGGACGAAGGACTGGTCTGTTACGACAGTCGCTCACCGGCAGGATTTGACTTAGCTGACAAAGAGCTTGCAGTTCTTCTCGTCGAGTTGGCCAAGAATGAGCCGCACATTGCGGTGATTCTCGACAGCTGCCACAGCGGTTCAGCCACGCGCAGCGCCGATGACTTTACGCAGCTCAAGGCTCGCCAGACCCACGAAGTTTTCGATGAGAGGCCGTTAGAAAGCTATCTCGATGGCTATTACGCGAAACTCAGCAAAGGGGGACGAGTCGCTAGAGATTCCGGCCAGCCGTCATATTCTGCTGGCCGCTTGCCAACGCGTTCAAAAAGCCTGGGAAGGCAAGGACCACAGCGGCGTGTTCACCAGCACGCTGCTCGAAGTATTGGGAAAGAACGGGACCGATATCTCCTATGCCGATCTTTTCGTGCGCTGTCGGACTGCGGTTCATCAGCGGGCCGATAACCAGGACCCGCAGTTCGAGACCTACCGCGGTTTCCAAGCCTACAGCGGATTTCTGGGCGGTGAGGCTTCGCAAAAGACTCGCCGCTACAGTGTCTACTTTGAGAACCAAGGCTGGCGCGTCGATTGTGGAGCGCTGCACGGACTGCCCAGCTGATCCGGACAAGCAGGTCGAACTGGCCCTCTATCCGGAATCGGATCCATCCCATGTGGCCGGTCATGCCTCGACGAACCAGGTGGGTCCGCAGAAAAGCGAATTGGAGCTGCTGGACATCGACGCCGATCCGTCCGCTCGCTATCAAGCCGAGATCACTAGCTTGCCCGTTCCGCCACTGGCCGTGTATCTGGAAGGCGACGCCAAAGGCATGGCAGCCCTGCAGGAGTTCCTGGCCGCCTCGGAAGACGGCTCGCTGGGCTTTGCCTTACTGACTGAAACGCCGGAAGGAGCGAGGTATAGGCTATGCGCCGAGGATGATTGCTACTTGTTGAAATTGTCGGAAACGGGCAAGTTGATTCAAGGCGCCAAGGGCTACACCAGGGCCTCGGCGGACTACATGTTTTCGATTCTGAAGCGAGTCGCCGCTTGGGAACGCGCCTTGGCATTGCAGAATCACGCTACCAAGATGAACCCCGATGACGTGCATTTCAAATTCTGCGAGGTGCTTGGCGATGACGACCAGCAGCATGAGTTCCCTAGCACCGATATCACCGTCGACATCGACAAGCAGAACGGCGAGTGGAAGGTCGTCCGAGGAACGCTGAAGGCCGATAACCGCACGCAGCAAACATTGCACTTGTTGCTGGTCCACTTCTCGGAAGACTATCGGCATCCAAACGCTGTACAACGAGTCGCATGGAACCCACGGATTCCGAGTTCATCGTCACGCTTGACGGCAACGCAATCTTCAATTTGGCTCTGGAAGAAAGCGAAGGCGACGAGGCCATCCATACGTTCAAGCTGATCGTCAGCACCGAAAAGGTCGACGATTTCCTGCTCGGCCAGGAGCCGTTTGAGCTTGGCGAAATCGTGACTCCGCCATGCGACTCGCAGCTTGAGTTTCGGACCGCCTCGCAAAAAGCTGGCTCACGAGAACGAATGGTTCACCAAGGATCTGCACGTCAAGCTCGTTCGGCAACTCGACCGCGTGACCACCAAAGATGCGACGTTGGCCAACGGCAAGATCAAGATCAAGGGCCACAAGTCGCTTCAAGCCGGCATCAGTCTGAGCGCCGCCAAGACCGCGACGCGCGGCGTGGGCAGCGGTTCGGACATCTATCGAGCTCTGGAACGCCAGGGGATGGAGCTGCTGAACTTCTCCGGCACGCGCGGCGATAACGAGAGCGTCTTGGAATTGACCGATATCCAGAATGCCGAGGTCCCTGCAAGACGACCCGCTGGAAATCGAATTGGACGTCGAGCTGGCGGAGGACGAGTTCATCCTGCCGCTGGCGTTCGACGGCGAATTCATTGCTGCTGACCGGCGATCCCTCGCAGGACGAAGAAGGCCGGACGCACATCAGCATCAGCGAGATTCCCAACATCCCGGACAACCGCCGCAGTCTGGGCAAAGCATTGAAAATGTACTTTTTCAAGACGTACCTGCGGCAGGCAAACGTCAATCAGCTGTGCTGGATCGAGTACCACGCCGACGGCTCGTTCACGCGACATCGCAGCCAAGTGGCGGACAAGGTTGCGGCCGCAAAGAATGTTCTGCTGTTGGTGCATGGGATCATCGGCAACACCGATGCAATGGTCCAGGGTCTGCAAGCTGGCCAGGGACGCCGGACGGGCAGAGCGTCGATCAGAAGTTCGATCTGGTGCTGACTTACGATTACGAAAATCTCAGCACGCCGATCTCGGAGACGGCGATCCTGCTCAAGCAGCAACTCGCCGCCGCCGGACTGCATGACGGCGACGACAAGCGGCTTGACGTTGCTGGTGCATTCGATGGGCGGCTTGGTCTCACGCTGGTTCATCGAACGGGAAGCTGGCAACCAGGTTGTCGACCATTTGGTCATGTTCGGCACGCCCAACGTCGGCTCGCCGTTTGGCGAGGTCGATTCGGCTCGAAAACTTTCCAGCGTACTGACCACGCTGGCCATCAATATGTTTCCCGCCTGTGCGCCGTTTGGCGGAGCGTTGATCTACCTGCTGAACCGCTCCAAGAAAGTCACGCCGACGTTGGAACAGATGAATCCGACATCCGATTTCATCAAGACGCTCAACGCCAGTGACGATCCCGGCGTGCCGTACACGATCGTGGCCGGCGACATCCGCGACTACCAGGAATCAGCCGACCAGTTCGCCGCCAAGCTGATTGCAAAAGTCGGCCGCGGAATCCTGTTCGATACGCTTTATCAGAACGCCGGACACGACATCGCGGTCAGCGATGACAGCATCCGCGGCGTCCCCGACGACCGCACCCCGCCGCCGACAAAACGCGGCGTGATTTGCCATCATTTGAACTACTTTGTGGCCGACGCCGGGCTGAAGGCCATGGCGGACGTGCAGTGGTAGGGACGATCCGGGGAATCATGCACTCAATAGGTGTAGTGCGAAGTGTAACTACGGTTGAAGCCCTTCGTTCCATTCTGGCGAGAACGTGACTTCTCGAACGTTCCTTATCGAGACCTTTCTCGCAAGTTGCTTCCATGCCAGACACTACCTCAAAACCTGTCATTTTCCTGGCGTTCGCCAATGACCGTGACGATTCGTGTCGGCTACCTGCGGAATCTGCCGGACGAATCGAGGCGTTTGCGTGATGTGCTAGAACACGCAGAGCAAGCTGGTTTGTGTGAAGTCGTGGTGCGCAGCAACAGCACGGCAGGCGATATCTTCAAGGTGTTCCAGGATGCGCGGTATCGCAACCGCATTGCGATCTTTCACTACGGCGGTCACGCTAACGGCTATCAGTTGCTGCTCGAATCGCCCGAGGGCAAGTCGGCGGCGGCCGATGCCGGCGGGCTGGCTGCGTTTCTTGCGCAACAGCAAGGTCTGCAACTGGTGTTTCTCAACGGCTGTTCGACCCAGCCTCAAACTCAGGAATTGCTAGACGCGAATATCTCGCTGGTCATCTCGACGTCGCGCTCGATCGACGACAAGGTGGCCACCGAGTTCGCTTGCCAGTTCTATCAAGGGTTAGTGGGCAACGCGTCCATTCGCACCGCCTTTGAGGAAGCCGCCGCGTCGGTGCGGACGGCCAATGGCGGCAACACGCGGGCGTTGTACTTCGGCGACAAGGACGATCCAGCGAGCCAGCTGGAGGCAGATCGCTGGCCCTGGAATCTGTATGTACGCGAAGGCTCCGAGACCGCCGAGCAGTGGAACCTGCCCGATGCGGCAAACGACCCGTCTGTTCGGCCTGCCACCGTTGCCCGAGCGTGATCTGCCGGAAAGTCCGTATAAGCATCTGAACTGGTTTCGGCGTGCGGACGCCGAGGTTTTCTTTGGACGCGGACATCAAATTCGCAAGTTGTACGGCCTGCTCACCGCAGGCACGCAACCGATCATCTTGTTCTATGGTCAGTCGGGCGTGGGCAAGTCGTCACTCCTGGACGCCGGCTTGATACCTCGCCTGGAACAAAGTTGCGAGGTCCGCTATTTGCGGCGAGGCGCCGGCGGTTTGCTGGACACGCTGCAGCTGGCATTCTTGCCAGAAGCGTCCGACGTGCCCATCGAAAGAGCTTGGCTTGCGAAAGAGGAACAACTGAAAAAGCCCTTGATCGTGTTCCTCGACCAAGTGGAAGAGTTCTTCACGCAGCCCATCAAGGACCTGCCGGACGAGTTGGACCAGTTGCTGGAACGCGTTCAGCTTATCTTCGGCAATCCGCAGTGTCGGCCCCAAGGCAAGTTGGTGCTTGGTTTTCGCAAGGAGTGGTTGGCCGAACTGGAAGCGCAGTTGTCCGCCTACGAGCTGCCACGTACCAAAGTGTTTCTTGAACCGCTCGATCGCCGGGGCATTATCGAGGTCGTCCGCGGGCCGGCCCGCTCCAAACGGCTGCAGGAACGCTACGGCCTGACGGTCGATGAGGGCTTGGCCGAAATCGTCGCCGACGATTTACTGGAGGATCGCGACTCGGCAATTGCCCCGACACTGCAGATTTTGCTGACCAAAATGTGGGCCAAGGCGACCGAAGCCGACTACGATAAACCCAACTTCAGCATAGCGTTGTACCACCAACTTAAACGCGAAGGCATTCTGCTGCGTGACTTTCTCAATCACCAAATCACGAAGTTTCGCGAACGCTACCCCGAGGCGGTAGACTCTGGGCTGCTACTGGATATCGTCGCCCTACACACCACGCCGCTGGGGACTGCGGGGCAGTGCACAGTCGAGCAACTGCAACAGCAATATGCCCACATGGGTGCCAGGCTGCCGGAACTCCTGCAGCAATGCCAAGACTTGTATCTGCTGACGATTGCCGCAAGCGATCAGAAGGATAGCAACAAAACAACGCGTTTAGCGCACGACACATTAGCGCCGCTCGTCCGCGAACAGTTCGATGCGTCCGATAAGCCCGGGCAGCGTGCGCGTCGCATCCTGGACAATCGTTCGGTCGATTGGTCGGAAGACCGCCAAGGTACGCCGCTGGACGAAGCCGACTTGAAGGTAGTCGAACTAGGCGTTGACGGAACCCGCGCGTTGAGCGCTACGGAACAGCGACTGGTGGAAGCCAGTCGTGAACTTCGGTCGAGATTGGAGCAAACTCGCAAGATTTTGAAAATCGTGGGTGCGCTGGCAGGTATCGTGATTGTCGGACTGGGCTTGTGGGGATGGTTAAATTTCAATCAGGCCAACCAAGCTAAAATCAAAGCCGAAGCCAATCTGCAAACTGCAAAGCACTCTGTGGAAGACCTTCTGGATCTGTTCACAGAGCTACCAAGACTTGCGGGTGAAGTCGCAGCGGCAACGACGGCCGCCGATGCTCGAACAGCTTTCGAGGCGATTGAGCGGAGACGGGATACCGTCCTCGCGCCGAATTACCAGTTCAGAGATTGAGAAAGCGGTCGAGAAACTCGATTCTTGCTTGACGATCTGGGAGAATTATTCAGGCTCGTTGAACGAATTGGACGACGCTCATCCGGCAGGGGACTGCAGACATGCGGTACTCAAATTGGTCCGGGCCACCGCGGCTGAGTGGAAGGAGCAATCTTCGGGTGAGTTAGAAAGCAGATCAACCCAAAGCAACCTGAAAAATGAACGTCGTGAATTCGAACGCGAGATCATTACGCAAGGGTTATGTCAGCGGGCAATCGACGTCACGTCAGGAATCGCCGAAGCAGCATCTCAGGGCAAGGAATCCATGCTAAAGTTTCGGCCTGAGTTTGAACGGTTGTACTGGGCAGAACTGTATTGGGTCGAGCTGGGACAAGCCGAGCAGGTGGGGCAATCCGTGCTGGAGACCACAATGGCTCAAATTTCGCAGAGCTGGACTCCAGAACTGGAGACTTGACGGTGTATCCGAATCCGATCTGACAACGCGCGCCAAAACCATTCGAGAGTGTTGTGAAAAGCTGACTTCCCCCTTGGCAACAGCGCCTCGACCTGGACAACAGTGAAGGCACACCGCCTCCTTTGATTTTGAGCGATCGAAGTAGATGTAGACGTTCAAAGTGTAATTGCAGAACGCTTCTTCGAAACTTGTTCCCTCCCGATTGAACGCGCTGGCCAATCAGCCATTCTCGCTCATGCATTGCCACAAGTCTGGGAGCGGTGATCGACTGACTTTGGTATCTTGAACGCTTGCTTCTTTCGAGCACAATCGGGCCGATGCAAAGGTGACCGAGTTGGCGGCCTTGGCGATTCGGTCTCATGGAGAGAATGTGTCATGCCCTTTCTTTACAAATTCGATCCGCCGGCACCTCGTTCGCGCGGACTGGACACCGAAACAACGACGGACCAGCGTACGGCCCAGGGACTGTTGCTGCTTCGTGAAAAGCTAGCGGAACAAGTTCCTAAGCGGACTGTTAACGAAACACTGTTGCTGGCCACTTGGAACATTCGTGACTTTGATTCCTCCAAGTACGGGCTTCGCAGTGACGAAGCCATGTACTACATCGCTGAAATCATTTCGCACTTCGATCTCGTCGCCGTGCAGGAAGTGAATGCGGATTTGCAGGCGCTGAATCGATTGATGAGTATTCTGGGGGATTGGTGGAAGTTCATCGTTACAGATGTAACGGCGGGAACTTCAGGCAATCGTGAACGGGGTGCGTTCATTTTCGACTCACGCAAGGTGATTTTTGGCGGCTTGGCGGGCGAAATCGTGATCCCGGAAAAGAGGTTGGCTGACAAGACCATCGAGCCGCAACGGCAACTGGCTCGCACACCCTTCGTTTGCGGATTCGAATCGGGCTACCTGCGTTTTATGCTGTGCACGGTTCATATCTATTATGGCGAGTCGGTCGCGGTTGATGCGCGGCGATTGGAGGAAATTAAGGTCCTGTCGGAATTCCTCATCGACAGCGTGGAGGACAAGTACGCCTGGGCTCGCAGTCTCGTACTGCTGGGCGACTTCAATATTTTCTCTACCGACGACCAGACGTTTAAAGCAATCGTCGATGCAGGTTTTTTTATTCCTCCCCAATTCCGCGAAGTGACCTCGAATGCCGCAGGCGGCAAACACTTCGACCAGATGGCTTTTGTCAGCAGAGCGTACGAAGAAAACGTCGTGAACGAACGACTCGAACAGGCTAAGGCAGGCGTTTTCGATTTCTTCCAGTACGTGTACAGGGACGAAGATGAGCAAGCGTACGCTTCGGAGATGGGGTCTGCCTACGCGATAAAGTCAAACGGTGAACCACGTGATCAAGGGGGACAGAGGAATTACTTCCGGCAGTGGCGAACCCACCAGATGTCAGACCATTTTCCGATGTGGATGGAACTGCAAATCGACTTCGGCCAAGAGTATCTGCGCAGCGTGGCGGACAATGCCTAGGTTAAACGTTGCTGGAGCGGCCAGGTGAGCGATGGCCAAGCAACTGCGCTCAGCTTAATTCAGTAAATATTCGACGAACAAATCATCGATTGTCACGATGCTTGGCGGACTGCTGGGATTTTTCCCAAGCCTTCCATTGCTTAGCAGATGCCAGATCCGCGAACTCGGTTTCACTCTTTTGCTTGGGTATCGGTTTTGCGGCCCAGCCGAGATCGGAACGTGCGACACGGCCTTGACACTTATCGAGCAAATTCAGATAGAGCGGCACAGCCGGCATTTGCCACGAGCCTTGGGGATTGCGAGTCAGTGCGACAGCCCTGTCCACGGGAATGAATGCCGTCAATTCGTTTTGGCGTACCATCAGTTCGAGGCCCTTCTCACGCGCGGTGGCGTTATGGCTCGCATGATGTCCAACTTTGTAAAAGACAGTTCTTGCCAGCAGATCCGCGGCCGTAACTTTACGCGTTTTTCCGGCTGGGTCGGTGACATTCCAGACCATCGCCGGGTCGTGCCACGATAGCCAGCTTCCCAACTGGGCGTCGGCTGGAAACAACAGTACCCTTCCGTCGGCGACACGTTCGATAGCAAGTGCCAGACTGGTATTATTCGTAACGCTGTCGAGCTGAAGAGCCAAATTGGAGGCGACACTGAGCCAGTCGTTTTCAATGCTCCGCCAGCCTTCACGCTCATCACAATACCCTGGATAGTATTGCTGCTTGCTGGCGGTGTCTTGCCAGGCAAATTGCCGATCGAATGGTTGCTCAAGCTCGAATTCCGCGATCTTCTCCGGTGACCGTTCATCATCGACACTGACAGCTGTGCGCAGCTCGGCTGCTTTCTGAAGCCCGTACAATCCATCGCTTTGGTGTTCGCCCAGCAGACTAAGAGCCTGCTTGCTGCGGGGAGGACCGAGCACGTAAATGCGGAAACCCGAAAGCCAGTTTTCCTCAATCAGGTCGCCCGGATTGAAATAGGAGACCTTGGCACCGAGCTCTGTCCGAACAAAGTCCATAGCTTCGTCAACTGTCGCGGCAAATCCCAGTGGTCCCGCTGACGGGTCGCCGGCAAAACCAAGTAAATCATGCACCTGCATGCCGACATCGGTAGACGGCTCTGCTTGTGCTACCGCAGCCAATGCAACACCTAAATCGTGCTTGTTTTTGGCCAGTTTTTGCGCATCGGGGTCTTGAGGATTCTCAGTCCATGCGAGCCAAACATGATCGACTTTTCCCTTCAGTTGCTGGAGCGTCTTGTTACGGAAACCGGACAAGTGATCCTGATGTTCGTGCGTCGCAACCACGATATCAAGTCGACCTTCGGGTTCAATCGCTTCCAAGATATGCTCGGCGACGTTATCGATTCTTACTTGGGTACTCTTATTCCCCAGCGTACCGCAGTCGATCAACATATGCCGCTGGCGGCCATCGACATCGAATGTGACCAGAAAGCAATCGCCCAATCCCTGGCGAAACATGCGAACGCGTACAACCGGACGTCTGCTTTCCGCCGCTGGTTTCTTCTTGCTTTTGGCCATGATTGTCCTCGCACTTAGCAACCGCGGTGAATGAATGCAAACGGCTCTTCGCCACAGGGCGAATTGCTGAGCGAACGAGCGCCCAAATAAGTTGACTGCAGTGAATCAAATTCATTCAATGCGAACTGTTGTTGGCGAGTAATTCGAGCTGGACTCTGAAGTCTCTTGCGAATGCAGTAACTCACTTTCCTCGCCCGTAAATCCACAACCAGAGTGCAACCACCCTCAAAAGACATTTCCGGCCCGTTTGGCTCGGTCGGCTGGACCGGAACGCTCGTTGACTGTAACAAACCTAGCAGTAGTTGTGGGGTGACACCGCCATTGGGATTCGAGCGGTAAGCGATGCGCATTGAGTGGACCTCGAACGATTTTTCACAATCGATCCCAAGAAAGTCCGCATCTCGCTTTCGTTCTAGGGAGCTATTGAAATGCTCGCAAAGTGTCCGATGGAGATTGCGCCGCATTTGGCGTTGAAACTTGAAAATTTCTTCACGCGACTCCGCGTAGATGTGTGTTAAACCGGGATCTTGTACATGTGTGAGATGATCAAGCAACTCTTTGGACGGCGTCGAATCGTCGGTATCGACCGAGCGCCATAATAGACTCCCGACGCTCAGCGTGCGAACGCCGAGCGGAAAAATACCGCGTCTGCGGAAGGCTTCCACAAACGAAACGCGGTAGTTCAAATTGTCGTTGGCAACGAGGTCATAATCGGCGGTGATAATGGCCCGCAGATACTCACCGAAGGTGATGTCAGTAGGCGGGCAATAGTCAAGTGCGCGAATGCACATCGTTAACACGTGCTGGGCTGACTTGCTAGCCTCATCGGCCAGTCGTTTGACTAGGTCCGGGTGAATCGCACCTTCACGCAAGACGCCGGTACCATCGCTGGCCAAGCGTTGCAGATCAGCCGTCCGACGTCGATAGATTGATAGGAACGCATCAAACACGGCCGAAACCAGAATTTGGCCGCGGGCGTGCGGCTCGTCAATTGTTGCATAGTCTTGGGGATTGGGTTCGCGACGGAGCCAGACTTCATCCTTGGTCCCCTTATTCTTCACATAGCCGATAGCATCGCGCAAGGCAGTTCGATTGCCAGTCGCCCTTCCGAACTGCGATGCTAATTGCACCAGCAGATTCTCCTGTGAGTCAATCTCACCGCGCGTGTTGGCGATGTGATGGGCAACCAGTTCTGGAAATGTAAAATGTTGCAGCATGGCCACGCAATCGGCGAAAGCTTCGTGGAACGCCAGCACGTCGCGATTGCTGGGAAGTAAGGAAGCGACGGTGCATTCCGTCCAGCAAAGCGTGCGTCGTTTCGTGGGCCACAATATCGTGTGACAGGCAAGTAAAAACTCGACCGCCCGGCATGTCCGTATCACTGGCCGAGGCCGTGAAATAACCGAATAGCAAGGCTATCTTCTGCGGTGAATAAAATGCGTTGGCTTCGCGTAGTGCATGTGGATAAACGCGTAAGCGCTGCACGTAATGCGAATCGTCCTTCTGATTTTCATGGCGTTCCGGCGGTTTCGGTCGCCACAGCGCTTTACGTCCCAACGCGCGTTCAAAATTTCGAATGGTTAGGCTACAAACGGCATAGACCATTTGCTGATGAAATTGGGGTAGGCCCTCGTTCGGTGGCAGTCCGTGTTGTGCCAAGAGTGCCGGATGATCCAGGTTGATAGGTTCGTAGAAGCAGTCGCTGGCAGGATCAATATCCATGACTTCCAGATACTCGCCAATTGGCCCCGGTTGCAAAACCTCCCACGGGAGTTGGTAGATCACCTGGCTGATATCCACTGAATCGAGCCTGGTGGCCAGACTGGGATCTATGGCGTAGCAGCGCAGTTGACGGTAGGGCGGCGTGGGCGGCGTGAATCTTGCGCGCGGAGTCAGAGGCTGGCGATCTTCAGGATCGTCCAACTCCCGCGAAAACTCCTCAACTAGCTGTGCGAATTCCCGTATTTTTTCTTGCCGCCATCTGTTGCCTTGATGCATGCCTAGACCTTTGAGCGGAACATGGTGCAGTGGGTGGTTTGATCGGCTGCTGCACTGATTACTTGGGCGAACAGCCATCCAAATCGAACGGCCGCCAAGCCTTGACTACCAGGCTTTGTCGCGAAAGGGGTCTGACCCTCTCCGGCAAAGCAAAAAAAACTGTAAAGTCGACTCGCCTTCAAAGGGTCAGACCCGGGTCAGACCCCTTTCGCGACAAAGCCTAGCGTATTTCGGAAACTCGACGGCTCAAAGATCGAGTGGCGTAAGGGTGTATTGCGTTAAATCGACCTCCGAATCGTCTGCGTGATGCTCTTCCTCGAACGGGACGACTGAGGTTGAGCTATCTGGCTGCAGGGCTCGCCCTGCATTGGCTTTAGGATAGATCCTGCCTGCAAACCAGTAATCGGTATCGTTAATGTCGCTACCGCCGGTAATTGGCTTTCCATCCTTGGTACAGCTGCCAGGCACTTGGTAGCACATAATCGAGCTTTCATCGGGATCGGTTGCGAAAATAGCCATTCCAGAGATGGGCGTTAGTACCTGCGCAGTCGACCATGCGCTTGTCCCATCCGAATCTCCTGTAGTAGATGTAACACTTTTGTGGATCCAGTCTCGCAACTAACTCCTTTCGCATATGCTCGTGGGGGAAACCAAGTGTATGTCCCGTTTCGTGACGCACGACGCGACGATATTCACTTTCGGGAGTCGACATGGTAAAGCCTCCCAGCCACATTGTTGGAAAATTGGCATTTATATGCCGGATATCGGTACCGATATAAGACTTATATTCCCTGCCAGACCGGGTAATTCGCACATTTCCCTGCCCTGCAACATAGACGAATGAAATTCCGGCTGTCTTGTTCCAGGCATTCATGTGGCTGAGGATTCTGTCTCGAAGATCTCGCGGTGTTTGTTCCAGGAAACTGACGGTCAGCCGACGTTGGGATGGTCCCCAGTATTTGTCTACCGTAACGGCGATTCTCAGCTTTTGCGGTTCAGTATGACTACCAGCCAAACCTCGCAGCGCCGCCGAACTCCCTGCATTCAAGGGATTGTGTTCAATCGCCGTCTGAGCTGCGCCACTTGCAATTGATCCGGCAGCGAAAGTAAAACGCAGCTGGGCGACTCAAGCTCACTGCCTTGGAATGATACATCGGACGATTCTTGCGCAAGCTCTTCGACTAAGCGTGAAAGCTGCTTCAGGATTTCACGTTGACGGTCGCTATGGCTATTCATTTTCATCCTTTCCTCACGTTGCGTTTTTCAAAAGTCAATTGCAGTTTCAACGGAGTCCGCCAACCAGTGATTGAGAAGCTACAGAATTATTGAGAAGCTTCGCAACATACTTGCATCTCAAAGGTCAAGCGGCTCCTCGGTAAAGCAACTCATATCGACTTCAGAAGAACTACTAACTTGCTCTTCGGGCACATCGGCGTCGTCCTCCCAATCTGGGCTGTCGTCTGTCGGAGAACGCGACGCGACCGATTTGGGATAGATCTTGCCAGCCCACTCGTAGTCCGTTTGATTGATGTCCGTACCTCCCAGGATCGGCTGACCATCCTTGGTAATGGAGCCTGGTAGCTGGTAGCACATGATCGAAGTTTGGTCAGGCTGAGTTCCGAAAATCGATTCCGACTCAGTGGTGTCAAAACCTGAGCATCGACTTCTTGCCTAGTCCATCCCTGAGTCCGCCCAAAATAATCATAACACTTTTGCCGATCTAGCCTGGCAACCAATTCCTTGCGCATATGTTCGTGCGGAAAACCAAGTGTGTGTCCTGTTTCATGTCGAACCACTCGTCGATATTCAGAAGTGGGTGTGCTTGTGGAGAAGTCTTGCAGGCACATTGTCGGACGATTGGCATTGATGTGCAAAACATCCGTGCCGACATAGGACCAATAGCCAGAATCCTCTCGAGTGATCCGCACATTTCCGCCCTGACGGACATAGGTGAACGAGATGCCCGCAGTCTTATTCCATGCATTCATGTGTTCTAGAATCTTCTTGCGAAGCTGCGTTGGGGTCGATTCCAAAAAGCTAACTGTCAGCCTACGTTGGTATGGTCCCCAGTACTTGGTTGTGATGACCGCGATTGACAATGGATTCATTACCGACGCATCGATGCCGAGACTTCCCAATTCCGTTACACGCGGAGCATTCACGGGATTCTGCTTAACTGCTGTTCGTGCGGCCTGAATCTGCAACTGCTTTGGCAGTACCTTAATACTGCAACCCGGGGTTGTTTCTGACTCAATACTCTCATCGCCCTCTGTAGCTTCCAGGTCCTCGTCACCCATTTCTGACTGAAGCTCTTCAAGCAACTTTGCAAGTTTGCGCAGAATGCGCTGGCGTTGGCTGGAATGGTTCATAATCGGTATCTTTCTCGGGGTTAGTTGTCAAACGACATGAACAACAGTCAGCTTAGTCCTCGCAGCGCCTGATTTCCAGTTACTTTGGCCAAACGAGTGGGCCACGCAGTTTCTCAAACTGAGCGGATGGTGCTTAGCCACCGGTTTTGAAAACACCGAGTGCTAGCGCACTTTCGCTCACCGAGAGATTGCCTGGTTTGAACCATTGCGATGCCCTGGGCCAAACGAGTGGGCAGCTTTGTGGGGGAGGGAGCCAGGAAACCGGCAAGTTCATTCCTGTGCCCTTGCGAAAGTCTTAGATTTAAAGCTGTACTTTCCGCGCCGCAGCGACGCATCCCGCGACTCAAGTCTTTCATAGGAGTCTTCTGCATCGGCATGTCAGGCACATGCTGAAACCCTTCCTGGACGCCGCTTTTCTCTTGCCTTTGGCCTTCGCGCACCGCTCAATCCTCAGCCTCAAGAACCCTACGGTGGGGACCAATGCCCCCCCGGGAGTCTATGCATAGTGACGCCACCCGACCCAGCAGATCACTTAGAATCGATAGCGGTGACTGTCGGCAAGGAAAACTTAAGGTAAAAGTTCGAAAATTGAGAACGATCAGCTTCTCGATTCGCGTGCCGTGCAATCCTTGGTGGCAAGCTGCATGAAAGCCTGTGCGGTATGGGCAGGTAGGAATCTGAGCTCCAAGCTAGCCGTGCAGATTGCTGGCACTCGGCTCATGCTCTTAGACTACACTGGCATGGCGCCGCGATTTGGCCTGCCCCAGTTCACGAATATCATCTCGCAAGGTAACTCCACAATGCACAAGTTTGTAATTTACGGTTTGATCTTCGCTAGCGGGTTCGCGTTGAGTGAACAGTCGGATGCACAAGTCCGCATGAGTGATGTTCCCAGCAGCTTTTTTGGAGCGCAGAGGGGAAGAATAGTCGCCCATCCGAACGGCCGTTTTAGAATTCATTATGGGCGAGGGCTGACTTCCGAAGGAGCAGGCGTGCTGACGAATGCGATTGGCACATTCGGGCCGCTCCTGCCCATGATTATCGGTGCCGCACCCAATGCCCCGGCCAATGATGCCCCAGAACCATCCAATTATGTACCGGAGCCCATGCAAGATGATCCTGTGCTGACTCCATTAGCAAACGAAGCAAATCACAAGTGCCATATGGACGCCCTTACACAAATCGAAGACAGAATGAAAGTTCTGCTGGGTAAATATGAGATTGAGCCTGCAGTCGCGCCTGATTGTCAGGAAGACGTCTCTCTGCCTGCGCCCTTGCCGGGGGACGGAAGCATCAACCCGCCGAATGTAACGGGAGGAGGACGCGTAAACCCATAATAGATGTAGTCATCGTCCGACCGGCATTCCCCCCTGTTCACCAGGGCAAGCGTACGCTAACTGCCTGTCCATCGTTGCAATCAGTCCTTTCCTTCCTTGAGCTCGAAATGCAAGGAATCAAAAGATAATTGAAACAATGAGTTGACTGCGTGTAGGCACAGGGACGATAAGGATTCGGTGATAAGACTACTCCACTGTCTGGTAATTCGACCCCGAACACGCTGCTCACAGGAACATGGAATGTACTGGCGAACCACATTGGCCGTAGTTTTGATAGCTGCTGGGGCACAAAGTACCAAAGCGGGCAACCCATTCGGTTGCAATTTGTTTGGTCACACGCCTACCTGCTGTCAGCCCAAATGCTCCAATTGCCAAGTGCATGTTCATTACTGCAAGCCACCGGCGGCGGAAGAGCCGCTTGCCAGCCCACCGCAAACGCAGTTTAGCCCGCAAATGCTCTACTCACCTATCCTGCCATCGGCTGTCGGGTATACCATGCCGATGATGCCCATGATGAGCATGCCTGTGGCTTACCAACAGCAGGCCTATAACTATCCCCAGCCGCAGAACGCTCCGCAGACACAGAACAGCCCGCGGGATGCATCGTGCGGTGAATGCGAGGATCGCATTGTTAGGCTTGAATCGGGAGTTAAGAATCTTAGCGAGCGCATGGACAAGATTGAGATCATTCTCCAGAATCAGACGGCCTTGATGGAGAAATTGGCTTCTGCTGCTGCGCCGGTCAAACAGTAAGACCTGGATTCACAGTTCGTCGCCCGGACAAAAGAAGACAGGGATGTCCCGCAGGTGCCACACTCAACACCACTGCGAATATCGGGCGTATGGGTGCACCGAAGGAGCGGTCAAAATGTTTCGTATATCGATCGGCTTGATTCGATCCCATGCGTGCAATGCTCATTATCATCCGACGACTATGTTTAGTGTCCCGGCTCCAACAACGATAATGGCTGTTGCTTGCGGTATCGCTATGCTGGCAGTGTCCCAACCTCAATGTCGCGCACAAACGGTGCCGCGTCCCGCCTATCCGATTAGCTTACCTGTAAATGAAGCCACAGGTCTTTTAGAACCGCCGATTGCTGCACCTGAATCCGTGGCTCATGTGCCCTATGGCCTGCCACAGGAAATTCAAGGAACTTTGCCTTGTGTGCCTGAAATGTATTCGAGAGGTTCACAGGCTGGCAATCCGAATTGTCCGCCGAGCTCTTCTGCCGCTTGCGATCAATTCGGACCGCCTGTGACGCCCGGGCGTCCCACGTCTATATGCCCTCCGCCGAAGAAAAACATTCATCACGTGTTTATTCCCGCATCGCCGCAACGTTCACCGCAGCCCGATGCTATGCAACCCGCCGCAACGCCGCAAATGGCACCGCAACAACAGCTGCCGGCCGGTGCATTTGTTGCTCCTCCGCAGTCCGGAAGTGTCGTTTCACAACAGTCTTCAGTAGGTATCCGAGGATTGCGTTTGCGATTTCCAGCGCTCACTTTAGAGCTGCCCACCATTGAGATGCCAAATATTTTCCGCCGAGGGCGCGCCGCTCATATGGATTTGGATGGCGCCACGGCCAATTACGTCGCTGGAGCAGGTATCAATCCGGTTGCGACCATGCCGATGGCATCTTTCGCGACGTACTCACAGCCTAATGCCGCCAGGCTTCAGCCCGCAAGTAACGCGCCAGAAGTTGCTCCTGCAGCAACTGTTCAACCTCCTCAGGCTCAGCCTAATGATCAGTTGCAGTGTGAATACGATGATCTAAAGCGACGCTTTGAAAGATTGGAGCAAATGGTTTTACACCTGCAGCAAATCCCCGTGCCGGCACAAATGTTGCCTTCGAATACGCAATGTGATCAACTTCCAATCTGCCCACCGCCACACGCCAACAATCCAGCGCAACCCCAAATTTACCAACCCAATAGTTACCACGGTAGTAACTGAGAATTGGTAAACGGCGAAGGCTTGTGCGTCTGGACGGTCGGTCGCCCTATTGGAGGAAGTCACTGGCGAACAGCCGCAACAAGCTCTTCGTGGTTCAAGTGCTTTCGCCATTTGGGATTCAGGCACGGCGGCTCTAGCGATAGCCGAGTTCTCTTCTCGCGCGTCCGCATCGTTTTGCAAACCACTTCGGACCACCGCCGCCTGTGCGACGTCAACACGCAAGCGAGTCCGCTGCGTGACTAGCATCGCACGATTCGATGCATCTCACCGGCTGTTTTCTATCTGGCGGGGTTGGATGGCATGACTGTTTCTGCGGCGTTTCAAGCGCCCTTCTGGCAAACCGCGAGGGCTCATGCAAGCGTTGCGGTACGACTTGGCTCAGTCCGCAGCCAACATTGCATACCATCTGATTATGCTGACATCTTTTGCGTTGCGATAAAGTGGATCGCATAGGCCGTTGCCTTCTGTAGTTGATACTCGGCGCGACGCAGACAAGCCGGACAACTGGAGAAAAACAAATCGAAATTGCCGAATATGCTTGATTCGGACTCAAGACTCGATAAGTTGCACTGTATCGGCTTGTGCCTGTGGGTAGAGCCCTATCTCGCTGTTTCAAACTCTGTTTCCAATCGTGACTGGATCAGCCATGCCAACTCAAGTCAGCTATCCCGGAGTTTACATCGAGGAAATCTCCAGCGGCGCCGGACCATCACGGGTGTCGCCACGTCAATCACCGCGTTCGTCGGCCGCGCCCTGAAGGGGCCCGTGGGAGAGCCGATCACGATCAACGGGTTCGGCGACTTCGAGCGCACGTTCGGGGGCTTATGGGTGGATGGCACGATGAGTTTCTCGTTACGTGACTTTTACCTGAACGGAGGTGCTCAAAGTGTCGTCGTGCGGCTATACAAACCATTTTTTGTCGACGAAGCCGCGCACACAGACGCTCTGGACGCGGCCACGGATGTGGCGGCCAAAGCCAATTTGGTGGCTAACACGACAGTCGGGTCGGTGCTCGTCGCTGCTCAGGCCGAGGCCGCCGATCCGGCGAATTCTGCTGATCCTCGTAAATCTGCTGCGATGACAGTTGTGGACGCGATCGTGGCGGCATCAGTCGGGTTATCGGCGGCGTCGGTTCTCCAGGCTGATGTCGACGCCGTCAAGGCCGCCGCTACGGCAGCAATAGGCGTCGCGGCTGCCGATCACGAAAGCCCGCATCACGCTGAGCACGCTCAATTTGGAGGCTGCCAACGAGGGCGCATGGGGCAATTCGCTACGCGCCGTATCGATGCGGACGTCATTGGTCCCGACGCCGCCAATCTATTCAATCTGTCGATCAAAGACACTTCCACCGGTGCCCTCGAGGTGATCCGCAACGTGTCGGTGGTCGCCACTCACCCGCGACGTGTCGACAAAGTACTTGAACAAGAGTCGCTGCTCGTACGCATCCGAGGAGCCCTAACCAACACCAAGCCCACGGCTAATGCGGCACCGGCCGCAGGCGCCGATCCGTTTGGTGCCACCTCTTCCGACGGAGTACTTCCCGCCGGCAGGGCCTCGGATGGCTCGCCGCTGACTGTGTCCGAGTACAACGGCAGCGAGGCCGCCAAGACCGGGCTCTTGCGCTTACCAAGACGGACTTGTTCAACCTGCTCGTGATCCCTCCCTTCTCGCCAACGACTGACGTCGACAAATCGCTGTGGAGTACGGCGGCTGCCTATTGCCAGAAACGGCGTGCGCTCCTGCTGGTCGATTCGCCCAGTACGTGGCTCAACAAGGACCGAGCCAGGAACAATCTGGACTCTGACATTGGGCTTACGGACAAGAACGCCGCCATCTTTTTCCCGCGTCTGCGGCTTCCGAACCCGCTGAAGGGGAATCAGGTGGAGACCTTCGCGGCCGCGGGTGCTGTGGCTGGCGTCATGGCCCGAACCGATAGCGAACGCGGCGTGTGGAAAGCACCGGCCGGTCTCGATGCCACGCTTCGCGGCGTCCCCGAACTGGCGGTGTCGCTCAACGACGCCGAGAATGGCGAACTGAATCCACTGGGGATCAACTGTTTGCGGACAATGCCCGCCGTAGGCCGCGTCGTCTGGGGCTCTCGAACGCTGCAAGGGGATGACCGCTTGGCCTCGGAATGGAAGTACATTCCCGTCCGGCGCACGGCGTTGTTCATCGAAGAGAGTCTTTACCGCGGCACGCAGTGGGTCGTCTTCGAACCCAACGACGAACCGCTGTGGGCACAGATCCGGCTGAACCTCGGCGCGTTCATGCAGAACCTGTTCCGCCAAGGCGCGTTCCAGGGCAAGTCGCCGCGCGAAGCGTACTTTGTCAAGTGCGACAAGGAAACCACCACCCAGAACGATATCAACCTGGGCATCGTCAACATCGTCGTCGGCTTTGCGCCGCTCAAACCGGCCGAGTTCGTGATCATCAAGATCCAACAGATCGCTGGCCAAATCGCGACGTAGCAGATCACCAGTTTCACCCAACGTGCAATTCGAGGAGCAGTAGCATGGCACAGTTCAGCGTTAACGCACAACGGTTCGATCCCTACAAGAACTTCAAATTCCGGGTCAAGTGGGACGGGCGGTACGTGGCCGGGATCAGCAAGGTCGGCGCCCTCAAGCGCACGACCGAGGTCGTCGAACATCGCGAAGGCGGCGATCCCAGCAGCGGACGCAAGTCTCCCGGCCGCTCCAAGTACGAAGCCATTACGCTGGAACGCGGCGTGACCCACGACAAAGAGTTCGAACAGTGGGCCAACAAGGTCTGGAACTTCGGCTCCGGTCTGGGTGCCGAGGTGTCGCTCAAGGACTTTCGCAAGGACATCATCATCGAGGTCTACAACGAGGCCGGGCAATTGGCGCATGGCCTACAAGGTGTTTCGCTGCTGGGTCTCGGAATTCCAGGCGCTGCCCGATCTGGATGCCAACGCCAACGCCGTGGCCATCCAGACCATCAAGCTCGAGAACGAAGGCTGGGAACGCGACACCGAAGTACCGGAGCCGAGCGAACCCACGTTTACGGAGCCCGCGTAGCCATGTCTCCCTTAACGGCGACCGATGTGCTCCGCATCTGGGAATTGGGGGAACGGCAAACTCCTTCGACCAGGCTCTGACGATTTTGGCAGCGGCCTGTCCGGAATTGACCTCCGAGCAACTGGCTGATCTCAGCCTCGGCCAACGGGACCGCACGGTTGTTCATCCTGCACCAATGGCACTTCGGTCCGGACCTGCACGGGTTCGTCGAGTGCCCACAATGCCGCGAACATTTGGAATTCACGTGGGGATTCCGGCGATCGAAGACGTCGGATCGTGGAACCAGCCTCAGCGAGGTTCAGGCGTTTTCCGTCGACGGATTCGACTTGCGTTTCCGCCCGCCCAACAGCCGCGATCTGATCGCCGCCGCGGCATGTCCAGATCCGCGGCAAGCCCGGCAGTTTCTCGTCCAACGCTGCCTACAGGATGCCAGCCGGGAGGGGACGGCCATCTCGTTCGCGGAATTGCCCGAAGCAGATGTTGACTCAGTTGGCGAATCGATTGGCGGAGTGCGATCCGTGGCAGGAAGTGCTGCTCGATTTGGCGTGCCCGGCCTGCGGACATCGTTGGCGAGCCGCCTGTTGGACATTGTCACGTTCTTGTGGGAGGAACTGACCGCACAGGCCAAGCGTCTGCTGCGCGAGGTGCATACGCTTGCGCGGGCCTATGGCTGGCGAGAAGCTGACATCCTGGCACTCAGCGCTCGCCGTCGGCGAGTCTTATCTGGAAATGGTGGGCGCATGACGGACTTTCTGACCCGACTGGCCGAGCGAACATTGGGTTTAACACCTCAGGTGAGACCTTTGGTCGCGTCGCGCTTTTCCTCAGGCCCATTCGCGTCTTTCTTGTCTGATACAGTCGGCGTTGAACAATACGAGTCGGAGACGTCACCGCCTGCTCGGCAACTGGTAGCTGAGCCTCAGCCTAGCGAACAGCCGATTTCCACTTTGGAAACTATTCGGCTTCGTCGCGATTCAAAGCAGGCGGACGCCAAAGAATCTTTAGCGTCCGATCTGCTTGAGGAGCTCGACGCGCAAGAAACAATTCCACTCCACAACATGAAGCCCACGCCGGTATCTTCCACGACGCCAACCTCCTCCACAAGGCCGCCGCTCAAAGCGCCCGGCGCTGAAAGCGAAAACTGGCCGACGGCAGATAGCCTGCCCCACAGACAAAGTGGTCTTCGGCAGACGTCGTCAGCTTTACGTCCGGAGCGATGTCCAGAGGCCTCTTCGGTGGAAACTTTCCTCGCGCCCCACAAGGTTATGGAATCAGCAGATCAACTTGAACATCAACCGCTGGCACATCGCGTTGGCGAGCCGAGCGCAATCGCGCCTCGGAGGGTCGATCCGCGTGACGGGGATCTCCGTACTTCGTCAGTGCTTCTGTCTCAGCTGCTTCAACCGGGTTCGGAAGCGACCAACGCCGTGAGCGGCCTGGTCAATCGGTTGACGGTCGAAACTGTTCCGCCTCGAGCCGACGGGGTGCGTCCGCTGCCCCCCAGGATTGATGATCTAGATAGACTTGGTCTTTCAGCCAACGAATCGGTGCCGCCAGTCATTCGAGTCACCATCGGACGAATCGAAGTGCGGGCCATCATGCCGCCAGCACCAGTCGAACGACCGGCAACCACGCGAACCAGTCCGGTCGTCTCGTTGGATCAGTACTTGAAGCAACACAGCGGGTCAAAGCGATGAGTAACTTCCTGGCCATTGCGACCGTGACTGCGGCCCTCAAATTGCGATTGAAGGCTATCGCGGAGACCGCAATGGGTGTGGAAGTTAGCGTCACGACGATCAGGCCTGAGCCGCCCGAAGACGGCGCAAGTGGCCCACGCATCAACTTGTATCTCTTCCAAGTGACACCCAATGCCGCGCGGCGCAATGCGGACTTACCTTCGCGAAACGCGGCCGGTGATCTGGTCGACAGACCTACACTGGCACTCGACCTGCACTACTTGCTCAGCTTCCATGGCGATGAGGACAAACTGGTGCCGCAACGCTTGCTCGGCTGCGTGACCCAGAGCCTGCACGCACACGCAGTGATTACTCGCAAGATGATCAAGGACACCATCGCCAACCCAATTTTCAACTATCTTGCCAAATCAAATCTTGCGGACGAAATAGAACTCGTCAAGTTCACGCCGATTGCAAATTCGCTTGAGGAGCTCTCGAAGCTATGGGCCATATTCTTTCAGACGCCGTACGCTTTGTCGCTTGCCTATCAGGGAACAGTCGTATCGATTAATAGCGAGGAGTCGCACCAGGCGGCTCTTCCCGTGCGCGAACGCAATCTGTACGTGGCTCCGTTTCGGCAGCCGGTCATCGAAGAGGTTCGATCGCCAGCGGGGACGAATCAACCCATCGTGAGCGGTAGTACGTTGGTTATCCGTGGCCAGCGGTTGAACGGCGAGGGCATGCAAGTCCGGGTCGGACCCAACGAGCCGGTCAATCCCATCACTCTGAGTGATACCGAATTCCACCTGCCGCTCACAGAGCCGCCATTTTCGGCCGCCGCGCTTCGAGCTGGCGTTCAGGGAGTGCAACTGATTCAACCGGCAATGCTGGGTACACCTCCCACGCAGCATGGCAGCATTGAATCCAATGTGGCCGCCTTCGTGCTGCAGCCCACGGTTGTTCCTCCCGTCACTGTTGCCACCGTCGATTCACAAACGCAAGTGACGTTGCAACTCAACCCGAACGTGGGCAAAGACCAGCGAGTGGTGTTGCTGCTCAACGAGCTGGGGAGCGCGACACCGAAGGCTTACAGCTTTACCGCTGCGACGCGGGCTTCGGACACCGACACGATCGCAGTCCCGATACGCGGCGTAAAGAAGCCCGCCGACTATCTTGTCCGTGTGCAAATCGACGGCGCAGAGAGCCCGCTCAACGCTGACGTTATCGGTCGGTACGTTTCGCCGAAAGTCACAATCCCATGAACCGATCCCAGGCCGACAACTGGCTGGACGCGAATCAACGCTACTTGAGTGCAGCGCTCGCCGTGGTGCGTGAATCATTGGAGCAATACTCCGCGAAACCGGCAAGAACCAAGGCCGGGGCAGAGTTGGGCTCGGCGAAAGAAGCGTTGCACGCTGCCGCTGCGGCTATGCCCGCGCCAGCGGCCCTGGAAACTCTCCGCAGTACATTCAGGCTTTCAGCGTTTGAACGTGATGTATTGCTGTTGAGCGCGGGCATGGAACTCGATTCCAACTTTGCGGAACTGTGCCGCGGCCGCTCAAGGTGATCCCGCGCGTACCTACCCAACTTTCACTTTGGCGCTTGCGGCACTGCCGGAATCGCATTGGAGTGCGTTGACGCCTGCCGCCCCGTTGCGCTATTGGCGGTTGATCGATTTGGGAGCCGGCAGTTCGCTTACGCTTAGCCCATTGCGCATCGACGAGTGCGTGTTGCATTTCCTGACTGGGACGCCGCACCTGGACGAGCGACTGGCTGGCCTTGTCGAAGCAATTCGTCCGGCGGGCGATTTAGTGCCCTCACAAGCAGCGCTGGCCGAACGCATCGCCGCCGCCTGGTCCCAAACCAACGGCCAATCCGTGTTGCCAGTCATCCAATTATGTGGTGCTGAATTGCCGGACAAACGCGTCGTCGCGGCGATGGCCTGCGCCGCATTTGGACTCAGCATCTATACCATGTCGGCCCAGTGCATACCGACGAATGCCATCGAGCTGGACGCTCTGATCCGCCTTTGGTCGCGCGAGGCCGCTTTGAACGGTACAGCGCTGCTAGTGGATTGCGACGATTGGGACACGACCGATGCGACGCGTGCCAATGCCGTCAACCGCTTGATCGAGCGGGCCACGGGCCCCCTCATCGTGACCAGCCGCGAACGCAGATCGCCGTTGGAACGATTGACGATCACCTTGGATGTCCTGAAGCCAAGTGCTGGAGAACAGACAAGCGTTTGGGAAGCTGCACTCGGCAAGTCGGCAGGCAAGTTGAATGGCCAAGTCGAGCGGCTGGTCACACAGTTCAGTCTTGGCGCATCGACGATTCGGGCTGCCTGTGCCGAAGCCAAAACCGACGAGTCACTCATGGTCGGATGCCATCTTTGGGACGCCTGTCGCCTGCAGGCCCGTCCGCGGCTGGACAACCTAGCACAACGCATTGATCCGGCAGCCAGATGGGATGATTTGGTACTGCCCGAGTCGCAACGCGAGACCTTGCGCGAGATCGTATCCCATGTGCGACATCGCGCTACCGTATATGACAACTGGGGATTTAGATCGCATAACGCGCGAGGCTTGGGAATCAGCGCCCTGTTCGCCGGAGCGAGCGGCACTGGCAAGACAATGGCTGCGGAAGTATTGGCTGGGGAACTGCGGTTGGACCTATACCGCATTGATCTGAGCGCGGTTGTCAGCAAGTACATCGGCGAGACGGAGAAAAACCTGCGTCGCGTGTTCGACGCGGCGGACGAGGGTGGCGTAGTTCTACTGTTCGATGAGGCCGATGCCTTGTTCGGCAAACGCAGTGAAGTGAAAGACAGTCATGACCGCTACGCCAACATCGAAGTCAGCTATCTGTTGCAGAGAATGGAAAGCTACCGCGGTTTGGCAATTCTTACGACCAATCTGAAGAGCGCCTTGGATACAGCTTTCTTGCGTCGGATTCGATTCATCGTTCCGTTCCCTTTCCCCGACGCCGCCCAGCGCCAGGAAATCTGGCGTCATATTTTTCCGGCGGAGACCCCCACCGATGGCTTGGATGTGTGCAAGCTATCGCGGTTGAACCTGGCTGGTGGCCATATTCGCAACATCGCCCTCAACGCGGCTTTCCTCGCCGCCGACGCCAGCGAACCGGTCCGCATGCCGCACCTGCTCCGCGCCGCCCGCAGCGAATACGCCAAGCTCGAAAAGCCGCTCACCGAATCCGAGATCGGAGGCTGGACATGATCCCTCGGCGCAAGCCTCAACTCCCAGTCTTCTATCGAGGTGCATATCGGGGAACTGGTACTGCATGGCCTGCCACTCACGCGAAGCCAGGGCTTTGCAGTACAAGCCGCCATCGAGACCGAATTGGCACGTCTTCTCACGGAACAAGGCCTGAGTCGTTGCGCCGCCGGCAGCCTGCCTCGCGTGTTCGCCGCGCCCGTCCAACTCACCAGAGACAGCCAGCCCGTGCTATTGGGGCATCAAATTGCCCAGGCTGTTTACGGCGGTCTGACACCGACCACAACTTCGCCTACTCAGACTTCGATCACAGGTGGGTCTGGATGATTACTCACCAACGAACACCTACAAAACCGGCTGCGACAGCGCCCCAGTCGACCATGCTCGCACGTGGCGGACTGCTGCAACGTCAGTGCGTCTGTGGCAGCGACGCGGGGCCAAGCGGTGTATGCGACGAGTGCAAAAGCAAAAAGCGGCATCTCCAACGGAAGGTTGAAAACAGAGGTCATAGCACAGCCTCTCAGCCATCGCTACTGCAGCGGAGGCTAGACATTGGTGCATGCAACTCTCCCTTGGAACAGGAAGCAGATCGGATCGCACGTCAAGTGCTGTCACCGCCAGCTGATATTCTAGGCAGTGCGCCATTGGAGATTCAGCGATTTACTGGCCAACCCAAGCGTCAGCCGGTTACGACTCCGGACAGCGTCGATCGCATAATGTCTAGCCCCGGCAGCCCCCTCGGCTCAGAACTACAGCAAGAGATGTCGCAGCGCGCTTCGGTCACGACTTCTCGCGTGTACGCGTGCATTCTGGAGACGCAGCTGAAAGGTCGGCAAGTGAAGTGCATGCGGACGCTTATACCATTGGGCACAACATTGTGTTTGGTGCAGGGCAATTCGCACCACAGTCGAACCAGGGAAGACGGTTGCTTGCTCATGAACTAACGCACGTTGTTCAGCAAGGCCAAACCAAACCACTTTCGGGCGTCAGGCGACTTGGACAGCCCACTCACTCATTTGTGGCAACGGTCCCTGTATCGTCAGCGCCAAAGCAACTGATGAGGCGTCCTCGCCGCCCCGAGACAAGTCTGACCATCACGGTCAGCCACGTCGTAATCTATTTGACCTACAGCTACATCGACTTCCACACGAGTGTGGGAGTTTACCGCTACCACCTCGACCACACAGGATTGGTTGAAGGCGAATACAATGCGAACGCGGTTGTTGAAAAAAACAATGTCGATTTCACACTCGATGGCCATGTAGGCAATTTCGCATTCTCGTATCGTCTCGAAACAGGCAAACCCAACCCTTCCACGTTCTTCGCAAATCAATCATCAGTTCTCATCAACATTACCAATGAAGAAGCTCCAGCATCCAGGTCACCGGCTGACCGGGAAGCAGAAGAGTTGGATCCCAACCTCACGTACCTTTCACTCGAAGAAGCAATGCGGCGATGCGAGACTGGAGATCTCAAGGGCATAAAAGTCTTTCCCTTTCGCGGCACTCGTTTTGGCGCTGCTCCGATTATGGCTCACCGTGATGGAAATGACATTGTGGTCAAGCAGCCGGTCTACGTATGGAGCGACTCCGATTTCAGGGCACAAACTCGGACACTTCCCATCGCAACGTTTATTGGTGGAGTTCGGCTTCAGCCGAATGAAATTGTGCGTGTGCACACATACGAACCCCGCTGGTATCATCTAAACATTACTGGCTCGACGTCGGGCGACATCGAGAACGAGTTCTGTGTGACCGGCGAACAGATGTTGGAGATCGCCGAAGGATCCACCAACCGAACGATCCTAAACATTGGCCTGACTGTGGTCGATGGAGCCTTGTTCTTCGTCCCTGTCGGACGGATTGCCGCGTTTCTTGGCCGTCCCGTCATGCAAGTGGCAGGACGTTCAAGTCGTAACCTGGCCGCAGCTATTATGCTTGGCATGCGAGAAGCCAGCCCGACTGCTTTCGCTGGTATCGCCAGTCGTACTAGTACGGTTATCGTCGAGCAACAGGCAGTGAACCAAATCGGTGGACGTGCAATCGCCCAAACCGCCGGGCACGCCACCGTGGAGTTCAGTGAGCGAGCGATTACACAAGCGACGACCACCGTCGCGGCAGAAGGAGTAACTAGAATCGGTGGGCAGCAACTGGCAACGCAAGCGGTTGCACGAATCGTGACAGTTACATTAGTGGATGCAGCCGGTAGCAAAACTGCGTCGACGTTGATTACGCCGACCGGCGATGCTGCTTTGGACGCGGCGATCGATCAAGCATTCAGTCAGACGTTCGACACAACCGCAACGCAATCCATCGATCGACCCGCTGGACAAGGCGTAGTCTCCGTTGCCCAGAGGTCGCTGCGGGCTTTACGCAAGCCCAGACGCAAGCTTTTCGACGGTTTATCAACAAGCGATTCTCCAACGCCGACAATCAGATTCTAGAACAATTGTGGGACGACGCGGCCCGCGCGGGCGATGACGCACTCCTAAATGCAGCCAACAGCCGCAGACTCTTCGATCTTCAGCACGACCGGTTTTGGCGCCGGGTACGCAATGACGATACGGCCCGTGCCCTATTTGAAGACGCTGGCTGCGAATTTGCGGGTGGTGCACCGTTTTTCAGACTCAATGGCAGAAAAATCACCATGACCATCGACCACATCCTTGAGAGGCAAACATCGCCGCACCTTGCGCTGACAGCATCGAATCTACGAGTTACCTTTTGCGCGAGAACTCGGTCGTTTTGCGTCTCATCAATCAACTGGATCCTTTTCAATGAAACTACTGGGAATTGAAATCTGGTCCGACTCCCATCCGTTGAAAGTAACTACGCGTAGCTTTCGTAAGTCAGCTGACCTGCAAGGAGTCGGTTTGTTGGGCCTTTGCCAGTTTGATCCGCATGCGAACTGGAACCTTTTTCGAACAATTCTCGGTTGTCGGACTTGGGTTCTATTTTTGCTGCTGCAGGTTTCCTTCATTGCAGGAGCGTCTGCATGAACACGCACCAATTGGCTCCTGCCAGACCTCAGATGACCGCGCCTCCGTCGTCCACGCCTGTCTGCAGCAGTCTGCTGCGACGCAAGTGCACCTGCGGCGGAACGCCGGGGCCTTCCGGCGAGTGCGAAGAGTGCCGTCGAAAGCGTTTATCCCTTCAACGCAAATCGTCGAAGTCTGAATTTGGAAGCCAGGCCTCCTCGTGGGTACCCGCCATCGTCCATGAAGTACTACGCTCACCTGGCGAGCCGCTTGACACCGCAACACGCATTTTCATGGAGCCACGGTTCGGGCATGACTTTAGCAACATCCGTGTGCACAGTGGGGCGCAGGCAGCAGAATCCGCCCAGGCAGTGAATGCTCTGGCTTTCACTGTCGGAAGGAATGTCGTATTTGGTGCCGGCCAATACGCACCCAGAACGGTAGGCGGGCAGCGTCTATTGGGGCACGAACTGACACACGCCGTCCAGCAGGGAATGGCGCCCATGGCCAATGATCGACCGCTTTCCATGGACACAGGCCAGGAGGCAACAGAGCGCGAGGCGGATCGTCACGCGCATGCCATCGGGCTAGCGTCCGCCCAAGCGCCAAGTCAGCAAATGCATCGCGGGCAGCCTCTAGGCGGCCGCGTGAGCAGCGTTCCAATCCAACGCGTGCAGCGTCAGATGATCACGCCGCTTGGTGCTGGCGGTGGCTTGGGCGGCCTCATGGACCGCGATCGGCGCGCCGCCGCCAATCAAGCTCACGCCAGCCAGGCCAGTTCCAAGATACATCCATTCAGCATTGAGACCTATGGCTGCCATGACAGTCCATACGTTAGAGCTGACATCGTCGCAGCCGCACGGGCTGCATTCGACAAGGTGCTCAACAGTGATTGTGTCAAGAGCGAGTCCCTGCGAGACGAGATCCTAAGCGAGTTCGATGGGCTGAGTATTGACTGCGAACAGGGCGACGATGACGACCCGTGCGGCAGGGCGATGCGATACTTCACGCAAACAGTGAACTTATATCCCAAAGCGCTCAATGCGTCACGCTGCGGCCCGCTCGCATCGACCATCTTGCACGAAGTGGTTCACCTCACCGAGTGGCGACTATTTGGTCACGGCGATCTGGCCGACGCCTGCGAAAGCTCCTGCTTCGGGTTCGGGTCAGGTGATGCGTCAAAATGCAAATAAGGGCAAACCTCATCACTGCGAAACACATCTGCCTGGTATCACACGCTTGGTTCATTATTAGATTGAAGCAACGAGTCCTATGAGCACCTTCCCTAACTCACCCCGTGTGCAAAAAGGCGCATTGATCGGGCTTGATCCGTTCAATCCACTGGCGAGCATTATTATTTTTCAATACAACCCGGAGACAATCACGCGGACGCTGCGCGCGCGAACAACTCCGGCTGGAGGTGGCGGCGGGCAGACTGCACCCGCCGAGGCAATGCGGTTGTCGGGACCTCCCGAAGAGTCGATCAAGTTGGAAGTCGTGCTGGATGCCACCGACCAGATGGAAGCCGCCGATCCGATTGCTGCGCAGCTGGGTATTCATCCGCAGTTGGCTTCCCTGGAAATGCTGCTCTACCCGAAGAGTGCACTGGTTATCGCCAACGAGGTGCTCATGCAGGCTGGGGTCATCGAAGCCATTCAGCCCGAAGCCCCGCTGGCGATTTTAGTCTGGGGCGTCAAGCGGGTGCTGCCGGTCCGCCTCAGCGGGTTCTCGATCACCGAGGAGATGTTTGATCCGAACCTCAACCCGATCCATGCCAAAGTGTCACTGGATCTCAACGCCTTGAGCTACTTTGACCTGGGCTTGCTCAGCCCCGGGGGAGCGTTGTTCATGGCACATCAGTTGATCAAAGAAGGCATGGCCACGATCAATGGCATTGGCGCCGCCGTCAACGCCGCTGGAAACATTAGCGCTAGCATGAGTATCGGAGGATGAACCATGTTTGAACCCAGCAGCCGCTATGCTTTGCTCAAAGTGAAAACGTTGGTCGTGTACACGGGCACCGAAGCCGGTCCCGACGGTGAGAACGCGCGCGCATCCGCTACGTTGAACGCCGTTTTGTGCCGTCGTCTGACGCAGGCACGACGCTGCTCGAACATCTCGTTACGCAAGGCGAACGGCTGGACAACGTCACCGCAAAATACTTGAACGACCCGACGCAGTTCTGCGCGTTGCGGACGCGAATCAGGCGTCACGCCCGGAAGAACTCACGGACGAGATTGGCCGCAGGATTGTCATTTCTCTACCCCAGTGATAGCTCACTCATGCTCGCTAACCTGTTTGGAATTCGACTCTTGATACTCGTCGGTGATGCCGTGCCGTTGCCGGCTCCGTACGAAGTCACCAGCGCGTTACAAAAGCTAGAGGTCACCAATGACTCGGGCCAGGGCGACGGATTTCAAATGACTTTCAGCCTTGCGCGGAGCGGGCTGGCAGATTATGCCTTGTTGCAAAATGGCACCGTCAATCCCATGAAACGCGTCGTCATTGCTGTGCTATTTGGGGCTACCCCAGAAGTGTTGATCGATGGTGTCGTTACCAATCACCAATTTAACCCTGGCGACCAACCAGGGCAGGCAACGTTAACAGTCACGGGCCGCGATCTTAGCGTGCTGTTGGACCTTGAAGAAAAGAATGAATGCTTTCCGAATCAACCCGACTTCGTGATTGCCAGCCGGGTGATCGCCAAGTACGCGAAACACGGGATCGTGCCGCTGCTCACGCCCACGACGGATGTTCCGATCATGTTGCAGCGTATACCGCGCCAGCAGGAGACTGATTTGCATTTTCTCCGACGACTGGCCCAACGCAATGGATTCGTATTCTACTTGGAACCACTCACCGTCGGCGTCAGCCAAGCTTATTTTGGCCCAGAGAACCGCCTGGGTCTTCCACAGCCTGCGCTCTCCGTCAACCTCGGTGCGACGACCAACGTCAAGTCCATCAACTTTACCAACGACGCGCTCAGTTTGGTGAGCACGCGTGGGACATTCGTCGAGCCGTTCACCAAGACCAGTATCCCGATTCCTATCCTGCCTTCGCTGAAAGTTCCGCCGCTGGCCGCGATACCCTCGCCGCCCAATCGCATTAGGCTGGAACGCAGCGCTGCCAATCAAAGCCCGACCACCGCTGCTACGAGCGCACTGGCTAGCGCAACGCGTGCGCCCGACCCGATTACTGCCCAGGGAGAAGTCGATGGCGTGCGCTACGGTCACGGGCTGCGCGCGGCGGTTGGTGGGAGTCCGCGGCGTAGGATTGACCTACGACGGATTCTGGTATGTTCGGCGTGTAACGCACACGATCACGCCGCGCGCTAGTTACTCGCAAAAGTTTCAACTCAGTCGCGAAGGGACGCTCGCGCTGACGCCGGCGGTGAGGCCATGAGTACATCATTCTTCGGAAAATTTCGGGGCGTCGTCACGGACATCCAGGATCCGCTGCAAATCGGGCGCATTTGCGCGCGTGCCCGATGTCACGGGCGATCAGGATTGCGGCTGGGCAATGCCCTGTTTCCCCTTTGGCGGGTCTGGAATGGGCTTCTTTGCGCTGCCGAGCGTGGGCGCAGGGGTGTGGATCGAGTTCGAGCACGGCGATCCGGACTACCCGATCTGGGTCGGTTGCTGGTACGGCACGGTGGCAGAAGTGCCGCCGGAATTGCTCGCGCCACCTTATAAGAAGGTGCTGCTGAAAACCGCAGGGGGCACAAGTATTACGCTCGACGATACGCCCGGCCTCGGTGGAATTAAGCTGGAGACGGCCAGCGGACAGAAGATCGTAATTGCCGCGACCGGGATTGAAATCGACAATGGCGTGGGAGCCACGATTACACTCCAAGGGCCGCAAGTCAATGTGAACAACGGAGCGTTGGAGGTCATGTAAAGACAACCGCCACGATACTTGAAAAGGGTTCGAACAACTGTGCCAGGCTTTCTTCTCCATCAAGGTGCGACAGTGATTTGCATGCACGGCGGACAAGCACAGGCTACCATGCCCAATCCTCGCGTAAAAGTTGCCGGTCAGATGACCGTCCAGCAACCTAATCCGTGGATGGTCGCGGGTTGCCCGTTTGTGGCGGGCGTCACTCCCATGCCTTGCGTCACAGCACAATGGGTCACGGCGGCAACGCGCGTGCGTTCGGGCGGAATGCCGCTCTTGCTGCAAGACAGTCAGGCTCTGTGCGCACCGAATGGAACAGGCGTGAATATCCTGACTACTCAAATTCGTGTGAGAGCCCAATGAACGTCGCGTTTCCATTCTCGTTTGACAGCCACGGCCGCACGCGCGACGCCGCGGACGAACAGCATATTCGCGAGCTGATCGAGCAGCTATTGTTTACCTCGCCCGGCGAGCGCGTGAACCGCCCGACTTTTGGCAGCGGACTGCTGCGACTTGTGTTCGCTGCCAACAGCCCGGAACTGGCCGCGTCCACGCAACTCATGGTCCAGGCGCACTCCAGCAATGGCTGGGCGAACTGCTCCAGGTCGAAGCGGTCGAAATCACACATCAGGACACAGAACTGCGCGTGCAGGTGCGTTACGTAATCCGCCGCACGCAGCAGCGGCACTTGGCAACGTTCTCGCAGGAGGTGCCATGATCTACTTCTGCTGTGAAGAAGGCCGACGCATTCTCGTACGCCAACATCCTTCGCTCAATGGCATTGACTATTTGGAGGTGGTGGACGCCGAGCTCAAGGATACGCCTCAGGAGTCGTTGCGGCAGCGGATACTGCGTGTGTTCTTTGTAGGTAAAGTCGAGACGATTGACGCTGTTGCACTGGCTGCGCGGCAGAAATTTTTCGACGCGCTGGCATCTTCGTCCGCAGCACACGTACGGATTTGGGGTGGCGAGCGGGTCAAAAAGATTGAGGTGATTGACGCACAGCTTTACTCAGCCGCCCACATAAAGCTGAATCCTGGAGATCGCACTGAACTGGCGGCCAGCGATCATCTTGAAATCCGGGTTACCCCTCGAGGCGACTTCTTGCGTTACTCACTTGCGCTGGTCGAGCCAAACACGGAAGAACCGATGGCTCAGATTGACCCCATACTGGCGACGGTGGACTTCTCTTTCAAGGTCGAGTGCGAGAGCGATGTCGATTGCCGCCCCGTTTGCGCGTGCCCGCCGACGGAGAGCTCTGCGCCAGATCTGGATTACCTGGCCAAGGACTACGCCAGTTTTCGCCAACTGATGCTCGACCGGATGGCCCTGCTGGCCCCGGAGTGGAGCGAACGGAATCCGGCCGACCTGGGCATCGCACTCGTCGAACTGCTGGCCTATGTCGGTGACTATCTGAGCTATCGCCAGGACGCCGTCGCCACCGAGGCGTATCTCGGCACGGCGCGGCGGCGCGTGTCGCTGCGGCGGCACACACGACTGCTGGATTACACGATGCACGACGGCTGCAATGCGCGGGCCTGGGTCCAGGTGCGATTGAAGCCCGAGCGCGGGAGGCGTAGTGTTGGCGCCGAGACGGTTCGACCCGTCCACGTTTTGTCACGCGCCTCAGCACCGCCTCAGTGTTGGCGGAACACGATTTTGAACGACTGGCGGCAGCAGGCGGCGCGATCGTCTTCGAGCCGATGGAACGCGTCGAGTTATTTCCCGAACATAACGAGATGCTGCTTTCACACGTGGGGCGACGCGGCATGCTGTCTGCCTAAAGGCGCAACCAGAGCGACCTTGCGTGGTGAATTCCCCAACCTCCAGCCCGGCCAGGTGCTGATCTTCGTGGAAATACTTGGGCCCAACACAGGTAGTCCCGCGGACACCGATTCGCTCCAGCGGCACGCCGTCCGCTTGACCAAAGTCAACGGCATGGATGGCAACCAATATCGCCAAGCCAAGCAGAACGATGCTCTGCCGCAACGCACTGATTCCTTATTTGATCCGCCGGTCAAAATTACCGATATTCAATGGTCCGAAAAGGACGCGTTGCCGAGGCCATTCTGCCTTTCCGCGCGACGCGGAATCGAGCGGGCAATTGCTCATCGACGTCAGCGTCGCGCTTGGTAATATCGTCCTGGCCGACCATGGTATGACCCTGCCACAGCCCGAAGAACTTGCGCCCGTACCGGCGCCCAATCCGGCGTTGGCACCCGTCGCTGCCGACGGTTGCGGTCAGTGCCTCGCCACAGAACGCCGGTTCACTCCGGCACGTTATCGCCCACAACTAAAAGAGCAGCCTTTGACTCAGGCCGCTGGCTACGATGCGACCCGTCCGGCGGTCGAGGCCTTTTGTGGGATCTGCAAGACGTACTTCCAGCCATTGAGTTCACGGACAATCAAGGCCGACTTTGGAGACCCAGGCACGACCTGCTTTCCAGCGATGCGTTTGCACCGGAGTTCGTGGCCGAAGTGGAAAACGATGGCCGCACCTCCATTCGGTTTGGCGACGACGAAAATGGACAGGCACCGGGCGAGGGAACGAATCTGGAGGCCATCTATCGCGTCGGCAATGGCGCGCGGGAAATCTCGGGGCGGGAGCTCTGGTTCATCTGGTGGCGGATTTCGTGCTGGTGCCCGACGGCAGCGGCGTCTCTGCCTCAGCCGGCGGCAAGTCTCATCGATTCGGTCAGTAATCCCTGCCCGCTCGCGGCGGTACCGACCCGGAGTCGTTGGAAGAGGTGCGGCAGAACGCGCCCGCTGCGTTTCGCGTGCAGCAGAGCGCGGTGACGCCGGACGATTACGCGGAGAAGGCCGGCCTACATCCCGATGTGCAACGTGCCGCCGCCACGCTGCGCTGGACCGGAAGCTGGCATACGATCTTCCTGACGGTCGATCGCCGCGGCGGCCGGAAGGTCGATGCGTCCGTTCGAACAAGAATTGCGGGCGTATCTGGAACGGTACCGCCTGGCTGGTCACGATCTGGAGATCGACGGTCCGCATTACGTTCCGCTGGAATTGGAAATGCGTGTGTGCGTGACCGATAGTTATTTTCAAAGCGACGTCGTCGCCGCTCTCCAGCCATCGTTTGACAACCGACAGCACGCGGACGGCTCACGCGGGTTCTTTCATCCGGACAATTTCACCTTCGGCCAGCCGGTGTTGTTGAGCCGAATTTACGCCGCGGCGATGCGCGTGACGGGCGTGCGACATGTCGACGTCACCATGCTCCGCCGCCAAGGCGATACGGCAGGCTGGTCCGGTGCCCAAGAGCGACGTGTTTGCGATCGGACGACTGGAAATCGACACGGCTCGATAACGATCCGAATTTTCCCGACCGCGGCGTGCTGCGGTTCAATCCTGTGGGAGGACGCCATGAACAATCCGCTCGACCCAACGTTGCGGGACCTGACCGACTGCGGCTGCTGCGCCGGCACGACCGCCCAAACCCCGGCGACGATCGACAACCGGCCCGGTTTGCCGTCGATCGCTTTCGGGCCGGCGTCCATTCGCAGTTTAAGGCTACGCTGCTGGCCGCGATTGTCGTCGCAAGACCGTCCCGCACTGCGCGGGCTCCGCACGCGCGAGAACGACGATTTCACCATCGCGCTGCTCGACGCTTTCGCCAGCATGGCGGATGTGCTGACGTTTTACTCCGAGCGCATCGCCAACGAGGCGTATTTGCGGACGGCGACGGAGCGCCGCAGCGTGCTCGAACTGGCGCGGGCCATCAGCTACGAGTTGGCGCCCGGCGTGGCTGCGGACGTTCTTCTGGCGTTCACAGGTGGAAGCCGGCGGCGCCCCGGGCACCGCAATCATCCCACAAGGGACCAAGGTCCAGAGCATCCCTGGCCCGGGCGAAGAGCCGCAGGTTTTCGAAACGACGCAGGAGTTCCACGGTCGTGCAGCGTGGAATGAATTGCGACCTCGTCTTCGTTCCGCTCCGCTGCAGGGTTCCGCGCTGCTGACGGCTGATCAACTGTTTCTCGCGGGCACCGCTACAAAACTCAGCCCGGGCGATGTGCTCGTCCTTTCCGATGGAACCATGGCGCAAGGGCGGCGCGTGGCTAGGCTGGAAATCGATCGGGAGCACGACCACACACAGGTCACATTTGAGAATCAATCGATCATATCTACCGTTTTCAGAGCCCCGGTTGCGACGGCGCGAATAGCCGCTGACATGCGCAAGCGTTTCGGCCGGCGATCAACCAACTTCGAAGACCGTGGGTGAATTGTTCCTGGATGCCACCGTGTCGGCACACGAAATGTTCTCGCTCGGTTACTTTCAGCGCTGGGACATGGAGTCCGTGCAAACCTATTTGAACAACATATCCAAAGTTGTATTATCCACCTCGGACGCGGGGGTGTTTGTGATGCGTACCAGGCTCGGATTTTTTGGGCACAACGCGCCGAAGTGGAAGAGCCTGCCTTTCAGCACCAAGGTTGTGAACACCGTAGTAACCAATCCTCCTCCACCAGGACCAACAACAACCATTTCTTTCGGGAACGAGGTTTACCCGAGGGATTGGGATGGCCTCTCCACGGCTAACCCGTCAACCAAGATATGGGAGGACTCGCAAGGCAATGATCTTGCGTCTTCTACGGGCTTCGATGTATTGCTCGAACGGTCAGAACCGAAGGTAGTCAAGGGCAGCTGGGTTGTGCTGCAATCCCCTGGCAAGGAACTGCTGCCGTTGCGTATCGGCCTCGCTGCGGACGTGTCGCGCGCGGATTATGCAATCAGTGCGAAATGTACTGGCTTGCAATTGAATAATGTTGACGGAAGTTCCATTGCAAACAAGGACGAAGAATTCAAGAACCGCACGACTACCGCATTCGTCGAGAGTGAGTCCCTGACGGTCATCGGCGCGCCAATTAGTACAAGGCTTCACCGAGGCGACGTCGAGTTTCCCCTCGACCGCGTGGACAAAGACCTTAGGCAAGGCCAAGTCTTGGCTCTGAAAGGCGAGAACGCCGATTTGCCCGGCACGATCCAACGCGAGATGGTTGTCATTGCGTTAATCAACCACAGCAACGTGACGACTCTCACGTTACGGAAGGGACTTGAGCACAGTTACGTTCGTTCGACAGTTACGCTCAACGCCAATGTCGTTCCCGCGACGCACGGCGAGTCGACGCGGGAAGTGCTCGGTAGCGGAGACGCAGCGCGACCGTTCCAATCCTTCGTTTTAAAAGAGAAGCTGCTCACTTACGTATCTTCGGCCAACTCGCCGCAGCCCGGAATCGTCACTGGAAATCTGGGTTGACGATGTCAAGTGGAGCGAAGCAGCCACCTTTTACCAAAGCGGACCGATGGATCGCGTCTACGTTGTCCGCCTTGCTGACGACGGTACGACCACAGTGCAGTTCGGCGACGGCCGGCGTGCGCGCGATTACCCACTGGGCGCGAAAACGTTCGCGCCGTTTATCGCACGGGTATCGGCTTGGAGGGCATCGTGAAAAATGATCAAATCAACCTTCTGCTGACGCAACCCTTAGGCGTCAAATCCGTTAGTAACCTGTTGGCGCCGCAGGGTGCCGAGAATCCTCAGTCGCTGGACGACGCACGCGTCAACGCCCCTCGCACCGTGCTCACACTCGACCGCGTCGGTTTCGTTGCAGGATTACGAGGACTTCGCTCGCGATTTCCCCGGTGTGGGCAAGGCCCACGCGGCGTGGACATGGGCCGGGCAAACGAAAGGCGTATTGCTGACACTGCTGGGTCCAAATGGACTGGGAGATCAGCGAAACAGGCCAACCCGCTGAGCCACTCAGAACGGCACTGGCCCGCCAAGGGATCGCCCGCGTACCGGTGCACATCGCCACGCGCGCACCCTCGCTGTTTGCCGTCACCGGCATCGTACGGGTAGATGCCAACCGCGTCCCTTCTGCGGTGGAAACGGCGGTCAAGGCGGCAATGCGCGGCACGTTTTCCTTTGCCGCGCGGGAGTTAGGTCGAGGTGTGCATCTGAGCGAGGTTATGGCGGTGATTCAGAATGTCCCAGGTGTCGCCTTCATCGAAGTAAACGAATTTAAGAAAACGTCAGTCGTCAACGGCCAGGCCAAGACTACCGACGCCGAAAAGGGTTATCTCATAGCGCACCAGCCTGCGAACGGAGTCGACGTCTTGCAGGCGGAGCCCGCAGAAATGCTAATCCTCGACGAATCGTCTTTGTCGCAACTGGAGGTAAGAGCATTATGAGCTTCGAGGCCGACAAGCTTTACCAGTTGCTCCCCGCTGTCTATCGCAACCGCGACGCGGAGCATGACGAAGTACTCAAGCAACTGATCGCATTGATTGCCGGACAGGTAGCGGTACTCGAAGAGAATTTTGAACAACTTTATGACAACCAGTTTGTCGAGACCGCGGTGCCGTGGGCGCTGCCATACCTGGGTGACTTGTTGGGAATTCGCGGCTTGCTCACTGGTGCAACGGCCAGGTCGCCGCGTGCGGAAGTCGGTCACACCGTTGCTTATCGGCGGCGTAAAGGGACCGCGCCGATGTTGGAATTGTTGGCCCGAGACGTGACGGGCTGGCCCGCGCGGGCGGTGGAGTTTTTCGAAAGACTTGCGGCGACGCAACATCTCAATCACTTGCGACCGGAGTGCCAATCTTTCGCGAGCCTGCGGAATGCTCGGGAACTGGAGTTTGTCGGCACGCCGTTCGAGCGTTTGCGACGCACGGGCGAAGTCCGCCACATCGAATCCGGCCACGGCAAATGGAACATCCCCAACGTCGGCTTATTCCTCTGGCGTCTGCGTTCTTACTCGCGCACCGCATCGCCAATGGTGCCTGTTGGCGAACTGAGCCCCGGAGACGCGCTCGCAAACCGACGGTTCCGAGTACATCCATTGGGATTCGATTCGCAACTTTTCATTCTCCCTGTCACTGAAGACGACATTACGCATTTGGCCGAGCCGATTAACGTGCCGCTGCCCATCACTCGGCGGATGTTGGCAGCAAAGGAAGATGAGAATTTTGCTCCAAGCGCGGCGCTCTATGGCCCGGGATTGAGCGTATCGATCGAACGCTGGGTGCTCGAACAAACCGTGTTGGGCCAGCTCACTCCGGCACACTACGAGCCAATTCCCCCGGAGCAGGTGATTGTTTGTGATCTGAGCGATGTTAAAGATGACTTGAACAATTCCCTCTGGAACCATGAGACAAAGGCGACAGTTGATCAAGTGGCCATTGATCCAGTGCTGGGACGTATCATCTTGGGTAGCGTCGCTGCAGACCATCCGTCGCCCCGAGCGACCTATCACTATGGCTTCAGTTTCGATCTGGGCGGCGGCGAGTATCCCCGTACCGGTTCTTTTGACGCCAGTTCGCCCACGACTATTCTGGTGCCGCAAGCCTTGGACGCGACCTTGCCAAACTTTGACACGCTGGCCAACGCTTTGAACGAACTGGGCACCAACGCGGGTTGTATCGAAGTCACTACCAGCGGCCGTTTTACAGAAGCATTGCCCGAGCTTGTGGCAAACGGGATCTCCCAAGGAATTCGTGCTTCCGATAAACGTTGCCCAGTCATACTGCTTCTTAAGGCGAGCGGTAGCCAGCCGTGGACGATTCGAGGCGATGCTGACGGAAGCGTTTCCCTGAACGGTCTGTGGATGCTTTGGCCCCGCGATATTGTGCCACCTCCGGTCAGCGAGCCCGTTCCCGCGCTTCGAGTGACGGGCGACTTGCGAAATTGCAAGCTGCAGCATTGTACATTGGCTCCGGAGTGGTTCTGGCGGAGTGGATCGCCGGGAGAGTTGGTTTCTGCTCCAACTGCGTACCTGGAAATCAGCGCAACAGGAATTCAGGCGACGATTGAGAACTGTGTGTTGCCTGCGTTACGAGTGGGAGACGACGGCGTGCGCGTGCATCTACGCAATTGCGTCATCGACGCTGGCGGGCAGGAAAACTTTGCGCTTTCGAACCTAGCTGCGGACGGGCCGGCCGGATCGTGGAGGCTGGAGAACTGTACGATTATCGGTCAGGCATGGCTCGACTCGCTTGAACTTGCTTCCAACTGCATTTTTTATGGTCAGTCAGTTTCCGTACGGCGGCGGCAGGAGGGGTGCGTACGATTCAGCTGGCTGCCGAATAGCGCTCAGACGCGCACGCCGCGCCGCTATCGTTGCCTGCCTTCCGCGACCGGAGAGAATGCCGACATTCGGCCTGAATTCATGTCATTGCGATTCGGCGTTCCCGCGTACGCTCAACTGAGCCGGAGTTGTCCGGCAGCAATTCGTACTGGCGCAGACGACGGTTCAGAGATGGGTGCGTTTCATGATTTATTCCAGGCGCAACGCGAGGCACATTTGCGCTCGCGTTTAGGGGAGTACCTTGAGACTCGGACTAGAAGCAGGCGTTTTTTACGAATCCTGATTTTCACACCCTGAGTTCATTTGCAACACGATAGGAAAATTATGAAAGGCGACTTCTCTCGCGACACATTCAAACCCGACAAGCATTACCAACAAGTGCTGATGCAGCAGGGCCGCGTACAACTGGACGCCGATTGGAATGAACAAGCTGCCATCGGCGCGCGGCGAGACGCGACGTTGGCCGCTGATCTGGTCGGCGGTTGCGGCGGACCGGCGGAGCGAGCAGGCTTTGGCATTATCACGTCCGCTGAGATCTTAGCCGAGTTACCGGCGGATCCGGCTGCGCCAATTCGACAATTTGCGCTCTCAGCAGGCCGTTACTATGTCGATGGCATTCAGTGCGAGGCCAATGCCCCATTTTTATTCTCCTGGCAGCCAGATCATCGCCAATCCACCGAGCTCGCGTCAGGCGCATATTTGATCTATCTTGACGTCTGGCAGCGGCATTTGACGGTGCACGAGGAGGAAGACATTCGCGAATCCGCGCTCGGCGGGCCAGACACCGGCACACGCGTGAAAACGGTCTGGCAAGTCCGCGCTGCCAAAATCGACGCAGAGTTCGACCTCGAAAACCCCCCTCCGGATCCATGCAATCAACTGGCAAGCGAATTCGAAGAACGGCAACGCGAGGCTCTTCCGCGGCTGGCTGCCAAAACTACGGAATCCACGCCCGATACCAATCCTTGCACGGTGCCAGCCAGCGCCGGCTATCGTGGGCTGGAGAATCAACTTTATCGCGTTGAGATCCACGAGCCAGGCAACCTGAACGCGGCCACTTACAAATGGTCGCGTGAAAACGGCGCCGTGGTCACTCGCATCACGAACAATGTGGTTGTGCCGATCAATGGCATGAGCATAAACCGACTGACCGTTGCCAGTACCGGTCTCGACGACAATCTTGGCTTCAAACATGGAGATATCGTCGAGATTATTCACGATTTTGAAGAGCTAGAGGGAATTCCCGGAGCACTGGCGCTGGTGGACATGGTCGAAAACGGGTCAGGAACGATTACGCTGGCGAAATTCGGCTCCAACCCTATGCCGCTGACGATTGACCTCGCATTAAATCCCCGACTGCGCCGCTGGGAAGGCTTCGGCCTGGTCTCGGTCAATTTGGCGGAGAACAACGGATTCCTAACGCTGGAAAATAGCGTCGAAGTTCGCTTTGATCAACCGGCAGGCGCAGATTTTCGCAACGGCGACTATTGGCAGATCCCCGCTCGCACTGCTTCGCCCGACGCGCAGTCCGGCAAAATTGAGTGGCCAGTGAACAAGGCACTTGGCGGCAAGGACTCCGAATTTCTTCCTCCCAAGGGTATCCTGCATCGTTACTGTCGTTTGGGTGTCATAGCGATCGGTGCCAATAACACGGTGACCGATGTTAACGACTGCCGCTGCTTGTGGCCGACGCTTACGGGAGTCCCGCGTCTATTCTACGTAAGCGGCGATGGACAGGAAGTGATGCCGGACCTCAACGCACCGGGAGACACACGATTTCCACTGCCGCGACCGCTGATCGTCGGAGTTGCCAATGCTCATTGTCGGCAAGGAGTTCAAGTCGTTCGTTTCGAAGTAGTCAACTCCGAGCAGAATCCTGGTTCAGGACAAGTCGTGGTCGCTGGCGGAGTCCCGACTCAGAATCTCGCAGATGTGCCGCTCGATAACGAGGGTTTGGCGAGTTGCGATTTCTATCTCGACGGCAAACATTACGGCCAGCAGGTCGAGGCTCGGTTGCTCGACCAGTCGGCACAGCCGGTTTCGGTGCCGATCCGCTTCAATGCGACGCTTAGCCGCGCCACAGAAGTTTCCTATGACCCTGGTGAGTGTGGTGGGCTTGCAGGCCAGGTCACCGTTCAATCCGCGATCGACCGCCTGGCCAAGCAGGTAAGTCTCTACAAGGTAGGCGGCGATGCTCAAGAAGGAGCTGTCGGGCAGCCGTTGCCGAAGTTGATCGAAGTACAAGTCGCCAACCGATGTGGTCCAATCGAGGGCGTCAAAGTTGAATTCATCGTCCGCGCCGGCGGCGGATCGGTCAGCCTAGCTCAACCAGTGATCACCGACGGAAAGGGGCAGGCAGCCTGCGAGTGGAGACTCGGCGACTCGACGGCCACTCAGGAGTTGGAAGCCGTTATCGTCGGCAGTGCACCGCCAATCGCAGCGCCGGGAAGCGTTCGATTCACTGCGAAAGTACCAGTTGCCAAAGAGTTGGAGGCAGGCCTTCACATCAAGGATGTGTTACTTGGCGGGCGAAACCCCAGTCCATTACAACTAGGAATGATCGTGAGATTGGGGGATTTTGGCTCAGAGTTGCTCATTGTTTGCGACCGTGAGGTTGATCCGCGGACAGTCAACGATTTCGGAACCCTGAATCGACAGCGGGTGCGGCGAGGTGAACCCGCGTGTTTCGTGAAGGTCGAGTTACCGATTCCGCTGACAACTGATGATAACCGCTTTTGGGGAGACGAAGGGCTGGTAGGGTACGCGCCAATCGTATTGGCCGCCGACGTCAAAGGCGAGGGTAATGTAATCATTTGGAAATTGTCGACACCGGCGCTGAACGGCCTGAATCGAGTGTTTGCGCGCATGAAAGAAGTTCAGGGGCAATTGGGGGATCGCCTCTTGGCACGGCTTACGCTAAAGGGGAATTTCATCTGGGCTCTCGGCGAAGATGGCGACACGAACCAATTCTATCTCGACGGCGAAAGTTTCCGACTTCCTCCGGGAACCACCGCACACGATCTTCAATTGCCAAGCGGTGACAAACGGCGTGGCGGCGATTTCGAGATGTGGTTTTGGATTCAGCAAGATTAGGCTGCTAGCTCCAAGTTGCATTCGTTAGCCTCATGCCAACTCATATGCTGCTCTTCGTTTTCTGTCACAAATAGGCGTTGTTTTTCGTAGTCGCGAACTCCGAGTAGCGCTCGAATACAACTGAAGAAACTGTTTGACCGGCCGGGCCCACGATGATGCTGGTGAGACATGGTGGTGCTGTTGCCATGAATATTGACTCCAAAAACACTCCGCTCGTCCTGCTCTGCCCGTGTCTGTTCCTGTCAAGGCTGCTCGGCAATTTTTCTTGAGCATTCTCTTCGAGAGCGACTGGGGCGCTCGCAGGCTCCTCGCTCTCATAAACAGATCAACCTGCTCCCGCTGAGCTTTTCTCACGGGGAAGTCTAAAATCTGGGGACTGTATATAATTGGTTTGAAGGAAAACAGAATATGAACGAGTCCTTGCTCCGCGGGGTGTGGACTCGCCAAGCCTGCAGAACTGAAGGCTACGATCCGCTGGGGTTAGTCTTCTTGCCACTCTAAATTGAGGTTGCGAAATGAAATCGAAGACCGAACGCAGGCGAACGATCCGAAGGGATTTCATCAAGTTCTTAACAAGTGTTGCTGGAGGACTAGGCATTCCGGGGTTGCTGATTTCCTCGGCCGACGCCGAAGGCCTAGCAGTAGAATCAGTGAATCCGCTCAACACTGCCTACCTTGAAAAGGGACTCAATGCACTCGCGCGGGCGCACCACATGAGCTCCATGGCAGGTCATCTTGGGGCGTCACTCATTGCTGGCTACTACATTGGCGAACAGCGTCCCAACCTTGATCCCGAGGTTACCAAGGGGATTGAAGGTGATCTGAATGCGCGTCATCCGCGGCGAGTCCGTCTTTGGGAAGAAGATGTCGAAAGGATCGAAACTTACCGACGCAGAGTTGTTTGAGGCCTTTCCGAATCAGAAACCAGATGAGACCCTCATCGACGGCATCGCCGAGGGGCTCGAAAAAAGCATCGACAAACCCCGCCAATCCGGGCACAACGTTATCTTTGCCTCCCTGGCCATTCGCGCACTGAAGGAGCATCCCGAATACAGCACGCCGGCCGTGGTCGATGGCATCCTGAAACTGATGGCCCTTTTCGCGAACGAGACGCCTGGCAGCGGTTACTACGGCAAGAAGCAGGGCCGGATTTACGGCGACAAAATCATCCTCCCTGATGACGACATGACGCCGGCATACGATGACATCCAAGGGATGGTCATCGCTGTGCTGGACGAAGCCATCGATCAGAAGCCGGAGATTCACCGCAGCGGTTACGGGGGCCTTGTCCACATCATCAACCATGCCGCCGCAATCACCGACCTGGCTGAATACGGCTACGTCGAATTGGCCTCTCGGGCGGTCCAGTCCCATCGCCAACACTTGCGACTCTGGCGGAATCTCCCCAATATCGCCGACGAACAAGGCCCTGTGCAGGTTTCCAAGTTCACGCCTCACATGGCAGCATACTGGACCTCCGGTAACATCCCCTACGATCGCGCTCTGCTCACCCATCGCGTCAAAACCATGTACGGCTTTGACGAACTCGCTGCGGCAGTTGACGAGGATGCGAAAGAAAAGGCGGCCTACGACAAGCTGCGATTTATGATGTAGCTTGCCGTTCGGCCTTCCAAAAATGATCGCAATCAACCTTGAAGCAGTCCGAACAGATCATTGCGTCACATACGGTCGCTCCCTGATCGCCGACGCTAAAGTTGCAAACAGACATGCCGGGGTTTCCCCTTTTTTACTTCCCCCAATTCATACAGGTTATGATCAGTTGGATCACCGTCCCTATGGACATCCACATGAAGTTTTGACGTTCTCCCTGGGTTTGCGTTACCACCAGAAGAGTCGAGAATGGAGGGATGACGATTCCTGGATCAGAGTGAAGGAGTAGCGGTTGAAGAATGTTGGCGACCAGAGCAACGCGGATTCGCTGTACCGAGACGCCACCCAAGCCGCACTTCTCGGTTTGGTCGTCAATCTGGTATTGGGGCTGGTGAAGCTCGTTGGCGGGATCGTCGGCAAATCGTTCGCCCTGATCTCGGATGCCGTCAACTCCCTCGGTGATGTGTTCGCTTCCCTTGTCGTCTTGTTTGGGTTGCGGGTCGCCCAACGGCCAGCCGACGCCGAGCATCCGTATGGCCACACGAAGGCCGAATCCATCGCCGGGTCCAACGTGGCCCTTCTGATCGTCATTTCCGCCCTGATTGTCGGTTGGGAAGCGGTCCAGAGAATCAACGTCCCTCACGACCTCCCACCGATCTGGACGCTGTGGATCGCCGGTGCCAACGTACTCATCAAGGAAAGCCTTTACCGCTACAAGGTGCGAGTTGCGAAGCGAACGGGATCGAGTTCGATCCTTGCGAACGCCTGGGACCACAGGAGCGATGCTCTCTGCTCATTCGCCGTGCTGATCGGCTTGGGCATCGTGCGATGGGGCGGACCAGAGTGGATCGGAGCCGACGAAGTTGCCGCTCTGGTCGTGGTGGCAGCTATTGTGTGGTCCGGCCTTCAATTGTTCAGCAAAAGCTCCAGCGAACTCATGGACCTGCAAGCCGACGACGAGTTGGTTCAGCAAATCAAGACGGCGGCAGAGAACGTCCCGGATGTGAAGGCCGTTGAAAAACTGTGGGTTCGCAAGTCCGGGCTGGAGTACTTCGCCGACATTCACATCGAAGTCGATCAGTCCTTAACGGTGGCGGAAGGACATCGAATCGGCCACCAAGTCAAAGACAGGCTGATCGCCGATTTTCCGACTCTACGTGATGTGTTGGTTCACCTGGAGCCATTTCCCCATACGCATGACGGCCTGACATCGTGATTGGTGACAACTCCGGCCAAATCTCAAAATGGCGGGGCTTCCGCCACGAACATCCACGAATCAATACAACCTGCTGTAGCAACCAACGCGCGGACGGGTGAGACACCAAGAACCCCAAGATTAAAGTTGGACGCAGCAGCAGTATTCGACCAAGCGACTTGCTGAGCGTTTCATCGAAGAGCCTTGTGCTTATCCCCCCGCTCCCTGCGCAAATTGCTTTCCAGCGATTTGCCTCCACTAACTTTTCGCCTAACGGAATCTCATGCCTGAACTTGCAAGAATATTGTCTAAGCCGCCGCTACGTCGAACCTACTGGGTACTTGAAGAGAAATTCTTGGCGGGTTCTTACGCTGGTCAGCCAGATCCCCAAGCGCATCGCGAAAGACTCTCGGGGCTGTTCCAGGTGGGGGTTCGTACAATCGTCAGTTTGATGGAGGAGGACGAAACCAATAATAGTGGCAAGCCCTTTCGTCCCTACGTTGAGGACTTTTTGAGTATTGCAGCGGATGCAAAAGAACCGGTGACTTGTCTGCGATTTCCAATCGTTGACCAAAGTATCACCACTCCTGAGCAGATGACCAAAATCCTGGATGCGATTGATGATTCATTAGACAGCAGTCGGCCCGTCTATCTTCATTGTTTCGGTGGCATTGGTCGGACTGGGACGGTCGTCTGCTGTTGGCTTCTACGGCATGGGTATGCAACGGTCGACAGCGTCTTTACCCTGCTGACCAGGCTGCGTACAAGCGGATGTGGAAAGAGCCTGGCGTGATGCACCGGAGAACGAGAAGCAAAAGGGATTTGTAAGGAATTGGGCCAACTTGTGCGGTGCCCTCCCGGTGGCAATTCCCTGCGGATCCGATTGGTTTAGCCGACTGGCTGGTTTTGCTGAACGCAATCCTGCTGAGGTTCGACAGCACCTCTCGGTCCATGGTTCGCAGTTAAAATCGAAAGTCAATCAAACGACGTATGAATTTGGCCAGCTGGAACTGGTCTCGCTTGGTAAACTCCGAGAGAAATCTGCAGGATCGCGTGGAACGGGGACCCTGAACGTTGCTGAGCACGTGGGTGATGCAAGGGCTCTCCATGCGGATGTGAAAAATGCCAACGCCATGTTCCAAGTAGCATCGCAATTCAATTTGTTGGAAATGGTTTCACCGAGCGTTACACCTGAACGAGGCGTGGCGATCTATGAAAGCGATCAGACACAGGGGCCCGCCTGTGCGATCGCGTGCGGGGCGGGGACGATCTATCGCAATTACTTTATCGATCTCGACGGTCAACTTGGACAGGTGGCAGAGCGGCAAGTCGATTGCTTGGCGGATGTTGGCGAGGCCCTGGGGAATGCCCAAGGCCAATTGTGGGAAATGCGGAATGGATATGCGCTGCCGAGCAAGAGTGGCTTGTCGACAGTAGACCAACAGCTCAAGGCGATGTCGGAAGATGAGTTGGATGAGCTGCGGGCAAAGCTGAAGATCGGCGTGCAGTGGGATACGCAAGTTACTTTAAAGGGCTGCGCGCATTTGGTAACGCAGGCCTATTGTTCTGCTCTACCGGTTGCCTATAGCAGCTTGGCCCCCTCACTGTGGCAGCGTTTCGCCAGGCTGGTCCTGGATGCGGCCTATGAAGCGACGCTGGCAGCTGCGGTCCTGAATGCGGCCAAGACTGGTAATAAGAACGTGTATCTCACCATGTTGGGCGGCGGTGCATTCGGAAATGATCGGGATTGGATTCGAGATGCCATCCGACGCGCCTGTCTGTTATTCAAGGATCACGCGTTGGACGTGAAGCTCGTTAGCCATCGAGCAGCCAACCCAACAGTCAAGCAACTCGCTAAGGCAATCCAAGACGAAATTGACGGGCACGCGCGGAACAAGTGACTGTTGCGTTGCTACGGATTCTTTATCGCGGTTTTGCAGAGTCACCCTGGCGAAGCGAAGTTACAGCTGCGCCTCGAAAAGTGAATCCGGCCTTGTCGTCTGGAAATGCCATCTGCACAGTGCCGTCGCAGCCTTTATCTTTTTCGCATTTTCCGCTGCCTACCAGTAGACGACCGCCAGCCATTCCTTCAATACCCAGCGAGCAATCGATCTGGTAGCGTCCCTTCAGATTGAAATCAGCATCGGTGACAAGCAGTATTTTGGGATCGCCATAACAGCCAAACCACCAGCGGTCGTGGGCAAAGGTCGCGGTCTGTATGCCCAGATGTGTGTGGCCGCTGTTGACGATACGCTTCCTCAGAAACTTAAAATCGCCGTCGTATTCGTAGACATAATTCTCTTCGACATTATCCGGCAATCCGCCCACAACAAGAAAGTGGCCATTACGGTAGCCGATGCCGCCGGCTCCGTGAATAACTTCCTGCGTTTCGTGCCGAGCAAACTCCTTGAGGCTCTCAGCGTCGTAGACGTAGACCCATGAATCGGCATTGCCTTCGGGATCATTGAACTTGCCGAGATTCACTGCGACATACAGCTTGTCGTCGTGAAAACAGAGATCGCCGTGGTGATCGGGGACCGGCACTTGTTTCAGCAGCTTCCCATCCATGTCCGTCTTGACGAGCGTCGTGGTAAACGACCAGAAGATAGACTTCTCGTCGGTGCAGATGCCTTGAAGGTGATGTTGGAATGCCCCGTCGCAATGGACTTTGAACAACTCACTCGGCGATTTGACCGCTTTGATCCATTCGACTTCCAATTTGAATGGTCCGGCTTTCTTGTCGCCAAGCAGAAAGCCTATGCCGGTCACCTTGCCGGGATCGAGCTTTTCATTCGGAAACTGCCTACCTCGCCATGTTGCGGTAAACTTGTCGACGGGAAATTCGACTTCGATCCATTCGTCTTTCTTCGTCTTAAAAAACTGCCGGTATGAGTATCCGCCAAGGTCTTGCTGGGCATAGAGGTTCAAGTTGTACTCCCGACCATCGCCTCGAACTCTGGCGACGATCACTTCACCTGCTTTCAGTCCTAGATCTCCACTTCTGGCTCTGACTGATGCAAAGCCGCCATTATTCTCCAGGGACAACGTACCGAAGAACTCCATTTTGTTCTCGTCGTTGATCTTGAAGCGGCCAACAGATCGACCGCCCATCACGCCGTCGTTTACCGACTGCCATGGTTTGGCGGCCTCGGGACTGTCGAAATTGAATATGGTGCGGTCTTCGGATTTCGCTACGGATACAGCGACCATCACCCAGAGCATCGTTGCGAATAGTAGCAATCGTTTCATGACTATTTCCTCTATCAGTTGCTCATTATAGTGCTAGCGACTCTGCAATGGGTACCAGGGGCTCTCACCCTTATTTCTGTCAACTGGTATTCGCTGGCGAAATGCGGTGAGTCGAATTGTCAGTCTCGATAAAACACAGCCAGCCAAACGGTGGGCTCATTTGGGGCTGTCCACTCAACTCGGTGTCTGCGGAATGCAGGGATCAGCACATGATCGCCGGGTTGCATAGGTAGCGATTCGCCATCCTCGAAGGCAAGCTTGGCTTCACCTTTCAGCAAAACTACCCACTCGTGTTCACCTTGCTCGTACCAAAAGCCATCTGGGCTCGCATGGCCAGTAGAGACGATTCGCTCGATACGGACGTGCTGAGTCTGTGCCAGAATAGTGACGAGTTCCTCCGGTAGACTATCGGCCAAATTAGCAAACAGGTTGCTCACGCTCGATCTCGCTTCTCAGCAAGTCCCGATTGAATACCTTCATGGGAGTAGATCATACCATCGAGCGTGTTGCCATTGATAATTGCCTTGGATGTCCAGCTATTGCTCGAGCGCATCAATGGAGTCGATCCTCGTGGTTGACGCGACGCGGCGTTGCTACAGTCGCCGCCTCCCCGCACGCCCCTCTGCAGCGGGAATTCAAGTATCACCCGTTTGCCTTGACAAGTCTTCCGAGTTTCCTTTCGATCGCAAATGATAAACTGATTTCAACTCAACGAATACACTTAGTCCTGGAGCAGGCGGTTGAAGCAGAGTCTACTCATGAATTATTGGTCGCCGAGGCGCATCGCCGTGGCCGAGCGAATCTCATGCACCAATTTGTCGAGTAAGGTGAATTCCCTGGCTTAAGCTTGGGATTCAGAATTAAATGTCCTTAGTACCTAACCGAAAAGGGGGCTGACCCTTTGGAGGCGAGTCGATTTCATTGGTTTATTGGCCTCGCCGGAGAGGGTCAGCCCCCTTTTCGGATAGGCTCTTAGTATGAAGTGGCGTTGTCCATCAAATGATCCGCCGGCGAGGAGTTCGGCGCACACTGCAAGACAATTGGGGTAGCCGCGAATGAATTTTCCAGATGCTTCAGGGAATTTACAGCAAGCTATCAGCCAGTGCCGCGTTGGGGCTAGTCAACGACAGCACAAACTGCCAACCGGTCGCGTTAGCAAATCGAAAGCCGAAGTTAAGCAGCGATTCTTGGGATGGCTCACGCCATTGGCCTTGCTGCTGTTGACGAGCCCAGTTGCTGTCTTCATTCCCTTACCACACACGCCTGGCTGCCGATGACATGCCCGCAGTCCAGTCTGATGATGTGGCCACTGAACCGGGTGCTACCACGGCGGATGATAGACTTGGCAAGCCTGATGCAGAGCCATTCACCCTGGCAGGCAAAGTGCTGAACGTAGCTGGAGTTCCGGAGGCCGGCGCCAGGGTACAGGCGGTTTCCCGCTTTGCCGAAGTGGATGCGAGCGTCACTTCCGACGAACAGGGCGAGTTCTCGTTTCGACTGCGGGCCGAAGGCAATGCGGTGCTTGGCTTGAGGATCTCTGCAGTCTCCAGCGATGGTTCCCAATTCGGATTCTTTCGTATCCCGCAGTCGGTGACGCAGGGTGCTCTAGAGCAAATTTGCGATTCAGCTTGAGCCTGCTCGGATAGCTGCGCGTACGGGTAGTCGATCTAGCTGGCAATCCGCTGCAAGGGGCACGGGTTGCGCTTCAGTTAAATTATCCATTACGGCTGGCCCCATGGAAACGGACGCTAGCGGTCTGGCTACATTTCAGATACCCGAATCGGAATCCATCCAGTCGGTCGTCGCCTGGAAGGACGCTCGGGGGTTGGACTATAGGGTTTATTCCTTGCCCCGAGACCAAGAGGGCGACAGATTCACTAAGCCGCCTGTATTCCCGAGCGACAGCCATGGAGACGCTGTGCCTGGAAGGGGCGGCACCGCTGTCAGTGCGCATCACGGACACTCAGGGAGAGGCAATCGAAGGCGCACAAACCTATGTTTGGTTGCTGCGTAAGAAATCCGGCGAAGAACAGTTGAACCTCAGTTACTTCGCCGATGCCTTCATGGCGACTTCAGATACCTCCGGAAGGGTGACGTTCGATTGGTTTCCGATATGGCAGGAGGAAATCACCACGATCTGGCCGAGTGCGGACGGCTTTGTGCATGCTCGGGGCAATTATGATCCGGCGTCAAAAACCGGCGAATTGGCAATTCAACTGGATCGCCTGATTCCCATTCGCGGCACGGTACGATTTGCGGACGGCAAGCCTGCTGCCAATATTACCATTTCCGCATCCGGCGCTGGTTACACGTTTGATGGATTTCGTGGGAATGGGAAGACAAACGAATTGGGAGAGTATGAAATCCTGGCCGCTCCCCATCAGATCTATATGCTGTACGTGACCGATAAAAAGTGGTCTGCGGCATCACAGTCTGGATTTGCATTACTTCCGGGCGAGGTTGTCGCGGAAAAGGATTTCGTGCTCAGGCGAGCCACTCGAATTCATGGCCGAGTACTGAACCAGGAGACTGGCGAACCCGTATCGGGACAGCTGCTGTATCTGACGCATCACGGCATTGACCTGAACGCCATGGGAAACGATGTTTTGCCCAATCCAGAGGATTCGAAGAAATGGGTCTGCCCCATGCAACAGCTGAATATGATGTCGGGCCCGCAGGGAGAATTTGAATTCTTCGTTGGTGATGGTGAATACAATCTCTTCATTCAAGGCTTCGACGGAGAAAAGTTGACGATTGATGGCGATGAAGAGAGGCTGGTCGACCTGCGAATCGCCGTGCAAACCAAAGCTGCCTTCACTGGCTTGGTTGTCGATGATGACTCAAATGCTCCGGTTGCGGGAGCCAAAGTGCAGGCCGTTTCACGCAACTTTCGGCAACACAATGATTGGCAGGCCACGACAACCGCTCAAGGCAAGTTTCAGGTTGAGCGATTTCGCGAGGCTAGCTACCTGCATGTCGTGGATACCGAAGAAAAGCATGGAGCGATTTCCGAGATCACCGCCGACGAAACCATCGTGGTCGTGCGACTGCGGCGGCTTGGCAGCGCTCGCGGACGTTTGCTGACCGAGGATGGCAAGGCACCTGCAGCGGGCACCAAGCTGCTTTATGGCATTCGCATTCAGGACGAAGCCAATCGCCTCTCGACTTCACGTTTTGGAAAAGTCGTAACCTGCGATGCAAACGGCATGTTCACGTTGCCCAATTTGGTGCCTGGCTGGGAGTATGAATGCACCCTTCATGATCACCCAAGCGGCTTTGTGCTAAATGTTGCACAAGTGAAAGTCGAAGTTGGCCAGACAGTTGAGCTCGGTGACTTGAAAACTCCCGCACCGAAGCAATGAGGCGTGACGGGAGCTCTCTCAATCATAGAATGTTCACCTGGTTGATCTATTCGGGCACATCGAAGCCATCGCCCACCTTGTAGAAATCGTTACCTCGGCCGCGACAGGCAAACACTGCGACCTGAAAACAGTTGCGGCAGACGCCTGGTGTCTCAGAGATGGCTTGCGACCTTTCGCCAGATCGTTCGTTCCCGTCACTTGTCTGCCACTGCTAAGCTTCTCCCTTCTGCGCCTCACTCCGTTCCTGCGTCCGATGTCTCCGCGAGCGGACCTGTTTCTGCCTTTGGCGAGACTCCGGACGGACTCAGGGCTACGCGGAAACCACTGTCTTCTGCGCGCTCTTCTGGGTGCACGGTGATGATACCGCGGTATGTTGAACGACAATCCTGGGCGGAGCTGTACCAGCCTCCGCCGCGATATACACGGTAGGCGGCGAAACCATCCCCTGTCAAATCGTGGTATTCCACACCATCGTACAGGTCATTGCACCATTCCCACATGTTTCCATGCATATCGTGCATGCCCCAAGCATTTGGCAGCTTTTCTCCCACCTCCATCGAGAGTCTCGATGGAAACATTTGACAGTAGTCGACTAAGAACTGCTCGTCTGACCCAGTACTCCAGGCGGTTTTACTGCCCGCGCGGGCGGCGAATTCCCATTCGGCCTCCGATGGCAATCGGTAGCCAGTTGCGTTTGGTTCCAAATCCCATTGGTCGATCACTTGATCCCGGTCATAAATACTCATCTCCTTCCTCCCTGTTCTGCGGTAGGCTGGCGATTTGCCTTCGCGGCGACTGAGCCAATTGCAGTACATCACCGCGTCGTACCAGCTAACTTGAGCTGGATGATCAGCAGTCGGACTGAAGTATGATTCCACAACTTTCCAATCCGCAGGTTTTTCAAAGCGGTAGTCCGCGTCATGCAAAAACGCCTCGAACTGGCCGCGTGTTACTTCACAACTAGCGATCCAGTAGTCTGACTTTGGCTGGGCGAGATAGATTTTGGATACCAACGACACAAATTCCGGGTCACGATGCAGCACCCTAAAGTCCGGTTCCTGGCTCACGTAGAGTTGACCTTCGGAATAGCCTGCACGGATCGCCTTCTCCAGTAATTCGATGGCGAATGTCTTAAACTTCTGACAAGTGCCAGCTTCAATTTCAGATAGGAAGTCGGCGCACAAGGCAGCAGCACATGCAGCATTGTAGAGATCGTTTTCGTTCATGGTCTCATCCTGTGCAGCCTGACCAAGCAAATCCAAAGAAGCTGCATAGTCGCCGCGGAATGTCGACAATTGAACCGCCAAATACATGTCCAGCCACCTACTCTTGGTCTCGCTCGCGGTGTCATAAGCAGCCGCTGCATCCTCATGTTTCCCCAAGCGTGACAAAGCAAGGATGCGGAAAACAGGCAAAGGCATCAGCCCCAGACTCAACATCGGATCCTCACGCACACTCTCCAAGTCATCCAGGTCGGCCATTGCAGCCGCATAGTCCCCGGTTTGAAAATAGGCTAAAGCACGGGTGACAAGTTGCTCCTGCGTCAACTCCTCTTTCGATATGTCCTGCAGCTCTACCAATTGTTGTCGGAAGTTTTCCAACGGATCAACAAGTGTGGGCACTCGCTCCGACTCAACAACCTGCGGCCTGATTCGCAGCATCGTCATACCCGCCGAATTCAAAAACCAATCCCGATTCGTCTCGACATTCGCTATCTCAGCGACTGTCGGTAGCGGGCGTTTCCACTGACGCAGCAGCCAATGGGCAGCACTATGGTCGGACGTATCGGAGTCATCGATATACCAGCGAGAGGCTAGTTGGCTCCACGATTCCATGCCAGCCGGATCAAACTGCCGGAGTTTCTCCAAGGGAATGCCGCCAACCGCCAAACTGATTCCGGATCGCCAGCCGGAATCCCGGCTTTTCGCCACCAATTGCGCCAATTGCGACAGGTCGAGCGTCCGATCAGGTAGATTCCATTCCCATTGGGAAAACTCGTGGATGAAGATCGTGCGTTGGCCGTGATCGGGTCGATCTTCGTATTGGCACATGTCGGCGGCAAGCTCGGAGTCACCCAACGCCAGTGCCGCAACAGCCAACTTCGCCTTGCGGCGCCACAGGAACTGAGACCTGCATTGGTCGGCCTTGGCCTTGATCGTAGCCAAAGCTCGCTTACGATCCAATGCCAGGGCATCCACGAAATTCGCTGTATCTGCTGGCCCAACGACGTCGATTCGCGAAACCAAGTACTCCGTCTCCACGCGCCCGTAGGCTGCCAAAGCAAAGGCCAACGCCAGTTTGTGGCGCGAGTTATCGGTCACAAACCGCTCAGCCAATTCGCCCAACACCAATGCTTCGGGCAGCTTCTTTAGTTCACCGATATTCATCGGGATCGATGGTCCTAAATTGTTCTGCAGCGATTCGGCAGCGATCCGCGTTTGCTCACGTTTGTTGTTCCATTCTCGTTGCGTGACCAAAACCTGAACGGAAAATCCAATAGCCAACAGCGCCGCTAGTGTTCCGCCCCATGTAATTCCGTGGACCTTGGCGGCAGTCTGTAGCATCTTTCGTTGAGTCTGTGTCCACTTGCTTCGATCGGTATGCCAGCGAAACTGCAGCCATTCCAGGGCGGACGGCAACTGCTTGTTTTCGCGACGGGTGTTCCAGATTGCAGCTCGTTCTTCGAGCTTCAACTCCGCTCGGCCCCGACGCGTTTCGCGTTGCTTGCGAGTGAGCCACTCGCGGAGCGAAGGAACGAGATAGTCGTGGGTGAGCTGATAGAAGGAGAAGATTGAAGGGTGAAGTTTGAAGTGGGATTGAAGAATGATTCTCTGGTTTCAAACTGCTAACTTCACCATTCTCAATTCCCTCTGGATCGGTAGGCGTGATGATGCGTAGTTCGCTGTCCAAGATCCGCAGCAACTCATCGAAGCGACGTTGGTCCGAGCCATAGCCTGAGGCTTGTCGCAGCGAATCTGCCGAACGCATGCCCCCTTTGATGTCCGTGCCCGACTCGGGCAAGAGTACCTTGAGTACTTGCCGGATCGCGGCTTGATGTTCGCGATGAGTCGGAGGGGCAGCCTTGCCACTGAATGTTTCTTCCAGGAATGTCACGCCCACGCCGCTGGCACCGCCCATCTCGCTTAGGCTCTTGAGGGTCCACGGACGTGTCTTCATCATGTCGGCAAATAAGGAGAGTCGCACGCTGATGACTTTGTCCTCTTCGACCAGCTCTTCGACGGCTTGGGAAACGAATTGCTTCTTGCGAGGTGGACAATTCGTCGTCGAGTTTGCCGTAAGCGCGACCGAAGGCGGTCAACACTTTACATGCATGCTGCCGGTCAAAGCGATCGACCAGGGCATAGTTGCGGCCTTCGAGTAACGGATCTTCCAATTCCCGAAAGAGACGATTCACGCTGGCAAAGAAATCGTCGCGGACGAGGAGAATGACTTGCAGTCGGCCACCATCGCATTGACGCAGTGCACTCGACCAAGGCCGTCGCAGACAAATCGGTATGCGCGTGCAGCCACTGCTCGAACTGGTCGATGACCAGCAGCACCTTGCGATCTCGGCCCGCTCCCGACCGCCGCAATGCAGCACAGGCATCGGGCAGCGAAATGTTCTCAGCTAAGCGCAGGAATGTGCTTGCGAAACTGTTTCAAGATCCGCAACTCGGTCTCATCCGCCGTGGCTTCCACATAGATGGCCAGCACCTGTTCGGAAAGTCGCGGCAGCAGTCCGGCTTTGACCAGCGAAGACTTGCCGCAGCCAGACGGTCCGTAGATCAAACCGACTGAAAACGTCTTGTCCGGATCGCTCTCTTCGATGCGATTCTTCCAAAAGCGAATCGACTCGGGCAGCCCCTCACGATCGCGCGGTCCAGGCAGCAACTCCAGGAAGAAGTCCGTATCCTCCGCATCAAACGACCGCAGCCCCTTGGGGATGATCTTGACTGGCTGCTTGGAGGATGAGTCCGAATCGGGAAGTGTGTGCAGCGCGAAGCTGGGACGGTGGAAGACTGCGGAACTTCGGTCGAAGCATTGCCTGTTAGCCATAGCTGCAAGTCTTCACGCAAGTCGTCGGTGGTGTTGTAGCGCTCCGTTCTGCGTTTGGACAGGCACTTAAGGCAGATACGTTCCAGCTCGCGCGGCACACTGCGGTCAATTTGCCGAGGTGGTCGCGGATCGAGCGTTTCAATTTCGTTGAACAGTTCATGCTGATCCGTTGCCGTAAACGGTCGCTGCGACACGAGCATTTGGTACATCATCACCCCCATAGCCCAAATGTCCGTCCGCCCGTCCAGCCGGTGTCCTTCGCCGCGCACTTGTTCGGGTGCCATCATCGGTGGCGTTCCGAAGCGAGCCCCCTTGCGATCCAATCTCGCACTTTCGTGTACTGCCAATCCAAAGTCTGCCACGTGCGGTTGCCCCTGTTGGTCCATCAGCACATTGGCCAGCTTGAGGTCGCAGTGCGTCAGCCGCTGACCGTGTGCATAGCCAAGCGCTTCGGCCACGCCCATGAGCACTTGGACAATCTGTTCGAACGTTGGTTGGTGCTTGGCAGTCCACTCGGCCAGATTCTCCCCCTCGATGTATTCCTGAACGATATACGGGAGTCCGTCTTCTTCCTGTACGTCGTAAATCGTTACCAGCAGCGGGTGCTTCAGCTTGGCAGTCGTGCGCGCCTCCTGGATAAACTCGGCGACTTGCTCCGGTGTTTTGAATCGCTCTCGTCTGGGTACTTTGAGAGCCACGGAGCGATCCAGCTGCGGATCGTGAGCCAGGTAGACGACTCCAAAGCCGCCCTTGCCAAGCTGACGCTTGATGACGTAACGACCGAGCCGCTCCGGCAACGGGCCTTCCTCTGCGGGTTCTAGTTCCGTATCCTTCACTTGGTCCATCGTGCTGGCCATCTCGGTGGCAGGCATGAACACGGGCTCAACGATCGCTCGATCTTCCGGAAACCGTTGGAGATACTCGTCCAACGCAGGTTGCTCACCGGCATTGCGGCGCAGCTCAAGTTCTAGGGCCAACAGCTCTCGCAACAGATACGGGCGTAGATCGGACACCTCTCGAGTGCTAAAAAGTCCTCGATGCGGGGTCTGAGCCGTCGCGAAACTCTCGCTCAAATCGATCCGCGAGTTGGTCGATAGTTGCTTGGAAGTTGAACGGAAATTTCGCTATTCTGGCGCGTGCATTGGATACCGTTTGCGGACTTCGACCGGGTAGATCTTGGCTTTGGAAGTCTCTTAGCTAAGGACTCTTCCGCAAATTAACTTACCGAATTATCCGGAACGCGTTAGAGAGCGTCCCGCTTAGGACGAGCTCATTATTCTCCCGTAGCTGGGGCTTGCTGCGACCGACTTTACCATAGCGAAAACGTTGTCCGCAGCTGATTCGGCCGAGACCTGATTCACGTAGTCCCGTGTCCCCTTTTTCTCGCCAATTTTGGACGGCGTTTCGGGGGTGCGACTAACTGAACAGCCCCACTCTTGTCCGAGGCGTTGCTTTTTCGCAACCCGAAGCCTAAGCGAGGCGATTCACCTAAGTATTTTCCTCGCTTAGGCTTCGGGGTGCGACTTACCACAAACCTGGCGCTGTTCAGCTAATTCAGCGATATTTTTCCGAATCCGGGAACCGGCCGCAGGGTTGGAAGCGGGTCCGAGTTGTCGAAGCTCAGCACGCGTGCTGGCCCGACAAAATAGGTTTGGAATTCTTCGACAATCAAGTTATAGGCTTCCCTGGCGTGGTCATCACGAGTCACGTTCACGATCCGTGTCGTTCCCGTCGCATCGTGAAGCAACATATGGCTTTCCAATTCTTGAGTCATCAGCCAGCCTTTGCCGGCAACAAACCAGCGATGGCCGGCGGTTGCCTTGATTTCCGCCGATTCGGTGACGATATTCAACATTACTTCAGGCGGACGGATGGTTGTCTGCAAGACTGCCTTGAGCGCCAATTCACCTGTCTCAACATCTTGCGCCAACACCATGTCGCCAATTTGAATATTCTTAATCGCCTTCAATCCATCAGCGGTTTGCACGCAAGTACCACCATCCAGGCATGATAGCTGGCGGACGTTGTAATGGCTGGCGGTTTTGTAAACTCGAGCATTGTCTATGTTCGAGTACTCGTAGTTTCGGAATGACTTGCGAGGTGCGTAGCGTTGGTTGTACTCCTGCCACCAGTCCCACCAAGCTTCCGGCTTCTCCTCCAAGGATACGCCAGTACATTTTTCGAGCACCACATAGGCGGCATTCGCGACGCGGGCTAAGTCGCGATTGGTGGAAGAAATACCGCTCTCGAGCTGGCGTTGATCCTCGGCTGCATTTTTTGCACCGGCCATCTCATCTTCCAGCGTGTTGAAAAGGCCGCCAGCGGCGACCGTTGTGCTTGGACCGCTCGGGGGAATAAATTTTACGTAGTTGGAATAAATCGAGAATTCAATATCTTCTCCCCGGATATGCTGCACAGCAGCGGTGCGCACCAAACGATTTAGTCGCATCTGCTGCCGTTCGCCCTGCGTTTCACGAAACATAGCGCGGCGAATTAACAATTCGCCCTTGGGGTTGAACGAATAAACGATTTGCGTTTCGATCGGTGTGCTGAGGACTCCAAGGATTTCGGGAACATAGAACTCCTTCGGATAGGAACTCAAAGCTTGCATCGCATATTCGCCACGGGCGTCCACGGGATAGGCCAGCGATATCCGCACTAATGCCAGGCAGGCCTCGGGAGAATGCTGTTTGGTGACTGAACGAATGAATGGGATGGCTTGGTCAGCAGAGAGCTGAAGAGCGGTGACCTCCAAGGAAGATACGGCTGATGGATCGTCGATTTCGGCCAGTCGCTTCAAGCCTTCTTGCTTGGCTCTAGTATTCTGCGAAGTGATCTGAGAAACCAGCTTTCGCATGGTCGGCATCCATTGACTCCATTCTGCTTCCACACGCCGCGAGGCCTCGTCCGCCAGGACCAGTTCCTGCGGAGTGTACCAGCGATCTGCAATCCATTGATGTCCCAAAGCTTGGTGTGCTTCGAGATCGTCTGGTGACGTGAGTAGAACGCCGTGCCAGTGAGCTCGCTCCTGGTCGGCGAGCTTGTGTGATTTGCACCACCGCGCGAACTCGCGATGGCGAGACTCGTCCAGCGGAATCGAACCGCGTTTGGCCTTGTAGTCGACGAGTTCCTTGGGCAGTTCCAAGCTAGAGAGTTCGTCGAATGCTCTCCATTCGCCTTGAACTAAAAGCTCTCCCACTTGCCAATGATCTGCAGCATCTGAACCTGAACTGTCTTGCATTTGGCCGCGACGATCAACCGCCAAGCCTTCAGCCTCGACTCGAAGAACTTGGGCTAGGCGTTCATTGACCTGAGAGTTGTCAGGCTTCGGGTCAGCACTCCACGCATTGATGCAAGGCCATGTTGGTAGCAATGCAATCGTTAGCACTACAGAGAATGGTAAAGTTCTCATTTTCAGAGTCTCCATGTGTGCAGTTCCGTAAGTAACGCTTCGTGAGCGGCGTAGCAGGCGGGCACATCGCAGGCATTCGTGGAGCGTGGCTGCGAGGGTTAGCATAACAGAAAAAGGTCATGGGTATTGTGGAAAGTTTGAGAAAACGTGTTCACGACCCCATCCGCGGTGGTAACTCTCTTTCCGCCGACTCGATCTCTAATCCAGTATTCCGCGGACTTCAGCGGGCAAATACATTTCGCTGCCAGCGAATCAAGTTTTGAGCAGGAGAGAGCAGCGAGAGCAGAGTTCGACGCCTCTGCTTTCTCCGCTATCTCCTGTTTGTTCACTCGGCAGCTCGGCACACCGTCCGCTGAACCTCAATGAGACGCCAACAGGCGATCGTTTTATATCCGCCGATTTGTAATATCAGCCGAATTGTGTGGTACAACGAAACTTCGGCGGGGCGACTCGTCAGAGCAATTGCAGCTTTCTGTTGAGCCGGTGATTGTACGTTGAAGGCCCGGTGGCGTTCTCTAAGGAGTGTTGAATCAAATGTGGATATGGTTAACAACAAGTGAGGGGCGTAACGAGAGCCTTGCATGCCGCAATACGTCCAATTCCGGTAAGCAGGCTTTGATTAGGAAAAACGTGGCTTGCCTTCTCATCGCGTTACCCTGCCTGAATCTATGGTGTTTGAAGGCAGATGCGGCAAAATGCCGATAATCCATTGCCGTCCAAAAATACCTCATCGTTGGACAAGATTGCCGCCTATGGCAAGTCGTTTAGTGCGCTCCATGCGCAGTATATGACTCACGTGCGGTCACAGACCGAGTTGCTCAAGGAACGTGATCAGATCCAAAGGAGCCTCGCGGATACCTCGCGTGATCTGCAAAGAGTTCAGGCTCGAGGGATCGTGAGCCAAATGCAATTGATTGAAACTCAGATCAATCTCGCTGGGCTGCGTGAGGGTGCAATCCAATTGACCAATGCTGCGAATAATGACGGTAGCGCGAAGCAACGGAGGGATCAAATCAATGCAATTACGGTTGGAACCATTCGGAACTCCGCACTAGGGTTGAGTCTCCAGAATCAATGGCTCGAGCTGGATGCAGCCGCAAGACTTACCCTGGAGCGACGACAGAAGCTGCTGCTAAGCGGCAGCGATATCGTGCAACGGGCTCAGGCTTGGATGCTCGCTGATCGCCAATTGATCGAGCAATATTTTGAGGTAGCTGATGTTGCGGGCACGCGTAGTAGATCGGAACTCGAAGCCTGCTCGATGTGCTTCGGGATTCAGAGCCTGACAACGCGGGTGCTCAACTGGCAACCGCGATCACCTTGCGGCGCTTGGAGCAATTCGATGAGGCAGACAGAATGCTGGATAAGCTCTTAGCCTCGAGTGCTTCTGTGCAGCCGCTGGCTCTGGCGGTTCGCGGCGAACTACTGTCTAGGACTGGTGAAGAGCGCGACGCAAAGAAGGCTTTCGCTGCAGCGTTTCGGTTGGCCCCCAATGAAGCGAGAGTCCGCTGGCTTCAAGCCCAAGCCATGGCGATATTGAAGGAACCACAATTGTCTGTGAAAAGTTGGAGATTGTTGTTGAAGTCTGGTAAGTTCGACATTTCGGGGCATCGTGGCCTAGCATTGACGTACTGTACCTTCTGGCCAAACAGGCAGCGAGAGCAGCAGCAAGCCCTCGAGCACGCTCAGCTAGCCCATGCACTCTCGGGTGAGACGGACTGGAGTTGCCAGATTGCCCTGGCCATGGCTAGGGCCCTTTCTGGCGACCTGCCGACTGCCGCAGCCATGGCCGAAAGTGCGGCGGAACAAGCCGTGGCTGAAAATAAACTCACGTGCCTGGAGTTCGCCGCCCAATTAAAGGACGGCAATATTCCGGTTTGGCGGTTTTGAATACGCAGCAGGTTTCTTGGGAAAGAACTGTGGGCAGTAGGGCGTAACTGGGGGCAGCGTAACTGGGAGCGTAACTGGGGGCAGTGCACTTTGTGGGGGGAACTGGGGGCAGTGCACTTTGTGTGGGGGCGAAGTGGGGGCGTGGGGGGAACTGGGGGCAGTGCACTTTGGTAGGGCAAGCGATGTCGAATCAATTATGATCCGGATTCTAGAAGCGGTCGGCAAGAATTCGGCCTTAACATCTGCGTTTGTAAGGGCGATGCCGCAAATGGAGCGGCAATAAGCAGGTGGCGGTGCACACCATGCAGAATCTTCGCGCAGCGATAGCCCAACGTGGCGTTCTGGGCAGGTCAAGAATGCGACTGGCTAACGGCCAGCGAAGGCCTCCACGACTTTCGTGCGGACACGGAAGCGGGATCTGCGACGACGCGAACGGGCACTGGCGATTTCATGAGGCTTGCCGGCCACGTTGTGAAAGAGCTTTCCAAAATTGCTGACCAGACCAAGCCAGACAGTGGATGGCAAGCCCACCCGCTGGAGAATCGGTGGCGCATCGTGGGGCGTCGCACCGTGCTTGCCAGGCATCATGCATAGCGCGGTCGAGTCCAAGAACTGCAAATACTCGGCTGTGCTCATGTTCAAAAAGCCCTTGTCACTGCAGCGACAACCATTGGAACTCGGGCAAGCACCGAGTTCGCCATTGCGCTGATCGAGGAGCACCGGAGACAAACAAGCATCCACCAAATCCGCTCGGGATATTTCTTTTCCAGCCTGAGCATCCGCTCTAGCTGTTGATTGCGTCAACAATGCCTCCAGTCGCTTCTTGGCCGAGGTGAAATCGCTAGTTTCGACCGTCTCGGCCAATTTGCGCGAATGGGGTTCAAGTCGACGTAAGCCACGCAAGCCAATAGCGCCGAGGCATCCAGCAAACGCACGGCACGAAATCTTGACTCCCAAAACCTTCCCGAATCCCCCGTCTCCCGGTTGTGCGCGTTGCCCGACATATTGGCACAGCAAACGCATCCACCAGGAGATATCGCTCAACCGTCGCCGGATTTTGCGCAGTTTGTCTAGATCGTTGGCATTCGAGTTGATCTCCGCTTGCGTCGGCTCCTTGGCCGAGCCATCTGGATTCTTGCGCCGTGGGCAAAGCATGAACCAACGGACGTGCGACCTCCGCATCGTTCCAGGATTTGACCACATCCGGGTGCGATGCAGAACCAGATGAAAATGGTTGGACA
>CAVPPY010000072.1:0-21230 GCA_963707245.1 Pirellulaceae bacterium
AGCGATACGCTGCACGCCGCTGCCGTAACCAGCGATCAGCTGCAGCTACATTTGTTGGCAGGCGACGGAGACGATATCCTCAGCACTTCTCCCTTTGCCGATGTGGTCGACGCCGGTGCCGGTCGCGATACGGTGTATAGCAGCGTCAGCAGAGCGCGGATCGTAGGTGGCAGCGGCGAGGATCATCTAGTCTACAGCGTCGTGTCCAGCGCACGCCCCAGACTGATCGTCGACGATAATACGCTGCTACAGGAAAGCTCCGTTGAGATCTCTCAGGCGCTCGGCTACAGCGAATTCGAGTCCATGCTGGTCGAATTGACCGTCGCCACGGATGTCAGTCTGCTCAGTACGCTTCGCAGTTCGACACCCGCAGCCGTGTCCTTTCTTGGAAGCCAACAGGATGATAGCTATCAAGTCGAGTCGACCCAAGCTCCAGTGCGCTTTGAATTGGCTTCCGGAGACAATCGAGTAACCTTGGGCAAGAACGGCTCGATGAGCTTGATCGTCAAGGACTTAGAGATCTTGGGAGGTCTTGGTCGCGATCAATTGATTTTCGATCGATCCAAGGAAACCGAGGACCTGAATGTCACGCTCGGCGCCAACGGATTGAGTGGCCTGGTATTGCCGGCGACGGTAGCCTTCGACGATTCTATCGAGGCCTTGGAATTGCGACTGGGCTTCGGGAATGATCAGGTGCAACTCGAATTAGGCTTGGATAGCAATAATCAAATCGCCCCAGCCCAGGATCGCCAGGTGTTTCTAGTCGGTGGGCCAGGTGACGATTCCCTATCATTCAGCTTGCATGGCCGTCCCCAAGGTGACCTACTGGGGCCGTCTGCCTCGGTAGTCGACATCGAAAATGTTGTCTTTCGCAATGTTGGAAACGCTCAGCCCACCGACTGGTTGATCACAGACAACCAGTTGCGATCCGGCGAGGTCGGCAACGCCGTGCCAGACAGCTACGCCCAGCTAGTGCTGCAAACATCCGGCGCGATAGCGACTGAGTTGAATTTGGGGACTGAACCAGGCAATACTGACCGACTGGTGGTGTGGAACACCGTAGACCATCCACTGCGCGTGAACCTGGGGGTGGGAGATGATCAGGTGCAAGTGGGGCAGGCAAGTAGCAGCCTGCCGCGTAGCCTTGAAGATCTTGCCCAATCCCTGTTCTTGGATGGTGGTAGCGGCCAAAACCAGTTGACGATTGACGATAGCGCTAGCAGCACTCCACAAATAGGCCAGATTGCTGCCAAGCAGATCGACGGCTTTGGCATGGGACCAACCGCCGGATTGGAATTTGTGAACTTCAATCGACAATTCAGCTTCGTTGGCTCCTCGCTGAGTGATTATCAGATCACACTCGCGGGTACATCTGCCCCAACAAATATCCGCTTGGGCGATGGCTCCGATCGACTGCAGGTCCTCAGCACATCCCATCCAACTTCATTGGAGTTGGGCCAGGGAGTCAACCAAGTCACGGTTAGCGCCGCCGCTGAGCCTCTGCGCGTGTTGGGTGGGACACTAGGTGACAAACTGACTTTCGCGCCCTTGATTGAGAACATGCCGTTGTTGGTCGCTCTCCTGGATGATGCGCAGCCCGGACAGAACCCAGGCTTGCTGAGCGTTGACGGCGTCGCTCCCGAAGTGCACTTTACCGGCATCGATGATTTCGAATTGCGACTTGGACCAAACAATGACCAGTTGCTGCTGGACCATTCCCTGGCCGGTATGAACACGTCGATATTCACCGGTGCGGGAGACGATCGCATCACGGCGCAGCGGATTGGCAGCTCGACCAATGTCAACGCAGGCTTGGGTGACGATGTGCTGAGCGTCATGATACCCGCTAGCCCACTGTCGCTGATTCAAGACGGCTTGGCCCAGCGGCTGACCTTCGATCCTGGGCTGGAATTGCTGGTTCTCGATAACCAAAGCTTTCCACAAGCAGTGAATTGGGTTGCGACCAAAGACGGTGTGTCCGTAACTTCACAGGGAGACCAATTCCAGTTAATAGACAATGCCAATGCCCAGGTCACTCGGATCCTGGCAGGTTCGGCGGATTCGACCATCCTTGTAGAACAACCCGGCAACGCGCGAGCGGATGTGACCATTGATGGCAACCGGGTTGAATTGATAGCCGGTCAGATTGTCCTCTCATGGGTCGATTCCTACATAGATTCCAATGCTCTCTCCGGACTGCAATCCGTCAAGCTCAGCAGCGACGGTCAATTTGTCTATGCCGTCGATCCCGTGAACAGCAAAGTGGTCGTGCAGCGACTGCAAGCCGATGGCCAGCTAACGCACGTGCAAACCTTGACCGATGGCCAGGCTGGCAATCTACAACTGGCAGGGGCCAGCGACATCGAGCTCAGTCGAGACGGACAATTCGCCTACGTCGTCGCGCCTGAAGATCATTCGGTAACTACCTATCGCCGCGATGAAATCTCGGGCTTGCTTTCACAACCCCAGGTGCTTACCTCGCTTCTGTTTGACCGTCTGTCCGACATCGTTCCCAGCGCCGACGGCAACAAGTTGTACGCAGCGGCTGGTACCAGCGGATTGAACATCACTTTTATTCCCACTGGAGATCGACTGGACATTGAGGATCCCGGGCAGACTCTTCTGCTCAGTCAACAGCAGCAGAGTGGTCTCCAGCTGTTTCAGTCGATTGGACCACAGCCGATGGCTCCCCTGCCGTCAAGCAATGGGGTGATTACGATCAATACGAGTAGTCTTACGATTACCGGCGATGACGATAACCGAGATGGATTCATCAACGCGTCGGATGATCCACTGGCCTATTTTGGGCAATCGTTTACGGCAAGCTCCAACGGCGGTATCGCGCAGTTTAGTTTCGCCGATGACCTGCACATCGGTGCGCACAGGATTCGAGTGATTGGAAGCAACGCAGTATCCTTTGTGGTTGGTGGAAATACTTTCATTGATCCGGGCGCTGAAATCGATGTTTCGGCTATTGGGCAGTCTCCTGGGCCTGGTGGGGGCGGCAGTGGCGCTGCGGCAGACGCGGTCAATGGCGGAGACGCTGGCACTGGCGGTTCACGAACCGGACGTGCGGACGGAGGAACTGGCGGACTGGGAAACAGCACCGCCGGAGTCGCTGGGTCTGACGGAGACGAGGGAAATGTCGGCTCATCGGGAACGGGCGGCGACGACGGGAATAGTGGCAACCTGGGACTGCCCGGCTTGAACAATCAATACTTCGCCCCTGGCGGAACCGGAGGAAAGGGAGGATCCGCTGTGCGCGTGGCGCCAAGCAAGAAGCCTTTGGCAGCAAGGGCGCCGGTGGCGACGGCTGCTTTGCGGAGCTATTTGGATGCGATCGTGATGGCGGAAACGGAACCAGCGGATCTTTGGGCAACCCAGGGAAGGCTGGTGGCCCCGGAGATCCTGGCTCGCGGGGCGCGGCTGGGGCGAACCTCATCGTCGGTCCTTTTCTCTCTGGCGGTAGTGGCGGCGGTAGCGGCGGCAGCGGCGGTGGGGGAGGAGCCGGTGGAGGTGGTTCTTCCGGCAGCGGCGGCGGCGGTGGCGGTGGTGGCGGCGGAGAGACTTTTTGCGGCTTCTCAGGATGCACGAAGTACAGGGGAACGCGCGGGGGCTCGGGCGGACGCGGTGGAGCCGGGGGAGATGGCGGTGCCGGAGGCACAGGCGGCAGCGGCGGTGCAGGTGGAGCCGGTGGCGGCGCTTTCCAAATCGTAAGCATGGGACAGCTGTTCATTGATTCGGCAATATTCAATGCTCAGGGCGGTAACGGCCAGTCCGGTGGCGTTTCCACAGGCCGTACCAATGGTCTGAGCGCCCCAGAAGGTGATTCCACCGGCGATCGCCACCAGCTCGGCTCCAAGGCCACAAGCCCCAGTCGCAGTGAGCTCGGCACGGGAGGCACCGGCGGTTCAGGCATGGACGGCGGCAACGGCGGCAACGGAGCTATTGGCGGCGTAGGTGGAGCCGGTGCGGGAGGAGCGGGCGGTACCATCCGACTCGTGGGCTCCGTCATCAAAGCAGAATCGCTGGTTGTCGATACCAGCGGTGGCCTGGGGGGCTTGGGCATTGGCGGGCAACCCAATGCGGGCCGGGGTGGTGATGGGCGATTTCTCTACGGAGCCAATATCATCAATGGAGTCTCGACTGCAAATCCTGTGACGCCTGCAAGCTGGAATATTCTGGCGCGTTCCCAGGAATTCTACGCTGGCCCCCGCGGCATCAATCCCTTTGTAAATGGCAGCCCCAGCACGCCTCTGATTCCCGGCCTGCAGGGTGGTGCAGATGCCTATGGTCTGCTGCAATTCAGTGTAAACACTTTGTTCTCCGCAGAGTTTATGCAGGCCGTGCCGGCTGATAGTGTGGCGGCTATCGTGCGCGTGGACGCGCCACCCCAAGGACTGGCCGCCGACTTTGAAGGCTATGATCTGCTGTTGGTCGCCAACCTTTCAGACGAGTTTGCAATAGAGAACCCCAGCTGGTCAGCCGGCGGCGGATCGCCCCTGCGTTTCTTGGCTGGCGGCATGACAAACAATCCTGGCTTCGACGGCAATGGCAACCAGCTGTCGAGACTGGAGGCTGGTCAGGTATACGCCATGCTGATCGGCGAAGGCACGCAGGACTTTTCGCTACAAGCCTCGATCAACATCTGGGAGTTTGCGGCGGAGCTGCCCACCCTGGACGATGGACAAGTCACCTTTCTGGGCGTCGAGCGCGCTGGACAGCCACTGGCGGCTAACAAGCCAGCGGACGCAGATGGTGAATACCTTTACGTAGCACATCCACAGCTGACATCCGTGGAAGTGCTCACGCCAGACGTTGATGCGAGCTTTACTGCCGTTACGGCTTTACCGGGTGTCGCGGGTTCGACGACTATCGAACTCACCGCCGACCAGCGTTTTGTATATGTAACTCAGGCGGCAGATAACAGTTTGATTGTCTTGGAGAGAAACGGAGACAGTTACACGACGGCGCAGACGCTGCGTGAGGGTGTCGATGGAGCCAAGGGACTGGTTGGCGTCAATGGCATTGCACTCTCGCCGGATGAGTCCTACCTGTACGTGACAGCCGGCAGTGGCCACTCACTATCCGCCTATTGGCGTGACGCGAACAGCGGTGTTCTAGAGTTCGTGCAACAACTCCGAAATGGCAATAGCACTTCTCTCGGGCTGTACGCGCCAAATTCGGTGGTCGTGGAGCCTGCCTCAGGCCTTGTGATCGTGGGCTCCTCGGATGGCGTGGGACAGAACACCGGCGGGCTCTCAACCTTTTCTGGTGCCTTCGAAAGCCAACTACAGCTCAACGATGGATTCACGCTCAGCTTTGATGGGCCCTTGGGCAGTGAATTGCGGCAACTGGCCATCCAGACCGGGACTCAAGCCGATCGAGTCGCTCAGATCAATGCTGCCAGCGTGCTCACCACCCTGATTCGCACTGGTGACGGCGACGACCTGATCGACCTGCAGACTGTCACTGGCCAGACATGGGTCTTTAGCGGGACCGGCCAGGATCTGGTCGAACTTCGCTCGGTTGCAGCCAATACGAACACGATCGTTGAAACGGGCGACGATGCCGACAATATTACCCTTCGACGAACCGGTCCCAATACCACTACCCAATTGCTGGCGGGGGCCGGAGAAGACCTGATTCAGATTGCCGGACATCAACTGCAGTCTGCTGTTTCCGTTGACGGCGGAATGCCCAGCGAGGTTCCCCAGGGCGATCGATTGCTAGTGGAGAGCGGCGGTGAGCAGACGAACCATGACGCGTCAAACCAAAGCGTCCAGGTCGAGGGCTTTGCGACCATCCAATACGCAGACATCGAGCTGTTGAATATCATTGCACCGGCCAAGATCCTGATCGAAGAACCAGAGCCTATCATCGAAGGGGGCACGCTTCGACTGGATGCCAGCGGTACGGACACATTCAACCGACCCGCCAGCTTTGCCTGGGACCTGAATGCGGACGGTCAATTCGGCGAGTACAGTGGCGAGCTGCTCAATTTGACGTGGTCCGAGTTGACGCAGCTAAACCTGGATGATGATGGCGTTTATCGTGTAGCCTTGCGCGTAACAACTCAGGACGAGGACCTCAATCAGGATTTTATTAGCGAGGGTTTTGTGGAGGTTGCGATTGTCAACGCAGCTCCCAGCCTGGTGCTGAATGAGCTGACGCCCGCGGTGTTTGGAGAGGCTTTTGAAATTGAACTCTCGGCCATCGATGCGGGTCGAGACACCATTCGAACGTGGCAAGTCGACTGGGGCGATGGCACGCTCGATACCTATGGCAGTGGAGCGACCACAGCCAGGCACGTGTATCAAGCGGTCGGTGCGTTTGAGATTCAAGTCATGGCACGCGATGAAGACAATCCGCAACCAAACCCAGCCTATGCCTCCAGCCGCAGCGTGCAGGTCAGGGCGCGTGTCAACAGCTCCACGAGCCTGACTATTCAAGAGGGGCAAGGCGTGACGCATCCCGCTATCGTACCGCCGGGGACGGCAGCCCTGTACGAAGTGGCTTACCCCTATGATCCTGCCAGTTTTGTTCCCAACGCCAGCCTTTCCGCGCCACATTTCACGTGGAATGACTTACAAGCCCTGGGTATCGATGATAACGGCCAATTCACGCTCGGAGTCCGAGCCCGCGTGGACGGAATTGCGTCGAGTGTGGGTACGCTACGGCTAACGGTGACTAATGTGGCTCCTAGCGGCGTGCTGAGCAGCGATCCGACGACAGCCCAAGAGGGCAGCAACGTGTCGATATTCGTCAATCAGCAATTCGATCCGTCCACAACGGATCTCAATGCAGGTCTGCGTTACAGCTACGACTTTGACAACGATGGTAATTTTGAACTAGTCGATGCAGATGGCGCCTTGGCCATGTTTACGGTGACCCAAGCTGGCACGCAAGTTGTCCGCACACGTATTGCCGACAAAGATGGCGGCTTCCGCGACATATTCACCTCGATCACTACCACGGAAGTAGCGCCAACTCTCAGCGCTAGTGGCACTGGGGCTGCCAACGAGGGTTCGGAGTACGCGCTTAGCCTGTCGTCCACAGACCCAGGCGCCGACCGGCTGGTGAGATGGATGGTCGATTGGGGGGATGGACAAAGCGAGGACGTTGTCATCGAGCCAGAGGCGGAAGCGACTGACGTGGTGCTCAAGCACACCTACGCAGACGACGGCTCGTACGAAGTACGCGTTAGCGCCGTCGACCAAGACGGAGCCTATGATTTGCCTCAGCCTCACCTTGTCCAGGTTGCCAACATAGCTCCACAGCTGACGTTGGCCGCTTCTGAAAACAATCTCGAAGGCTCACCCGTTGCTTTGACGCTCGCGAGCACGGATCCTGGGGACGATTCCATCCTCAGCTGGACGATCGAGTGGGGCGACGGCACACAACAAACCATCGCGGGCAGCCTGAAAAATGCATCGCACACCTACGCCGACGATGGCAGCTATCGAATTCGAGTGACCGCAATCGACGAAGACTCGACTGCAGGACTGCCCTACGCGGCGGAAGATCTGGTCTTGCTGGTCGAAGATGTGGCCCCCACAGCCAAGCTCAGCGGTCCCAGCGCTATCCTTGAGGGTAGCGTTTACGAATTGACGATCGCTCCAGCGATGGATCCTGGGGCCGATCCAATCATTGATTTCGTCATTGATTGGGGCGACCAGTCCAGTAGCCCTGGCTTATCGGCCGGAACCGCCTCGCACGTCTACCAGGGAGCCGGGCCGCGCACCATCGCCTTGAGTTTGCGCGAACAGCTCGAGGATGGTAGCACGCGACTGTGGACCAACGTGGCCACGCTGAACATCGAGGTGGGCGATTTGCCACCAGTTGTCGAACTGTCGGGTAACCCCAGCGTTCCCAACCGCCAGGCATTTGAATTGACGGTCGGTGAAGTGAGTGACCCCGGGGATCCCGGAGCGAACATCCAGACAGAGTTGTTCTTGTTCCGTTGGGGAGATGGCACTAGCGATACTTATACCAACCAGCAGTTGCTTAGCCTTGGCCGTCGGGTACAGCACACCTATCCCGATGACATCACCAGCTATACCATCGGCGTCGACCTGCTGACCGACCAAGGTGAATTTCTGGACGCGGGCAGGTTGACCGTCAAAGTGCTTAACCTCGCTCCCCTGGCGAACGATGATCAGGCTTTTGTGTGGGAGGATGGCTCCGTTAGCATTCCGGTTCTGGAAAACGATACGGATGGCAACCAGGATCCACTGACGATCACTGCAATTCCCCAGCCCAGCCAAGGTTCAGCCCGCCTGGGTGCAGATGGCAGAATCGTCTACACACCTCGGCCAGACTTTGCCGGTAGCGACGAGTTCAGCTATGTCATCAGCGATGGCCGGGGTGAAGTCTCCTCCGCAACCGTCCAAGTCACGATTGGAGCCATCAACGACGCGCCAGTCATCAATAGCCTCGGTGGAGCTTCAACGGCTTTCCTGAGCATGCCGGAAGGCCAAACCGCTGTCACCACCGTCAGCTGCTACCGACGCCGAAGGCGATATTCCCACTTATCGCATCGCCGGCGGCGAGGATGCGAGCCAGTTCGCTATCGACAGCCTAAGCGGTGAACTACGCTTCCTGGTTGGAACCGACTACGAGAACCCCACCGACGCCAATGCTGACCAAGTCTATCATGTGCTGGTGGAGGCCAGTGATACTCTGGGAGCAAGCGATACGCAGCTGATCTCGCTGAGCATCACGAATGTCAACGAGGCTCCAACTGATATTGCTCTGTCGAACAATTCGCTGGCCGAGCGGCAATTGGCAGGCACCCTCGTTGGCCGCTTGCAAACCATCGATCCCGACGCGGGCAATAGTTTCCAGTACGCATTTATCAATGGCGCGGGAGACTCGGATAACTTCCGCTTCTCCATCGTTGGGAATAACTTAATCTCTCGGGAGGTCTTTGATTACGAGAGCCAAGCGGATTTCTCCATTCGTGTGCGTGCAACAGACCAGGCTGGACTTTCAACCGACCGAGTGCTTGACGTCGCCGTGGAGAATGTGAATGAACCGCCGGTCTCGCAGAACGCTTCTGCCATGGTTGTGGTCGGAGAGTCGGCAAGCGGCCAGCTAATTGCCGATGACATCGACAGCGATGACGATGGGACAACGCTGCTCTACTCGCTGGTGAGCAACTCTAGCCAAGGTACAGCGACCGTATTTGCCAATGGCCAATTCAGCTTTGAAACGGGCAGTGATTTTCCCGATTTGAAGAAGGGTGAATCCCGGGAGGTTAGCTTTGTCTACCGCACCACGGACCGTCATGGGCTGTCCAGCAATTCGGCGACTGTGTTCATCACCGTTGATGGTCGGAGTGATGCCCCGCCGCTATGTCGCCCCAGCGGCGCTGATGTGGCAGGCCATGTCTTCGCCGTATGTGAGGCCACGCTGGACAGCTCGCAGGCGACGGTCCAATTCGAACTGGATACATCTTCCTATACGCTGCCTCGCGGGTACGCGATCCTGGGTTTTCACGTCGAGCCACTCGAGGGCAGTACGCTCGATCCGGCGGTTGCTCAACTGACCGGCGACGCTCCCGTGTCGACGGTCTTGCAAAGCGCTGATCTGAGCGCCTACAGCGGCAGCCTGCATCTAGCCCGCGTGGGACTCGGAAATCTGGTGATCACGGTTGGCGGTCAAGCGGGCAGCAGTGGAAGCTTCCGTATTCAAGTTTTCCTTGCTGGCGACGTTGATGGCAGCCGCCACATCGACGCCAAAGATGTTTCCGCCATCCGCACACGCCTGGGATCTCGCTTGGGACAGCCACTGTATACGCAGGCCGCCGACACCAACCTGGATGGCATCATTTCTTCTTTTGACTACGCACAAACCTCCTTGGGGCACGGAGTGATCGTGATTGCTCCACCCGAAAACAGCCCGCGCATGGCTGCAGCCGGCGATGTCTTGCCGCCCGTTGGTCAGCCGCCCGAATTGCTGCCCGCTGAACTCGAGCGTGCGACAGCGATGGCCATCCAGCGCTGGATCGGCATGGGGCTCAATCCCTCGCAGTTGCATCGCTTGGAACTAGCCCGCGTGCAGGTGGGCGATTTGCCCGAGGACATGTTGGGACTAACATTCAGCACGCTGATCACGATCGACAGCAATGCCGCAGGCTACGGTTGGGTTGTCGACACATCGCTGGTCGCGCCCTCAAGTACTCGCCGCATGGATCTGATCGAAGTGCTCATGCATGAACTTGGCCACGTGCTGGGCTATACGCATGACGACCAGCAGCAGTTCCACTTCATGTCCGCCGAACTGGCTGCATTACCCCTGAATCAGGCCTTTCCGATTTACGCCCCCGTGCCTGCGCCAGTGTCCGAACGCGAGTTGGAACTTGACTCGGCAACGACAGCCGAACGGCGCACGGATATCTCACCAGCACCACTTGCTCTGCGCCAGCGTAGTCAGTCCCGGCAAGGTCCAACCGGGCCTGGCGGCCATGAAGCTGCCCGGAAAAGCCGAGCGGCTCACCATGACCTATTCGCCCAAGTCGACGAGTTGCTTGCTGTAGATGTCGACGAATGGTTGTTGCAGGAACTGACCGCGCAAGCTGACCGAAAAAGACAAGTTTAACAGTCAACCCGCGGGCTGAATCCGGTTCACATGGTCCACTAATTGTGAGCGAGATGCGCTCTAAGCTTCCATGACGTCGGCTTCGCGGGCCTTAGCGCCCTCGGTTGCCTCGGCTTCATATTTCTTGGTCAGCTCCTGGACCTCTTCCTTCAGGCGATCGCGATCGTCTTCACCGATTTCTTTGTCCTTCTCGGCGGTTTCTATTGCCTTGTTGGCATCGCGTCGAATAGCGCGGACGGCAATCTTGGCCTCTTCAGCCAGCTCCTTGATCCGCGAAACCATCTTCTTACGAACATCGGTGCTGAGCGGCGGTATGTTAATACGGATGATCTTGCCATCGTTCTGGGGATTCAATCCTAGATCGCTGGCCACGATCGCTTTTTCAATTTCCTTGATGGTTGCCGCATCATAGGGCCGAATGACCAACTGATTGGGTTCAGGAGCGCCGATGGACGCCAACTGCTTGAGCGGGCTCTGCGATCCATAGGCTTCGACACGAACGCTGTCGACCAATCCGGGAGTTGCCCTTCCGGTTCGAATACCACTCAGAGCTTGCTTGAGAACGCTGATCGCTTTGTCCATCCGCTCTTCGGCGTCCATCAGTACTTCTTCTACACTCATCGCATCAGATCCTGTTGTTAGCAATTAGAGACATGGTTGGTAAACAACCTGAACGCCAGGCCTGCTCAGGCCGTGGCCTTCTCGCCAATTCGCGTTCCCACACGCTGGCCTGACACGGCCTTCACAATGTTGCCTTCCTTCTTGAAATTGAACACAATTACGGGCATCTTGTGTTCACGACATTGCGAAATTGCGGTGCCGTCCATGACTTGCAAGTTTTGATTGATGACCGCGTCATAATCCAGTTCTCGATAAAGAATTGCATGGGGATTCTTCTCTGGGTCTTCGCTGTAGACGCCATCCACACGAGTCGCTTTGAGCACGATATCTGCCCCCAACTCGAGTGCCCGTTGGGTGGCTGCCGTATCGGTGGTAACAAAGGGGCTGCCCGTCCCGGCGGCCAGCACGACAATACGCCCTTTTTCCATGTGCCGAATCGCGCGACGCCGGATAAAGGGTTCGCACACACCATCCATGCGAATAGCAGACATTACCCGCGTCGTGCAGCCGACGCCCTCCAGGCCCTCCTGCAATGCCAGGGCATTGATGACCGTCGCCAACATTCCCATGTAGTGGGCCGTGGCCTCCTCAATATGGGCCACGCTAGACGTCTTGAACTGTGCACCACGTAGTATGTTACCACCACCTACCACCAACGCAATTTGACAGCCCAATGCATTGGCCTGTTTTACCTGGTTGGCAATGGCACAGACTTCATCCATGTTAATGCCGCGTTCACCGGCCCGACACAGACTTTCGCCCGACAATTTCAGAATGACGCGCTGATAATAGGGTTGGCTTGGTTCGCTGTCCGTCATGGAGACCTTCTTGTGCCGCAAAGAAATAAAAGCGCAACTGCTGTAATGCTCAGAGAGGACACGGTTGGCGTTGTTGCCAAAGCTGATGGACGATCTGCCTCCGGCATAACCGGCAAGATGACAACCAACAGACCCGAATCACAAGGCCAGCCGCCCAGCATGGCCCTGGTTTTCGGGTCTGAATGAGGATTGTACAACCAAGTCGCCAAGCGATGAGGAGACCAGCGCCGGCGAATGCGACCAGCCTAGGCCTGCCCGAGGACATACACCACAAACTTTTTCACTTCCATGCCCGAGCTCTTGGCATATTGTCCTACTGTCTGCTTGTCATCTTTAACGAAAGGCTGTTCCAACAGCACTTTCTCGGCAAAGAATTGACGCAAACGACCTTCGACCATCTTGTCCACAATGTTCTCGGGTTTGCCTTCCTTCAACGCGGCCGAACGCAAGAACTCGCGTTCGCGGTCGACATCAGCTTGATCCAATTCTTCGGCTCGCAGTGCCGCCGGACGCATGGCCGCGATGTGCATGGCAACATCCTTGGCCGCATCGTCCGAACCGCCTTCGACCAGCAACAAGACTCCAGCCACGGTTCCGCTGTTATGCGAATAGCCTCCACAGGCACCATCAAACTTGGAGAATCGCCCAATTTCAAACTTCTCGCGAATGCGATTGAAGAGCTCCGCCTTTTGCTCACCAATGGTCATCCCCGGTTTATTGGGTGAAGGCAATTTTAGAAGTTCATCGGCCGTCTTGACTTCGCTATTGCTGAGGGCGAGCGCCTGGGCCATGCCATCCGCCAAGGCGATGAACTCTTCGTTCTGCGTCACCGGCGCACTCTCGCACTTCAGTTCGACAATGGCTCCCTGCTGCTTGTCGATACCGCAGTACAAACCGAATCGCCCAAAGGCTGTTTCGCGGTCGGAACGCTTGTCACCAAGCTTCTCGCCCCGCTCTCGCAGGATGGCGATGGCCTTGTCTTCGTCTCCTCCCGCCTCCGTCAATGCGGATTTGCATTCCATCAAAGGCAATCCGGTCCGCTCGCGAAAGGCCTTGACCTTGGCTGCTGTGATGTCACTCATAATCTCGTAGTTCTCTCTAACTGGAAACTTTTTAATCAAATTATTTTGCCATCACACGGGTGTGATGAAACCAACGGCGCCAACGTGTCAAGCAGGAATCTTCAACTTGACTTTACGTGACCATCACAGCCTGTGTGATGGTTAAAAACACGTCGACGCTGAAGACCGATCTTCCGCGGAAGTAGACTCAGGCCGTGGCGGCAGGTTGTTCAGCAGTTGCCTCCGCTGCGGCTTTCTTCTGAAGCTCTGGATTCTCCGCTTTGCCTGCCAAAACGGCGTCCGCCAATTGTCCAAGTATCAATTCAATGGAACGAATGCCGTCATCGTTACCTGGAATGGGCAAATCAATCGACTCGGGATCCGAATCGGTATCAATCAGAGCCACAGTCGTGATGCCCAGTCGCGAAGCCTCGCGAACCGCATTGCGCTCCTTGGAGGGATCGACCAACACCAGGCACTCCGGCAGGCGATTCATGCTCCGCAGTCCGTTTAGGTTGCGGTAAATCTTGCGATACTCGCGATTGAGCGCCGACTGCATCTTCTTCGAGTAGGTGTTCAGTTCATCGGTGGCCATGATCTTTTCCAGCTCTTCCAAGCGAGTCAATCGACTGCGAATGGTGCGGAAGTTGGTCAGGGCACCGCCCAACCAGCGCTCGGAAACAAAGGGCATGCCACAGCGTTCGGCTTGCTCCTGAACCGATTCAGATGCTTGACGCTTGGTTCCCACGAACAACACCAAACTGCCGCCGGCGGCTACCTGATTCAGATACTTCTTGGCCCGCAGCAAGCCACGCAGGGTTTCGCGGATATCCAGAATGTGGATCGAGTTCTTATGACCGTATATATACGGCTTCATCTTGGGGTTCCACCGACTCTTGCGGTGGCCGAAATGCACCCCTGCCTCGATCAATTTCTTTACGAATTCACCTTCCATCAGAACCTACCAACCTTTCGTATATGTCCGCTAGCTATGTGCCAATCCGAGAATTCAGACGCACACAGGCCCCTGGGGCAGGCCTTCAGCACTCGTTGCGAACGCTTTGACAAGAAATCGCCCAGCCCTAACAACACTGGCAGGGCTTAGAAACCCAAAAAGATAGTCTTTTAGACCGCCAGTCGTCAACGCCTAACCCCGGCCAGCCGAATCCGCGGGGAAACAGGACGGATCTTCGCGTAGCCGGATTCGCCAGAATTCGGTTCCCCAGCTCTTCGCGTCGCCGGATTCGCCAGAATTCGGTTCTCCCAGATCTTCGCGTAGCCGGATTCGCCAGAATTCGGTTCCTAGATCTTCACGTAGCCGGATTCGCCAGAATTCGGCTCCCCAGCTCTTCACGTAGCCGGATTCGCCAGAATTCGGTTCCGTCGAGGTCTCGACCAGGAATGGGCTCTTCACCTAGTACATGCCCTTCTTCAGCCATGGATTTCCGAGGTCGCGGCCCACAAGCAATGTCTATAAAGCCAACTCAAACCACACGGCCCCCCCCTGTAGAGATGATTGATATACCTGTTTATGGGTAAAAAATTGCTAAAAGTGGTATTTCTTGGTTGTAGTTCGAATTAAGAGCCGTAGACTCGCGACACAAAGATTTCTTGAAGCTAGCGGAAGTCATCCTAGCTCAAGAATAAAAATTCACGCTTCCTCTTGCTGAATCCAGGTGTGCAACATGATACGTCGTTCTCAAAAAGACTACCGAAAATCAGCCGCCCGCTCTTCAAGAATTCGTGAGAAGGCACTACGCCTTCGAGAACACGTCAAGCAGTCTGCGATTACCTTCTTCGAGCGTCGTCAAGGCTCGACTGGGCTGGTGGCGACGCGCCTTTGGCGAGCCGAAGTACGTTGGCGGTTGGATTTTATCCCGTGCCAAAACCCTTTGGGCCGCGTTTGCCGGCTTTGCTGGGACTGCATTCCGAGTCCATTGAGCGTCCATCTTCCAACTTCAGGCCTCGCAAAGCCTACCGCCCCGTCCCGCCGCCGGGCTCTCCTGATGGAAGGCATGGAGCCGAGGCAACTGCTGGCCATCGATGTGGCAGTCGTTCAGGACATCGGCAGTGGCAATACGAGTGGGTTTGTGGCGACGCGGGATCAGCTGAACAACGATACGTATTTCGATTTCAATGCAGTCCTGGTCAGTAGTTCTCAGGTGGACAGTGCTGCAGAATTAGCTGCGTTTGATGTCGTGGTTGTGGGCAATAATGGCTACTCGCAAAACGATGCAATGAATAATCTGACGTTTCAGTCGGCGCTGCGCAGTTGGGTCGAGACCAGCGGTGGCGGCGTCGTCATGACGGGCTGGGGAATCTATGGGAACGGAGACAACTCCCGGACGAGATGTCGACGCAATCGTGCCCGTCGAATTTGAAGGGGAGGTTATACGTACTACAGCAATCCAACCATCGCCTTGGCCGGCAGCCATCCAATAACGGCAGGGTTGGGAAGTGCGATATTGATCTCACCCTCAGGAGGTCCTGGCTCCCTCCCAGTCGAGGTTTCCAACACATCGATTGCCGACTCCGGAGCGACGGTCCTCGGAACGATCTCCGGACAATGTCGCACTCGCGGCAGCCCAAAAAGGCTTGGGCCGCGGTGTTTATCTAGGGCCAATTTACTCTGGGGTATTCTACGGGTCCAGGGATACGGTACCCCAACGCATCCCTTCGCGCAGGAGCAGCCGACCGACTGCTGGAACAGGCCGTCGCCTGGGCCGGATCTGCCTCGACGAATGTTGTGGATGTGGTCGACATTACACCTGACCCACGGAACTCAGCGGTTGATACGGTTGATGTCACGTTCAGTGGTCCGATTAATGGCGGAACGTTCACCGGTGCCGATATCACTCTTACTCGGAACGGAGGGGCGAACCTGATCGACGGAGGGGTGACGGTCAGTCTGGTTTCGGGGAACGCCTACCGCATTGCCAACCTTGCGGCATTGACTGCCAACGAAGGCTCCTACACGATCAGCGTCAGCGGAGCGGGCATCAGCGATGCCAACGGAAACGGAGTGAATGGCAGCGTCAGCGATTCATGGACGGTTGATCTGACGCCGCCCACTGTCACGACCGCATCCTTCGTCGGATCCGGTACGTTGCCCAGCGGAGCAACCTCGCTATCGGTTTCGTTCAGCGAATCCGTCGTTGGTGCGAATTCCGCGGCGAACTACGAAGTTCGGAGAGCCGGGGCTGACGGACTGCTTGGAACGAGCGATGACCCAATCATCTCGGTGACATCCGCCAGCGTCAGCGGGAACACGGCCAGTCTGAGCTTCGCTGCGCTCACTGAAGACGTCTTTCGTCTGACGGTCAGCGATGCCATCACCGATACCGCCGGTAACGCAATCGATGGCGACGCCGATGGCAATGCGGGAGGTGCCTCGGACGGCAGAGATTTCGTCGCCGGGGCCCTGCCACACACATTGACGGCGCTGGGGTCGTCTTCGATCCCGAATTCGGCGGCTGGGGTGCCGGACAATTGGTTCGGGGACTGGTAACGCGTTCGACGGCCTTGGGCGGCTGGAAGTAGGCGGAACGGCACTCTCGACTGGCATTTCTAATCGTGCGACGATCTCGACATCGGAGCTGAAGTCGACGGCGCTCATCACGGCAACGAACACTTGGACGACCATTCCTTTTAATAATGTACTCGGCGCCTCCCCGTCGCTCACAGGTTCGGGATCGGTGGTTCAGCTGACACTGTCGGAAACAAAGAGCATTCGAGTCAGCACAGAGCTGGATATGTGGACCCAATACAATACCGGGGAAACAAACCGACTGCGTCTGATTCGTCTCCTGGTGGATGGCGTTGACGTGACGCTTCAGAACGGCAGCACTTATCCCCAGATGAATGCTGACGGATGGCAGCAAATGATGTTCGAGGATTTCCTGACGCTTAGTCCCGGCGTCCATACGCTGGAACTACAGGGATATGTTCAGGGCAGCAGCGGCGCTTATGTGGCACATCCAGGCGTGACCTGCGAATCCAGGAATTCGATAACATCCCTGCCTTTGGCCCCAGCGTCTCGACATCGGAGTTGAAGTCAACGGCGCTCATCACGGCAACGAACACTTGGACGACCATTCCTTTTAATAATGTACTCGCGCCTCCCCCCGTCGCTCACAGGTTCGGGATCGGTGGTTCAGCTGACACTGTCGGAAACAAAGAGCATTCGAGTCGAGCGCCGAGCTGGATATGTGGACCCAATACAATACCGGGGAAACAAACCGACTGCGTCTGATTCGTCTCCTGGTGGATGGCGTTGACGTGACGCTTCAGGAACGGCAGCACTTATCCGCCAGATGAATGCTGACGGATGGCAGCAAATGATGTTCGAGGATTTCCTGACGCTTACGTCCCGGCGGGATTCCATACGCTGGAGACTACGAGGGATATGGTTCAGGGCAGCAGCCGCTTACTGTGGCACATCCAGGGCGCCGACCTGCGAATCCAGGAATTCAATAACATCCCGGCCTTTGGCACCACTGGCGCTCGTACATCGGAGTTGGAAGTCTACGTCGCTGGTACAGGACCGACGAACACCTGGACGAGCGATCCCGTTCGGAATGATGTACTCATGGCCGCTTCCCCGTCGCGTCACGGGCTCGGGATCAATGGTTCAGCTTACGTTGTCGGAGGACGAAGAGCACTCGAGTCTGAGCACACTGCGTTAGTGGACCCAGTACAATACCGGGGCAACAAACCGACTCCTTCCGTTATGTGGTCTGGTGGTGGATGGCGTTAGTGACGCTGTCAGGCATACGGCGGCACTTATCCGGCAGATCACATGCTGGCGGAGTGGCAGCACACTGAGTTCGAGGATTCCTACGATTACGCTCCCGGCGGGATTCCATACGCTGGAGGCTACGAGGGATATGGTTCAGGGCAGTGGGTCGACCTTTACGTGGCTCATCCGGGCGATCCGACCTTCGCATCGAGGAAATTGCAATAACCCTGTTCCAACACTCGATTCTTGAGAACTCCGGCCATAGCGTTCACACGTCATCCCAGACTCGGCGGTCTCTCGGTCTCGTTCGGCAACGTTACGGTTCCCAGCATCGGGCACTCAGGACTTCGCTCGCACAGTCGATGCGTTCACGAACCCTCCGGCAGCCCGATCACGACGCCGGTAAGGATTGTGGGCAACCTCGGTTCCGATGCCGCGACAACGGTGTTCAGCACATCGGACGGAGATAATCTTGTCGAAACTAGCGACCAGTGGATCGGCACGGACGACGCTGATGGTTCGGGACGCCAGCGATCATTCACTACGTTCACGGCCCGAGTGGTCTTCAGCCCCAACGTGGAGGTGATTGGCGACAACATTTTCTGGGAATACGAGATCACGGTGCCTGCCGGAGAGACGGTTCGGCTCGCTCATTTCACGATTACTGGAGCTACGCGAGCGGCAGCCATCGCCTCAGCCAATGGCCTTGTCACTTCAGCCGGATTTGGAGGCGAAGCTGCAGCGTTTCTCACGCAAGGAGAACTGGCTTCACTCGCCAATTTCCAGTTCAACGAACCACCATCCATTGCAGCTGATGCTGGTGCAGTAAGCGCTCCGGAGGGAAGTGACGCCACCAACACAGGAACCTTCTCTGATGCCCAGGGGAATTCAACCGTCACCATCACCGCGTCTAGTGGTACTGTCACAAAAGATGACTCGGCAGGCACATGGAGCTGGTCACTGAATACGGCCGACGGCCCGGCGGGACCGTTTACCGTGACGATCACAGCGACCGACGATCAGGGAGCGGCAGTCCAGACGACGTTCACCTACAGCGTCAACAACGTGGCTCCGCAGAACCGTGTGAATGCGGGCGTGGATCAGAACCCAGTCAATGAGGGCGACACGATGAAGATCACGGTCAACCTTACAGGTAGCTTCAGCGATCCGGCCAGCGCCGACACGCACACTCAGGATGGCACCTGGAGCGGTCGTTCGAAGTGGCCAGCAACGGACAGACCATTACGAGCGGCAGCGGTGGCACGTTCTCCTTCGTGCCGAACGACAACGGCACCTACACCGTAACCTACACGGTGGTCGATGACGATGGCGGTACCACCAGCGACGAGGTGGTGGTGACAGTCCTGAATGTTGCACCGACTTTGACCATCGCGGGCGCTGCCAGCATCAATGAAGGCTCAACCTATACGCTGAGCCTCGCGGCTAATGATCCTGGCGACGACACAATTGCGCAGTGGACGATTAACTGGGGTGATGGTTCGGCCGTGGAAACGGTACCCGGCACAGCCACCTCTGCGACCCACGTCTACGCCGATGGAACGCGAAACTACACCATTCTGGCGACGGCCACCGACGAAGACGGGACGTACAGCGCACGTGCTGCCGGGGCTAATGCTCAGGCGTCCGTTGATCCGTCCTTCGGTGACTCCGGTGAGATTATTCACAATTTCAACGATTCCACGGCTGATTTCGCGCGTGACGCGGTCGTGATGCAGGACGACGGCAAGGTTCTGCTGGTCGGCTACACCCAGGGCGGGAATAACAATATTGCACTGGCGCGCTTTCAACCCTGACGGCTCATTGGATTTGAGTTTTGGGATTGGTGGTAAAGTTGTCACCGATTTCGGGGCTTATGAAGAAGGGGCCAGCGTTGTCATTCAGTCGGACGGAAAAATCCTGGTTGGTGGCGGATTTCGGTTTGGCCCGGTACCATTCCGATGGCTCACTGGATTTAGCCTTCGGCAACGGAGGTCGATTAACCAGCTTCACAGGGATTCAAAAGCTCATCCAATACGCGGACGGTCGAATTCTGGCACGTTCGGGAAGTCGACTGGCGCGCTTCGAAGCGAATGGGGCTTACGATCTGACGTTCGGGAACGTTGGAATTGCGAACGTGCAGTCTTATAACGACTTTGCGATTGATCCGACCGGCAATATTGTCACGGTGGGGCAAGTTGGCAACTATCCACAATACGACATTGTGGTTCGGCGCTATTCGAGCACAGGTGTACCTGGACTCCGGTTTTGCCTCTTCCGGGGCATACACCTACAGCACGTCGAGTCCCGACAATTCCAACTTTTACGACGAGGGGCGCAAGATCGTAATTCACCAGGGAAAGATTCTGGTGGGTGGAGTGTCGAGCGACATTCGCTTGAACGCTTCGAACCAGTACCAGTACTATAGCCGACGAATCGTTCTGCTGCGGCTGGATTCCGACGGCGTCCCGGATGCAACGTTTGATGGCGACGGCGTCAAGTATTTCACCTATGGTGGTTCGACGTACGACTACTCTGTACTGCGCTGGCGATTGACGCGCAGGATCAAATTGTGGTCAGTGGTTTCAGCGGTCTGTATCGCTTTGCGGCTGATGGTACTTACGACGCGGGACTCAACAACAATGCGGGACGTACCTTCAACTCTGTATCTGCGAGCTACGAAGTGACACCCGTCTTTGACGCGGACGGAAGAATTTACCTCGGGGGCGCGTTACTATAATAGTTCCAATGGTGAGGGCTACAATTTTGGGATTCAGCGGTTCAACGCCAACGGGACCCAGGACAATTCCTTCGACACAGACAGCGTCTGCTCAGATCGACTTCGTGGGACCTGTAGCGGATCGACTGCGCCAGGTTGTTGTACGTCAGACCGATGGCAAGCTGATCGTCGCTGGATATAAACAGGGTGGGACATCCGATCTGGTTCTGGCGAGCGTATGATGCAGACGGCATGCTGGACACCGACTTCGGCACGGACAGTGCCAACCCGGGATTCACGATTCTTGAGCAGCAGGGAAATCCGACAGCTGCCATCGTTGATGCGTCTGGGCGGATCTATGTGGCAAACTCTTCCTATGTAAGGCGATTCAGCTCCGATGGCGAACTGGATACAACGTTCAACAATAACTCTGGACTGCTATACGCCGGTGGCATCATCGTGCAGAGTTTGAAGCTGGATTCGACAGGGCGGTTACTCGTTGGCGGTTACAAGTGGATGGGAAGCGGGAGTGGTCAGACGTATTACGACTTCGCAGTGGCTCGTTACAGTGCAGATGGCATCCCCGACGGTAACTTTGGCACCAGTGGCGTCGCGTCGTTCGATCTGAACACGGCGGGTACGGTCGCAGGCTACCAGTATCTTTATGACATGAC
>CAVPPY010000073.1:0-33702 GCA_963707245.1 Pirellulaceae bacterium
CGGGGGGCTTTCTGGGCTTGGCTGTGTTGCCGAGTTTGTTGTCTGTCTATCGCGGGCTACTTCCTGTGGCCGCGATGGAGGCCGCGTATGGGGAAGCCCTGTGGCTGGCCCTTTGGACGAGTCTGAGTTTCGCTGTCCTGATGCCGACCGTCGTCAGGCCAGGGTTTCCGAACTGGCTGGGGACCTGGGTGTCCTGGGGGCTAGTCTGTTTGGCAGCCGGCTGGTGGTATTCTCAATCCGCCGCATATCATGCCGACTTCATGCTGGGTTACAACGACTTTGGCCATTATGTGCAGCGGATCGCGAACACGGCTCAGGGTCAGCCCTGGTTGCAAGAGTCACCGGTCTTGCCGAGGTTCTGGGATCACTTTAATCCAGGCCTACTGCTGCTGGTTCCGCTGTGGCAGATGACGGAAAGCGTGCATGCCTTCTTTGTGATTCAGGCTATGTCCTTGGCCCTAGGTGGGATGCTGATCTACGCCATCGCCCAGCAGCATGGTCACGGGCCTTGGGCGTCCAGTCTGTCGTGTCGCGGCCTGGCTGGTTCAGCCCGTGCTCGGACAAATGAATTTGGCCTATACCTACGGTTGGCATCCCATCTCCCTGGCCATTCCTCTATTGCTCGGGGCGCTGCTTGCCTTGCTGCGCCAACGTCCCTGGCTGGCTGTGTGCCTTGCCATGTTGGCAATGTCGATGGAGGAGGGAGTAATCGCCGTAGTCTGTTTATTCGCGGCGACCTGCGGGTTGCTGGCCTGGCGGGGCTCGCGCGTTCATCTGGGGCTTCATCTGGGGCAGTGCTGGGGCTGTCTGCTCGTTGGTGGGCCTGCACGGCTGTTAGCGCCGCTGTCTTGTTTGGGCTGGTATATCAATTCAGTGGTCTCGCCGAATTTCAGACCGCCCGCTTTGTAGCCTTGGGCAATTCGACTGGGGAGGTGCTGTTGTCGCCGGTGTTGCGGCCCGCGGCATTCTGGGGAGAGTTGCTGCAGTGGGAAAAAGTGGCTTTTGTATTGAGCCTATGGATCCCCTGTTCCTTGTTGAGTCTGTGGCGCGGGCGTCGTTGGCTGCTGGCCGCAGCTGTGCCCATGTTGGTCCTGTTGGTCTGGGATCATCGGCCGGCAGATTGTCTAGCGTTTCAATACACTAGCACGCTCTTACCCATTTTTTGGTTGGCCACACTCGAGGGAAGCATGCCCGATCGGGCATTAGCGGCAGCTGCCGGGGCACTCGTCGGCGGATTGGTACTCAGTCTATTTGTCGGACAATTGCCCTACAGCAGCCCGAGTCTCTTGGATGTCCAGGCCCGCACCTACGACTTTGCCATGGAGTATCGTCGGCAGGCAACACAGGCTGATGGGAAATGGTTGCATCAGCAATTGGATTTGCTTCGCCGGGACGGCGGCCCCGTATTGGCAACAGGGCGCATCGCAGCTCATTTGGTAGGCAATCGCGACGTCGAGACCGTGGGGCAATACTTACAGAGAAAGCAGGCCTTATCGGAACTCAGCGATCGCCTCGGAAATCCGATCAAACACTACCGCTGGCTAGCTCTCGACCGCATCGAGGCATTTCAGCAACAGCAAACTGAAACGGCGGCTGTCGAGGTCGAAGCTCGAGCTGCGGGTTTCGAGGTCGTGGAGGAAAAATTTGACTTGGTGATCTTACGCGGTGTTGAGGACGGCAATTAGGCCTTTCTCCCCATCGGACCCATCGACACCGATACAGAAATGGAATCCTTGGATTCGTATTCTGCATGGTTTTAGTTAGGCGTTTAGCACACGTCCGCACTTAAAGGAACGCATTTGCTACAGCCGAAGTGCGATAGCACACAGTTTTTGATGGAGCCGGACGCTAACACCCAACGGCTGATGCGCTGACCGATGACGCATGCCGTTGGTTAATGCCTCGCACCTCGTGGCAGGACTGCTGTCTTCATTAGCCGCACGGCGTTAGCCGCGGTTCTACTGGGTTGGATCTAACAGCAGGATGCTCGCTGGCCTAACGCTCGTTCCACCAGGGAACCGTCCGCTTTCTGGTCGCAGATTCGCGGCTCGTTGTTGGTCAAATTGAGCAGGTGTTGGAAAGATAGGCGTGCAGGAACGTCAACGCCTGCGAGAACCGGGGGCTAACGCCCAACGGCTGATGCGCTGACGGATGACGCATGCGGTGGCATGCGCTGACGAGTGACGCATGCGGTTGGAATGCCTCGCACCTCGTGGCAGGACTGCTGTCTTCATTAGCCGCACGGCGTTAGCCGCGGTTCTACTGGGTTGGATCTAACAGCAGGATGCTCGCTGGCCTAACGCTCGTTCCACCAGGGAACCGTCCGCTTTCTGGTCGGCAGATTCGCGGCTCGTTGTTGGTCAAACTTTAATCGTTTAGCCCGCAGCCAGCGGCGAGGTTCAGCCGCCTGGAGCCTCGCCTACGGCTTTTGAAGTTGCGATTTTTGCTTGCTAAAGTAGGTTTGTCCTTGCAAATGGTTGATCAAAATAAATTTACTCTCCTTGGGGAGAGTCGCGAGTAATGCGAGCGGAGAGGGGAAGATCCGACCCTCCCCGGCCGCATTACGGCCGACCCTCCCGCAAGCGGGAGGGTGAATTTAAAATCGCGCAACTTCGGAACGCTACGGCTGCGGGCTAAACAACGTAATGGCATTCCACCACTAAATCAACAATCCCTAGCGGCGTGTTGACGTAATCGAATACGAGGCTACTCATGTTGCCACCAGATGGCAACGCGGGGAAGTTGTGCGGCAGGGCTGCCTGGAGGATCGGTGTCGAAAAGTTGGCTGCCAACAGCCAGGTCAACGCGTCCGTCGGCGTTGAAGTCTGCCACCTCCAGGGCTGGATAGCGTGCCGTTCCGCGTTCCAGAACGCGGACCTGAAAATCCAAAACATCCACCTGTTCTAGCAGGATTACCGAGGCGGGCGATTGCTCGGCGAGCGAGGTGGGATAGGCACCTGTGGGCAAGTTGGCCACGGCCACGATATCCAGGTCCTGGTCGCCATCCATGTCGGCGGCTACGGCCCGGTAGGCGCACCGGCAAGTCGGCCAGGCGATGAACCTTGAACTCGAGGGCTCCCAGATTCTCCAGCCACTGAATGCCATGCGATCGATTCACGAAGTTATTGTCGAAGGCATCGCCGTTGACATACAGAATGTCCTGATCGGAATCCTGATCGAGATCGATCAGCTGCATACCCACCGATCCATAGGTCAAGTCGTGGGGAGGTGTTACGCGGATGCGATCAAACTTGGATCCTTGGTTCAAGAAGATATCGATGCATTCAAACTCTTGGCTGAGAAGTGCGGCAAAGTCCAGGCGTCCATCGTTGTTCCAATCGTGGACGGGAATGTCGATCGTTCCGGGGCGACCATCGAGCTTGATCGACCGGTAGGCGGTGAGCTGCTGAGGCGACTCAACGGTTTGGCTTGCATCATTTGTGAGCGTGTCGGGCCCTTGGTCGGGCTGTGCGGATGGAGCAGCCAACCGTGTCAGCAAGTGTATGCCGCCCGTATGGCGATGTCCGAATTCGGCAGCCAGTACATCGTCCACTCCATCGCCATCGAAATCGCCCAGGGACACATCGGCAATACGCCCTAAATCTTGCGCGATGGTCCAGGGCTTAAACTCCAGCCAGGCGGATTGTCGTTCCAGGCACATGACACCACCCAGGTCGTGATCAAAGGGGCTGAAGCTGCCGAGATCGGCAACCACCAGATCGGTGCGACCGTCGCCGTTCAGGTCGCCGGGCCTCACCCTGGCCGGATTGGCAACGCGACCGATAAATTCTGACTTGGAATCATTGGGGCTGGCTTGAATCGCGTGGATGCTACCATCGCGCATGTCCGTGGCGACCAGCCGCCATTGATGCTCGGGCAGCATCTCAATCCAAGTTAGTGATGAGATGGCTGGCGAATAAACCGGGTTATCGCTCCAGTCGATGCGCTCGACTTCAAAGCGTTGCCGCCAGTCGGAGTCCACCTCAGGCGGTGGGGCGAACTCGATGGCGTCCGGAGCTCGCTGGCGGTAATAGTTGAGAACTGTCTGCAGGGGCGGTGGCTGAAGATCGGTCCGCCCAGAACGGGCGTAGAATTCATAGCCCTTTTCGATCTCCTCGTACCAGACCTCGCGCACAAAGCTGTTCGGTTCTGGCAAAACATGGCAGTCAGCACAGAAATGGATGATCTCCTGCGGCGGCGGTTCCAGCTCTAATGGCCGAGGCTGCTCAGTACCCTGCAATGCCGCCAGCTTTTTGGCCAACTGCGGTGGATCGGTGCGTGGTTCGGCGAGCGCGGGAGGACGGGCGCAGCCCGACCAGCACACCAATAGGGCGAGTGAGACAGTCTGAAGGACACGTTGCGGCATGAGAGCGACCCAGGACCCACTGGCAGGTATGCGTTAGAATGAAGTTGGGTACCATTGAAGGAACTAAACATCGTTCTATCAATAACTGTCCAATTTGTCCGGCGATCCTCACCACGGAGCGTGATGGCACCATGAAAGATGCGACAGTTATTTATCGAACGATGCTAAGCTGCTAAGCCCCATCAGCACTATACCTGGTTGCATACGTTTGAAACAAAAATCGCGAATTGCTGCTGCCTTTCTACTAGTCCTTGGCGGGCTGGCTGTGTTTTGGCTGATTGCTCGCCCCGCTCGGGGATTGGCGTCGGCCGAGGCCAGCTATCGGCAGGGCAATTTGTCCGGCACGCTGGCTATCCTCGAGCAAAGCAACGAGAAAAATGTGGCTGCGGCGGTGTTGGCAGCCAATTGCCTGAGAGAATTGGGCAAGGTGGCTCAATGTAGGGGAACTTTGCAGCTGTTGCAGTCAGACAGCCAGACGAGCGGTGCGGCCGATTTGGTTCTGGCCTTGTTGCGGATTCAAAATGGTCAGATCGATACGGCCCCGAGGGTCCTGATCGAAACTCTACAAAGTGCGGGTGCCGCAGGCGGAGAAGCGTGGAACGCGGTCGTCTCAGGACTGCTGGCACGACAGGAGTTTGACGTTGCGGCGGAGTTACTCGACGAATGGCAAGCCGTTGATGCGGCCTCGCCGGTCCTGTTACACCTGCGCCACCGTGCATGCCAATCTGACTGGTGACGGGGACAAGGCCGAAGCCCAGTGGATCGAACTCATTGACCGACAGCCGGAATTCGAATTGGCTTGGCTGGGACTATCCTCCTTTTACAAACGGCCTCCGGAGGTGCGTTTCGCCAAAGCGGAAATCGTCTTGGCGGAAGCAGTGCAGCGATTCCCCTACAACGCCGATGCCCAAGTGGAGCTGGCCGAAGTGCGCCGGCGGCTGGGTATTGCCGGAGACGGCAGCCAACTCAACGACTTGGCAACCAGCAGCCAAGCGGTGCTGCTGGAGCAATCGGCATTGCAGTTTGATAGGGGCGAATATCAACAGGCTCTGGCTGGTTTGGAGCAAGCAGCCCTGTCGGGCCCCGATCCCTGGCGGCAGATGACGGATAGCGCTTTCAAGCTGGCCTTGGATGGTGCCGAGCAACCCGCAGCCGAATTGTCGCAATACGTCACTCGGGCCGCCAAGATTTTCGCTTACAGTGGTCAAGCTGGCACGGCCCAAGAAATCTTTGGCTTGGCCGTCGATCGCCAAGACCGACTGCGGCGTCTGCAGGATCTCAACATTCGTAGATCCATCGATAGCCGACAGGCTCTCGTCGATGAAATCAATGCAATGGTTTCACCCGCTTTTACGCCGAACTACCCGACGCTGGCACAGCTTTCGCCACCCCAGCAGACCGTTTTTCCCTTGAGCGGATGGGTAATTTATCTCGAGCGCTGTGCGCAGTGCCACGGAGAGCGAGGGGACGGTCATGGTCCGGCAGCCGCAAATCTATTCCCCCATCCACGCAGCTTTCGCGATGAACCACTACGCTGGGTATCGGCCGAGAACGGACTGGCAACCGATTCGGACCTGTTGCGCGTCATTCGCCAGGGCGAACCGAATTCATCGATGCCGGGATTTGACGATTTGAGCCCGGCCGAGTTGGCCGATGTTATCCAGGTTCTGCGCCAGTTCGCAGTGCAGGGCATCCGCCAAGCTGCACACAACGCGGGCATCGCTGAGGCCGAATCGGAGATCTGGATTGCCCAGCGCTCGTTGCCCAGCAATCCCCTGAGCGTGCCGCCGATTTCCACGGATCCTGCGGTGATCGAGCGCGGGAAGCAGCTTTTTCAGGAGGCCCATTGCTCGGCTTGCCATTCTCCTGAGCTGGAAGCAGAGCAGGGCAGGCAGCCTTTCTTCGATTCGCTAGGACACCCACTGCAGGCACCCAATCTGGTCAGCGATCGCTTTCGCGGCGGAGAGGACGCGGCGGCGGTGTACCACCGCATCGCGCTGGGAATTCCTGGGACTCCGCATCCCGCGCTGGCCGCTTCGCCCGCAGATATCGCGGCCGTAACGGCTTATGTGCTCTCGGAGCATCAACCCCATCTGCGGCCATCTACCAATCAACAACGGCAACAGCGAGCATCTGGGCTGTAGGACACTAAGCTGAGTATTTTGCTGAAAACCATGGGCCGCATTGGAGCTAGCGGTTCTCTTCAAGCACCATAGCCGCTTTGGCGTTAGCCGCGGTTCCGTTGGAAAACCGCTAGCCGCGTCGGCGCCAACCGCGGTTTTTTTGCAGCCACTGCCAATTCGGCACCTGGGAAAAACAAAAAAAATTCGCCCGCGCCCAGAGAGTTATTGAGATATGTTTCAGATGGCCCCAAATCGTTCAGGAGTTACATCATGAGATACTACGTTGTTTTGTGTGCGCTGTTGTGTTTGTGCTTACCGCTACAACCCTCCCAGGCGGGCAATCCTGTTTCCGCCGTCGCGGAGCAATCGCCCAACGCCTTGCCGCCAGTGCTGCTGACCCCAGATCTGTCTGTGGAAGAATTTAATCGGCGGCTCGATGCTCGCGACGTACAAGAGTGCTTGTTGGTTACCGCAGACTTTCCACGCGATCAGGTCCAATTGCATGGGATCGTCGACCGCGCCGCCAAATTCACTTGGGAGGACCAGGTATTCCAGGGTCGTGTGAGCAGCGTGTTCTTATTGGAACAGTCTGGCAAATCGTTGGTTCGCGTTTTCGTGCGGATCGACAACCGCAAGGCACAGGGCAAGTGGATTCTGCCCAAGCATGCACAGGGTACGCTCGCGCTGGCCGAATGAGGGGATGATTTCGCCTGGCATTGAAATAGCGATGAAACAGGTCATGAAACAGGGGCAGTAGCCGTCCGGGCGCCTTCGGGCAAAGCGCCCGGGCGGCTGCCCCACTCGGCGGCAGATGTCTGGTTTGTTAGGCTGTGAGGTGTGCCGCTTCCCATTGGAAGTTAGGTCACCCGCAGCGTCTGGTTGCGCTGGAATGCCCCGGTTGCAAGTCGTCTCCTGTATGCCAATTCCCCATCGTCCGAGAAATTCGACCGGCATCGATGGGTTGGCTTGGCTGACCACCGATGACGGTAGTCGCACATTGTGCGATGAACGACTGAACGAGACCTTTCACAGCGGCTGTGGCGCGGTGGCCGAGTCACTGCAGGTTTACTTGGTCAATAGTGGTGTTGCCGCACAGCTGGTGGCAGGTCGACCGTGCGCCGTATTGGAAGTTGGATTTGGCACAGCGATGGACTTCTTGCTGACCGCTGCCCTGGCCAGGCATTATCGAACGGAGTTGTTCTATGTCGGCTTGGACACCTGCCTTCCGTCCAAGAACATTCTGAGTAACCTGCACGCCGAAGTGCTATGTCGGACCGCCAGAGATTACTGTGCAAAATACTTGGTGAACCTGGAAGCCGCCTTGGCGCAGATGGAAGCCAGTCTGGAGGAGATGCTGTCCGCCATCGCCAGCATTTCGCAGCCTCCGGGCGGCACCGTGCAAATTGGTGAATATGTGAGGCTGCAGTTAATTGTTGGCGACGCTCGAGAGTTTGAAGCGTCCCAATACGACTGCTGCCAACGATTTGGAGCGGTTTATTTCGACCCCTTTAGCCCGGAGAGTTGTCCGGAATTGTGGAGCGAATCCATGTTCCGCAACATCGATCAGGCCTTGCTACCCGAGGCAACGCTAACAACTTACTGCGTGCAGAGCCAGGTAAGGCAGCGTTTGGCCAGCCTGGGATATAGACTGACCAAGCTGCCTGGGCCAGCGGGCGGCAAACGCGAGGTGCTGCTAGCCACCAAAGGCAAATCACATGGCATAGCGCAGTAGCAGTTGATCGGTAAAGCGAGGTGCCAGACGACTGAGCCACACGAGGGCTTGCCCCCCTGGCGACAGGATGGCATCCCGCTTGCGCCCTTTGAGAGCTCGCAAGACACTGCTGGCCACATGTTCGGCGGTCTGTGTCCCCAGCTGTGGGCGTTTGAGTGTGGAGTCGCTCTCGATCAATGACTCGAAGAATTCGCTGACGGTCGTCGAGGGCGACACGTTGACGACGTCGATGCCCGCGGGCCGTAATTCGAGGCGCAAGGCCTCCGACCAGCCGCGGAGAGCGAATTTGGCGGCACAATACTCGCTCTTATTCGGAACGCCACGATGCCCCAGAACTGAGTTCACAATGCAAACGGCTGGCTGCACTCCCTTTTTCAAATGCGGCAATGCCAAGCGAGTCAGTTCCGTTGCCGCAAAGAAATCGACTTCAAAGATCCGGCGAAGGCGGTCGGGAGAGGCCGAGGCGAACGCGCCCATGGCACCTATTCCCGCGTTATTGATCAGGATATCCATGCCGCCCAACTGTTCAGCAGTTGTGGCGATCAAATCGCGGCGATGCTCCGGCTCAGAGATGTCGCCCGGAATCGCGATCAATCGCTTTTGCGGATTGCCACAGCTCAAGCGGAGCTGTTTCAGCCGGTCGGCGCGGCGTCCCGTGACGACCACGAACGCCCCTGCCGCGACCAGTTTCGTGGCCAAATACCAACCAATGCCGCTGCTGGCACCCGTTAACAAAATGCGTTTTCCTGCAAAGCTACGCTTTGCCATTGCAACCTCCGTGGCCATCATGAATCCCTTGGGCCCTGCCTTTTCCGCCGGTCAGTCTTCGCCCAATCCCCCAGTCCGTCTAAGAAAGTTTCTCGAATTTCGCGAGTTCCTGCAAATAGTCAAACTCTTTCGCTTAGGGGTTTTCTGCGGCTCCACTGTGCTTCTGCGGAGGTTCTGCGACTTTTAGCGGCCGCAGGGCCTTTCTGGCCGTCCTCCAGTCGAGGGGTGTTGAGGCTGGGAATTCCAAAGAGCCTCGGAGAGCCGGTTGACAGGCATGCGTCTAAGGATACTCTATTTGCCATCTTCCTTAGTTTGCCCAAACGATCTAACCGTCATTTACTTTGTGATCGTTAGACTTTGGGCTGCAAATTGAATATTTCAGGCGGATGTCCCGCCAAGTTGGTCCAGCGTTTGGACCGTTTTTCGTGTTGGTAACCTTTAGGAGGTATCCGATGAATCGAGTTTTAGTAGCGGGCATCGCTGGCTTGGCCATGCTTTTGACCGCAAGCGTCACCACGCAAGAGAGCCACGCTGGTTTTGGTCGAAAGTGCTGCGGCAATGAGTCCGGCGGTGGTTTGTTTTCAAATCTAGGATCGCGTTGTGGTGGGCGTGAGCCTCGCGCAACCTGCGGTGGTGGTCTGTTCGCCCGCATGCACGCTCGCAAGGCAGCTCGTTGCGGCGGCGCGCCCGTCGACACCTGTGCTCCTGCACCAGCATGCGGTGGCTGCGAAGCTCCAGCACCAGCTTGTGGTGGCTGCGAAACTGCCGCTCCAGCTTGCGGTGGCTGTGAAACTGCCGTTCCAGCTTGCGGCGGTTGCGCTCCAGCTTGCGGCGGTTGCGGTGGTCAGGTCATGACCAGTGGATGCGACGGTTGCGGCGGAATGGTCATGACGGGTGTTGTGACTTCGGGTTGCGTTAATTGCAGCCAGACCATGGACAGTGGAGTCATCATCGAGAGTTCATCGCCATCGGTAGCACCACCAGCTCCGGCTCCAATTGCTGATCCTGTTCCCTCGGCTTCGGACGCACCTGCTGCTCCTGCTGCAGCTCCCGAGGCCTAATCCTAAAGAACTTATTTAGGTTTAGCAAAACTGACAGACTCTAGCCGAGCGAATCCCGCTCGGCTTTTTTATTGTCTACAGCGAGCCGCGTTGTCGATCGCTGCTGAACTCATTGCGCAGCGCTCGATTACGACTGTCCACCGTTATTAGAGCAGCGTACTTGTCTTCGATCAGGGCTAGTTCTGCGGAAAGCCAACATTCAAATTCTTGCATGGCCAGCGGCCGGAGTCGCTGCTGCAGCCAATGCCAGTTAGCCCGCGGCTCTTCGGCAGGTGTTGGACTGGCGGATTCACTGTAGTTGGCCATCGCAGTTTCCCAATTACAAGGTTTAGGCCTAGTTCTCTCAAAGGGGTCTAACCCAAAGGTTGGAGAGTGAATGGTAGACACTTTATTATATTTTGCTGGCTATAAGTTGGATGCATTTGTCAGCCAAAAGGTTCATCGCACATTGAATACCAACTCCATTTTTTCTGGAAGAAAGGCTGTAAGTGCATATGAGATAGAGGCTTACTGCCCGCCAACGACTTAGAATCCCTGTCCTGCTGGCCTGATTTCATGCCGATTTGTCAGGCTGCCACTTAGCAAGGCCATTGTTTTCCTAGGGATTCTTTTTGGAGTTGCGTCAGCTGCTTGATGCCCGCTTTGGCCAATTTCAGCAGGGCAGCCAATTCGGCGTCATCAAAGGTACTCTCCTCGCCAGTACCTTGGATTTCGACAAATTTCCCGTTGCCGGTCATGACGACGTTCATGTCCACGGCCGCCGCAAAGTCTCGCTGGTAGTCGAGGTCCAGGAGCGGCTTGCCGTCGACGATGCCAACACTGATGGCGGCGATACTATCGCGCAGCGGATGTTCGCTGCGCGAGACATGTTTGAATTCCGCATACAGCGCATCGGCCATGGCCAGAAAGCCGCCGGTGATACTGGCGGTCCGCGTTCCGCCGTCGGCTTGAATGACATCGCAGTCCACGGTCAACATGCGCTCCCCAAGACGCTGGAGATCGACCACCGCCCGCAGACTGCGTCCAATCAATCGCTGAATCTCGGTCGTGCGTCCATCGATTTTTCCGTCTCGATCGCGGCGTTTGCGAGAATGGGTACAGTGCGGCAGCATATTGTATTCCGCGGTCACCCAGCCCTTGCCCGAACCTGCCAGCCAGGCTGGCACATTGGCCTCGATGCTGGCCGTGCACAGCACGATGGTTTCGCCACTCTGATACAGCACACTGCCGGGGCTGGACTTGGTGAATTTTCGCTTGATCTTGACGGGCCTGACTTGCTGAGCCGACATGGGAGCTGTTTTCCTGCTTGGATGAATCGAAGTGGGCAATGTGATCGCAGTGGGGGATCGCCGCGATACCCTAACGCAAAGATACCTATTTACCAATGCCCACCCGGGAGAGTGGAAAACAATGACAGTCGAACGACTCGCATCCGACCAGGATTTCATAAGCCTAAGTGAGAGCGAAGCATCCTGACACTTCTCGCTGGTCGCTGGTCGCCGCTTATTTGGATGGCAGGCCTCGAATATGCTGATGCGACTAGAGTTTTGTGTAGAAGACCGTCTCCAAGTAATACTTATGTGACTTCTTCGTCTTATCCTTGAACTTTAGCTGGCGGAGAACTCCTCCAAACCGAATTGCCCCATCATGTACCAGTCGATGCCCGCGAACCGTTGCGACCACGGAATTGAGTTCCTGCATCTCGCGGTCGTCAAACACTTCGTAGACGTCAAACTTGTCAAAGATCGGGACCATCACAAACGCCTTGCCGGCCGGAATCATGATGAATCCGGCGAGTTGGGTTCGATCTTCGACGAATCGCGGGTAGCCCGTCACAATCAGCGACTGACCGGCAGTACCCAGTTTTTCGACCTCGGAGGGGAGCAGCGTTTGAGGTCGGTATCGTTGGAAGCGTTTGCGCAAATCCGAATCCAAAAGGTCCGTGATGGCCTGCTGATCCTCTGGCGAAAGTTCCTGCTGTGCCATCTCGAGGAACAAGAAAGCACTCGCACCAGCGGTGAAAACGCCGGCGGCCTTTGCCAGTTCCCCACGGCTGACTACATTGTCCTCTGACGAGGCAAAGAGATTGTAGAAACGGCCACCGTTGTCAATGGCCGCACGCAGGCCGTGCATGGTTCGATATGGTTTCAGCTCACGCATGAGGTCGACTCCAAAAAATGCCCGACGGCCTAGCCGCGTCTTCAAAATCGCCACTATGCGTAGGCGAACGTCTAAATTAACGCGGGACCGTCGGGAGACGATGCCCCGCAAAGTGGATTGGCCAACGGACCTCGCGTGCACCCTTTGGTTCTGGCGATTTCGGTGTCCGGGTTTTCATCGTACTCGTAACGTCGCGGTACTCTTACTCGAGTGTATCCTCGGCAACCGATTGACTTCGCTGGATCAGCCGAGCCCGCATCCAGACGATCCGTTTGAGCCCCGATTTGCCATGACGGTTTGATTCATCATCGATCGCCTTGCAAACCCACAGCACATCGTGAATCGACGAACATTCTTGTGGCAGCCGATGCTGTTGAGGGAACGGAGCACGGGAAAAAAAGAAAACGAACGTTTACTGAAATAGTCGCCGCCACCATGGTTTTTCGGGGCTAGGGGGCGGAGCGACCGCAGCGCTCTTGGGTTTCAGCGTTTGCATGGGTTGGGTGGTATACACGCTGCCAGTTGATTTGGTAACTGGCTTCTTTTTGAATTCGCTTTCTTCGATAAACTCTACTTGCATGATCAGCCCACCAACTTGCAGCGTTTGATGCGGCATCAAGGTCGCGTGTTGCGTTCGCCGGTCATTCACATAAATGCCATTCATCGATTCCAAGTCTTTGATCGTCAGCGCTCCTTCGCCGTTGAGAGTGAACTGGCAATGTTTTCGGCTGATCGAATCGTGATCGATACAGACATCGGAGCTGGGGTCACGCCCAACGCTGGCCGGGGCTCTAAATTGCCATTCCTTCTGCTCCACACCATCCACGTGATTCTGGAGTATCAATTTGTAGAACATGATGCCCGCCGCGAGTTAGATGAGAAGTTGAAAAGACGTGTTCGCCGCCTGTTAGCAGCGTTGGATAAATTACTGTTCGTTTGTTCGACGATCATCACGCGGAGCGTGATGGCTACATTCTTCGGCGATCATCACGGCGGAGCGTGATGGCTACATCTTGTTCGGCGATCATCACGGCGGAGCGTGATGACTACATTTCGGCGAGCATCACGGCGGAGCGTGATGACTACATTCTCGGTCTTGCGATGCATCACGGCGGAGCGTGATGACTACATTTGGGCTATCATCACGGCGGAGCGTGATGGCTACATTACACGTGACAAGCAGGCTGGTTCAAGCGAAAAAACACTGCTGTCTATGATATACGCCAGCTACCCCGGCAGCAGGCTTGGCGTGGGGAAAAGAAATAAATACCAGGCGGACTGCGGGAGTATGCGGCCGGCCTCAGCTGCTTTCCATTTGGTCCAGTGCCCGCCAAACCCTGTCCAGCTCTGCCTCCAATCTTGCCAAGGTAGGGCCGGTATCGGTGAATTGACTGTCGCGACCGGCACTTTCCAGTTCGGCTGCGGCTTGAGTCAAGCCAGCAGCCCCGAAGTGGATGGCGGAGCCCTTGAGCGTGTGAGCCGCCCGGCGCAGGCAAAGCGCATCCTGGGCAGTAATGGCTTGCGAGATTTCGTTTACCAATTGAGGCGCCTGCCTTCGAAAAATCTGTATTAATTCGCGCAGGAGCTGCGGATCGTCCGACAATTGTTCGCGGACTTGATTCCAGTCAATTGCGGGGCCTCCCTCAATATCAGCCTGACCAGAGCCCTGAATATCAGCTTCAACAGCTTCATCAGCTTGCTCAGTGCGCTCGGCCACGGAGCCTGCCAGCGGAATAGGCAGACCGGCTTCACCAGCCAGGCACAGGGCTGGGAATCGCTCGATCGCACGAAACATTTCTGCCGGTACTACTGGTTTGGCGACGTAGTCGTCCATCCCGGCCTGCAGACAGCGTTCGCGATCGCCTTTGAGTGCATTGGCGGTCATGGCAACGATCGGGATGCGTCCACCGGATTGCCGCTCTCGCTCGCGGATCAAATGGGTGGCTTCCAGGCCATCCATGAACGGCATCTGCATATCCATGAGAATGATATCGAATTCTTGCGCGCCGCTGAGCTCGACGGCTTCTCGACCATTTTCCGCGAATACTACCTGATGGCCACGGGAGCCGAGCAAGCCACTGGCGACGCGGCGATTGATCGCATTGTCCTCGGCCAGCAGCACGCGCCGCGGATGAATGTTCTCCAGTTCGGTTTGACTGGTCAACTGATCGACCGGTTGGCGTTCTTGCTGATCCGCGGGGACGCCGAATTGGGCAGTGAAATGGAAAATAGAGCCCTGCCCATACTGACTGTCGACCCACATCCGGCCACCCATCAGGCTCACCAATTGCCTTGAGATGGTCAGTCCCAGTCCGCTGCCCCCAAAGCGGCGTGTCGTCGAAGACTCGGCTTGCTCGAAGGCTTCGAAAATCCTTTCGATACGGCTGGACGGGATGCCTATCCCCGTGTCGCTAACTGCAATGTGCACAACAACGCTTTCCGCGTCACGCTCGGTTTGGTTAGCTTCGATCGAGATGTGGCCCGATTCGGTAAACTTGACAGCATTGCTGAGCAGATTCACGATCACCTGCTGCAGTCGACTAGGGTCGCCCGTTACGTAACGGGGGATCTCGGGGGCGACGTAGCAGGTGAGCTCTAAACCTTTTTCTTCGGCCCGCATGGAGAGCATTTGAGCGGCCCGCGCTAGGCAATCTGACAAACGAAAATCGATCTTTTCCAATTCGAGTTTGCCTGCTTCGATCTTGGAGAAGTCCAGAATATCATTCAGCAAACGCAATAGAATTTGTGCTGATTCATTGATTGTCAGCAGATAATCCCGTTGCTGTTCGTGTAGATCCGTTTGCGACAACAGCTGGGCCATGCCAATGATGCCATTCATGGGAGTGCGAATTTCGTGGCTCATGTTAGCCAGGAAAGAACTCTTCGCTAGATTGGCGGCTTCGGCGGCCTCTTTCGCCAGCTGCAGTTCTTTCTCCATGTGCTTGCGTTGGGTTATGTCATTCACCACCCCCAGTAAGCGAACGGGTTGGCCCGTATTGTCGTGGTATACCCGGCCTTGGACACACATCCAACGGATCGACTGATCCGTGCGGACAATGCGGCACTCCAAATACAAGTCTCGACTGACCAACGCCTGCTGGACGGTAGCTTGCACCGCAGCCCGATCTTCAGGAAGGACATGCCGTAGAAAGTCGTCGAAGCCCCAGTCCGATTGGAGCTTCGCGTAGCCGAAGATTTCGTCGTGGGTCAATGTCCTCCAGGTCGTATTGCTCAACAGATTTAAATCGACAACGCCCATCTCAGCCGAATCCAGGGCCAAGTTCAATCTTTCCTGACTCGCGCGAACGGCAGCTTCCGCGCTCTTGATAGCGGTTGCATCCCAACAAACTCCAGTCATGCGCACGGCTCGTCCATCGGGATCGCGGTAGACCTGACCTCGTGAGCCAAGCCAATGCAGGCTACCGTCTGGCCAAACGACTCGGTACTCGGTGTCGTATGCTGCATCTCGCTCAATGGAAGCGGACGCTTCCTGCAACACGCGCTGGCGGTCATCCGGGTGCAGCATGCCCAAGAAGTCCTCATAGCAACCGGTGAAACCACCGGGCTCGAGACCAAACAACGGGTGTAGGTAATCGTCCCAGAAGATATTTCCGGTCACCAAGTCGCGACTCCAAGTACCCACCCGCGATGACTTGAGAGCCAAGTTCAATCGCTCCTCGCTCTCGCGAGCGGCTTCCTCAGCCCGTCGGCGGTCGGTGACATCCCAATTCACTCCGGTCATGTGAATAGGATGACCAGCAGTATCCCGATAGACCTTGCCACGACCGGCGACATAGTGCAACGAACCATCGGGCCAGATAACGCGGAATGTCATATCGAATTCCGCTTTGCCCTCTAGGGCCAATTTGACCTCCTCGGCAACCCGCTGTCGGTCCTCGGGCAACAACAACTTTTCGAATGATGGATAGTCGCCACCAAACGTACCTGCCTCCAAGCCAAATACCGCATGCACGTAGTCGTCCCACACCACGCGGTTTTGCGACATGTTCCAATCCCAGGTGCCAACCGAAGCGGATTGGAGGGCCAAGTCCATCCGAGCCTTGCCGGCAAGCAATCGTTGGCTGCGTTCTTGGACCTGCTGCTCCAAATTGGCATGTACGGACGCAAGTGCCGCTTGCGTCTGTTGTTGCCGCCAGCATAAATAAGCTGTGACCCAGATGGCCAATAAAGACAGCCCCGCATTCGCCAGCAGTTGCCAGATCGTGTGCGAGGAGGCGTATGCCAGCGTCGCTCCCAGCACCAACAAACTGCAGATCACGGCCGTAATGAGAATTGGTCGTACCCGCCGACCTTGCCCCATAAGCCACACCACCAGCACATAGGCCACGCCTGCGCTAGGCACATGCGCGACACTATGCAGCACGCAAATCATGAGCGCCAGCACGGCACTTGCAGCGATGGTCCATGGACCAGGTTTATTTGAGTTTGGCATACAGCTGACTTCCTAAGACGCATCAGCCAGGGCGCAGACCAAGTGCGCCACCTGCCACTCTAATATAGACTGTTTGTGGGGACAGCCCCAACTAGAAAGGGTGGAACCCTAGGGCCACGCAGTTTTTTACTTTGAACAACGAGCCCTCCCCTCGCTTGAAGCTCGACCCTCCCAAAATTCCTCGCAAAAGTCGGAAAGGGAGGGTGAGTTGCCGGAGTCGGAGTCTTCCAAATTGAAACTCTGCGTGGCCCTGGGGGGAACCCAAATCCAAGACCGGACTATGCCTGGGCTCGGTTCATCAGCAGGCCGGCGGCGGCGATTAGGCAAAGTATGCCATACACCGGCAGCCAGCCGATGATCAAACTGGTAATGCCAGTTGCCAAAAGAATGCCCAAGAGCAGCCTGCGTCCGGAGCGGGTGCCCAATCGTCGGCGAATGAATCGCATCGCCAGCCAGGTAAACAGGGCGAGTCCGAGCAAGGCCAAAATCGTTTGCCACCGGGCGATGCTTTCTTCGGTCAGAGTCCGTGCGCTCAGCTCAACCTGTCCACCAGGTGTGGTAAACAGGTACTCCCGACCGCGTGTGGGCAATTCCACATCCAGGCTGGCCAGATAGGCGGGTTGCGGCACAGGAAAGACCAACCCCGCACCGCCTTGAAAGCGGGGCGAAGCTTGTGCCACCGAGCCCTGCAGGGTATTCGTCTGCGGCTGGATGACTTCCCTACTGAGTTGGCTGGTGGCTGTCTCAGCCTCAGGCGACATTTGCCTAGCGTTAGGCTGCTGTGCAGGCAGGCCGAAGCTTGGAGCGATAGGGCGGGCGAAATCGAAGCCCCTTTGATCGCCTCGTCCGCCGCCCAGCCCGCGACCACCAACCTGCGGATTGCCGGATTCCGGATAGCTCAGATCGAACTGAGCCTGCTGCTGCAGTTTTTGGTTATAGCGTTCGACCTGCTGCCGATAGTCGCCTAACAGTCGATCGTCGGCTGACATCGGTGACTCCTCCGGACGCAGAGCCGGGCGGCCGCCCTGGTCGTCGGCGAAGGATTCGGACTCCCCTTGTCCGGCAAATGGCTGTGGTCCGGCCATCATCGCTGGCTCTCCAGCTTTCCCGGCTGAAAACCCCTGCGGATTCTTGCCCGCGGCATCCGCGAATGGCAAAGGAAGTTGGCTGTTCCCGAGCGACTTATCCTTTGCCGCGTACTCATCCAACTGATTGCGCAGGAACCAGTCGGCGTCAAAGTCCAGAGGTCGCCCAGCTCGCGCTTCGGCGGCTGGTGGCTTGGCCGCTGCGGCAGGCTGCGGAGTCATCGAAAAATTTGCGCCGAGTTCGTCGACGACATTGTACGAACGGTCATTGGTCTGTGAGTTAAAGAGCTGGGTGACCTGCCAACGATTCCCCAAACCTTCCGCTGCAGGCGCAGCTTGGCCTTGCAATTTGCTGAGCTGATCCTGGGCCTGTTTGAGCGCAGCGGTGTTGGCCTCAAGCTGCCTGCGCAATTCGGCATTCGTGCCCGCCGCGGCCCGACGAGAAGCTTGTAGGCCGGATAAGGACGATTCCAGTGCCAACAAGTTCGTGGTGGCTCTGGCCCGCGAATAGAGTTTCTCTGAGGACCCAAGAATTTCAGTTAATTCTGACAACTGGCGCGTGCGAAATGCCAGCCAACCGGCCTGCAAGTCGCTCTCGGATTGTACGCGACCCATACTGCCGTCGAAGTTGAACCAGCGTTCTTGCTGCGGCAAATACAGTCGCACCTGCGACAGTTCGACCGCAATATTCACTGTCCTCAAGAAGGGGAAACGCGTTGGCCGGGGCCAATCCTGCTGGGCCAGAGTGCCTCCGTATTTCAAAACCACCCCATAGTCCAAATCTCCCTCAGCGGTGCGGATCAGCGGTACGCGGATGTTAACTTGGCCAGCCGCTGCGGCGGTAGCTTGGGCTGGCTTGGTCGGTACCCCTGCTACCGTAACGGTCCATAGTTGCGCGTGCTCGGGGACGATGATTTCCAGGTAGGGTTCCGTGCGATTCTCCACGCGATACTCTTGGGATGCTCGATAACCACCAAATTCATCGACCACCATGGTCGTTTGCGCCAACCCAATACGAGCCCCCACTGTTTCAACCGTCTCGCGACTGCGGGTTTGAAATGACAAGCTCGGCTGTTGGCTCCCGCTAACGGAATACATCTCTGCCGTCGTTCCCTGCAGAAAGTTGATGGCCGAGTTATCCCCAAAGCGAATGGTATCCACCGGCCTTAAACCAGTCGGCTGCGATGTGACCAATTCGTCACGGCCAGCGTTCTCCAAGGTGATGTAGCGATCCTGAATGCTGCCCTGCGTAATTTGAGGTAGCGCAACCCGATCTAACTCCGCGGTCAACAAGCGATCGTTCTCGATGACCACCATCAAATTGCCCATCATGGCATCCTGAAATTCCAATCGCACGCGCAGCAATGGATTCGCTGGATCGTCATCGCTAGACAGCGATTGACGGCGCAATAGGGGAGCTTGAATACGTGCTTTGGCCCAAGATGCCGGTAGCATAAATTCATATTCGCGAATGCCAGCGTTCTCAATGCGTACCAGAATGAAGATGGTTTCTTCAATGGCTCGATCAGTTACTTTGACATTGCTTAACCAAGAGCTGGAAAGGCTTGCAGTGCGGGCCGTCAAGCGGATAACTCCCGAATAATCGCTTTGTGTACAGCGCACTGCGGCCCGAGCGAGCTGTCGTTGATTCTCCGCCAGCCATGAACTGACACTACTGAGCAACGTCATCTCGCACCCAATCAAGCTGTCCAGCCTAACGTCGTATGCCGGGTCGCCTTGGATGACTAGCGTGCACGTTTGACGGTTGACATTGAGCACCTCTATGCGTGGGAGGTTGATGTCATCGAGGGTGAAATCGGATGCAGCGCCGCTAGCCCCCAGCCTGCCACTCAACACGATGGTGAAATCGCCGGACTTACCATTGGCAATGTACAACTCCAGGGTCTGTGTTTGATCATTGCCGTCATCGACCAACGACCATTCGAACTCACCTTCGACCTGCGGTGTATCCAATTGGAGTGATTGTGGAAGTCGAATTTGCAGACGATGCACGTCGCGCTGGCTGGCGTTCAGTAGCAATCGCGTTTCGAGAGTCGTCTGACGTTGGGCGATCTTGACCAAGGTTTGTATCTCAACGCTTACCTGCGGCTCGGCCAGCGCGATCGCAAATTCCAGCTTGAAATTTGGTTGGGAGAATGCATATGCCTGGAAGTCCTCTACGGGTAATGGGCCGCTGTCCGGCAGCTCCAGCAGTTTTGCGTCGATGGCTGGCAAATCGACTCGACTCAAGCCCTCGCTTGATTCGGCCGAAACCTCTAACAATCGGCTTCGACGGACCAATTGCTTTCCCTGGTGCAACATGGCTTGAGGAACGGCGATTTGCGGAGCGGTGAGCGTAGAGCCCTGCGTTAGCATGGATTGATTTGGCCGCGAGATGATCACCAGAATGCGTTCACGCTGTTCAGCGGCTTTGAGCAGTTGAATATCCAGCTGCTGACCGTCCTGAATCGGTTGGCTGGTCCATCCACGAACATTATCCCCAGCCACGCGTTCAACCAGATAGTCCTTGGGGACTGTCAACACGAAAGAATCGCGACGACCACCACGAAATTCGAAATCTGCCTGCCAGGTAAGACGCACCGATTCTTCTTGAATATCAAGCAGTCCTTGAGACTTGACGGCCAAGCCCTGGTCAACCTGGCTGGCTTGGATTTTATCACGCCACTTGATTTTCAAGTGCCCCTGCTTGGGCAAGGCGAATTGCAGCTCTGACTGCGGCTGTTGCGTTTCTTGCAGCTGCAGTCCTGCATCGGTTGAAAACTGGAGCTCGGTATTTGCCTGCTCCGCTTGCAAGGAAAGCAATCCCGCCGGCGCAACAGGCACGCTGGCGGTCACGCCATTCCAGCCACCGCTTTTCTCAATCCTCAGTCGCAACGTAAATTCAAATTGTTTACGACCTACTGCCACCGGTGGTCAGCATGACCAGTGGCGCCCCGGGCTGTTCGTTCATGTCGGCTTGGTTGGCTGACTGTTGTGCTGGCGATGGCTGGTTGTCAACTGGCGGGCTAGAGGCCAGCACATGCAAGCGGGCCGCTTGGCCATCCAGGGTAGCGCTCTCGAGCACGCAATTACCCAACTGGAGCGGAACCAAAATATCCCCCTCGACAAACTGGTCAATCGTCAACTGGCCGGTCATGCGCAGCGATTCCCCCGAGACAAGTTTGGCGGAGTAGGCAATACCCCCGAGCGCGTAATCGCGTGCTGGCGAAACCCGGTTGGGCGATTGACGATCGGCTATTTTTTTCAACAGGTCTTGATAGGTATCGTAGGGGACGAGAATGCGTTGGTTCTGGACAGGGCTGCTGTTATCGCTGGGGTCATAGGGAACCACGATCGCATCCTTGGGATTCACGATCGGCTGAGCGGACAGCGAGTCACGCAGTAGATCGCGCAGCTCGCCCAGTTCAGTGACCCTCCTGCCCGATAGCTCGCGTTGCCATTCTTCCGGGTGCTGAATCTGCTGATCATGCTGCGCGGCGTTTGGCGTACCGAAGGGATCATCTTGGGCAATCATCCGACCACCGCTGATGCCCAGCACGCTAACCAACGCCATGGCCGCCGTTCGCTGCGCTGCCGGATGGTGCGCTGCCCATTGGAAAACCCAACGCCAGCAATCGCGGATGAGAAAGCAGACAACCAGCAGGGCCAGTGCCAGCTGCACGCGTTGTTGAGCCGGCTCAAGTTCGTTGCTGAAGCCGATAACAACAGGGATCAATAGAGCCAAAAAAGCGGTTATCAATAAGAATCGGATGCGCGCGGGCCAAGCCTTCAAACGCAGTCCAAGCAGGATAACGAAGCAACCAATCGCCCAGCCGGCCCAATCGAAACGCTGACGATTGGCCAACGTCAGCTGTGCATTCCCACCCGAACCCAGGTTGGTCATGGTCACGCGTTCGCCACTCATCTCTTGCTCTAGGTCGATAGCCAAACTGCGGACGCCCTCGAGGGCCCAAATTTTGGCCCCCGACTGATGAAACTCCGACTGCTGAAACTCGGACTGCTGAAACTCCGACTGCTGAAACGGCGGTTGAGACGACGCTTGAGGCGGAGACTGAGGCCTGAGGCGGAGACTGAGGCTGGGCTGCTGCCTGCGCCGCTGGCGTCGGTACACCCTCAGCCGGCGTGGCTGCACCCGCCTCGGCGGTTTCTGCCGCAACTCGTGTTGCCGGGGCGTCCTCGGCTGCGTTGGCCTGCTCCTCAAGCAGCAACTGCTGCCTGGCTTCTTCCATCTGCATAGACGGGTAGTCGCGAGAACTATCTGTCTCGGCATAGCTCCGCGGCGCTAGCAAAGATCTATCCAGCCGGGTGGCGGCACTTTGCGACATTTGCCACGCGCCCAGTAGGCCATAGTTTTTGCCACCCCATTGCCAAAACGCATCCAGGAAAGCGTCGATCGATGCGCGGCTGGTCGATCGGCCGTTGATGTTGACTGCATGGTAACCATGGGGCAATGCAACTTGCCACTCCAGGTCGGCGATGGGAATGGGTTGCGCGTCCACCGCCGCCGCAGAGCGTTCGAATAATTGCGGTGCCTGCAGTTGCACATTACCGCGGATGGCAACTGGCGAGCTGGGCATGGCGTAAACGATCTGCAAGTCCCTGGTGGCTAACAGTGCATTAGCTGGCAAAGCGATAATCAGCGCCTGGTCATCTTGGCCACTCTCGGCGCGATGCGGCCGGGCGGCCACTCCATCCAAGCGCACCGACCAAAGGCTTGCGCCCACGGGCAGTCGAGCTTCCAGGGTTTCAGCTTTGGTCTTCAGGTGATAGCGAGCCGCAGTTTCCTGGGTGCCGTGAACCGACAACAACGTGAATACTTCAGCTCGCTCTACCAGCGTCGTGGGCAGAGGATGCACCGGTCGCCGAGCAACCTCGATGACCAGGCTATCGACGATACCTACATAGCCGAAAACTCCCAGCAGGTTTTTGCCAACTGGATACTCGGCATCGGCCAATTCCCCAATGTCAACCGCTCGCGGATGGACGCCAACCACAATATCCAGCTCGGGATGCCCTTCCAGGGCAATGACGCCCGTTTGATATTCCACGCCACTGGCGCGGAGTATGGGCAATTCCAATCCCGTGACTTCGCTGGCCAGGCTCTCCGTGAAATCGACTGCCAGACGGACAATTCCCATGTGCTGCTCTGCCAGCTCGACGCTCCACAGTCTGCGCCATCAACGACCAGGCTACTGGTCTCTTTGACAATCGCCTGGTCCATACCGCGGATGGTGACTTCCGCTGGGGTCGATTCTGGCAACGAGAACTGCAACTGCTTGGTGCGGGCAGCCTGCACCAGGTAAGTAACCTCGTAATGCGCGGCCAATGCGTCGGTTTGCACGTGGAGGAAGGAATGCGTGAGGGCGGTCAGTCGCGGTGTTTTGCGAGTCACGGTAACACTCAAACGCCAATCCAGCGAGTCGTAGCTGTATGCCAGGCTGAGCGGCTGAATGCTCGTCGACCGCTGCGGGCTTTGGCTTCCTTCGAGCACCTCCAGACCTTGCGTGATCTCAGGACTGACGGCCAAGTCATCCGCCATCGCCAATGAGATCCTGCCCGTCTGTTGATCGGCGTTGACTACGCTAAAACCGGGCACCACAACCGCCAGCGTGTCCCAGGCGGCGAGCCAATCCGGCGGCGTATAATCGGCCTGCAACCATAAACTTTGTGCGGCTTCAGGTCTTAAGCCACCTGGAATATGGACCCGGATGCGTTGTCCTTGAGCCGCCTCGGCGTCCTGGGTCTTTTCGAAGTTTAGTACCGCTCCATCGGCGGATTTTACCGATTCGACATTCCAGCCAAGTGGCATGCGCACATCGCATGAGAACAGGTTTTCGTTCAAGGTGCTCAATGAGAAGCCAACCTGGGCGGAAAGTCCACGATCCGAGATGACGACTTGCGTATCTCCCGCAACTGTCAGGCGATTTGCGGGTAGGCTCAATTGGGCATGCAGCTGGTGCTCCAAGTCTGTCGCGTAAAAAGCGGCTACAGCTTTCAGCTTGGGTCGGCCCGGTTCTTGCTCGAATAGACTGGCTGGCAGGGCTGCTGTCAGGACTTGTGTATCGATGGGGATTAGGGCCTCTGAGACAATGTCCGCTACCCGCAGGCGATCGTCGACCACCAAGCCAATAACCGACGTGCTGGACGCCACATTCAATGGCTGAATCTGAGGTAGCGTCCAGTTACCCAAGCTGGTGGACTTGCGATCCAGCCTCAGGTTCAACAGCACGCGGCCAGTGGTTGGCTTTTGCAATTTGATAACCAACTCTTGCCCCAGCGAGAGTTTTTCCACGGACCAACGATTCAGCTCGGGACCTTCCACGCTGTAGACCTCCAGCGCATCGTCGATTCTCAAGCGGAATTCATCCAAGCTGGCATTGGCGACCTCCAAAGCCAGGGTCGCATGCAGTCGTTCGTAGGCAGCGGTAATCTCGGCAAACATCACCGCCCGTGCCATGACGATACTCTGTGCTCGCTGTTTGCGATTGTTGAGCGACAGGAGCAAGGACATGGGTTGTGGTAAGAGCAACAATTCAAACTGTGTTTGTTCGTTGTCGGATGCCACCTGGCGAGCCAAGACGGAGGCGCCCGATTGGATCTCGACATTGCCCGGCACCTGCAGGGTCAGTTTGCTGGCGGGGGCCGTTGGCAATTGAAACTCAAGCCGCTGCTGTGCGGCGTCGCTGGCCACGGGCAAGCTCATCACCAACTCCAGCGTGTGCTGGCCGCGACCTTCGACGAACAATAGACAGCCCGCACCGCTTGGGCCAAGCTAGCTGGTTGTCCATCCAGGGTAGCCGCTTGCAAGCCAACGCCCGAATACCTCAACTCAATTGCCTGCAAGCCGTCACGCGCGGATTCGATTAGCAGGTTGCCGCGCACTACTCCACCAGCGCCTTGCACCCGGGCTTGGTATTCGGCCGATAAGATCTCGATTGCAAAGGGCGGTTGGGGGATCTCCGCTGGATTGGCTTCGCGTTTCAAGCGTTCAAACTCTTGTCGACTAATGAACACGCGCTCGGGGGCATTGCTGAGCAGCACCTCCAGTTCATCGAAGGGTACAAATATTTCGCGTTGCGCGGCTTGGCGGTTCGAAGGCGCGGAATGCTGGGGAGTCTGTGCGCAGGCGCGGCAGGCCCAACCTTGGCTAACCAGACACAGGCAGGCCAACAGCCAGCTGGGCAAGTTGCGGCATAGTGTGTGGCCAGAGGACCCAGCGCTCACCGTGAACACCCTGGACACAGTCTGTAGCCAATTAAACATGATCGCCTCCCTGTTTGCCTTCTTCGTCGATGGACTGTTCGGAGGCGGGTGAGGCATGGGGAGCGGCAGCCGTTTCATTAGAACCGGCCTGGCTGCCGCTATTGGCTTGCCCCGAGTCTCCATGCTTGCCGGCCAATTCCGAGTCCTTGGAAACCAGTCCTGCCCCCAAGGAACGTCGCCAGTCGACCGCATCATAGACCTGCTTGGCATGCCAGGCCCACCAGGCGATTCCCAACAGCGCCAGGCCCACCACGGCCGGTAGACTAAGCAGTTGCTGGGCCAGCGTCGGCGCTAAAAAGCCCAGGCCCGTGAGCAACATGATCAGCAGCACGCAGACCACTAATTTCGAACTGAGCCGAGTGCGTAAGAAAACTAAACCCAGCAGCAGCATCGCTCCAACCACGCTGGCATTGAGCATCCAGCTCGGCATGGTTTGCAACTGAAGGGAGCCAGTGGGTGCGGGGGCGGGGCGGAGAGTTGAAAACAGATAGAACCAGCCATCCTTTTGGAATGCAGGGGCAGCCGACAATTTAATGTCTTCGTTAATCCACTTCGTCAGCGAATCGTCGGACATCTTGGCGGTCGGTTCAATCCGCCAGTTTCTCCATCGCCACAGGGTTTCCTCGGTCCACGGCCCAAAGTTTGCCAGCAGCTTGACCTCTTGGGGCAGGTAGACAGCTAAAAAGACCTTTTGCACGGCGGGATCCTCGGGGAACTCCGGCAAATGCATCTCGCGGTAGTCGCCAGGTAAACTGTATCGCAGCTCCAGCACGAATGACGTCTGCGGGTCTTGTCCAATCAACGGCACGGTCAAAAAGCCTTGCTCTCCACGCTCCAGCACGACGGGCGCACCATTGATGCGCACTGGCTGCGAATCAAACTCGACTCCCTCAGGCAATTTAAGGGCAAGCCGCTGCCTGGCGCTCTTCAAGCGATACATGGCTTGCACACTATGCAGCCCGCTGCGGGTAACCACCACGCGCACCACGCCACGTTCCAGGCTCGTCCGCTTGACCTCTTCCAACTGGTAACGGGTTGCGGACAACTGCAGACTCCAGTCGTCAACGAATTCAAAGGCGCGAGCTGCGTTGCTCACTCGAGCCTCGGCCATGATGTCCAGATTGGGGTCGATCGATCGCAGCCCGGAAATAGCCGCCGACGGTTCGACATCCAGCGTTTCGGACTTGCTGATGACGATTTGCCCCCAACTCCGATCGACACCCTTGGGTTCAATTCGCGGTACAGTGATCCGCGTGCTGCTGCCGACCTCCAATTCGTCGATCTTGGTCTCCCAATTCAATTTAATGCTGTGTGTGCCCAGCAATTCCGTTTCACCGCTAAACTCCCAAGACACATAACCTGGGGGGATATCGTTGGGAGGCGGCAGGATGGGATTGTTGCGCAGTTGGTCGCTCAGATTGCGGACATCTCCGGCGATGCCTGCGGGCACATCCACCCGCACGCTCTTGATACCACTGTATTGAATGTGCAGCATCAACAGCACTTCGTATTTGACTACACCCTCTTCGACTTGTACCAACATCCTTTGTTGGGCTGTCACATAGGGTTTGCGGCGTTCAACCGTCAGATCGATCTCTGCCGCCTGGTCCGTGAATTGGAATGCCAGCACAGGTCGCGCGTCCGCCTGGTCCACTTGTGGCTATTTCCGCAAACGCCTGGCTGATGGCAATGGGCCGCAGCCCGGTGGGTTCAGGCGCGATGCGCAGGCTCTCCGGTCCATACAGCACCAGGTTTCCGCCGCTCTGCGAAACATATTCCTGGCGGGATTGTGGGAGGGCAAGGATGATGTTGGTCGGCGTGCCGGTGGGGGTCAATAAATTCACATCATTGATCGGCCTGTGCATGCGCAGCAGCAAACCGACTCGGCCCAGAGCCTTGCGGGATAAATTGACCACCAAGCGCGAGCGCTGAGGATCGTTCTCCAGGGGACTCAAGTCGAAGGAATCCACGGCCACGGCGTCAGCGCCAGCGAGAGCCTGACCAGTGGCCTGCCGCACTTCAAATCCCGCTGGCACATCCAGCTCCAATTGAAATACACCTGCCTGAGCAATGTCAAACAGGCAGCTGATGTCCAGGTTCAATTGCTCCGGTTCCAGATAGGCTTCGACCAGCTGCCGTGCGATTATCGTCGGCTGAACTTTTTCGATATTCAGCGATAGCTCAAAAGGCAAGGCCGCATAGCGATAGGCGAACGACCATGGCTGATGGCTCAATTCAGCGGGCAACTCGGAAGCATCCAGTTGCTGCAGGCCAGTCCGGGCGACAACCTCGGCTCGCAGGCTGGGATCGACATGGAGCACCACCGTTCCCAACTGTCGTCCGACATCCACCGCCCTCAGGCTGGCAATGGAAATACCAGAATTTTCCGAGGCATCGCGAAACTGTTCCATTTCAATGGTGATCGCTTGCGAGGTTGCGGCCGGTTCAAACAAATCGATTTGGATCAGCTGCACGTCGCCCTGCGGGGCCACGCTCCACTTGCGGACATTCTGGTCGAAAACATTGATGACCTTATGGTCCGCGGGAACCTCAACGCTGAGCTGCGAGACCTGGGAGCGACTGATCTCGTACTGCAATTGTGCGCGTGTACGAACGGCTGCCTCTGTGACGAATACCTCCTGTCGCGACTTGACCGAGATCAATGCATCCAGACCGGTAGCGCCCTCTGCCTTGGGTGTCCAGTCGATCGATATGCGCGGGGCCGCACCCACGAAGGCGAGCAGCACACTCTCGTTGCTGGCTCGATCAGCCTCGGGCGATACGGCAACATTCGGATCAGGAGAGGGTGGGCGCTCGTCCTGTGGGAGTTCTTCGTTGACTGCTGGCGCGGCGAACTGCGACTGCTGGGTCGCAGCGATCATCGGATCAATGTTGACTTGCACACCGGGAGCTGGAATGCGGATCTCCCAGCGATGCACCGGCGCCAACGGAGCAGCAAACTCAACACTATTCTTGCCCGGCGTTTTGTCAAAGGCCCGCGCGTACACCAGCTGCAAGTCTATGGCTTGAGTCGTTGCCAGCTCGTTCTCGACCAGCAGTTCGTAGCCGCCGTCGGCCGCAGGCACGACGCGAGCTGCCCGGCCGTCGATGGTAGCCGATAGAATGGCCGAGCCCTGCAATCGCAGCGGGACGCGATTCCAGCCGCCTCGGAGCAGCTCAATTTTCAACAAGCTCGTGACGCGGACCACATCTTGTTCGACAGCGGCCTGACTGGCGATCGAGGTAATCAACGCGCCGACGGGCGGGCCCGGCGCGGGTACCGGAGGCTTTTGCTGCGCAGCCTGCCAAAGTTTTTCGAATTGCTCATAGGGTAGGAAGACGCCGCGACCCTCTTTCTCAAAAACCTCTTTGAGTTTTGCATAAGGCACATAAATGGTCCGCTCGGGAGGAGTGCTCGCCTCCGTAGACGCCTGTCCGTCGACGCCTGCTCCGTCGACGCCTGCGTCCGTCGACGCCTGCTGCCGTCGGGGTATCCTGGGCGCGACAGCCTGCAGGACTGCCCCAGACGCAGGCAAGTATCCCTGTCAAGCAAAACAAGGCCCACCCGCTGGGATGCATGTTCATCTTCAAGACTCGATTCAAGTTAGCCATGGAAAGGGGGTTCTGCCTGTTCAGCGGAAAGACGCTAAATCCGACCCGCGAAAGTCTAGGACAGGCTGGCCCAGAAACGGTCTGCCTAACTTTGCCCACAGACAAGACGTTGGATTGTGCGGCAGAGTTTCCGGTTTTAATGATTTTTACAAACAATTTGCACGGTCGAGACGATTTGCTCTGCAGACCGTAGAATAAGGGCTCCGGTCCACACCATTCCCTTCCTCTCGTCTGACTAGCGAAGGACTCGCTGTTTTGTCGCTCGATGTTGCTGCCATTCTCGGGCCCGATGGGCTGATTGCCAAACGGCTAAAGCATTATGAGCAGCGTAGTCAGCAATTAGCCATGGCTGAGGCCGTGGCGACAGCCCTGGCTAAAGGAAAACATTTAGTCGCCGAAGCGGGGACGGGCGTGGGCAAGAGTTTCGCCTATCTGGTGCCGGCGATCCTGCACGCGACGGCCGACCAAGTCGATGGTCCCAGTAGCGATGACGACCCGGAGAAGAGTCGGCGCATCGTCATTAGTACCCATACGATCAGCCTCCAAGAACAGCTGATCGAAAAGGATCTGCCTCTGCTGAACAGCGTCATTCCCCGTGAGTTTACGAGTGTGCTGGTTAAGGGACGCGGGAATTACTTGAGCCTCCGCCGATATCAAACGGCCATGTCCCGCGCGGCGAGCATGTTGAATGAGGCTGAGTTTAACCAATTGCAAAGTCTTGGTCAGTGGATCAAGGAAACCCCCGATGGTTCGCTGAGCAGCCTACCCTTTCGTCCACTCGGCTCCGTGTGGGATGAGGTCGCCAGCGATACCAGCAATTGCCTGGGACGTAAGTGCAAGACCGTAGACCAATGCTTTTACTATCAGGCGCGCCGCCGCGTGCATGGCGCAAATCCTGGTGGTTAATCATGCCCTGTTCTTTACCGACTTGGCGCTTCGTCGCGAAAGTGGATTCGGCATTATTCCCGATTACCAGGCTGCCATCCTGGACGAATGCCATACGATCGAGTCGGTGGCGAGCGCACACCTGGGCATGAAGATCAGCTATGGACAACTGCAGTACGCACTGAACAAACTCTACAATCCAGGCACCAACCGGGGACTGTTCGTAGCCATGGGTTTGCAACGCCTGATTGAAAGCGTGAATCAAGCTCATACCCTGACGGATCAATTGATATTCGATTTAGATCAGTGGATGGGTAACTCTTCCTCGAACAATGCAGTCGCTGCAAAACGCGTCCGCGAAAAGCAGATCGTGCCCAATCGCCTAAGCGATGTGCTGCTGGTGTTGAGCAAGCGTCTAAGCGGGATGGCAGACAATGCCGAAGACCCGTCCAAGCACAAAGAACTGAGCTCCGCTGCCCAACGCCTGGAGACATTGGCCAATCACACCCAGGCTTGGTTGAATCAAACCGACGATGAAGCCGTGTATTGGCTCGAGCGAACCTTGACTCGTCGCGGTGATCTGAGATTGGAGATGCACGCCGCACCAATTGATATTTCACATCGTCTGCGCGAAATGTTGTTTCAGGAGATTCCGAGTGTGATCCTGGCCAGCGCCACAGTCTCGACCGGACGCCAAGGTGGTTTTGAATTCTTTCAATCACGCATTGGCGCTACGGGCAGTATGACCGTCAAGCTGGGAAGTCCATTCGATTTTAAACGCCAGGCGGCGTTAATTCTGGTAGACGATATGCCAGACCCTTCGAAGGATCGACAAGCATTCGAAGCAGCACTGCCGGAGATGATTAAGCGCTACCTATTGCAAACGGGCGGACACGCCTTTGTGTTGTTTACCAGTTACAGCCTGCTGCGAGCTACCGCTAGTAGAATGCAGGCTTGGTTCGCACAGCAAAACATGGCCCTCTACAGCCAGGCAGATGGCACCCCACGCGGCAAACTGCTCGCACAGTTTAAAGCCAATCCGCGTGGAGCCCTGTTCGGCACCGATAGTTTTTGGCAAGGCGTGGATGTTCCCGGCGATGCACTGGCCAATGTGATCATTACCAAACTGCCCTTCAGTGTGCCGGACCACCCCCTGCTCGAAGCCCGATTGGATGCGATCCGCATGGCTGGCGGCAACCCCTTTCGCGACTACCAGATCCCCGAGGCGGTCATCAAACTCCGCCAGGGATTCGGCCGCTTGATCCGCACGGCCAGCGATCGCGGAATTGTGGTCATTCTCGATCCACGGGTGGGAAGCAAGTTCTACGGCCGCACCTTCTTGGCCGCATTGCCAGACTGCACCCTGCACCACCATTCCATCCGCCGTGAACCTCGCCAGGAACCTCGTTAAGGTCCTCGCGACAGATTCTGCTAGCCTCGTCACTCTCCGCTTCAATGAGCCCATTGATCTCGATCTGAACTCCGCCAGCCGCCGGGTCCACGCCAACATTACAACCACCCGGGTCGTATCCGTCAGATCCGTAGTCCAACCCAGGCTGATGGCCGGCATGGACTTGGGTTTGGATTGGCTCAACTATTTCTGACTCATTCTTACTCCCCTCGCCCCGAAGCCTCGTTGTACCACACAAGTTCTTCATTGCATTCATTTCTGGCCCCAACAGGATATTGGATCGATTGGACTTTCAGTTTCGCTTGCCTAGGATTGCGGCAGCGGGGTAGTCAGTGGCACCACAGAATCATGTTGTTTGAACAGGAGAGAACAGAGGAAACAAAGCCAGCATTCTCTTTTCCCTGTGCCTTAGAGCATTTTCATTTTTCATATAGCAACTCGCGGGAAACGGGGTCAGGTACCAATAGCCGGAACGGCCCAAGGGGTGCTTTGCACTATTGGCACCTGACCCCGTTTCCCGAACCTACGTCGTTCCTAAAAATGCCTTAGTCTTTGTCTAGATTGGCAGCTGGCAAGATCAGCCTCGATACTCCATCGGCAAGCTTGGAAGTGTTGAAATTGATGAGCAGTCCCAGCGGAACATCGAGGAGTTTCATGTAGCTAAGTAACTGCGCTTTGCTAATTGGAAGGATTTTGTCCACCGCTTTGACCTCAACCAACAGACAGCGATCAATTAGCAAGTCGAATCGAAGCGGTTCTTCGCGAGAGAACTGCTTATACCGAACGGTGACTTTCTTTTGCGTTTGCACATGATGGCCACGCAGTTCCAATTCCATGGTTAAGCACCATTCATAGATCGATTCGAGCAAACCAGGGCCTTTATCCCGGTGCACGTCGATGGCGGCTCCGATCACATCGCTCGTCATTGCGGAAGATTGGCTATAAAGTGGATGCACGGCAGACTCCTTATGAACAAAGAGGGCGGAGGTAACAAGGACAGCAATTTCCTCAGTTTTCTCCGTTAACTCCTGTTCAATCAACCCGCGCACGACTGTCCTTTGAAACGCGAGAATCCGCCTGCATAAAAGAGTTTCCGCGTAGGTGGAATTTGTGTGGTACAACGAGTCTTCGGGCGAGGGGTTGGGGGAGAGGGGCAATCGTGGCAATTTGAACGTTGTTCCATTGGAATACGGCGTAAATTCCTTGACCAGCCACAGCCGTCTTATTCGTCGAGGTCTTTCCGACACTGCACAGTCGCTTCGGAGTCGCCGTCTTGATACCGAACATCTCTAATGTCCCGAGAGCTGAACCCACCAAATCTTACAATCGTCAAAAATCCCCTAATCGTTAAAGATTGACAGGCCGATAACTAAAAACACTGAGGCGCGATTCACTATCGCGATTTCCAAGTGCTAGCCAATCACTCGCTTCGATTCCGCGGAGAACGCATGTCAGCCCCGAGTTTCCGACTGGTTTCTGACGGTACCACGACTAAGGACAGCCCGCAGGATCGAATTCCATGTCAGGCCTCGCAACGGCCGCAAGCCAGCTTTTGCCAGCCTAACAGCGTCGCCGTGTGTGTTGGGGATGTAATTCCCTTGCTACTCGACGCTGCCCTTTCGAATCGTGCATGGCTGGAGGATTTCGCCGGCGAAGCCATGGAGATCCCACAGGATCTGTACGAAGTCCTGTTGAGCTATCGCAAAATTGCCATGGAAAACAGGCGTGCAGCCTGATCTAGCCCCGGAAACCGGAGCCAGAGCGCGAATTTTGAAGGTGCGCATCTTTAATAGCCCCAAGGTAAGCGAGGAATTCTTCCATTCGACTACGTCCTCGCGCATGCGATTTGAAGTTGCGCTATTTTCCTAACCCGACGCGTCAGCGAGGAATTCTTAGGTTGATCTACGTCCTCGCTGACGCGTCGGGTTATGAAAGTCCTGAGGAAAATGCTCAATGCGCAACGTCAAAACTTACGCGTCGGGTTAGGAAAAACGTTGGGAAAATGCTCATTGCGCAACTTGAAAAAGCGCGAGCTACACCAAATCCGATTGCCCCTTGGCATACAGACTCCCACCTCGGCTGTCTTCGGCCATGCGTTCCAAATCAGGCTGGGGATTTGCAAAACCTGTAACGCGTAGTAAAAATAGGTTGTTAACCCGTTTTACGACTCGAATACATCGGAAGCTTGCTATGCGTGCCCATCGTCCTGCCCTACTCCTTAGTTTAGCGACCCTGATGCTTGCCAGCGCAAGCGTCGCTCAAGCGGGGCTTTTGTGCCCTAAAGCTGCAGACTGCTGCCCTCCTGCACCCGTTTGCTGTGAACCAGCCCCAATCTGCTGTCCGCCACCCCCACCGCCGCCGCCAGTGGAGGTCAAATGGTGCGTCAAGGATCCTTGCACCGGATGCTGCTACGAGGTCGCTGCTTGCGTTCCAGCTTGTTGTGCCAACATCGTGCCCTGCCTGGAGGACTGCAAACGCGGGCTGTTTGGCCGCGTGATTCTGACCTACAAATTCCCCTGCTGCGATCACTGCGTGGATGTTGTGATCACCAAACATGGTCGGACTATTGTTCGCGACTAAGAACCGTTCGCGACCAGAGCTCTGTTCGGATTAGATTTTACAGTAGCCGGATTCGCCAGCATTAGATTTTACAGTAGCCGGATTCGCCAGAATTCGGTTTTCCAAGAATCATCCAAGTCTGGACTCCAGCTACCGCGATGACCGTAGGTCATCATGTTGACGAAGCATCGGGCTTACGATCA
>CAVPPY010000074.1:0-9745 GCA_963707245.1 Pirellulaceae bacterium
CGAAAAGCAGTTCCATGCATTTGAGTTTCGCCCAGTCACCGCGCTCTTGCCATTTCTCGATTTGTGTCTGCAGAGCATCCACGATTGCTTGCTCTTCGAGCTTCCGGCGCTCGCCGCTACGGGCTATGGTGCTGGCTCCTCGCACCGGAGGAAATGATCTGCCATGGCGATGAGGAACTCTCGCTGGCGTTCTGCGTCAAGGAAATGGCCGGACGTCGTCCCTCGCGGCGAAGGAAGTCGGTCAACTTGTAGGCGCAGATCGAAAACAGATAGCTCTCCAGCGGACGCTGGCGATCGTAATTGGGCAGGCTATTCAAAAACCCTACAAAAGTCTCTTGGACAATGTCTTCGCTGCTGGCACAGTTGGGCCAGGCGGCTTTCGGCAAAGGCAAGCAACCGGCCTTCATAGCGTGCGATCAGATCTTCCCAAGCCTGAGGCTCGCCCTGACTGATGCGATCCACCAGCAATTGATCCGCGCCGCTGTTTGCATTCATGAACGTCACGCCTAGCTACTCGCTGCGGATAATGATCACCTGACTCCCAGATTTCGTTCACTTGTCCGTCCGATTCCTGCAGACGGACGTTAGCCTGATTCTCCGCATCCTCCAGAATGATCGTTCCCGCATTGGGCATGCTTGGCATGCTTGGCATGCTTGGCATGCTCGGCATGCGTGGCATTTCAATTTCAGGCGATGGCATATGGTTCACCGATGCTCGCACGGTGGGTGACTCCCGATATACTTTGATACGTGCTATCAGCCAGAAACCCATCAACAATGCGGGGAGCATTAGTACGCCCAATCCCAGCACAGCCAGGGATAATCCGCTCCGCTGGCGAGTTCGCCCGTCGCCCTGATATGCCAGGATATTTTCGCGGGTCAAGGGAGGCGTATGCGGTAATCCGTGACGGCTGCGCAAAACCAGATGTGTAAGCCCAACGCAACTCAACGCAGCCAACACACCCAGCCCCAGCGGTAGCATGCGGTCCCGTTGTTGGGCTTGCCGGTACCACGCTTGGATTTGTGATCTTTGTTCAGGAGAAACTGTCAGGCTGACCCATTTTTGATACATGGGACCGTTGCTGGTAGTCAGTTCTGCTACATATCCACGCGGGTCATTCATTAAATTCTTGCGAATAAAATCAACGGTGATTTCCTGTTCCAACTGGCTAGCACCACCCCTCTGCTGCAAGACTTGGTCGTCAATGTACTGGAACATGGCGGCCGATGGCGGATTTTGAGTCCAGCGAGTTGTCGCTATCGGCGCGAATCGAGGTGGGCAATGAGCTGACCGTCAAGCGATGGGTACTGGATTGGTAGTCGGGAGGTGAGGTAATCCAGGCTGGGCTATCTTCGGGCAGCAATGGTCGAAACCCCGGCTCGACCGACAGCTTACGAACCTCACTCACCGGGCTCGTGTGTGGCCAATCCAACTCCGCCCGATCGTCGATTTTCGCAACGCCACCTTCCACCTGCGTGGCACCTTCGGTGCGCTAGCACCTTGGTGGCCGCCCGCCTTCGGTGGCGGCTGGCGCCTTCAGTCGCGCTAGCACCTTCGGTCGCGCTAGCACCTTCGGTGCCGCGCTAGCACCTTCGGGTCGCGCTAGCACTTTCGGTCACGCTACCACCTTCGGTAGCATACCACCTTCAGTCTCGCTGGCATTCTCACCCCGCTTTACTTGGCTCCTCCGCAATGACTTGCGGCGCGCATAACATCCGGTAATGCCACAGCTTGGGCTGCGGCAGCACTGGGCGCCGGAGGCGAGCCAGGCTCGGGCCTCGCCGCCCTAGGGAACTCAGCATCCGAGTTGCTCGCCAGCGAGATATTGATGGTCATGGGTGATAGCATGAACGCAAACAGCAGCAGCAAACCTACTCGGCCATCGGGTCCGCCGCGTTCGCCTCGCCGCGTTCCATGCTACGGATGCAGATTTTTCTTTGTGTGTGCATGATACCGCCCCCTGTGGGCTTCTTTTTTAGGAATGTTTGGCCGCGTGGCCTGACTGGCTACTTCGATTGTGATTCAGCAATGTTAAGCAGATTGCTGCAACTGATGGTCCACACGCAATCTCTCCGAGGGGTTGATCCAGGGACTGGACAATTGAATGGCCATCGATGTTCCGGCAGCGATCAGGGCTCCCCAAGGCTGTGGGAAGGGGATCAGCACGTGCACGATGAAGGCGGCTAGCACACTCCAAATGACTGCCCAAAAGCTGAACCGTGTGCGTCGTAGCGGATCGACTTGCTTCCACCAGTGAATCAGTCCCATGACGAGCGGGAAGTAGGCCAGGTAGGCTGGCAACAGCGGGTTGCCACTGGCATCGAAGAAACCGCTCCAACGGTGTACGGGAATTTCACCGAAACTCTGTTTGGTAATCTCTCCCCACGGGACCATCAGGAAATCGGCGAACAGATAGGCCAGGCCGCCGACGGCGAAACCAAAGGTCAGCTGCACAAAGCTGCGGATGGCCCAGTCGCCTTCTTCCACTTGCCAGCGTTTGCCCAGACCGATGGCAATCCAGGAAATGGTCAGGGCTACCAATGCTGCCCAGGTCATGCCAATCAACCAGGGTTGGGCTCGTTCTCCCCAGCCGATTTGAAAGAGGACTGCCAACGCACCAAACACGGCGATCACGGCGGACGCACCCAGCCAACTGCCGGTTACTTCGCTCCACACGCTGCCACGCGGAATCTGCGCCAGAGAACCGCGTTTGGCCACTTTCCATTGTCGAATGCTGAGCGGACGATTGGCCGCGACGGGCTGGGCCTGGGCGAAACCTGGGCGGTTCAGCAGGCAAATAGTTGGGAGCGGCATAGTTAGGCACACCTGTTGAGGAGCTGAGGGCTTCTCACCGGAGGCTGCATAAAGGCCGGTGATCGCCTAGCCGGCGTAGGTCCTTTGAGCAACCACCACACGCAGTAGTAGGGCACGTACAGCATCAGTCCCGTAATGACCAGCGAGAGAATGGTACCGGCGTTGAAGGCGGCGAAGATAATGGCCACGGCCAGCAGTGCGGTCTTCATGCCGCCATTCATCTTCAAATCAGCCCACCAGCGGTTCAGGCCCAGCCAGCCCTCGCGCAAATTGCGTGCGACAGGCTCTTGATAGTAGACCGTGCATGTCGTGATGGCTCGGCGGCAGCGACGCGGTTGGGCCGCCCCCTGGGCTGTGCTGCAGCTGCTTGGGGTGCTTGGGCGGCTGACCGAAGGGCTGCGGTGCATGCCCCACCCACTGCTGGGCTGGTCACAGCTTCGCGTTGCAGGTGAACCACTGGGGGCTGGCTTTCCCCCACTGCGCGTACGAGCAGGTAGCGATCGTCGACTTCCATCCCAAGCGGCCGCACCATGTCGCGTACGTCGGTGAAACGTGACGCAGGATTCTTGGCCAGAGCCTTGCGATACCACTTCGCGAATGGGAGAATCGACCAGAGACAGATCGGGGTCGGCCGTCAGATGCTTCATGATGATCTCTTGGCTGCTCTCTCCGTCGAAGGGCACCACGCCGGTCGCCAATTCGTAGAGCATGACTCCCAAGCGCGTAGATGTCGATCTCCTTGCCATACTCTCCCTTGCCGATCTCCGGAGCCATGTAGTGAAACGTGCCGACGCTTTCCGTTTGTCCACCGCGGCGCGAACAGGAAATGAACTTGGAGAGTCCATAGTCACCAATCTTGACGATGCCTTCATCTTCAAAAATATTGGCCGGCTTTAGATCGCGATGGACGATGCCATGGTCGTGCAGGTAGGCCACGCCGGCAGCAATCTGCCCAAACCAGCGATTCAGCTCGTCGCGCGGCAGACCGTGCGGATGAGCCTCCAGCGCATCTCGCAGACTTGCACCGGAAACGTACTCCATCACGATCCAGCCCTGATTCTCGTCATCGAAACGAATATCGAACAGGCCGATCAAGTTGGGATGCTTGAGGTTCATGCATTGCCGAACGCCACGAACCTCGACATCCAGATTGCGCTGGATCTGCTTGAGGGCAACTTCTTTACCCGCGTCATTGGTGGCAAAGTAGACTTCGCCAAAACCGCCGACGCCGACACCGCGTTTGATCGTAAAGCCGGCCAGCGGTTGATCGCCGTTGCCGAATCTAAATTTCATGGCTTTTCCCTGAGGGGGAGTGTTGGCTTGCTGCCCGTCGCCTGGCGCACCGGCGAGTATTTTTTTTGGACTGAGAATTTGAATCATGGCTCGTGGTCCCGTTCCCGTTTTGGCCAGCCGTCTGACCGCTTGCAAAACCATTCGTCGTCGGAATTAAAATCTTGGCTAACATGTTTAGTGGCACCAGAACCCGCTCGGTTGGGCATCGCCGCAAATGCTGGCGACCTCCCAACCCCATTTTTTCCTATTCGACACTCAACGAGAAATCCTCTCCTCGCATGCGCATGCCACCCCGCATGGCGATTTGCCCCTGGACCCTCTGGCCGTCGACCTCCACTTCTTCCAGCGTCCTAAAGGTCCACTGGTCGTCATGACGGAACAGCAGCAGATCCGATTTCCACCCGGGGCACACAACATGACTGTGCGGGCTCGGGCCGATAATCAAGGAATCAGCCAACAAGAGGACACCATCCACGTGCGGCTTGAAGCGATTCAGGCTGACCAGATCCAGTCGGGCGCTCGCGCTCAAGGCGCTGGGCTTGTTGAATCTGAGTTTGACACGCTTGCCAATTTGGATCAGGGATTGGTTTCGCAGCAGTTGCGGTCGGTCAATCTTGCAACCATCCAACGTGATGGACGCCTGTTGCAGGGGTTGCAGCAGGTAATCCCCCGCCGAGCGGCGGAGTGCACAAGCCTGGCGACTGAGATCGCCCACAATCGCCACGTCCACGCCGCAGCCAGACACCGCCTGGCCAACGACCAATTCATCGCGGTCGATCATCAGGAAGCCCCCGACGCCATCAATCCACAGGACGTGTCGACCGCCTGTCGATTGACCATCGCCGCAAGTCCGCTCACCGACAACACTGTCGGCCAGCAACTCTCTGCTGCGGTCCCCGACCAGCGGCTGTGCATGCACCTGCGTGCTGCGTGTCAGTGCCGAGTGCTGCTGTTTCATGAAAACTCTCCACGGTCGAATCATGTTTGCAGCCCACTTTCGCCTGAACTTCATGTGCCGCCAGCTTCCATTGTAACGCCCAGCCGTATCGCCCAGCCGAGCAAATGGCCGCGAGCAGTGCCTGGGCGAGGAAATACCCCTCAGCCCAGACAAAACAATTCCTCGGGCCACTGCGCCCAGCAGCAGCCCGAGGCTTGATGGAGGAACGAAGGCTACTGTCCTTGAGAGCTGACCAGCGATTCGATCTCGGCTCGGCCCTCGCCAAAGTAGTCCGCAATCTCATTCAGCAGGTCCGGTGAGGTCGGATCATCCAACTGGATTGCTCCGTCCAAGGCGCCTTCGCTGGCAACCAGCGTTTCCTGGACATCGATCCGCGTGCGAATCTCGTCCAACAACTTGCGGGTATTGCTCAACTGGCTGTCGTCCAGGGAAACGGGACTGCTGGTTTGAGCCACCTCGACCATCGTCAGCCGAGCTTGCAAATTCTCGATTTCTACTTCCAGTTCGCGTTTGGCGGACAACATGCCGTCCAACTTGCGTCGCGCCGCATCCAGGTTCTTTTCGCGAGCCGCGAGCACCTGGGACAACTTGTCCGTGGTTTGCTCATGCACCTGGAATTGCTTGAAGCGATTGGCCAAGTCCTCTTCGAACTTGATCGCCCGAGTAACTGCGTCCAGCATACACAAATCGAACCGAACCACTCTCCAGGTCGCTCTTCAGACGCATGATGTCGTCGCGACCCTTGGCTAGCTGGGCTTCCTTGTCGGAAATCTGATGAGCCAAATTCTTGACTCCCACCTCTTCGCGGGCGACGACTTGCAGGTTCTTGGCAATCTCTGGCTTGAGATCGGCAATCATCTGCCGGGCACGCTTGATCTCCCATTCGATGGGCACGCTGCCACGCACCGACTCGCTGGCTGTACTGACGCCCGTTCGCACATAGCTCCAGGCACCCGTGGTGGCCACTGCCGCAGCGGAACCAACCCCCACCAGCCCAATCAAAATTGCTTTCTTCAACATCTCAAACTCCTCCGTCCCAATACTGGGTTCAGTGTGACCGCTGCCGCGTCCAGGGCAGCCAGTCGAATTGTGGTGATTCGCTGTTCGCACAGCCTCCTGCACCATCACCCGGGACGACCCGAGAATCGTGCTGCCATCACATGGCGCTGCTGTCTTCACCAGTTATTCGCACTCGGGGAAGGCAGTATTGGTGAGCCGCGAAAAAAATTTGCCGAATCGATTCCTGTAAGGTCGCCTTCGCCAGACAATACGAGATATGCCTGGAGCCACCGCCGGACTAAAGGTGGCCTGGCGGTTCGTTTCTTGCCCCTCACCCCCCATCCCCCTCTCCCCGAGTACAGGGCGAGGGGGAGCCATTTTTCTGTGGCCTGAGCGAGGTAGAACGCCGGCATGGAGTGCCCCCGGTATGGCCCCCGAAGCCTCTCACAACCCAGTGCACTGCCCCCGAGCCTCTTTTTTCTGTGGCTTGAGCTCAAGGACCCATGTCCGCTTGCGGGCAGGAGCCATAGCTTTCAAGTTAACGAACTCGGCGCGGCCAACGCCTTCATCAATCTGGCTCCCTTCTCCACTCGGTACTCCGGGGGAGAGGGTTGGGGATGAGGGGGCTCGAAGAGCTGGGCGACCAACAGGATCGCATCTTGCGTTGAAATGGCCAATTTCGATGCCTCCCAAGCGACCTTGCCCCTCACCCTCATGATCTTGCCCCTCACCCCCATCCCCCTCTCCCCGAGCACAGGGCGAAGGGGGAGCCATTTTTCTGTGGCTTGAGATCAAGGACCCATGTCCGCTTGCCGGCGGGAGCCATAGCTTTCAAGTTAACGAACTCGGCGCCGGCCAACGCCTTCATCGAGCTGGCTCCCTTCTCCACTCGGTACTCCGGGGGAGAAGGGTTGGGGATGAGGGGGCTCGAAGAGCTGGGCCACCAACAGGATCGCATCTTGCGTTGAAATGGCCAATTTCAATGCCTCCCAAGCGACCTTGCCCCTCACCCTCATGACCTTGCCCCTCACCCCCCATCCCCCTCTCCCCGAGTACAGGGCGAAGGGGGAGCCATTTTTCTGTGGCTTGAGCTCAAGGACCCATGTCCGCTTGCGGGCAGGAGCCGTAGCTTTCAAGTTAACGAACTCGGTGCCGGCCAACGCCTTCATCAATCTGGCTCCCTTCTCCACCCGGTACTCCGGGGGAGAAGGGTTGGGGATGAGGGGGCTCAAAGAGGTAGTGCTTGACCCACCGCCCCCAGCGAGTATCCTGCCTGCAGCGGGCGGTTGGTGATCGGATGCCAGCACTCGCGCTGTCCGCCCAGGAAGCTTCCCTATCCCGCCGATTCAGGATCGAACGATGAGTACGTCGAAACGCATTGCACACATGGTTTACTTCAGCTTGGTGGATAACTCTTCCCAGCAAGTTGAGCATTTGCTGGCACAGATGAAGAAGTATCTCGACGATCACCCGGGGCTAGAATTTTTTGGCTGCGGTACGCTGGTTCCGGATCTCAGTCGGCCGGTCAACGACAAGCAATTCGACGCTAGCCTGCACACCATTTTTGCTGACCGAGCCGCGCACGACGCCTATCAAATTGCCCCGCGACACTTGGAATTCATTGAAAACAACAAATCCAATTGGAAACAGGTCCGCGTATTCGACTCGGACATGCTTTAGCAGCTACGGACCTAATCAATCTTCGTCCGCCAGATTGCGGTTGGAATACTTGTTCTCATCATCGCGGCGGGACAATCCGGCGCGGTCCAGCAACCCGCGTCGCAAGACTTGCTCGATTTGTTCATCGTCTGCCGGCGGCGGACCAAAGGCACCCAGCTCTTCGGGCGAGTACTGGATGGTGTACTCGTGCTTGGCAATGGAGATTCTCGCGCCTGGATCCAGGCGCTTGCGACTGATACGAAATCCGTCTACCTTGGTTCCATTGCGGCTGCCCAAGTCCTTCATGAACCAATAGCCACTTTCGAGCGTCATCCGCGCGTGCTGACCCGAAACGTTGGAGAATCTGAGCACGATGTCGCAGTTCTCTCGACGGCCGATGAGCAATTTTTCCTTGTTCAGGAAAATTGTGTCGCCACCACCGGTAGGAACGAGTTGACCGTAGTCGGCCATGGGCCTCTCCAAGGATTGAAAAGATGAGTTTTGCGGTAGCCGGAGTCGCCAGACTTCGGGGAATCATCGAGGAACCGAATTCTGGCGAATCCGGCTACCTTAAAATCGGGAATGAACCGAATTCTGGCGAATCCGGCTACCCAAGAATCAAATCTGGCCAATGCAACTCGCGGTCGCCGGGTACCCTCTTCGGGTTGTTGCTTGCTCAACACAATAATAACTACTTTATGCGGGATCTATGACTACGTCAATTTTTATGTCGCCAGCACATGCCAATCCGGGCGATCGAGTCGATTGGCGGGCGTTGGGATACCGCTACTTCCCGCTGAATCTATACCTCAAGCATAAGTTTGGCTCACGAGTACAGAAGATCAGCCTGGATGGTGGCTTTACCTGCCCCAACGTGGATGGCAGCCTGGCCACCGGTGGCTGTACTTTTTGCGATAACCGGGCTTTTAGCCCCAGCCGGCGGGTGCGACGGGATGCCATTACCTCGCAGATCCAACGTGGAATCGATGGCTTGCGGCGGCGATACAAGACTGAGAAATTCCTCGCGTATTTCCAGCCTTCGACGAATACCTATGGACCACTCGACAAACTCAGGACACTTTGGGAAATCGCTCTCGAGGACCAGCGGGTGGTGGGACTGGTTATTGGCACTCGCCCGGATTGCGTAGCCGATGAAGTCCTAGATCTGGTCGATGAATTTGCCGAACGCACTTACGTGTCCCTCGAACTGGGAGTGCAGACGATCCACAACGCGAGCCTGGATTGGATGAATCGCGGGCATCACCATGCTGCGGCCGTGGATGCCATGCAGCGGGTAGCAGGCCGCAAGTTCGAGGTTAGCCTGCACATCATGCTGGGTCTGCCAGGTGAGACCCACGCGATGATGCACGAAACTGCCGAGCAAGTTGCACGCTGGAATCCCGCGGCGGTCAAAATCCATAATCTGTATGCCGTCGAGCGCACGCGACTGGCCGAGCAAATACGCAGTGGTGAGGTGAGTTTGATGGAGATGGAGGAGTATGTCGAAGTGCTGGCAGACTTTATCGAGCGGATGCCACCCCAGACCGTTATCGAACGCATTTCCGGTGATGCGCCGCCCAAGAATCTGATCGCACCCGAATGGTGCTTGCACAAGGGCAGCATCAAACAGCGATTGGTCGAAACCATGCAGGCTCGCAACAGCTACCAAGGCGACCGCTTGAAATCCAGTTAGCGCTTCGGCAACATCACAATTTAGGCTTATCGCGGTAGCCGAAGTCGCCAGACTTCGGGGAATCATCGAGGAACCGAATTCTGGCGAATCCGGCTACCTTAGCAACGTGACTAAACCGAATTCTGGCGAATCCGGCTACCTTAGCAACGTGACTAAACCGAATTCTGGCGAATCCGGCTACCCTAAAAACGACGACTAGCCGCCTGAAGGCGGAACTACGAACAGCTAAACTCAAGAATTCATGGGGTTCAGTGGCCACTCGGCAATCAAAAAGAACAGGCCGCAGCAAGTTGCTGCGGCCTATTTTTTAAAATTCATGTGGTCCGCT
>CAVPPY010000075.1:0-12696 GCA_963707245.1 Pirellulaceae bacterium
TGGAGCTCGCCACGCTCACCCGGGGCTAAGCAAATGTCGCCACGTTGTGGCTGGACTAGCGCGTGGGAGGATTTGATGGTAACGCTATGTCTACGACATCGAAGATTCTGGCGACAGTCGATAAATCTTTGTTTGGGAATTAGTGGGCAGCTGCAAGTCCGCAATGCGTAAACCTCAACACCACGCGAAACCTGATTGCGGGCGCGTTGCCCGATCGACTACACTGCTGCCTTGGTTGCCGGGTTCGAAAACCAGGAACCAGCGTTTGCCCGAGCCGCGGTAGCTGACGTTTTGAAGATGGGAAATCAATCACCGCGGCATCGGTCGACGCCGTCGTTTCTGGATCATGACCAGACATACTTTACAGGTCAACTATTTGTGCATGAAGGACCAGGGCAGAGGGCCCGGCACATCCTTTGCCGGGGCCGATGCGGCCCCGGTGACGGTTGACATGCCAGCGGAAGGCCTGAAAGGCCGACACATACTTGCTCTGCCAAGCGATTGACTGTGTTGGGGCGACCAAACCTGCTTGCTCGACGACGCCTTCGACAGACCAATCGCCACCGTAGCTGATGTTGCGGTTCGAATCATGACAATTGAAATGGCGGCCTAAGCCCTCACCGCCGAACCAGTCGCTATCATCACCCCGGGTTGCGCTTGGCTCGCTTGGAGCTCGCCACGCTCACCCGGGGCTAAGCAAATGTCGCCACGTTGTGGCTGGACTAGCGCGTGGGAGGATATGATGGTAACGCTATGGCTACGACTTCGAAGATTCTAGTGACTGTCGATAAATCTTTGTTTCGGAATTAGCGGGTGCTGCAAGTCCGCAATGCGAAACCTCAACACCACGCGAAACCTGATTGCGGGCGCGTTGCCCGATCGACTACACTGCTGCCTTGGTTGCCGGGTTCGAAAACCAGGAACCAAGCGTTGGACCGAGCCGCGATAGCTCACGTTTTGACGATGGGAAATCAATCACCGCGGCATCGGTCAACGCGGTCGTTCTGGCGATCGATCAGGCGTCGTGCTCCTAATCGGAACCAGCCCCGATGACTGTGCAAGCCTTTGGCCATGAACGACTCGACGTATATCGTCTTTCGATCGACTACATTGCTCGGTTATTCGAGGCATCACAACCACTCGAGGGGCTCCATCGACAGGCTCGCGATCAATGGCTTCGGGCTGCCCAATCGAGCTAACTAGACATCGCCGAAGGAGACGGCAGACGCAGCCTCAAAGATCGTGCTCGATTCCTGGAAATCGCTCGCGGTTCTGCTCGGAGTGAACTAGAGCACTCATTCACGCGGCAACTGAAATCAAAGTCTTTCGTTCGTGCCCGGTTACGGCAGACGACTATGCCACGAAAAACTCACAACCTAACGCCCCACTAGGAAAGACCCTAAACGATCTACCGCCAGTCGGTCGAAACAGACAAATGGATCAACCGAGAAACGCAGGCAACGGAGTGTATAGCGTGAAATCCAAACACGTAGTTGTAACCACGCTGGCTGCCCTAGCGGTTGTGCTAGCATTTCTGGTGGTGTTTGTGCCTCGATCGACTCGTAGCATCGACACTCCTATGGCGTCACCGCAATACGCGGCGTCGCAATCTTCAGACACTTCGGATTCATACACGGTCACTCGGCCAATCCGGGAATCGCACAAGAAGGACGTGACCTACACTGTGATGAAACCGGTAAGAGAAAATTGGGACAAGACGGTCTCGTATACGGTGATGACGGTCGTTCGTGAAGATCGAACAAGAATTGACCCCGTCACTGGCAATGAGATCACCTACACTGTTGCACGCCATGTCCCAGAGCAACGGGAGAGAACAATTCACTACGTCGTTACTAACATGGTTCCAGAGCAGCACCAGGTGACAGTTGAATATCAAACGGTACGCTTTGAAACCACGAAAGTCCTCCGCTGATACTCGGCAGAGCCAATAAGGATTTGACTTCGCGTCCCGCGTACGAAGAGCCGGGATCGGAGTAGTGGTGACAAGTTTTTAGCTCCATGACAAGTCGTGATCGGACAGCGGCAGCTGCCGGATGCGCTTGCCGGTGGCGGCAAACACGGCATTGCACAGGGCGGGAGCAAAGCTGGGTACGCCCGTTTCTCCCACACCTGCGGGCGGAGCCTGGCTTTCGACAATGTCCACGAAGATTTCGCGCGGAGCGTCTTTCATGGTTAGCATGGGATAGCTGTCATAGTTGTTCTGCTCGGCTCGACCGTTCTTAAAGGATACCTTGCCGTATAAGGCCTGAGTTGCCGCCATGATGGCCGCACCCTCGAGTTGGGCGTGCACGCGATCTGGAACGACAATCGTTCCGGCGTCCAAAGAAACCCATACGCGTGGAATGCTGAGCTTTCCGGCATTGGAAACTTGGACTTCGACCACGTGGCCCGTGTAACCCAAGAAAGAGCGACTGCAGGCAATGCCCAAGCCGCGGCCGGTGGGGCCTGGCGAGGCCCGGCGAAGCTTGCTGGCACGCTCCCAATCCGCGTTTTTCGCCGCGCGTAGCAACACGTTCTTCAAGCGGGCGATGTCATAGGGATATTCCTCGAAAGAAACGCCTCGATTGCCTAACCCGGCGGACTTCATGTCTAACTGGCGATCTGGTCCGAGCAAGGCCAACAAGTATTCGAGCGGATCCTGGCCGGCATGATACGCCAACTCATCAGCAAATGAACTGACCGCAAAATTTTGTTGGATATGGCACACCGAGCGCAACCAGCCAATCCGCACATGGGCGGCTGCCTCGGCAGTCTCTAAACTCAGATGGGGAACCTGGAATGGCAGGTCGGTGTGTCCCATTTCGGCTTCCCATGTTGCCGGCGAATTGGCCGAGGCATCAAAGGTCGAGCCTATGGTGGGATAGCAAACGCGTTGCAGCCAAGCCACCGGTAACCCACGTTCGTCGACCGCTGCCTCGCAATGGACCGCGGAAATCGCGTGATAGTAATCATGTTGCAAATCGTCTTCGCGAGTCCAAGTGACGTGCACGGGTCGCTTGAGTTGCCGCGAGAGCATGGCCGCTTCGACGCAGTAATCGGGCTTGCTCTTGCGACCAAAACCGGAACCGAGCAAGGTCACATTGACCAGCACGTCGTCGGGGTCCATACCCATTGCCGGTCCAACGGCCTGTTGCACGGCTTGTGGATTCTGGGTAGCTGTCAACACATGACAGGAGATTACCTTGCCTGCATCATCCGTCTTGACATCCGCCACAGCACAGGGTGTTTCCATGGGTGCATGGGATAAGTGCGGTACCGAGTAGTCCGCGGTATATACCTTGTCGGATTTGCGAATCGCCTCCACGGCATCCCCACTGGCCCGCAGTACCTTGCCAGGCTTGGATGCTGCAGCGGTCAATTGCTTGGCAAATTCATCGGTATCGTAGGTCGCATTGGGCCCATCGTTCCAATCGATTTCCAATGCGTCGCGTCCCTGCCAGGCTGCCCAGGTGCTGGTGCCGCACACCGCGATGCCTCCCAAGGGCTGAAAGTTCGGTGCACCTTGAAAAGCTGGAATCTCAACAATTTCGACAACCCCAGAAATCTTGCGGGCTTGGCTTGCATCAAAACTCCGCACACTGCCACCCACAACCGGTGGTCGGGCAATGACCGCAAACAATTGGTTCTCCATGCGGGCATCGATACCGAAGATGGCTTTGCCAGTCACGATATCGTGCATATCCGTGATAGGCACGTTTTGGCCGATGTAATTCCACTGCTCACGCGGCTTCAACTTCAGTTCCGCTTCGGCAGGCAACTTGAGCGTTTTGGCGGTCTTGACGAGTTCGCCGAAGCCCAGGCTGCGATCGCTGCCTCGATGCTTCACTTGATGTTTCTCTGCGTAACATTGACCAGCATCGACTCCCCAGGTCTTTGCCGCGGCCTGCTCCAGCATGGTTCGCGCGGTGGCCCCCGCTACGCGCATGCGCTCAAAGAAAAAGCGGATACTGTTGGATCCATCGGTATTCTGATCCCCCAGTCGCTTGTCTCCAATGGCTTGTTGGATCACGACGCGGTCCCAATCGGCTTGCAGTTCATCTGCCACGATGCGCGGTAAACTGGTGCGGATGCCGGTGCCCATTTCCGAGCGGTGCGTTAGGATCGTGACCTCTCCATTGGGCGCAATGGAAACGAAATAATCCGGGGCGAAGGCGTCGACATCTTTGGCATCCGCCGCAGTCAAGCCAGCTTGGCCGCGGGCGAAGTGCCCCATCAAGACCAGCGAACCGGTCGCCACACTCCCCAAGAATTTGCGTCGAGTTACGGCGCTGGCCGCGGGCTTGCGAGTGAGTGGTTCACGATGACTCATTGGTTCATCTCCTTGGCTGCGGACTTGATGGCGGCGCGAATGCGAGGATAGGTACCGCAGCGGCAGATGTTCCACATCGTGGCTTCGATCTCAGCGTCGCTAGGGTTGGAATTCTCCTTGAGCATGGCTGCCGCCATCATCATTTGGCCAACCTGGCAATAGCCGCATTGGGGCACATTGTGTTCCTTCCATGCTTTTTGGACGGGATGCGAGCCGTCCTCGGACAGGCCTTCAATCGTGGTGACCTCGGAATCGCCGACCTCGCTCAGATAGGTCACGCAGGACTGCACCGCCTGGCCATCGATGTGCACGGTGCACACACCGCATTCCGAAACACCACAGCCATACTTGGTGCCAATTAAGCCCAAGTGATCGCGGAGATACCACAATAGCGGTGTATCTAGCGGCACGTCTCCCAACTCATGGACGTTTCCGTTGACATGGATTTTTGTCATCTCACTCCCCAGTACAATTGCTGTTCCATGAAGGCCGGTTAACATCATTATCGCGGATGCCGCCTCCAGGAGCAATACAAGGCATGAATCGTCGCGTTAACTAGCTGGCTTACAACCTTTCCAAAAACCAAAGAAACCCGCGGCTAGCCCCAAAGCGGCTCACGGTATTCGCACGCACGTGCTCTCTACCATGCGACGAAAACCGCTGACACGCTTCTTATATCGCTAAAAAAATGTGTCACAAATATTAGGCTAAATCAACAGTCCGCTAGCGCCCAAGCGGCTCACGGTTCTCGGCTGGTTTCTTTAGCGTTGCCTGTCCGGCGGGCGATCCGCGCCAAGCGCCCTGAGGGCAGCCCGGTACTCTTGGGGCGTATCGATGTCTCGTGGAGCCAAGTGCCCGGGCAATTGCAGCCGCGTTTGTGGTTGCCGTGCCAGCAGTACATCCAGGCCTTCGTTGTCGGCCAGTTGGTCCAATTCGTCAGCCAGCGACCAGGGAAGGACGACAGGGTGCCCGGATTGGCCTGCAAAGTACGGAATGCTCACCGCGGGAAACGCGGTGGCAGCAAGCAACTGGTCAATCAACTCACTGCTCAGGCTGGGCAGGTCAGCCGGCGCAATGCACACACCGTCGGTATCGGCGGGCTCAAAATGTTGGCGCAGGTAGTCCATGCCGGCTTGTAGGGATGCCTTCATATCCAGCGGATCATGCTCGGGACAGACCAAGGACACTGGCCACTCGCGACAGGCTTCCCGCAGCCGTTGGTCGTCGCGGCGGAGAACGATCAGCACATGCTGCACGCGACTGGTAACCCAAGCCCTCAGCACATGCTCGATCACGCATCGCGGTTGCTTGGGTTCGCTGGCCGGCTGTCGAGCGCTTGCCCGAAGATTGCTCGGCAACAGATTGCTCGGCAAGAGATTGCTCGGCAAGAGATTGCTTGCTGCGAGTTCGCTTGAGGGGGGAGAGTTGCTCCAGCCAGCGGCCAAGGAAGCAGCAATTTATGCCGGCCCATCCTGCTGCTCCTACCTGCAGCGGGGATGATCGCATAGTATTTAGATGTGTTCGGCACGTTGTCCTGCCCGTGGTGCGCATTTACAGGAGCTGCCGCATGTCATACGACATCGTAGAGCATCATAACATGGTTCAGCAGTTGCTGGACGCGGGCCAGCCCTTCTGCGTGGTTACCCTGATCGACGTCCGTGGCAGCGCGCCGCAGGTCGTCGGCGCCAAGGCCATCGTGGGCCTCGATGGTATTGTATCCGGTACCGTCGGAGGTGGAAAAATTGAAGCCGCCGCCATTGCTCACGCTCAAGAATTGCTGAACACCCGCCGCGCGAACGATTGGGTTACCTGGAATCTGCAGACGCAGATCGGCATGACCTGCGGTGGAGAAGTCAAATTGTTCTTTGAAGTCCACACGCGGACAACATGGCCCATCGTCGTATTCGGCGCAGGACATGTATCCCAAGCTCTAGTGCGACTGCTTTTGACACTCGATTGCCACGTGAGTTGTGTCGATACACGGGCCGAGTGGTTAAGCAAGTTGCCCGAACATCCCAAGCTGACCAAGCTGCTTACCTCCGAGCCTAGCCAGCTTGTTTGCCAGCAACCAGACAATGCATACTTTGTGTTGATGAGTAAAGGTCATGCGAGCGACTTGCCCGTGTTGGTTGAAATCCTGCGGAATCGACAAGCGCCCTTTGTGGGAGTGATCGGCAGTCAGCAGAAGGCCAGTGTGCTCCGTCGGGACTTGCAAGCCCGCGAGCTACCAGCCGAACTCGTCCAAGCATTCCATTGCCCGATTGGTCTGGACATCGGTAATAACACTCCCGCGGAAATTGCCATCAGCATTGTCGCTCAGCTATTGACATTCCGCGATGGGCTGAAGGCATCTGTTGGATAAATTGGCCCTGGGTGACAAGCATGCAGCAGTAGGTCTGCGCTGGGCTGCGTTTACTTGCGGATGACGGCCAGCCAGTCGGCATCGGGGTCGGCCGGCGGCAGTCCGATGTTAACGGTGGCACCCGCCGTAACGGATTTTACCGAAGCGTCTAGCAATTCACCTCCCTCGCGAGGATTGAACCACTGCACGGAAAACTTGCCGGATGCCTGGCTCAGGTCCAATTGGCTTGTACCGCCCTGGGGCAAGTAGACCAAATAGATTTCATCCGGTTTGGCAAAACAGTACTTTGAGTTATCGTGTTTTGCATTGCCTATCAGCGCATCCGCGTTTTGCATTTCGACGAAGGGAATCTGGTTCTGGTGGAAGAAGTTGATGGCGATGCGGCAATAATTCCAGCTTTGATCGCGGCTGCGATAGTCTTCGCAGATCAAATCGTTTTCGGGCAGTTTGTACCCAAAGTAGTATTCGACACCCGCACCACCGGCCATCAGTGTGCCCCACAAGCAGAGTTGACGAATGTCGTGCAGCGTATACGGCTTGCCATTCTGGGTGGCTGAGCCATCGCTACCCTGATAACCAGGGTCAGCCGGTACACCGTCGCTGGCCGGATTCTGTTCGTCGTTGGCAACCACCCACGCACGTCCGGCCTGGCTCGAGGCAGTCACCCACTTGAGCGTACGCTGGTGGGCAGCGCTCCACGAATTTTGCAGCGAGGCTCCGGTCAACAGAGACTGGTCACCCAACAAGGGCGTGTAGACCTTGTCCTGTTGATCGGGAAAGGTGTGGATCACGATGTTGTGTTGGTAGGGATCGGTATCGTGCAAGTACTTGACCATCGCCCGGACTTCTTCGGAGCTCTGCGTATTCTCTTCGCCGATATTCCAATTCAGGGCCAATTCTTGGGCATAGCGGGCGATCAATTCGCGACAGTAGAGTTTCCGTTCGACGCCCAGTTTGCCGCCGTCGAGCGATTCTGGCACACGCCCGGGGGTTGATTCATGCCCTCGCCGATCGTCATCCATCTCATTTTCTTGTAGCTTGAAATGCAGGTGCAGTCCTTGGGTGGTAGCGTGCTCAAAAACGATGCCCCATTGATCCAGCTTGCTACAGTCATAGTGCAACTTGTCATTGCGATCGGTAAAGGGCCAAACATTGTCGCCGTCGCCGCCGGCATTGTAGGGCAGAAAGGAAAAACTGTTCATGCCGTTGCTAGCCAGATAATTCAGCGCCCCAATCAAGCCCTTGCCCTTGCCGCCTTGCCAACTGGGATCGCCCTCGCGCCAGTCGGCCACGTGAGGCTGCCAGGTCTTGAGCGGTACCTTGCTGGGTTTTCCGGCAAGTGTATTGTCAAAGTCAGCGTAGCCCAGCAGGGTCTCTGGCGCATCGGGCCCGGCTTTCAAGAAGTACTGCCCGCTGCCTGCGAATTGCAGGTAGTGCTTGCCAACGTATTGCAGCCTTCCATGCGCTCGGAAGTCGCGTCCCTGCTTGTCCGATTCCGTGATTTCGAAGGAACCGGACTTGCCATCGAAAGGCTCGACAGCGATCCCGCCGCCGTCAAGTGCCGCCGACGGCCCGCGCTTGAACGATATCTCGTAGTTCCATTTCCCAACTTTGTCTGGCGACAGATGGGCACGCCATCGGGTTCCTGCATCAGCCGAAGACTCTGCCGCATTCCCATCCGCTGCGAAATAGCCCGGTACCACGTAGCGTGGCGCACCGCTGTGGTGCGTGAAGATCACATTGAAGGCCAGATCCGTAAAGGGATTGGGAGCCTGATCCTGCTCATGAGCAAAGGGGCCGTCCAAGGTCAGGCTCAATTTGTGCCATTGCTTGTGTTCGCCGCTCAGAACCACTTGTCCACTACCGTCGGCTTGGCGAGGGCTGGCCGGCACCGCGTTAGCCACGGGATCCGGTTCGGGCTGTGGAGCTTCGGCGGCGATCAGGTTGGGCTCGACATAGGCAAAGCTCTGCGGCAGTCTGCCAAGGTGTACGTGGGTTGCCGGACCAATGCCCTCGGGTCTCTCCCATTCACGCTGGCTTGTCATCAACCAGCGATCGAACTCGAAACCATCTTCGCGCATGGAAAAATGGATTTCGTGCACGCCTGGTTGCATGATATCCAGGAAGATTTTGTAGGGCTCGCCGCAATGTTGCTCTTGGGTGCGCTGCTTGCTTTCCCATCGCCAGCTTTGTTTGCCCTCGCACCACTGCAGCTTGCGGCCGCTCGCCGGCCAAGTCCCATCGATGCCCACATGGATCCCGTTATCTTCAGAACCGCTGCTGAAGGCGCGCGCCGAAACATCAGCAGCGCCCTGGGTTCGTGAACATCACGCGGTAGGTCAGTACGGCCAATTTCCCGGGTTCATCGGAGAAGTTTTCTCCTTTGATGAGTTTCTCGCTATGATTCCTGCGTGTGTCGGGCAGAACTTCCACGTAGGCTCCGCCGGAGGCGCCGGCCACATGCGGTGGATCGCCGTCTGGCTGGACGCTTGGCATGTGGGCTGAGCTGCATATATGGAAGGTGCGCAGGTCGGTATGGTCCTGCCGCGAAAAATGCTCCGCTTCGACCGCCACCATGCCATCCACTTCGGCAAACACCACGTCACTCGATACGATGGGCGCCTTGGAGTCGCCGGCCAGTGTGGATCGAGACAGCAGCAGGCCGAGCAGCAAGCCCGCGTACAGGGAAAAGTCGACCGCACGAGTGAGGTTTGTGGACATGTCTTTCATCCGTTCTTGTGCTTGATGATGGGGAGCCGAGTACTAGGCTTTGTCCCCAAAGGGTTCTGACCCTTTGGAGGCGAGTCGAATTTACAGCTGATTTTGGCCTCGCCGGAGAGGGTCAGACCCCTTTGGGGACAAAGCCTAGGCACAGCTGGCTGGCGAGGCAATGCACCTGGCCATCATCTCGGCCACTTGGCTGGTCGAAGCCGTGCCGCCCATGTCGGCCGTGAGAGGCTTTCCGGTAGACAAGTGTTGGGCTACCGCGGCTTCGATGCAATCGGCCGCCTGCTGGGCTTGCGGATCGTTGTATCGCTCCGCCAACCAATCGCACATCATGGCAGCCGAGAGAATCGTCGCGATGGGATTGGCAACGTTCTTTCCGGCCAGTTGTGGAGCTGTGCCATGGGAGGGCTGGAACAAGGCCCGCTGTTCGCCGATCTCAGCCGATGGGGCCATTCCCAAACCGCCAACCAAGGCCGCTCCCAGGTCGGACAGAATGTCACCGAATTGATTCTCCATGACCAATACATCCCATTGGCTGGGAGCCGTGACCATGTACAGACTCATCGCATCGACATAGGCCGCGTCCGCCTCGATGTCCGGGTATCGTTCTGCGACTTCGAAAAACACTTTACGAAAAAAAGCGAAGCTGCGAAAGACATTGGCCTTGTCGACACAGGTTACTTTTCGTTGTCCGTCACTCGGTCGTCCGCCACGCTTGCGGGCTAAACGAAATGCAAAGTCGACGACGCGCTGGGTCCCCTCGCGGGTGATAATCAATGTATCGCTAGCCACTGAATCATTGAGCAAGCAGCCGCCGCCAAATGAGGCAAACAGCCCTTCAAGATTCTCGCGCAGGATGACCATGTCGATGCCCGCTGAAGCCGTATTCAAGGGCCCATTCACACCGGGAAACAGCTTGACGGGACGCACGGCGGCGTACAATCCCATCGCTCGCCGGATGCCCATCATCATATCCGGCTGGACCTCGGTTCCATCCGCCTTGCGCACATCGGGCAGCCCAATGGCGGCTAATAATACCGCATCAGCCTCCAAGCATTCCTGCAATACGGTTTCCGGGATGGCTATGCCCGTGCGGCGGAAATTCTCCGCCCCCGCCTCGCGGCGGACAATCTCCAGCCCCAGACCACTTTGCGCCTGAGCCGCCTCCAGGACTGTCAAGGCAGCCTGTAGACACTCCGGGCCGATACCGTCCCCGGGCAGGGCCACAATCTTATAACTTCGCATTGGAATCTCCACTGCGCACTGGAATCTCCACTCGCACTGGAATCTCCAGTGCGCGAACTTCCACGGATACGCGGCATGGTCACGCGAGTTGGCGCGAGCCGAATGCGGGTCCATGGCTGGCTATTCGTCGCGTTGCCAAGGGGTTGCCACGCGAGCTGGGAGATTGAATGTAGCACTAGAATCAGACGGCACAATTGGTTAATTCCGATGATTTATTCGGAAATGCCGAATGATCGGAGGCCAGCTAGAATCCTGCATTTGGGCAGGGTCGCAGTGAGGCTGTCGACGTGGGACAAGTCAAGCGCGAATGGCAAGCCGCCCGGCGGGCCCGGCGGCATGCACGACTTGCCCGGCGGCACGCAGATCGCAAAGGCTGCGAAATCTCGCCAGCGTGCCACAGGCGTAGTCGGCAATGGCGTTTCGATCGCCATCGGCGTCAGCCAGGATGGCCCGCGCGGAGTGGCAGCCCGAACCGATGGCCCAAGACAGGGCCTGCCCAGCCAGAGGTTCCAGTGCTGCCGCAGCATCGCCAACGGCAATGCAATTCTCACCGGCAATGGTGTTGAGCGCGCCGGTGTTGGCGATGGCGCACCGCCAGCCCGAGCAGATTTCATCCAGTACCACCCGCCCGCTGAGCCAATGCGTCTTGTGTAGATTGTACAAGACGCGAATTCTCCAACCGTTCTCGAATGCGTTCGGTGGAGCCACGAATGTGATTTGCAAATTGTCATTTGCCGTTGGGACCGCATAGAACCAGCCTTGCTGGCCACGCTCGATCCACAGCCGATTATCCTGGTCGTCGCATCGCCGGGCCGCCACCATGCGGCAGATCATATGCCGGGACTCGAGTTGCTTGCGGCGACCGAGCATGCGGCTGACGGCCGAAGATTGTCCGCTGGCGTCTACCACATAGCGGCAGCGCAAAGCCTGCTGGCGAAATTCCCCGTGCTGATTCAAATCGCATCGTAGGTTGACGTGGTAACCTCCCGCACCACCCCGGACCCAAGTTACCTGGGCACCATGCACCGTGCGAACGCCGGCCCTGCATGCAGCCTGCAACAGCCAGTTTTCCACGCGCTGCCGATCGACGTACCAGGCGAATCCTGGTGGAAAAGAGGTCAGCTGTCGCTGCGGTGGTCGACTCTCATCCCGCATGCAAACAATACCTGGGCAGTTCAAGAGGGACACATCGTTGATGCGAGCCAATAAGCCCATAGACTCCAAGTGCTCGCCCGCCTCAGGCAATATGCAATCAATCCGCTGCAGCTGGAAGGGGTCCGGACGAACCCACTCGTCCTCGGGGTGCGGACCGCGGGCCACCAAGACGACACGCTGTCCAGCGGCAGCCAAATTCCGAGCCACCACACAACCCGCCGGGCCCCCGCCCACCACAATTGTGTCCACTACCTGATTTGCCACCACTAGATCCGTCTGACCAGCATCCGTCTCCAACTATTTTGCCCCGAAAAGCCAGTAGCGGACTACCCTTGGGGGACCTCCGCTTTGGTCTTCCGCAGGGGTTCTAGCGTGCCTTGCGTACACCTTCAATACTCCCCACGGGGGTCAATTTCTGTCCATGAGGGGTCGTTCTGAATAAGGAAAAAAAGGCGTTTTCCGGCACAATCGGAGCGAGTGAGGCGGGGGTGAATCGCAACCATGCCTGAAAACTGAGCGTGGTGAAGGCGTGGTGAATGCCAGGATTTGCAACGCAAAGCGATTAAGGGCATTTCCCAGCCATAGCGTGTTGGCTGGCATTCGAAAAAGAAAATAGATTTTTTTACAAATCCTTTCACTCGTGGAGTTTACATGGCCATCGCCGTCCATGGGTGGCCCACTTCCTCGGCATCCGCCAGCTACTTATCCTGCCTGCCGACCACGGTGGGATGCAAGCCAAATGCCTTGGTGCAACCAAGCAGAGCGCCCAAAGATGGCCTAGACTGGGCCAAGGACTAGACTGGGCCAAGGACCTGAGCCCCAATCTGGGCCAGCTTGATCCCCTGCATACTCTCTTTATCCGTAGCCCCACTCACTA
>CAVPPY010000076.1:0-7301 GCA_963707245.1 Pirellulaceae bacterium
AATCAACCGGCCATATTGTTGGTTCATTTCACAAACCACTACGACCCACATGTTCGTTAGAATAGACGCCCCGTTGGCCTCGGGCGATCTCACTACGATCCACACGACCAGCAAACTTTACCTCATGACCTGATCATCGATCGATGCTCAAACCATGGGCAGCCGCCAATACGAGGGCCAAGAAAATCAATAGGCTGGGGACATCCAACAACGTGCCCCACAGGCCCATTTGCCAAAAGCCCAGCAAGGAAAAGCTGAGAACCCAACATGGCCAGGATCGAGTTTGCCAGGCCTGCCTTATGCTTCGCCAAAATACAGCCAAATAGAGCCAAATAAAGCTGAGCAAGCCCACAAGACCTGTCTCCACCAGCAGATGCAGGCAGCTATTCTTTGAACGCCATACCAGGTGTTCGTCGCAGGTAAAAAACCAAGACTGCGTCCCGTATTTCCACTGGCCATTGCGTAGTATCTCCGCGCCATGAGCATCCAGCAACGTGACGCCTTGGATGAGCGCCACGCAGCCAGCAACCCCTGTCGCATGCAGTGCAAAAGTCGTGGGGCACCAACGACGACTGGCGGGCCCCGCTGCGGATTCTTCCAGAATTTCGTTGGGTAGTTCCGGAATCAATACGCCCATCTGCAAGTCCTGGTCTTCCTTCGCCGTCGTTACCTGGTCGTAGGAATGCAGTAGGCTCTTATGCGAGATGACCATCGCGATACCGGCCGGCGAATCGTTGTGTTCCAAGTCAACTCGGACTGTCCAAGGTCGAGGCCGCGAGCCGTCGACGATCTGTTCCAAGAAGATTTGCTCGCCAGCCACCAAACGCACCACCGGGCCAGCAGGCGTCTGCTCCCATCCAATTGGCCTCTCCGACGACTGCCGCCATTGGCGGTAAACATAGGGATAACTGCCAAGCCCATGGCCGAAGCACGTCGATGTCAGGTCACCAGTGGTCTTGTGTAGGATAAAACTCCAGTGGTTCCACCGCGTTTCGAATGCCTCGGCTGTGGTGGCGAAGCGTAGTCGAACCGCATCGCCGACTTTCCAAAGTGCGATGCCAGCGACAAGGACCATTGAGAAGCCCATGACCAAGCCCAGGCCACCCGTATGTCCCAACACCCTCTTCGGTCGTTGCACCCACCACCTCAGGCTCCCCAGCAGGCATACGCTCAGACCTGCGTAGGCGATCAACGCCCGCGACATGGTTGCAAAAATAGCAAAGGCGCATAGCAGTTGCAGGCCCCATAGACAGACGCTTGACCACAGTCGCTTGGAACTGAATTGAAATACAAATGGAATGGTCAAACCCCAGTAAGCATCGATATGCTGTCCGCCGATATGCATACTCGTAAAGGGGCCGGTAACCCGCAGGGGCTGGGAGAAATCCAATAGCCCCACCGTCAACCCGCGTTCGAGCAGCGTGACGAGACAAACCAAGAATGCGCTCACCTGAACGCCTCGCGTCAGGGCCATCCACGCAGCCTGACGTTCCTCGGCGGGTGTTGATGCAAAGGTGTTGAACGCGGGAGGAACCAGCAGGGCAACCCAAACCAGGGCCATGGATTGCATCCAGCTATTTCCCACACTGGTATAGACGCCCAGTTGATCACCCCACGCGAATGCGGGCAGGTGCAAGACAGCATTGGCTGCAGAAAACAGTATGCAGGCCAGGCAGGGTCCCCAGATTCGCCAAAACGACCTGGGCAGGGCATAGCAAACCTTGCGGCTCAGGAGTTGCCCGACCACCAGCCCGCTGATAAGGATGTCGCGCTCCTGAAAAACCAGGCAGCCTGAGAGCGGGTAGAGGCTGCCAAAGAAAATGATGGATGGCAGGGCGAAAAGCCAGAACAGAGCATAACGAAATGCCAGGACAGCCACGCTTGCAAATGCCAGGAGCATGCCCAGTGGCCACAGTGGGTGCAGCACACTCAGCGCTATTCCCAAAATCGCTATCGGGCTGCTATCAGGGCTGCGACCACCGCAGAAACGCTGCCAGGCAACAGGCTGCGGAAAGCGGGGTTGGGAGTTAGCTTGAAGATGAGGATTCCCCCGCGTGCAAGTATACGCCGAGCTGAGCTGCCAGGGCTTGCTGGGCTGGTATCAACAGGCGAAAGGCAAACACTCCCGCGACCGCGCCCACGGCGTACAGCAACAGATCCGTTGCGTCTGGGAACAACGGAAACAAGAACACCTGACTGAGCTCGATACCAACGCCGAGCACAAGCACCCAAATCAAAGCGAATGCCGCTGCGAACCGCTTGCCCGCCAAAGAGGGAATCCTCGAATGCCAGCCTGCCAGCAGGAAGGTAAGCAAGGCAAAGACACACATTTTCAGCAGTATATTCTCGCCAGCCTGAAATTCACTGGAGGTGTGCGCCCTGGCAAAGGGCACGGTGAAAATCTCTCGCAGTCGCAATTGCAGTGTCTCCGCATCGCGAACGATATGCTGGAAACGCCCCAAGAAGCCGACCAATAAAACGCCGCTCCAAGCAAGCCAGGCCAGGCACCACATCCAGGCCACATCTAATTTTGGCACGGCTCGCCAGCAGGTCCTTGCGATTTGTGCGGTAAGCAGCACGCCGATCGCCGACCACAGGATGTCCGATGCCGCAACCGCGCGGCTGTACACGGGCAGCTTAACGATTTCCAACATCACGGCCCACAGCAGGCCAGTGCGGATGGCTTTGGATTTGCCGTGCAGCAGTGTCGCCAGAAAGGTATAGGGAGCCACCCGCAACCCAGCGATGGCAATTTGCAGAAGTGACCCGAGACTCAACGAAACGTCGAATAGGCGATAGCCACCTCTGGCGGCTTTGGCAGCCACTTCACTGCCTGACAGCACGAGGTCGAGAGGCATCAAATTGAAAAGGCACAACCCCAGCATGGCGAAGTCCATGGCGATCCCCCAGCGAGCAACGCCCGGCGGTGACGCGACGAAGTCCTCGACGCGCGCGAGCAACTTGGTCCCAAATAGCCACCACAGCAGCACCCCGCCGACCGACCCAAGCAGTCCAGCGAAAATGTCGTTCTGCGACACAACCCGCGGCGGAAACCAGATCTGAACAAACTCAATGGCAACCACGATCGCCATCAGGGCAACAGCGATCAACGGCGATAGCAAAAAGAGCGGTGTCCTACTTGCCCTCCGCCAGTCAACCGCTCCGCAAGCGAAAAAGCCGGCCGGAATCATGATCAACCCGTTGGCTACCCAATCGGCACGATTGAAGAGTTTCAAGTTCAGCCAGGGAATCTCACGAAATCGTTGGATGGTCTCTGGCCAGTCGAGAGGCGTGTACTTCAACGGTACGAGAGACGCGTAAATGACGAAGCTTGCACTGAAAACTGCTAGCAACGCCAAAGTGGTGCGCACCGTGCTCGGTTGCAACGCGATCTCTTTGATCGACTTCATAAGAATTTTAGGGCGTTTAGCGAGTAGTTTGTGTCAAACGCACATTCTATATGGGCTGTGCGAGATGACCAGTCGCACGCCCATCCCTCTATCGGCGGGGCTGGTGGCACAGGACTGGTCTGGAGAGCCTCAATACCCGCATAACCCTCGGGAACGGAGTCGCAGGCGGGCTGGCTGCAAACTCAAGGCTTCGTTTGGTCCGCATTTCCCCAAGTCCTGACCTAGATTTCAGATGGCCGCGGATTTCGGGGCGATTTGTCGCGGTACTGGATATTCAACCTGATGCTCAACTTATCGAAGGTCCCTAGACATGCACCCCATTGTACAGCCCATGCTAACGGGTCATTCCAGTGTTACCGTTCTAACTCCGCAATCGGAAACCGTTGAAGTCGCTCTTGCGCAATCGAATGGAGCTCATCGAAGCCTTTCGCATCTTGTATGCGTCCTATCGGGATGCTGGCTTGGTGGCGGAGAACCCGTTGAAAGTTCGCTTGACGGCATCCCACTTGCTGCCAACTACCGAAGTGCTGGTGGCCAAATGCGGCGGGGAAGTCATTTCGACACTCAGCCTGATTGGTGATGGGGAGGATGGACTACCGCTCGAAGCCATGTACGGGCGAGAAGTAGCTCAATTGAGGAGAAATGGCCATCGCTTAGGGGAAATTGGGTGTCTGGCCGACCGGAGAGAATCTCCAATTCGCTTCATTAAGACCCTTGAATCCCTGACGCGTCTTCTGGTACAAGTTGCCGAGCAGCGGAAAATGAACGCACTGGTATTGGCGGCACATCCAAGACATGCCAAGTACTACATGAGAACCCTCGGGTTTAAACAAGTCGGAGGGCTGACGCAGTGTCCCTATGCCCGCGGAAATCCGGCGGTAGCCCTCATGCTTGACTTTGAGAGCATCCGCAACACACAACTCCACGACAGATTATTCGGTAATGCGATCGAATCTCAACAACTCGCTGCGACAGCATGGCACCCCACTTCGGTCAATTTTGTCCGCACTCTCTTCGAGCTGCAAAATGCCCCTCCCGAACCCACAGGGGAACCGGCAGCCGAATGCCTGCAGCATTCACGATCGGCCTAGGCTCGCAGCGCCAAATGTTCAGCGTAGCTCAGGTTTTCGCGCGGGCGCATCGCTTCGACACGTATCCAGCATGGCTCGGATGCGTGTCAGTTCCAGAGATGAGGGAGCCGTAGGTCCACCAAATGGCCTAGTTTCGGATTCGCAGCGGCAAAGGTTTAATTCGAATGGTTAAAGTTTCAAAATTGTGCGAGTCGATGGATTCTGTGAGAACCAACTCTCGCATCCAAATGAGCCGCACCGAAAGAAAAGAATTGCTGTTTCGGCAGCCCTAACCGCGTGCAAACGCCTTTTTCTCGGAGATCGGCAATGGATTGCCCCGTATCTGAAGCTCAAATCGTCTGTCGACCAGCGCGTGGTCGCGGAATGGCAGGCCGCGTTCGGTTTGCTGTATAGGAAATATTTAGCAGCCAACCTGACATCGGCCAACGCAACCTGTCTACGCATAGCGGCCCATCAGTTGCACGCCGAATGTACGCTGATCGTTGCCATGCGCTCTGGGCAGGTCGTGGGCACCGTGTCCCTGGTAGAAGATGGGCCAAGCTTGCTTTCGCTTGACAAGTGTTTCGGTCCCCAACTGGCCAGCTTTCGCAAACGGCGACTGAGGCTGCTCGAGGCGACTTGCCTGGCAGTCGCACCTGGGAATGATCGCGTTATTTCGCCAGTGTTTGCAGCCTTGACTCGGGCCACTTTTCATGTGGCCCGTATCCGTAACATGGACCGTGTCATCGCGGCGGTTCACCCACGTCACTGTCGCTTTTATCAACGAGCTATGGGGTTCGAGCAACTTAGCGAGGAAACGCAATACGAATCGGTCGAAGGCAGTATCGCCGTCTGCGTGTCAGGCGACCCAACGCGTCCAGCCCTGTTTCGACAACCCTGGCAGAGAATGTTTTTCGGGAATATCGACCCGCTGCTCTTCCGCAAGTCGTGGCTATCTGCGGCGGATGTCGCCTATTTCCAACATCTCAGGACCTCTGGCACAACGGTCCCCTGGTTAGTCAACAGGGCGGCTTAGGCCTACGCTGGACAGTGGCACTGAGAATTCCCATGCAGTCTCAGGCCCGTACCTCGGGGAATTCCCATCCTTTTCTACGTCCTTCGCGGCAGTCGCTGGTTCGCCCAAGGTAGGATTTTGCGGGTTTTGCGGATTTCATCGGTTAATTGATTACCCAGCACACAAAATCTAATTATGCTGTGGCGGAGGGTAAGCTAGCCCCCTGTTTTGCCAGCCTTTCCTAAATCGCAAGATTCAGGATAATCATTCAGGCTTTCCCGAGCGTTTTAAACTCTTCATAGCTTCTACTCTATTTGACTTTAGTCTGATGGTGGAAACTCTGCTCTCATAGCTTTCAGCCGTCAGCTGATTTCATTGGATTGCTTATGCATCGCGTATTCGTTTTACATAGTAACCGACTCCTTCGGGATTGTTTGGTCGACTGTCTAAACGGTTCGAAACTCGATGCTGTTGCGGTTGAACATGAGCAGCCTAATGTTGTTCGCGATCTGGGGCTAAGCAAAGCGGACATTCTGATCGTTGATTTGCAGCTTCCTGACGGGCTAGCATAGGAATCATTGGAGAATTGCGATCCAAGAACGCTCCGACCAAGATCATCTTATTAGTTCCCGAAGAACATTCCTTATTGCTCGAATGCATATCGGCTGGCGTTGACGGCTGCGTTCTCGAACGATCGTCTTTGCCCGAGTTGGCAGAGGCAATTAACAATGTCATCCAGGGCGAGATTCACTGCTCGGCAGAATTCGCCAAGCGAATGTTCTCGGCCATGTCCTCCTATCGTAGGACGCCGGCCTGGAAGACGCCCAAGGAGACGGTGACTTACCGCTTAACACTGCGCGAAAGAGAAATTCTAGAGCTCATCGCCAATCGGAAATGCAACAAAGAGATTGCTAAGGAATTGGACCTGTCTTTGTTCACCGTAAAGAACCACGTCCACAATATCCTCGAGAAACTAAATGTTGGCAGCCGCGTTGAGGCTGTCGACCTCGCCCAAAAAGAGGGCCTGAATATCCAGTAGCACAGCCGCCTACTGGATTCTGGGATCCGGAAAGCAGCTCGGGTTGTCCTGCTCGGTCGTTACTCATCTAGCTCTTATCTGCTTCACGGCCGATCTCCTCTCTGCTACACAACTGGCTTTCCGCTAGTACTGGAATAGCTCTCCGCGGACCTCGACTAGTTCGCATCTAGTTCTTATCTAGTTCCTATTTAGAGCCTACTCCATAACCGAAGAGAACCGCGACTAGCACCAAAGCGGTTCATGGTTTCTAGGCTGGCGCAGTCGTGGAAGACAGGCAGCGAGCAACGAGGGCATCAGCCATCTCCTAGTTTGGCGACCGCGGAGTTGCATGATCTGCCTGATACGCATGTACTGTTCGAGCCTGGCAGCCATCACGCATGGTCCTCTTTCGATGGCTCCTGATCTAGTCCGCCGGTACCAGTAAATAACCGGATCAAATCGCTAATCTTTTTTGGATCCACGGATTCATTGAGTTTTTCAGGCCTGCCCTGAGAATGCCATGCAGTTCGATTCAGGGTCACGCAAGTAACTCATCGCTTCGAATCCTTCCCGTTTGCCCCACCTGTCCGTGGAAAACCTTAATGAGATACCTCAATATGATGAGCATCAAGAGCAGTCGAATTCTTTTGTCTATCGAGCATCGCCTGTGGAATGATCTTCTGCATTACACCTTCGAAGATCATTCCGAGGTCCAAGTTGTGGGCGAGAGCTCAGACGCCCTCGAGTGTCTGGCATTGATCGTTCAGAAGAATCCAACCATTTGGATT
>CAVPPY010000077.1:0-12161 GCA_963707245.1 Pirellulaceae bacterium
CGAAATTCGCATTTATCGCAATGGAGGATGGCGCAACGGTTTGATCGAAAACTCGAATATCATTGTGGCTGCACCGGAGATGAATCTCCAGGGCCAAGTACCCTATAGCTTCGATGGCCCCGTGGATGGGCCAGAGGTCGTAATCCCACTGCGAATCGCCGCTGGTACGCACTTGGAGATCAACCCCAACGATGTGATCCTTGGCGACGGGGATATTGTGTACGTTTCGAATCGAACCACGGAGGTGTTCTACACATCTGGACTCCTACCCGGCGGAGAACACTTCTTCCACGCGACTACGATATTGATATCTTTGAAGCACTCTCCATTGCAGGCTATTCCTACGGTAACAGTACCGGGGGTGGCCTCATACCGAATAGTGGAATCATCCCAACCCAGTTGTTCATTCTTCGCGAGCGTACCGATGGATCGGAGTACGCGATCGAAATCGATCTGGCCAGCGCGATCAGCAACGACCGCGAACGCCTGTTGATTCAGCCGGGTGATAAGCTGATACTGCGGTATTCTCCCTGCGAAGAAGTCCTGAACTTCGGTATCTTCACCTTCTTTACCTTTGGGTTGCGATTCTTCTTTCAAGGCGGGAATAACTGACGGTCTCCGCTTGAAACCACAGGCAAGACGCCGCTCGCCGGAAACGGTGGGCGGTGTCGGCCTTTCGTGGCCAACCTGCGGTGGTGTGAAGGGGGCGATCCAACGCAGACTTGTTGGCAACCGGTCGCCCCCTGGCAGCTAAATACTAGCGGAACATTCTTTACCAAGCACAAGATTCTGGTAAGAATGGCAGACTCCCGCCTTGCGCCGCACCGTAAATCTAGCGGCCCACTTCCCAACTCATTCCACAAAGGTCTGTGCATGTCCCAAACACATGTTTCCACTGGTCAGTCTCAGCTAGGCACTCAGGCAGCACATGGCGTTAGCCCAGGCATGTGGGCGATCACGCTCATCGTAGCTAGCTTGTTGAGTTGGTTTGCCTACACGCATCCCCCCAAGACCTGGCGGGTTCCAGACAGCATGGCCAATATTGGTCCGTTGAGCCCAGCCCCTGAGCAGGCCAAACTGGCCGCCAATCAGAATAGCAATCTGTGGAATAATACACTCTTGAAATTCTCGCTGGCCGGACTGGGTATGGGCGTCTGCGGATTCGTTCTATTTAGCAACCGTCTCGGGACGCACTTGCCTGCCGCGCTGTGGACGCTGATCAGCGGCATGTTGGCTGGTCTGGCTGCCGGAGCATGGGGTTGGTTGTCCGCAAGTATTTTGATCTAGAACACCCGATCCCGATGATTAGCGAGAGCTCGCGTCCCTTGGTCTGCGACAGCTTGGTTTTTGCCTTGGTGAGTACGATCTTGCTGGTGCCGGTAGCCGTCATGCTGAGTTTTCATCCGCACTCAGACGTCAAGGGGCAAGGCCCTGTCCGTTCTCTTGGCAGGTGTTCTAACAGGCATGTTGGTACCATTTGCTTCAGCCCTGCTCTTTGCTCATACCAATACCGGGGTTTTCCCACCCGTCTCCGCCGATCCCTCTCTGGCAATCAGCCGCTCCAATGACGCTTCGCTGGCAATTGACGCCCCCGTAACCGCCGAAGATCTGGCTAAAGCCAATATGCCCAAGGCTCCAAGTGAGACAGCCACGACCGGTGGATTCAACTTCGGCTTGATCGAGCTGTGGTTCCTGACACTCTGCGTGACTAGTCTGCTGCTGGTTCTATTCAGCGGATCACGGACACCCAAACCCGCCGCAAATAACGTCTAGTAGATCAGCACGATCTTGCCGGTAACCGCGTCATTGCCCTTCTGACAGCTTTACGGGGCACCCGCTATCGACGGATTGCTGAGCAGCCAAACACAGCCGGACGGACTGTCGCCCGTCCTCGGCTGTGCAGTGCAGGGACTGCTGGCCTCGAATGGAATCGACCATCCGCTGGACCTGTTCTTCAAGCTCGAAGAGTTCGCCGGTCATCTTGGCGATGGGCAAACTCGTCACCTGCTGACCATCAAAGGCTCGCAGCGAAAAGGTCGGGTGCCGCGTGCGATCCATGGCGCCGCTCCAGGCTGCCCACAGTGCGCCCTCGGTCCCGGTTATCTTGACCGTTTGGTGGTGCTCAAAGGCGCAGAGACTTTGGGTTATGACCGCATAGGCACCACCACTCATGTTCATGATCGCACTGAAGTTGTCTTGCAATTCCGGATGGTCCGCCTGGCTGGAACTGGCCGTCGCAAAAATCGAAGAGGGCTGGCCACAGTCGGCAAGATACCAGCAAGCCAAGTCGAAAAAATGAATCGGTTCCTCCAAAATCCAGTTTCCGACTCGGGAAATGTCATACCGCCAGCCAGTCGAACCCTGGCGGTAGGGATTGCGCGATAATTCGACCAGGGCATAGAGAGGCCGACCAATAAACCCTTGCTCGATCTTTTGCTTGACCAGCCCCCATAACGAGGACAGTCTGAGCTCATGCCCTACGGCGAACAAACGCTTCTTTTGTGCGGCCAATGCGATCAGCGCATCGCAGTCAGGCAGCGTCAACGCCATGGGTTTTTCAAGGAGCAGGTGCCGGCCAGATGCCAAGACCGCACTGGCAATTTCAAAATGCAGATGACTGGGCACGACTACGGCAACGCAATCTAAACTCTCCTCGGCTAGCAGCTGATGATAGTCGCCCGTGACCCGCGCATGCGGGTAGGCCTGGCGAGCCTCTGCAATGGACACAGGACTATGACCAGCGATAGCCACCAACTCCGCATCCGCGCACGTCGCGATGGCATGGGCGTGGTGGCGTCCCCAGGCTCCGTAGCCAATCAAACCAAATCGAATCTTCGGCTCGCTCAATCTAAACCTCCCTCGGTAATGAACGCAGCCCAATGAGGAGCGGTTCCTCAAACATACGTCGTGCTACGATGGTCGCTCAGCGAAATTAGCTATGGTAACTCAAGGCGTAAGCGAGGGGGCCAGTTAGGGACCGTTCGCAATAAAGTTACCGGGTTAGCCAGAACGCGTTAGCGTCCGAGTACCTAAGAACCGGGGCCTAATCCAATGGCCCGCGGCTGATGTGAGTTGGATAGTTTATTCGCGGGCAGGGTGGGTCGTGGAGCTGGGACCAGTGAACCAACCAGCAGCTCAGCTGCCGGGTTCGCATAAGGGTAGGATCGGACTGGTTGATGAGGCCAACTGGTGAATGCTCACGCTACGGAAGGCCTCCTCCGTCGCAGCATAGGCCTTATCCAATTCGGCATGCAAGGGACAAAGCTCGGTATGCGTTTTCAAGCCCAACGGACAGCTTCGAATCCGCTCTAAGGGGGCTACCGCGCTGACCACATCCAAAATGCTAATATGCTGGGTGTCACGCGCCAGCTCATAACCGCCGCCCGGCCCTGGGCGAGATGTGACAATATCTGCTCTAGCCAAATCTTGCAGCACTCGGTGTAGATAGCGGCGTGGTACCTTGGTCTGTTCCGCTAACAGATCTGCAGAAGCGGGCTGCCCAACACGCATGGCCATGCAGGCCACCGCCCGCAAGGCATATTCGGCCGTCTTGGAAAGCATCAGTTCCCACCCAATATGAAACAGGTTTCAATCATATGCCTAGAGCTGCGCACCTCGCTCCGCCTCTCCGCGGCAATTTCCGCGACTTTCTTCGACGATATTTCGCCTCTCGGAGAGACGACTGCCGGTGAAAACGCTGTAGCTCATGCCATTCGGGCTCGCATCAAAAACCCGATTCTGCACCTTGACATGCAGATATGGAATCTATACCATCAAGTATAGTTAATTTATCCGCCACTGCCGCACCCTGCAACGTCACCATCCCAGGGCAAGAGAGATTTGCGATGCGTGAACCAACATATTTCTTTCCACTCTGTGTAGCTGTCCTAATCAGTCTGGGTAGTCTGCCAAGCTGGGCCCAAACGGGATACGAGCGACCGCCGATCGATTACTTGAACGCCGAAGTCCATGATCCGGTGGCCGAGTTGTCAGCCAAGCTCGAGGCGGGCGAGGCGCAGCTGGAGTACAGTGACAAACATGGCTACCTGCCGGCGGTGCTTGAGGCACTGAATGTGCCGACCAGTTCGCAGACGCTCGTGTTTTCCAAAACCAGCCTACAACTGCAACGCATCTCACCGCGGCGTCCGCGAGCGTTGTACTTCAGCGATGATGTGTATGTGGGTTATTGCCAGAACGGCGACGTGCTGGAGTTGATCGCCAATGATGCGCTGCAAGGGCCGACGTTTTATACCCTCAAGCAGGATAGCCAACAGCAACCTCGGTTTGTGCGCGATCGCGGCCAATGCTTGACTTGCCACGCCACCAATCGAACCCAGGGGGTACCGGGCTATTTGGTACGCAGCGTCTTTGCCGACCGCAGCGGCCAGCCCATTCTGGGCAGTGGAACCTACACGACCGACCACACCAGTCCCATGCATGAACGGTGGGGTGGCTGGTACGTCACCGGCCAACATGGCAGCATGCGGCACATGGGGAATCGCACGTACACCGAGGATGAACCACGCGACGGTGATCGCGAGTCAGGCGCGAACCGGCAATCGCTGGACGGTATCGTCCCGACCGACGCTTATCTGACACCGCACAGCGATCTGGTGGCCTTGATGGTTTTGGAGCATCAAACGCAGATGCACAATGCACTGACCGCAGCCAACTTTGAAACGCGGATGGCAGTTCACCAGTCTTATCAGATGAACGCCTTGCTGGAGCGCGAGCCCGATCATATCAGTGAAAGTGCGGAGCGACGTATTGAGGCGGCTGCGGACAAGGTGCTCGAATATCTGCTAATGTGCGATGAATTCCAGCTCGACGATCCCATCTCGGGCACGAGTGGTTTCAGTCAGGAATTCACCGCGCGGGGTGTGCAGGATGCCCAAGGCCGATCGCTGCGCAAGCTGAATTTGCAGTCGCGGCTGTTTCGCTTTCCCTGTAGCTACCTGATCTATGACCCCGCCTTTGATGGTCTGCCCGATGTGGTTCGCGGCAGGATCCTCGCCAAACTGTTTCAGATCCTGAATGGGAGCGATGCATCCGAGCGATTTAGCCACCTGAGTGCCCCGCTACGAGGAGAGATACTGGAGATTCTGCAGCAGACCAAGCCCGAGTTTGCAGAGGTTTGCCGCGCAGGCTTGCATTCCGCACAGCCGCTCACGGGTGCCAAACCCGCCATCGCTGCTCGCCGCTAGCGGTCATCCAAGCTGCAAGTTGAGAAGCCATGGAGGACATGCGTCTCGCACAGCCGCACCTTGGTGAGAAAGCTGCCTGAAAAGGGCCATGTTAGAAAAGCTTGGCTCTTGCCATGCAGGACCAACAAGAATGGCGGTGGATTGTTCCCCTACCGAAGACAAAGTTCCGTTTGAGCATTAGAATTCTTGAGTTCCCATTACCCTAGAGAACTCAAGATGAAATTTCGCTTTCCAATACTGATCATCGACGAAGATTTTCGCTCGGAGAACACGTCGGGATTAGGCATTCGTGCGCTAGCCCAGGCCATCGAGGGCGAGGGGGCCGAGGTGGTAGGTGCAACCAGCTATGGTGACCTATCGCAATTTGCCCAACAGCAGTCGCGGGCTTCGGCCTTTATTCTGTCCATTGACGATGAAGAGTTTTCTTCGGAAGTCGGCGAGGAACCCGCCATCGCCAAATTGCGGGCCTTCATTCAAGAAATACGCTTCCGAAACAACGACATTCCCATTTTCCTTTATGGCGAAACGCGGACCAGCAGCCATATTCCCAACGATATCCTGCGTGAATTGCATGGCTTCATCCACATGTTCGAGGACACTCCAGAGTTTGTGGCCCGACATATCCTCCGCGAGGCCCGTGCCTACACCGATAGCCTGGCTCCTCCCTTCTTTCGCGCGTTGGTGGACTATGCCAGCGATGGCTCGTATTCCTGGCACTGCCCTGGCCACTCCGGCGGCGTGGCCTTCCTGAAGAGCCCTGTAGGGCAAATGTTCCACCAGTTTTTCGGCGAGAATATGCTGCGTGCCGATGTGTGCAATGCGGTTGAAGAGCTGGGACAATTGTTGGACCATACCGGACCGGTGGCCGCCTCCGAGCGCAATTCCGCCAGAATCTTTAACGCTGACCATTGCTTCTTCGTCACCAATGGAACCACAACCTCTAACAAAATGGTGTGGCACTCGACCGTCGCCTCAGGCGATATCGTGGTCGTCGACCGCAACTGTCACAAGTCCATCCTGCACTCGATCATTATGACCGGCGCGGTACCCGTTTTTCTCACTCCTACGAGAAATAACTTGGGACTGATCGGCCCTATTCCACTCGACGAATTCCGTCCCGAAAACATCCAGAAGAAAATCGAGGCCAATCCCTTTGCCTTGGCTGCTCAGAAAGCCCATCCGGACCGCAAGCCACGCATTCTGACGATTACGCAGAGCACCTATGATGGCATCGTCTACAACGTCGAAACGCTCAAGGAAATCCTGGATGGGAAAATCGATACTTTGCATTTCGATGAAGCCTGGCTGCCACACGCCACCTTTCACGATTTTTATCGCAATATGCACGCTATAGGTCGCGATCGGGATCGCTGCGAAAAGTCTATGGTATTCGCCACGCATTCCACGCATAAATTGCTGGCTGGAATTTCGCAGGCCTCTCAAATCCTGGTACAGGAATCCAAAACGACCAAATTGGATCGGCATATCTTCAATGAAGCCTACTTGATGCACAGCTCGACATCACCCCAATATGCCATCATTGCCTCGTGCGATGTGGCTGCGGCCATGATGGAACCGCCGGGTGGCACCGCGCTGGTAGAGGAGTCGATCGCTGAGGCATTGAATTTCCGGCGAGCCATGCGCAAGGTGGACGCGGAATGGGGAGATGATTGGTGGTTCCAGGTTTGGGGGCCGGAAGAACTGGCCTTCGAAGGCATCGGCACCCAACAGGATTGGATGCTGCGCGGCGACGACAATTGGCATGGTTTTGGAAACTTGGCCCCGGGCTTTAACATGCTCGACCCCATCAAAGCCACCGTGGTCACACCCGGACTGGACCTCTCCGGCCAGTTCGCAGAGACCGGTATTCCCGCCTCGATTGTGACTCGCTACCTGGCCGAACATGGCGTCATCGTCGAGAAAACTGGCCTATATTCTTTCTTTATCATGTTCACCATCGGTATTACCAAAGGCCGCTGGAATACTCTGCTGAGCGCCTTGCAGCAGTTTAAAGACGATTACGACAAGAATCTGGCACTTTGGAAAATCCTGCCAGAGTTCTCGCAGCATTACCCGCAATATGAATCCGTCGGGCTCCGCAATCTCTGCCAGCAGATTCACGATACCTACAAGCGCCACGATATCGCGCGGGTCACCACCGAGATGTACCTTTCGCCGATGCAGCCCCTGATGAAGCCATGGCAGGCCTACGATATGATGACGCACCGAGAGATCGACCGGGTGGCCATTGATCATCTCGAGGGTCGCGCGACAGCCGTGCTGTTGACACCCTACCCGCCCGGAATCCCGCTGCTGATTCCCGGCGAGCGTTTCAACAAGCCCATCGTCGAATATCTGCAGTTCGCCAGAATGTTCAACCAGCAGTTCCCCGGATTCGATACCGACATCCACGGCCTGGTCGAAGAAACAGTGCACGGACAGACCCATTGCTATGTGGACTGTGTGCGGACTCCCAAGTCGGATTGACCGCCCCACCCGATTGCTAGCGTGGGCATATCTGCCATCCATCCATCCATCCGGATGATCGGATGATCGCAACTTTACGAAAGCGCTCGTACTTCGACACCGGTTTCGCCGGGTTTGGCCAGTGATCCAGCGTGCGCCGGCCGGTAGTAGCATTTCCGCCGGCGACCAGTCCAGCTTTACCGGCTCGTCATCCGCGGGCGGCAAGCCGAGTGCCCATCGCGACTTTGCTATCAAAGCCAGTTGTCGGGCACGGCGCACGACGCTTTGCAAGTGCTGCGCGCATTGTGCCGCTCGGGCGTACGACTCACGAAAGTTCGTGTTCTGCAAAAACGACAGACTTTCTATACTAGCCTGCTCAATTGCTGACAGCAGTTTTGGTGCTGGATGTCACACGTCCTATTTTACTCTTCGCAAAAGGTACGGTTAGTATGCAACGGATGGCCTTCCTAAAGACTCAGTTATGGATTCTGCTGGTCGTTCTGCCGAGCAGCATGGCAAGGGGACAGGCAAACGAGGAGCAGACCGTGCTGTCGGCAACCGCCGTGCTCAATGAAGTCATGGGAACACCGGGGAATGAGATTCCAGCCTCCATGTTAGCCAACTCATCAGGCGTGGCTATTATTCCGAAAGTTATCAAAGGCGGTTTCATCGTCGGCGCACGACACGGACGGGGCCTACTGTTCGTACGCGAACAGGACGGGGCTTGGCATGCACCAGTCTTCATTACGCTGACCGGCGGCAATATTGGTTGGCAAGCTGGTGTGCAGTCTTCGGACATCATCTTGGTTTTCAAGACGCCCAAGAGTATTCAAGGCATCCTGTCTGGCAAGCTGACCATCGGCGCGGACGCAGCTGCCGCAGCCGGCCCGGTCGGGCGGAACGCGGCTGTAGCCACGGATGGTCGTTTACAAGCGGAGATCTACTCGTATTCCAGAAGTCGCGGATTATTCGTTGGCGTTGCTATCGATGGCTCGGTGGTACAAGTCGACCAACTGGCCACCGGCGCCTACTATCGCGCTCCTGCGCCTGGGCAACCCGTGGTCGTACCTCCCTCCGCCTCGCAGCTTACGCAAATGGTCGCTGGCTACGCGAACGTCGGAGCGGGTGCAACACCCGGCGTGCCAGGCGCACCAGGCTCCGTAGACGCTGCGCCTGTGGTTCCGCCGAACGCGGGACAAGTGGCTGGTGCACCGCAAGTTCTGCCCAATCAATCCTCCGCATTGGCACAGCGCTATGCCAGCTCCGAGCCCGATATCCTCAGAAACCAATTGGTGCAAATATCGCCCGAACTCTTTGATTTGTTGGATGATCGCTGGAAGGAATTTCTAGCACTGCCGCCTGCCATGCATCCCGGTGGGCCACACCCCACACCGGAGAGCATTCAGCCCAGCTTGGATCACTTTCACCAGGTCGCTACCGACCCGCGGTTTCAGCAATTGGCCAGTCGCCCCGAATTCCAGTCTGTCTATGCCTTGCTGCGGCATTACCAACAGTCGCTGGCTGCCCCCAGTCCATCGCTGCAGTTGCCACCACCACCACCGACGCTGAGCGCCGCTCGGCCGGGTTTCTGATGCAACAGCGAGCACCGGGACTGATCGCCCGAACTCGGCCGCACCCGGCCCGAGACGATCAGTGGCTCTTGGCGACTTGACGATAGCGACCGTTTCTCAACCCGCGTTGGCTTTTTCGGGAGCTCGCGCGGGTTGCGGCTTGCCAACCTCGGCGGTGGGTGCGTCGTCAACGGCCAGATCGCCCAGTGCGTATTGAATGCCGTCCAGCATGTGTCTGAGGATTGCGGGGTTGGCAAAGGTTTCTTCACGATGCCCGAAATTCGTGTAGAACACGCGACCGTCTCCCGCGCGACGAACCCATGATACGGGCACCTCGCGAGGGCCATCCTTGATTTGCTTTGAAACTTCAGGCTGGTCCATATCGAGACTAACCAGCAGGCGTAGTACTTGCGGACCCTGAAAGCTGTCCGCTTTGTATTGGTAGATCTCGTCGCTGTGCCAAAACCCCTGGCCATTAAAGGCGCGATTGAGTTGTGCAGGGGATCATCCAATTTGAAGGCCCACGTTCCTCCGGCTGTCCACGGATGTCCTCCAAATTCTCCGCCCACCAACGCCCGGCATTCGGGGTGTCGCCCAAAATTATCGCTGGCCGCATGGAACCCCGCCAAGCCCTTGCCCTGGGCCACGAAATCCAAGAACGCATTCTGCTGCTCGGCTTTGGGGAAAACCATACCAGTCGTGCTATTCAACAGAATGCAATCGTATTGCTTGAGATTCTCCTCGTTGAAGACATCGTAACTATCCGCCAGGTCGACCGTAAAGGCACCCGTCTTGCGTGCCATCTCTTGCACAGCGAAATTACCATGCGGAATCGAGGTATGCACAAAGCCTTCGCAGCGATAGAACAGCAGCACGCGGCGAGGACTCTTGGGCTCGCCGTGGCCTGGTCAGGTACCGCTTCCCCAATAGCAGTCTTCTGCGAGTCACTCAGCGGTTTAAAGTGCTCTAATTTTTTTTGCTGCCACGCATCCGCTGGAGCTTGGGCCAGTCCATCATGCACCATGCACAAGCTCAGCCAACACAATAGAATCATGCTCTTTTTCATCAAATTCTCCAGGGAGGGTAAGGAGTAAGGAGTAAGGGGTAAGGGGTAAGGGGTAAGGGGTAAGGGGTAAGGGGTAAGGGGTAAGGGGTAAGGGGTAAGGGGTAAGGGGTAAGGGGTAAGGGGTAAGGGGTAAGGGGTAAGGGGTAAGGGGTAGTAAGGGGTAAGGGGTTGGGTGGTCGGGCTTATAGCTTATAGGCTTATAGCTCATGGCCTTATGCCTTAGGCCTTGACTGCGTGAGTTGGGAAGCCATACGTCTTCGTGGATATTACACAATTCGATCTGTTGCTTGCCGGACTTTGAATCGAGGTGCACCAGAATCGCCGCGATCTGCGGTTGCTGCTCACAGAATTGTCGGGCTGCCTCCACTCCCATGACGAACAAGGCGGTGGCGAGTGCGTCGGCAATGGCTCCACTGGGGCAAATCACGCTAGCACTCAGCATACCTTGCCTGGCATACCACTCCGCGGATCGATGATGTGGCTGTAGCGTCTGCCGCCAAAATGAAAAAACTGTTTGCCCGAGCCACTGGTACCCAGAGCCTGGTTGCGTAAGCGGATCGTTGCCCAAGCACTCTGTCAGCCGCCAGGGATGCTTGGCGCTACCAGCCAGCCACCGCCGGTGGCCGAATGTCGACGATCACCTTGGGCAACGACGGAGCTCAGTCCACCGTGCATCATGAAATCGTGAATGCCAGCCTGATGCATCACACTGGCCGAGCGGTCCAAGGCAAAGCCCTTGCCGATACCACCGGGATTGACCAGCACACCCTCGCGCGAAAGACTGGCGGTCAGATTTTCAAGATCCAGTTGTAGATGCTGGGTACCGACACACTGCAAAGCCGCCTGGATCTCTAAGGGGCTGGGCATGGCGCCCGCGCGTCGCGAGAACCCCCAAGCTTCCGAAAGGCTGCCGGCGGTGATGTCAAAGGCGCCTGCGGTCAGCTGATGCAGTTCTTGGGCGAGTCGCAGCATATCCAGCGTTTCCTGGGAAATGGCGACTGCCCGCTGACTTCCAAATCGATTGAGCGTGCTGAGTTCGCTACGCGGCTTGTAGACACTCCACAACTGCTCTAAACGCTCGACAACCGACAGCGCCGCCAGGGCCTGTTCGGCGCCTTGCGAATATTGATTTTGATTGAGTAACACCTCAAACTCGCAGGCCATAAGCGGCTTGGCGACGGAGAGCAGCATGCTATCACCCGAGTCAAGCCGGCTATCCACAACAGCTCTCTCCGAGCACGAGTCGCCAGGCCAATGCGGGGCAAGTTGTTGAAACCAATTCGTGAGTTCCACGTTTAACCTTCGCCTCAGTTCCGCCTGTTCATGGTGCTTGGCTGACCAGGTGCATCGTCGATGTCGAGCATGCCTCAGCGCGAGAAGCGTGCGCCAGGTTCCGCCAATTCTGCGTTGGTGCGGTAGGAATTTGGCTTTGTAATTCAGATGCGAATTCTGCTGGACATATAATCCCAAGTACAGCCAAGGCGTAAATGCTGGTTGACCTGCTGTCGCCTGAGCCAACAACATTTTACCCAATTCAATCTGCTGCAGGATAGCGTAGGTCCCTGGACTCAACCAAGCATATTCGGGATCGAAGAAGCAGTAGACTGCCGACAAGCTGTTTGCGCACGAGATCGGTGATGGAGATGGCCACCAATTGCTGCTGATAATGCAATCCCAATTCCAAGACTTGGCAGGAGGCATTCAGCAGAAAGGACTGGTAATCCGATGCCGAGGCCGCTGCATTTCCGCGGTCCAAAGCACGCTCACGACGGTGTTTATTGAATAGTCGCAGACGCTGCGCATCGATCGTGGGCTTACGCCATTCCAGCGAAAAATGTTGATTGCCAAGTTTCA
>CAVPPY010000078.1:0-6949 GCA_963707245.1 Pirellulaceae bacterium
AGTCTATTTCGCCCGTCGAGTTCGCCTGTCGAGTTCGCCTGTCGAGTTCGCCTGTCGAGTTCGTCCGGTTGGCTTGTTTAGCGAATCGTTGGTTGAAGTGAGTGCCTTTGCCGCTCATTGAACGCGAAGACCACTTTCCGCAGGCAGACCTGCATTCCGCAGGCAGACTCTGCATTCCGCAGGCAGACTCTGTGGCTCGCCATGCAAATAGGGCAAGTCTCAGCCAGAGGCGGCTAAAACAGAGCCCGGGGGTTTCCCAGCAAGCCTACAATCGGATTAAACTGCAGGTTGTGCAGAATTTGCAACATCTGACCGCGTTTGCCGCGGCGTGTCGTTGGCCGAGGAGTCAAGCTGGTGCTCTCGAAATCACTACAAGCGTTGCTACAACGAGCGGGGCGCGTTCCACGATTATTCGGAGCTGCCGTGCTTGGCAGCCTGGTGGCCCTGTGTGTACCTATCATCGCGTACCTGTTGGGGACACTTGTCGAGTGTCTAGCGGCTGCTGGGCCGGGTGCACCGGCCAGGACGCGCTTGTCTGCTTGGCTGCCAGATATGCACACGCTGTTGCCACCCATGGCACCCCTGGCTGAAGTGGCTACGCTTCTGGGCATCTTGCTGTTCGTGCTGGCACTGGCCGCGGTACTGCTACTGGTCTTTTATCGGACACTCCAACATGCGGCGGTGGCTTTTGAGGTCAACATGATTCGCCAATTGCGGAGCCATGCAAAACGACTGGCCATGACGCGTACGCTCTCGGCCCAAGAAACCGCCCTGACCGATTGCCTCGATTATCATCTTCCCCGAGTTCGCGCAGCTTAAGTCGGTGGTGGCGCGTCTTTCCTCGGCATGTGGTTCAGCTGTTGGCTTGTCTATTGATGGCCTTGCTGGTGGCACCCGAGTTGACCCTCTTGACCCTCCTGGCCACATTGCTGGTTGTGTTCTTATTTCGCTACCTCGACCGCCGACGTCGAACTAGTTTGCCAGTCGTTCGCGAGCGGGCTGCCCAAGAGCGCGAGTCGCTGGTAGGCCTAAGCCTCAAAGGACCACTGCTCGAATCGGTCCATCATCAAAACGATGTGGATGCGCGATTTCGAAGATCAGATTGGCCGTTATCGGAACGATGCGGTCGCCAGCCTCAACAGCTCCGCGTGGAGAATTCCATCGCTGTTGATTATTTCTGGCATCCTGAGTTGTCTATTCTTGTTTGTCATGGCTGTCAAAATCCTGGATGTCAACTCGCATCTAACTCTGGTGAGTGCCTTTCCGTTTTGCTTGTGTCTGGCTGGGGCTGCGTACAGCGCGTTCCGGTTGGAACGCTGCTTGCATGAGTTAAAGCTGCTGCAGACCGCCACCGATGAACTGAATCGCTTCCTATCGCTCAACTTCGAGGAAATTGAAGGCAATGAGCTACAGCCAATAGCTGCAATTCAGCAACAATCCGAGTTGGAGCATGTGAGCGTCCAAGACAGCAATGGCCGCCAGTTGCTAGAGGATGTGTCGATTACGTTCCAGCCAGGTCAATTGATTGGCGTTGTGGCGACGCAGAAGTTGCAAGCTCATGCCTTAGTTGAGTTGCTCATGGGATTTGGCCGGCCCTCCAGCGGGCGCATGTTGGTCGATGGACAGCTGGTATCCAAGCTGAATCCGCATAGCCTGATCGGCTGTTCCCATTGGGTCGCCAGCGATGGGGCCATCGTTACGGGTACCGTGCTCGAGAATATTCGTGGCTCGAAGCCCGCGCAGAGCACACGAAGTTTGAGTGAAGTCCTGGAAGCTGCGCGTCTGACAGAAACGGTACAGAAATTGCCGGATGAAGGCATGACACTCATCACGCCTGGCGATGACCGGCTAACGGGAGATGATGCCTTTCGTATTGGGATAGCCAGAGCGGCAAGCAGCAACGTATCCGTGATCGTGGTTGAAGAGCCGGACATCCGCGCAGACCTGCAGGTTGAACAAGCCAGCTTGGAAGCTATCCGCAGCCTGGTTTCTCAAAAGGCGATCACGGTCGTGATTCCACAACGATTGGTCACACTTAGAAATTGTGACAGGGTTGTCATGTTGCACGAACATCGCATCGCAGACTGCGGTACGCATGCTGAATTGCTACAACGCAATGAGTTCTACCGGCATCTGAACTATCTGCGTTTCAATCCCTTTCGCGGTGCCGTCTAACAGCAGCAGGGGTCTAAGCGGTCTGGCTGCGAACGCTGGACAGCAGGGAACGGTAACGCGTCAATAGCTTGCGAATCAGCGTAACCAGATAGATATTGACCACTAAAGATAGCAAGAGGAATACGGGAACGAAATTGTCGGCAGTCGTCGTCTTGCGATGGTCGTCGCTGCCACGATTGGTGTCGTGCGGGCTTTTTTCTCCCTGCTGGGCAGAGGATTGGCCCTGTCCATTCTGGCCACCGCCATTCAGCTGCCCAGCCAGAGCACCAGTTCCCGCTTGGGTTGCGACGCTACCGGCATCCGGCGTATTGACCTGAGGAGGCAGTAGATTGGTGAAGGAGTTACCGGCGGGAGGAAAGCCGTTATTGGCCGGCGCTGAATTCTGGTTTTGAAACATGGCGTCGGCCAAGGGCTGGCCGGGGCGCTGGCCATTGGGTGGAATGCCAAATCCCAAATTGCTTGAAGGTACATTGCCCGCTTGCTGGCTGCCCGCGCCGGCAGTGGGATTGGTCGGTGGCCCGCGAAAGGTAGGAAGGTCGGCAAGATTCGAGCTGGCTGGTGGGCTGGCATTCCAAGCACCGCTCATCGGCGGGAGCGTTGAATTGCTGGAGGCCAAGGGACTGCTGCCCGGTGCTGGTGAGTTGGGATAAGGAAGCGTTGGCGCGGCTTGGGGGGAGATGTTTGGGAATCCGGAGCTGGCAGCCACTCCTCCGGCCATTCCGGGTGGAGGACCCATGGGTACCGTCCCGGCAGCCGGATTTTGCATGCCTGAGTTGGAAGGGGCTGAAGTGCCCGGTAAATCCGGCAGCGCTGCCGCCGCCTGATCGATCAGGTTGCTCATGGAGCCAGTCGGTGGCATGGTGGAGCCGTTGCTCGCGGTTGGCGGCAGTCCGTACTGCTGGACATTTAGCACCGCGTTGGATTCCAAATCTGAGAAGCGTCCGGGGGACAATTGCGCCGTCAGGTCGGAGGCCGTCGAGTACCGCGGCATCTTTGAGATTTCTGCCAGAGAGGGAGTTCTGGGGAGGACTGCGGTGCCAATCCGGACCACCGTTCGCGTGGCCCGTCCGACCAGAGCTGGCGGCATATCGCTCAACTTTTCCTGATTGGTGGACTGCATCAAATCGACGGTTTGCGGCGACAACTGGATAATATACTCCAGCACACCATCCACCTTGGAAATCTGCCAACCATAGTCCCGCTCCGAACCATTCAAGGTCGCTGTGGGATCGAGGCCAACTTGGCCAAACAGGCTCAGTAGAACGAGAAGTCCGGTTCCGTTCATTGCGTTCATCCCTGCGACTGGGTGATCATCAAGACTCAGCTATTGTGCGTGGCGATGGTGACTGTGACTCGCCCAAGGTGGCGACAGCATTTCTCGCTCGAATTAAGACGTCATGTTCAGACTACAGGATTTGGGGGCTAAATGTAAAGAGAAATTGGGTCGGGTAGTTTGGGGGCTTGGGCGAGTCAGGCCGCTCTGCGGCAGGGGCAAGGCAGCAAAGCGAAATATTATTTTTTCCCGCCACTCCGACGGATGCTAGCATGCGTAGCGACCATTTTGAGGTTTGGCAGAGTTTAGGGGATCTTCGGTGCTCAAATTGGGGTCAGAGTCAATAGTCAGCTTAGCGGTGGGTAAATTATGTGGGTTGCACGTGACCAAACGAGCAATCTTCCTAAAGTAATTACCCCGTTTGAATCGAAAACTAACAGCGGACAGTTTGTTCTGCAAAGTCCCAACGGATCGATTGATTCGGGCGACGTGCGAATAGCTGGTTCAGTTAGGGGGGAATCTAACTGAGCAGCTGCGCTGCTATGCGTAGAATGCTGTCGATGCTGGCCGAGATGCGCTGCGCAAGCAGCGAGGCTGTCAGCTTCATCGTAGGTTCCCTGCGTACGTAGTCCGACTCCGCCTACTGGGGCAGCGTTCTCACCAGTGTTCGAATCGACGACGAACTACCGCTCGGGGGTGTGGCAGTGTGGTCGAAGTTGTGAACGCGGGATCGCAAGGCAACTGACCAAACGGAATTGATTTCGATGAGGAAAGCTGAGCCTCAAGCGTCAGAAATCGATTCACTTGAAAGCCCTGACCCAAGTGTTTGTCAGATGGTTTGCCAATGGATTGGCTGCCAAGTGGAAGATGATTTCTCCCGCGCAATTTGACAGGCAGGGGCGTACACGGCTGATTTGGGTTCCACACGGAATTCGTCTGGCTCTAAAACACGTAAGGAAAACGGAGATCCTGCATATGAAGGTGTTCACCACAGGACAGGTCGCAAAGATCTGTAAGGTGGCCCCTCGAACCGTGAGCAAATGGTTCGACTCCGGCCGACTCAAGGGGTATCGCATTCCGGGTTCGCAAGACCGCCGGATCCCACGCGAGTACCTCATCAAGTTCCTCAAGGAGCATGGTATGCCCCTCGGAGATCTTGAAGATGAGGCAATGGCCAAAGTCTTGATCGTTGCTCAAGACCAAGTTCTGATCGAGAACCTCAGGCGCGAACTGCCGCCTGAGAAAGGCTTCAAAGTTGGAACGGCAGCCAGCGGTTTCGAGGCGGGCATCCAGGCTGAAAGTTTCCATCCCGACTGCATGATTGTGGACTTCTCAATCGGCAAAGTGGAAGCGCTTCAGATCTGCCAAAACCTGCGTAAGAATAATGATTTTACTGAGATTATTTTGATCGCGTTGCTTCCTGACGATGGCCAGACGTTCAGCTTTGATCGTTCGGCAATCAACGAAACGTTCAAGAAGCCGTTCGACGCTCGCCTTTTGGCGGAACGTCTGCGAACCTTGGTGGGTGGAAAGAAAGAACTGGTCTAAGCGATCTCCGCTCAGCTCAGTTGCCTTATCCCATAAGGTCCCGCGATCAATTCGGTAAAATCCCCGAAGCAACCATCCAAGCCCACTTGTCTCGCGACAAGTGGGCTTTTTTGTACGCCTGTGGCCGATTGGCTGCCTGCCGCCCCATCTGCCAGCGGACGAATCGGCCGCCGCTTGCCTCGGCTGGCGTACCGTTCCTCCGCTGGCCGAATTGGCGTAAGCTCGCTAACCTACTGCAGGCTTGTTAACTTCCCCCACAAAATGCGGTTTCCATGAGTGAGCCACACAAAGTCAGCGATGCGTCGCTACCGACCGCCGCGAAACTGACCCACGTCGATGAGACTGGACGTGCTCACATGGTGGATGTCGGCGAAAAGGCCGTCACCCATCGTACGGCCACCGCCTCCGCGGTCTGCTCCATGAGCGAGACGACCGCCCAAGCGATTCGGGATAACGCGCTGCACAAAGGTGATGTTTTGCAGGTAGCCAGAATCGCAGGCATCGGGGCCGCCAAACGTACCGACGAATTGATCCCGCTATGCCACACTGTCCCGCTCGATCAAGTAGAGATCCAATTCGATTGGCTGGAGCCTACCAAGCTGGGCATTACAGCCACGGCAAAAACGACCGGTCGCACGGGCGTAGAAATGGAAGCTCTGGTCGCAGCCAGTTTGGCAGCCCTGACGATTTACGATATGTGCAAGTCCAGCGATTCGCGAGATTCGCATTGATGGCTTGGAGCTGATTCATAAGAGTGGTGGAGTTCACGGTGAGTTCAAACGTAGACCATGATGTTGAAAGCAGAAACGTCGATCATTCCGCGTCTCCCGCAGGGGCAGGCTCTGAGGCGACCGCGGTGGTTGCTATCCAAGGGCGGTCCGACGACCTGCCACCGCACCAGGCCATGCGGCTTGACGCTCAAGAGCTACAGCATCGCATTCAGCATGAAATTGGCGAAGACCTCAGCTGCGTCGAGATCTTGCTACAAAGGGCCACGCACAGTGATTTTCCCGAGGTCGATGCACTCGGTCGCCGGGCTGCGGCCATGGGCGGCAAGCGTCTGCGACCGATCTTGGTACTGCTATCGGCGGCGGCTAGCTGGCGGCCAGGTTGGGTCAAGCCGCTGAGTGCAGACCTGCATGCTATCGCTGCGGCCGTAGAGCTCGTTCATGCGGCCAGCCTGGTTCATGACGACGTCATGGATGGGGCCGTTCAACGTCGACACCAAGAGACGATCGCACAGCAGGCGGGCGGCGCAACGGCCGTGTTGCTGGGCGACTTCCTGTTCACCCGGGCTTACGCTCTGGCCGCCTCCTGCCGAACAACCTACCCTGCTCGAAGTATCGCCGCCGCTGCTACGCAGTTGTGTGAAGGTGAAATTAGGCAGCAAGCTTCGGCTGCTAACTGGAATCTTTCGCTGACGGACTATCAAAGCATGCTGCTGCAGAAATCCGCCGCATTGTGCAAGGTCAGCTGCCACCTGGGCGGCTGGCGGGCGGGGGCTAGCAAAACACAACAGTCAGCACTCGCCAAATTCGGCAGATGCCTCGGGTTGGCGTTTCAAATCTATGATGATTGGCTTGACTATTGGGGCGACCAACAGGTGGGCAAGACACTCGGCACCGACCTCGCCCAGGGCAAGCCCACCCTGCCACTATTGCGTCTCCTCGGGACTTCAACGGCTGCCAGGCGTCAGCAGATTATTCATTGGTTGAGTCCCGGCGAGGGTCGAAATCTGGTTGCGGTGCGCGACGCACTCGATGCCAGTGATGCCGCAGCATACACTCGGGGTATTGCCCTGGCCTATGTGCAACGCGCCAAACAGCAATTGGGATGCCTGCCTGACTCCCCCGCCAAAGATTGCATGGCAGCCGTGGCAGATTTCTGCGTTCAGCGTGCTTTATGAGCGGACGAATCGCCTGATGCACTCCCCGACTGCGGTGCGTTCAAGCA
>CAVPPY010000079.1:0-7145 GCA_963707245.1 Pirellulaceae bacterium
TGCCCGTGGAAAAGCGGACCGGCGAATGGGTCGAGCCTGGTACCGATCTCTTGCGTATTGTCCGCGTTGATCCACTCAGAGTTGAAGGCTTTATCGCCGCGAGCGAATTGGACCGCGATTTGGTGGGACATACGGCTGAAGTGCAATTGGTCGAAGGAAACAACGAAGATAGTGTATCAGGACGGGTCGTGTTCGTTAGCCCTGACGTCAATCCGGCCAGCTCCCAAGTGCGTGTATTTATTGAAGTCGACAACGCCGACGGTAAACTTCGTCCCAGGCCTCCGTGTCAATGCAGCCATTCAAAAGCAGGAGACTGCTCGTAGTCGCCGGCCGTCTCGACGTCGGAGATAGTTCGATTTGAACAACAATAGTGTGAGCCAGTGTCGGCCATGAAAACTACGCAATTCGGGGCCTGCCACTCGTCACGCGCAGCGGGCAACTTCAGCCTGGATGGAAAACGAAAACTAGATGTCCACACGGCCTCCTCAACCACCGAAACCTCGCCTGCGGGCTGATTTGGAATGGAGCCACCACGTCGATCAGTCGCGTTGGATTGCCCGCGATCCGTTGACGGCTGCCTTTTATACCTTCAGCCAGATTGAGCGGAGGGCGGTCGAATTGATGACGGGTGGACTTAGTCCAACGGATATCGCCGATCGAATGCGTCAAGCATTTCCGACCGCGGCCATCGATCAGGCATGGCTCAATTCGCTGCTATCGCGTTTGCAGTTGCACCATCTGTTGGTCCCTAGTTCTCGCGCCGAGACGGCTCGCATTGCAGCCGAACGGTCAGGACTGCGACGCCGAGGATGGCTGCAGCAGTCCTTAGTCCGTTGGCAATTAGAATTCCACTGTTCAACCCCACACCGCTCTTAAACTGGCTGCGGCCATTGTCCGTAGTCTTGTTTCACCCGCTGGTTATGCTGTTGTGGATCGCGACCGGAGGTTGCCTGGGACTGCTGGTATTGCGTGAGTTATTCAGTACCGGTGTGGCTCAAGCTTTTGATGTGACTGCCATTCGTGGTGATCGATGGTTGCTGTTGTTCATGTGCTACATCGTGGCCAAATCGCTGCATGAATTGGGGCATGGCTTGGCTTGCGCGCGATACAAAGCGGAGTGCAATGAAATTGGTTTGATGTTACTGTGCATGGCCCCCTGTCTATATTGCGATACCACCGATTCGTGGAAGCTGTCTTCGAAATGGCAGCGGGCCGGCATCGCCGCTGCGGGCATGTACGTGGAATGGATCCTGGCCACGCTGCGCCGCTGGAGTGTGGTTGCTAACGCAGGACGGTACGATACATTATGTAGCCGCTAGTCTGATGGTGGTTTGCTCCGTCGGCACGTTGCTGATCAATTCCAATCCGCTGCTAAAGTACGATGGCTACTACATCCTGTCGGATCTGTGGAGTGTCCCCAATTTGGCCGATCAAGGTCGCGAGGCGTTGCGGTCGCTGGCCACTTATATGTTGGCAGGACGATCCCCTGCCAGGTCGCATTTCGATGCATCGCTTCTGGGGTTGGCGCGCATACGCGATGGTCGCGGCAGGCTATCGCTTGTTTATTCTTGGGAGCGATTGTTTGGATCTGTTGGAGCGTGCTTGTGCCGCTCGGTTTGGGACTGGTGGCCGTGCTGCTGACTGCCATCTTGCTCTTTGGACTCGCCTGGGGACAGATCCGATCGCTACGCCTATTCTGTCGCGATGTTTTGGCTGCGGGCAGCATCCGGGTGTTGCGGTGGACTCTACTTCTTCACGCTGTTGCTGATGCTCTTGGCGGCTATCGTCGCCTTGCCGCTCCCCAGCGTGATCCGCGCCCGCGGGGTCACCGACTTCGAAGACAAGGAGCCTTTGTTCGCCAGTCAAACGGCCGAGTTAACCGCGGCTGCTCCTGTCAACCAACTTCTGTTGCCCGACGCAGTGGTGCTCGAATTTCAATCTCTCGACAGTCAATTCGAATTGACCGAAGTGCGCGGACAGGTGGCGGTGCTGACTGAGGAGTTAAAGCAATTGCGTTTGCGGAGTGCGATTGATCCCTCGACCGCCTATGAAATTCCGGTCAAGTCGGAGGAGTTAACGGAACTGCAGGGACGGGAACGCGTCTTGGCGCGGGAAATCGCAGCCATGCGACATACGGCTCCCACCGCTGGTTATTTGATCGCCGGTCCGCTGCAGATCACGGCACCGATCACCGCGCCACGCGACGATCGCTTCAGCCATCATCCGCTCGCCCCCAAGCAGCCTGGGAGCGACCTGCGACCGCAGCACTCTCGTCGGCTGGTTCTCGCAGAAAGGGCAGATGACACTCACCGTAATCGTACCGGAACGGGATGTGCAAGCGTTTCCAGATTGGGTTGCTGGCAGCCATCCAGTGGGATTCAGACCTCAATCAAATCGGCAGTGGTGTCATTTCGAGAATCGCTCCCGACGCGATTCGCGAGACCCCGTTGGAGTTGATCGGCGATCCGACGCTCCTCTCGGCACGCAACGAACAAGGAGTCTTTTTGCCAGAGAAACCGCACTATGAGGTAACCGTCCAGGTCAAGCGTTCGCAGCCGCATCTCTTGGGTGCGCCAGCTACAGTGCAGTTTGATATGCCGCCACAGACTCTCTGGGAGCGAACCGTTGCGTTTGATCCGACAGAACCTCAAACCACTTTCCAACGTCTTCGCGTTAGGTTCACATTCGCGACAATCGAACAACAACAGTGGCCAGAGCCGACATCTGCAGCTGCGATCAGAATTCTCGTCAGCAAACAGTCGCTCAGCAACTGGGTGCGGACTAGGGAACTACCGGCTGGGTCCAAGCCTGTTGCTTTTGGTTTTCCAGCGACGGGTCGGGGTGTGCGGCTGAGCTGATCACCCGCGCCCGCACGTAGAGCTCATTGCCCGTAAACGTGTAGCTGGGAGTAAGACTGTTGGAGCTGGCCACGACTTGGCCAATTTGATCTGCCTCCGGAAGGGGACTGGCTTGTGAGTCGTTGGAGGATTTTGGACTAAGAGTGGCCACGAATTCGGTGGTGAACTGAACGCCAGACACGGCTGGTATCACCAACGAAAGTGTCTTGGTCTCAGGTGTGTAGTTGATCTCCTCCAACACGACACCGCTGGAGGCATAAAACTCGGCCTGTTTCATGGCGCGAATAAAATGTTCGGGTGTCAGATACGCTGCGCGAACCATTACCCAGCCGCGACCGGGGCGCGCACCGGGACGACCGTGGTATTCGTGCGAATCGTCGGTGGCAATTCCCCACAGCGGCGGTGCATCGAGCTGCGTTAGACGAATCGCATTGGCCACGTCCCACATGCGTTCGATCGCCATGTGTTCTGCGTCGCCCAATTGATTGACGCCAGGATGCCCGTTGTAAACTTCAAAGAATCGCTCCTGAATCACATGTCCCAAATCGTCTGCTGTCACGGCATAACCAAAGTTGGGATGATTCAAATGGGGCAAAATCTGACGGCCCGTGATGGTTTCCTGTTCGAGCACCTGCCGCAGGTTGTTCTGCATCGCTTCCCGCATGGTGGCACCACCCACCGGCTTGATCAGCTCTTGGAGATTGGTGGCGTTGATGTGCAGAGGTTTGCCGTCAACTTTATCGCTGATCTCCTCCCCTTGGATCATAATGAATTTGCCCGCCTGTTCGACCAGACAACGGAATTCATCCAGCGGCTTGAGGCGGACTTCTAGAGGTGACTCCTCGCCTGCCTCGGCTTCTGCGGCCGGACGTGTTTCCACCCAGGCGGAGCCGAACTTGTGGCGGTAGCGGTCCAATATTCCATCGTCAGCTCGCTTGACGATGTCCGCTAGCGGCATCCACCGTATACCCGCGCTCAGGATATTGTGGTCGGAAAGTGCTAAGAAATTATAGTCGTGTTCAACATACCAAGCGGCGATCATTTCTGGAAAATCGTCGCCGTCACTCCACAGGGAATGTGTGTGCAGATTTCCTTTCCACCAGCGAGGCGACAAGTTTGCGTCGCCCTCCTGCGCGATAGTCGTAGGTGGGCAACAGGCGAAGCCAATGATCAGCAGGGCGATGGACGGCAGAGAGAGCTTCATGATGCGATCGTAGATGGAGCCAGGGCAAGTCGGATTAACGATCTTGCCATTGTACCACAATTCGCATCTAAGGCGTTGCAACCAAAACTCGTTACGCAGCGATCCGCGACGGCAATTCGATATGCTGCAGATCGACTAGCTCGAGTGTGCCACCCTGTTCTTGGCAGGCCAGAACGATCGAAGATTGGTGCGCCAAACGATTGAGCCAACTCCCCAAGGCGTTGGCCAAGGGTTGAGCGGGATTCAACCCACCATCGATGATGATCATGTCCGAGGCTCCCGAGTTTATGCGCCACTCGTGGAATTGCCGAGTGGATATCGCCGGGAATCAACGAAGCCTTAAAACCCAATTGGCCAGCCAATTGATGGGCCTGTTTTAAACTCAAATGACGCTTGCCATCTTTGGCTGATTCAAATTCGTCGGTGCCAATGTAACGCAGTACCTCGCAACCAGCCGAACGTTGAGCCAGCTTGGCAATGCGACGCATGCGTGCCCCGTCGGCGACTCCAATCTCGAGGATCGAGCTGAGCGGGTGACTGAGAAGCTGTTTGAAGAGTTCCCGATCTTCGACTGGCTTGGCAAAACGAGTCCAATAGATCTTCTGCAACCAGCTCGGCCGACTCATGGCTTCCATTCCTTTCGCTTTCCGTACGTTGCCCCCGAAAAGCAGATGTGCTTCTCGCGATGGCATGAGGTGTGCCGACACGCAGGTGGTCGACGTCCAACTCGTTGGCCCCGGCGACTTCGCCGCACAACCGATCACAAGCTTCCTTGCTGAATGATCGGTAGGCGGAATTGAAGCCCTGGGTGAGGTTGCATCCTTGCTTCCCCGTTGCGATTGCGGGAGCATCCTTGCTACCTGCGATTCGCAAACCTTGCTGGTGGTAATCCACCGCACTGGATTATTCGGCACATTCGGCAGTCGAAAATACTTGCAGCGACAAGATTGCCAAACTCCGCCAGGCCGTCCCATTCGCCCTAACCACTACAGTCGATCCTGCGTGCAAAGTTCTTGGGTTGAGTCGACTGCTAGCAAACCTGGGTTCCGCCCACCAACGCCGCATGACCTAGGTTTTGCAATGAATCGTTTCGTTTTTCAGTCAGGTAAGTCAGACTGTCGTGAGCACTCCACTCAAAAATCGTGCTTCCCTAACTCCGTTGGCCGCTTCGGAAATTCTCTTCGAAGCCTGCGAACGGCGGTTGGTATTGTCGGCGCAGTTGCTGTTTGATGTACTGGGCGACCAAGCATTAGAACTGCATGGCGACACAAGATTGATTCAACATGTCGACGCCATCCCAATAGATAGGCATCTCCAGGAAGCTCATGCTGCCAGCGGTTGGAACACGGTGCAGCAACAATTCGGCTTGACCGGCAAAGGACAGACGGTAGCTGTGATTGATAGCGGTATTGCCTGGGACCACGTCGCCTTGGGGGGGGGATTGGGGCCAGGCTATCGCGTGGTCGGTGGTTGGGATTTCACGGAAGAGAATGACGCCAATCCCTATGATGACGGCCCACTGGGCTTCCACGGCACTCACGTGGCAGGCATCATTGGCAGTGACAGCCCGACTAACAGCGGTGTGGCTCCCGGTGCGGACCTGGTCGCATTGAGAGTCTTCAATGACGTTGGACAGGGGCAATTGTCGTGGGTCGAACGCGCGCTCCAGTGGGTTCACGATAATCGCAATGCGTTTGAAAATCCCATCACTACCGTCAACCTATCGCTGGGTACCAGCTGGAATGCAGAAGTCATTCCCAATTGGGCCACGCTCGAAGAAGAGTTTCAAGCGTTGGCCAATGACGGCATAGTCGTGACCGCTTCAGCCGGCAACTCGTTTCAACAATATCTCTCCGCTGGCCTGAGCTACCCGGCGGCTAGTCCCTATGTCTTGCCAGTGGCCAGCGTAGGTGACGACGGACAACTGAGCGATTTCAGCCAACGCAGCCAACGTGTGCTTGCTGCGCCGGGCGAAGATATCGTTAGCACCGTTCCCGATCATGTGCTCGGTCGCGACGGAAAAATAGACGATTTTACAGCCGCCAGCGGCACCAGCATGGCAGCCCCTTACGTGGCTGGCGCTTCGGTGTTGGTGCGACAAGCGATGGAGATGGTTGGCGCCACGGGTATCAACCTCGCATCGATCGCCAATCACTTACATGATACTGCCGACACAATATTCGACTCGGCCACCGGCGCGAGCTACGATCGACTCAATCTGCAGCACGCCATCGACTCCTTGATTCCCGATGACAGCGTGGGTAATAGCCTGCCTTCGGCAGAGCCGATAAGTCTCTCCACCTCGGGCTTCGATGGCTGGATCAATTCCCTCGGTGACCAAGACGTCTATCGTTTCACCGCTGATACGGCCGGTCAATTGCAGCTGGAGGCCAACAGCGCGTGGCTTGATTCTTTGCACTGGAGTTTACAAACTTCAACTGGTGTGCAAATTTCCAGCGGTGGCCCGGAGGCGGCCGAATATTCCCTTGGTGGCTGGGCAAACTTACGCCTTGGTTGTCAGCGCCGATCAGGAAATCGGCTCATTCCAATTCGACGTTGGTTTCACGCCAGATTCTGGTAGCGGCAACGGTAGCGGTAGTGGCAACGGGAGTGGAAATAGCACTCCACCAGCGGGTAGCTCGACCAATTTGGGCCAGATCTATTATCACGAACAAACGCATGCTGCGGGAGCCTCGTTGCGTGTGCAAGCCAGCCAAGACGGCATGTTTTCAGTCGAGTGGACCAATCCCGATGCGCCGGCGGGAAGCTTGACCGTCTACAAATCAGGGGCCGCTTCTGTCGTTGACAATTCGTGGGACAGTGGTGCCTTGCGTATCGACGTGGAGGTCACCGCAGGTCAGTGGCTGGACATCCAGCTGCCTGGACAGATCGCCGACCAAGGTGAGTTGGTGTTGGCCAATGTGATCGCCCGCAGCGGTTCCAACCTGACAGTCCATGGAGGAATGGCTGCGGATAAAATCGAAGTTGATCTACAGCAGGGTTTGAAAGTTCGCTTTGGTGAAATCGAATATGTTTATCCCGTGGGAACTTTCAAAAATCTGGCCATCGATGCCCATGGCGGC
>CAVPPY010000080.1:0-6740 GCA_963707245.1 Pirellulaceae bacterium
GGGTGTGGGAAGCTTACCGATTAACGGTTAGCGAAAGCGATCGGGATGCCTGGCAGGCTGAAGGGCATTCAGGGCAGCATTGTGCTGCGGTTGACCATCACCAAGACCACTTACGGCTTTCAAATTGAAAAGCCGGGGAATCGGCAAAGTATTTTCCGATTTCGTTTAGCAAAAGAATGAGAATTCAAGTTAACATTAACTTCGGTGTCAGAAAATGTTTTCATCTCGGTTCCTTGCTTCGGCCCCATTTCTTGCGTTGCTGGTATGTCTGACTTGGGCTGCCCATTGCAGGTCCGCTGATTCACCTCCCAACTTTCTGATCATCATCGCCGACGATATGGGTTTCTCGGATGCAGGTTGCTACGGGGGAGAAATCGCAACGCCGAACTTGGATTCGTTGGCCGTCGGCGGTCTGCGATTCACTCAGTTCTATAATACCGCCCGCTGCTGGCCGACGCGTTCAGCTCTTATCACAGGTTACTATCCGCAACAAATACGACGCGACTCGATGCCTGGGGCACCCGGCGGCTTTGGTGCTGGCGGAAAGAGACCCGCATGGGCGCGGACTATCGCGGAGATTTTGCGTCCGGCGGGCTATCGGACCTACCATTCCGGCAAGTGGCACATTGATGGTGAACCGACGCAGAATGGATTTGATCGGTCCGACGAAACCAGCCGCGCACACGGATTCTTTGATTCACTCAAACGCCCAGATCGTGATCCGAACTATTACCGAACCACGGCGACAGCCGAACATGCAATTGAATGTTTAAAAGAGCATGCCGCGGATTTTCCCGATCAACCCTTTTTCCAGTATGTGGCTTTCCACGCCCCGCACTTTCCGCTGCATGCCTTGCCAGGGGACATCGCCCTTTATCAGGATCGCTATCTTCCAGGTTGGGATGCACTCCGCAGGGAACGCCATGCTCGTCAGGCAGAACTCGGAATTACGTCTACCGCACTTTCGCTATTGGAGGAACAGGTGGGGCCTCCCTATGCATTTCCGGACCAGATCGCACTGCTGGGGGAGGGTGAGGTTAATCGGCCTGTACCCTGGAGAGATCTAACCGAAGAACAGCAGCGGTTTCAGGCCACCAAAATGTCCATCCATGCGGCCATGATTGATCGCATGGATCGCGAGATCGGTCGCATCCTGGAACAATTGCGCAGCATGCAGGCATTCGAAAATACGATGGTTTGCTTCCTTTCGGACAATGGTGCAAGCGCCGAAATTATGGTCCGCGGCGAGGGGCATGACCCGTCGGCTGCTCCCGGTTCGGCGGCGACTTACTTGTGCCTCGGTCCAGGATTCTCGAGTGCCGCAAACACGCCCTTTCGCCGTCACAAGACTTGGGTGCACGAAGGCGGTATCTCCACGCCATTCATCGTTCATTGGCCGGACGGCATCGCGGCCAAGAACGAGTTGCGATCAACGGTGGCTCACGTTATCGATATCGTGCCGACTATCTTGGATCTTGCGAGCGTGGAAATTGCAGCGGGCACTGCACCGGCGATGAGCGGAAAGAGCCTAAAATCTACATTTGTGAGCGATAGTGAGGACAACCAGGAGGAACTTTGGTTCTATCACGAAGGCAATCGCGCACTGCACCAGGCTGACTGGAAGCTTGTGTCATGCCGTGCCCTCGGGGGAGGCTCGGAAGGGTCGAGGCAACTCTGCGCGAGATGGCCAGGACGACGTGGACTGGTCGTTGTATGACTTGTCCGTGGACCGCGCGGAACAACACGACTTGTCGAAACTGCAGCCTGGACGCGTTCGTGCCATGGCAGATCGCTGGTCGCAGATGCGCGATCAGTTTCTTCGTGACTCGACGCAATGAACCAACCGGGTTTGCCGGGATAATTAAGCTTTCCGTACACTTCTCGCTGAACGCCCGCTTGCGCTCACAGGTTGAGAAAACAAGCACTACCCGCTTGCGAGGGAGTCGCCGCAGCATTTTGTTCGCTGGCGATTCGTGCTTGGTGAAGATTCCATAGTGGCGTTATCCAGCCAGGAACCTATTCGAAAATGGAAAAGACCAGGGAACCGTTCACGAGGTTCTTAGATACCTGGTTCCTCGCCTACGGCTGCGGGTTAAACAACGCATAGGCATCCAATTACTAAATCAACAAGCCCCTCGCCCAGCCGGAGCCAAAGGTTTTTTAGTTAGGGCCGTCGCCCAATGGACATCGCCTGCCTCACCTCCCCGGCCCGCTTGTCCAACCGGGAGGCAAGTATCGAGCCAAGTGCGATTGGAGGTGGGATAGAAACTTCACTTCCTGCCGGGCAACCCGACATGGGGCGAAGAGCAAAACACGAGCCGACATGGGGCGAAGAGCAAAACACGATCAGGCAATGTTTACCTGCAGCGATACTCGCGTCTAACGCCCCCTGCTGGCTCGTCCAGCGGGAGCTAGAGTTTTGCCGTTAGCAACGCCATTCCCGGTCTCCGCCTCCCCGGTTGGCTTGCCCAACCGGTAGGGAAGTATTGTCCTGCAGCTTCGCTTCCTGCCAGGCAAGCTGGCCAGGGGAGCTGGTGTTGCGTGGAGTTGCCTTCTAACCTCAAAACTTTTGCTCATGTCGGGCAAGCCGACATGGGACGGGGCGGTTGGGTTGCGGGGTGTTCCTGGGGGGCTCTACTTCGTGGGAGGGTCGAGGCGAGCCCTGGCGAGTCATCGACGAGGGAAAACACGGAGCATTTCGCCCTCCCCGCCAGCTCGCTGGGGCTCGCCGACGACCCCTCCCGCGAATCAAAACAGCCCGCTATAGCAACTGCTGCGCGCTGGAGGGTAAATCAGCCTTAACCCCAAAATCTAATGTGGCTGAAGACATTAGCGCCGCAGCGACTCATGGTTTGCGGACTGGTTTCAAACCTCGTGTGTCTCTCCGTCTTCTGTATAGACCACGCGATAGAAATCCTTGCGGCGATCGTTCCAATTCTGTACGGAACCGGAATTACGATGCCGCCGCAATTGCTCAAAGTCTAAATCGTGAATGATGACGGTTTCGACGTTTGGATTGCATTCGTCGGCCACCGCATCGCGAGCGAACTCGACATCGGCTGGGGTAAAGATACCGGACTGGGCATAGTGGATATCGGCGTTCTCCACAAACGGCAGGTTACCTGTACATCCCGAAATGGCAACGTACAGATGATTTTCAACGCACCGCGCCTGGCGGCACACGCGAACACGCAGGTAGCCGTGCCGCGTGTCGGTGTTGAAGGGAACGAAGATGATTTGCGCACCTTTTTGAGCTGCGATTCGGGTGAGTTCAGGGAATTCGATGTCATAACAAATCTGGATGGCGACGACGCCACAGTCGGTGTCAAACACCTCGACGCGATTTCCCGGGCTGACACCCCACCACTTGCGTTCGCTGGGGGTGATGTGAATCTTGTACTGTTTGCCGATCGAACCATCGCGACCAAACAAATAGGCGATGTTGTACAGCGTGTCGTGCTCGACCACAAACTGCGAGCCGCCGACGACGTTAATGTGATACTTGACGGCCATTTCGGTAAAGAAGTCAAGATACTGCGGGGTGAATTCTGCCAGGCGTCGGGCAGCCGCTCCACGACGCGTGGCTTCCACGCAAGACAGCAACTGCGTCGTGAACAGCTCGGGGAACAGCACAAAGTCGCATTTATAATCCGAGGCCGTGTCGAGAAAGAACTCGCATTGCTGTGCAAATTCTTCGAAACTGCGGATGGCCCGCATTTGATATTGGACCACGCATATGCGAATGGGTTCAACCACATTGTGAAATCGCCGCTTGGCCCCGCGAATATATGTCTAGGTTGGCCCATTCTAAATAAGTCGCGTAGCCACGGGATTCTGAGTCGCTGGGCAGATAGTTGGGAATCAAGCCTTTGACCGAAAAACCATTCGATAGCTGCGCCGTCAGAACCGGATCGTAGATGTCTTTCTGGAGCACGCGTTCGATGTATTGCCTGGCCGAGATCCGATCGGCGTATTTATGGTAGTTGGGAATGCGCCCGGCAATGATAAACCGCGCCAGATTGCGTTCATAACACAGCTGTTTGCGCCATCATATAGCCGCCGCGAAAGTTTCATGCCCCGGAAGTCAGGATGCACCATGATCTCGATGCCGTACAGCGTGTCACCCCGAGGAACGTGGTTGCGGATGTAACCCCCGTCGGCAATGGCCTTCCAATTATGCCACTCCAGGTCCGCGTTGTACTCCAGAATAAGGCTCGATGAGGAGGCTGCCAAACGGCCGTCAATCTCGACTCCCAACTGTCCCTCTGGGAATACAGCCAGCTGGCTAGCTAGCTGATCGCGTGAAATGGGAGGAATACCCGGAAAGCATATTTCCGCCATAGATACCAGAGCGTCGAAGTCGTCCATGGTCAGCTGGCGAACCTCGATATTCCACTCAAAATCCTTTAGATCCAGGGGCTCCGTCATGCGTCTCTCAATGGGATAGGTGTTGTACTCAGATCTGACTGGGCACGCCGAAACCCCATTCGTTGTGATTGGCGGCGGCGAACGCCCGTCACTCTTCGTGAACTGGACCAGCGTTTCCATGGGGCAAGGAATTCCAGCCATCTCGCGACATTGTAGCGTTCAGCCCATGCAACACTAGCGTAGCGGCAAGCCTGGAATTGGTCATGAGGCGGCGTGCCGCTGTTAGAAGTTAGCCAAACACTGCCTGTGAATGGCTGCACGGCACCATGCGTGCACTCAATTAAACCTCACCCGATCACGGGTTTTTTCGGCTCGTGCTTCGTCAGCTGGATTGTTTACAACCCATGCGTGAAACGAAGAGGACCGCGGCGGGCAGCGAAGCGGCTCATGGTTTTCCGGTGGGTTGTTGGGTTCTGCCGGTCTAGCCGGAGTCGCCTGACTTCGAGGAAGCATGGACAGAACCGAATTCCGGCCAATCCGCTGTTCCCATCGTTGTACATGGAGGAGAGTCCCGTCCCGGCTTGCGAGGGTACCTACCCGATCGTTTGCCCTGCGGGGCCTACGCAAGGCAATGCAAATTTACCGCCTGATGGCGGCATGAGAAATCAGGCGTACAGGGCGGTCAAGGCGTCGGCCTTGACCAGTTCACGCGGTTGATTGAGATGATTGTAGACGATCGTTTCTGGCTCAATGCCGAAACCGTGATAGATGGAGGCCAGCAGCTCAATCGGGTGTACAGGATCCTCGAGCGGCGCCGAAGCTGTCTTGTCGCTCTTGCCATGCACGTAACCGCGTTTGACACCGGCTCCAGCTACGACGCCGTGTAGCAGTAAGGCCAGTGATCGCGACCGTCGGCGGAATTGTTGTTGCCGGAGGTACTGACACCACGTTGCGGCGAACGACCGAACTCGCCGATGGCCACGACCAACGTCTCATCGAGCATGCCGCGCTCGTCGAGGTCTTCAATCAAGCGTGCTCAGACCGGCATCTAGCATGGGAGCGGAGCGATCGCGCATTCGCTCGGTCAAACCCGAGTGGTGATCCCAGGAGTGATTGTCGGAATTGGCGACCTTGGGCCAAATCACCTCGACGACGCGCGTGCCGGCATCGACCAATCGCCGCGCCAGCAAGCAACTCTGGCCAAACGTATTGCGACCATACTTATCTCGAAGACGCTCGGCTCTTCGGACAGATTGAAGGCCTCGCGGGCTCGCCCGGAGACGATCAGATCTCAAGGCTTGGTCGTAGTAGCTGTCCAATTCGTAGTTCTTGACCGCCGCGTTGATCTGCGGGCATCTGAGCGTTGACCAGGTCGCGCAGTTGTGCTCGCCGCTCCAGTCGGACCGCGAACACGTCAGGCCGCAAGTTGAAGATCGTCGATCTTGATGCGACTCCATCTTGTCCATATCCATATCGTCGCCGTCTGGATACAGCGTGTATGGATCGAACGACTTACCCAGAAAACCAGCCGTTCCCCCTTTGCCAATCACATTGCTCTCTTGCAATGGTCGCGGCAGCATGACAAAGGGCAGCATCGGTTCGTCGGTCGGCTTCGAAGCGAATGATGTTGGAACCAAAATTTGGAAAGTCCTTAGGGCTGGGCGGCTCCAGCTGACCCGAGGGACTCACCTTGTCCGTCGTATAGCCCGTCATCAGTTGATAGATGGCGGCGGTGTGGTTGAAGAGACCATTTGGCGTGTAGCTCATCGAACGAATCATCGTGAAGCGATCGTTGATCTGCAGCCAACCTCGGCAGGTTTCGGCAAAACTGATGCCAGGAATCTTGGTCGAAATACTCTTGAAAGGACTCTTCACATTGTCCGGCACGTTCTCTTTAGGGTCCCACAAGTCCAAGTGGCTGGGACCACCTTGGAGATAGCACATGATGATGTGCTTCGCCTTGCCCCAGCCCGGAGCTGAGCTTTCCGTGGCACAAGCTTGCAACTTGAGCATGCTGCCCAGGCTCAGCCCCAGCAGGCCGGAACCGCCCACTCGCAAGACGTCGCGGCGTGTAACCGCCAAGTGGGGATCGCAGAGGTCTTTTCCAGGCGCACCTTGCAGACGAAACATGCTCCGTCTCCTTGTTTGATTTGCGGCCGAAAATTGGGTTGGTCGATGTCGGGGCGATTATCGGACAGGCTCTTAGGTGGACAGCCCCACTATTAGCTAAATGCCTCACAACCAAGCACGACGCGAAAGCGAGTGTGTGGCTGTAAGTCTTTCACTTGCTTGCGCTTTGCGTTTGCAGGACACTTGAATCTATAGTGCTGTCCAATGAGGACGGTTAGCGCCCAAGCGGCTCACTGGCTTCC
>CAVPPY010000081.1:0-34132 GCA_963707245.1 Pirellulaceae bacterium
AATTATCCCCGGTTGACGCAAACTGGGGGCGTTTCAGGGACTTACCGCAACGCTTTGTAAGCTACTTATCACCATAATGCAACGCGCAGGATCTGGACTTATCCCCCGCAATTGTGTGCTTGGGCTATTCTGGTGGTTTGGGAAGAACGTGTCAAGAAAAATCGGATTGGAAGTGGCCGAGGCTGGGGCAGCGTGGCTGTTCAAGCTGACGGAATTTCCGCGAGGCGGCAGAGAGCGGACCCGTTGAAGGTGTCACGAGGAAGGTACAACGTGGCGAGCTTTTCCTTGGGCTAGAGATCGGTCGGTCCATTGAGCCTATAAACCGGCGAAGGCAACGCGGACAATCGCGAATCAGCCTGTTACTGCTGAATAGGACGCTGCACATCGAAGCACTCGGTTGCCCTAGTGCCTCGTTCCCATTCAATTTTTAGGGTAGCGGAACTCGTCTTTGACGTCTTTCGCTACGCATGGAACCGGCATGGGGGGCGGTTGCCGAAAGACTTGACGTCTTTTGCTACACGAGGAATCGGCCCGAGGGCGGTTGCCGAAAGACTTGACGTCTTTTGCTACACGAGGAATCGGCCCGAGGGCGGTTGCCGAAAGTCTGGACGACTTACGCTACGTACGGAAGCTGAGGGAAGCGTGCGCGACGTATGTCCAGCGGGCGCGGTGCAGGGTGAGAAAAGATCGTGGCTTTTGCCCGCAATTTTGTGGACAGCGCTGCCCCTTGCGTAAACTTTTGGGTTTGCGTGGCACGTGGACTTGGTGCGGGGAGGTGTGTGGTGGCGACCTATACGGCTGATCGAACGGAGAGTTCTCACCAAAATAAGCCCACGGAGAAACAGTGGGCGGTGATTTGGTTTCGAAAACTGGCTGGGTTTTGCCGGGTTCGCGATGCGCGAGGCTGGAATTTTACGCAGCAGAATGTGATCGCTTTCTTGATTGCTCAGCGCAAGAACAATGTGCCTACCTGGAAGAGAATCAAGATTGTCGAATCGCTGCTGCTGTACAGCAAGCTTCATTTTGGCGGCGACAAAGCTGAGCTGTCAGACATTCTGGTTAAGCTTCGCAAACTGCAGCGAACTGAGTTGTCGGCTGGGGAGGATCGGTCGATCGATGAGATTGTCGGCAAGATCAATCCGAACGAGTCGGATGTAATCCAGGAATTTCGACGTAACATGCGGTTGGCGGGAAAGTCTCCCAATACCGAACGAGCTTATGTGAAGTGGGCCAAGCGATTCATGCGCGAGTATGGGTTGAAATGCAGGCAGGATCTAGAACGAGTAGGAGAACCCGAGGTCGAGAACTTTTTGACCGACTTGGCGGTGGACGGCGCCGTGGCGGCTTCCACCCAGGAACAGGCGTTTTTCGCGCTGGTATTGTTGTTCAAGGACACGCTGGAGCGTCCGCTGCAAAGGATTGATGCGATTCGATCTGACAAGCCAACGCTGGTGCCCACGGTGATGAGCCCGGAGGAGGTGCAGGATTTATTTCAGCGACTGAGCGGCAATTATCAGTTAATTGCCCAGTTGTTGTACGGCACGGGCATGCGGATCAGCGAGTGCTTGCGATTGCGGTTGCTGGATTTCGATTTTGACCGAGGCTTGATTCGAGTGTTCAACAGCAAGGGCAATCGAAGCCGTTTCGTCCCGTTGCCGCGGAGTTTATCAGAGCGTTTGAAGCGGCTGATGGCGGCCCGCGAGAGGCTGCACGCGATGGACCTGGCCAACGGTGACGGAACCGTTTGGCTACCGCACGCGTTGGCGAAGAAATTTCCGAAGGCAGAGCGAGAGCTGAAGTGGCAGTATTTGTTTGCCTCGGCCACGCTTAGCCGGGATCCTCATTCTGGCCGAATGCATCGACATCATATCCACCGCGAAACCATGTCGAATCATTTGCGGAAGGCGGTACGTCAATCTGGAATTCGCAAGCACGTCAACTGCCACACGTTTCGGCATTCCTTTGCGACGCATCTATTGTTGGCCGGGACGGATATTCGAGCGATTCAAGAGCTGCTGGGGCACGCCGACATTCGCACGACGATGATCTACACCCACGTTTTGCAGCAGGATAATTCGATACAGAGTCCGCTGGATGTGCTGATGACCAGACCAGTTTCCGCGAAGAACGAGCCGCAAGCAGCAGGGAAAGATGCCCCCGTGCTGACTTCTGAAAATTTGACGGACCCCGTAGACGATGATGGGGTCGGCCGCAAGGATCGATCCATGGGTATCGAGCAACCGCAGGTTGTGGGAGCGGGGAGTTCCCTACCGTTTTCCGAGAGTAGCAGCGGGCAGCCTCGCCACAGTTTCTGGCAGGCAATTCAGGGGTTTTTTAGTACGCGAATCAAGAGGCAGTCCGGTGCGATATAGTGGGGGCTCTTGGACGTGAGTTCCACGCATTTGGGCTTCGTTCGAAAGGTTATTTCTGATAAAACCCGCAATGTTTGCGACGAAGGTTCCAGCCACCCTACGTAAAGAATTCAAGTGTATCAGACGTCCAAAGGAGAGCGAATCCTGACAGGGGCAGAGCGTCAGCTTTTCGAAGCCTCGTTGGGAATGATGGTTGATTTGTTGCAAGTCCAGGACATGGACGTTGGAGTGCAATCCTTCGACAATCTGCAACGTGGCCAGAAGTTGTTTGCGTTGTATCAAGTTGGTCGTGGACTGCTTAACCCAAGCGAACCCGCACCAAGACTGACCGCCTACCTCGAAGCGACGTTAGCGGCGATCTACCACTTTGCACTTGACCAAGTTGAGCAAGAGATTGCATGCACTGAATCTCCTGATGAATCTCGGCTGATGAATCGACCTATTGGCGTGCGTTAGCGCTTCAAGCCGCCAGCGAAGTAGGCGAGATGGACGAGTTTCCGAGTGCAAGCTGCAGCGAAAAGGACGAATGGGAGATCGTGCTTGAGTCGCTTGAAGGCGCCGTCTTGTGGGACCGCGACTTCGAATTGCAAGTTGGGATGGACGTCGCTCCTGAACAGGCAGAAAGCTGGAAGTCGCAACTTGGAATTGACGGCGATTATTTTACAGCTGTTCCGTTTGACGTCCCTGGTGCTCAGTACGATCTATACCTGGACGCACTGAAGGGGCTTACTCCAAAAGGTCGGGCGTAGAAAACGCCAGTGACCCGCTGTCATCGTCGGTTTGTGGGGTGGCCTCTGTTGCTCGACGTATAGCCTTTGCTCGCTTTCGCGCGGCCTTCTTCTGATTGTCTAGCTTTACTCGCTGCTCGATCGATAAGACCTTGTCTGGGTATTTGCCGAATCGTTTGAGATAGCATTCTTCGATAAACTGGCCCAAGGGTAGCTTCCAACTTTCCTGATGGTGAAGAAATAAAAGGGGTCAGGACTCGTTTTTGACCGAGAAAATAGTCCTGACACCTTTTTTCTCAGCTGCGGAGCTCAAAGCGAACGATACCCAGCGCGTAGCAGCACGGCCGCGGCTTGTGCAGCAATGACGTTGGCTGGCCCTGTTGCCAGCCAAGCCAAGGCCTGGATGACCGTCATGCCCGTCGGCACATACGCAATCAACAATCCCGTGGCCAACGCGAGCATGGTGAAAATCAGCAGGATTCGGGGGAGGCTGCATTCATCTTTCCACACCCAACGGTAAGCGATCCAGCTGCAAATCAAGCCGGCGGCCAACGCGACCAGAACGCTGAACAGCAGCAGCGGTGGTGCGGACAGGTGTGGCAGGGCGCGGCTGAGACAGGCGGCGATCGTGGTGGCAAAAGCCATGTCCGCAAGCGAGTATTGGCGCAGATGTCTGGGCGTTGCTCGATCATGGGCCCCGCGGGGGCGTTGATCAACGCGTGCAGTCAACCAGCCCACACTGATCAGCAGCGCGCTGACCAGCAGGCAATCGTCGGCGGCCAAGTCGGTCAACAAGAAAAAACATAGCCCAAACACGATAGCGCATGCCAGGCTCGCCAACGTGGCCCAGAATTTGCCACTATGTACTCTGGCCAGTATAAAACCAGCGACGAACTGTGCTCCCCAGAGCAAACCGACAATCGTCGGTTGCAGCCAAATGGGCAATTGGACTTCCAGTACAATAGGCAGGCAGGCCAGGGTGGCCAGACATGCCAAACAACGACTGAGCAAAAGACGTGGCGCGGAGACCAGCGAACGGTCCCAGTCGTGCAAGCCGTGTTCGTGACCAACCAGCGCATCGGAAACGAAATTACCGGGTCGGCAGGTGTTGCGTTCCATCGCCAGTTGGACATCCTGAGTGGGCGCTGAACCTTGGCGAAAAATCCACAACGGCTCCCGTGTACTCAACTTGATGCGCTGACTGCCCGGCGCCGAAGTGGCAAATGCAGCACCGCGCTTTCTCAATCTTAGTTGAGCGGCGGGAGACGGGCGGGCGGAGTAGGGGATTTAGCTGTCGAAAGATTTCGGCGCCCGGGTCGATAGGGCCTACAATTGATCCAATCCAAACAGTTTGCCAGTCCCTGAGCAGCGGAAAGAAATCGTGGAATCTACAACGCAATCCATACTCTGCTGCATGGGGCAAACCGTTGCGGGCTTACCAACCCAATTTCTAATGGAACGCGCCTTTGCTCAGCAGGAATTGGATTGGAGGGCCATCACGGTAGAAGTAAACGCAAGCCAATTTGAGCAGGCCGTGGATGGCATGACGGCTATGAATTTCATGGCCCTGCGGATGTATCCATCGTTAGAGAAACAAGCTGGCAAACGATTCTTCAGCGAGACTTCGTTAGAGAGCTTCATTGGTCATGCGACTTCAGCCGCCATGACTCTCGAGGGCTGGGAAGCTTGGAATCACTTGGGACACGCCATCTTGCAATTGCTCTCTCAACGCACAAATCTCAGCGAGAGCATTCTGTGGCTGGATGGAGACAGTTCGCGAACGCGAAGTTTGTTGGCCTGCCTATGTTCTGGGGAGATGCTGCCCTTGAGCGTGTTGTGGACGCGGCCTCCCGAGCTAGCCCCGGACGCGATGCCAGCAGTAATTCGAGAATTGACTTTGGAAACAGCCCAACCGCGTTTGGACCTGCTGGGTCCCCATTCAACTGCCGACGAACGCTTGGGGCAGTTGCTGGCCGAACCCAGCGAATCACCGCTTAACAACCTGATCCTCGTTGCTGAGGCATGGGAGCCTCACCGACTGGCAACCCTTTGCGAAAGTCTCCAAGGGCACAGCTTCCACGCCAAGTTCCTGGTCGGTCAAGTCGAATCCATGGAGTTCCAGGATTTCCAGTTGATTGACCAGGCCGAAATTGCCGTCGCAGCCGAGGCCTATGACTTCCAGCGGTGGACTGGACTCACGGCAGACATCGCCTTGTTACGCGACGCCTACGACGAGTACTGCGATTTCTAGATACCCATTTGGGATAGCAGATCAGCGATGCGGCCTACGGTATTGGTCAACAATGGGTGCGATTGGCTGAACTGCTGCGACGCATCATTCAGGCGTTTGGCCAGAGAGGCAGAATTGACTTCGGCTTGATCCAAGGTCGACTGCAGTTCGGCAGTTGCGGTGCGCAACATCTCCAACTGCGCCTCATCCATGTCGTCAATCGATCCGAGTTGTTCATGCAGTTCAGCCAGGACTTCTTCTAGTTTTTGGCGCATATTGGGCTTTCAAGTAATTGGTGGATCGTAGTGCGCAGCACTGGAACCGCTGGCTGGCATATGTCAATATAACATCTGTGCGGCGGTTCTCATGGTCGAGTTTCCCGATGATCGGCCAGGGACGTTCCACTCCCCTGCTGGCCCAACTCCCATGCCTGACTCCATGTGCCGGACGGCAAGGGGAAAAACCGATCACAGGCTCCGAACGCATCACAACGGAGGGTAGACGGATGTCGGCGACCAATCCTAACGCCAAATTCACTTTGAACGCTGCTTTCTTCCAAGAGATCAAGGAGGACCATCAGCATCTACAATCCTTGCTGCAGCGCTTGCGTGAATTAAGCAACCAACCATCGGCTTTGGGCAATCACAAACGCGAGTACGTATCCCTGCTGACCGATCTATTGGATCAATTGGCCTTTCACTTTACATTAGAGGAAGCCTACGGTTACTTTGAGGATGCCTTAGATCGTGCGCCGCGATTCCATGCCCAGGCAGGCCGACTTCGCGGGCAACACGCCCAGCTGTTTGTGATGTGTCGTGAGCTAGTAGACTCGGTAGCTGCCAAACTCAACTCGCAAGCTCCCGACTTGGACGCGGTGGTGGAAGAGTACCTGGCCTTTGATCGTTTGTTCCAAGCCCATGAGTCGGCCGAGCTGAGTCTGATCATGGACGCGATCAATCTGGATGTTGGCGTCGGCGATTGACTTGCTGCGTCCTGACCATAGGGAATTGCGCAGGATCTGCGTTCCGGCTCATCTTCCAGCCCAGCGAGGTTGTGAACCACAATTCAGTGAGAGACCTAAAGCATGCACGATCCAACCCCAGGCCATCCGAATCGCAGAAGATTCTTGACGACTTCAGCTGGCGCGGCGCCTGGCCTTGGCTGACATCCATGGCAACTGCTGCGGGAGCACCAGCGACTGTCGGTTTATCGCCCACCGTCAATGACGTTGGAGATGCGGAGAACCGCAGTATCATCGGCAACTACGGCGCTGGGCGGCCGGCCTGCCAAGCGATCCACCGAAACTCTCTCTCAGGCTTGGCAATTGGCCCGATCTGGAAACCTGGCGCGATCAGCGCGAGCCAAAGCGGCCGAATGTATCGCTGCTCCCGAACGCGGGCTGAACCCGGAGGTCCGGCACACAGGGACATACCAGTGGGATGGTATCGACATCGAGCATCTGATTTGGACGTTGCCCTACGGTCGCCCCACCCAAGCCCTGCTGTTGAAACCCAGTGGAGCAACAGGCCGTTTACCAGCCGTGTTGGGACTGCATGATCATGGCGGCATGAAGTACTTTGGCCACCAAAAGATCGCGCACGGCGACGCCCCCCTGCACCCGCTGATTATCGAGCATCAAGCCAACCATTACGGAGGTCGCAGTTGGGCCAACGAACTTGCTCGCCGGGGCTACGTGGTGCTCGTCCACGATGCTTTTGCTTTCGCTAGCCGTCGTGTGCAATATGAAGACATGCTGGAAATTCCATGGGGTGATGCCCGCACCCGCGAACTGTCAGCCAGCGACCCCGAGTCTGCTGAAGGTATCAAAGGCTACAATGCTTGGGCGTCAGCCCACGAGCATGTGATGGCCAAGTCCTTGTTCTGCGGCGGCACAACATGGCCCGGCGTCTTCCTCTCCGAAGATCAATATGCGTTGGACATTCTGTGTGCGCGAGGACGTGGATAGCCAACGGATTGGCTGTGCGGGGTTATCTGGCGGCGGCTTGAGAACCGTTTACCTGGGCGGCCTGGACCCCCGTATTCGCTGTGCGATTTGCGTGGGATTTATGTCGACCTGGAACGATTTCCTGTTGAACAAGGCCTACACGCACACGTGGATGACCTACGCCCCCCTGCTGCCCAACTACCTCAACTTTCCTGAAATACTCGGTTTGCGCGCACCCCTACCGACCATGGTGCAAAACTGCTCGGACGACCCGCTGTACACGTTGAGCGAAATGCAGAAAGCGGACATTATCCTGCAGGATGTTTTTGCGGCAGCTGGGGCTCCGACTCACTATCAGGGGCGTTTCTACGACGGAGAACATCGCTTTGATGTTGCCATGCAGCAGGAGGCCTTTGCCTGGTTTGACAGCTGGCTAAAGTCCTAGGTCGCGATCATGGGGCAGATAACCTCGAATCTCCCAACGGATTTGGCAGGTAGCCCACAGGCGGGTAAGATTGGGTTTGTCTCAAAGCCTTTCTGGACGATTGGGGAAACGATTATGAGTTGCGTGCATTTGAAAAAACTCTATGAACTCTGCTCCGCCGAGCAACTGAAAATCAGCGGTGCCGACTTGGTGTGCTTTGTGTGCACGCAGTGCGGGGAACAGGAGGTCTGCCCCACGCGACTGATGGATATGAGCGAAACTGCCGCCGATACGGAACCGCCGTCGAAGGGTATCGGTGCAGCGGCGGCCCAAGCCCCCCCAGAGGACCGCCCTTCCTGAACTGGATTCGCTCGCGCCCAACAATTACTCGCTCCCAACAATTAATGGTGCCTGCCTTGCCACCAAGTCAAAACACGAAGCGAAGAGTCTCCCAAAAAGCGGTCTGAACCAGGTCTGAACCAGGTCTGAACGAGGTCTGAACCAGGTCTGAACCAGGTCTGAACCAGGTCTGAACCAGGTCTGAACCAGGTCTGAACCAGGTCTGAACCAGGTCTGAGTCTTGGAGGCATATCGATTTTCATTGCTTCTTGGACTCGCCGGAGAGGGTCCAGCCCTTTTCGCATAGGCCGCGAAGCCATGGAAAGTACGCGTCTCGACGAGATGCGTCTAGCTCAGTAAGCCACGTAAAGGATGCCGTGGGTGAACGACATCTTTTGCCAAGACAGCACTGAAAGGAAATCGATGAAACCCACTCTTTCCTGGATTCTAGCCGGCTTGATCTCCGTGCTTGCCAATGCCCATGGAGTTTACGCTCAGGCCATTACCGCTCCACCAGCAGAGTTGGGACTGGACCCCTTCTACACCAAATATGTCAGCGCACAGGGTTATCCCATTTTAGCTTGCGAAAAGGTGGACGATTATGCCCTCAGAGAGGCCGCTTACCTGGTGAATATGATGCTGGGCGAGCGACCGGATGTGCGCCAGGCTATGATCGAAAGTGGCTCGCGAATGGTGGTAATGGCCTATGACCAGTTTACCACCGACATTCCTGAACAGCGAAAAATGCAACCCAAGGACTATTGGGATGCCAGGGCACGTGGGCTGGGGGGATCCGAGACAGATCCCCTTTGCTCCTGTGGGGAAGAAAACCTGCTGGGCTTTGACGGCGATCCCTACGCGAGCGAGAACCTGCTCATCCACGAGTTCGCGCATAACATGCACTTGCGTGGCTTGATTCGCGTCGATCCCAGTTTCAATGATCGGTTAAAGAGCAGCTACGAAAGCGCGATGGAGCGCGGTTTGTGGAAGGGAAAGTACGCGTCCGTCAATTACATGGAGTACTTCGCCGAAGGTGTGCAGTCTTGGTTCAACTATAATCGCGAGCCCGACCACGATCACAATCACGTCAATACGCGACAAGAGCTGATTGATTATGATTCTGGATTAGCAGCTTTGTGCCGGGAAGTGTTCGGCGACAAGGAGCAAAGCTACAGCAAACCCATTCTCCGACTGACCGGGCACATGGCGGGCTACGATCCTTCCAAATCGCCGAAATTCGTGTGGCCGGAGCGGCTGCTGAAAACCAAACAGGAGATTCTCAGCCAGGTCAAGGAACAGGGCGACGATCGGCGTCAGCAATACGACAAATGATGTAATGCGCAGTGTGCTGCAACTTGACGTGTTAGGCGAGCGGCAGATAAGAATCTAGCTGTAGTGGGCGAGGTAACGAGTCCCTGCGGCAAGGACTCGTTACCTCGTCCACTACGATTGGTTAGGAACTCATCTGCCGCTCGCCTTTCAAGTGCATGATTTGCGCTCCATGACTAATTGGTTGGAATCGTGTCCAGGAAACCAATCATCATTTCTTCCGAGCTCTGATCGCCCCATTTGACGGGTTGGCTGGGATCAGGGTTGGCAGGATTGTCTTCCGAATTGTCGTACACAGCGGTACACACGATACGGGTACCTTTCTTGAGCATTTTGGGTTCTGCCAATATGTACTTGAGCTGCCAATTGAAATCGTAATTGGGCACATCGAGCAAAACTTCTTGGGTGCCATCCGGGTAGTAAGCTTCATAGCGAAAGGCTTTGCCGCGGAGATGCATATGGGGCGTCATGCTAATCAACTGCTCATCGCTGCGTGAGCGGTAGGTGGCCGTAACCGAGTGTTCGGCCGCACCGGCGGGAATTTCAAACTCGCGTTCTATGGCCGCTCCGCCACGCAGCAACTTACTCACCTTGGCGGCATCGGTAAAGCGCAGGCCAACATAGCTGCGATCGGATTGAGGGCTACCATTGGGTGTGTAATGCATTTCGAACATGAGCTGCGACCCGGCGGGTACTTTCAAGGCCACTCCCTCGTCGCACAACCGCGGTAGACTGCCCGGCGCGTAGCCCACCAGCACCTGTCGTAGATCATCTCCACGACTATCTTTGCTGAGCACATAGACCAGGATGTGGTGCACAACTTCCCGATTATCTGGCCGGGCCTCGGCGGCGACAACGTATTTATCTTCATCCCATCCGGGGTCAACAAGATAGCGCTGATAGTCGACGATACCTTCGGCGGGAACCTCAAAGGCCGCGTCGCGCATGAAGATGACTTGTTCAGGTTCTGGAATGCGCCAGCCGGTGACAAATTGTGGCGGTTCGGGCAGGTCGGCAGGGTCGCCTTGCGGCATCCCGGCCGCAACCCAATTCTTGAGCAACTCACGTTCGGTCTCGCTCAGACGCGGATCATTCTGAAAATGCCCGAACTCGGGATTCGCATTCCAAGGGGGCATGCGATTGTCGGCCACGACCTCGAGAATGGTGTCCTCCCAGCCCAAGACATCTTCATACTTCGTCAGCGTAAAGGGGCCAATCTCCCCCTGGCGATGGCATTCGACACAGTGCTTGTTCAGCAGCGGCGCGATGTGCTTATTGAAGGTGATATCTCCGCTTGGCTCGACTTTTTTGGCACGACCGATATAACAGCCCACAGCCTGCGTTTCGGCTAGTGTTACCGACTTCCCAGCCAGCAGTTCCTCGATGGCAATCTGCAAATCTTCACGCTTGGGTTTATCGCGAGCCACTCCAACACCGTATTGGTCGTCGATTCTACCGTGATAGCGAACTTGGCGCTGAGCGTCCAACACAATGACCTCGGGAGTTCGCGTGGCTCCCACGGTGTCCGCTAGCCGGTTGCCCACGTCCTTGAGCATGGGAAAGTTGATCTGATAGCGATTCACGTAGGCGCCCAACTCGCTCAGACTGTCTTGCGTATTGGAGTTGATTCCCAGAATAACGACTCCATCACTTTGGAAACGCTTCTGCACTTCGACCAATCTGGGCCCGTACAGCTTGGCCAGCGGGCACTGCGTACCTAGAAAGGCCAAAACCAAGATGGGCTGCTCGCTAAACTCATCCAGGGAAACCTGCTTTCCATACTGATTGCTTAACGAGACCCCTTTTAGCTTGGCGGACAAATCAGCGGTTTCGGCGGCATAAAGCACCGACCCCGACAGCACCGACCCCGACAGCACCGACCCCGAAAATAGAGAGCCCACCGGGGCCTGCCCAAGCATCAGCAATCCGCACAACGGAATCGACCAGTTTTTCATCATGCTATTCGCTCAACAAAGTTAATTTTCTGCAGATCCTAATGGAACAGTCCGCACTGGGATGTTCGCCAAGCACGAAGCGCAAGCTAGTAAACAACTTACGGCGACACACTCGCCTGCGCGTCGCGCTGGGATTTCCGACCTTTCAGCGTAAACTGGCGCTGTCCAACTAAGAAACCAGCGCCAGCACCGAATGGCAGGGGGTTAACCGCTTTTTCACGAAGCTTTGTTCATGAAGTCGCGTCTCGACGGCTTTCCGATGCTGTGTCCGCATCGGAGTGTGTCTCGAAGAGACTGAACTCAGGTCCCAACCCTGAGCCCTTTGCTTCAAGACAAAAATCAAGTGTGCACAGAAAGCATGTTCTGCGACCAGTCATGGTATCTCAAAGCTTTTCCAGGGACAATTGGAAACTCGGTAGACTATTCTATATCAGCACGTAAAAATAACGGTTTCGCCTTATTCATAGTCAGTTCGCACGCATGTTGAAATTCTTGCTCAAATCTGCGGTCTTCTTAGCCATCTTGGCAGGTATTGGAGGGGTTTTGTACTCTCCTGCGGTCAAGTATTGGAAAGATCGCAATCGCCCCAAATGGGATACGGCCAAAGTGATTCGAGGGGACGCGGTCCGTGAGATCAATGCCACGGGCACGGTCCGCCCGGTGCTTTCGGTATCGGTGGGTTCGTTCGTATCTGGTCCAATCGTCGAACTCAACGTCGACTTTAACGATGAAGTGATGGAGGGCCAGGTGTTGGCCAAGGTCGATCCCCGATTGTTCGCTGCGGCTTTTGCCCGTGACGAAGCCTCCTTGGCCACTCGCGAGGCAGAGGTGGAACGCGTCCAAGCTCAACTGCAGCAAGCCCTCAACAATAAGATGCGGGGCGAAAAACTGCGTGCCAAGAACCCCGACTTTTTGTCAGATCGTGAAATGGATACGTTGCGATTTGATTGCGAGGGTCTGGAGGCGCAACTCAAGGTTGCCAAGGCATCGGTACTGCAAGCCAAGGCGGCTTTGGAAACCTCGCGTGCAAACCTGGAATACACGGACATCCGCTCGCCCGTCGACGGCGTTGTCATCGATCGCAAGATCGACCCTGGTCAAACTCTGGCTGCCCAATTCCAAACTCCAGAACTGTTCGTCGTGGCTCCCGACTTGCGCAAGAAAGTACACGTATTTGCCTCCGTCGATCAAGCGGATATTGGGCTGATCCAAAAGGCAGAGCGAGAGAAGCGGCCGGTGAGCTTCACCGTCGATGCCCACCCGGATGAACTGTTTTCGGGCGAAATTGAACAGATTCGATTTAGTTCTGTGGATGTTCAAAGCGTAGTGACCTATCCCGTCGTGGTGGCCGCGGCCAACCCAGATCGCAAGCTACTTGCGGGCATGACCGCTACCATTTCATTCGAAGTCGACTCGCAAAGCGATGTGCTCAAGGTCCCTAATACGGCCTTGCGCTTTTATCCGGAGAATGCAAAATTCGTACGGGTTGAAGATAGAGCCCTGCTGGATGGTTCTGCATGGAAGAGTTCCAATGAGGCCGACGACAAACAGTCTTTGACGGCCAAAGAAAAAACGGAAGCACAGCGTAATAAGAACAAGAGGCACGTGTGGGTCAACGACGGCGAAAGCCTGAGGGCTATCGAGATCGTCACGGGACTGCTCGAAACTTCATATACCGTTTGCATTTCCGGCGAGCTGAAAGAGGGCGACGAACTTGTCACCGGACCAGCCAAGAAGTAGTTGTCTGGTGACCTTAGCAAACAAGATCTAAATCGTCCAATCGAGATACCCTATGTCGCTGTGGGATACATTCAAAATCGCCCTGCGAGCATTGTTGAAGAACAAAATGCGAGCCGGGCTGACCGTTTTAGGTGTAGTGATTGGAATCGCCGCCGTGACCACCATGGTTTCCATCGGTCAGAGTGCCGGCGCGTTAGTCCAAGGCCAATTCGAAGCACTCGGGACCAATGTAATTGTGGTCTTGCCGGGTAGCCAACAGCGAGGCGGCGTCAGGCAAGCCACTGTACCCACCTTGACCTCAGGCGACTCAGAATCCATCGGCGGCGAATGCAGCTCGGTGCTGGCATCCTCACCCATCGTAGGAGCAGCCGGACAAGTAATTTTTGGCAATTCGAATTGGAATCCACGCGAAATGCAGGGCGTGGGAGCCGACTATCTGACCGTACGCAATTGGAAACTCGCCGCAGGCGGTTTTTTCTCTCCGGATGATATCAAGAGCGGTGCCAAGGTATGCGTCATTGGACACACCTTGATTGCCAAACTGTTCCAAACATCCAATCCCTTGAACCAAAGCATTCGCATCAAGAACATTCCCTTTCGCGTGATTGGCGTGCTCGAGAAAAAGGGGGCAAATATGGTCGGCGACGACCAGGACAATATCATCTTGATGCCCTACACGACGGTGCGAAAAAGACTGCAGGGCTCCAGTTTTGACAATGTCAATGCAATCATGGTGTCGGCGATTTCTCCCGAGCAGATGTCTGTTGCCACACGAGAAATCGAACAGATCCTGTATGAACGCCATGGCATTCCGCCAGGGGAAAAGCCCGATTTTAGCGTGCAGAATACGACCGAAATCGCCGCCACCTTGGGAATCATCACCGGCACGATGACGCTCATGCTGTCCGCGATCGCCGGCATTTCGCTGTTGGTGGGCGGTGTTGGAATTATGAATATCATGCTGGTGTCGGTGACAGAACGAACACGCGAGATTGGTATTCGTATGGCCATCGGCGCTCGTGGCAAGGACATTCTGCGGCAGTTCCTGGTGGAGTCGATCGTGTTGTCCTGCATCGGCGGCTTTATCGGAGTCGTGCTGGGTACATCGGCCTCGGTGGGTGCAACCATGTTGATCAACTCCTTCAGCAGTGGTAGCGATTGGCCCATTGTCATCTCTTTGCCAGCGGCTGGCGTGGCCATGGTTTTCGCCGCTGCCGTAGGCATTTTCTTTGGCTATTATCCTGCTCGCCGAGCCAGCCGCCTGGATCCCATCGAAGCATTGCGATACGAATAGACGCTTTATGGCACTCATTGAATTGCACGATGTGCGGCGGATGTACGATCTGGGCGAGGTCGAGGTTCACGCCTTGCGGACCGTAACCCTGGACATTGAGCGCGGCGAGTACGTGGCGCTCATCGGTCCCAGTGGTTCGGGGAAATCGACCCTGATGAATACACTCGGCTGCCTCGATCGCCCCACGCACGGCAGCTATCTGCTGGATGGCAACGAGATTGTGACCATGTCACGCGACGAGCGGGCCCGTATTCGTAACAAGCAACTGGGCTTTGTCTTCCAAAATTTCAATCTGCTCAACAGGACATCGGCCATCGAGAATGTCGAATTGCCTCTGCTCTACTCGAGGAATATCAGTAGTCGCGAGAGGCGCGCCAGAGCCGCAGAAATGCTCTCCAAAGTAGGGCTGGGTGATCGCCTGCACCATCATTCCAGCCAACTCTCTGGAGGCCAGCAACAACGCGTGGCTATCGCCCGAGCATTGGTCAATCGGCCTTCCATTCTGATGGGTGACGAACCCACCGGTAATCTGGATTCGCAAACCAGCCGCGAGGTCATCGGGCTGTTCCGACAGTTGAACGAAGAGCAAGGGATTACCGTTATTCTGGTAACGCACGATCCCAATGTCGCCCGCAACGCCAAGCGAACCATCGTGCTCCGGGATGGCGAGGTCGTGCAGGACACGCAAGATTTTCAGCTGGCCCTCGATGCACTCAACCAGCCCGAGTTTCAATAGCGACTGGGTAACAACCTGCTTGGGACGGCTCCCTGGCGTGGTCCTTCGTAGGCGAGCGGCAGATGGGTTCCTACCCAATCGTAGTGGAAGAGGTAACGAATCCTTGCCGCAGGGACTCGTTACCTCGTCCACTACAGGTGCAGAAACGGGGCTAACGCCCATCGGCTGATTTGAATAACCCTAGATTCTTATCTGCCGCTCGCCTTAAAGGTGGAGGGTTCAACTACTCAGTGGCCTTTTCGAGAGGACTTGCGGCGGCTGCATCACTGGCTTGGTCGGGACTACTTGAAAGCAGGCCTTCCTGCGTCTTGAAAATCAACGACCATTCGTGCAACATGCCAAAGCGATCATTTCGCGTACCGCGGACGATGAGTTGCCACACGCCGCGGGCATTGCTGCCCACAAAATGACTCAAGCTGGGCTGGCGTTTGATCTGGCCTTGGGTTTGGAAGCGTCCACTGAAGGGCGATTGTGCCTTGACGATGGGCACTTCCGCTTGATCATCGAAAACCGTGTCATCAAAGTGATCGCCACTGCCACCGACCTCGCTAAACAACTCGATCCTCTGCCCATCGGGGCCGAGCAAATAGCCGTCGAGCAGTCCCGTGCTGGTATGGGTAATGGACAATTGCAGGTCTACATCGGCAATGAAGAAGTCTTCATCGATGTCTATTTCCGAGATGACCGTCTTGCCGGGTGCCAGAACCTGGGCCTGCGAGCAGGTATAGCTGCCACCCATGATTGCACGGGAACTGGCCAACTCGCGGGCGGTAAGCAAGCCATCCTGATTGGCGTCCAAGCGCTCGAACTCGAGGAATTTTGCCTCTGTCCACTCCTCAGTGAATTCGGACATGGCAACCTGGCCATCGCGGTCGGCATCCAGCTCGTAGAACCAGCCCGGTATGCCTTCGATCTCGGCGGTTGCCTCCTCTTGCAATTCCGTGAGGTAGGCCTGCAATTCGCTCCGCGACAATTGTCCATCGCGATCGATGTCGATTCGCCCAACCGGCAATCCCAGCGTGGTCGTCTCTTTGAGCTCCAGGCGCCCGTTGCGATCGGCGTCAAAGCGCCCCAGCATGCTGGCCGCAAGCCAGGAGTTGCTCCCACCGCGGCGCCACCAGCTCGAATCGCCGCGGTCGTCGTCCTCTCGCTTGGAATTCGCCCGCTCGATACCCATGCCGCCCACGCGCTGTGCCTTTTGGATCAGCTCTCCCGAAGCATTGGCCAGCAAGCGGCGGCGGGCATAGCGCTGCGTGAACTCCATGCTACTGATCCGTCCATCTTTGTTCAAATCGGATTCGAAGGGATCCGAGTGCGTCCAGCTCGAGTCGGCGGCTTCTTGTCGATCGATGAATCCATCACGATTGCGATCGTAACGTCGCATTGTCCGCCTGGCCTCATCGACGTCTTCTTGGTTGTAAGGATACTTAAGGTCTGCCAATCCGAAATCGGGAATGAGCACCGCGTCTTTATCCGCGCCAAATTCCTTGAGACTGGTGTCCATTTGGATTTCGACCCGCTGATCGGCCACACCATTGCGAATCGCGTGATACACACGGGCAGCCTCCTGTAGACTCTCGATATCGTTTGAGCGTTCGAGGGACAATCGTCGACTTTCTGCAATGCGCTCCAGGTAGGGCCTGGCCCGGGGTGTGATTTCCTCGGGGTCAATCCGCCCATCCTGATCGCGATCCAGCCGCTCGAGCGATTCGCGCAAGCTGGCCTGCGCGTGCGCGGCCCGCCGCATAGCCGGGCAGATCACCGCCAGCAAGACGGCCAACAGCCCCAGCAATTCCCTTGATCGACGCCAGCTGTAAGGCGCGAGGAGGTTTGGGCATATCAATTCTGAAATCCTCTACTCTTGAACAGGTCCAAAATCTGCGACCGAGTGGAGCCATCCGATCGTCGATCGCGGCTGGAGCTGCTCGATGAACGGCTGCCAGCATTTTCCGGTTGCAACACGGCTTGGAGGGCCGCGGCGTCGAGCGGAGCCAGAATCTCGATCGTCTCTTCGCTACGTGTATCGAGCAATTTGGCGAGGTTTTCGACTTCTTCGAACAACTGATCGGGAGCAGTCACTATCAGAGAATTACTCGCCTGATGCACGGCGATGGTCATCTTGGGTTCCAGATCTCGCGAGGACTGGCTGGAGCCCGATTTGGAAGCGGTCTTGCGATCGCCCTGATCTCTACCTTCATCGTTACTCCTGGGGGCCGGCCGCTGTTCGGCCGGGTCGCCCGCAGCACGTGCATTGGCTGCGGCGGTTCCCGCACTGGAGGCCGTGATTCGGCCCGCGTAGGCCTCGCGAATTGCCGCCGCGATTTCGGTTGCGTTGGTATGCTGCAGTTCAATGACATGCGATGTGCCGTAGGTTCGATTTTCGGCAATGCTGCTGTCCTTGTCGATGATCGTCAGATAGTCTTCGATCAGCTGGATGTCCTGCGTCGTTCCCTGGGCTATCAATCGGTTCAAGCGTGGTTCGGCGACAACCGTGATGGAATCGGACATCATGGTGATCGTCCCATCTCGAGAGGTAACCAGGCTGCCAAGAAATGAACCCGAACGCGAGCTGACATAACCGTTGACTAAGGTATCCGTCTGGGCTTCCATGGCTGATTCGCCTCCGTCGAGCAGCTCGGCCAGCAGGCGCAGGGCGTCTTCCGGTTTGGTGTACTGCAAATAGAAAACCGTGGGTGGAGCCGGCAGGGTCAGCACCGGACCGGTGATAGCCTTGAGATGCCGCTCAAACTCTTCCAAGGCCTGTGCATCCTCAGACTGCAGGATCACGCCCCGATCGGTAATCTGGCAGCGAATCAGTGGCGCCTGACTGCGAATATTATCAGTCAGAAAGCGAGCGCTTTTCGACTCCCTTTCTGTTGGTACGGAAACCAACCGGGCTGTTAGCGGCACATCGGCCTGGGCGCGTCCGGCCAGTTGGCCAACGACACGTTCGGCGGCCGCTCGCGGCTGCCCGCACTCGTCCGACGGAAACAGCACGATCGGGTTCTCGCGTCTCCAAAACTTAGCCGCCGCCTTGAGCGAATCCTCGGCGCCGCTGCCGGTCAGCGGCAGAACACGGATATGCTCGGCCTGGGTGCTGCCTGCACTATCAAGACCCGCGATAATCTTTTTGATTTGCTCGATCTGATAAGGCTTGGCGCGGACAAACAGCCGCATGTTGCCAGGATCGGCATCGACCTTGGGCGCATCGGCCGGTACGTCATCCGGATCGTCATAGCTGCTGGGCAAATCCAACATCTCTTCCAACAAGCTGATCGCGAAGTAGGGGTCGATCGACTTGAGAGGAATGACTTCGAAATCGGCATCGCCAGCTTGCATCTGCGATACGGTCTGGGCAATTTCGTTTTGAATCGCCGGTGGCGCCAATGCCACGATACTGCTGGCCGCGTCATCAATGGACAGCCGCAAGGATTCTCCAGCCAACAAGGTCTGCAGCACATCGTAAATCATTCGCGTATTCCCACCTTTGACAAAGTGAGATCGCAGCTCCGCCGCGTCCTGCGTGGCCGAGACACGCGCGGCCGGCTGGTCGAGGGCTTGCACCAGGTTTTCAACCAATTTGACTCGGTCTTCAACACCTGTCACAAAAATATTCTTGCCCTGCAAGTCCGTCGATAGACTGACATCGATGCCGATCATTTCGCCGGTCGCCAGTCCCAAGTGCGGACGAGCAACCAACAGGATATCCTCGGCCACCGCGTGCTTGAGAGCAAAGCTCTTCATCATGGTGCCGTTGTCCAAGCCCTGCGGCTGAAAAGCATCCAGGATCGCTTTGACGCTCTGCAGCTTGGCAACCGTATCCGTAATCATCAGTTGGTTGGTTTTGCTAAACACGGCGGGCGTGGTCATCAACTGCAGGGCCGAGAGTTCTTCGACTGCATCCTGGGCCGTTAACTCACCCAATGCAAACATGCACTTGACCACCTCGTGCCTGGGTAGCCCAGCCAGTTGCTCGGCCGTTGTGAAAGAAGCCAGTGCATCGAGCTGCTGCATGCTTCGCGGGTCGCCGAGGTTGATGACTGACAACAGTCTGCCGCTTTGAACCAACGTGTAGCCCTGGGGCAAGAGGAATAGATTGACCCGGTCGATCGCCGCCTGCCGCGAGAACTCACCCGCATCGCTGTAGGAAAAGCTGCCGGTGGGCAACTCTTCATATTGCAGGGCTAACCCACATTCGTCGGCTAACCATTTGATGACGTCACGCCAGGGCGCTCGTTCGAATGAGAAAGACAGCGGTTGTCCATCCTCAAGCCCACTAACTGAAACCGCTGCGTTCAGCGTGGCCCCCGGCACCGCGCCGCCTTGATCCGCACTGCTTGCTGGCGCACTGTCTTCAGGCTGACTGCTGACCTCTGTGGCTGGAGCGGCCGGTTCCTGGCCGCATGCAGGCGCGAACGGGAGTGAGGCCACACCCAAAACGGTCGCCATCGAAAAACAGTTCAGCGACCAGCGGCTCAGTTTAAAGATCACAACGGATGGTTTCTGCATGTTGGATACCATGGAAACGGGGACTTGATGCACCGCGAAGGATTCGGGATTACCGCATCGCCATGCAAAAAAGCGGCGAAAACAACAGGCCGCACGGGTGGGAAATAAATCGAAGTGCAAGGTAGGATTGCGCTCGGTCAATACTGCGCAACAAATGGTGGGATGCGCATTGTAACCTTCAGGGCTGCCCAACAAACGACCAAATTCCGGCAGCTCACCCAGTTGAGCCGAGTTTTGTTCCCTTTTCTGGCGACCAGCGGCAATTTCTAACTCACATTAGCCGTGCATCGAACACCAAAGAGGGGGTAGCGACAGAATGGGCAACGCGGGGATTCCTGGCAGGCGGTGACTGCGAATTGGGCCGCAGCGAGTTTTTCAAGCCGCTTAGCCGCGGGGATAGGAGCCCAGCACGTCCAGACGCTGGGTCCGGCTGCGAAGGCTGTCGATCGCGGCGGCGACCAGCGGCAAGGCCTGATGCCCCTCCATCTCGACGAAAAATAGATATTCGCTGGGCCGCTCCGGCAACGGAAAGGACTCGATCCAGGTCAGGTTGACCTGGGACTCCTTGAAGGCCAGCATGGCAGTGGCCAGTGCGCCGGGCTCGTGCTTGAGCTGAAACATCAGCGAGGTTTTATCCGCGTCGGTTGGCGGGCAACTGCGGCTACCGATAATGGCAAAGCGAGTGATGTTTTGTTGGTTATCCTCGATGTTTTCATCGATCACCTGGCAAGCATGATGCACGCCGGCTTCGCGACTGGCAATCGCCGCCACGCCGGGTGTTTCCGCAGCGGAGGCAGCTGCCATGGCCGTGCTGGCTACCTCGACCAGCTTGACCTCGGGCAGGTGTTGAGCCAGCCAGTGGCGGCACTGGGACAACGCCTGGGGCTTGCTATGTACCTCTTGGACCTCGGCACGCGAACAGCGCCCCAGCAGGCAGTGATGGATGGGCAGCAGGACCTCTCCACATATTTGAGCTGGCGACCGCGCGAATCGACCCAGCGTATCGACCACGCGTCCATCGGTGCTGTTTTCGATTGGCACCACTGCAAAACTAGCCTGACCGCGGGCGATCTCGTCAAAGGCCGCAGCGATACTGGTGACCGGGACAAAGTCGGCTCCCAAGCCAAAATGCTTGACTGCCGCCAGGTAGCTGTAGCTGTAGATGGGGCCCAAGAATGCAACCGGCTCGCGGGTAACGGAATGCCGAGCACACAGGCTGGCAGTGTGCATCATCCAAGCCAGGCCCTCTGCGGCGGGAATACCCTCTGGCAGATAGCCAAGCTGGGATTCCAATGCCTGATCCCAGATCTGTGGAAACTTGGCCGAAGCACGTTGCAGCTGCAGTCTTTCGTCCAGCAGAGCAAGCAGCCTGCGGTCGATTTCGGCCAATTGGGGTGCGGGATCCGTCTCGGTCCCGGTTTTTTCTTGTGCTGGTTTTGTCATGCTTTCCATGCGCCTGGGGTGCAGTTGCACTCTGTCATATTGGCAAACCCTGGCTCGGCCATGGCTGCCAAATTGCAAGCCTGATGAGAAACTTTCTCAAGCTCCGTGCAAGATGCTCGAGTTTCTCGTTGAAAGTCCGGCTCTCCGGTGCACACATCTGCCAAAAACTCATGATTGGCACACCGCTTGCTTGAGTGGGCCAATCGTAGCACTTTAGCTTTTCAAACTCAACTAACCCTGCTGCTGGCGGGCGGCAGTTAGGTAGACAGCAACCGACTGTAAAATTCCATACGCGAAGGAGAATTCTGTGGCACAAGGCGAAAAGATTATTGGAATTGACTTCGGAACGACGAACTCTGTGGTCGCCATCATGGAGGGCTCCGAGGTCAAAGTGATTCCCAATGCGGAAGGCAATCGGCTGACTCCTAGCGTGGTGGCCTTTACGGACAAGGGTGAAGTGATTGTGGGCGAACCGGCGCGACGGCAGGCGGTCACCAATCCACGACGCACGATCTACTCCGCCAAGCGTTTCATGGGACGTCGGCATGCGGAAGTGCAGTCGGAAGAGAAGATCGTTCCCTACACCGTCGTGGGTGGTGCCGACGAGTACGTCAAAATCCAAGTTGGCGACACGCAGTACACACCGCAAGAAATTTCTGCCAAGGTGCTTCGCAAGCTGAAGGAAGCTGCCGAGTCCTACCTCGGGCATCGCGTCAGCAAGGCGGTGATCACGGTTCCTGCCTACTTCAACGACGCCCAGCGTCAGGCGACCAAGGATGCCGGTCAGATTGCCGGCCTGGAGGTGGCCCGCATCATCAACGAGCCGACCGCCGCCGCATTGGCTTACGGTCTGGACAAAGAGCGCGATCACAAGATCGTCGTGTTTGACTTGGGCGGTGGTACGTTCGACGTCTCGGTTATGGAAGTTGCCTCGACCGGCGATGGCGACAACCAGAGCAAGGTATTCGAAGTGATCTCGACCAGTGGTGATACGCACTTGGGTGGCGACGACTTTGACGATGCGCTGGTCAACCATGTTGCCGACCAATTCAAGAAGGATCACGGCATCGACCTGCGGAACGATCCCATGTCGCTTGCAGCGGCTGCAGGAAGCCTGCGAAAAGGCCAAGAAGGAACTCAGCAGTGTTCCCGAGACCGATTTGAATCTGCCCTTTATCACGGCCGATGCCAGCGGTCCCAAGCACTTGCAGATGAAGATCTCGCGTTCCGAATTCGAGACGCTTGGTCGACAAACTGATCGAGCGCTGCAAGAAGCCCGTGCTGCAAGCCTTGGAAGATGCCAAACTCAAGCCGAGCGACATCGACGAAGTCGTCTTGGTTGGTGGTTCGACGCGCGTGCCCAAGGTGCGGCAGATCGTCAAGGAGATTTTCGGCAAGGAGCCGCACCAAGGAGTGAATCCGGACGAAGTCGTGGCCGTCGGAGCAGCCATCCAAGGCAGCGTGCTGGCCGGTGATCGCAAGGACGTGCTGCTGCTTGGACGTAACGCCGCTGACGCTCGGTATCGAAACCGAAGGCGGTGTCATGACTGCGCTTGATCGAACGCAACACGACCATCCCCGCCGAACGCAAGAACACGTTCTCGACAGCCGCTGACAATCAAACGGCGGTTACCGTCCGCGTCTTTCAAGGCGAGCGGAAGATGGCCACCCAAAACCGATTGCTGGGCGAATTCAACCTGGAGGGTATTCCACCCTCCCCACGCGGCGTGCCGCAAATCGAAGTCAAATTCGATATCGATCAGAACGGTATCCTGAACGTCGGCGCTCGCGAACTGGGTTCCGGCAAGGAGGCCAACGTGCGGATCGAACAGTCTTCCGGACTTGTCCAAGGACGAGATCGATCGCATGCAGAAGGATGCTGAGGAACATGCCGAAGAGGATCGTCGTCTGTTCGAACTGGCGGAAGCCCGCAACAAGGCGCATCACCTGATCTATCAACTCGAAAAGCAAATGACCGAGAACGATGACAAACTGAGCGACGAGCGACAAGGCGCCCTTGCATGCGGCCATCGAAAAGCTGAAGAAGGCAACCGACGGTTCCGACACTGAGGCGATCAAGTCGGCCACCAGCGAGTTGGAACAGGCTGCCCAGGCCTTCAGCAAGGTACTGTACGAAAAGGCAGGAGCCGGCTCAGGCGGCAGCACATCGGCTGCCCCGGGCAGCGCAGCGACCAGCCCCGATGACGATGCGATTGACGCCGAGTTCGAAGTCAAAGACTAGCCTTCGAGTTTTGCTGCTCAACCGTCTGGCACGCGGGCATCAGGTTCAATCGCCAGCCAAACGGTAGAGGTAGAAAATAGTCAAAAACCCAGCAATGGGGTGCCGTCTTGGCACCCCATTTTCTTTAAGTATAAATCCGGTTCGGAGTCATAGCCAGTTTGGCAGCAGCATTGGATAAGGAGAGGCAATTATGGCATTTCGATTCGACAAGTTGACAGTAAAGGCACAAGAGGCGATCGCCGCTGCACAGAGCTCGCGCTGCTGAACTGGGAAACGTAGAGATAGATACCCTGCACGTCCTGTCGGCATTGCTGGCGGATCAAGAAGGCATCGTCGTTCCCCTGCTCAAAAAACTGGGCGTGGCGAACGACAAAGCTGCAGTCGATGATTCGAATCCGAATTAGAGCGGCTGCCAAAAGTGAGTGGCGGGCGCGAGCCGCAGGTCGGGCCGCAGTTGCGCAACGCGCTCGAGGCCGCCGCCAAAGCCGCCGAAGCCATGAAGGACGAGTATGTTAGCACCGAGCATCTGTTTCTGGGATTGCTCCGCTCAGAAGGCAATGCCAAACAAGCTCATGAAGCTCAATGGCATTTCCGAAGCCGATGTGCTCAAGGCACTGCAGACGCTTCGCGGTAGCGCGCGGGTTACCGATCAAAATCCTGAAGGCAAGTTCAACGCTCTTGAAAAGTATGGCATCGATTTGATCGCGCAAGCCAATCACAACAAGATCGATCCGGTTATCGGTCGTGACGAAGAGATTCGTCGAGTTATTCAAGTGCTCTCGCGGCGGACCAAGAATAATCCGGTGCTGATCGGCGAGCCGGGCGTCGGCAAGACGGCTATCGTCGAAGGCCTGGCCCTGCGGATCGTGCAGGGCGATGTGCCGCAGAGTCTGAAGAACCGACGCGTGATCGCGCTCGACCTGGGTGCCCTGGTGGCAGGCACCAAGTTTCGCGGCGAGTTCGAAGAGCGACTCAAGGCAGTCTTGCGCGAGATCAAGGATGCCGATGGAGAGGTCATTCTGTTCATCGATGAATTGCATACGGTGGTCGGCGCCGGAGCCGCCGAAGGCGGTAGCGACGCGGCCAATCTGCTGAAGCCTGAATTGGCCCGCGGCAGTCTGCGGTGTATCGGTGCAACCACGCTGGATGAATACCGCAAGTACATCGAGAAAGACGCGGCTCTCGAACGGCGATTTCAGCCGGTCTACGTGGGCGAACCAACCGTCGAAAGCACCATTTCCATTCTGCGCGGACTGAAGTCGCGCTACGAATCCCACCATGGCATCAAGATCCGTGACTCGGCACTGGTGGCCGCTGCCAATCTGTCCAATCGCTATATCGCCGATCGCTTCCTGCCGGACAAGGCGATCGACCTGGTCGACGAAGCTGCCAGTCGCTTGGCCATGGAACGCGAAAGCGTTCCCGCCGAAATCGACGTCGTCCAGCGACGCCTGCGACAACTCGAATTGGCCCAACGGCAGTTGACCGAGGAAGAAGATGAGTCCATGCGCGAGCAACTGGTGCCCATCGAAGCCGAAATCGAAACCTTGCAAAAGGAATTGGCCAGTCTGCGCGAGCAATGGGAAGCGGAAAAATTGGGGATGAGCGACGTGCAGTCGGTCCGCACGCAATTGGACCAAATCGAACTCGAATTCAAGCAACTGGATACCTCCATCCAAGAAAAGCAACGCGGTGGAACGACGGTCCCGGAAAGCGACTATCAACGCCTCTTCGAACTCGATAAACAACGCCAGGCACTAGCATCGCCAATTGGAGCAAGAAGAGGAGGAGCGTTCATCCGCCGGCAAGGCTGGCCAGGATGCACACCTCGACAAGCCGCGTCTGCTGCGCACCGAAGTTACCGCCGACGAAATTGCCAATGTGGTCAGCATATGGACCGGCGTTCCCGTCTCACGCATGATGGAAACTGAAAAAGCCAAATTGTTGGTCATGGAAGAGCGGCTGCACACGCGAGTTATCGGACAGGATGATGCGATCGCCGCCGTGTCCAATGCCGTGCGCCGCAGCCGTAGCGGCTTGCAAGATCCCAATCGCCCCATCGGCTCGTTCCTGTTCCTCGGTCCCACTGGAGTGGGAAAGACGGAGCTGTGCAAAGCCCTGGCAGCAAATCATGTTCGACGACGAACAAGCCATGGTGCGCATCGACATGAGCGAGTTCCTCGAACGGCATTCGGTCAGCCGCTTGATCGGTGCCCCTCCCGGATACGTTGGCTACGAAGAAGGTGGCAAACTGACCGAAGCCGTGCGGCGTCGACCCTACTGCGTGATCCTGCTGGATGAAATGGAGAAGGCCCACCCGGATGTGTTCAACGTCCTGCTGCAAGTCCTCGACGATGGTCGACTGACCGACGGACACGGCCGCACCGTGGACTTTACCAATACCGTGATCGTCATGACCAGCAATGTCGGCGGTCAGATCATTCAGAAACTGACCGAAGAGGGGGCCAGCGAGGAAGAACTGCAAGCCGCCATGAAGGAATCGCTGCAAGCCCGATTCTTGCCCGAATTCCTGAATCGCATCGACGATACGATCATCTTCCAGCCGCTGGAACGCGAGCAAATCCACAGCATCGTGCGACTACAGCTGGAGCACCTGAAGCAAGCAATTGGCCGAGCGTCAGATCGAACTGGAAGTCACGCCAGCCGCCGTGAATCACATGGCCGAAGTCGGCTACGATCCCGCCTTTGGCGCACGACCACTCAAGCGCGTCATTCAACGCGAGATCCAAAACCCGCTGGCCACCGAACTGCTCAAAGGCAATATCGAAGATGGAGGCACCGTGACCATCGATTGTATCGACGGCAAGCTGACCTTCGAATTCACTGCAGCATCTGTCTAGTGTTTTGTCAGGAATAAAAATTGGGTTAGATATGCGTTCGGGAAAAGGGGTCAGACACGCATCAGACGCCAAAAGTGCGAAGCACGCCAAGGGCCGTTCCGGCTATTGGTGTCTGCCCCCTTTTTCCTTCCGTCCCCAAATGAAACTTTGAGAAAGAACCAGCCACTTGCGACTAAGTTGTCGCAAATCGCTTCCACGCGAGCCGACGCCGGCAAGTCGCCAATTAGAGATTTCCCGCGAACACCGGTCCCAATGACGGCCACGCGGATACGATTCGATGGAACATCGCCGCGTGCGAGCGACCTCCAGCTGCGAGCGGTCAGGCTAGCTCCGGCTACACTGCCGCCAATCAGCAGATTCCTACGCGATACTCTTTTGCCGCCTGGCATTCTGATTCTCCGGTCGTACAGCTTGTTCAAGCCCCTCTTGCGCCGCTGGAACCTACAGCAAGATCCACTGCGTTAAATTAAGGGACTACAAACTCAACACTTCTCGTGCGTACTTCAAACTCGCGGCGATGTTTTCGTCTTCGATTTCGACTTGCTGTTCGAGCGGCAGCGAGCTGATCGTCTGCCCCTGTGCTTGATGGTTCCGCACGAATCGCAATGATCGCGCAAGTCGCTGCCACTGGCGTCAGCCACAGATTTCCAGTAGTCGTCCGTCAGGCAAGGCACTTTTAAAGCATCGCGGGTAATGACCTCCAGCGAGAATTTCAATTCCGGTTTCTTGGCAAGCAGAATCCCCATCATTCTTGTCAGATCAAAGCTGCCTTGACCAAGCGGGATGTCGCCCAGGAGGAATCCGTCCGCGTACTCCGCCAGCGCCTGATCCTTAAAGTGAACGGAGAACGCATAGGGCTGCCAGTGCTTCGATGCTGCCGTAGACATCATCCAGCAACGCAAAACTGTTGCCCGTATCGACGCACGCTCCGACATATTCGCTGTCGATGTGCTCGTACAGCCTAACTCGATCTTCAATTCGCTGATCCTTGTGATTTTCGATCGCCAGAGGCACTTGGTACTTTTCGACGATGGGCGTGGCAAGCTCCACCAGCTGTCGACCACGCCTTTCGAAATCTTGAAAGTCCTCAAAGGAACTGAACCGCTCGTAACGTCGACCGGGAATGATCACTGTCCGCGCAGACTGAACGCCTACCTCACTGGCCACCTTGATTTCGGCTTCAAATCGCGACAGATCGCTGGCGTCCTGCGGAGGACTGACAATCGCGTCGACGAACATGCTGTATCGTTCCGCTTCATCACGAAACTCGCCCGCTTCTCGGGAGGTCATGGCTCCCAAGCCAAGGTGTACCCCGCCTGCGCCTAATGAGTGAACATGGCGAAGGAACCGAAATGGTTCAAAAAGATCGACCGAATCATCCTGCTTCTTCAAGAGCGTTCGCCGAAACTGGCAGTCGTACATGACGATGCCAAGTCCCGTTCTTGCGTTTGTCGTGGCCGCTGAACTCGCTTCACCAACAATCGACAGGCCGGCAGCTAGTACCGAAAGTTGCTTGACGGCTTGCCGTCGATGCATTCTGTTCATAAGTCGATCTCTCTCCTATCAGCGGCATCCTTACCAGTAATAAGAAGTAAGTTGCGGGTGATCCACGGCCGGCTCCGAACCTATCGTGCCGTCCAGCCTCCATCGACAACCAGCATGCTTCCGGTCATGAAGCTGGAGGCAGGGCTGGCCAAGAACAATGCGGCTCCCTGAATCTCTTTCAATTCTCCCCAACGCTCAACCGCCGTCGCACCGACGATGAACTTCTTCGCCTCCTCGGTTTCTGCGATCGGCACATTCATCGGAGTCAGAAAGGGACCAGGACAGATTGCATTGACCGTGATCTGGTCGAGCGCGAATTCCAAGCCCAACGCACGCGTCATCTGCACCACAGCACCCTTGCTGGTGGCATACGGCGTTCGGTTTGCCAGACCGACCAATCCCAACGTGCTGGCCATGTTGATGATTCGACCGTAGCGACGCTCTTTCATTTTAGCAGCGACGTGCTTGCAACACAGCCACATCGCGTCCACGTTGATACTTTGGACCTTGCGAAAGTCATCGTACGAAAGTTCTTCGATCGGGCCGCGAATGTTGATGCCCGCGTTGTTGATGAGAATGTCAATTCGGCCAAACGCTTGCATACAACGAGCGACCATGGCAGTGACTTGCTCTTCGCTGGATACGTCCGTGGCCATGCCGATGGCTTGAATCGGGTATTCTTTGGCAATTTGGGCGGCTGCCGATTTTGCCTCGTCCTCATTCCGGCTAACCAGGAGCAAATTCGCACCTGCGGAAGCCAAGCCTGCGGCCATCGCCTCGCCAAGGCCTTTCGAGCCACCGGTAACGATGGCAACGTTGTCGGTGAGTTGAAACTGAGAGATACCGGGCCATCTTGTCATTTTTCTTGATCTCCGGCCTCACCATTAGAACTTGTAGAGGACCAGCGCAGAGTAATTTATGTCATTCGGTTTGGCGCCGAAGGGCGTGCTATCGTAGCGATCGGTAGCTCCCAACTTAAACGATAAATTGCCCTCTGGATCAAGCAGATACTCCCAAGCGAAGTCTGACACCATACGAAAATTCGCAAAGTTGGACCACTCAGGAAAATAGTCAATCCTGGCAATCAATTTATTGCGCTCATTGACTTGGTGCTCGTAGTCAATTCCGAACAGCGCTTCCGGCTTCCAATTATCATCCGGACCACCAAATTCCCGCGACGCACCTGCACCAAAACGCCCAGTGAGTGTCAGGTCATCGCTACGGAAGATTCGATATCCAAAACCAGTATTGATGTTGTAACGCAAGTCAAACATGCGGAACTCGTCGTACTCCAAGCCATTCTTGATGAAATAGGTCCACGGCGAATCTCCGAAGAACCTCTCGAAGTCGGTGTACAACAGCGCATTGTTCTGGGTTTCGATTCCATTGGCATGCGTCCGATTGTAAGTCAGCCTTAGGTCGAGGAGTGTCCATTCCGTCTTGCGCTTTAGCCGGGAACCAGTCTGAAAACTTGTCGACTCCGTATTGCCTGCTGAACCATTCAAACCCAGCTCGGCGCTGTTCTGCCAGCCATCCAAGGGAATCCACCGCCAAGGATAAAGCCACGCAGAACCGCTTGGCTCGACTTGCGAATCCAGGGGATCATCAAACACCGACGGCGGTAGGGGCTCCAAGGGCGGCGGCGGCTCGAATAAACCCTCCGCAGGCAGCGTTGGCAGGGGTAGCTGCTCCGTGGGCTGCATGGAGGGCGCCGTCAGCCAGTCTTGGGCATTGGCGACGGGCATCAGCCAGCCAAGCAAAATCAGACACAATGGACGCAAGCTATGCACGAAAACCTTTCACTCCGTGAGTCAGTGCGTAGTTCAGATGAGGCACTTGTAGAAGAAATGGGGCTCAGCGACAAGCTCCATGTGCCTGTTGTTCTATGCAGATTCGATTCTAGAGTAGCCGGATTCGCCAGAATTCGGTTCTTTCCCGCAGTAGCCGGGTTTCGCCAGAATTCGGTTTTCTTTCAGTAGCCCGATTCGCCAGAATTCGGTTTTCTTTCAGTAGCCGGATTCGCCAGAATTCGGTTCTTCCATCATTCGTCGACGTCCGCGGATAACCCTTTCGATGAGAGTGTTTAGCAGGAGAATTGACGGCCATCTAAAAGTCAAATTGAACCCGGGCGGCTGCGGTGTTGTTGACACTATTGCCGGCCAGCGGGTCGTTGAGGCTGCCATTGACCCAATTCAACTGAGCTTTGGCTTGATTCCAAAGATACCAATTCAGCCCCAAGTCAAAGGATGTCAGCCGCCGCGTAGGCCCGGGAACCAGTCCGAACAAGGGGTTTAAATTGATCGTGCTCAGCCGGGCTGCAATTTCCCAGGCCCCCCACTGACCCTTGGCAATATCAACCGGACAATCGGGCTTCACGCGTCCGAAGAGCCCGGATGTACGGTTATAAGGAATCGTCTCTCCGGTCAGCATATAGCGAGCAGTGATATAGCCCGCATGAACAGTGGCATCCTCGCCCGTGGGTAGACTGACACGGTTCCAACGGTATTCCGACTGCACAAGTGCCCTACCCAAGGAAGCGGCCGCTTCGACATTAAACATGTTCACGTGGTTCACATTGAATACGCCTGTGTTGACAAAGGGTGGCACAAACACAATTGGCAAAACACTTAATCCGCCTGGTCCCAGAACGGGCTGCTGGGTAAGTGAAATTTCGTCTTGGCTGGCGTAGCCGATTTCATCGCGGCCTGGATCGAGATAACTGTAGTCCAGCCCAAAATGCAGCAGGCCCGTGTCGCCCTGATCCATAGCCAAGAAGGTTACCCGCTCGGCCAAGCCATAGCCACCGTTGTCTCCATATACATTGCCAAAGTTGTCGCTGAAGGTTCGAAAGCCAGAGACTGCCCAGGTCAATGACTCTTCAAAGGCCGTGTCCGAAAACATGATTCCGGTCTGGCGAAAGGGGGACAGAGCAAAGGGTGTGGGGCGTTCAAGAAACGGTATTTCGCGAATGCCAGTTAATTCGGTCATGCCATAGGGCTGTCGGTAGCGGCCGATTCGCATTGTTCCCAGTGGGGTGTCCTTGACCTGGCCCCATACATCGACGAAGCGAGCTTGGCCCTGGGCCATGTCATACTCCATCAAATAACTGCCGTTCTCGGTAATGTTGCCTGTGGCAGCCAGCCGAGCCCGCCGAAAGCCGACACCATCTTGGATATCGCCCAGTGCGTTACGATTGCCAACCGACTGCCCAAAGTAGGCGCTATCGAGTTGAAAGAATCCGGTGAGTTTGAAATCGGGAAAAGTCTTTTCCTTGGCAGCGGGAGGGGCAATGCTGGCAATTGGCGCCAGCAGTCCCTGTGGGGCAGGGGCTGCCTGAGCTGCAGGCATGAGAACATATTCGCCAGGGGCAAACTCGGCGGAGATCGCTGTGGGGACAGACCCCACCCCCTCGCTCGGCACCGTGGGGACAGGCATTGTGGAGACAGACCCCGCCTTGTCGCTCGGAGACACTTGGGTTGCGGCGCGCAATTGGTCGAGTTGCCGTTGCAATGCATCGATTTGCTGCTGAGTACTCGACTGGCCCCAAACCACGCTTGGCAGCAGGCACAGCCCAAGAAAGACAACAGCCACAAGATTTCTTTGCATGATGCGTCCTGCTGGCACGCCAGCTCGATAACTTCAACGAATCTGAAATAACCAGTAGCCCTTATCGAAAAATAGCAGCCCGCCGAATCAGTAAACTTTGCGCAATCAGCAAACTTGCACATAGTGCAATGTCACAGCTGAGGAATTAGGGTTGGAAACATCAGCCGTTTTGGCGTTAGCCACGGTTTTTTCAAATACAACTTGCCCGCGGTGGCCACCTAGAGTCCGCCCCTGCTGTGGGGCGAGTACTCTGTCTAGATGAGATGAGATGAGATGAGATGGGATTAGATGAGATGAGATGAGATATTAGGGTAGCCGGATTCGCCAGAATTCGGTTATTTCCCTGATTCTTCGAAGTCTCGCGACTACGGCTACTCAATTACCCTGAGTTCTAATGCTGGCAAAGCATCTAGGAGCCCATTTCGTGGGGAATGCGGGTTGCCACCCGCAGTTTTGCACTGCGTGAACGCGGATTGCTGGCGACTTCCTGCTCACTGGCTTGTACCGGACGCCGCGTCACGATCGACAGCCGCTGGTCACCACGAAAGGCGTATTTGACGATGCGGTCTTCGAGGGAGTGGAAGCTAATGACCATCAGCCGGCCTCCATCGACCAGAATCTCCGGCAGAACAGCCAAGGCGCGTTCGAGGATGGCCAGCTCATCGTTGACTGCAATGCGCAGCGCTTGAAAAGTGCGGGTGGCGGGGTCCACACGACCGTGCTTGCGCCCATGCCGGCTGGGCCGCCCGGCTGGCACACTGCGGTAAATCAGTTCGCGGAGGGCGTCCACGGTTCGCAATGGATGAGCCTTGCGAGACTCGACGATGTTCTTGGCGATTCGACGACTGAAACGCTCTTCCCCATAGCGGTAAATGGTATCTGCCAAGGTTTTTTCATCGACGCGGCCGAGCCACTCCCAGGCAGGCTCTCCCGAGGTCGGATCAAATCGCATATCCAGCTCGCCGTCACCCTGAAAACTGAAGCCACGTTCGCGGTCGGCCAATTGATCCGAGCTGAGCCCCAAGTCCAGTAAGATGCCGTCGGCCTTAGGCCATGCCAGGCTGGCTAGCAAGCTCGGGGCGGTATCGTACGAGCCTTGGCGGACGACCACACAGCTATCGACCAGTTGATTCAGGCGGGCTGCAACCCGAGGATCGCGGTCAATTGCCAGTACTCTGCCAGCTGGTTGAACGCGTTGGGCAATCGCCAGCGTGTGTCCCCCGCCGCCTGCGGTGCCATCGACCCAAGTTTGCCCAGCGGCCGGCTGCCCCAATTCGAGGATCTCGGCAAGCAGGACCGGAATGTGGACGGTGGCAGAGTTCATGGCAATCCATGGTGATTTGGGTTCAACGCGAACCCACCGAAGCGGGCCTGGGAAACATCCATGTTTCCACTTGAGGCCGTTCGGTGTGTCAAACGTCTGGTAGACACGTTCGACACCTCACTTCCTTCGCGCGATCCGTGCGGAAAGAAAAGTGATCCCCAACGGAAACCGTGCCGAAACCAGCACGATTTCCGTTTGTGGCTATTCAGCTAGTGGCCGCAAGCTGAAATAGGGGATCACCTGTCGTGAATTCTAACTCTAAATCCTTTACTTCGCAGTGTTGATTCGTCCCGTTTCCGAAGGCTGTGTCCCCGCCGCAGTGCTGTGTCCCCGCGTTGGCCCCAGTTCGCCATTACCCGGCTGCCCCGTTAAGCTGGCGGTTGGCCGTCCTGCTGGGCTTCGCCAAATACGGTTTCCGCCAACTGGTCGTAGCTTGGCTGTGTCTCCCGCAGGAAGCGATCCCACCGCGTCGCCTCCCAAATCTCAATCCGATCCCGAACACCCAGCACAACCACTTCACTCCCCGTAGCCGCACCCGCCTGCGAACTCGCCTCTCCAAGCAAGCCACCGAATTGGGCTAATTCAGGCGGAATCCTCAATCGTCCTTGGCGATCTACCTCCGCAGGCTGAGCCTGAGAATAAAACAGTCGACTAAAGGCTCTCGTTTCCTTGGCAGCCGGGCTCAATTTGCTGAGCGCACTACCCAATTGTTCCAAAACCTCGGCCGTATAAATGACCAGGGCCTTGTCCGTTCCTGGGGCAATAAACAGGCTGGTGACCGCAGGTATCCCCAACGCATCACGCATTTGCTTAGGAATCGCCAATCGCAGCTTGTCGTCCAAGCTCCTGCGATAGCTTCCTGTCAGCAACATGGATTCGCAACCCGCAATCTAGGCAAACTTCAAAGGGCGTCTCTCGGAATCCAATTTCCACCATTCATCCCCACTGAGCCCCAAAGATACCCACACATCGGCGCAAGTCAACACTGTTTCCAGCCTGTATGCGGTCCCATCGCCCTAGGTACTTTGAGATACACGACTTGCGGCGAAATCATTTTTTTCGACCCGTTTCGAAGTCCGACGGGAGCCCGCTTTGGCCTGGAGAACGCTGGGGACACAGGCAAGCAGGGAAGAGTTTCTCCCCTTGATGGGGGCACCCCATTTCAAGAGTCAAGCCTTAGGAACATGGCTCCTCTTTGCTTTTTTCTCGGGGGGATGGGAATGGGGGTGAGGGGAAAGATCCCTTGAAAAGGCTGGAATCTAAGGCATTTCCGGACCCCATGTGTGCATGCGGGGGAACAGATAGACGGCTCTTTTGGGTTTTGGTTTGGATTGCCGTAATCGAGGTTTTCGGTTTCAGCCGGATTGGTTGCTAGTTGATTGTTGAGGGCTATCGAATAATCTTACGGAAAGTAAAGCAAAAGGCTCAGCGTTTTTTCGAGGCTTCGATGTAGCCCTGTCTCGGGGAATGTAGCCCTGTCTCGGGGAATGTAGCCCTGTCTCGGAGAATG
>CAVPPY010000082.1:0-21717 GCA_963707245.1 Pirellulaceae bacterium
GATCATCACCGCGGGCCACAGCCGGAATTTGGGCAGCCAAGCCGCCGCGCACCTGTTGATCAAAAACCTTTCGCCATTCCGCGTCCAACGCGGCTTGAAATTCGGGCGTGCGCTCGGCGGCAGGAGCTTTCATTTTTTCGCGTACTGAATCCGGCAATCCGCTCGCATCGGCCGGGTTGCCATCGGCCTCCACGCCTTGCCGCCAGGCCGTGTAGGCTAGATCCAGGGCTGGTTTGGCTTCCGCATCGGCCGCCTCGATTTGCGCCTGAAAGCTGGCGATCTCGGCCTGATTCTCTTCGGTAGGCAATTCCAAAAGCGGCGGGGCGACACGTATGCGGGCTGAGAATCGATCTGGTCGGCCACTCTCGGGCACCTGATTGAATGCATCCAGCAATTGGTAATAGTCGCGTTGCGTTATCGGATCGTACTTGTGATCATGGCACTGGGCGCAGGCCATCGTTAGTCCCAGCCAGGTTGTAGCGGTGGTATCCAAGCGATCGAAAAGATTATTAAAACGCTGTTCTTCGGCGATCGCACTCCCTCGCCGTTGAGCAGATGATTGCGATTGAAAGCACTGGCAATTTTTTGTTCATGAGTTGCATTGGGCAGCAAATCGCCCGCCAACTGCCAAATGCTGAACTGGTCAAAAGGCATATCCGCATTGAGAGCCTTGACTACCCAATCGCGCCAGATCCATTGCCATGTATCCCCATCCTGTTGAAAGCCATTGCTGTCTGCGTAGCGAGCCGCATCCAGCCAGCTCAGCGCCATGCGTTCCCCGTAGTGCTCGTCATTCAGCAGGCGGTCGACCAGTTTTTCATAGGCCTGCGGATCGAGATCGTCTACAAAGTCCTGAATCTCGTCCGGAGTTGGCGGCAAACCGATCAGATCCGCATACAGCCGCTTGATCAACGTCGTGCGTTCTGCCTCCGCTGAGGGCTTCAATCCAAGAGACTCCAGCTTGGCCAATACGAATCGATCGATGGCTCCACGCGGCCAACTTGCATCCACCACCACTGGTTCGTCTGGACGCTCGGGCGCGACAAAGGCCCAATGCTGCTGGTATTGGGCCCCGCCAGCCACCCACTGTTTCAAAAGCTCTTTTTGCTCTTCGGTCAAATGGCGATTGGAATCTGGTGGCGGCATTTGCATGTCGGCTTGATCGGACATGATCCGCTCCAACAATGAACTGGCTTGCACATCTCCAGGTTCTATGGCCCCCATCTCGATCGCGGCATCCCGCACGTCCAGCCGTAGGTCTGCCTGCCGCTTGTTGGCATCCTGACCGTGGCAGTAAAAGCAGTTTTCCGACAAGATCGGTCGAATCTGACGATTGAAATCGATATCCGCCGCCCGGACGTCACCAAGCGTCTCTGCGCCAAACAGCAGATTCACGAACAACAATAAAAACATGCTTCTGAACACCGGAAACTCACAGGGTGGGCTTGGGAGTGGGGTCATCGATAATACAGGCTCTCCATCGATAGCCAAAAACTATTCTAGTTCATTGCGGATCTGCTTGGTTCACCCTGAGCAACTGGTTGGCAGGCACCTCGCGCAGGACCTGTTGCATCCCGTCAGGCCAACGGATGGTCAATTCGGGGACGGTCGTTGCACTCGCGAGGCCGAAGTACAGCCTCTGTCCATAGCTGCTTTGGTAGCCGCGACCACTGCGGACTTCGTCGACAAACTTCTTGCCGTCAATTTCAAAGGCAACCCGGGCCCCAACTGCGTCCCGACAGGCCTGCCGTCCAATTAGATCAAGCTGCAACCAGTTGCCGAGCGGCCGGAGTCATTGCGGATAATGGTGGCGCAGCCAACGCATTGAGAATGATGGCATCCACATCGCCATCGTTGTCGAAGTCGTCAACCACCACGCCTCGACTGCTTTCGACCGGCGTTAGTCCAGTCCCACAGGTCGTGGAGATATTGGCAAAGCGACCATCTCCCGTATTCAACATCAAGGTGTTGGCAACTTTCCAGTCCGTTGTGTAAGCCCACTGGTTGACGTTGGGATCGGTATGCCCATTGGCGATCAACAGATCCTTGTCACCATCGTTGTCGACATCCATAAAAGCCGTTCCCCAATTCGCATGTGGCAGCAAGCCCTTACCCGCGCCGGATGCCAGAGTAACATCCTGGAAATTGCCTACTCCATCGTTATGATACAAGACCGGCAGATCGTTGCTGAATGTCGTCGTGAACAAGTCGAAGGCACCGTCGTGATCGTAGTCGGCGCTGTCGATGCCCATATTGCCATTTCGTTGCGCGTCATGTGAAAAGGCTATGCCCGCTAGAATGCCGATCTCCTCAAATTTTCCGCTTCCATCATTTTGGAAAAATAGATTTCGCTCGACGTCGTTGACGACGATGATGTCGCTGTCCCCATCCTCGTCAAAATCGCCGGCGATGGTTCCCATGCTGGTAGTGGCGATTTGCGCAATGCCGGAGGCCTGGCTATGGTCCGCAAAAGTGCCGTCGCCTAAATTGCGGAACAGGTAATCAAACTCCGGCTCAAAATCGAGTGGCCCAGGATAACTGGCAAAGCCATCGGTGGTGCGTTTGATATTGGCCTCCACGGGCTTCTTGACGTAATTGCCTACGTACAAGTCGAGCAAGCCGTCAGCATCGATGTCCAGAAAGCATGCCCCCGCGCCCAGTTCGGGGCCGCATTGCACTCCAGCCATCTCGGTTGCATCCGTGAATGTTCCGTCGCCGTTGTTGCGATACAGCTTGTTGGGGCCAAAGTTGTTTACGAACAAGTCAGAAAAACCGTCGCCGTCGAAATCAGCCACAGCCACGCCCAGGCTGTAACCCGTGTCATCCGTAGCACTGTGCGCTGTGGCGTTGGCAAAACGCATCTCGCCCAGGTTGCGAAACAGGGCATTGGGCTTGGTCTGAGCAAGGTCTGCGGGAACCGGGCTGCCATTCAAGAAATAGACGTCCAATCGTCCATCGACATCAAAGTCGAGCGTTGCCAGGCCGGAGGCAACGGGTTCAACGATCAGCATTTCACCCTTGCCATCGTAATGATGTACAAAGTCGATGTTCGACAGCGGGCTAATGTCCACCAACTGGACTGCATGCTGGTGCTCGTCATGCAACATCTCCGTTTCTAGCTTGCTGACACTGTCAACGCTTGCCGCAGTACTTTCCTTCAGCGAATCGACTGGGGGTACCGGACCTGGCGGCTGGGCTGGCACAGCGGGATCCGATCGATCGCAGCCCGATAGCAACAGCAAGCACAGCAGTACGATGCGCTGCAGTTGACCTGCAGGACATCGCTGCGGCCTCGGCGTGGCGGATGTTGGCCAGTTGGGCACAGGCTGTTGTGCAGGCATCTACTCAATCCTCCTCAGAGCATCGCGGTACTCGCTTTCGTCGGGGGCCAAGGAAACGGCAATCTGCAACTCTGACTTGGTGTTGGCGATATCTCCGGCGTTGTAATATGCGGTGGCCAATATGTAGTGATTGGCGGCCGAGGGTGCCAGGCTCACTGCGCAGCTGCGCATTTTCAATCGCGGCCTGACGATCGCGGCCAGCGGGCATCTGGGTTTGCGCCAGTAACGCATAGGCTCGGTCGCTGGTTGGGGCCAATTCGATAACTTGCCGCAATGCGCCTTCAGCCGCATCCAGCCTTCGGCAGCGAATGCACATCAGCCCAAGTTCCATCCAGCCATTAGGATCGTCTGGATTGGCTTCGGCGCCCACTCGGAGAACTTGAATGGCTCGGTCGATGTCAGCTTGCGACAGGTAGAGTTCACTTAATTGGGATCGCAGCTGTCGAGCTTCGGGCACGCTGTCCAATCCTGTTTGCAACTGGGCCACGGCCTCTTCCACCTGACCGAGTTCAAACAGCAGCTGTGCGGCGGTCTGGGTGGTAAACACCAACAGCGATTGCATTTTCTCCACATCTCTGGCCACGACATCCCTCTGCTCAGCCACACGGGGCTGGGCGGCCACAATCTTTGCCAACGACTGGGCACTGGCGGCAGCACTGGCCGAGTCTCCCAGGCTGCGGTAGGCGTTCATCTGTCCCATCACCGCCTCTTGGGAATTCTGATCTAATGCCAGCGCCTGGCCAAAACTGTCCACTGCCGCCTGGTGCTCACCCAGATCCTGCTGGGCTTTCCCGAGGCTGCACCAAGCCGCTAAGGACGCGGGGTTGTGCAACAACAACCGCTTGAGCTGCTGCTCGGCTTCCGCAAACTTTCCTTGTTGCATCAGCGCCTCGGCCAGCGGTTCGTAGGCATCCAGCATTTCCGGTGAGACTTCGAGTGCCTTGGCAAAGTATTCCGCAGAGCGTTCTAAATTGCCCTGTTTTTCCTCCAAGTGCCCCAGGTCGACGTAGGCCTCGGCAAAGTCAGGGTCGATTGCCAAAGCCTGTTCCCACAGGTTTCGGGCTCCCTGCAAGTCATTATTTCTGAGGTGCAATTTGCCCAACAAACACAGAGCCCCCGGATGCTGGCGAGTGCTTTCCACCGTATGCTCGGCAATATCAAAGGCTAGCTCGCGCAGCTGGCCAATCTCCGGACGGACGGCTGCGTCGTCCGGAGTTTCAAAAACCGGCCGTGGCGGAATGCGGAACTCGGCAGCCGCTAGCGGCTGTCCGGATGCACTGCCCGCAATCTGGCTGACCAGCGGTTCCTCCAACGCCGTAACCGGCTTCGACCACCACCGACTGATAACGAGAATGCCGACGCCTAGTAGATTGACGGCGATCAAGCCTAGCAACAGCTGCTTTGTCTTCACGGAGCGAGCCCACTATACTGAGTTGCAGCAGGTCGCCTGTTGACGGGCAATGACTTCAGCAGCAGCGTTTTCATAAGCACAGTTCTCATCAGCAGTGGAAGCCGTCCAGTAATTTTGCGAGAAAACCGATCCCATGGTTGGCTGCGTCGGTATAGACATGCACCGTGGGAAATCGCCCGCAGGTAAGAGCCCGCCGTTCATCGCCAAATTGAGTCAATACATACCCCTATTCTAAACCTTTGGACGTGCGGTTGGTAATGCAAGTGTTTGTCCTTCAGCCGGAAAATCCATGAATCGTCGACGCCTTGCGAATAAAAAACAGCGACCGCAGACTGCCGAGGCAACGCAAGCCTCATCCGGCTCGAATTGGTGGATTGCGTCTGCGGCCATCCTTTCCACTCTGGCCTTAATTATTGCCAGCACCCTCTATCTGCCCAGCAGCGATTCGGGAAGCGTCGTGGATGAACGCGATGAAATCCCTCAGCAGACCCAGGCAGCCTCGCCCCCGCCGCCCCCCACCGGCGAGCAACCACCAGGCAAAGTCCAGCAGGCACTTCCCAAGATAAACCTACCCACGCAGCCGGGCTCGCTGAGCGTCGAACAGGCGCAACCCGCATTGCTGCTGGCCGTGGAGCAAGCCGTCGAACGTTACCCGAAAGACGCTCAGACTCACTACATTGCCGCCCTGACCTACGCCGAGCTGCTGCAAACCGACCGAGCGAAAACGCTGTTTGAGACGTCCCTGGGGCTGGAGCCCAATCAACCCGAAGTCCGCGTCGCTTTTGCGGACGTGCTGCTGCAAACCGGTGCGCAAACTCAGGCTATCGAGGTTCTACGAGCTGTGCCTCCAGCTTCGACAACCGCTGAGGTGCTGATCGCACTCGGCGAAGCCTACACGCAACTGGGTGAGGTGGAGCAGGCAGTAGAGACGTTTGAGCGAGGGGCGAAGGAGTTTCCGGATAGTTCGGAGTTGCAGTTACGCCTGGCACAGGCCCAGAATCAATTGCAGGCTTTTGAGGCTGCGGAGGTTCATGCGCGACGTGCAATCGCCATGGGACGTACAGATCGCGCGACGTACCTCGCCCTTTCGACGGCACTCTTGCGGCTTGGTCAGCGCGAGGAAGCAATCAAGATTCGTGAGCAGATGCCTGGCATCGAGGAGGAGCAGACGGTCAGCGATGACCAACGCTATCAAGAGTCTTTTCGCAAGTTTGCCAGCCATACCTATTCGCAACTCGGGCAGGTCTACATAGCGCATGCATCCCTGGCGAGGTCGGAGGCATTGCTGCTGCAAGCGCTCGAGCTGGAGCCTGGCTCGGTGCGCGGCTTGGCGATTCTGGGTGATATGTACCAGAAATCAGGGCGTAGCGCCGACGCGCTGGTCGTCTATCAGCGTCTGCTGGTGGTCCAACCCGAGAATCTTTTGAACTACTCGAATTGCGCGTCGCTGGCGATCGCCCAGGGTGACATTGAGCTGGCGGAATCGACGCTGCGCAGCGCCACGCAGCGTGACGACACGGGCTATTCGCATTTACATTTTGCACGTTTTCTGCTGGCACTAGGCAAACTGGAGCAAGCAGCCACTCAAGCCGAAATTGCCGTCGAGCGGAGTGAAGATATCGACGCCTATGTGGTTTGGATTGCCGCGTTGCAGAGCCAGGGCAAATCGGCTTTTGCGCTAGATGCACTCCTGCACCCGCCAGCGTGCGCCCAACGATCCGAGGTTGGCCAATTTTAATCTCTAATGGTTGGTTAGGATCCAAGATGGCTTGTAAGTGCCTATTACCGATGGCCTATCGGGTTGCCTTCCGGCGGATATTCGCTTGTCTGTTGTTCATTGTGCCACTGCGGCTGGTCGCTTTGCCACGCAGCCTGGTGGCCATGTCACTTTGCCTGGCGGGTGCGTGGACACATACAGCCCAAGCACAGATTCGTCTCGTGGATTCGACAGTTGCCTCCGGTCTAAATTTCCATCACGAGGACGGAGCTGATCGGCAGGGCTATTTGCCCAGCCTGATGGCCAGTGGCCTGGCGAGCTTTGACTATGACAATGACGGTCGGATCGACGTCTTTTTCCTGAATGGGCATAACCTGCCCCAGAAAATCGCAGTTGACTCAAAGCCGCATGCCGCGGGGCACCAACTGTTTCGGAATCTTGGTCAAGCCAGGTTCGCCAATGTGGCTGCCAGCAGCGGCAGTGACCGGGCCAGCTTCGGTTTGGGCGTGGCGGCGGCAGACTTTGACAACGATGGTTTCGTGGACATTGCCATCTCCAACCTGGGTTCGATCAGCTTGCTGCAAGGCCAGGGCGATGGAACCTTTTGCGATGTGACCGAGACGGCTGGCCTATCGCAGGCACCGATTGCATTTGGTGCAGGGATTGCATTCTTAGATATCGAGAACGACGGCGATCTCGATTTGTACGTTGCCGACTATGTCGATTTCAGCTTTGAAGATTTTGACAGCCTATCGGCCAGGACCTATCCCTACCCACCTGGCCCAGATCACTTTGAAGCCCGCGCGGACCATCTGTTCCGCAACAATGGCGATGGCAGTTTTGAGGATCATAGCCTGGCGGCAGGCATTGCCCAGTTCAAAGCGGCCAGCATGGGGATTGTATGCGGAGATTTTGACCACGATCAGGATACCGATATCTTTGTGTGCTGCGACGCCCAGCCGAACCTGGCTTTCATCAACGATGGCCATGGCGTTTTCAGTCAAGACGCGGAACTCTTGGGAGTGGCCTACAATGCCCTGGGTATTCCGGTGGGTAGCATGGGTGCGGAAGCCGGCGATGTCGATAACGACGGCTGGGAGGATTTGTTTGTGACCGATTATGCTGCGCAGATGCCGATCCTGTTCCGAAGTATTGGCCAGTTTGGCTTCGAGGATCGATCGATCTCCAGTCGAAGTGGCAAGGATGTCATTCCCCATGCCAACTGGGGAGCTGGCCTGGTCGACTTTGATAATGACGGCGATCGCGATTTGATGATCGGCAATGGGCATCTCTTCAAATGGGCTCACCAGGTGGAGCAACTGACCGACTTCAAAGTGCCCAACTGCCTGCTCGAAAATGACGGATCGGGCCGCTTTCGGAATGTTACCAGCCATGCAGGTAGCGGACTGGCCATCACGGAGAGTACCCGCGGCATGGCCTTCGATGACCTGGACAATGACGGAGATATCGACGTGGTGGAGCTCAATAGCGATGCCCCGGCAAGCTACTTGGAGAATCAGACCGAGACCAGTCATCACTGGGTTGCAGTGCAATTATGCGGTGATCGCTTCAATCGCAGTGGAGTAGGTGCCCGTGTCAGCGTGGAGTGTGGCAATCGCATTCAGGTGGCCGAGGTGCGTAGCGGCCGCGCCTACCAGAGTTCCTACGGAACGAGCTGCCTACATTTTGGACTGCAAGACTGTAACACGATTGATCGTATCACCGTTGACTGGCTGGGCACGACCAGCGTCTATGAGCATTTAGCCGTCGATCGCTGCCATCTGCTTAGGCAAGGGGATTCTCCATGAGCCACCTGGGCAATCGACGGCCCGCAAGGCGGTGCTTGGGAGTGAGCAGCAAGATCAAACTGGATTTCGCCCTTAGCTCCTCGAAAACAGTATCTTTGCCTTGTTGGACGCAGCGAAAGTCGACGCTTGTTGACCGAGTGATGACATGCCTGGCCATGCTGCTGTGCTCGGTATGCCAGCCCGTACATGCGCAGATCGGCGTCGATGGCAGCATCGAGTCCGTATCAAACACTGACTGCGGCATCGATTTCGTGCACACCGATGGAGGGTGTGGTAAGCGCTATATCATGGAGTCGGTTATCGGCTCCCTGGCTCTTTTCGATTATGACGGCGATGGCCTCGTGGACATCTACTTCATGAACGGAGCACCCTTGCAGGGTACGCAGATGGACCCGCCACCGTCCAACCGTCTGTATCGCAACCTAGGCGACTGGCGGTTTAGGGACGTCACCCAGCAGGCTGGTGTGGGCGACTTGGGCTATGGCATGGGCGTCGTCGTTGGGGATTACGATCAGGATGGAGATGCCGATCTGTTTATGAGTAACTACGGCCACAATGTGCTGTACGCGAATAATGGAGACGGGACCTTCGTCGATGCCACGCTCGCCAGCGGTTTAGCGGGCCCGAGTCGCTTCGGCGCGGGCAATTCTTTCTTCGACATGGACGGCGATGGCGACTTGGATTTGTACTGCGCCAGCTATGTCCAATTTGAATACAGCGACTACAAGATTCGCACGATAGCCGGACATGCGTTCCACACGGGCCCGATTGACTATCTGCCTGCCGGCGATTTTCTGTATCGCAACGAGTCTGACGGTCATTTCACCGACGTAACGCAGCAGGCCGGATTGGGGGATATGCGTGCGCCCGGTATGGGAGTGTTGGCAGCCGATTTCGATGATGATGGTGACCAGGATGTGTTCGTTGCCAATGACCAACAAGCCAATTTCATGCTGATGAATGATGGGCAAGGACACTTCCACGATGATGCCATCCTGGCCGGCGTTGCCTTTGATCGCAAGGGTAAAGCCAACGGCAATATGGGTGTGGAATATGCGGACCTGAACGGCGACCACTTAGCAGAGCTGGTATGCACTAGCTACCAAGATGAAATGCCCGTGCTCTATCAAGCCCTGGGCATGGGCTACTTTAACGACGCTACCAATGTGGCCCGCCTGGATCCCGCATTGCATGCCCATGTCAATTGGGGAATTGGAGTCGTCGATTTCGACAATGATGCTGATCGCGATCTGTATATCGCCTGCGGTCATTTCTTAGATAACATCCGTTTCATTGATGATCGCACCGATGTCAAGGTCAGAGACTATTTGCTGGCCAACGATGGCCGCGGTCATTTCACGAACATGACCAACTCGGCGGGTAGCTTGTTCGCTCGAATTGAAAGTAGCCGTGCCGCGGGCTTTGATGATTTGGACAACGACGGCGATATCGATGTGGTCGTCTTGAATTTCAATGCCAGCCCCAGTTTGGGTCGCACCCTCGCGCCGCCCCAAAATCGCAGCCTGCAGATCAAGCTGGTAGGGACGCTCAGCAATCGCGATGGCCTGGGCAGTCAGCTGAAAGTGATCGACAGCGCCGATCGAGAGCAGCGGAGCGTTACCTTTTCTGGACGAGGTTACGAGAGCTACTATGGCAGCGCTCAGCACTTCGGATTCGGTCATCAGGGGCAGGGGCCTATCGACATTCAAGTTCAATGGCCCAGTGGAACGCGCGAGAATTTCACTGCCCGGGATGTGCAACCCGGAGAATACTCGACCGTCATGCTGATCGAGGGCCAAGGCCAGCCAGCGGACCGATTGCGATAGTGTCTATTGCACCATTGGTATCTACACAACTCAGGCTGATATACCGACCTCCCTGAGGGAAGGTTAGTAAAAATTCCATTTGAGTTGTGTAGATACCAATGCGTAGTCCCGGCCGGAGAAGGGAGCCGAAACGGCAGGGCTACTCGTGACGCAGGGCATCGATGGGATTCATTTTGGCGGCCCTGACGGCTGGGAAGATACCGAATACGACGCCGACCAACAACGATATCAAGAAGGCCGCGGGGATGGACCAGGGCACGATGGCAGGCGTCACGTTGCGGAGTTCTTCTGGCAGTGCGGACATGATGTCGGGCCTGGCCCAGCTGGCAAAGTCTTTCATGCTGGCGATTACTGGCGTACACAGCACTCCCAGTACGATTCCGGTAATACCACCCACGACACCCAGCACGGCAGCCTCGACGAGAAACTGCAAAATGATGTGCTTTTGCTTGGCGCCCAGCGCACGGCGAATACCAATTTCACGGGTGCGTTCGGTAACCGTGGCGAGCATGATGTTCATGATCCCGATACCGCCAACGGCCAGAGAGATACTGGCAATCACGCCACCCAACAGCTGGAAAATCAAACGCGTGATCTTGGCCTGCTTGAGGAGTTCGAGCGGCACGACAACGGCCACATCTTCCATTTGGTCGTGGCTCGCCAGCGCATTTTGGATCAAGAGAGCAGTGCGTTCGACCTCCTTGAGATCGTTCACGCGGACAGTGATTTGATTCAGTTGCAAAACTTCACCCTCGAAGGAGCCGCCTGTTCTGCGGACGACGGTATCACCGATTCGCTGCTGCAAGGTCTTGAGGGGAATGTAGATGTCGTTCGAGAAGTCCTGCGAATCGAGCGAACCGCCAATAGCCGCCGAGGCGTTGCGGTGCTTGAGAACACCAACGACGGTGTAAAAATCTGTATGCTCGGGCACATAGACGCGTTTGCCAATCGGATCCTCGTAGGGGAATAATCGGTCGGCGACGCGGGCTGCCAGCACGCACACGGTCTCGCGACGAAAATTCTCAGCATCGGTGATAAAGTGACCCTCGGTAACGAACAGCTTGGTAACCAGGGCATACTCGGGTGTGCAGCCCACCAAACGGCCATCGACCTTGCGGTCCTTGAATTGGAATTGGCGGCGAATTTCACGGATGGGAATCGCACTCTGGATCGTGGGAATGGTTGACTGCAGCATGTCAAACTCATCCCGCGTCAAGCCGTAAGGTGTAACACCTTGGGCATTGAGTTTTTCACTGGGTGGCTTAACGGAGCGAATCATGATCGTATCCGCACCCAGGCTTTCAATCTGCCGCTGAGCCTCGTTGCTAACGCCCTCGCTGATGGCCAATAGCCAAATGACGCTGGCCACGCCGATCAAGATACCCAACACGGTCAGCAGTGATCGCAGGGGGTGCAGCAGCAGGCTCTTGAAACCCAGATTGACGGTCCGCATCCAAAACATAAGTGTTAGGCCTCAACCTGGGCTGGCGCAATGTGTTGCGCTTGAAGAGCTTCACCGGGAACATGATGCAAGGCACGCTCCGCAGCGGCACGCCGCTCCTCGGGCGAATTTTCGATGTCGGACTGCAGCAAACCGTCCCGGAGACGGACAATGCGTTTGGCCCTCAAGGCCACGTCATCTTCGTGGGTGACCATGATGATCGTTCTGCCTTCGTTATTCAATTGATCAAAGAGCGCCAGAATCTCGGCCGTTGTCAATGAGTCCAGGTTACCGGTAGCCTCGTCGGCCAGAATGAAGTAGGGATCATTAACCAGGCTGCGGGCAATCGCGACCCGCTGTTGTTGACCACCGGAAAGCTGATTGGGACGGTGGTCCAATCGATTCCCCAAGCCAACACGAGCGGCCAGATCGATGCACCGCTTGCGCTCTGCCGGTCCCAGTTTACCTTGGTAGTACAGTGGGACCTGGATGTTCTCGACGACCGTCAACTGTTGAATCAAGTTGTAAGACTGGAATACAAAACCAATTCGTCGAGAGCGGATATCGGCCAGCTGATCATCCGTCATCTTGGCGACGTTATCCTCGCCGAGAAACAACTCGCCAGCCGAAGGCTGGTCGAGACATCCCAACAGATTCAGCAGCGTACTCTTACCGGAACCCGAGGGTCCCATGATGGCCACGTAGTCGCCTTCTGGCACGTCGAATGAGACACCGCGCAAGGCACGTACTGTCTCACTTTTGAGGACGTACTCTTTTTTCAGGCTGCGGATAGAACAAGCATGCATGGGAGGTTAGGCCTGTAAACAAAGGCTTGGCAGGGGCGTGGGATCATTGTCAATCAAAGCGTGGGCAGGCCGATTATCGTGGGCCCCCACCGCCCATGGACTGCATGCCCGTGATAATTTCTGCCGAGTCAACCGCTCCATCGCCATTGGTGTCGAAGCCGCCGATTCTGTCCTTGAAGGGTGAGCTCGATAGCCTGAATCTCTTCCGTGCTCAACTTGCCATCTTGGTCGCTGTCGTAGCGCTCGAACATGCTTTTGACCATGGCTTGCGGATCGAAGGCACCGCCGCCAGCACCTGGGGGTCCACCACGGCCAGCCTCACCTCGTTGGCGCCCGCCTGGAGGGCCGTCGGCCGCCTCAGCGACAGGCGCGGTAGGAGTTTCAGCATTGGCACCGATCTTGGCCAGCTCTTCGCGGTCGGAAACGTCTTCGATCTCAGGCAAATTCATGAGGTCCAAATGATTCCGCGGATCGAGTGCGATGACCTCGCCCTCTGCAAGACCCTCGGCGATGGTGACCATTTTCTCGTTGGTAGCACCAATCTTGATTTCCCGCGTTTCCCAACTTTCTCCATTCTTTACCAGGCAAAAATGATGGCCCTTGAATTCGTAAATGCCATGTACCGGAATTTGCAACGCGTCGGACAATTGCTCAACGAAAATCCGAACCTCCGCCGTCATGCCGGTGCGAATGGATTCGGGCGGCGAAAGGATCTCGATGAAGGTCGCATACTCTTTGACTGAAGAACTGAAGAAACTTCCTGGCTCGGCGTATTTATTGACTTTCTTCACTTGGGCCAGCATGTCCTTTTCCACCGAGCCCACCTTGACCTTGGCCGCCATGCCAGCGGAAATCAAACTGATACGCGACTCGTTGACTTTGGCTTTGACTTGCATCCGCGTCGGATCCGGCAGTTTGATCAATGTCTTGCCTTCGCGAACCGTTGCCCCTTGCTCGACCACGAATTCTGCGTTGCCGCCACGACTGCTATATTCGTTGTTGTGAACCACCACGCCTTCTGCGGGGGAAACCATGATGCACTTTGCGATTTGCTCTTCGATCTCGCGCAGCTTGTCCTCTTCTTCCATGAGCACGCTCTGATCCGATTTCATCCGTGCCTTGGCGGCTTCAATGTCGCTTTCAAACTGGACGCGGTTTTTTTCCTTGGTCAGGCGATCCAGGACCAGCAGGCGGGCGTTGGCGGATTCGAGCATTCTGCGTGCATTGACGACGGAGAATTCCTCGGCCTCGATCTGCAGCCCTTTGAGCATCCCTTTGGCGGCCAGACGGCGGGCGCTATCCAGATTCAACTCGGTCTTCCGCAATTCCTGTTCGGCGACAGCAATTTCGCTAAGGATCGCCGTTCGCTCGGAAAGATAGGTGCCCTCCAAGTATTCCTGCAGGGAGATCTCAGCCGTCCGCACGGCGGCTTCGCTACTGATGAGCGTTGCCTGGGCGCTCGAAACGACGATGCGCTGGGATTTCAGGTCATTTTCCAAGGCCGAAGAATCCAGCTCGACCAGCTTATCGCCCTTCTTGACGTAGGTACCTTCGTCAATCACCCACAGGATGGGAAGTCCAGCCCCGCCGCGCGATTTGACTTCGCAAACCACATCGATGTTGCTACTGCTCTCGATTTCACCCTGTTCGAGCACGACGTGGTCAAACGGCCCGCGAACAACGACATCCGTGAGCGGCGCGACTTTCGTAACCGAACTACCAAAAACACCGTATTTGTACATTCCGAATGCAGTGCCCCCCAGGGCCACCAGGCCAGCCAGTGTTATCGCCAAAACTCGCCCTCTACGTTGGTCGTGACGAATTCGGGGCTGTTTAGCAAGGGAGTGGTGTGACCGATGGGCCATCGAATGCTCCTGAAGTCAGACAGGTGGGGTTGGGCTGATTTTGGGTCGGCGGGAGAGCGATGGCGGGCATGCTCGATCCTTAGCTTAATTCGCGATAGCTATTTCGTCTGCGCACAATTCCGAGAATGGGATTCTAGAATCGGGTGCCAGATCTCCGCCAGGAAATCGGGAATCTCCTTATCGTATTAAACTCGCCAACCCCGCAATAGTTTCGATTCGGTAACCCCGGGGGGTCAAAACGCCCTAAAATCGAAAGAAACTCTACTTTTTCTATAGAAATCAGGCTTTCCACGCGCGGGCAGTGGCCTACTCCCAGGCGACCACTTCCGCGGACGGAAAGGCTTGCAATCCGTCTGGCGTATCGAGCAAGAGGTAGCCCTGGCTATCCAAGCCTTGGCAGCGACCTTCGATGTCCCTCTCTGCACCGCGGCCCGGCACCCGGATGCGAATGCGTTTTCCCGACAGCAGGCAGCGATCGCGCCAGCCGTCCAGCCAGAATCTCTGACCGCTCCCCCATTCCACGATCCAAGACTCCAAACGGCACATCAATTCAATCAAAACCAGCCCAGGCTGGACGATGGAGCCGGATTCGCGCGTCAAGCAGCTTGCTCGCTGGGGCAGATCATCGGGTGCCGTCGACCAGTCGACCGCCACGTTGACACCAATGCCAATCAGCCAGTGTGGCGAGCTAGAAACGCCTGCGGATTCGATCAGGATACCGGCCAGTTTGCGCTTGCCGACATACACATCATTGGGCCATTTGAGTTGACAATCCAGGTTCTCGACGCACCGGCCACAGGCCTCGGCGACGGCAATGCCTGAGACCAGCGCCAATTGCCCCCAGTCTCCCGGGCTGGCCGGCAACAATTCGGCGGGAATAGCCAAGGTCAGCATCAGGCAGCCGCTGGGTGACCACCATTGATGATCGCTGCGGCCACGGCCAGCGGTTTGTCGCTCAGCAACAAAAAGAGCTGGACTGGGAGGCTGCGTTTGCAAGGCGCGACGGGCCGCCAGGTTGGTTGAGTCGATCTCGGTGAACCAGTCGACGGACTGCAACCAGCCACTGGACAGCAGTTCCTCAATCAGGGCCCGATTGCCCGAGTCAAGTTCTTTCATGGGAATGCCCTTAGCTAAGAGACTGTCTCAAAAAGGGGTCTGACCCTCTCCAGCCGGTTGAATGTGGCGTGTTTGAAGCGGCTTCCAAGGGGTCAGACCCCGTTTTGAAAAGCCTGCTTAGCGAGAGGCAAAGGCGGCAAATAGAATGAGCCCTAGGACGGCCAAGGCGATAAGGGACAGTGTGCTCCACGAAATTTGCTGCGGCTCGGCCGCCGCGAGTTTCATTGCCAAGCGTTGCATACCGGGATCACTGACCGCTGCAGCGGGTACATCGTTTTTTGCGTGGTGAGCATCCGCTGAAAGGGGTTGGCTAACAGGATCATCAAACAGCTTGAGCATGGCTGCCTGCACAGCTCGGGCGTTAAATGGACGCCGGTCGGGTTCTTTTTCAAGCAGCTGCGCAATGGTCGCCGCCAGAGCGGGGGGGCAATCGGCCACGTAGTCACTCACCGGCGGCGCGGGTTTGCGCAAATGCTGCTCGAACAACACGGCAAAATTGGCGCCCTGAAAAGGCGTTCGACCTGTTAATAATTCGAACATGACGCAGCCCAGGGAATACAAATCTGCCTTGCCCGTTATGTTCTGTTCCCCCATGATCTGTTCGGGTGACATGTAAGCATGAGTGCCCACGGTCAAACCGGTTTCGGTCAGATCCGCCGCATGCACATCGCGAGCGATGCCGAAATCACCCAGCTTGATTAGGCCCGATTCGGTCAAGAACAAGTTGCTGGGCTTCAGGTCGCGATGCACGATTCCCTGATTATGCGCGTACTGTAGCGCGCTGCTGACCTGTCGGGCAATCGAAGCCACTTCCTGCCAGGTGAGGCTTCCGAATTTTTCCAACATTTCCTTGGCATTTCCCAGCTCGAGTGCTTCCATCACATAGAACAGTTGACCACCGTGATCTCCCCCACCCAGGTAGTGCACGATATTGGGATGCTTTAGTTTTTCCAAGATTTGCATTTCTCGGCGAAAACGCGAGCGAACCAACTTGTCACGTGAAATGGATAGATGCAGTAGTTTTACGGCCACCATTTCGCCGCTAGACTTCAGTTTCGCGCGGTATACAGCGCCCACCGTTCCACTGCCCAACAATGGCCCTAGTTCGAGGTCCTCGAATCGAATGTGCATGTCCATCTCGAAATAGGGAAGACGCGGATAAGCCAGCTGCGGTCCGCTGGAAATTGTAATCCATTGAGGTTGCCCGGGCAGCGCAGCTTGGTAGCCCGCAGCCGGCGATCGCGAGAGCGCTCCAGCGAGGCATCGCACTGCACTCCATTTTATGTGCAGCACGCTGGTCGATTTGAAGCAGGCTGGCTGGCTGGGCTCCAGGGCAACGCAATAGTTCAAACTAGGCAATCTCTTACTGAGCGAAAGTGCGCTAGCACTCGGTGTTTTCAAAACCGGTGGCTAGCGCCAATCCGCTCAGTTTGAAAAACTGCGCAGCCCTGGGCGGGGCTCACCTTGGATTTGCCGACCGCGAGGAGTGACGTATACTATGGTTCGAGCTTGGTGCCCCCTTGTCCCGCTCTCTGGTTCGTGTTTGGTCCTGAAAGCAGTGACTTGGACCAGCAGCGCTTGCACCCAGAATACTCTAACCATTTCGAGCATTGCACATGATGACTGCTTGTATTACTACCCGCACGACACACTGGACTTCACGCTGGACTGTGCGCTGGTCTGTATTGGGCCTGTGTTTTTTTTCGCTTGGAATGCAAGCTCTACACGCACAACAGCCGCCCGCAGCAGTCGACGCGGTTGCCCAGCGAGAATACCGCCAGATGGTTGATCAATGCGTGGAGTACCTACGCGTTCGCGGCCAAGCCGACGATGGCTCCTTCTCGGCCGCAGCTGGCATTGGACCGACGGCCTTGGTAGCCAGCGGACTATTGGCCGTGGGTGTACCTGCTGAAGATCCCATGCTGCTGCTGAGCATGCGCTATCTTGAAAAGCACGTTCGGCCCGATGGCGGGATCTACGCCGAGGATTCATTGCATCGCAATTACGATACCTGTATCGCCATGGTAGCGTTCGCTCGAGCCAACCGCGATGGACGCTATGATCAAATCGTCCAGCGGGCCGAAGCCTTCGTAAAGAATCTGCAATGGGACGAGGGAGAGGGCAAAGACGCCAGCGATATGTTTTATGGTGGCGCCGGTTACGGCTCGCACTCACGCCCGGATCTGTCAAATACCAGCTTTTTAGTTGACGCGCTGCACAGCTTGGGAAATGGTCCTGAAGATGAAGCGATTCAAAAGGCACTAGCCTTCGTGTCGCGTTGTCAAAATCTGGAATCCCCAGCCAATACATCGGCGCATGCTGCGAAGGTCAACGACGGCGGTTTTTACTATACCGTCGCGGCCGGCGGCGAGAGCAAGGCCGCACCGATGGACAATGGCGGCCTGCGAAGCTACGGCTCGATGACCTATGCAGGTCTAAAAAGCATGATCTACGCGGGACTGACGCAAGATGATCCGCGAGTAAAGGCTGCCACCGAATTCCTACAGAAGAATTACGACCTGGAAAACAATCCTGGCCTAGGCAAACAAGGGCTATTCTATTACTACCACACCATGGCCAAAGCCCTGGCCGCCATGGGCCAAGATGCGTTCAAGGATGCCGCGGGCAAGCAGCATGACTGGAAAGCCGAGCTCGCAGCCAGCTGGCCTCATTGCAGTTGGACGATGGCAGTTGGGTCAACGAAAACTCGCGGTGGATGGAGGGCGATCCTAACCTGGTGGCTGGCTACGCCCTGCTGGCGTTGGCCTATTGCAAGCCCTAACTGGACTGCACCGCCCGTGCCTGTCGTAAGCCTTCGCTGAGAGCGGAGGCAAGGAAAAGAGTCAGGTGACGAGTTCGTGGCACTCGGGGGCCTTACGCCTTAACGGAATATGAGCACCTTAACGGAACTTGAGGCTCCCGCATGTCGACAGCTTGCAGATCTCTTGTCAAACGCAGCCTGATTGTCGAGCAGTTAGAGTCTCGTCGCCTGCTAGCCTTTAATCCCAGCCCCGTTGAGCAGGAATTCTTGCAACTCACCAACCGCCTGCGGACGGAGCCGGCAGGTGAATTCGCGCGGCTATTTTCATCCGCTGCGCCCCTCTCGGCTCGCGACTCCATTTTCCAGTCCGAATTGGATTTCTTTGGGGTTCAGGGGAATACCCTGAAGAGTGAATTGCAAGCCCTGAGTCCGCAACCGCCACTGGCTTGGACGCGGGGACCCAGTTATTCACTGCGGCCCATAACGCGTCCATGATCAATTCCAGCCCCCCACGCCAGTTCCACTCCGATACCAATCTCCGCCGCCAACAACTGCTGGCCAATGGGGTCAACTTGCGGTTGGCCAATGGAGAGCTGGTCAATTCCGAGAATGTTTATGGGTACGGCAAGTCCGCCCTACACCTATTCGCCAGTTATGTGGTTGACTGGGGTAGCGGTCCGGCAGGAATGCAGACCAATCGCCCGCACCGACGCGCGTTGATGAACCAAGACTTTGAGCAATTCGGTGGAACGATCACCGCCTATGCGGGAAACAACTTTGGGCCGCTGGTAAATACCAATGTGTTGGTCAACATAGAATCGCCACCCAGCATGGCGGTGGGTGCGATTTTCGAAGACAAAAATCACAGTGGTTGGTATGAATCCGGTGAAGGGATTGGTGGAGCGACGATCGTGTTTGCTGGCCCCAGCGGAACTTTCAGTACACAGTCGCTGAGCGCCGGCGGCTATCAGATCGAACTACCCCCGGGCAGCTATACCGCCACGGCGACCGGCGGGGGCATGTTGCACCCGGTTATTTTGGGCCCGGTTGTGATGGGTGCGACGAACCTGTGGAAGGATTTGATTTATGATCCGCAAGCAATTCCGCCCGACGCCTCTGAGCCCAACAATTCGACCGCCACGGCCAGTGAATTGAGCGGCCGCGACCAGTCGCTCAGCAATCGCTCGATCCACACGATGAGTGACATCGATTTCTACCGTTTCTCTCCCGCAAGCCACGGTTCGGCGCTGTTCAGCCTGCAGTTTTCGCATGCTGCGGGCAACATTGACCTACAGCTGCTGAATGCTAGCGGCAGCGTGCTGGCCGCGTCGACGGGAACTGCCAATACAGAAACAATTGTTTGGCAGGTTACCCGAGGGGCCACTTACTTCCTGCGAGTCTACACGACCGGGGGTGCCGTTAATCGCAACTATGCGCTGAGCATTGATGCACCCGAGGCGGTGGCCCCAGTTGCCAAAGCGGATAGTGCTCGCGCCAGTAACCTTCGACCGACGATCCATGTGGACATTCTGGCAAACGATAGCGATGCGGACGGAGATCACAGCCGGCTGATTCCCCAGCTGTCGCCCGCCGCGCCGGCGGCCTTTGCCTTAACCGCCGAAAAGCGTTTGACATACACGGCTCCAGAAAACTTTGCCGGATTTGCGAGGACGAGCTATAGCGTGATTGATGATCAAGGCTTGAGTTCGGCGCCGGCCACGATCGAAGTCTTTGTGGTCAATTTCGCCACCGCGCGGCCATGGCAAAACCAAGTAAATCCCGTCGACGTCAACGGGGACGGTCTGGTTAGCGGCTTGGATGTGTTGTTGGTAATCAATGAAATCAATGCGCGCGAAGCCCGCCCCTTACCAACTACCGATGAGGGTTTCGATATTCTGGGCTTCGTCGACTCCAGCGGAAACGGATTTGTTTCTGGCTTGGATGCCCTGCTGATCGTCAATGCCATCAATGCCCAGGGGCTAGGCGAGGGCGAAGAAAGACCCGCAATCCCACCGGCTACCGCAGACTACTTGGGCAGTCGCAGCAGGATCAGGCAAGCACTCTTGCCTTCGTCGAGCGGCATCAGATTGGACCCTACGCCAGACTCGCTGCGTCTGCGCTGGCTGCTCGACACCAACTTGCCCTGCGGGCTGATTCCGGAGAAAGGCGAGACGCGAGCGTTGGAATCGGCGGAAAGGGGCGCGGCAATCGATTCGGTCACCGCGAATCGCTGACCTGAAATCTGCGCCATCCGCTGCATGAGCATATTGGCGGGAGCATCAAAGGCTAAATCCATCCGGAACGTGGGTACGTTTTGCCAATCGCCATAAAGGGTTTGCAACAAGCTACCCAGGGCGGTGGTTTCCGCGTGCACGAAGTAGATATTCGCATCGCCCGGTTGCTCATCTTCCGCGTGAACGGTCATCCGCGCATCGGCCAAGGATTCCTTGAGTTCCTCGGTAGCCACCAACGGCGGCTGGAGTGCAATTCCACTGTTCGCAAAAACCGTCGCAAGATAGTCTTGGGCCATGGCTTCGCTGGAAACCTCCATATCAACCACCAGCGTATAGGTGATTCGGAAGTTCGCATCACCCACGTACTGCACCTTCGCCGGTTCGTTAACCTGCGGGGTTGGCTGCGCGAGCATATCCGCTGAACCGGGGTCCGGAGTGGCTGTATCTGGGGTGGCTGTATCTGGGGTGGCTGTTTCTGGGGTGGCGTATCTGGGGTGGCTGTATCTGGCTTAATAGCCAAGGGTGAGTTTTCCAGGGCGTCGCTTCCCGGCCATTTCGGGATATAGATCGCCAACAGCAGCATGCCCGCCAGCGCCGCAATGGAAGTCAACACCCTGGCAGGGACTCGCCGAGTCGTAGGTGCCGCCGTAGAAACGACCTGTGGGCCACGCAAGACGTGATGGGGACTTGGCAAGCCAGCAGCCCGAGCTCGACGTTGTGCCTCGGCAATGATCCCTGCAGAAAAATTATCAGGAAGTTGTCGAGTACCTTGACTGTCACGCAAACGCTTGATCTCCGAAGCGTTGCGTAAGTCTTGATCCAATTGTCGGCGAAGTTCGGGATGGCTGTGCATACCGCCAGTTGGACCTCGGACCGTTCAGATTCGGTCAGCCTATTGTCCAAGTAGCCACTAAGCAGCTCATCAAGTTTTTTGCCATCATTAGGCATCTATGTAACTCCAAGCCTCAACCGCTTGCCACGCTGTTGCCAGCAAGAACTCAGGCAACCGGCAAAACCCGAAGCCAAGCAGCTTGACCGCTGGCCTCAAACAACCCCAGCGTCCACCCGCCAAGCAGACGAAACCCTTGACTGGCTATCTAAATGAAACAACTCCGAGATGCGATGCAGCTTTAACTCTCTCAGAACTCCCGGGCCGCCCTGGAGACGATTGCCCAAGCTGGATTCTCTCGGATGCTTCTGGGATGAAGCCAGCCCAAACAAAGTTCCCATCGCCAGCTTCATTCATGCACAGAATCTGTTAATTCAAACCCCGCTGGTGCTCAGGCACGGCACCCAGGGGGGCGGGTAGCCAAACGCCCAGGTTGGCACCCTTTTCCCTTTGCGGTCGGCTGCTGGTGGGGGGCTGGCGGTCTTCTGGGGCTCGCCTCCTA
>CAVPPY010000083.1:0-28265 GCA_963707245.1 Pirellulaceae bacterium
CTGCGACAAAGGGCTACGACCACTGCTACGTGATCGATGGCCAGGCTGGCAAACTGCGGGTTTGCACTGGGCCAAGGATCCGGTGTCGGGGCGTGTTATGCAGGTACTGACAACACAACCCGGCGTGCAGCTTTACACCGGAAATCACTTGTCCGGAACCTATGGCCAGCACAGCGGGTTTTGCCTCGAAACGCAACATTACCCTGACTCACCCAACAAGCCGCAATTCCCGACCACGCGCTTAAATCCCGGTGAGACCTTTGAAGAAACCACCGTCCACCGTTTTTCGATCGAATAGCGCTCCGTCCCGGTTTCATCTTAGGGTAGCGAAACTCGTCAACGGGCTGTTGATTTAGTGAGCCGCGACGCGTAAGCGGCCGGGCAGGTTCCGTTGCCCGAAGCCTCACGGCCAGCGGCTTACCAGGAAATTGCCGTTTCCGATTAAATCAACAAGCCCTCAAGAGTTTCGGTCTGCCCTGTGATCGGTATGCCCTGTGAATTGCCGAAAGTCTTGATGACTTTCGCTAGCGTCCCTGCCCCCAAATTGAAGTTGGATAGAGCTCTAGTTAGATATCAAGCTAGGCATCACGCTCCGCCGCGATGATTGTCAAACCACGATGATTGCCAAACGACACAGGGCAGTAACTCATCGAATGATGCCTAGCTCTGCTCTTGGATCAGATTCTTGACCAGCTCATGAATGGTCTTGTCGAACGTAGCGCCTTGCCAGTTCAATTCACCCTGCCACCAGTGTCGTAGGTAGCCCTGCTTGTCAATCACGTAGACCGTAGGCCACATGGTATTGGCCCACGCACCCCAATTCTTCGACTCTAGGTCGATCAAGATCGGGTATTCCATCGCTCGCTCTGTAGCGGCCGCCCGCACGGCTGCCGGGTCCCTTTCGCGCGGTGTCTCAGGCGTTTGGATACCGATCACGACGACCTCGTCTTCGGGAAATTCCTCGTGCCATTTTTTGTAGTGCGGGAAATTGGCGTGGCAGTTATGACACTGAAAGGCATAAAAGTGAACCAGCACGACCTTGCCTCGCAGTTCCTTGAGCGTCAGCGGATCGGAATTGATCCAGTCTTCAACGGGCACGAACTCAGGGGCCATGGGGTAGATGCGTTTTAATTGCATCGTGTCGAATGTCTTGCCCAGCAATTGTTTCAGTAGCTGCAATTGCTCGGGTTGAACGACCGTCTTGAGGGCCTGCTGCTCCGCTTGAGCGGCTGCGGCAACCGCCTGCTTCTGCTCTTCGGTCGACTTGTTGTTCCGGCTCGCATTCAGAAATTCCTCGGCGGTGGCGTTGACTTTCTCGGCGAGTTGCAACAGGGTTGCCTGTTGGCCGGCGTCGAGTTTAAGCCGGGAGGCGATGTCGGGCCGCAGTAACATCCGCATCCCTAAAGACTGAAGCTCGATTTGTTGCAATCTTTGCTGTTGCTCGGGCGTGGTGTTCTGCGAAAACCACAGCCGAACCCGCTGTTCCAAGCCAGCAATCGTCGCCCGCTGTTCTGCCGCGGGCGTGATCCTGGCTCGGAACCAATCACCGTCGATAGCCGCAAACAGGCCCTCCAACTGCCGCGTCTGCTGATCGCTGAGCCCAAGCTCTTGGTAAACCTCAGGCGCGTGTACTAAGCCCAGCAAGTTTTGCGGAATCAATTCGCTTGTATTGCTTTCATTTTGCTGAGCGCGGGCCAGGCCCTGGAAGGCTTGCAAACACAGCAGACAAGCGAGTAGCAATATTCTCATGTTCATGATTTCCTTTTTTCAAAACCCAATCCAGCCTTGCGAAACCAAGTGCTCCGTCTGCCGACGATGCCGACCGGATGAATTGGGAGAATGCAAGTTGTAAGATTTTCCGACAGCCAAGCTCAGATTTACCGAGCAGGCTTGGTAAAGCATGGCTGGTTAATTAAGAATTCTCTGTACTTCACTTCACTTAGATCATCCTTTTCACAAAATCTTGGCGCTTGGCACGCAACTCGCTGAAGGATGTTCTTATCAGGGCACATCCTCCTCTCACGAAGGAAACGAATTCATGTTGGTGTTAACGCGGCGACCGAAGCAAAGCATTCAAATTGGCAATCAAATCACGGTCAGTGTGATCAAGATCAGTGGGAACCGTGTACAGCTCGGGATCGAGGCACCTCGGGGGGTTAACATCGTTCGTTCCGAGTTGATCGATGCGGAACGCCGCGTCAGCCAGGTCGACGAGCCCGCGCACAACGCGAGCGCTACTGCGGAGGCGGGTTCGCAGCTCGACGCAGAGCAGTTGGGCTTGCATCTCCAGATGCTCGATTGCCCCCTACAACAGTTCTTGTTTGCGCCCTAGGCCCTCGCTCAAACTTGGACATAGGATCGCCCCTGCCGTGGGGTCTTATTGGGCGTGCAGTGCCCGTTGAGGTGGCCTGGGGACAGACCTGGGAGAGGGGGCAGACTTGGGGGGAGGCCAGACCTGGGGACACTCCACCTGGGCCGGACCTGGGGAGGCCAGACCTGGGGACACTCCACCTGGGCAGACCAGACCTGGCAGACCAGACCTGGGGACACTCCACCCCTGCGCGGGTTTCACCTTCTAGCCCTGGCGGCATGGTGTGCCCCCAGCTGGCCCACACCCGTTCTAGCCCTGGCGGCATGGTGTGCCCCCAGCTGGCCCTTCTGCGCGGTTTTCGACTACCTCCTTCTTCCCTCCTCCTTCTTCCTTCGCGGCTTCGCGAGCTTCGCGTGCGCCATTCCTCAGCAGAGGCCTGCGGCCAGATCTGGGGGGCAAACTCGGGGGCACTCCACCTGTGGGGCGGCCAGACCCGGGGAGGGACGGGGCGGCCAGACCCGGTGCGGGCGGGGGCCAGACCCGGGGACACTCCACCTGGATGGCGGCGGGCAAACTCGGGGAGGGGCAAACTCGGGGACACTCCACCTGCGCGGGTTTCACGTTCTCGCCCTCCCCCAGACTGGGACCAGACCTGGGGACACTCCACCTGCGCGGGATTCACGTTCTAGCCCTGGCGGCATGGTGTGCCCCCAGCTGGCCCCCGGGGACACTCCACCTGCGCGGGTTTCAGTACTAGCCCAGACGGCATGGTGTGCCCCCAGCTGGCCCGGGCGGGGCTGGCCGGCGCCAGCTGGCCAGGCGCAACGAACCATGTGACAGGGACACATGGTCGTCCCCGTATCTGTAGCCAAGCCAAGCCTGTCGTGGAACCGATGACGGGGGTTCATCCGGAGAACTACCGGGAAATACATTGAGCGTGGCAATACCCGCTTGCTTTTCAGGCTGGTGCTAGGCAACAATACAGGGTGCTAAGCCAGCTTAGCATCCCGCCCGATCTGCCTACCTCCCTCCGCTCAAGGTAATTCCATGCTGACCATTTATGGCACGGCTCGGCGTAGCCCGCGTCGCGACTTCTTGTCGCGCAGTTTTCTGTCGATTGGCGGACTGACTTTCGGAGCTGGGACGTTTGGGTTTCCAGGATTAGGGCTAGCCGAAATCCTGCGATCCGAGTCCAAGCAAGAGAGTCGCAAGTCACACAAAGCGGTAATCAATGTCTTCCTTGGTGGCGGACCGCCCCATCAAGACATGTGGGAGATCAAGTCCGATGCACCCTCTGAGATTCGCGGTGAATTCCGGCCGATTCCCACGAACGTGGCGGGAATTCAAATCTGCGAGGTCTTTCCCAAACTTTCGCAATTGATGGACAAGGCTGCCGTTATCCGCTCGGTGGTCGGTTGCAAGGATCGCCACGAATCATCGCAATGTCTCAGCGGTTGGCTGCCGACAGATATGAGCAATCTCGGTGGTCGCCCTTGCGTGGGTTCCGCGGTTGCAAAACTGCATGGGCAGGTGCACCCCTCGGTACCCGCGTTCGTTGGGCTGGCAGAGCGCACGCAGCATGTGCCGTGGTCCGACTCTGGCAGCTCCGGATTTCTTGGTACTGCCTACGCACCCTTCAAACCTGATGGGCCGGGCATGGAGAATATGAAGCTCAACGACATCTCGCTGGAGCGACTACAAGACCGTCGGCGATTGCTGTCGAGCCTGGACAATCTTCGGCGTGATATCGATACCAGCGGCAGCATGCAGGGGATGGATGTGTTTGGGCAGCAGGCGCTCGACGTGCTCACCAGCAGCCGACTCTTGGATGCACTCGATCTATCGAAAGAGGATCCTAAGCTGGTTGAGCGCTATGGCGATGGCAAACCCTACAAATTCCAATACGATGGCGCGCCAACTTGCAATGAGCACTTGCTGATTGCACGGCGTCTGGTGGAAGCGGGCGTGCGCTGCGTCAGTTTGAGCTATGGTCGCTGGGATAGCCACGGACAAAATTTCGATCTGGTTCGCGACCATGGCGGGAAGCTGGACCAATGCCTGAGCGCACTGGTCGAAGATCTGCACGCGCGAGGTATGCTCGACGATGTTACGGTGGTGGTGTGGGGTGAGTTTGGACGGACCCCCAAGATCAATGCCAACGCGGGTCGTGACCACTGGTCACAAGTCAGCTGTGCCTACATGGCCGGCGGAGGCATTCGCGGCGGGCAAGCGATTGGTGCCACGAATCGATTGGGCGAATATGCGACCGAGCGACCGGTTGAGGTGCAGGAGATCATCGCCACCCTCTATCACAATCTGGGCATCGAAACGGCCACCACGACCATTGCTGACCCTACCGGTCGTCCACAATACTTGGTCGAACAAGACCCAATTGCCGAGCTGATTTAAATGAATATCTTGCGAGTTACCCCCGACAAACGCACCATGGGTATGCAGCACGTGGTTGCGTGGATGACCATGTTCGCATGTTCCATCTGCGGGCTTACCGGCGTGACGGACGAGTCGCTGATGATCAGTCTGCCTGCGGGTTCGACCGGGCTGCAGCTGAGTGGCAGTGACGCGCGTCTGCAGTTGGTGGTGTCGGCTGGCGTGGATGATGAGCTGCGAGACGCTACCGGCGAGGTTGAATTTCAGCTGGAGCCGTCGATCGCTTCCATTGACGCTTTAGGCTTTGTCAAGCCGCTGTCCAATGGGCAGGCAACGCTAACGGCCAAGCTTGGTCGCGTTGCAGACGCAGGTCGCCCTTGAGATTACGGGGCTCGACCACCTGCAGCCCGTGAGTTTTGCCCATCAGGTCGTACCCATCTTCACCAAACTTGGGTGCAATGGTGGTGGCTGTCACGGAAAAGCGGCTGGGCAAGGTGGCTTCAAGTTGTCGCTGTTGGGATTTGAGCCGCGTGAAGACTTTGAACATTTGGTGAACGAGTCCCGCGGCCGACGACTGTTTCCGGCCGCCCCCGCCCAGAGCCTGTTGTTGCTCAAAGCCACCAATCGGTCGCCCCACGGAGGAGGCGAGCGGTTAGCCGGCGACTCGCACGAGTTTCGCGTGCTGGAACGCTGGGTTGCTAGCGGCATGCCCTACGGCAGCGATCAAGATCCGTATGTTACCAGCATTGAAGTCATCCCTGCCGTGCGACGCTTGTCACAACAAGCACGGCAGCAATTATCGGTGGTTGCCACCTATTCCGATGGTTCGACCGAAGACATCACCCGAACGACTCAGTTTGAATCGAACAATAAGGACTTGGCCGACGTCGACCAACGTGGCCTGGTAACACTCGCCGACCAACCCGGCGACGTAGCCATCATGGCCCGCTATCAGGGTCAGGTAGCCGTGTTCCGGGCCAGCATTCCATTGGGTGTGCCTGTTGACCAATTGCCGCCAATTGAAAATCTGGTGGACCAGCACGTGTATTCCAAGCTAGTGACGCTGGGCATTCCTCCCTCGCCTGCTGTGCGATGACGCAAGTTTTGTCAGGCGAGCAACGCTCGGACATTTGTGGACGACTGCCGACGAATTTGGAAACGCAGGCATTTGTTACAGCGACCAGCGAGAACAAGCACGCGGAGCTGGTCGACCGTTTGCTGGATAGCACGGATTACGCTGAGTATTTTGCCAAGAAGTGGAGTGATATTCTGCGCAATCGCCGCTCCAGCCCGGGCGAGCAATTCGGCACCTTTGCATTCCACGATTGGCTGCGATCTTCTCTGCACCAAAACAAACCCTACGACCAGCTCGTTCGAGATCTGCTAACTGCTTCCGGCTCAATTGACATCAATCCGGCTGTCGCATGGTTCCACGAAGTGTCCAGCACAGAGGCGCGTGTGGAAGATGCGGCCCAACTGTTTCTCGGGCAGCGGATTCAATGTGCTCGATGCCATCACCATCCGTTCGAAAAATGGAGTCAGGGCGACTATTTTCAAATGGCGGCCTTCTTTTCAAAGGTGGATCGCAAGGAGGGGCCAACGCCCGACGAACCCGTGTTCGTGTCCCGCGTCGGCGGCGCCAGTGCCCAACATCCCAAATCCGGCAAATCACTGCAGCCAGCCGGACTCGACGGTCAAGTCATCTCATTGCAAGCCACCGACGACCCTCGGCAGAATCTGGTCGATTGGATGGTCGAGCCCAACAATCCCTTCTTCGCACGAGCCCTGGTCAATCGTTATTGGAAGCACTTCTTTGCCACCGCTCTGGTCGAACCCGAAGATGATATGCGGGTTACCAATCCGGCCACCAACCCGGAACTACTAGATGGCCTGGCGCAGCACTTCATTGATTCGCATTACGATTTGAAGTCGTTGATACGCACGATCTGCACGTCCAGCACCTATCGGCTGAGCTCGGACAGCAACCAGCACAACCTCAGCGACCAGCACAGCTATTCGCGATTCTATGCCAAGCGTTTGCCCGCAGAGGTTTTGCTGGACTCCATCGACCAGCTAGCCCTGACGGAAACCGCGTTTGGCGGCATGCCGGCCGGTACGCGGGCAGTGAGTTTACCGGACTCGAGCTACGGCTCCTACTTCTTAGATGTCTTTGGCCGCCCCGATGCGACCACGTCTTGCGAATGCGAACGCTCGCAGGAGGCGACGCTCGCCCAAAGTCTACATTTACTCAATTCGAAAGAGGTTCAAGCCAAACTTGCCGATGATACCAATCGCCCGGCTGCCATGGCGGCCAGCTCGCAGGAGCCGGCAGAACTCATTCAGGAACTGTATGTATCTGCCTTTTCACGCCTGCCAACCGCCGAAGAGCTGAGCACGGCTACCGATTACGTGAGCCAGCGTGCAGATCGCAAACGCGAAGCATTTGAAGATCTGGTGTGGGCCATCATCAACAGCAAAGAGTTTCTGTTTAATCACTAGTGCCAAGCTGATTTGTCTCAGAAAGGGTCTGTCCCTCTCTGGGCAAGGCAGAAATATCAGTTAATCGAGTTTCGCTGCAGAATAGGCTCGCGGCTTGGAGGGACCCGTGCCACGCACAACAAGTGAATCCTAAAATTCAGCTGAAACGGTACACTTCGCAGGTCGCGCCAGAGTAAAATGAAGGGCTCCCACCGCACTCACCCCCACCTGCCCTGCCTATGTCCCCTGCGCGTTCAAGAATCTGCATGCTGATCATCGTTCAGATGGTCAGTCATTTCGCCGTAGACGCCGTGCGCCCAATTGCCGACCATTGCTCTGACCGCTATTTCCCAGCCGGCAGCTCAGGTTGGTTCGACCATAGAGCTGCGTTTGAGTGGCAGCCAAGTGGATGAACTGCAAGACCTGCTATTCTCGCAGCCTGGGCTGCAAGCTACAGTCCGCACCAGCCCACCGCGGCTGCTGCAGGACCAAGGCCGTGGTACCAATGTGTTTGACATTACGATCGCGCCGACCGCGAGCGCTGGATGGGTTGACCTACGAGCACTGGGGCGTTTTGGACTTTCCAATCCACGCAGATTGTTGCTGAGCCATCAAGAAATTGTGCCTGCGATCAGTGGGCACGCCAGCCCGAGCGCAGCGATGCCACTGCCCACAAGTGGAATCGTCGTTGATCACTGCGTGCCACAGCAGCGCAATTATTTTCGAATACAGCTAATGGCGGGACAGCATCTCCGCTGCTGTGCTTACGCGCAGGCCATTGATTCCAAAGCATCGTTGAACCTTCTGTTGCTCGACGAAAACCAAGCGGAACTCGACCGTAGTCGCGCAGTGGGGTCTTGGCCCGCGGAGGTCGAGTACACATCTCAACGCGCTCAGGAAGTTTTTCTAGTTGTCCATGACTTCCTGTTTCAGGGCGGCGAGGAGTATCCTTTCCTGGTTGAGGCAAAGCTAGGCGATGCACAGTCCGAGTCACCCCTACTCGAGCTTGATGCGCTGCTGCGGCCTTCGAACGTGTTGCTCAGCCAAGCAAACGTTGCGGACCCGGCTGGGGACCAGCAGCTTCCCTTTACATGTTCGGGTCGTTTTGCGGACGGTCCCATGCATGTTGATTTCAGCGCCACCGCGCAGCAGCGGCTGAGTATCCAGGTACGGTCATTTGCAATCGGCGAATTAACCGATCCCGCCTTGGTTATCTACAAGTTGAACCCCGCTGATGCGGCGAATCCGATCCAATTGGCTAGTCAGGACGATGCTCCACCGCTGGGTGGCCCGGCAATGCGGACTCGGCGACTCGACCCGAGTCTCGTGTGGACCGTGCCCGAGGATGCACGTTATCGCATCACTGTGCGTGATAACCAGACCGGGCAGCGGCCTGCAGACGCGACTGAATTTAGCCTGAGCGTCAGACCGGTGAACCCCAGCGTGCGTTTGCTTGCCTATCGTCCATACCCGAGCAATAACCCTGCCGGCTCGCGCCCCTGGGTGCTAATTTGATGCGCGGCGGGACGGAAGCCATCAACGTGCTAGCCATTCGAGAGGACGAATTCGCCGGCCCTATCGAGTTGAGCATCGAGAATCTGCCGGCCGGAGTATCGTGTGCTCCGACGTTCATTGCCGCTGGCGAGAGCGAGGCTTCACTCATTTTGCGGTGCGGTGACGACGCGCCCGCCTGGCACGGCAGTCTACACATTGTGGGGCAAAGCCAGCTGGCCGAGCAGGCAGCCCGCATAGTCGCTGAGGCAGCCACGATTGTTTGGCCGGCGAGCGGTACTCGGAATGCGATCCAGCATCGGGCCACTGCGGAACTCATGGGCGTTGTCAATCCGCTAGACACCGCACCGGTGTTGGTTGAACTGGGCGATGGTTCGCCGATCGAAGTATCTCAAGGCGCGAAAGCCAGCATTCCCATCAAGCTTACGCGTCGCGAGGGCGGACAGGTGGAGTGTGTGTTGCGCCCGCAAAGCCTCCCCCCCAAATCAACGCTTGGCGAAATCAAGATTGCCGCTGATGCCAACGAGGCCACGGCTGAACTGAATATTGCCGGCGACGCTCCCGTGGGCGAGTATAGCTTGTGGATGCAAAACGAAGTTAAAGTGAAGTTGCCTCTCAATCCTCAGGCACTTGCCCGCGAGCAGGCCTATTTGGCACAGCTCACGGCTGCCCTGGAAACTGCTGATGAACAGCTGCGTTCTGAGTTAAACGCGGCCATCACAGCCAGCACTGCCACAGTTGAAGAGCTCAAGAAACAAACCGCCGAACGAGAATTCACAGCCTGGCTACCTAGCACGGCACAGACAATTCGAATCACACCCAAACCATAGCAGGGCTATAAAAAAGTCCTGCGGAGCCTGATTCCATGCAACTCCATTCTCAATCATTCACACTAGCCTGCACTGTACTACTTCTCGGTGCAACGAATTGCTTGGCCGATGAACTTCCCCAGCTGGATTACGCGAGCCAACTGGCACCGATCCTATCGAAGAATTGCGTGGCCTGTCACAATGCAAAGAAGGCAGAAGGTGGCCTGAATCTAGAGTCACATGCGCAACTCATGCTTGGTGGCGATAGTGGCTTGGCAGTTGACACGAGCGCCCCTCAGGAAAGCCAGCTGCTGCTGCGGATTGCCAGCGTCGATGACCCGATGCCGCCCGAGGATAACGCAGTCGGTGCAAAGCGGTTGACGGCCGATGAAATTGAGCTGTTTCGCCAATGGATCGCCGCCGGAGCTCTGGCGCCGCAGGCGTCGGCCATGCAGCAGCTGCAATGGCAATCCATTCCGGAAGGGCTGCAACCCATCTACGCTATCGCCGCATCGCCGGATGGGAATTATTTGAGTTATGGTCGTGGCAGTCTTGTTTGCGTGACGACACAGAATGCCAGTACCGCCGAGCAACGCACTCAGACCCTAATCGATCCTGCGCTCAGCTTGCAAGGACCGGGTAATCTCGAAGGAAAGCCCGAGGCGCAGCGCCGCCCAACGACGCATCTGGATATCGTACAATCCTTGGCATTCAGTCCCGATAGCCAGCGGCTGGCAACTGGCGGATTCCGCAATGTAAAGATTTGGCGGCGGTCGACCGCGCCCACGCGACTGGTTGATGGCCTGTCGATTCCGGATGGCGTGAGCGCCATTTCCAGCGACGGTCGTTGGATAGCGCAGAGCTCGGCCAAGCACGCGCTTGAGATCACCGACTGTCTGCAGCGGCAGTCGCATCGTTTCCTGGAATCACACGCCGCCCAGGTCGTCGCCGTGACCTGGCTGGGTACGCCGGCAATGCTTCTAAGCTGTGATGCGGACGGCAAAATTTTACTCACCGATCCGCGTACTAATCACATCGAGCCGCTGGCATGTGCCACGCCCATTGTCGCCAAGACTCTGCGCGCGTACAGCGACACGCAATGCCTGGCCATCGATGTGCAGGGACAACTGCACGAGCTGAGCATAGCCAAGGCTGACGCAAATCAGGTCCCGACGTTGAGCGTGCGAAAAATCTCCGGCTGGGAATCGGTCGTTGACCTTGCGGTGGCTTCGGTTGAGCCACTCCAAGCCGCCATCGCGACTGGGGACGGAAAGCTGAAATTGGTCGCGTTGGCAGACATGCAGATACTGCGGGAAATCGACGCACCGCACGCACTGCAATCGGTGAGCATCAGTCGTGATGGGAAATGGATAGCTGCCTTGCCGGCAATGGGGGCAGCCCAAGTCTGGAACGCAGCAGATGGCGGGCTGGTGGCGACGCTCGAAAGCGATTACACCCAATCACAGATTGTCCGCGTCAGCCAGCGGGATGTGGGTCGACAGACTTCCCTGGTTGAACGCCTGACCGCCAAGATTCCAGAGCTGCAAAAAGCCGCTGAACAGGAAGTCGAGGCGAATAAGAAAGTCCAAGAAGCTCGCGACAAAGCGGCCGAAGCTCTGGCTAGCAAGATGAGTGAGATCACTACATCCACTGCCCGTGTCGATGAAGCCCAGAAACAATTGAGCGATACTCAAGCCGCCGTGGCTCAACTTATGCAATTGGTTGAAACCAAAATGAGCGAACTGGAAGCCAGCAAGAAGGCCGCCGCGGAAACCGAGAAACAGAAGCTGGCCGCCGAAGACGAACTGGCTAAACGCGAGCAAGCGTGGCTTCCGCCAAGGACAGCACTGCTCGTGCGGCGGCCAAAATACCGGAGCTTGAGCAAAGAATCAGCGGTGAGAAATCCGTATTAGAAGAACTGCAGTTGAAACTAACGAACGTGCAGACACAAGCCGTCGCCACGGATCGCCCTAAGGCACTCGCCTTCACTGCCGACGGTGGGCGGATCGTGGTAGCCCACCACGATCAACGACTGCGAGTTTTCTCAGCCAGTGATGGCGTGCCGGAGTCCAATCAACCGACTGCCGCCATAGCCGAAGCCTTAGTGGTCACCGCAGAGAATGAGCTCGTCTGCTTGGAAAGCGACGGATCGGTCCAAGCCTGGGACCTAAATTTCCCGTGGATTCTCGAGGCGCAGTTTGGGGAGCTGTTTCGGAAACGCTTTTCAGCGATCGCATTACCTCACTGGATTTCAGCCCCGACGGCAGCCTGCTGGCGATTGGAAGTGGCCCGCCCAGTCGTTCCGGTGATGTTACGCTGGTTGATGCGAACAATGGCCAGGTTGTGCTCGCAATGCCTGAGGCACATAGCGATACGATCCTGAGCCTCAAGTTTTCGCCGGACGGAAGAAAGCTGGCAACGGCCGGCGCCGACAAGCTATGCCGGATTTGGCAGGTTCCCTCGGGGGAACAGCTCGGCGCGCTCGAAGGGCACACACATCATATCCTCGGAGTGGCTTGGAAAGACGATGGACTGACACTGATTACAGCCGGCGCGGATGCGTCTCTGAAAGTCTGGGATGTAGAGAATGCAACCCAATTACGAACGATCAGCGGATTCAGCAAAGAAGTCTCGGCAGTGAGCTTTGTTGGACAGACTAGTCAAATTGTATTGTCGGCCAATGATGGCAGCGCCCGACTGTACAACGCTGACGACGGCAAACAAATCCGGGCCTACGCTCGCGCCAGCAATGCGCTGTACGCCTTGGCGTTATCGGCCGAGAACAAGATGCTGTTTTCTGGCGGACAGGCTGGACAGATCTGGAGTTGGAAACTGGATGATGCGCAACTTGTAAAAACCTTACCCTAATGCCCGATTCACTCTTCGGTAAAACGCTGCAGTGGGCTTGCTGGGACAACCGCAACTTGCTGAGTGCCCTGTTGCACGCCCACCTCAACGACTGGGGGAAACGCCAATCGGTCACGACACGGCTTACCCGGATTGCGGATTTGGCGGAATACGAACTCGTGCTCACGCGGCGCTCAGTCGGCTTGGCGGTGTGGGCCTTGTGGGAGGCCGAGTATGCCGAAGCGGTCTGTCTATCTCTGGCGGCCATCTGCGACCAGTCGAGCCCGCCAATTCGCATTTGCTTTGTTGCGCCGGAAGTGGCAGAGCACGTTGGACTGCTGACTGAGGCAGGCGGACAGGTCGTGGTCAGCCATCTGCACAGATTACCGTTGGTGTTGCCCAAGATCTTAGCGGCATGCCAGCTGACCGAGCGTGGATCACATCCATTGACCGCTGGCCTGATCGAACGTTTGCCGTTAGGCACTGCGGAAGAATAACTTGGCTGTTTTCTCAGCAAATCATCACGCCGAGCGCTGACGGCTCCTAGGGTTTAGCGAAGTTATTTCTCCGTAGTGCCGTAGCGTGAAACTAGCTGGCAACCACAAAATAGCCACCGGCGCGGAGCGGGCCGAGCGGGCTGGACGAGAGCAAGGCATCGCCGGTCGAGTTAATCAACGTGAATTTTATATTCCGAAAACCGGCGGCCCGCAGGTCGCTGCGCAATTCGCCACGACTGTAAATATGCAAGTACATGGCAGGTAAACCGCGATAACTGTAGACCCGATCGCCATACTCCCAATCAGGCTGCCACATGCTCTTCCATTTCGTGGATAGCAACCAGGCAGGCCCTTTGGGATCCCACAAGCTGTGATAGCGATTGTGCGCATGCAGAATCAACTTGGCGGCGGGCTTGAGAGCCGGCCGCAAGCCGGCCAGAAAGCGTCTGCGATTCTCGCGACCGCGAATCATGCCAATACTGCTGAACAGGCAGACCGCCATATCAAGATCTACTGTTTGCAGGAAATCCAGTTCAACCAGGTTCGCCTGGATACAGGTGTTGAGATGCGGATGCTCCGATTGCCGCATCAGTTCGTCCAACATGTGTTGGCTAAGATCGATGTTGAGCATGCGATAGCCTTGGGCGGAAAGCGCACGAGAGACACGGCCTGTGCCGCAGCCCAAATCGGCAACTAACGGTGGCGGCCCGTCAGCCTGGCGTGGCGGCAAGTGCTCCGCGATGAAGGCCAGGTCGAGCTTTAACAGTGGATGTTCAGCGAAATAGCGATCGTAGTCGCTGGCGATCTGCCGCGAGTGTACATAATCCCAGGTTCCGCGGCTAACCCCGGGTGGCAATTTCCAGGACGGGGGACTCATCAAAGATCCTATAATGCACAACGATCCACCACTGGTCGTTGCTCGTTCTTGCGGCCAAAAGTATAATTCCCGCCTGAAAGCCTCACAGCTAGACCGCCGTGCAACATCCGTCGCGGGGCGGCACTCTCGATTTCGTATTATGTCCGAACAGGTCGGCAGTACCCAGGGAGATACAGTAGTGGCAATTCGTGTTGCAATCAACGGTTTCGGTCGTATCGGTCGACTGACGTTTCGCAACCTGCATGCAACGCAGCCAGCGAATTCGAGGTCGTGGCGATCAACGACCTGACCGACAACAAGACGCTGGCCACGCTGCTGAAGTACGACAGCATCCACGGTCGCTACCCGGGCGACGTCGAGCTCGACGACGACGCACCTGATCGTCGACGGCAAGAAGATCCTGGCCCTGAGCGAGCGCGATCCGGCCAAGCTCCCCTGGGGCGAGCATGAAGGTCGACATCGTGATCGAGAGCACCGGCATCTTCACCGGCCGGGCCAGCTGACGGCAAGCCGGGTTACGACACGCACTTGACGGCCGGTGCCAAGAAGGTCGTGCTCAGCGCCCCGGCCAAGGACGGCGCCGATCTGACCTGCGTGATCGGCGTCAACGACGACAAGCTGACGCGCGGACATGAAGTGCATCTCCAACGCCAGTTGCACGACGAACTGCCTGGCCCCGGTGGCCAAGGTGCTGCACGAGACGTTCGGCATCGAATCGGGCCTGATGACCACGGTCCACGCCTACACCAACGACCAGAACGTGCAGGATCAGCCGCACAAGGATCCTTATCGCGCTCGGGCCGCGGCGCTGAACATCATCCCCACCACGACCGGTGCCGCCAAGGCCGTGGGCCTGGTGATTCCCGAACTGAAGGGCAAGCTGACCGGCATTGCCATGCGCGTGCCCGTGCCGACCGGCAGCGTGGTCGATCTGACCGTCAACCTTGGCAAAGAAGCCGACGGCGGACGACATCAACGCCGCCATGAAGAAGGCGGCCGAAGGCCCGCTGAAGGGCATCCTGTGCTATACCGAAGACCCGATCGTCGCACCGACATCATCGGCGACCCGCACAGCTCGATCTTCGCGGCCGACTGGACCCAAGTCCTGGGCAAGCAGGGCAAGCTGGTCAAGGTCGTCAGCTGGTACGACAACGAATGGGGCTACAGCTGCCGCACGGCCGACCTGTGTGCGACTGTTGTCCAAGATGCTGTAGGCTGCCAAGCAGCTGACCTGTCTAGCATTGGCCCACCTGTCCTCGCCCGAGTCAGGTGGGTTTGTTGGGGGTTGGCCACTGAGCGTATGGGTTGGTTGCGGGCGGCGTGAGCTGACGGTCACTCGCTTTGTAGCGGAACGGCGCGAGCCGTTCGTTGTGGCAGTCTGTTTTGTCGACGAAAGAGCGGGCGGTTCGCGCCGCCACAAAATACGATCCCCCTTGGGCCAAGGTGAGTGCCAACGGGCATCAGCCGAGCGGGAATTGGCGACAGTACTCATAGACGGCCATGGTCGCGGCAGTGACGACGTTGAAACTAGCCGGCTGGCCGTAGACCGGTATCTCCACCACGGCCTGTAGTCGATCCAATACTTCTTGCGACAGTCCTTCGCGTTCAGAGCCAATGATCAGAGCCGTCTTGCGTTCGAAACGGTAATCGTAGAGCAGACTCGAGTTGGTGGTTTGCTCGAGGCCGACGCAGCTATAGCCTTGCTGCCGTAGTTTCTCGACGACAGGTGGCAGACTTCGTGGAGAGGTGAGGTGCACGGTATCGGCTGCATCGCGGGCGATGTCGCGGTCGATTTTTCCAGCCCCGCAGTGCACCACTTCAGTAATCCCGCTGCAACCTGCCAGCCGCACCAGGCGACTGAGATTGACGTTGCTGCGCAGCGGGCAGCAGACCAGCACCAACTGACGTGGCTGCTCGAGTTGTTGGGGTGGCTTGTGGCGGATGTGTTCAAAACGTGGCATGAATGGCTTGCCACCGCGGATTTTCAGCTGAGGTTGGGAAGGGGCAGAATGATGTCGAGCAGGCGAATCGGGGCGACACCGCCCCCGCGGCGGACGGCCGTTTCGGCTGCTTGTTGGAGCTCGCGGCTGGCGTCCGCCGCAGCATACAAGCTTTGATGCCACTGCAGGGCGTGGGCCATGAGATGATGATCGAAAGCATGCAATTGTTCAATCAGGGCTTGCCAGGTGGCTTGAGGGGCCACTTGGCCAGCGGCAGCCTCCACCACCAGCGAGAATGCTCGGCCATGGCACACGAAGACGCGATCTCTCAAACGCAACAATTGGGACACAGCCCGTCGCGCATCCCGCAGCCAGCTGTTGTTGGTGGGGTCATGGCGATGGCTAATTAGATCGGCACAGATCCGCAGCTCCGAGGGCAAGCCACAAGTAGTGATTCGTGCCGAGCACCAGTGACCGGTCCAAGTGCTTCCAGTCGGAAGCCAGTTGGGTTTGAGCCACCCGCCACTCGCCTTGGTAGGATGCTAGCTGAATTCGAGAAAGCCACAGGAAGAACCGTGGCGATTGAAAGGACTGGTTGGCTATTGCTTGGGCAGCGATTTCCAGCGCCGCGAGCGCGGTCGACTTGGTCCTCCGAAAGATCGGACCAGATGGAGGCCGTGACGTTCATGAGGAACAACGACATCGGATCGGAGCGCTCGCGAGCGCTCTCGCGTAGTTGCTCCGAGGCAACTTTGCAGTTCTCGCAATCGATTCGATCCCAGTGACAGCCGAGCAATCCCCAATTCAGGAATTGCATTTCCCATTGAGAATTCTGTTGGCTGCGGTTCGTAGAGTCTCGATGCGCCCTTGTCCGTAGATGGCCGCCTTGCGGTGTAGCCCGCGCTGGATGCTCCACACAAACATGCAGAGGTATCCGGTGGCTGCACGCTCTGGCAAATGAGTCTGCGCGCGACAGGTTCGGCGCAGCGTCAATCGTGCAATGGCCTTCGCCTCCACCGGGGCCGCCAAACGACAGCAGTATGCCCGTGCGCGACGGCCTGCGCATGATCGACGGGCTGAACCACGATGGGTGGTCAGTTTGTCAAGTCGCGAGATCAGATCGGGACCGAGTTGATTGTCCAGAAATGTCAGCGGTGCGGAAATACGGGTGAGGCTCTGCTCCAGTATCGAAAACGAGCCTCGGCCGGTGGTCAGGCGGTTCATCTGAGTGCGTTTACGTCGCAGGGCTGCCGGGCATGCCACCACAACCACACTCGGGCGAAGAAGGTGACTTAGTCGAGCAGCCGACTCCAATGTCGGTTAGTCCACTCCGCAGCAGGCCAACCCCTTGTCCAACTGTCCAGCTCGGATCCATTGTTCGCCGGCCAGGCAATCCATCAAGGTTGCCTCTGCGGGATCCTGCACCTCAGTCGCAACTCTTGGAAGAGGGCGCCGCCGCGTCTCGAGCTGCCGAGGCCGGCCAGACAATCGGCCTTGAGCTTCCAGGCCTGCAATTGTTCGCTCCGTCTGCGATCGGCTTCGCGGTGCATGGCCCGTTCGAAGAAATAGAAGGCTTCGTCGAAGGCAGATGCCTTGGCCGCTGCCCTGGCCGCCTCGATGTAGCAGGTTGCAGCCTCACGAAACTGTTGCGATTGCCAATAGTGGTGAGCGATGCGTGGCCAGGGCGGTGGCGTTTCACCGGACAGAATGCGGGCCATTCGAAAATGACGACGATGCAGTCGTTCCGACGGGCAGCTACTCGAGCAAGAGATTTCGAAACTTCTCGTGGGCGATTTCGACTTCGGAATCGAGGTGCAGTCCCTCGCCGGCGGATCCAGCCCTGCGAACTAAGATAACTCAAGGTTCGCTGTAATTCGTGCGGCGCGATGCGGGACACCATTTGCAGCTGATGGAATCCAATGGGTTGATCGGCAACCGCCAGATATTGAATTACATTTTCGGCTTGTATCGACAACTGCCGAAAGCGCCGCAAAGCGTTTTCATGAGCGTCGGTGTTGAGCCACTCTTGTTCCGAATAATTTGGACTGCGTGCAAAATAGAGAAAGCCCCTGAACAATTCCTGCAGCAGAAACGGGCTGCCGCTAGAGCGTTTCGTCAAATCACTCTGAATAGCACGGCTCAGCTGTCTGTCCGAGTGCAGAGCCCACTTCTTAACCAATTCGGTCAGGGTGGCTTCGGACAGCGGCCCCAGTTCGATTGTCTCGATAACCAGATTCTGAATACCCGCTACGCTGGCTGGCGAAATCATGCTCGCAGCCGACAAGCGGTCACCCGATTCGGCCCAAACCAGTAAACCATGAAAATTGCCACCAGCCAGCAACTGCGGAATGGTGCGAATGCTCTCATGATCTGACCACTGTGCATCATCCACGACGATCACGATCGGTTTTCGAGCACTGAGAGCCGCCAATAAACCCGCCAGCACTGTTGGCTTGCATCGCGCTGGGCGGCAGACTTGGCTGCATCCAATTCACGACTGCCTGAACGTCGTGGTTCGCTAGCCATCAGTTGCTGGATCTGCGGAAACGTATTGGCAATCGTTTTGGCGTAGGCTTGAACTTCATGGATCCAAGACTGCTCAGGCTGCTCGGACAGGGTCCGCACCAACTCTTGGACCAAAAGATTAAGAAGCCGCAGTGGAGTATGATCCTGTTGGTAACAACGCAGGGAAAGCAGAAACATATTCGATGTTGCCAGACTGCGCATCCACGTCTTTAGCAAGGCCGTCTTTCCCATGCCGGACACCCCGCGCACGACAACCAAGCCTGAAACGCCTTTGTTGCGATTGTTGAGAAGTGAATTGAGTTGTGCCAGAGCTTCATCGCGCCCAACAAATCGCCGGGAGCGACGGCTTCAATACTCAGCGGCACGCCGCCTCCAAGCCGCTGCAGGATATCGGCCCCAAGCGGCCGCTGGCTTGGATCTGGGTTCAACAGCTGCATGCACAGTTCGGCCAAGTCCGTTGGAACCCAAGACAATTTATGGCACAGTAGCTCGTTATCAAGGCGGAACTTTTCGCAATCCCGAGTGGCGTTCAGATCGATCTGGATGGGTGGATAATCATCGACCAAAACTTCGTATAACATGACGCCAAAACTGTACCAGTCGCTAGCAGCGCAGAATGCTTTTCCACCGATCGCCTCGGGAGCCATGTATTGCAGCGTTCCAATTAGCTGTTCGCCATCCAGAGAAGACTGGCCTGGCGGGCTTTCGCCTAAGCGTATCGCAAGCCCCAAATCCAGCAGTACGGCTCGGCGGCGAGGCGTGATCATCACGTTAGAACATTTGATATCGCGATGGATCACGCCTTGGGTATGCAGAAAATATATAGCTGATCCCAACTGCACAGTACCGACCGCAGGCGCTGCCAAATGGCTGGAGAATGCTCATTCGAGTTGGTGTCTGCGGCATTCTCCCGGGCTGGCTTCTCGCTCACGGACCACAAGCATTCGAAACCAATCACGGATCGTGTTACCCTCGACCAGCTCCATTGAAAAATACCGAAGATTGCCTTCGCTGAATGCGTCGTAGAGTCGCACCAGATTGGGATGATTTAGCTGCGAAAGCCAACTAAACTTCTTCAATGAACCGAAAAATGCTCCACGCATCAATTCGCCGCATGACTTTGACTGCAACCTGAGCAGTGCTTCTCAGATCAATCGCGGCGTGGACGTATCCCATACCGCCCCGTCCAATCATGCGTACCAGCAGGAAGCAACCCAGGTTGTAGGGGAGTGGATCAAGGGTTACCGAGATGGATGCTTCCGACTCCTTGATTGTCGAATCGTTGGTTCGCGACGGAAGATCCTCGGTTCGCTGCTCGTACCCCGCGCGATGCAATTTATTTTCCGTCAATTCCAGTAAGCGAATCAATCGCTCCTGGGTATGTACGGGGCACAGGTCGAAATAGGAATCGGCATTGGGCGGTACGGCGTCGTACTTGAGTCTCAGTGCGAACTCCAACACGATCAGCCGTAATATCAACTCGGGCCTTGCCCGCAAATCGGGAAAGCGTAGCAGAAAGAGCTGGACACGAGGAGAAACGCGGTCGTCTTGATCGTCGGCATGATCCACAGACTCTTCAGTTGCGGGGCGCTGATAGAAAAACTCCAGCTCGGTGCTGAGCATCCGCGTCAACAGCTCCAAGCGATTGGCAGCGGATGTACGGCTCAGGAACGAGGCGTACCGCGAAACATCATATTCTCGCCATGTTTGGCGAAATTCCTGTTCCAACTCTGGCAAGTCTAATTCGAACACTCGTATTCCCTAAGCCCCCGCTGACAAACAGTCTAAACCGTTTTGCCGAGCGCAGTGCGATGTACCAAGCGAGTTGGGCAGATTCTTGAATGTACAGACTACTCCAACGCCCCAAGCATGTCGCGGATGCGCTTATAAGACACCGGTTGCTTCGTTCCCAACTGCTGAGCAAAGATCGAGACACGGAGCTCTTCGAGCATCCAACGCACGGCTTGCAAGCCCGCAACAAACTCGGGCCGTCCGGCCTGCACCCCCCCGGCGAGTTTTTGGTGGGCCCGCTCTAGTTCGACAATAGGTTCTGATAATTTGCTGTCTTTTGCCAATCCGGCATGCTTGAGTTTTTCCAGTCGCATGCTAGCTGCACTCAGATAGCGTGGAAACTCCTTTAACCAACTCCAAGGCGTGTATGCCAAGAAATCCCCCGCGAACAGGGAATTTAACTGAGCGTTGATTTGGGAGGAAACCTCCGCCCACAGGCTGGGAGCCTGCTCCAGCTGCAAACGCAGGCGCATGGCGGCCCGTGGCCAACCCGGGTAACCAGCTCGCAACCTCTTGCGCGGCCATCGAAATCTCCTGCACAGCCCTGCGCGTTGCGGGCCTCGAATTCCTCGCGCGTTGAGACCAGCGACTGTCCCTCGACGAGCGCGATACGGGCTATCAGGTCTTGCAGGCGTCTCTTCAAATCGTTGTTATTCATGAGATGACTGAGCTGCAGCGAGCATTCAGGGAACTGGGGCAGGTGGGCTACATGGTTTCGCAACGAACGATTGTGCTGCATGGCAAACAGCCGGGTGATGCCCCGCTGTGTGATGCGTTCGGCTTCCAGTCGATCGTCGACCAAGTGCATTTCGGCACCCTCGCCTTGGCCGAGCTGGCGGAGATCGACCACGGCCGGAAAGGCGGCGACCAACACGCCCCCGCGCTGCAGGCTGACCGGCCCAGGTACGCCTGCAAAGGTGGTCGGCGTAACCGGGCGATCGGTCCATGACGGGCAGGCATCGGCGGCAGGGGCAGAGCCGGATCTGCCTGGGGTGACCGCGTTTTCGCGTTGCGCAAACTGGGCGATCAGCTGCGACACATCCCGCCCACGGGCGAGCTCATGACCTTCGTCGTCGACCACCTTTATTAAAAAACGCAAGTGATCAGGCAGGCCGGCAACGGCCAGATCCTGGGTGATACACGCTCACCCGCATACACGCTCATGGCCCGGCTCAATGCTGCCGTGAATGGCTCACTGCGGGGCGTAGCGGCCAGCTCCTTGACAAGCTGCTTGGCCACGTCCGGTGCAGGCACAAAATTTGTCCGCAGACCTTTGGGCATGGCCTTGATCAGGGCCAACACCTTTTCTTCCAGTAGTCCAGGTACCAGCCAACCCAAGGCTTCATCGCTGATTTGCCGCAGTGCCGCCTGGGGTACTGTCAGGCTGACGCCATCGACGGCGTGCCCTGGTTCAAAATGATAGGCCAGCGGAAGTTGCGACTCGCCGATCCGCAAGGTATTTGGAAAACTGTCTTCGAAGTGTTGGACTTGCTCGTTCTCGGCGATCAAATCAGCGGGCTGCATATGTAACGCCTGAGCCTGCGGCGTGTTAGCGTGTCGCCGCAACCAAGACCTCAGACTATTCAGATCGACGACATCGGATGGTACCCGCGCCTCATAAAAGTTCGCCAAATGGAAGCGATCAATAATGAACTCTCGCGATCGCGTCCGCCGCTAGTTCGTCAATATCAGCCACCAACTCCTGATTGTGGCGATAAAAACTCTCGTTGCAGTGCCAATCCCCCGCAACCAATCCATGTTCGATCATCATCGATTGCGCCGCCGTTGCGTCGAGGGCGGCATAGGCCACGCGACGGCCGCTAGCAAGCGTCAATCCGTACAGTGTACTCTTGCGATAGACCATGGCCGACCCTGATTTGCTGCTCCAATGTGGGTCACTATACGAGTATTTTAAGAGCGACTGGCCAGCCATTTCAATCCATTCCACATCCAATTCCGCCAGCGTGCGAGCATAGCGCTTGCTGGTTTCTACAATTTCCGCAGCCATAATCCATTTGGGTTGCCGGCGGAAGAGACCTGAACCCGGCCAGACTGCGAGACTCATTCCGGCCATGCCCTTGTACTCATGACGCTCACCGCGTTGGGCGATGCCGCTTAGCAGTCCGGCCAATAAGGACTGATGGATGGCTGCGTAGCCCTCGGGTCGTGGAATTTTGCTGGTGTCGTCGGAATCGTCTCGGCCGCTCCGGCCTGCTCTCCGCTCCTGCGGCCTGGTCACCACGGCTGCTACCGCAGGCAAAGTGAAATTTTCGCTTGCCAATGTGCATGCCAGCTCCGGCCAATATGTCTTTCAATTGGCGTACTGTCTCAGCCCATTCTCGAAATCCTGGAGGCGACAAGAAATTCTGTATCAGGGCCTTTTCCAAACGCGAGCGACTGAGGTTGCCGCGAAGATGTTCAAAGAAATCCCACAGACGCAGCAGGCTCAGGAAATCGCTGTGGGGATCGAGAAACTGAGCATGTGCGGCATCGGCTTGTGGTTGCAGACCGGCTGGACGCTGACGCACCTCTTGGCATTCCAGCCCAGCGGCAATTACTAGTACCTCCGCCAAACAACTTCGTTGTGCGGCTTCCAGCAACATGCGTCCCACACGTGGTTCGCATGGCAGCAGTCCCAGTTGCCTGCCAATAGGGGTCAGACCACGTCGCTCGTCGACAGCCCCCAGTTCACGCAGCGTGCGTTGTGCGTCGCGAATCGACTCGGCACTCGGCGGATCGAGAAGCGGAAACTCCTCCAGCGGTCCAAGTCGCAGCACTAGACTCTGCAGCATGACACTCGTTAAATCGCTTCGACGAATCTCAGGTGTGGTGTACTTGGGCCGCTGCCGATAGTCATCTTCACTAAAAAGCCGTATGGAGATACCCGGCCCCAAACGACCGCATCGACCGCTGCGCGCGATTGGCTGAGGCCTGGGCTACCTCCTCGATTGGTAGACGCTTGACTTTGCTGCGCGGCGCGTATCGGCTAATGCGAACCAGCCCGGTATCAATCACAAAGTGAATTCCCGGAACGGTCAACGAAGACTCGGCAACATTGGTGGACAGTACAATTCGCCGACGGGGATGACTTTCAAAGATCCTATTTTGCTCCGCGTGGCTCAGCCGGGCATATAGCGGCAGAATCTCCAACTGGCCTGCCCCGCCCAAGCGCGTAAAGTGACCACGCAGGTGCTTGGCCGCCAAACGAATATCGTGCTCCGTAGGCAGAAACACAAGTATGTCGCCAGGACCTTCTTGTATCAATTCATCAATGGCGGCGGCGATACCGGACAGGCAGGCCTGTTCGTCTAGCCCATTGCTTTCCGCAGTCGTTGGCAGCGGTCTATAACGCTGTTCCACTGGATAAGTCCGCCCCGAGACTTCAACAATAGGAGCCGGTCCGGACTCATCAGCGAAGTGTTCGGCGAAACGCTCCGGGTCGATAGTAGCCGAGGTAATAATCAATTTCAAATCAGGGCGTTGCCCGCTAATACTCCGCAGGTAGCCGAGCAGAAAGTCGATGTTCAACGAGCGCCGTGCGCTTCATCGATAATGATGGCCTCATACTGATCCAGGTAGCGATCACTTTGCGTCTCGGCCAACAAGACCCCGTCGGTCATGAGCTTGATCAAGGTCCCGGGCTTGGTGGAATCGGAGAACCGAATTTTAAAGGCGACTAGATTGCGTTCGGCTCCACGGTCAGTTCCCAGTTCCTCGCTCAAGCGGCTGGCAATAGCCCGAGCCGCCAAGCGTCGGGGCTGGGTATGCCCAATTAAACCGCCCAATCCCAAGCCGGCATCCAGGCAAAACTTGGGTAGCTGCGTACTTTTGCCTGACCCCGTTTCGCCGCATACCACAATGGTTTGCCGCGTACGAATCAGTTCGATCAACTCACTGCGGTGTGCGCTAATCGGCAGTTGTGGATCATAAGTCAACTGCGGCACACTCACCGCTCGCCGCTCTCGCAAGTCAATCGAGGCCTGTACCTGAGTTAACCATGTATTGAATTCAGGCGATTGGCGATTGGCCCTTGCCTGACGTTGCAGGCGTTGTAGCGTTTTTTGTAGCCGATGGCGGTCCACGCCCATCACTCGGGCCAGGTCAATCGGTGCTGTCGGATCTGAAGGAAACACTGCTGAGCATACCTCACGGGTAGCGCTGGCTACATCCAGTGCCAGCTGGCCAAATCGACCACTAGCTGCTCACCGAATACCAGCTCATGGACCAATCTGACTCAGGTAGAAGCGGACGATGGACGAGAACGTTGCGCCAGCCGACAAACGTTCAACCTCGGCTAATGCACTCCGGGCCAGCCCGACATCACCCAACTCGTTTGCCAGGCAGCCGATATAAAAACTGCGTTCCGCCGTCAAATCGTCGGATAGCCCCGAAACAGCCGATGCCTGTAGCTGACTCAGCGTTGCCGCGGCTGGTTGATTGGCCGAGGCGGCGAGAATGTTATAGAAATCTGCAGTGGGTCCATTCCCAAGTGCCCTAATCAGAGCGACCGCGCCTCGCGTTTCCCCAGCCAGCAGCGCCCTTCGAATCTCTTGCTGTTGATGGGCTTGATCGCCATCGGACGACTGCTCCTGCGTTAGTCCGCGCAGGTTTTCCCGGTACCTCTCAGCCTCGGAAACCAGGCTAGGCGTGCCACCCAGACGCTGCGAGTTGCCCAACGCGCGAACGTTATCTAGCAGCGAGAATTTACCTGAGTAACGATAGTCGCGATTGGCAAGTTCCGCATAGGCCGAGGCAGGCGCACGTGGCGGCCGCCGAATCAACCGATTGCGGCAAGACTCGCAAACCTGCAAATGGCAGACGCAGCGATGTTAGCACGGCCGATACCAGCAGTGCATCTGAGCGGTCGCCCAAAGCGAGTACTCTCGCAAAGTCAACATCGCTGTCGATAGGTCTCGGAAATTCGGCAGTGAGTAAAACCCGATTGGCATACTGCACATAAGCTCGGGTAGCCGGCGATTCCGATTGGGCAAACACCGTCTTGGCGTGATCGATACCCAGCACTTTCCATTGGGAATCCAAAGATACGCGCCGGATGCTGTTTAAATCCTCGGAGTCGACGACCACCAGGACTGGCTTCCACTGTGAGAAAGTGGCTTGATAACCGCCCCAACGGCCATCACTCCTCAAATAGGCCTCGCGTTTCCAGTTCGCCCAGTCGCGGCAAACCGCTGCGTAGTCTGGATAGTCCGCGTAAAACACTTCCCAACGGTCGGACAGTATCGGTTGGTACTGCATCTGCCCCTGAGCTCCGCGGCTGGTATGGCGTTGCCAATCCGCGGCTTGTTCCAGGTTGGTCAGCAACACGGCTCCGGAAATATTCCATTGCGAGGCAGACAGCTGGCGTGTAATCACATCTGCCGCGAAGACCGTACTCGCGTTGGCGACGAGTTGTGCAGTCAACGCTAGCAACCCGCTGGCTAGCAACGCAACGCCCGCGATGGAAAAACGCCGCGATACGAGTCTGCTGGCCAACTGTGGGCCTGCGCACTTCCGGCTGTGGGCTGTTGGATGCACACCAGTAGCAGCGTCAGCATGGCAATCCAATAGTAGCGCGTGCAACCCAGCCCCATGATGGTCAGCAAGCACAGGAGCAACAGGCTTGCCGCGTCGAGGCTCCCGGTCAGTCCTGCGCTGCCAAGCGTAGGCCAGCAAAAGCAGGACGAGCACGTGCGGCCAGCCAAATGCATCGGCTTGCCACAGGCGCTCATCGACGGTAGCAATTCAATTGGCGGCCGCAGCCAGAGCCAGTTGACGAAACGCAACATGAGTGCGACATAACCATCAATGAAGAATCCCGGCAGAGCTACCAACAATATCCAACCGCAGGCAGCTGCCGCAGCGTATGGCCGTTGCTGGACATCCTTTTGCAGGCAGCGAATGGCCGGCGCGACAACCTGCAACGTCAATACACAGACCACCAGGCCGACTTCGAGCGTGGTGGCCAAGGCCAGTAAAAACACTCCGATCGCCAGCTGCATGCATCGCCAAGTGTAGTGCTGTTGCGAGCCGTCGCGTTTGACTCGCTGGGCTAGCCAACTTGCCAACCACAGGCAGGCAATGGTCGCTATCGTTGAACGCGTGTCAATATTCACCAAGCCAATCAACACGACCAGCAAGAGTTGCCAGGGCATACCAGCCAGGTAAGCCCTGCGAGCGCCATCCGCTAGGATCACAGCCACAACCATTGCGCACAGCCAAAAGGGAGCGACGCTGAACCCGCTGCCCTCTAAGAGCCTGGCGACCGGCGGGTTCCACAAGTTGCCGGCACCAAGCAGGCTATGATCTGGCGTGTCCAGCAGTGGCCAATCCGATACAAAAAAATAGCGGTTGCTAGCCAGCAATAACAGCCACAGGCCAACCATCCAGAACAACATAGTTAGGAATCGCGGGGGCGCATTACGTCTGCTGGTCCCGGTGGCCCGAGCCCGGGCGGTTGGTCGGGGAGCGGACGGTTTCACGGGATCAACTCCGGATCACGAATGCGAATCCAATGGTCTGTGAACCGCACCGGTGCATCCATTTGTACAGCCGGCATATGACACATCAAACAGTCATCGGCTTCCCCTGCCCCGCACAACACATGCTGTGGATGCTCCGGACTGTGGCATTGAACGCATTGCCAAATTCCGCGCATGTCCTGTTGGGACGCGGGCGTGTGCGGATTATGGCAGGTTGTACAGGTCATTTCCGAGCCCACGAAACAAGCGGACTGGACCAGACCAACCGGCTGGAAGCGGACGATCGCGGTGTTGTCGGTGGTCAACTCCTCAGCCCTAAGCTCATCGGCTCGGCGATGGCACTGGCCGCAGCGATTGACTGCGTCCATGCGATCCGCGGCCCGCCAAGCTGGATCACTGTAGTCGCCGTCCGAGTCGACGTGCTGCTGCCTGGGGCCGTGGCATCTTTGGCAACCAATGCCGGGTACAAGCTGCTCTTCGGGGATCGCCCCGGAACGCTCTGGCAGGTAGCTTGAATGGCAGGCAAAGCAGCGGAACGCTTTGGGTCCATCAAACAACACGCCCAACTTTCCATAATGCCCTTGGCTCGCTTGGCGGGGCTGCCCAGGCGTCACATCGATGACGTTGCCGTGGTACCAGGACCAGCGAAATTCCAACAGGTCGCTGGCACCAGTACTGTCCGGCAGGATGCTGGTCCACGTCCGGGCATGCATGCCCGAACCGAAACACCAATCCAATTCAACCCGAGTCGTCGTCAGACCGTCGCTCGTACGCACCACAACGGCGTCCGGCGATGCATCGATTTGGGTCTGCTCCGCCCGCACCTGCGTGTCGGCCGCCAGTGACGCCAGCAGGGCTCGCGAGGTTGGATGCGTGGCCCGCATCAGCGTTTGCGCGTGGCCGGTCTGGGCAAATGCCTCTGCCTGCCGATGACAGTCGATACAAGATGCCTCGTCAGCCCAGCCGTGCCGCGAGCTAACCGCGTCAACTGGAACAGGATCTGGCGGCAGTCGTGCCGACCAAGCCGTAACCACGATTGCCATCAGTAACAGCAGCAACCCGAACGAGCCACGCCGTATGAGCCGCGTAGATAACACTTTTTGCTAGCGCGTCTAGACGCTACCAGTTTCGCTCTGCATTTGCTCTACATCGTCGGTTGTAGCGGGGTCATTCGCATCGCCCTCAGCCCCACCCTTTGACGCACAGCCCGCAGCGGCAATTACTATGGAAAGCAGAAACATGGGGATCAGAAATTTATACGACTTCACGTTACAGCTCCGCAGCGAAATTTATTTCAGTCTTCTTTAGGGCACCAACACTGCGTTGGCTTACCCTCGATCAACCTTTGATTCTAGCCTATCACCCGCTGGTCCCAAAGACTGGGGAGCAGCCCAAACCACGAAAAAGGCCCGAGCGGAATGTCGCTCGGGCACTGAGAAAATCGGGTTGGCTGTGGTTCTTGGCGAGCTACCAATCGGCGTTGACTGGGTCGTTGCCGTTGATAGAACCGACGGCAATCCACACGCCCTGCTGGATGCTCTCAGAAGTAAACTTGACCGAGCCATCACCGAGCAGCAGATTCACCCCACCGGTGTGGTAGCTGCTGGGCTCCTTGACGCTCATGTCCGTTACCGATGCATCGTTGTCGCAGCTAGGTCCTGCATTGGGCCGTACCAGCGTAGTCATCCAGGGACCCCAGTAAACGCGACCGGCGGCCCAAAAGCGGCCTTGCTCATCGCCGGTCCCTTCCCAACCCGAGCCAGAATCGTACATCGACAGGCAGTTTTGGTAGTAGGCATTGATAGCCGCG
>CAVPPY010000084.1:0-32300 GCA_963707245.1 Pirellulaceae bacterium
AAGGATGTGCCGGGCCCTCTGCCCTGGTCCTCATGCACAAATAGTTGACCTGTAAAGTATGTTTGGTCTTGAGGCAGAACGACGGTCGTCACCGAGAATCGCCAAGTTGGTTTCCATTTGTAGTCGCGGCATGCGGTCCTTCAGTGCACGAGCTTGTTACCCGCTTTTTCCGCTCGCGACACGTCTTGGACCAAAGAATCGCGTTGCATTCGCATCGAGATAGATCTTCCCAATCGACGATTTCGCGATTACGCAACGCCGTCTCTGCGCCCATCCGATTCTATCAGGACGTAGTCAGCGCCCACCTCAGTGATCTTGCCAAGAGTGGTACGAATGAGGGGCATCACCAACAACTGCTCTACAACGAATGATGGATCTTTTTGTTGCGAGACGTATTCATCGAGCGCACGTTGCGCGGTTCCGTACTCAGCAGCGAACTGCTTGGCGTTCGTCGTGGAAGGCCCACGCCCCAAGATCACCCTCGCCAGTTCGAATTGCTCTTGCGAGTAAATCGAGATCTCAACCGATATCGTTCCGTCGAACGATTGAACGCCGACCAAATCACCCGGTTTTAAAAACTGGAGTAATGTGCGGGAGTTCTGTGGGCCGGGAGTTTGCGCATTCGCGGATGTCCAGAGAATAATCGTCACAAACACAAAATGTAATGGCCGCAATTTCTATTCCTCCTGTTGATCGGGTACCACCTGCGGTAATCGCGCACGAACGGAAGACTTTGATCTCAGTTGCGCCTTCGTCATGCCACCAAACGGTCATAGTAAGTTTCGGATCAAGATCCCCTCGAATTTGACCTAATCCTAAGTACTGGCTTAGGCCATTACTCCATGCTGTAGGTTGCGTTGCCAACGCCTTGAAGAGATTTCCAGTTTTACGACCGACTTCAGCCAGTGGGTCTTTGGCGAACATGCTTCGATCAGGATTCGGGCGATACCGATACGCGAAATAATCCGGCCCCAAACGAGTCTCTCGCCGATCAATCTCAGTCCGAAGCTCAACTGCCCGACGGTGTTCAACGAACCAGCCAATTCCAAATCCGACTAAAAGGAATGCAAACAGCACATTGGAAATGGATAATATCATGCCACAGTCAACGGGTAACGATTGAAACCACGCGGTTGCGGCCGCAGATCTCAACATCAGGAAACTGCGCGATCCGCAACTTGCTAGCATTTCTTTGTTCGTCAGTGTCATTAGAATGTGAGCGCAGTGTCTCTACTCGCTACGCGCCTTCTACTTCGCGAACGCCCATTTCACTGTTCCCCGTGCTGAAGCAGTCTAGCGGTTTTCTTTTTGCAGCCGCCGGCCGGCGTTGCGTAGTTGCTTTACGTGAAAAACGCGTCTCGAAGAGACGCGTCTACGTGAAGAACGCGAAGAACGCCAAGGAAACCTCGTCTACTAGTGCTTACGCCAGTTAATTCTCATATCGAGGAACACGTATGCTGCAATGATCTTGTGGGTTTGCGCCGTGGGATGAACGCTGTCCCAGAACAAGTAACGATCCGGATTTACCCCTGGGTTCAGCTGATAGCCAATTCCACTGTCGGGGAAGTATGCAGTGGCCGAGTCTGTTACATTCCACAGACCGAAGGCTTTGGGGAAGCGTATAATCGCTTGGAACAACTTACTGATCTTCACGTCAACGATTCGTGAACCACTCAACTCCGACCGCAAGCGGCCTAATTCACTGGCGAGATAGGAATTGAATGCACCCGTCACCAGATCAAGCTGCGAGGCGATGGGAGGATTTGTATTGAAAAATGGTGTTTGGCCAAGCAGCGGCAAATCGAGCACGACGAATTTGCGAGCACCTGCTTGGTACAGGATTTGAATCGCTTGCGAAACTCCTTGGATAGCGTTTGCCAGGAAATCAGGTTCTCCCGAACCGAGAAAGATATCGTTGGCTCCCGCCCAGATGACGAAGATATCATCCGCATCCGCCACGCCGTTGCAGGTAGCCAAGTAATAGGAAACCTGTTCCTCCAGATCTGGAGTTCCGTAGGGGATCGACACACCCGCAGCTCTCGATCCGTTAACCGAATTGTTGGTACCGCCGGAGAAGCTGGGCGTTGGCACAGGTTCACCAAGTGCCAGTGCCAAATGCTCAACCCACACTGGTCCATTCGAAAAGCGACCTGCGTCATAGAGCGGAGCGGGCGGCCATTCGCCCTGCGTCAATATAAAGAAGTTGCCGGTTTCAGACAGGCTATCTCCGAACACATGCATCTCCGCGCGGCAGCTCGCAGAGATCTGCATCCCAAAGATAAGCAGGGTTCCACATAAGATTCGCAGCTGTTTGTACACCATGAGATTTTCCATTCCACAAATAGAGAATATTCAAACACAAATTTGCCCTTGCACTGCAAGAGCCACAATCACGCTGAATCATGCGACCATCGCAAAAGAAATTTGCGAAGTTTTTTGCGCTATCCATTTAAGTAACGCTCACTGAGACTAGTGCTTTGTATGGAATAAAAAGTGGGTTAGGCGTACGTTGAGAAAAAGGGGGCGGACACTAAGAGTTCGAAGCACCCGAAGGGCCGTTCCGGCTTTTGGTGTCTGCCCCCTTTCCCCCTGCCATCCCCAAATGAAACTTTGACAAAAACCTAGTTCGAGACTGACTTTTTTAGCGCTCGCTTTGCCCGATTGAGTAAGCCACCTACCGCGGGTATCGATTTATTCATGGACTCGCTAACCTGCTGTATGGACATCCCCTGCCAGTATTTCAGAATGATGGCCGTCCGCTGAGCCTCGGGTAGCGATTCGATTGCATTTGCCAGCTGTATGTTCAGTTCTTGGCGAATGACTTGTTGGCTAGGGGTTGCACATGTCTGAGTCAGAAATTTACAAAGTTGCATGGAAGAGTTCTCGATGGCATGATCAATCGACGCTCTCGCTTTACATCTCGCATTTGTGCGTTCAGATCCCGTACAAAGCGTTTGACTGTGTGAATGAGAATTTTTCGTAACCAAGCCAACCACTCCTGCTCGGTCGTCCCCTTGAATTGCCCCCGAGCTTGAACCGCGCACAACAGCGACTGCTGGATGACATCCGACAAATCGAGTTTAGCTTGATAGTTAGTCGAAAGATAAGTTCTGGCGAGGAACTTTAAGTAGCCACGATATTTTCCAAAGTCATCTGTAGGCGGGTCAGCGAACTCATTAGTCATGAAACATGCCGATCAAGTACGAATCGAGCAGTGCGTTGGATTACGGACGTGTGAAAGCCACAAAGTCCTTCCAGTCCTTCACGGCTTGCTCGAGCTTTTTAGGACTACGTTCAATCGATCGCCTACGCAAAACCCATTCTCTATCGGATTCGAGCATGGTCGCTAACCGCGTCGATGGGCCAGTGATGCGATTGTTGTTTATGGGCGACTTGTAAGTCAACTTCACCATGCCAGTGCTTGCATTGTCTTCAAGCAACTTTTGTTTTACATTCTTCGGACCAGATGCCCAGAGGCGCCCCTCGTCGACGCATGCTCGATCTACTGCGGACAGATCGCTGTAGGGCACGCGGATCGATTTATTGGCCGAGTTTGCGAGAAGTACAAACCTCGGATCAGCGGCGGTGTTTCCCGCTTCAATCTCGCCGGCGTACTCCGCCCAAACTTTGTAGTCAACGCCGCTGTGCCTCCAGCTCCACACGCGCCAGTTGGGCGAGTCGTTCGCAGCGATCTTTTCTTGGTTCTTGATCACCGCAGCGCTCAGTTCTTGGGGCGATCCGAACAGAGAATCGCTGGCTGCATCAACGGGTCCGTACGCCTGGGCTTCTAGGCCGATATTGATGATAAACGGTACATCCAGCGAAACGGAAACGAAACCGAAGGGTACAACCGCACTTCGAAAGAACTCATACTGAACGGGCGATCCGGAAGGCGGTCTATACAATTGCCCTTGCACGGGGCCCTTTTTCGTAAACCGCTCCTCCGCAACTGCCTTCCGCTCCGCACCCCGCAAAATACCGCCAACGGTGCCTCGCAGCGTTCCGATCGTCGACGTTGGTTTCAACTCGGCCGCGAAAAGCATCGCCAAGACATCGACGATTCCAACTTGATCGAACCTGGTGTCGATCTGTCGCTGCAGTCTTGCGTCCACAAGAGCGTCCATGTCAGCGTTGGCTGGGAATTCAAAAACATTCCCCGGCTCATCAAAGGCAACCCAACCTCGGAGAACTTTGAATTCCCCAGTCGCATCGTATGCCTCTGCGTCAACCAGGAGTCTGGCAGCTTCCCAGTGTACTGCGCCCATCCAAGGTTGACTCGACTTCGAATTCAAGCCACCGACACTCGCGCCTCTCATCTTGGCCCTTCCAAAACATCCTCGCTTGAACTTCGATAACTTCCTTGCGATCGCCTTTTTCAATGCTGCCTCGGTAAGTGACCGACATGGGTTCATCAGGCATTTGAGCCAAATCAAATGGCAATTTCATCTGTGGGGCAAGTGCAACCTGCGGTGCAACCTGCGGTGCAACTTGGGGCGGGCTCGAGGGCAGGATTGTTTGCACACTTGATGCTAAATCTGCAGGATTCACGACCTCTCTGCGACATTTGTCCACCATGTACAGGTCGGTATAGGTGTCACCAGGTTGCCGCGTTTGACTCTTTAGCATGCAAGTTGCGACAACCGACGGCAGATTGACTTCGAGCTGCACAAAACCGAATAGCTCGTCGTCACGTCGGGCCATGGAATAGCCCTCGGAGTCCAGGCTATCTGTCTTTTGTCTGGAACTGACCACGTAGCAAGATACAAGGCCAGTTCCATTGTTGATTTCCTCCAGCCAAGCGTTGCGCTTGTTTGGCTGCGCCAAATTGTATCGTAAGGTACGAACTTGCTCAGCAGCGGCAGTAATGTTATTGGCTCCGAAAAAGAGTGTCAAAAAGTCCTGAGTGCTAATGCGTCTCTCAGGTAATGCGGAGCCCACGATCTCCTCAATGTGATCCGTTTCCGCATTTAAGGGAAAGATCAATGCGTCCTTGGTGAAATCCTTGGGCAGGGACTCGCGGAATTTCGTGATCGACCTCCCTTTGGGTTGAACGAAGCCTTCTATGATTCCAATGCCATGTTCACGCTCCCACAGCAGTTCATCAATTTTTAGATATGCAGTTTCGCTATAGTCGTCTTGCGGTAGATTCGCGACGAGTTTTATCCACCGACCACGATGCATGGCGTGCGGATTGGCATCGGGCAGAATTTCTAATGAAAGCTCAAATGCTGTCGACCTTCCCTTTTCCCAATCTTCTCGCCAAAACCTGCCGTAATAAGATGCATAGGCGCCTGGGACTGCTGGAAGAGTTGGGAATTGAAAGGAATAGGAGGTTAGGGTTGCACGAATGTCCAGTTGATTCGTCGTGTTGGCAAGGACTTCGACATCCTGCCCATCCAGAGCGACGGGCGAATCGAAGTTCAGCCTATACTTGCCGAGCGGGTGTGTTTGAAGTTCATTTTTATCAAGCGTGATTCGCTCGTTGGTTTCCATATTAACCAAATATGCCCTGCGCTCGTCAAGCAACTGCGAGGCGACATCACCATGCGGCACGATCTTTAACGTACCTGTGGCTTGTTTGGGCAGCTCGGTTGACGGACTCTGCACTATGGTTTCTGCATCCGGAGTACCAACAATCGTTGCATCCGGCTTCGGGGAGGGCTCGATCCATGGGAATACCCGATACCCGAGCGTGGCGACCAAAGCGGTGGCTGCAACGCCGGCCAGGGCCCGAAGCCAAAAGGCCTTGCGACGCGGGCGCGGCAGACTGGTTTGTACCGGTGGCGACAGCAGTCCCAATTGCCGCGAATGAGTTTGTTGGTCTGAACGATTGCCCCAACGATAATACTCGGCGACCAGAGATGGCAAATCGGCATCACCGGCAAAGGCTTTGAGAAGGCACTCTACCTCTTGCATCGATTTTGGGCGTTCCGCCGGATCACTAGCAATCATCCGATAAACGAGTGCATTCAGCTCCGGCAGCACATCGGGACGCATGGCAATCAAGTTCGGGATTAAGACGGGCATGCCGGGTCTTTCGACAGGCCGCATGCCGGTTAGCATCTGGAACAATGTCACGCCTAGGCTGTAGACATCCGATTGTGCCGATGCGGTTCCACTCCCGTACAAAGTCTCTGGTGCCATATACGCAAATGTACCGACGGCTTGGTCCGCCTCGGTGACAGAGGCCTCTCCCCTGTCGAGTAGTTGAGCGAGCCCCAGATCCAATAGTTTGATTTTTCCATCGGCAGTGACCATCAAATTGGATGGTTTGATGTCGCGATGGAGAATCTTATGTACGTGCGCGTAGTGCAATGCTCCGGCCGCTTGCTGGATAGCTTCACAGGCCTCCATTACGGGAATCGGTCCTAGTCTTCGAATAAACTGTCCTAAATCGATGCCCGGCACAAACTCCATGACGAAGTACTGTTGGCCGTCAAATTCACCCGCGTCTAACGCGCGCACGATTTGAGGATGCTCAAGTTGAGCGAGCAGGCGCATCTCACGGGTGAAGCGTGAGTTCGCCTCGAACGATTCAAGGCGATCCGATTTGAGTATCTTCAACGCGACCAGTTTATTGAGACGCAGGTGCAGCGCACGGTATACAGTTCCCATCCCACCTTGGCCGATGGGTTCAATGATCTTGTAATCACGAATCGTATCCATGGTCTTTGTCTCTTCACTCTTTTGACTGCTGGACGGTGTGTGGGTTATTGCTTCCCCGGTTTGGTGTGGGGAATTGGAGCCCACGGATTGGGCGCCTACCTGCACGGTCTCAGGCTTGGCTGCGGCGAGCCATGGCACGTCGGAATCGTCCTCGTCTGCCAGATTTTCCAGCAACCGCTGGCAAGACTTACAAGTCTTCACGTGCGACTCGATGGTTTCCAGGTCGACGTCGGACGACTCGCCACGGATATAGCTCTTTACAGTTCGCGCACTGAGACAGTTAATGGACATGAGACCCGCAATCTAGAAGTGAAGACGAGGAACGCAGCGAAACAAGAGCGCTTGGTCAAGCAAAAATACAAGAGTTCGGGCAAAATCACGTTGGATCGCTGCCCGCTGTTTCAACAGGCAATTGTCGAACGACACCCTGAACGCGGATTCTATACCTATCCCAGGCCCTTTGCAAAAATTTTCCTACCATCGGGTGGTTTGGCGAACATTGTCTCAAGCCGGAATGCCCGCTGACTGATTTCAATCCAGAGCCAAAAGAAAGCGATTCGGAGCGCGGGAAACTGAAATTTTCGGCGAATCATCCAATGCATGCCAGAAATGCATCATGGGGCGCGCACCACGGGGAGGACTGCCTGTGTTGCGTGTCCAATGGAAAGCCGCTTCCAAGCCAACTCCCAAAGCATTACCTCCGACTCTCCCCTCGAGAGCCCGCTACGCGGGAAGGGAGAGTTACTCATGCAATTGGGCTGATTGAGCTTGAATGCTGGCAAAGGGCGTTTTATTAATTGCCCTTGCGAGCGGAGGTGCAGATTTCTAACCTTCCGCATGAGGGCTGGTGGGAGGCCAGTCTACCGTCAGGAATTGCTAACCGATGGATGTCATGTCGAGCGTTCGCATTGCCCACCTGAGCACCACTGCATTGCTCACCAACCGAGAAGTCTGGCGATGCCTTGGGCTAGTCGGATTTGGCTGGCTGTGGATGCTTGTCGGATGCCATAATGGCTACCCACCGGCGGCCCAGAGTTGGCAAACTGGCGCTCAAATGCCGGGCTATGCTCCGCCACCGATGGCGACGACACCGCCCATGCAGGCCACGACAGCCTTGCCACCGGCTGTACCCACGGGGCCAGCCAGTGTTTACGGCCAGCAACCCAATCCACAATTGGCTGACCTGCAGAGACGCGTCCAACAACTGGACGACAATAACCGTCAATTAACGACTCAACTGGCTCAATCCCAGCAGCAGTCGCAGGCGTTTCGCGAGCGTTCGGACTTGCTGGCTAAGCAGTTGGGGGATCTCACTGCTCAAAATCGCCAGTTGTTGATGGCTTCGCAACAGTATGCCAACCAGGCCATGGACATGCAGGCCTCGATGAGCGCCCGCGGGGGCGCCAAACTGACTTCCAATACTTCGCTACCTGCTTCGCCCGCAGGCTTGCAAATCACGGGCGCCCAGGTTGTGCAAGAAGGTAACTTGATCCGCGTCCGCATTTCGGCTGACCAATTGTTTACGCCTGGCACGGCACAAGTCATTCCAGCGGGCAGCATGACGTTGGATCCCGTGGCGGCTGCCTTGATCCGGCAGTATCCGCGACAGCGAGTTGCCATCGAGGGACATACCGACAACGCGCAGCTGTATGGCGGCCAGTTCGGCACGCCTTTTCAATTGTCTGGTGCTCAAGCGCAAGCTGTTATGGACCAACTGGTACGGCGCGGAGGTGTGCCGGTGCAGCAATTGATCGTCGTTGCCCATGGACCTAATCGTCCGCTTGCGGACAACCAAACCCCGGCCGGCCGAGCTGAGAATCGACGAATCGAAATAGTGATTTATCCCGAGACTTTTTGACTCGGAACATTTTCTACTTAACAGCAACTATCCGCAGTCCGCGTGGGTACTCCGCGGCGTCGGGGGCCAGGAATCTCTTGGCCAACTCGCAGCATCTTGTTCTCGCTGTCCACGAAAACCACTCGGGGTTCGACTGTGGGTGGTTTGCTGGACGAATCGACCAGATAGTTGAAAGTGGCGACGATGATCACATCACCCGGTCGAATCAAGTGTGCTGCCGCGCCATTGGCGCAGATCTCCAAACTGCCTTCATCACCCTCAATGGCGTAGGTCTCTAGCCGCGTTCCACGAGTGACATTCCACACCTGCACCGCCTCGTGAGCCAGGATATCGGCTGCCCGCATTAGGTTGGGTGGCAAAGTCAGAGAGCCTTCGTAGTCCAGGTCCGCCTGAGTAACTGTAGCCCGATGAATCTTGGAGCGCAAGAACTTTCGATACATATTGGCGGTCAATCCAGGATGAAGCATTTGGGAAGCTGCAAAGGTATTGTACACCTCAATTTTAGGCTTGGGGACTGCACGAAAGCCAGCCATTTCAAGGTTTCGGTAGGAACGGCAGACGACTTTTTTTCCCTGCAAGCCCTACAAAGCTACCCCAGAGCACCTGGAATTCGGGCCTGGAGGCAATTCTTGCATAGTTTTTTCCAGCACGAATTATGCTGGATGCTATGCAAACACTTCAACTCATCTCGAAACGCTGGCGTCGCTTGCTGCCGCCATCAGCGTGCCTGGTGGTCTTCTTCTGCTCATCGGTCTGCCGAGGGGACGATTGGATGACTTGGGCATCCACTTATACGCACGATGCCTACGGTCAACGCGTCGATCAATACGCACTACCCGCTGATCCTCTGGCACCCTACCGCGCCGATTACCAACGCAGCGGATTCCGAAATTTCCGCAGTACGCTGCAGGCCGGGCAATCGGCGGACAACATGCATGTGGTCGAACAATGGGGACAGGCAGTCATGCCCTATGAGGCGTGGCGATTTCCCTTCCGCCCCTACGGCGTGCCCTACGACGCCTGGGGCCCACAAGCACCCTATGGGATTTTTAATGGTAACGTGACTCGCGGTGGCTTCCCTGGCGGTGGCTTCCCTGGCGGCGGCTTTCCCTGGCGGCGGCTTTCCTGGCGGCGGCTTTCCTGGGGTCGGATATCCTGGTGGTGGTTTTCCCGGTGGTGGTTTTCCTGGCGGCGGATATCCCGGTGGTGGTTTTCCTGGCGGCGGATATCCCGGTGGTGGTTTTCCTGGTGGTGGCATGGGTTGGGAAAGGGCTCCAGGCTTCCCCTTACAGCCCGACTACCGGGGGCAACCCTGGTTCGACGGTACCTACCCCGATGCACCGCCTCTGGATCCGCGAACAGATGCCGAATTCTTCTACCGAAGGAATCCGTGGGGACGTTGATTGTTCAACGCCACCTGCTGGCCTATGTTCACTGCTCGGCAATTTCAGCGTAGATGGCTCGCGCCTGATCATAGGCTAACTTGGCGGCGGCAATTTCCTCCTGGCGGATTTGGCGCCGCTTTTGTTGCCAGCAGATGTCGACTGCGTCGCGGCACCACGCAGCGCTACGTTGATTGGCATGAATAGGCTGGTTGGCCACCTGGACAAAGATGGGATTGCTATGCATTGAGGGCAGGACGCGTATTGCCAGCCATGAGGACTGGCTGATATCGGCTTCAAACTCGAGCTGATGAATTTGGCCATCGGCGGGTATTTCGGCGCGGCCAATAACTTCCCCATTCATGATTAATTCGACGGGTACCCTTCGGCTGTCAGCGATGCGGGATCGTTCCAAATGCCAATAGGGTTTTTCGTCTAAACGTCTCCCGGCGATGGCCTTCCCCAGCGCATCGCGATGTTCGGGCAGCATGGCGACCACTTTGCAACGCACCGTTTGCTTGGCGGCAGCCGGCAAATCCAGTTGGCTTGCCACGCCGTCCAGGTTCGGTTCACCCAAGTTGCGTTGCCCTACCTGGAACTCCAACAGATGGCACAACCCATCGCCTACGTAACTGCGGCCGTCGCGCAGTCCGGTGACCCACTGCTCGTACTCCAATCCATCAGCAGAGGTACGGCCGGGGACTTGCACATAGCTGCGACCGAGTCCTACGCGTTCCCCGTAGATACATGGAAAGTCTGTCTCGCCGCTAATCCGCGATCGGAATCCACAGTTCAGGGTGTGGTACCAGATGTTCAGTTCCCAAATGACGGGCGTATCGACGGCGCTGATAAAGTCGCAGACTCCGTGGGCGGTGGTAACGATGAATTCATTGGCCCCGATCCCGTCAAAGGGCGGCATGGCGTAATCGGGTAACTTGTCTGCTGCTCGGCCTTGGTTATCTTTGCGCACTCCCCAGGTGTTGGGTAGGGCACCGCGCGAGCCATCGGGCAGATAGTCTGGTAATGCCAATCCCCAACCGCTGTGGCTATAGCCCACGACGCCTCCCTGCTCCTTGCCCCATTTCAAAACGGGCAACGTCCAAGTCGGCCACTCCTCGATTGAGTGGGTACCTGGATAATCATCTTCGGTCAAATTCAACAGACACAAATGGCCGGCGTGCGAGGAGGGAAAGCCACTCACTTCCACGTCGTAGCGCATTAAATTCCCTGGTTGCGAGAGAGCAGAAACCTTGCCGTCAAAGAATTGCTTCTGGAAATACCAACACGGCCCCCAGCTGAGCACGCAGCCCACGTTCAAGTCTTCACCCACCAGATGCCGCACCATATCCTGTGGCGATACGCCCTCGGTGGGATTTTCGTAGTGTGCACATCCTGCAGCATGCACGTGGTGGTCACCGGAAAACCATCCATGCTGTGCCATGTGAATCCAGCGCTTCAGCCGGATTTCAAAGGGCGGTAATGGAGAACTTGAATCCACTACCTCGGGAACTTGCAGGGGGAAGCTCAGGGATTCGTATTCTGGACCACGGTAGGCGACGAGCGTGTAATCGCCGGGCGCCAGTCGAATCGAGTCTCCGTGGGTACGATAGATCTGTTCGTGAAAGAAGAAATCAGGTGCTAAGTGCCTGGAAGGATTGGGATAAACACGACCGTGACTGTCCTTGATCAGCAAGCTACAAGTGGTGGGTTGGCCATCGTGATCGTAGATAGCCAGCGGAATCTCCAGCGATGGTCGACATTCAAACAAGATGGGCACTTCGCTACGAAATCCCAGATCCTGGGTTCCCTGTCCGACGTGCATGGCCAGCGTGGCCTCGCGTTGGCCGGCATCTCGGCTGTACAATTGCAGGATGCGGTATTCAACCGGCGCACCGGACAGCGTCTTGGTCATGGGTTGAGAAATCACCGTGGCGATATCCAGCCAGCGTCGCGAGGCTTCGGCGGGAGAGATCTTGAGTTCTGGCTTGGCTGACGAACTACTGCGTTTGACCATCGGGGCTGCTTGGGGGCTCGAGCAATCCAGCGGCGCGGTCACTCCGGCTTCGTTATGCACTTTGACTAAGAAATTGGTCCAGCCCATTTCGTCCAACACGGGCCGTGCCGATCCCAGGGCCACTTTAACGCGACTCTCGGGATTGATGTTGACCATCAACAAGCAGTGTTTGTCCAGAATCCCCTGAATGCGGCGGACTGCTTCCTGCGAATCGCCAAGCTCCCCTGCGGCCTGTAGAGCCTGCAGATCTTTGTCGGGCAATGGACTACCGGCCAACTGTAGGGCCTGGACGACTCGCGTGGCATTGGCTTCCAGCGGCTGGCGATCCACCGAAACGGTTAGTGTCACTCTCCTGGGCCCTGGCTGGCTCCAGCCATGCCCCTTGCACGATCAAGCTCCACGCCAGGCAGCCGAAAAAACCTCTACTAAAACAAAGCCCTCTGATAAAACGATGCAGGCCACTTTTGGAACCAAGTCTCGCATGCATGGACGCAAGCTCCCAGGGAATAGGCTTGGACGAACTCGATCGAGCGAGGCTTCAGCCTATCGCAGGCCGCCCGCAGAAGCAAGCTGCGCGAGGCATCGGCCGGTCGGCAGCGTCAATGAAAGTCTCGACTGCGCAATGTCAATCCACCAACTTGCTCGCTCAAGTCATCCACGCGTCCCACCAGCACGTGAATGACTCCCTCACGATTTTCAAGCACACCCGTCGCCAGCCAAGCTCCAGAGCGGCGGGCGACTTTATAGTACGCTTTCCAGATTTCCGGCTTCAGGACGAGATTCATAGAGCCGGTTTCGTCTTCCAGGGTCACAAAGGTAATTCCCTTCGCCGTCCCAGGACGTTGGCGGAGGAGTACCAATCCCGCCACGCGCACGAACTTTCCGTCGGTGGCCGTTGTTAATTCCTGAGCCGTTAGGACCCGCAAGCGATTGAGCTGTTCGCGCACAAAGGACATGGGATGACCGCGCAGCGAGAGTCCGGTCGACTGATAGTCGGCGTAGACCTCGTCCAGCTTGCTCATCGGTTGCAACAGGGGCGGTAATTCGTCATCGACATCGGCACCACTGGCCTCGAGCAGCGTCAGCTGCTTGGAAGACTTGTCTTGAGCCAGCGCCTGCCACAGGGCTGCTCGTCGGTCGCCGACGATCGACTGCAGGGCACCTGCGTCAGCCAGCTGTGTCAAAGTGGCCTGTCCCAGTCGCGTGCGACGCGCGACATCGGCCAAATCGCGAAATGCCCCCCCGCGCTGGCGTTCAAGCAGCAGCTTCTCTCCGACGTTTGCCTGCAAGCCACGAATCATGTGCAGCCCAAGTCGCAATTGCAGTTTGTCAGGCTCTTCTGGAATGGGCTGCAAAACGCACTCCCAATCGCTGGCGTTGACATCCACGCCGGCAACCTGCACGCCATGTTCGCGGGCATCCTGCACCAACTGGGCAGGGGCGTAGAATCCCATCGGCTGGCTGTTCAGAATCGCCGCGCAGAAAGCAGCTGGATAGTGAAACTTGAGCCAACACGACACATAGACCAGCAGCGCGAAGCTGGCGGCATGAGATTCGGGAAAACCGTACTCTCCGAATCCGCGGATCTGATGGAAGACGGTATCTGCAAACTCGCGCGTCAGGCCCTTGGCGAGCATGCCATCGATCAGCTTTTTGTGAAATTGATCGATCAGCCCGGGACGACGCCAGGCTGCCATGGCGCGGCGCAACTGGTCCGCTTCGCCCGGCGTAAAGCCTGCCGCCACAACGGCCAGACGCATGGCCTGCTCCTGGAAAATGGGGACGCCCATCGTCTTTTCCAGCACCTGCCGGATGGCTTGCGTGGGATATTCTGGTTGAACGCCCGTGCGCCGCGCGTAGATAGGGATGCACCATGTTGCCTTGGATGGGTCCTGGCCGGACGATGGCCACTTCGATAACCAGGTCGTAGAAGGTTCTGGGACGCAGCCGGGGCAACATGCTCATTTGGGCTCGGCTCTCGATCTGAAACACGCCAATCGTATCGGCCCTGCAGATCATATCGTAAACGTCCTGATCCTCTGCGGGGATGGTTGCCAGACTCCATTGTTGACCGGTGTGCTTGTCGATCAGATCAAAGGCTCTGTGAATGGCGCTCAGCATCCCCAGCGACAAACAGTCCACCTTGAGAATCCCCAGTTCATCCAAGTCGTCTTTATCCCATTCGATGACGGTGCGTCCGGGCATCGCCGCGTTTTCGATGGGGCATAACTCGCATAGCCAGCCTTGGGTCATCACCATTCCGCCAACATGTTGCGAGAGATGTCGCGGGAATCCGATTAAGTTTTGAACGAGGTAGTGGAATCGCTGGCCAATTGTGGATTCGGGCAATATGCCACACTCTGCCGCGCGCTCTGAGAATTCCGTTTCCGGCAGGCGTGAGTCAACCAGTTTGCCCAGTGCATCGATGCTATCCAGCGAGATACCCAGTGCTCGACCACTATCGCGTATCGCCGACTTGGTGCGGTAAGTAATGACGGTGGCCGTCATGCCCGCGCGGTGGCGACCGTATTTTTCATACAGGTATTGCAGCACCTCCTCCCGTCGTTGGTGCTCGAAATCGATGTCGATATCAGGAGCTTCGTTCCGTTCCTTGCTGATGAATCTCTCAAACAGCAGGTCCATTTGGTTCGGATCGACCGAGGTAATTCCCAGGCAATAGCACACTGCGCTATTGGCGGCCGAACCACGCCCCTGGCACAGAATGCCCTGCTGACGGGCAAAGCGGACCATATCCCACACGGTCAGGAAGTAGGCTTCATAGTGCAATTCCTCGATCAGTCCCACCTCATGCCGGAGCATCTGCAAGACCTTGTCCGGCACGCCTTGCGGGTAGCGTCGTCGAGCTCCATTCCATGTCAAGCGTTTTAGGTACTGCATGGGAGATTGGCCGTCGGGCGCAAGTTCCACAGGGTACTCGTAACGCAGCTGATCCAGATGAAAATCGATGCGATCGGCGATCTCCAGGGTGCGTGCGACCGCCTGAGGACATTCGGCATAAAGCTCTGCAATGTGCGGCAGGGAACGCAGGTGAAACTGCGAATTCCCCAGCCGCTGACTGGCAATCTGATCGATGGTGGTATTGAATCGCGTTGCCAGCAGGCAGTCGTGCAGGATACTCCGCTCAGCAAGGTGATAATGCACGTCTCCGGCGGCCACCAGTGGAACTGCGGATTGCTGGCTGAGTTGCATGAGCCGAGCGAGTTTAGCGCGGTCGTCGACCCCACGATGCAACTCGGCCAACAGATATCCCCGATCTGCGAAGATCTGGCGAAATAGCTGGAGCCAAGCCAGCCAGGGCGGATCTTGCCGAGAATCAAAATCCAGCCTGGGTAGCTCGCCCAGCGGCTGGCAGCGTGCCCGGGTTCCGCTGGCAAACTGAGCTCCGCTGGCAAACTGAGCTCCGCTGGCAATTCCATGACCATGTCTGGAGGCGAAACCAAATCTCTGGCCGGATCCTGCCTTTCCCAGGGCAATGCCAGGTCGTCATCGAAGTGTTGCATATCCGCCGCAGGGATTTCGTCGACAACTGGCTTTCGCAGCAAAATGCCAGCCAACAAACCCGTTGATAAATCAGCGATATCCTGCCAGGTAATCTGGCAGCCACCTTTCTCACGCCGCAAGCGACCACGACTGATCAAACGACACAGGCGGCCGTAGGCAGCTCGATCCGTGGGCCACACGACCAACGGCGGACCATCAATCGGATGCAGTTCGGCCCCCACGACCAGCCGTAATCCAGCATCCTTGTTTGCCGTATGAGCCCGCACGATGCCGGCCAAACTATTGCGGTCGGTGATGGCCAGTCCGGCATAACCCAATTCGGCAGCTCGGAACATGAGTTCATCGGCGTGGGATGCACCCTCCAGAAATGAGAAGTTGGACTTGCAGTGGAGTTCGATATATCGCATCGGAGCCAAGTACTGTTAAACTGTTTGACCACAAGATCAGGGTGCTCATTGTCCAGCGGCCCAATATCCTAACCCTTTACACCTACCCCGGCGAATCCTCGTGCCCAGAGAACTTGAAAGCTGGTTTGATTTAGACAAGGCTGCCTCGGAGTCGATCGCCACCCGCGGCGCGGGCCCGCAGGGCAGCCTGCAATTGACCGATGCCATGTTGCGGCATTGGCCTAGTGGTGATCTGTTTGGTTTGACCCAGAACGCTGGCATGGGCTGGGATCCGCAGCGGATGGCTGGCCCCCAGTTCTTGTTACTGAGCACGATGGGCGGTATGCGGGCCGAGAATGGTCAGCCCATTGCACTTGGTTACCACACTGGGCACTGGGAAGTCGGTTTGCAAGTTCGCGCGGCGGCAGAAACCATTACTCGAGCTGGCGGGATTCCCTACGCTGCCTACTGCAGCGATCCGTGTGATGGCAGATCGCAGGGAACGGTTGGCATGTTTGATTCGCTACCCTACCGCAATGATGCGGCCATGGTTATGCGGCGTCTCATTCGTTCGCTTCCCACCCGTAGCGGAGTGCTGGCCGTCGCCACCTGTGACAAGGGACTGCCGGCCGCCATGCTGGCGCTTGCAGGCTGCCAGGACCTACCGGGCGTCATCGTGCCCGGCGGCGTTACGCTGCCCTCGACCAGCGGCGAGGACACTGCCAAAGTACAGACGATTGGTGCCCGTTACGTGCATGGAGAACTGTCTTTGGAGGATGCGGCAGCGGCCGGTTGTCGAGCATGCGGCAGCCCCGGTGGCGGTTGCCAATTCTTGGGTACGGCGGCTACCAGCCAGGTTGTGGCCGAGGCCATGGGTCTGACCGTGCCCCACGCTGCCCTGGCCCCCAGCGGACAATCGGTGTGGTTGGATATGGCGCGTTACTCTGCCGAATCGTTAATGCGTCTGGCCGAACGGGGAGTCAAGCTGGCTGATATCCTAACCCAGGAGTCGATCTCCAATGCCATCGCCGTGCATGCGGCCTGTGGAGGTTCGACGAACCTGCTGTTGCATATTCCGGCTATCGCGCATGCCGCTGGACTGCAGCGCCCCAGCGTGCAGGATTGGATCGATATCAATCGCCGAATCTCGCGTTTTGTGGATGTGCTGCCCAATGGTCCGAACAATTACCCGACGGTCAGTTTGTACCTGGCCGGCGGGGTTCCGGAGATCATGCTGCACCTGCGCAAAATGGGCGTAGTGAACTGCGATTGCATCACGGTGATAGGCAAGAACTGGCACGAAATTCTGGATGCCTGGCAAACCAGTCCGCGACGTGAGGCCCTGCGGCAATTGCTGCGCGATCGTGATGGCATTGATCCCGATGACGTGATCCTGCCACCGGCGCGGGCCGCTGCGCGGGGAATGACGAGCACGGTGGTCTTTCCCTTAGGAAATCTTTGTCCCGAAGGCTCGGTGATCAAGGCAACCGCCATGGATCCGAGCGTGATCGATGCCGATGGCGTGTTTCGCCACCAAGGGCCAGCTAAGGTTTTCACCTCGGAGAAGGAGGCGATTGCCGCCATCAAGGGACAAACCGACCGCAGCTTGCAGCCCGGCGACGTATTGGTCTTGGCCGGCTGCGGTCCGCTGGGTACCGGCATGGAGGAAACCTATCAACTGACCTCGGCTCTCAAGCACATCAAGTGGGGCAAGCACGTCACCATCCTGACCGATGCCCGTTTTTCGGGAGTCAGTACCGGAGCCTGTATCGGACATGTGGGACCCGAGGCATTGGCCGGCGGTCCACTGGGCAAAGTTCAAGACGGCGACTTGATCGACATCGTCATCGATCGCAATCGGCTGGCGGGCAGCGTCAATCTAGTGGGCGATCAGGCCGAGCAAATCTTGCGCGAGCGGCCAACCAATCCTCGCATCGCAGCCGATCCGCGACTGCCACAAGACACGCGGCTGTGGGCTGCCCTGCAACGCGTCGGCGGTGGCACCTGGGGAGGCTGCGTGTACGACGTCGAAGCCATTATCGAAGCGCTCGAAACTGGCGCGAACCGGACGCTAACGCGTTCCGGCTAACTTAGGTAACTTAATTGCGAACGAGTCCTAAGTTGAGGAAAAGGCGTGATGAAGATAAGGGCTAATAAGTACTGCGGGCTACGGCTGCATGCATTGTCCATGCTCGTCCTGCTAACTGCCAACTCCACGCTGGCTCAGCAGGAATCAACAGCCAGTTCGTCGCTGCCGTCGAGCACATTGCGTTTTCCAGCTCGCGACACACTAGATATCGGCATCGATGCGAAAGAGGATGCCAACGATTGCTTGAGTGGACTGAGTTGGCCGCCGGCAGCCTTCGAGGTGGAAGTTCACGGGGAAATGCAAGTGCAGGAAAACATGCAACGGCCTGGTTGGCTGGCGTTGCAGTTTCCCTCGCCACGGCCAATTGGCAATCCAAGGGTCGACCGGGTCCACGTGGAATGGCACGCGGCTCGCGAGGCTGACAGCGGACAAGTTCTTCGCCGCCCGGGAATGATCATTGTGCATGAGTCCGGCTCGGGCATGCACGTGGGTCGCCTGATCGCCAGCGAACTGGGGCGACGAGGTATTCACGGGTTTATGGTTCAATTGCCTGGCTATGGCGAGCGGAAGGACGCCAACTGGAATGCAGACGATTTGCTCAAGGTTTTCAATCAGGGGGTGGCTGATGTCCGCCGTGCACGAGATGCTATTGCCGTGCTGCCCCAGGTCGATCCTGGGCATATCGGACTGCAGGGTACCAGTTTGGGAGGTTTTGTAGCTACCCTGGCCGGAGGACTGGATTGCAAGTTTGATAGCGTCTATTTGCTGCTGTGTGGTGGTGACCTGCACGGCGTATTGACTCAAGGCGGCCAGGATGCGCGGAAAGCCAGGCAGCGTTTGCTGGCCAGCGGCGTGCGTGCCGAAGACTTGCAAGCCGCATTGTGGCCCGTCGAGCCGCTGCGGCTTGCTCACCGGCTGAGGCCCGAAAGCACCTGGCTCTACTGCGGTATTTTCGACGACGTCGTCCCTCCCCAGTTCTCCAATCGGTTGGCCGAGTCCATTCCCCTGCAACCGAACCACTACGTAAAGATGCTGGCCAGCCACTACTCCGGCATCATCTTCCTACCGGGTGTCATCGAGCACATGAAGAATACTGCTCTGGAAGTGCAGTCCCCGTAGAAGCCTCAGAAGGCTGGCGAACAGGCTGCCTAAACTAGCTAAACCGCCCGCGCTACGACCGAAGCTGAAGGAAGCCGGGAAAATATGCAGGCTGGGCATCGTCACTCTGGACGCGCTCATTACAATAGAGTGCGTGCTCAGGACCCTTGTTGTGAGGGGGCGTACCAATCCTGAAGGATGGGCCGTCCTTTAGTGTAGTGAAGTGATCGAATCATGATTCGAGAAATGGGCCAGTGGATTCTAGGTGCATGCATACTCGTGAACTGCAGTCGACCGGCAAATTGCCAGCCTGTCGCAGCTGACGATGCACGTTCGCAAGCCCGGGTGAGCGAGTTGATCGCCCAGCTATCTTCAGCTTCCTTTGCGATTCGCGAGCAGGCTTCTCAAGAATTGCTGGCCATTGGCCAGCCGGCCGTGGGTCAGTTGGCGGGAATTTCAGCAGACGCGATGTACGAGCAGCGACTGCGAGCCAGTACGCTTCGTAGCAACATAGAATCCCGCGTGTTTGACGAGCTATCGCGGAAGTTCCTGTTCGACGCGGATGGCACCAAGTCTTACGGTTTGCCTGGCTGGCAGGCCTTTCGCCGAATGGTCGGCTCGAGTCGCACCAGCAAGCAACTGTTCTTGGATATGGTTCGTGAACAACGCGGGTTAATTGAATTGGTCGAGGCTGCCGACTCGCAGACGGCCAGTCCTGCAGAGACCGCCGATGCCAATTCTCGGCTGGCCGCAGCGGCTGCCGCGCATGCTGCCACGATGGAGGAGCGACTTTACCGATTTGCCGGCACCGCACATTGGTGAAACCATGGGTCTGCTGTTCGCTGCCGCTGTTCTGCAAGAGCCATCGCCCATACAAGTCAGTCAGGTGATTACGCGCGTGGCTCAAGTTAGTTTTTATGGATACGCGCGGCGGCAGGGTTATGGCGATTGTCTGCGAGCCCTGATGTCGGCTTGGGTTCCCAAGGCCAATGTGTCTTTGGCACCCGAGGTCATGCAGATCGCGTTGAGCATGAATCTGCCTACGATTGCACCCACGGCTCGGCGGATGCTTTCCCCAAATTTTGATGTGACGACTCGAGAACTTGCCTTCAAGTGCCTCGCCAAGTTCGGAGATGAGACGGATGTGGTGAGTCTCTCGAGCTACTTTGACGATCCAACGATTATCGAGGAGTTTATCGATTCGTCGGGGCACATTACCGAAACGAACGAACCCCCACCGGGAATCATACCCCGGGCACGGGACCGCCAGGAAGCCGCCGAGGATCAACCTCCGATTCGAATGGTACGCATCTGCGATATGGCAGCCGCTACCGCCATGTTGTTGCTTGAGCAAGACCCGCGAACCGTGTTTCCGAACTTCTTGCCGGACGGAATCGAGTTGAATTCGCACATGTTGGCGGTCACCGAATCGGAGTCCCCCAAGCAAATGGCGAAGATCAAGACTTGGGCAAAATCCATTGCCGCAGGCGGCAACGAAAGCTAGACGTTTTCACTGGGGAGCGTGTCAAAAGTAACTTCCGCAATCTCAAAGTAGCCATCAAGCTCCGCGTGATGATTGCCAAGAAAAACAGGGAAGTTATTTTTGACTCATCGCTAAGCGTCCTCACTGAGAGCTATGCCTTCAGCGGTGTTGAGTTGCTGCGTGGCTCGCAGGTAGAAATGCCAGGCAATCATCAGTCCGCCGGCTAGGGCATAGCCACCCGCCCAGTTCAAGACAGTGCCCAGATGTTCGCTGCCCAGGATGGCCGAGTCTGGCAAGAATGGCAGAGCAATGGGCGACAGGATCTGTTCCTCTGCCAGGGGCGAATGCATCAGTCCCAACATCGTCAGTCCGGCTGCAGTGAAATAGAATGCGGCGGAGGATAATAGTCGGCGGTCGATCGCCATGGCTAAGGCCGATGACCAAATAATGCTGGTCAAGATGAAACCATTCGCCAATAGCATTAGCGTTTCCTGAGTAGCCTGCATCATGACGGCCAACTTGGCGAGGGCTGGGACGCAAGCGAAGGCTACCGCAGGATAATGGCGCTTGGGTGTGGCCAGAAAACTTTGAGCGGCAATTTCCAGCCCAATAAAGACCAAGATCGGGTAGACGGTGGCCTTGGGGATCAATTGATAGAAATAGCCGAACAGCCCCGTTACTCCCAGCAGGCCAATGGTGCAAGCGGTTGCCAGGGTATACGCCGCACGAGCGCCCATGGCCTTGTAGGCCGGGTGACCGATGTAGGGCGTCGTCTGGATCACGGCCCCGCACAGTCCAGCCAGCAGCGTGGCTATGGCTTCGACGCCGATCACCACGTTGGTGTTGTAACGATCGCCCGCGGCAGCCGCGCTCTCCGTGCAGTCAATGCCCCCCACGACCGTCGCAATGGCGAATGGAATGACGATGGGCAAGTACTGGATGGTGGCCGCAAAGGCGTCGATCCACTGCAATGCAAAAGCCTGCATCCATTCCCTGGGTAGCAGATTATCCTGCGGATTAAACAGCGGTGGGCTGCTCTCGAAATAGCCGATAGAAAGCATGATGGCATACACCGTGCCGGCCACAATCAACCCGCCCAAGGCTCCTGGTAACTTAAAAGGCAACGGGACGCGGCCGACCAAGGCGGTAAGCACGATCGCCAGCGCCAGCAGGCCGACCAGGGGCTGATCCAGAATTTCCAGCAAGGGCAAGAAGCTGATCAACACCAGCGCAATGGCGGCAAGCGAGCCGAGCAATCCGGCTCGGGGGACAACGCGACGCACCCAATCGCTACCGAAGGCACATATCAATTTGAGCAGTCCGCTGAATACCATGCTGCAGATGCCAATCTGCCAGGCTGTCATGGCTGCCTGATGCATGGCTGCCGGATCGTCTTGCATGTCAGGCGGCAATGCGGCCGCATAGGCCGGTCCCAGCACGAAAAAAATCATCCCAAAGGTGCTGGGAGTGTCCAGGCCGAGAGGCATGGCGGTTACCGTTTGGCTGCCACTGTATTTCGCCAACACAAAGGCCAGAGCAAAAAAGGCTATATCGCCGATAAATACACCAATGGCGGTTCCCGGAATCATATAGCGCAATGCGAACTCGATGGGAAAGCCAAAAGTCTGGTTGAGCAGGCTTACAATCAAGAGCAATCCGGCTACATTGTCGAGCATCAAGCCGAAAAATGCATTGATGTCTCCGAGGCTGGCCCAACGATACTTGCCCGACATGTCATCCTCCCGGTGAGACTTCTTTCGCAAAGGGCTTACGATATCAAGTTTTTTCTGGGGCAGGAGGTGTGCCATGTTCAATTGGAAATCAACGGGTGAAAAGCTATGACTGAACAGCCACTTCGCCCCTGGCCGGAAGAACTCGAGACCTGGGCTATCGCCAACCAGTCAGCCAGCGGCCATGAGTCGGGAGATGGCGGGCAGCGGCCGCAGGCGGAGGCTATATCGGTTGCCAGCGTATGGCAGATGGAATCTCCTGCTGCGGCCGATCAGGCCCTGTCCGGGGAGAGTGCTGCCTTCGTCTATCGACGCGACGGACATCCCAACGAGCGAGCTCTGGCGGGCAAGCTGGCTCGCCTGCACGCAGCGCAACGTGCGCTGCTGACCGCCCAAGGCATGAGCGCCATCGCGGCCATCGCCTTGGCTGTCTTAAAGCCCGGAGCCAAGGTGTGGATCGGTAACGAGTTGTACGGCAAGTCGACGAAATTGTTTGCTGTTGATCTGCAGCGATGGGGTATCCTCACGCGATTATTTGACCCCACCTGCCTTCAAGACATCGATGAACTGAGCCAATCCTCCATCGATTTGGTGTTGATTGAGACGCTCAGCAATCCACGCCTGCGCATACCGGATATATCAGCGGTTGCTCAAGCGACGCACTGCGCGGGGGGCCTGGTGTTGGTCGACAATACCTTTGCCACGCACTTGATATGCCAGCCTCTTCCGCTTGGCGCTGACCTGGTTATCGAGAGTCTGAGTAAGCAGGTTAACGGACACAGCGACAGCATGCTGGGTTTGATTGCCACCAACGATGCGGGATTGGCAGATCGCATCCAGCAGATAATCAGCAGTTGCGGAATGGCCAGTAGCCCGCTGGACTGCTATTTGACGCATCGCGGACTGATGTCCTTGGCCGTCCGCATGGAACGCGCTTGCAGCAATGCCCTAGCCCTAGCACAGGCACTGAGCGGATTGGGCAATGTCTTGTCGGTGGACTACCCAGGTCTTGAGGAACACGCCCAACATGCTCTCGCCCAGCGACAGTTTCGCGGTGGCTATGGATGGATGCTGAGCTTTACGCTCGACATTCCTCGGGAGCGGGTGCAAGCTGTTTTCCAGAAGCTACAACCCGAGATTGCATTCGTGCCTTCGTTGGGCGATGTTTGCACGACCCTTTCGCATCCCGCTTCGACCAGTCACCGGGCCATCGACCCAGACACGCGGAATGCCCTCGGAATTCGCGAGGGGACGATTCGCGTGTCTTGTGGCGTCGAACCCTGTGACTGGCTGATCCAAAAATTTGTTAGGGCCCTATCCGCAACTGTAGCACCTATTCCGAACACATGAGTCGGCTAGCGACCAGTGCTACTGCGGTTTGAGGACGACGACTGCCAGCGGCGGCAAATTGATCTGCACGGACGCGGGGCGGCCATGGTGAGCCTGGTTGGTGGCTTGAACGAGCGAAGCATTGCCCACATTACTTCCCGCGTAATAGCTCGAGTCGCTATTGAAGATCTCCTTGTAGAAGCCTGCTTGGGGGACGCCCACACGGTAATTCTGTCGAACAACGGGCGTGAAGTTGCAGGCAACCAGCAAGAAGTCCCGCGGATCGCGAGCCTTGCGCATATAAACGGTGACACTGTCATGGCGATTCATGCAGTCGATCCACTCGAAGCCTTCGGATTTGAAATCGACTTCGTGCAAAGCAGGCTCATTGATCACCAGGTGGTTCAGGTCGGCCAGCATTTTCTTGACGCCGCGATGCGTTTCCCACTCCAGCAATTCCCACTGGATCTCCGAATCGTAATCCCACTCGTGCCACTGGGCGAATTCGCTGCCCATGAACAGCAGCTTCTTGCCGGGGTGCGTCCACATGTAGGAGTACAGCAGCCGCAGGTTCGCGAACTTCTGCCACAGGTCGCCCGACATTTGACTGATCAGCGATCCCTTGCCGTGCACGACTTCGTCGTGCGACAAGCGGCAGGGCGAAATTCTCGGTGAAGGCGTAGATCAGGCTGAAGGTCAGTTCGTCATGATGGTACTGGCGGTGGATCGGTTCGTGCCGCATGTAGCGCAGCGTGTCGTTCATCCAGCCCATGTTCCACTTGATGGAAAAGCCCAAGTCCTCCGCTAGCTGGTCGGGCGACTGACGCCTGGCCAGGCGGTCGATTCTTCGGCCATCGTCAATATGCCAGGGAATTGAGCATGAGCTTGCTCATTGAATTCACGCAGCATGTGAATGGCTTCCAGATTCTCGCGGCCACCGTAGGCATTTGGAATCCACTCGCCATCGTTGCGGCTGTAGTCCAGGTACAGCATGCTGGCCACCGCGTCCACTCGCAGGCCATCGATGTGGTATTTGTCCAGCCAGAACAGTGCGTTGGAGACCAGGAAATTACGAACTTCGTTGCGGCCATAATTGAAGATCATCGTGCCCCAGTCGGGATGCTCGCCCTGTCGCGGATCGGCGTGTTCGTACAGCGCCGAGCCGTCGAATTGCCGCAGGCCATGTCCATCCTTGGGGAAGTGGGCCGGAACCCAGTCGAGGATGACGCCGATGCCATTCTGGTGGCAGTGATCGACGAAGTACATGAAGTCTTCGCCGATGCCGTAGCGACTGGTTACGCCAAAGTAGCCGACGGTTTGATAGCCCCACGAGCCGGTGAACGGATGCTCGCTGATCGGCATCAGTTCGACGTGGGTGAAGCCCATTTCTTGGCAGTACTCGACCAGTTGGTGGGCGATCTTGCGATAGTTCATCCAGCCGTGGTGGCCCTGCGGATCGCGTCGCCAGCTGCCCAGGTGCAGTTCGTAGATATTGATGGCTTCATTGAGCGGATCTGTGGCTGGCCCGTCGGTCAAGCCAGGCTTGATCGTTCCACGCATATTGATCCAACTCGGTGACGATCGATGGCGGTACGCGGCGGCAGTTCGGCATAGAAACCATAGGGATCGGTCTTGTCGATCGAGTGCCCGCCCTGCATCTTGATGCGGTACTTGTACTTTTCGCCGGCGTCGATGTTGGGAACGAACAACTCCCATACGCCGGCCGGGATGTGCTTCCGCATCTGATGCTGGCTACCATCCCAGCGATTGAAGTCACCGACGACTTGCACGCTTTCCGCATTGGGAGCCCACACGGCAAAGTTGACGCCGGCGACATCGTCGACGGTGCGCGGATGAGCACCCATCTTGTTGTACAGCTGCCAATTGCGTCCTTGTCCGAACAGGAACAGATCGAATTCGGTCAGCAGCGGCTGGACGGCATAGGGATCGTGCATCTCAGTTATTTCACCGTTCTTGGAGGCAACTCGAAGTCGATAATTGGTGGACTGGGCTAGTGGGATGGGGCAAATGGCTTCGTAGAAACCCGATGGATGAACGCGCCGCATGGGGCGCACGTCATCGTGCTCCTTGTCGACCAGCCAAACCTGCTCGCTATTCGGGCAAAAAGGCTCGGACCGAAATCGCTTGCCGATCACCGCATCGTAACCGGGTGCGGCCCCAGCATTTGGGCCGGGTTCTCCAGCGTTCCCTCGACCAAGCGACTAATGCCCTGCAACGAAAGCTGTGTTCGCACAAATCTCTCCAATTGAGTAGTTGTTATACCTTGATTCCCGGCTCACGTTTAGGCAATTGCCCCCGTGAGCCGCTTCGTTTTCCGGCTAAATAATTGGTGTTCGACTAGGTACCCAATAGGGCTGGGCGGTGCAGTCGGTCCCGCCACCACTTGCACCAGGAAGCCGCCAATTCCCACCAGTCCAGGTGGAAACTTGGCCAGCCTGCAACCAGAGTTGCTAGCCAACCCAGTCGACGGTTGAGCGGCACCGACTGCATCGAGTCGGCTGCTGCAACCGCGCGGATCGCCCTGTGCTCGAGGCATACGGCCGCCGGTTGGAGGCCACCTTGGGGCAGCCTCTGTGCTGATGACCATGCCTGGGCTGCCGGGGAAGCCACGCTTGCCAGGCTATGCCTCGGGCAGAGTCGATTGGGGTTGAATCAGACGACAGGTAACGCCGTGAAACTTCAAGCGCCTGATCTACTCGTTGCCACAGGTCCGCGTTGCGCACCGGCTTTTGTTCGCCAAAACTCTCCCAACAATAGTCTGTTCTGCGCCAGGTGTTCAAACCGTACTTCAAGCCCCGCGATACATAGCGACTGGTGGTAACCAAATTGACCTTGCTGGGCTGCTCCAAAGCCTCGAGCCCGCGGACCACGCTCAGCAGCGCTAGTCGATCGGGATGGATGGAAGCCTCCGAGTCCGCCGCTTCCAAGCTGTTCATTGCCGTCGAGTCTCTCGAGGACGAAGTGCCAGTGCCCAAAGACTTGCGTAGGCGTCGTGTTGATCCAGTCTTCCGATGCGTGTGCATCGCAAAACAGCAAGAATTGGGGTTGGGATACCATGCTGGTGACTCCTGCGTTGGCAGCCAACGCGTGTGAGTAGGTAAACCCCATCCCTGGTCACAAATCCCACAGCCTCTCCAATCCAACCAACGGGCGAGCTGTGGCATCCTATTTCTCCGTTGGCAACACGAGGACTATCGAGTCGTGCCGCTCACGCTTCCTGAAACAATCAGTCAGCAAAGTTTGCCAATTCCATTCGGCTTGCGCTTTGCTCAGATATTGCCGATAACGCAGGCCTGACTTGTCCGTACATCTCGGCAGCCATTGTCGCCGATGGGCAGGATAAGATCCCGCGCGGCAGGCGCGAAAGCAAAATTCAATCGAACAACGCCTGAGCGTGTATAATTGTCCAAGGTTCAAACTTAGTGCACTCTCATTTCGACCGCTTCCAACTGCCAACCCATGAAGAATCTGCTTTCCGGCATTAGCCTGTTGACCTGTTTGGCAGTGGCCATGCCAGCCGCTGCGCAGGGTCGCAAGCCCAGCCGTAGTGCTGCGCCGCAGTTCAAAGCTGGACAATTCGAGGGAATCTTCTTTCCGGATCCCAGCAGCCAACTCAAGGGTACGTTGCCCACGCAGGCAGTACGGCCCTGGCGGCTGCAGCCGCCGCGCCGGGCTCTCAGGCTAGTAACTCGTCTGCCTCGCCACTCGGCGTTGCGGATGCGGACGGGGACGATCTGGCATGGCACAAGCTGATCACGCCAAACTCGCTGGAAGATCTGATCAAGGGCTCCAAGTTGCGGCTCGACCAATTGATAACGACTCCAGCGGCCTTTGCTGGCGGTGGCTTTCAACAGGCGCGGAAAGAGTTCTCTTTGCAGGCCCTGTTGTTTGCCATCATCGAAGCTTATCCAGGCGATGTGCGTTGGAAATCGAGTGCTGCCGTTGCACGCGAGGCATTTGCCAGCGCGGCCGCCAACACCAAAGTCGGTTCAAGACAGGTCTATGATGAGGCCAAGAAACGTTTGGCTGATTTGGGTGAACTGATGAACGGCGCGCAATTGCCCGGCGATGCGCGATCCGAGATTGAGTGGTCCATGCTGATCGATCGAGTACCACTGATGCAGTTACTCGAATGGGCCGAGAAAGAAGGCGTCGCCACGTATTCAGCCAGCGAGTCGCAGTTTAAGGCACACCCCGAAGAATTGCGGCGTTTTGCCGAATTGATCGCCGTGCTGGGCAAGGCATCCATCGCAGCAGAAATGCCGGACGCGGATGACGATGACTATCGAGAAACTGGCACAGGAGATGATCGCTCAGTGCCAGCAGGTCGTTCAAGCTGTTAAGACGAACAACGCCGATGCCGCTCGCCAGGCAGCAGGTCTGTTAGGGCAAAGTTGCACCAATTGCCATGATAATTTTCGGTAATGGAACTGCGCGAAAGATAACTTGGCGGTTTTCTTGGCGATTATCAGCGGAGCGGCAGGGTACCTCTGGGAATCGCGAGAGTTATTTGTCGAGAACCGCTGACGAGATCTGAGCAAAACGAAAAGGAAGGTTGGCGTGGGAATCCGGTTTCGCTGTCATCACTGCCAGGTCGAACTGCATGTCAAAGACTTCCAGGCCGGTCGTCGTGGACGCTGTCCGGAGTGTGGTGGAAAATTCCGCATTCCAGCCCAAGATGCGGAATTCTCTTTAGATGCGGCCGAGCAGACCGCAGTCCGTTGCCCAGCCTGAGAGCAGTCCCAAGAAAGTCCAAGCGCAGCAAAGCTGCCGAAGCGGAGAAGCCAACGCGTGCAGTACCCGATGCGGCGCACGTTGGCCATCGACAACGCGGTGGAATCCGACATAGCGCTGCAGGCTGCGGCCACCAGCGCCAACGCCGCTACACAAGCCGCAGCGCCAGTGGACATACCGCAAGCCCTTCGCGAAGCTCCGGCGGGGGTGTGGTACGTTCGACCCACCAGTGGCGGCCAATATGGTCCCGCAACCAGCGAAGCCTTTATGCAATGGTTGATCGAAGGCCGGGTCAGTCGCGATGCATTGGTCTGGCGCGATGATTGGCCGGAGTGGCAAGTGGCTGGTCAGAGTATTCAGCGATTATTTTGGCCCTCCCTTGCCGGAGAAATTGCGATACTTGCAGGCGCGATTGACCCGCGTCGAGAGTCGCGCGTTGCCCATTCCTGCAGCTGACATCCCGAGCGACCGCCGTCGCATAGGTCGCCGCCAACAGAAGCGACGACGCAATATCGAGTGATGCTGACCGTACTGACTGTCGTGTTTATCTGCTTGATGGTCGCATTGATTGTGGTGCTGAGTGCACCTGCAACTAAGCCGCAGCGAGTGGTCAGTCGAATAGGCCGTGTAGATACCAGGTGCCCTTGTTCAAGTCCCGATAAATCCACCACCAGCTTGCCGCTAGAGGTGACAACGCGGTAGTAATCGCGGCGAGTGCTGGGGCCCTTCCACCATCCACTTTCCAAACGTTCGGGACCGCAGGCTTCGGCGATAATCCACCCACGTATTCTTCCATTGGATCTCTGGCTGGCGCGGCGGCGGTGGCCAGTGTCGGTGGCACGGGTGCTGATGTTTCCGCATTTGCTGTCGTAGGCCGCCAGACGCCGGCAACCTGGATAGCTTGCGGCGGATTGAAACAATGACTCGGTCGGCGGAGTGTATCCGAGGGACAAGGTTCGGCGCACTGCTGAGCCAAACGCGAGCTGAGCTTGCGGACCGACGACTGCCGGCCTCCATCAATCTGCCGACGTCCGGCCATCGGCTGAAAGGAACAAGCCAACTCGGGTTGCGACTCCCGATGGACTTTGGCACTCAACACCCGTTGGCGTCCCAAGCGGCAGCTGAGAGTATCCACCAGTCGCGCGATCTCATCGCGATGTGCTGCAGCACCAGCTCTCAAATAGATCTGCTTGCCGCCATATCATGGGCGCTGTCAAAGTGGCTTGCATGGACAATCGCCACAGCGGTGCAATGCGCATGCCGCGATGCTGCTGCTCCCATTGCGCGACCAGCAGCTTTGCAAATGCTGGCGATCGTTGCTCGGGCGAAACAAGCCCAATTGCATTACTAGCCCAGGCTGCTGAACCATATCCATTCGACACAGCACGCGCAAGGCACCTTGGTTTTGCTGGGATAATCTTCTCCGCTAATTGGCTGACTCAGTCGCCGCAGCAATTCAGCAATGGTCTGACTATCCTGGGTGGGCACTTCCAGACTCTGCTCCAAGCTCCAGTCGGGCGAGGCATGTAGACTGACGATTGGCTCCTGCTTGAGCCCTAGAACCTGGTCCCAGCGATCCACCAACTCGCTGCCCAGTCGCGTGGCCAAGCCCACTCGCGGCAGGTGTTGCAGGTCGCCAATCCGCCGCAGACCCAAACGTCGCAATGCGTCGAGCGTATGTGGAGCCAGTCGCAGGGCTGGCAGATGGCAATTCGTCGATGGTCTGTACGTCACCAGCCGGCAAACTGAACCAGCGACAGGCGGGTACGCCTGTTGCTCCGCAGCCTGTTCGGCGGCTGGGCTCAGTCGACGCGTACCGTAATTGGCCATCGCCCAGGCAGCGCCGAGATTTCCAGCGATGGCCATGCATCCAAAATAGCGTTGCTCGAATAGCCACTGACTGACGTGTGCCATCAATTTCGCTTCGCCACCAAACAGTGCGGCTAGTCCCGTCACATCCAACAGTAGACATTCGGGTTGAAGCAGTCAGCGGCCGGCCCATCGTTTTTTATCCAGTTGCTCCAAGCCCACGATGGGGCTGAACTGCTGAGCCTGTTCGGCTAGGCTACGCACAGTACGTCGAGGTCGTCGTCCGGTTCGTGCTCGCGAATTTCGCTATCGATCAATGCGCTGGCCTCGCTGAGACGCATCCCGGGACGGATGCCACCAGCCCGTGCGGCTAGATTGGCCGCGGCAACGAGCAGCCCCCGTCTGGCATCGCGGGTCGATAAGATCAGCGGTCCGCTAGCCAGTTTGGGCTCGGCGGCTTGCACGCGTTGCACCGGCCAATTCGGTAGCCAAACGCACAGCAGCCGACTGTGGGTGATCCTGTTCATGTTGATTCCTGTGGGGCAGGCTTGGGGTTCGAATCGACTTGGTCGCGGCAGGGCTGTCTATGCGAGTTAACTCACCCGTTGTCGGGTTAATTTCCAGACGCAAACTGTGCTCCAGCCTGCCCGCCGCGCACCCTGCGCGAGTCGGATATCCAACTCGCGGCGAGGACAACGGTCAGCGTGGACTTGGTTGGAACGATTCCCTTGACAATCCACTGCACCTCCGCCCAGCTTGGCGAGCGGCGGGCTGCGATGCCGCGCACTAATAATCCCAAGCACTGTCCGTGTTCGGCGGCGAGCTGCAAACGCCGCGCGGCACGATCATCCAGGACTCTCGAATTCGGCCACGACAGCCACCACGGCCGGCGTCCGCAACGATTGATCGACAGACCATATCAAATCCGATTGCGAATCAGGTCGCACGAAGATCGTTCTCTCCAGAGCGATGCCATGGCTGAGTAGCGCCGGTGGATAGCTCTCGTGTTTCGTGCTGGCAATCACTAAGAAGCCATCCCTGGCCTGCATGGCTGAGGCTGCTGCTGCAAAGGCCAAATAGCTGTGCGCCACAGGCTGGAGTCGATCGCAGATACTCCACCACACTTCCCGGTGCATAGCCGCCGACGCGGCAAGCAAGCATCCAAGGCCGCACAGCCAGTACTGATCGCATGCTGCGGATCCGCACGTCACGACCCGCCGACTCCAGCCGTTGGACGTCGTGCGCAAGCCGCTGCAGAGTCAAGCGTTGCTCAGCTGAGCTCGCGGGCTGCACGGGGCTGGAAGAATCCCGCTGCGCACGACGCGACTGGAGTTGTGCCCGCAGGAACGTCGCGGAATCCGTTGGCTGAGATGGCAACATGGTCCCGTGTTTTCTGTTTCTTGAATAAGCTCAAACTCTTGAATCACTCTGACGCAAGCAAGCCTAACAATGCTAGCAAAAACGAATCGAGCTTTCGATCGGTTTTCCCCTATCCACAGACACCTTCGGTCATTGCAACCGGAAAAATCGCCCTATTCCAAGAAAAAACGCCCCCACCATAGCTGGTCGAGAGCCCTTTCTGGGCAGGCGGCGGGCTGGCGAATCGAGCTTAAACCCCAAGAAAACCGTGTCTGGGCGAGCTCGCCGTCGCCGCGACGATGCGGCACTCCTGGGCGCCGATGGCGACGGCGGTCTCGCCGCTGGCCGGGTTGCGGAACAGGAAGTTCCCCGGGTCCTCGAGGATCAGGCCGAGCCGCTGCCCGTCGGGGCCCAGCGCGCCCGTCAGCAGGCGGCACTCCGGCGCGCCAATCGCGAGGGCGCTCTCGCCGCCGAGCGGGTTGCGGAACAGGAAGTTCTCCGGATCCTCGAAGATCATGCCGAGCGGCCCGCCGTTGGCGTCCAGACCACCGGCCAGAATCCGGCAGCGCACCGGCGCGGCCGCCTGGTTCGCGGCCGCCTGCACCGCGGGGAGGCCGAAGGAGAGGACGTTCGGGGCGCCCGCGATCGGGTTGCTCACCACCAGTCCCTCCGGATCGACGATGATGAGACCGATCCCGGCGTCGGCGGTGATGCCGCAGTCGTTGGTCGGCCCGAACAGCAGCGTCGGGGTCACGCTGTCGTCGGGCGAGAGGATGCGGATGCCGCCCGGGTCCGTCAGCAGCAGCCCGCCGGGCCCGCC
>CAVPPY010000085.1:0-12789 GCA_963707245.1 Pirellulaceae bacterium
GGGTACATTCTGTCGGGCGAGCATCACGACGGAGGGTGATGGCTACAATTTGTCGGGCGAGCATCACGGCGGAGCGTGATGGCTACTTTCTGTCGGGCGAGCATCACGGCGGAGCGTGATGGCTACATTCTGTCCGGCGAGCATCACGACGGAGGGTGATGGCTGCAATTTGTCGGGCGAGCATCACGGCGGAGCGGGGGGTTACTTGCCGCATTGGCTGGCAACCTTGCAGATCGCGCAGGCCGATCGTGTTCGCAGCCACCTCGGCCGCCTGTGTTCGCAGGCGGGCGACAGCCTTCCTCGACACGCATGGTAAATGGCTGGAATTTACCTGCGTTTCGTAAAGTGCGACCAGTCGATCGAGCCGCGACTGGATCTCGGGAGAATCTTCCGCCAGGAATGGAAATACAGCGTACGTCCGTTGAGCAGGGGTTCGACTTCGAGCAGCGTCGCCTCATATCCTTGCTCCGCCAGCCAACTGACTCAACTGGCATGGGCCTTGTTTCCCAGTTGCGCAAGTGTCCGACAGCAGTTGGTCGGCTGGCGTGATTCGCAGCACCTTGCCACGGCCGCGAGCTCCGTCGCGGAATCAGCGCAGTGGACTTGTCCAAGACCGAGCCGACCTCCAGGCCGCGTGCAGAATGGCACACGACGCGATCGGAGCGTGGCAACTTCAAGGATTCTGGGGCTAGAAAACGACCGACCCGTCCCATGGTCTCCAGGCGGAGCAAGACGATTCTCGTGAGAAAACCGTGGAATTGGGAGGAGTGTGCTAGCATACGTGCTCACTTGACGGAGAAAGTCTGATCGGCAGAGTAGGGGAGCGGCCGGATGGATGCGGCTGGACCTTCAGACTCTCAAGCCTACGCGCTACTATTATGCGCACCGGATGGGAATTCACAGCACCCCATTCACTGTGTGCAGGACGCACTTGGCCACTTCAGCATTAAAACGCAACATCGAGCGACCCAATATGATTACTGAATCCAATTTAACCCATCCTGTCGATTCTCGTTGGCATCGTTTGGCCGGGCGCGTCCAGGCCGGGAACTGCATCACGTCCGACGAGGCACAAGCGATCTTGGCCAGCGACAATGATGAGCTACTCGACCTGATTGCGGCTGCCTACCGCTTGCGGCTGCAGCACTTTGGAAAATCAGTGCAGTTGTATTTCTTGGTGAATGCCAAGAGCGGCTTGTGCCCGGAGGATTGTGGTTACTGTTCCCAGTCCAAGCTCTCGACGGCGCCAATTGAAAAATACCGCATGTTGTCCGCCGATCAGTTGCTCGATGGCGCTCGGGTCGCCGCCGAACGCGGCTCGAAGACCTACTGCATTGTGATCAGTGGTCGTGCGCCCAGCGAGCGAGAGATGTTGGCCGTGGAGACGGTCGTACCGATGGTCAAGCGAGATTATGACTTGAAGATCTGCGCTTGTTTGGGCTTGCTGAGCCCCGCCCACGCCGAGCGATTGAAGCGGAGTGGCGTGGATCGCGTGAACCACAATTTGAATACCGGCCCTGAGCACTACGATCGAATCTGCTCCACGCACAGCTACCAAGATCGACTGGATACTTTGAAGAATGTCCGAGCTGCGGGTTTGGAATTGTGTAGTGGCGGGATCATTGGCATGGGCGAGTCTCACGCGGACCTGGTAGCGATGGCCATGGAGCTACGCGAATTGGCGGTCGAATCGATTCCTCTGAACTTCTTGACGGCTATCGAAGGTACCCCTCTCGAAAACGAGAGTAACTTGACCCCGCAGGATTGTTTGCGGGCATTGTGCATGATGCGCTTTGTCAATCCCAGCAGCGAACTGAGAATTGCTGGAGGGCGAGAAAAGCACTTGCGCAGCCTGCAGCCTCTGGGGCTCTACGTGGCGAATAGTCTGTTTGTAGGTGACTACCTGACCACCAAGGGACAACCACCCGAGGCCGATTACCAGATGATCACCGATATGGGTTTCGAGATTACCAAGTGCGAACCCTCGCTGGCTTGATATCCACGCGGCTACTCGTGGGGCTGGAAGTACAGGATGCCATTGGCTTCCAGCTGTGGTCGGTGGGTTCTTAATTGCGACCAGCTATGTGGTTCGCTACCGGGAATCAAACGCCGCGCCGACATGCACCACGCACGGCCAGCCAGTGCCGGTACTTGTGTCAGTTCTGACAGACTGATGGCAATTTCCGCCGTCCATCGCTCAGCTTGCGGATGAACGAAAACGTGCCACTTGGGATTGAAAGCTGAAATCCCACAGCATCGGTCATAGGTTTGGCCATTCTCGGCCACGGCCAGCTCGATCGCGGTGTTGTAATCGCGATCGGTGTCGAGCACGAGATGCACGTGATCCAGGTCATCCAGAACGGCATCATAGGTACGGGTCGTGGCTGGCTCGATCACTGTCCGCGATGGGTCGCGATCGCACTCGATGGCGATATACAGATATTCGTCATCGTAGCACCAGCGAAGACTGCTTGTCGGCGCAGCCTGAGCGTTTTCCAGGCGGCTGAGTTGCATGGCTTGGCCTGACTGCCACATGGGTTCATTGAATTGTCCATCCAAGACAGGACGGATTTTAGTGGGCCAGGCACTGGCCAAGCATTTTATTTGCGAATGCTGATTGGCGGCCAATAGCCGCTCCTGCCGCGCAAGTTCTATTCCAACCGATGAGGGCTGGCTGTTCGCCCAGCGAATGCAACATTTGGGAGTGGTTCACGGCGTTTTGCGAGGTCCGCATACGGCACACGAGCAGCGATTTGATGTCCTCCCGCGCCCGCAACGCCGGTTCAGCTCTGCAGGCTGCATCCAGCAGGGCAAACCATTGTTGGTCGGAGAGCAACGGTCCGCTGGGCGATAGCGGATGGAGGTTTGTCCGCGACGATACCGCGGTGGCAGCAGCACTCACCACGCCTGATGCAGGCGCACCATCGCCGCCAGAGCTCACCAAGGCACGATCGGACTCAGAGCCTATCCGAAAAGGGGTCTGACCCTTTGGAGGCGAGTCGATTTCATTGGTTTTTTGGCCTCGCTGGAGAGGGTCAGACCCCTTTTCGGATAGGCTCTCAAAGGGCGATGCGTTCCAAACGGCTTGAGTGATCAGCGCGGGATTGGCCACTGCCGGTCCGCTGCTGGCATCGATTGCGTCTGCCGCTGTAGGGATTTGGTTGGAATTGGCCATCCAGGTTGAAAACTCATCGCTACTGGTCAACTGTAGGCTGGTGATTCTGGCCCAGTCGGCCGCATCACTACCCTGTCCGCGGGTCGCCAAAATCTCGAGCACCGCCTGCTGCCTGGCCCAGTTCACGCCGGACAATTGCTGTGCCAGATTCACCAACGCAGGCGCCGCTTCCGCGACAGGAAAGCTATCCAGAACGAAGTTCAATTCCTTTGTCCAGGCCGCTATTGGATTTCCCTCGGGTTGCTCCAACAGTGCCTGAAGCGAATTCTTGCGGTGGACTCGGCCCATGACCAATTGGTAATTCCCCAAGCTACCCACTGACAGCTGTCGCGCATTGTCGGGCGACCGAGCGCAGCCGCCGAACAACGATGCGTTGACCACTGTGGCTTGACTGCGCGACCAAAGCGTCCGCATGGGGACGGTATCGGCCAGCTGTCTGGCCTCGGAGGGCAGGGGCAGCAGGATGTCCCAGATGGCCAGGCCAGGTGAACGCAATACTCGGCGGCATTGTTCGCTGTAACGTCCCGCACTGGGCTGCGTGACTGTTGCCAGCTTTTGGACCTGCCAACTGGCGAGCCCCAGCTCGGCAGCCAAGGGCAGCTGCTTCTCCGCATCGGCGGCCAATGCGAGCGCTTCGGTCATGGGGAGCGAGGCTGGGGCTGGCGTGAAGACTGTCTGCTGCCGGGCCTCGCTGGTCAGCACCACATCGGGTCTCCAACACAAAAGTTCGACGGCCAGGCGGCGTGTTCTCGCTGCCTGGGATTCTCCCGCGGCTCCCCAAGTCCGCAGCTCCACCAAACCAACTTGCGGAGCCAGCGTGGACAGCAGCTGGCTGTGATTGGGCTGGAAGCCAACGCGACTGATCGGCTCTTCCGCAGCGGTAACGACGACCGCAGCCCCCACTTGCTCCTCCCATGCCGCGGCGGCCAGCGGGCACCAGGGGATTTCCGTGTGATGACTGACGGCTGCTAAAACACCAATCCGCGGAGCGTGGCGACGCTGCGAGTACCAGGACTTGCCACCATCGCGAGTGGCCAGAATCAGGCCTTGTGCGCCGACCAGCCAGCCGCGATGCCGATCGAGAAAGGCAATGCTATTTACCGGCAGATTCTGCCCGGTTACCACTCTGTTCCAGCTGGCTCCTGCGTCCGTGCTGTGCAACAGCAGGGAACCCGGCGATCCACCAACCCACAGTTCGCGCGGCGAGCCCGGCTGAGGGCTGTTCGCCGCTGGCTGGCTGGATGGTGACGCGATCGTCCGAAAGTGAAATACTTCCCTTGCATCAGTGCTCAGCGGCACGGACAGGCTCGCCCACTGCCTTCCATCCGGCGACGCCGACAGCAGGCCACCATCGCCGCATGCCAACCAGTGTGTCCCCGTATGGATCAATTGCTCAATGGCGGCATGATTTGCGAGGCCGGATAATGCGCCGGGAGATGGGTCGGCTGTTGGGCCGGACGCTTGGGTAAAGTCCACGCGTGACAACGTATCTACGGCGGCTACCGCGCCGCTGCGCGACAGGCCAACCGCCGCTGCATGCCCGATGGACAGGGGCAAGCCGCGCCAACTGCGACCACCATCCAAGCTCTCAAAAACGCTGGACGAAAGCTCGGGACTGTAGTCTCCCCAAGCAACGATGCGCCCCGCCTGGATAGCCACGCCCGTCAGTCGCCCCAACTGAAAGGCTTGTGTCTCCTCCCAACTGCGACCGCCATCTAGCGATTTGAGTAAGACCCCATGGCTGCGACGGGTCACATTGCCAATCCAGCCGCCCACGGCGAACCCGAACTCTCCATCAAAAGCTACGCCATGCAAGTTGCAGCTCGTGACCGAAGGCAGCAACCTCCATGCGCGACCCGCATCCTCGGTTATCAAGATTGCGCCGCGGTCGCCGACAACACACAAACGGTCTTCGGAAATGACGGCAATAGCGTTGAGCGACGCGTCGCTGGATGCGAGGGCCACCAATTCCTCATTGGGCAGGATAGCAGCCTGAGACGCGCTGATCGGTGGGATCGGGCTGGCTGACTCTTCTAATCGTGGAGGCTGCGCGAGGCTCACGCCCGTCAGGCATGCTGCCATCAGGCATGCTGCCATCAGCCATGCTGGGAAAGCCATCGACCCAAACAGGTGCTTGCTCACGTGGCGCATTCTCCATTGCAAGCTTAGGGAACAGGACCATGGGCTCGGTAATAAAAGTGTCTCACCCGCTGGGGGGTTAGTTTAGAGATCGAGCGGCGCAAGATCTATGGCAATAATTCGATGGGACTTGCTTCAGCCTGCGTACTTGCCCTACATTCGCAGCCGGCAATTCGATTTTTTCACGCGGATGCGAACATGCATGCAGGGTACTCATCATGCGCACAGAGTTTTCACGTTTGGCCAGATTCTTGCGCTCGACAGCCACTGGCGGATTAATCTTCCTGCTGCCGCTGGCGGTCCTGCTGGCCCTACTGGGCCAGGTATATTCGATTGTGTTGGCCATTGCGAAACCCTTACACGACTGGATTCCGGTTTATACACCGCTGGGGATTAGCCTGCTGTTCCTGGCCGCTTTGGCGATTTTGGTCCTACTGTGCTTTATGGCCGGCCTGGCAGCCCAGCGCGTTAGGCAAAAAGTTTTCGTCGACGATCGAAAAGCAATTAATTACCGTTTTTCCCAAGTACGCGATCTACAAAGATCTGCTGGCGGGCAACCTCAAACATGAAACCATTGGTCCCTCGCTCAAGCCGGTGATGGTCGAGTGCATGGATGGTTTGAGTATTGCCTATGAATCTGACCGACTGCCCAATGGTCTAGTGGTCATTTACTTCCCGGGCGCCCCAGACACTTGGAACGGAAGAATTCTATTGGTTGCGCCGGAGAAGGTAACGGCCATCGAACTGGAATTTGGCCAGTCCTTGGGGATATTCGAACGCTTGGGTCGCGAGTCCGCCCCAGTGTTAACCATGTTCGCCGAGTAACCGGTGGCTGCGTTCTAGAGTTAAGGCTGAATTCGCGTGTGTTGGCGCCACGTCAGATCGCGTGTGTCGCTGGGGCGACCGATGGAAAAGGGATAGGCCAGGGCTACACCTGCTAAGAAACCACCGACGTGCGCCGCATAGGCCACGCCCGTGTTCATGCCTCCCAACATGCCCAGGCTGCTAATCACCTGGAATACGAACCACATCCCGACAGCCACAAAGCCGGGCACTTGGGTGACGATGCGAAACAGCAGCACGGTAACCTGGCGGTGCGGATGCAGGACCAGGTAGGCCCCCATCACGCCCGAGATAGCCCCCGATGCGCCCAGGCTGGGAATCATCGACGATTCGCCGGTCCTATTGAGCAACACATGCGCCATCGAAGCGATCAGACCGCACACAATGTAGAACAGCAGGTAGCGTACACGACCCATGTGCTGTTCAATATTATCTCCAAAAATCCATAGGAACCACATATTGCCCAACAAGTGCGCGATGCCACCGTGCATGAACATCGACGTCAGCAGCGTTAAGTAAACGGGAATGGGGGTTTCCGCCAACCCAGGGAGGGTCACCTCTTGAGGGCCATCCACGGAACTGACTTGCACGGTTCTGGAATCGGTAACGATGTCCTTGCCGAGCATGATCTCGGCGGGAACGGTCGAGAAGGCCATGGTAAAGTTTTGGTTGTTGCCCATGCCTTGAAAAATGGCAAACACCAAGACGTTGGCAATGATCAAGCCAAGATTGACAACAGGAAAAGATGTTCGATCCGAGTTGTCGTCACCCAAGGGGAACATGCTGACCTCAGCTGGAAGAGCCAGTGTTAAAGAACTGAAAGGGTTTGCCCGATCAGGCTCTATGCCCATAGCTGCCACCAAGGTTCGATCCTTCGTGGGCTAACACAGAGCCTAACTTGCTGGCCCAGGCTTGACCATCACCAGCGACGCCCAAGTTGGCTCAATCCCCCAAAATCTGCGTCTTCGCTCCGACCGCTGGGCTTGCCGGGCGGCCGTAATCAGGACTTGCATGCTCACAACCGGTACAAAACCGTAGGCCAGGCGATATAATCTCGACGTTCACTTTAGAACTCTCGTTACGAACTACTTTTCGACAACTCTTCTGAATCGACGGAGGATCGCATGAATCCCATTGATATTTTGGGCAGCCTACTTGGGCAAACGCAGGGTCGCGGTGGCCGCGGCGGCGACATACTCGGTGAGCTCATGCGTGGCGCCACCCGCGATTCGGGCGGCAGCAGCACGACACACACCAGCCTTGAGCAGCAAGCTAAAGAATTGGAAGACCTGTTGAAGGTATCCAAGGACCGACATTCGCAGCCGGCACCCAATACGAACTGGACGCCCTCCGCATCGCCCAAGACAACCCATGCCCAGTCCATGAACGAACAAGATAAAGCCTTGATATTGGTTCGGGCCATGGTCAATGCGGCCAAGGCGGATGGGCGTTTAGATGCAACCGAACAAAAGAACATCATCAGTCGCCTCAACAATCCTACCAAAGACACGATCGACTTCTTGAATCGAGAATTCGAATTGCCATTGAATGTGCGCGAGTTCGCGTTGTCCGTTCCGGTTGGTATGGAACAGCAGGTTTACACGATGTCGTTAATTGCCATCGATTTGGATACCAGTGACGAAGCCAAGTACATGATGGAATTAGCCGAGGGGCTGCGACTGTCGCCCGAGGTTCGCGAGCAAATCCATCAGCGTTTGGGTGCACCGAGCGTCTACTAGTTCTTTGTCAAAGTTTCATTTGGGGATGGAATGGAAAAAGGGGGCAGACACCAAAAGCCGGAACGGCCCTTCGGGTGCTTCGCACTTTTGGTGTCTGCCCCCTTTTTCCCAACGCATGTCTAACCCAATTTTTATTCCTGACAAAGCACTAAAGAACCTATTTCAAACACAATCTTCTTCCATAGAGTGAATTTCCCATGAATCTAAAATGTATGCGGCAATCGGCGTTGCTTTCTCTAGCCCTGGTCGCGTGCCTGTGCAGCGCTTCGGTGAGCCATGCTCAGTCGGCCATTGCATCCGCGGCCTTGGTGGTCGACGGCAACGTAAAGAATGTATTTCGTGGTACCGATCAATACCTGGTTCAAGTCCTCGTTCAGCGCTCAGAGGCAACCAGCGCCGTGGGCCTTGCCGGCAGCCGCTATCCGGCGCCAGGGGAGTACGTCTACGTACATGTGGGTGAGGCTGCAGCATTGGCCAGCATGCCCAAAATTCAGTCGCGAGTTCGCGTCTTCCTCGGCACGGGCGAAGCAGGGCAATGGGAAGCCGTCGGTCGAGACTGGTTCCAAGAAAACCCAAGCACCGATTTCAGTCAGGCTGGAACAGGTTTTGGTGCTCCCGCCGCGGATGCCCTGGGCATCATGTCTCAAACCGTCAACGTAGGCAACGACACCGGACTTAAGGTAACGCAAGTAAAGCCTGGCAGCCCCGCCGCCGCAGCTGGCATCGAGGTAGGTGATATTCTTGTTGAGGTCGATCGCATGGCACTACGCAGCCAAGATCAATTGTCAGACCGCTTCGCCAGGAGCAATGGCAAAATCTCTCTTACCGTACGCGACGTGCGCACGGGACGCGATGTGCTGGTCGAAGTAGCCGGTGCACCAGCCCCTGCCGGAGGCCCCATGCAACCCTTCGGTGCAATTACCGAACTCGCCTTTTACAACGGCGAAGCGACCGTCAAGGTTACTTCGGTTTCGGCCGGCAGTCCCGCGCAAGAAGGCTGGACTCGTTCCCGGACTGCTGATTCTGAAAGCCAATGGGCAAGCCATCGCCAGCCCCAAGGATCTCGAACAAGCCGAGCAGACCTCGCGGGGCAGCCTGGAATTGATACTCGTCGATCCCAAGGATAAACGCGAGCAAGTTGTACGCGTTAATCTTCGCTAGTTTCAAGGAGAGGGAATGAAGTCCAGTTTTTGTTTATGTGCCGCACTCGCGCTCAGCATGTTGGGCGCGGGGCGGCCTTCCCTGGTCGGGGCTCAAGATCCCTTGCCATCATGGAACGAAACTCAGCCCAAGCAGGCGATTATCGATTTTGTGCGGTCGGTAAGCACTGACGGTAGTCCAGAATTTGTTCCTCCGTCGGAGAGAATTGCCGTATTTGATAACGATGGCACTCTCTGGCCTGAGGTACCACTCCCCTTTCAAGTAGTTTTCGCGTTTGACGAACTCAAGCGACGTGTGCCACAAGAGCCACAACTGGCTCAAAATGAAATGGTGCAGGCCGCTTTGCAGGGTGACTTTCGAAAGCTGCTCGCCGGCAAGCATTATGACGGCTTGCTGCAAGTCCTAGCCCTCACCCACGCTGGCATGACCACCGATGAGTTTGATGCGAGGGTACTGAATTGGATGGCGACCGCAAGGCATCCCGACTATGGACGGCACTACTCGCAATTGACCTACCAACCCATGCAAGAGTTGTTGAGCTATTTGCGGGACCATGGCTTTAAGACCTTTATCGTGTCCGGTGGCGGCGCCGATTTCATGCGTGTTTGGTCCGAGAAGATTTACGGCATCCCTCCCGAAAACGTGGTCGGTTCGACCGGGCAAGTCAAATTCGAAATGCGCGACGGCCAGCCTGTGCTCATCAAAACCTTGGATCAGATATTTGTCGATGACAAGGAGGGTAAGCCAGCTGGCATTCATCAGTTTATTGGCCGCCGCCCCATTGCTTGTTTTGGCAACAGCGATGGTGACCAAGCCATGTTGGAGTACACAACCATCGGCAATCCTTTGCCCAGCTTGGGGTTACTGGTACATCACACCGACGGGGAACGGGAGGTCGCCTATGACGCCAACCCACCCAGTTCTGGCAAGTTAACCACGGCATTGACGGAGGCCGCCCAACGAGGCTGGACAGTAGTCAGCATGAAGGACGATTGGAACAAACTGTGGTCTGAATCCGAGCAAACTGCCGATGGCAATGCAGCAAAGCTAATCGGTTCGTGGCTGGTCGAGGATATTCGGCAGGCAGGTGTCGTCGATGATGCTCAATCGACATTGGAGTTTGTCGAAGGAGGAATGGTCTCCGGCAGTACCGCTGTCAATCGCTTTTCGGGCAAGGCGGATATCGATGGCCAACAACTCAAGTTCGGGCCGCTAGCCGTCACGCGGCGGGCGGGACCCCCGGCCTTGATGGATCAAGAATCGAAATTCCTGGCCGCTATGAACTTGGTCACTAGCTTTCGTTTCAAAGAGAATGGACTATTATCCTTGACCGACGCCCAAGGCGGAGAACTCATGCGCTTGTCGCGAATGGCGATCAAGCCCGCGGATTAACTGGCATCCTCAAGTAGCATGGATTTCCGTTTGATTCGAGCCCAAAGTTGGCTGCATTACATCATGTAGGCGTACAGAATGTTGGCTTACAGCACGTTGGCTTGCCGGCCATCAGGGCCCGCGCGAGTACGAATCGCGCGGGCCTGTCTGGCTAGTGAGCAGCCTGTTGTTGCGCTGCATCAAGCCGCTGACGACTTCAGATATCCGGCCAAATGTTGAGCCCGCACGGGATTCTGCAGCTTGGAAACGGCTTTGGCTTCGATCTGTCGAACGCGTTCGCGGGTGACTTTGAAGATCCGACCGACTTCTTCGAGCGTATAGGAGTAGCCATCGACCAGTCCATAGCGGAGACGAATGATTTCGCGTTCGCGGAAGGTCAAGCGATCTTGAGCAACATGTCGATCTTGTCCCGGAGCAAACCATTGCTGGCATTGCGAATCGGGTTGCCGTGCTCGTGCATCTTCGATGAATTCGCCAAAGCTATTATCTTCACCTTCGCCGACGGGGCGGTCGAGGCTGATCGGATGACGCCCGATGTCCAGCACGCGGCGAACCTCTTCGACCGGCGACTCGGCTGCCGGCAATTTCTTCCAGGTCGGTTCGCGCTTAAGTTGCTGGGTCAAAGTCTTTTGAATATTGCGCAGGCGACTGAGGACATCGATCATGTGAACCGGAATCCGAATCGTTCGTGCCTGATCGGCGATGGCTCGCGTGATCGCTTGACGAATCCACCAGGTAGCATAGGTCGAAAACTTGAATCCACGACGATACTCGTACTTGTCGACCGCTCGCATCAGACCCGTGTTGCCCTCTTGGATCAGATCCAGAAAGCTCATGCCGCGGTTGCGATACTTCTTGGCAATCGAAACGACCAACCGCAGATTGCCCTGCGACAATTCGCGTTTGACGTTCTCGTAGTCATTGAAGTGCTTGCGAAATTCTTCACAACGCCGTCGCAAGCTACGGGGACTTTCTTGCGTCTGCACGATGAGCCTTCGCAGCTCGCCGCGTAGTCGCTCGCATTCCAGCTGTCGGCCGGATGATCTGCCAGATCAGCCACGCGGCTGCAAGATTTCCATGCGGTCAGCGATTTGCTCCAGCTGCTTCATGTTGGGAATGACGCGACGCGAACGCAGACTCAATTCCTCAGCCAGCACGATGCACTTGTCCCGCAGTCGTACGTAGTGGCGAATCAATTCCGCTTTGTGGGCGGGGTCGATATTCTTGCGTACGATCGATTAAAATCAGCCGCGTTTGCGGGCGATCAATTGTCGCAAGCGTAGCCAGATTGCTGGGCATTCGGGCGGAGATCTGTTCTTTGGTGAGCCGTTCGGTCAGCGAGACCTTGATCGTGCGATCGAAGGGCAATTGCCCTTTGTGAACGCGGTTGCAGAATCTCGACGGTTTGCCGCAGAGCGAAGTCATTGGCCAGCAGGCTACGTCGAAAGCGTTTGACGGGTGATCTCAATTTTCTTGGCCAGTGCGATTTCTTCGTCGCGGGTGAACAGCGGAATTTGCGACATTTGACTGAGGTAGAGTCGAATCGGATCATCGCTCAGCTTGGGCATGGTCAGTCGGCGTGGGCTTCTTCGCTCGGCATCGATCTTCGATATCCAGCTCCGCGTTGCCTCCAGCTCGTCAACCGCCTGGCGTCACTTCGTCTCAGGAAAAGCCGCTGCGAACTCCGAAAACGCTCTGAGGCGTGGATCGAGATCGGATCGGAGCCTTGTCGACCAGCTCAATCCCCTTCTGATCGAGAATCACCAGCAGATTGTCCAGCTTTTCACTGCTACTATCTTCATCCGGCAGATACTTGCCCACTTGTTCGTAGGTCAGATAGCCTTGTTCGCGGCCGGTGGCGATCAATTGACGAAGGTCTAGGTCCATTAGCTCCACAGTTCAACTCCTTTTGATTTTTCCGAGGTCGCTACGGGTAACACTTACTCGGTAAGTGGAAAAAATTTCTTGCACGCTGCTGTGTCAGAGCAAAAAAATCAGGGTTGGTCCAGTCGTCGGATTCGCCAGAATTCAGTTCTTTCCTTGATTCCTGGAAAGCATGGCGACTCCGTCTCCCGCGATAACTCTAAAATTAGATGCTGACGAGGCACTAGTGGTACGTGCATCTCAAGGCTTCATGCCTGTTTCAAAAAGGGGTCTGACCCTCTCCGAACACAAAAGTACTTGACCTATTCTCCAAAGGTGTCAGACCCCTTTGGGAAACAATTCCTGACAGCGGTTCAGTGGGCGACTCGTTTCGAACGGGGTGGTGATTGCCATAACTTTGGGCACATCATCGCCAGCTTGTTGATCACATCCAAGTCTCCAGGCTCGTAGGCGCTA
>CAVPPY010000086.1:0-41680 GCA_963707245.1 Pirellulaceae bacterium
CCGAGAGTGATTCTGGTTGAGGTCAAGCCACTCGCCTAGGCCTAGTGCATTGTCACAGCTAGGAATTAGGGTTGGAACATCAGCCGGTTTCGGCGTTAGCCACGGTTTTTCCAAATACAACCGTGGCTAACGCCAAAACGGCTAATCCTAAAATTAAGCTGTGACAAAGCACTAGTCCACGTAGGCGAATTCGTTGCTGGCAAGCAAGCTCTGACAGTAGATAGTCCATGCCAACAGTTCAGCTTCCGTTGGTGGTCCGCTACCGATGAGCTGCGTAGTGTCTGTGGACGCAGTGCCTGTTGCGGCGGTATCTGTCGAAGAAGTCCCTGCAGAGGAAGTGCCGTCCAGCGCGGCCAGGTCTTGTAGAAATGCCCCCCAGTTGCAAGTCCTGCGGAGTCGTGGGCCTGCCCAAGCATATGCGGTTGACGTAATCCAAGCGCCGCTCCGTCTGGAATATGTGCTCAGGACGCGAGTGGCCAGCGAGCGAGCGGCATCGATCATCAACGGGTCATTCAGGAGCAACAGCGCCTGCGGTGCGACGACTGTTTGGCTGCGTTTTCCAACGGGCATGGTAGGATCGGAAAATCGAACTGTTCAAACAGTGTGTAGAGATTGTTGCGAATCACCGGTAGATACAAACTGCGACGACGACTGTCGTACTTGGTGTGATCGACCGAGGTGTGGTTAAACACGAACTGCCGATTTCGCAAGGGCAGCGTTTTACCGCCGAGCGTGTAATCCAACTCGCCAGCCACCGCCAGCACCGAGTCCCGCAACTGCTCGGCATCCATCCGCTGACGCCGAAAATGCCACAGCAGTTGGTTCTCGGGGTCGACCTGTTGCTGCTGGGCGGCTGCGGAATGAGCGACCGACATTTGGTAAGTGCTCGAATGGAGAATCAGGCGATGCAGGTCCTTGGTAGACCAGCCCTGCTGCATAAACTGGCAGGCCAGCCAGTCCAATAACTCGGGATGGCTGGGCGGCTCGCCGAGAACGCCGAAATTCTCCGTGCTGTCGACCAGCCCGCGCCGAAAATGCCAGGTCCAAATGCGATTCACGTAAACGCGGGCGGTCAGTGGATGTTGACTGCTGGCCATCCAGCGAGCCAGCTCCAATCGCCCGCTCTGCGTCTCTGAAAGGATGGGTCTGACCGCTGCAAAACGCATCACTTGAGGGAACTCTCGCTCGACCTGGGTGCCTAGATTGTGATGGCTCCCACGAATATGGATGGCCAAGCTGGTAAACAACTTGCCGTCGCTAACCCCCATGGCTGCCGTTTCATCGGGGGCTGAACTCTCAAGCAACCTGGCCTCCTCCAAGAGACCGAAATATTCGGCCAGGGTGTCTGCGTCCAAGGCGAACTCAGGTTGCGGTGGGATGGCCAGAAAGCCCGAAGGGTCGGCCAGGGCGGCTTGGGCTGCCGTGCGCTGCAGTGCGGTTGGCTCATGCGCCACAGCTCGGGCGGCCTGGGCGGGAACTACCTCTGCCTGGGTGGCTCTGCCTGGGTGGGCTCTGCTGGGTGGCTCTGCCTGGGTGGTCTCTGCTTGGGTGGTCTCTGCTTGGTGCGCCTCAAACAAATCCTGAAAGTAAGCTTCGATCTCATCTGGCGTGGCGTTGGCGTCCCGCAGCTGATGCCATTGCTGGACTAGTGGATCATCATGGCGAACGGCAAGATGCTTGCGGCAATGATGCAGGATGCGTGGGTGCAATTGCCCGCCAGCCAGCTCCTCCACCTGCGTAAAGGAAGCATCGGGCTCGAATCGGGCACAGGTCGCCAAATACTTGGCGGCATTGGCTACCGCAGAGGCCCGCAACTTATCCAATGCAGCGTTCTTGAACTTGGTGGCTAGGCTATTCTTTTGGGCAATCTCGGCATCGACCTTGCCCAACCGTTGCAGTTCTTCTGCGGAGGCAAAGGAGTGTTCGTACCAATGCTTAATGGCGCCCGTGTTGGTGTTGGCAAAGGTCCGCGTACTCTTGAAGATTGCGGCCAGAGCGTAGTAGTCCGTATGCAGGATCGGATCAAATTTATGGTCGTGGCATCGCGCACAGCCCAATGTCATCCCCAGAAATACTTTGCCCGTGGTATCAATTTGCTCATCGACCGTATCCATGGTCAACTTTTCTCGATCGGGTTCAGCCAGGACCTTGGCGCCCAGGGCTAGAAAGCCAGTTGCTGTCTTCGTTTCGCGAGTTGCATTGGGAAGCAAGTCGCCAGCCAATTGCTCTATCAAGAACTGATCAAAGGGTTTGTTTTGATTGAAAGAATCGACCACGTAATCCCGATAACGCCAGGCATTTCCTAAGGCCAGATTCTCATCCAAGCCATTGGAATCCGCATAGCGTGCGACATCCAGCCAGTGCCGCCCCCAGCGTTCGCCGTAGCGCGGCGAAGCCAGTAGCCGATCTACCAGTCGTTCATAAGCCCCCGGCTGCTGGTCGTTTACGAAACTCTCGACCTCTTCCGCCGTGGGCAGCAAGCCGGTGAGATTCAGGCTGACGCGGCGTATTAGTTGGCGGGGTTCAGCCCGCGGGGCAGGTTGAAGACCAAGCTGTTCAAGTCGCTGCAGAATGAACGCATCGATGGGGGTCCGGACCCAATCCGTTTGGCTGACTTGGGCAGCGGCGGGTTCACCACCGCGCGCATAGACCAGAACTCACGTCCCTGTTCAATCTCCATGCCCGTCGAGACCGGCCCTGCGCGCCGCTAGCCTCGCGAGGATCGACAGCACCCTGCGCGATCCATTCTTCAAGCACCGTGATCTCCGCGTCGCTTAGTCGTCCCGCAGGCGGCATTTGCAATTCCGGATTGCCATAGCGCACCGCTTCCAACAGGCGACTCTCACTGGGCTTGCCAGACACGACAGCCGGACCACTATCGCCACCTTTCAGCAGGCCCTCACGATGATCAACGGTCAGCCCGCCACTGCGCTCTTGATTGGCATGGCACTCGTAACAATGCTCAACCAGCAAGGGTCGCACTTTTTTCTCAAAGTTCTCCAACTGGGCGAGTTGGTCATCCGCGGAGGCATCGCCGCGGCAGTACAGGGCGATGCACAGCAGCATCAGCCACAGAGTTACATCACGCTGGCTTTTACTCAGAAGGTTGAGAGAACCATGCTTCATTTTTGGCGATGGCAACATGGGCGTGTCTGCGGGTGGGATGCGCGTCGAGGGTGGGAAGTCGACTCCATTCTAGCACAAAGCACCCTTGCCAGGGATCCGTGGGGTGGTGCAGACCTTCGATTTGACTCCCTTCTGCCAGCAGTGGTGAGGGGCGAGCCCTTGCATACTGAAATCGAATTCGCCGGTTCGATTTTTCATGGGAGATTGCTGCAAAGCCTCGATCGACAACGAGTCAAGCCATGTAGAGAAGCTTGAAGCGGAGGCTCTCTCGTGGCGGCACGATGCCCTCAGTAGATATCGGCCAGCGCTTCGGCCAGCGTTGTCCAGGCTTTGGCAGCAGCATGGAAATCAGCGTCCATCCACCGCACCGGAGACTCGCTCGCAGCCCGCGAGGCTTGTGGATGCTGGGGCCGAATCGGGAACTGTCCGCTCGCGCCCATGGCCAATCGTCCCTCGGTGTCCTCGCTGACCAGGTATTGAGCGATGCGTCTCGGCAGCCACCGGATGGGTGCGCCCTTGAGCACCGCGATGGTGTTGGGAATCCGCAGCGTTCCTGGCTGACCAGGAGCTTGATCTGGAAACACAATCGCTACCGGCAACCCGGAATCCATCTCAATCAGGGCATCGTCCGTATCAGTCAGGCCGAATGCCAGCCTACCGGAGGAGACGGCCTGAGCGACCTGTTTATTGCCGGCTAACACCAGTGCATTCTCCTTGACGGACTGGAAAAATTCTGCCGCTGAAGAATCACCCAGACGTTGAGCGATCACCGCAAAGTGAGTTGCCGTTGTGCCAAACAAGGGGACGGCAACGCCACATTGCCCCTGCCATTTGGGATCCGCCAATTCTGCAACCGAGCTTGGCCACTGAGCCGCATCGGGCAGTCGCTCGCGATTGACTAGCAGCACCCGAGCTCTGGCGGCGATGCCTACCCAATGACCGTTTGGGCCGCGCATGTGCCTTGGCCAGTTTGTGGGCAGCTCCCAATCGATGGGTTGCAGTAAGCCCTGTTGCTCGAGCCGCAGGGTGTGCATGATTTCGTTGTTCCAAAAGACGTCACACCGCGGGCGGGAGGCTTCACTCTCGATGCGTGTTACCAGCCCCACGGTCTTGGTTGACTCGACATCGAATTGGGGAACTACCTCGACGGGTTGGTGCCGACGCGCGAAAGCTGCCAAGATGGGCGCTGCATATTCACGGTCGGCGGCTGAGTAAATGACCACGGCATCCTCAGGTTGCCGCACGCAGCCCGGCATGGCGATCGCGGCCAGAAGGAACAGGCACAGGCATACTCGCCAGCGGCGCGTATGACCATGACCATGACCATGACCGAGGCAGGCGGGATGGATGTGACTGGGGCAGGGCAGGGCGGCATTCACGGGCGCACTTTGTTGGGTTGATAGTCATGGTCACGCTTATACAGAATCTCAATCTCACGGATTTCGTCCGGCTGCACGGGAGGTTGGTTCTTATCCTTATTTTCCGGATCGATGCGATTCAGGTTGGACAGAACCTCCATACCGCGAATGACCCGCCCAAAAGCGGTGAAACTTTCATTCAACTGTGGGGCGGGCACGAAGGTAATAAAAAACTGCGAACCGCCAGTGTTGGGCGAATCCGCCAGCGCCATACCGATCGAACCACGAAAGAACTTGCGAGCATTGGGCTTTTGTGCCTCGGAGTAAATCGAGTAACCCGCGTCACCTTGGCCGTCCCCATTGGGGCAACCACCTTGGGCCATGAAATGTTGAAGCACGCGATGAAAGGTCAGATGATTGTAGAAACCCTGCTCGATCAGGTAGATGAAATTCGCCACCGTTTCCGGAGCTTGATTCTCAAACAACTCCAGCTCGATATCGCCCTTGGTGGTCTTGAGCAGCACTCTTGGAAGCGGCTCGCCGGCCGCATCCTCGGCCCGCAGAGCCTGCTCCTGGCGCCAATCCTCCTGGGCTTGGTCATAGTCTTGCAACATGGCAGCCAGCTCGGGTCCCAACTGCTGCTGTTCGATCAATTGTCCCAAGTAGGGCTTGGCCACGTCGAATTCACCGGTGGCGTAAGCGGACATGGCCATGTAGCGAATCAACTCTTCATTGGGATAGTTATTGAGGATCAATGCGTGAGCCACCTCCACCATGTCTTCCAGGCGATCATCCTCGAAGTTGTTCTTGAGCAGGTTATTGAGCATGTCGGCGTGCCCCCGCTTTTCATCCGGCGCAGCCTTGTATTCAGCCAGAATGGCCCGCAGCATCTGCTGATGCAAAGCGTGTCCCTTGGGCAACAGCTCGTACCAGCGTTCCTTCCACTTGCGCGTCTCGACCGGCGATTCGCTAATGTTGTATCGGACGATTGTGGCCCGCATTTGCTTCAAGTGCTCACGCAATTCGTCCGAGGCACGCTTGAACTCTGGGGTTTCGGGTTTGACCACGGGCAGCTGCGGTTCCGGTTCTGCCGGCGGAATCAGCTGAGCCCGCGCTGCCAAGCCGCCAAGAGTCAGCCAACACACGACAAACTGGGCCAGCCGGCAGCAGCCAGCGGCAAAATTGGCATCAGCCAGTTGAGCATTCCACATACGGACGAGCATGGTGCATCCACGGAGTTGTTGAGGGTTTCTTCGGTCTGAGAGCAACGCCACTACGTCGACGCGTCAAAAGCAACGCGGTGAGCTACGCAAGAAAGATGCGTAGAGTTCGCGTTACGTCTAGCCAGATCTTCATCCAGGCCTCATATTCTACCCAATCCCTTGCAAAACTCGTAGGTGGACAAAGCGGCTGGAAACTCAAGCGATTTTCATTTCTCAATTCTTATGGCGAACGTGGGTGGTGCATGGCGCGGAAAACACGCTCCCAGAGAGAATCTTTCGACGAATCTTTGCGTGATGCTCGCCCGAAGAAGCGCACTGCCCCGAAGCTGCAGGCCACGCGTTTGAGGATTATCGCCGGCGACATGGGGGGGCGTAAGATCGAATACAACGGCGATCCACAGACGCGGCCAATGAAAGAAAAAACACGCGAGGCCGTGTTTAGTTTGCTGGGCGGTTATCTGCATCAAACGGTCGCCATGGATCTGTTTGGTGGCACCGGTATCCTGGCCTTCGAGTCCATCAGCCGCGGTTCGACTGCCGCGATCATCCTCGAGCTGTCGCGAGCCAGCGTCTCCACCATTGTCAGCAACCTCAAACTGCTGCGCCTCGACGAGCAAGTTGCTGTGCACAATGTCGATACGTTGCGGTGGCTGCGGAGCCTCGATGCAAACACGCAAGCCTGGGCCAATCAGCCTTGGGTCGTGTTTTGTTGCCCGCCCTATCAACTTTGGCAAACACAGGGGCAGCGTTTGACCGATGGCCTGCGGGCGATGTTCGCCTTGGCCCCAGCCGGCAGTCAGTTCGTGATCGAAACGGACAAGCACTTTGATGTCCAGACCCATTTGCCCGAGTTGCCTTGGGATGTACGCAGCTACCCGCCCGCCTTCATCAGCATCTGCGAAAAGACCTGAGCGGGCGTGCTCAAGACCTGGTTGCTAGCTTTGCATAATCCGGCCTAGCCCTGGCGGGCGATATTTTTCTATAGTCCGCCACAAGGCTGTATCAGATTTGCATAGCCGTACCCAAGCAAACAGGAGTCAGCGCATGCGCTCAATGGCTGTTATCAATCAAAAAGGTGGAGTTGGAAAAACCACCACCGCTGTCAACCTGGCGGCTTCTCTGGCTGATCAAGGGCACCGAGTCTGCGTGATTGACCTGGACCCTCAAGCCCATGCCTCGCTGCATCTGGGCATGTCTGTAGTGAATGATCAAACCAGTGTCTACGATGTGCTGTGTGGAGACGCAACGATCTCCCAAGCCCGCTATTGGATCACCGATCATCTGGCGATCGTGCCATCGAACCTGGATCTGGCTGCGGCCGAACTAGAGCTAGCCGGTGAGGTTGGGCGCGAGGTCATCTTGCGCGATCGCCTGGAGCTCGACGATGAGCAGTTTGATTTCTTGATCCTCGATTGCCCGCCTTCGCTGGGCGTGCTGACACTCAACGCGCTGACTGCGGTCCGTGAAGTGCTGCTACCCTTGCAACCCCATTTCCTGGCCTTGCACGGGCTAAGCAAATTGCTCAAGACTATCGAGCTGGTTGCCAAAAGGCTGAATCCGGAACTGCACTTGTCCGGTGTCGTGCTGTGCATGTACGAGTCCGGCACGCGTCTGGCCGCCGAAGTAACCCGCGATGTGGATGAATTCCTCGACACACAGGCCAAGGCCAAGGGCGTCTGGGCCGGAGCTACCTTTTTTCAGGCACGCATTCGCAGAAATATTCGGCTTGCCGAAGCCCCCAGCTTTGGACAATCCATCTTTCAATATGCCCCACAATCCAATGGCGCCGATGACTATCGCCAGCTAGCCGGTGAAATACTGGCCATGCAACGGCAGCCACTGACTATCCCCATGAGCAAAGCCGCTTGAGATGTCGCCCAGGCTCATTGTCTGCACGGAAGCCATAGCTGCACGTCCACATCGCGCGCGAACTCGGGCAATGTGCGTCGTGCTAAGTGCGGTCATCGGCCTTGTATCGCCTGCGGGCTGTCATCACTACTCTCTCAGTTCCATGAGCGGAGCCTTGATGCCACCGCCGCCGATTGAAGTCCCGGTGGCCAATCCCTCGCATATACCCGATACCGATCCGATTTTCCTGTGGAACCAAGTCGTCGATACCGTCGATGACAACTTCCGCATCAAGAGCGAACAAGCTGTTCGCAAGAACAACACCAATTGGCTGGAAGGCAAGCTGATCACTTTCCCCGAGGTCAGTGGTACCTGCTTGGAGCCTTGGCGTCACGATGCCGCCCGTGGCTTCGAGCGGCTGCAAAGCACCGTTGAAACCATCCGCCGCACCGCGACCGTGCGGGTCATCCCCGAAGAAACGGGCTACGCTATCGAAGTCCAAGTCATCAAAGAGCAGGAGGACGTCGACCAGTCGCAATTCGCAACTGCCGGTTCTGCCGCACAGCGCCACGATGGTACGATTGTTCGCAATGAGAATCAGGTGCGTCAGCTGCCCGTAACGTTAGGCTGGTACGAAATTGGCCGCGACCTGGACTTGGAACGGCGGATCATGGCCAGCATTCTTGGTCGCATTACCAACGTTGCCCCGCCGCCCCAGCACCTGCTGCATCACCAGTAGGCGATTAGGTCACCTGCCAGCTGGGAAACTTGGCGAATGCACATCTGCTGCCTGCCGGGGGTTTAGGCAAATTTGCCTGCTGCTGATATGATGCTCCATTCCATGTTGAGCAGGTCGAAACCACGTGTTGTGGGCTGCACACCACCATGATTTCACTCTTCCGGCGGGCCCGAGTGGAGGTCGTGCAGTTCGCAAGTCACTGATAGCTCAGCACTTAAGTCGCTGCTGGAAATAGCTTTAGAACTACACCTCCTTGATTGCCGATGTCACTAGCAACAAATTCTGAGCAAACGAGAAGACTGGCCACCCAGGCGACGCTATCGCGCTCGGGGCGCAGCCGCATGGGCGTGTTACGGGGCATCGAAATTGTGGCTACGGGCAGCTATGTGCCTGAGACAATCGTACACAACCATGACTTGGAGGCCTTGGGCTGCGATAGCGATTGGATTGTTCAACGAACCGGTATTTTGCAGCGCCGCAAGGCGGCCGAGGGTCAGGCGAGCAGTGATCTGGCACTGTTGGCAGCTGAGCAGTGTTTGCAGCGCGCCGGCGTGAGCCCCGCCGAGGTAGATTTGATCGTCTTGGCCACGATTACTCCTGACCAGCCCACCCCTTCGACCGCCTGCCACCTGCAAAGAATGCTGGGCTGCATTGCGCCGGCCATGGATGTTAGCGCGGCGTGCGCAGGCTTTATGTACGCGCTTGTCACCGCCGGCCAGTTTGTGGCCAACGGTTCCTCGCAGTGCGCATTGGTAGTTGGCGCGGAAGTCATGAGCCGCACGATCAATCCTCGCGACGTCAAGACCTATCCTCTGTTCGGTGACGGCGCGGGTGCGCTGTTGCTCAAACCGACTGAGAATCGCGACAAGGGCCTGATCAGCTACACCTTGGGCTCGGAGGGCAGCGGAGCACCCGTTCTGTGCATTCCCGGCGGTGGCAGTCGCTCTCCCTTGACGACCAACGGCTTGGCATCCGGTGAACAGTTCTTGCAGATGGAGGGTCTGTCCGTATTCCGATGGGCGGTACGCGTGATTGCCGAGAGTGCCCAGGATTGCTTGGCTCATTCGAATTCGAGAATCGATGAAGTGGATTGGGTCATCTTGCATCAGGCTAATATCCGCATAATCGAATCAGCCATGCGCGATTTCTCCCTCCCCGCGGACAAGGTGTTGGTGAACCTCGAACGCTACGGCAATACCAGCGCCGCCAGCATTCCGTTGGTGCTGGACGAAGCCATTTGCAGCGGTAAGATTCGAGCTGGTGATCGCCTGCTGCTGAATGGATTCGGTGCGGGGCTGGCCTGGGGAACGGCCATCATGCAACTCTAGTCGCTAGCTATGGCTCAGAGCCGGCCGACCATTTTTGAGGATGCAACGAGACGTCGGCTGGCGGCATGCCCGCTCTTACCGGACTGGACGGTCTCTCACTCTCAAGCAGGACGCTTGGCCATGGAAACTTCCCTCAACACTCCCGAGCAACCCGCATGACACGCCGCCTGGACATCGCTATCGTCGACTATCAAATGGGCAATCTGCGGAGTGTTCAAAAGGCGCTCGAACACGTGGGGGCTCGGGCGACGGTCACCAGCGATCCCGAGGAGATTGCCCAAGCTGCACGCGTGATTCTGCCTGGGGTGGGCGCTTTCGGCGATGCCATTCGAGAGCTCACCAGCCGAGACCTGGTTGAGCCCATCGTGCAGTCCATTGCCGCTGGCAAGCCCTTTCTCGGTATTTGCTTGGGTTTGCAAATGTTGTTTTCGGTAGGTGCCGAGGGCGGCGAGCACCAGGGGTTGGGCGTCTTGAAGGGTCGCGTCGAACGCTTTTCGCCATCTTTGGGACTAAAGATACCGCACATGGGCTGGAATCAGGTGATTGAGGACCAACCGCATTGTCCGCTGCTGAAGGATATTCCGCCGCAGGCGTTTTTTTACTTCGTGCACAGCTACTATGTCGTACCGGATGATGCATCGTTGAGTTGGCTGAGCTGTGACTATGGCCAGCAATTCTGTGCCTCGGTGTGGCGCGACAATCTTTTTGCCACCCAATTCCACCCAGAAAAAAGCCAACGCGACGGACTTCAGCTGTTGAAAAATTTCGCCGCACTATAACGCATCCACTTTCCGCCCAAAACCAATTTGGTCCGGTTTGTGAGCGGCCAGCCGCTGGTGGTTTTTTGAACACCCCAAAACGGGCGTATAAAGCCTCGCCCATCACTTCAACCGCATCATCGCTGGGCAACCCAACCAGACGATCTCCAACGGGGCAGTAGCGTGCTGGAGTCCATTGACCCTTGGCTAATGGCGAATAATGGACAATAATGAACGAGCTCAAGGATTGGCTGCGTCCCTAAGCTTGCCTATCAGAGAAACGCTAGCTTTACATCTTCTTCCCTACGTTCTGGCAACCACAGTTGCCGCAAGGCTCTGCAAATTCCATGCATAACTACACACGATTTGGAATCTTTGGAATCCTCGCGCTGGTCTTATTGCGAGTCACCATTGGCTGGCACTTCTACATGGAGGGGGTCTCCAAGGTTCGTGGTGGGGGTTTTTCGTCGGAAGGCTTTCTAGTGGCTGCCAAGGGGCCGTTGGCAGAGAACTTTCAGAGCATCATTTGGGATAAAGACGGTCGCATGCGGCTGAATCAGGAAGCCACCAATGCTCTGTTCGAAAATGCAGCCGTCCAAGCGACGCGACAATTCGGATTTACCGACGATCAGCGCCGCCAAGTGGACAGGGTCAAGCGTCAAACGATCGATAAGTTGAACGGCGTCTATGCGGAAGCCGAAGAAGAGATTTTCAAGTATTGGGAGAGCTTTGAACGCGTGGCCAAGATGAAGGACTCGGCGATGTGGAATCAGGTGTCCAGTCTTCGTGGCCAACGAGAAAGCATCGAGCAGGATCGCATGGCGTCTGTTCGCCCCACGCTGGCAGCCGTGGATGCCATCTGGAAACAATACGAAGGTAGATTGAACGGAATTGCGAATTCGACTCAACGCGAACTAAGCGGGAATTTTTATTTCGCACGCCCGGGCGAAGGCCAGTTGAGCATGCGTACGATCGACCAATTCATTCCCATTTTTGACATGTGCGTGGGGATCCTGCTGATGCTCGGCTTGCTGACACCTTTGGCCGCTTGGGCGGGAGCCGTGTTTCTGATTAGCGTGGTGCTGACGCAAATGCCTGGTTATCCGGGTACGCAACCCACCTATTACCAAGCCATCGAGGCCTTGGCCCTGATTGTACTGGCGACCACGGATGCCGGCAGATTCGCGGGTTTGGACTTCATACCTTGGGCATGGTGGCAAAAGAAGAAAGCCGCAAAACCAGCTCTCGCGCAATGACAATCGTTGACGATTGACCGACAATAAATTGCGGAGAAACTGATGAGAAAAACACTCTTTACAAATTTCCAGTGGGGATAATTGCCATGTTGGCCATGACAGCTGAAGAAAAACAGATCGGGCAAGACAATTACTACGAGTCAGTTGGTGTTACCCGTCGCGATTTCATCAAGGGTGTCGCAGCGGCCGGCGCGGTTTCCGGTGCCGGTCTGGGTGCGATGTACTTCGGCTACGGCAAGGTCACCGATCCGGTACGGATTGGCGTTATTGGCGTGGGAGATGAGGGCAACGTGCTGCTCGGTGGCTGTACGCCGGACTATGTGCAGGTAACAGCCATCGCTGATATTCGCCCCAGCAGTATCCACCGTGCCTTTCATGGTGACTGGGCCAGCGATGCTGCGTTGGACGCGCGGCCTGGATTGATCAAGCAGTACGGCTATAGTTCCGAGGCGGAGGCACGCAGGAATGTCAAGGTCTACGATCAAGACAATGGCGGTATGCAGGCCCTGCTCGAAGATGATGACATCGAGGCGGTGATTATTGCCCTGCCACTCTTTTTGCATGCACCGATCGCTATTCAGGCCATGATGCGCGGCAAGCATGTTCTCACTGAAAAGTTGATGGCTCACAACGTAGCACAGTGCAAGGCCATGGCGCGGGTCGCCCAACAATTGCCTGCCAAGAGCGGTGACCCACTGCATCTGGCGACCGGCCACCAGCGCCACTACAGCGTCTTGTACGACAATGCCGTGCACTTGATGCGATTCGGCCTGCTGGGGCAATTGCACCACATCCGCGCCCAATGGCACCGCGGTAATCTTCCCGGCAACGACAGTTGGCAAATGCCCTTGCCCGGCGGCGAGGGCAGCGTGGACAAGATCGTCGACAAGCTGAATAGCTTGAAGAAGGCGCTCGAAGCTGCCACCGATCCCAGCGAAATCAACAAGCTCAGCCATCAGGTTGAACAGTGGGAAGCCTGGAATGCCGACAAGTCGGTTGCCGCAAATGAGCATGGCTACGAAGACATCACGCTGCAAAAACGGCCGTCATCGATCCGCCATGGAAGAACTCTGCCGTTGGCGATTGTGGGAGCGAACCGGCGGTGGACTGATGGCCGAACTTGGCAGCCACCAGTTGGATGCGGCTACCATTTTCTGCTCCGCACTCCGACAGGATGGCAAGAAGGCGCATCCTCTGACCGTGCATGCCGTTGGCGGAAGGCACATCTTCCCACTCGATCGGCAGGCCGAAGATCATGTTTACTGCATGTTTGAATTCCCCGGGCCCGAATACGATCCAGGCTTTGATGTGGGCTACTACAACAAAGCCGAGGACTATCCTCCCAAGAAAACGGGAGTTAGCGGTTACGACCAGGATCCCAACAAGAAAATCGTGGTTACCTATTCGACCATCAACGGCAACGGCTTTGGTGGATACGGCGAAATGGTGATGGGCACCAAGGGTACGCTCGTCCTCGATCGCGAAAAGGAAATCATGCTCTACAAAGACTCCAACACTTCCGCCAAAGTCAGCGTCAAGGGCGATAAGGGTGGTTATTCCTTGGATACGCAAGCCAGCGGCAATTACTCGGCCGCCAGCGTCGCCAAGGCTGCGGCGGGAGCGGACGTCAGCCGCGGTTACACCGAGGAAATCGAGCATTGGGCGTGGTGCATCCGCAATCCAGCCCCAGAAAACAAACCCAAGTGTTATCCTGAAGTTGCCATGGCCGACGCGGTGATTGCCCTCACGACCAATGTGGCCATGAGCAAGCAGGCCCAAGGTGAGGCCGGCTTTGTTAAATTCAGCGAGAGCTGGTTTGATCGCGATTCCGACGAAACTCCCGACGGCAGCGATGTCCAAAAAGAGATGCAGCAGCTCAAGGACTGGAAAGTCGTTTAGTTGCTCCAGCATGGGACGCCGATGAGTTGGATCCTTGGTCTTTCAGCCTTCTACCATGATTCATCGGTCGCCCTGCTGCGAGACGGCCAACCCTACTTTGCTGCCAGCGAGGAAGCCTTTTCACGCAAGAAGCACGATGCGGCTTTCCCGCATCAAGCTCTGCGGGCGGCCCTGGACTTTGCCGAAATCGATCCTGGGCAGCTGGACTACGTTGGCTTCTACGAAAAGCCGCTGCTGAAATTCGACCGGCTGCTCGAGACGTATCTGGCCGTTGCGCCGCGCGGCTATCGGCAATTCGCCCAGGCCATGCCCTCCTGGCTACGCAACAAGCTGCACATACCTGCCCAGATTCGCCGCTCACTGGGCGGTGATTATCGCAAGCGGATCGTGTTCTGTGAGCATCACGAGGCGCACGCGGCCAGCGCCTTCTTCCCCAGCCCCTTCGATCAAGCGGCCATCTTGACCGTGGATGGAGTGGGTGAATGGTGCACGACCACTTGGGGTATCGGTCGCGGAAATCAAGTCGAATTGCGTGGAGAGCTGCGTTTTCCACATTCGCTGGGATTGCTCTACTCGGCCTTTACTTACTTCTGTGGCTTTCGCGTCAATTCGGGTGAATACAAATTGATGGGCCTGGCTCCCTACGGAGAACCCAAATATGCCGACTTGATTCGCAGCCATTTGGTTCAAGTGAGTGACGATGGCAGCTATCGACTCAATATGCGCTACTTTAGCTATTGCCATTCGCTGACCATGACCGGCGTACGCCTCGAGAAACTATTGGGTTTCAAGCGGCGGGATGCACGCCAGGAATTGCGGCAACAGGATATGGATCTGGCCGCAAGTATTCAACAAGTAACGGAAGAAATCATGCTGCGTATGGCGGAGTTCGTTTTCGATCAGACCGGCCAATCCAACCTGGTGTTGGCGGGCGGTGTGGCTCTCAACTGTGTCGCCAATACCCACCTGCAGCGCAGCTCGCCCTTTGACAAGATTTGGATTCAACCCGCAGCTGGGGACGCGGGTGGTGCCTTGGGGGTGGCCCAGTGGATGTGGTATCAATTGCTGAACAACCCTCGTACCGCCTTGACCACCGCGGCGCGGCAATTCTCCGCCTATCTTGGACCTGAGGCCGGAGGCGATGCAGCGGTGCAGCAGCTGAAGGATACAGGCGCCGTCGCCCGTTGCTACGTTGACGATCGGGAGTTGGATGTCGAGGTAGCGAAATTACTGGCGGCTGGTTGCGTGGTGGGTTGGGTTCAGGGACGCATGGAATTCGGACCACGAGCATTGGGCAATCGCAGTATCCTGGCGGACGCGCGCCATCCCGAGATGCAGAGTATCCTGAATCGCAAGATCAAACAGCGCGAAGCCTTTCGTCCTTTCGCGCCGGCCGTTCTCCACGAGCGTGTTCACGCGTGCTTTGATGTACCCGACGATTGGTCTAGCCCTTACATGCTGTTTACGGCACCCGTTCACCACCATCAGCGACTGCCTGCGATAACGCACCGCGACGCTTCGGCCCGTATCCAAACGGTCCACGTACAACAGGCCCCCAGATTTCACGCGCTACTCCGCCAGTTTGACGACTTGACCGGCTGTCCGGCACTGCTCAATACCAGTTTCAACGTTCGCGGTGAGCCAATGGTCCGCACCGCCGCAGAGGCCTACCGCTGCTTTCTGGCAACCGGCATCGATGCACTGGTCATCGACAAGCACTTATTCCTGCACTCCGCACAACCCGCTGCAGCCTGTCAAGCCAGCCGACATTACCTTAACCAACTGGAGTTGGATTGATGTTGCTGGATGAAGACGAGGCTGGCCATTCGCCCTCTACCTTGCGCTGGTTTGGACTCTGCCTGGGCGGCGTGTTGCTTTTCTTCGCCTACACGCTGCGCAATGCCCCTTGGCTGGCGGGCAGTTTGTGTGCCGTGGGGCTATTACTAACTGGAATTTACTACCTATGCCCTAGTGCCCAGCCGAGGTTCATTCGCGGCTGGAGATGGTTGACCTTTCCCATTGCTTGGCTGGTTGGCCATATGCTGTTGCTGACTGTATTCTTTGGTATTGTACTGCCCTTGTCCTGCCTCTTGCGCATCAAGGGACACGACCCTTTGCAGCTGAAGGGCAGCCACTCGCCACCGCGGTGGACCGAACGTCAACAGCGCCGAGAGGTATCGCAACACTTTAAGCAGTATTGAGAAGCGACATGCACGACATCCCCGACTCAAGCGACGACAAGAGTCGCGACGACTTCGTCCAACAAGCGCAGCAACAGCAGGTCGGCTTGTTGGCGGAATTCTTTGGATTCCTCCGCGACAACAAGAAATGGTGGCTGATTCCCCTCATTGCTTCGTTGCTGTTGCTGGGCTTGATCAGCTTCTTCGCCACCACCGGCGCGGCACCTTTTATCTATACTGTTTTCTAACCCGGATGAAAACGCGACATTCGTCGGACACCATGCCTTTTCAAAGAGAGTTCAACATGCCTCTAGATTCACTCGCCAGTTGGGGATGGCTCGTCAGTTGGGCTGGCCGCTGCGCAGGCCTGGGACTGTTCCTGTTGGCAGGGTTCGCCAGTGCGGCGGAGCAGCGTCCGCCCAATGTGGTCTTCATTCTGGCCGATGATCTCGGTTATCGCGAACTGGGTTGCTTTGGGCAACAGCTGATTCGCACGCCCCATTTGGACCGACTGGCGGAGCAAGGCATGCGGCTGACACAGCACTATGCGGGCAATGCCGTGTGCGCACCCTCGCGCTGCGTGCTGATGACAGGCAAGCATCCGGGACACGCTTACGTCCGCGACAATCTCAGCACGCCGCCCGAAGGCCAATGGCCGATTCCCGACGAAGAGTTGACCATGCTGGAGTTATTCCAACAGCAGGGATACGCCACGGGCGTCTTCGGTAAATGGGGTTTGGGCGGCCCAGGCTCGACCAGGCGAGCCCGGGCGGCAGGGCGCCGATCGCTTTTACGGATACCTGTGCCAGGCGCATGCGCGCACAGTTATTATCCCGCTTATCTGTGGGATAACGCGCAGCGGACAGAACTCGACAATCATCCTGCCATCAATGGCCACGCCAGCTTTGAAAAAGATGCCGACGTTAGCGACCCAGCAAGTTACAACGTGTTCAAGGGCCAGGACTACGCTCCCGACCGCATTCACCAGCAAGCGGTGCAATTTATACAGGACAACGCGGACCGTCCGTTCTTTCTGTACTACCCCAGCGTGATTCCTCACGTCGCGTTGCATGTTCCCGATGAGGAACTGCAACCCTATTTGGCGCTGTCTTGGAACGACCCGCCATTTACCAAGGCTTCGGGCAGCGGCTACACGCCGCACTTCACACCGCGGGCAGCCTACGCAGCCATGATCACTCGACTGGACAGTTATGTCGGAAACATCTTGGCTGAGCTGGATAGGCTGGAATTGGCAGACGATACGATTGTCGTATTCAGCAGCGACAACGGCACAACGCACCTGGGTCAAGAGGTCGACTATGAATTCTTCCACAGTGTTGGCGAATTGCGAGGCTTGAAGGGCTCACTGTACGAAGGCGGTGTACGCGTACCAACGCTCGTTCGCTGGCCGGGAAAAATCCAGGCTGGTTCGACTAGTGACTACATTAGTGGTTTTGAAGATTGGCTGCCAAGCTTGCTCGCACTCGCCGACCTGCCCCCAGCGGAGGCCGATGGAGTGAATCTGGCCCCGACTCTACTCGGAAAAGGTCAAATAGAGCGACCATTCCTGTATCGTGAATTCCCCGGCTATGGTGGCCAGCAATCGATTCGTGTGGGCAAGTGGAAAGCCATACGCCAGGGCATGGGAAAAGGAAATCTAGAAGTGCAGTTGTATGACATGGACCAAGACATCGCTGAATCCAAGGATGTAGCCGGTCAGTTCCCTGAAATGGTTGCCCAGTTGAGCCAGATGATGAGCCAGCAACGCAGCCCATCGACAAGGTTTCCGCTGATCCCTATCGATGCACCGCCCGTTGCCAAGCAACGAAAAGCCACGCCTTAGATGCCGAGGTCGAAAAGGTGTCAGGACTCTTTATTGACCGAAAAAGAGTCCTGGCACCTTTTCTCTAATAACGAATAAAGACACCGGTATCAATCAAGATTCCCATGGGTCATCCAGTTTCCCCAAAGATTCTTTGCCTGATTGAACATCCAATGCGAAGTCCTCCGCATCCTCTCCCAGACCACTACTTGCACGCAAAGCTTTGTCCAGTTCCGCCACGGTGTGCGTTGGCTCGATAGGCACGATCCGCGCCAAAGGAACCTGACCATCCGCCAATTCGACAGTAGCGGTCTCGCGAAACATGCTTTGCGACATCCGATAAGCTGATCTTTGCCGTCGATATTTCGATTCTCTCCATTGCTGACTCCTTGTGTTCATACTACTCCAGCCATGACGACCCAGCAATAAGCAGGGTTACCTGGGTCGCGATGGTGGCGGTGTTGCGGCGGTACAGAGACCGTGCATTAAGAATGGTCGGTGCTCGTGATGAACTAAGCGATGTATTCCGAAGCGCAAACGAGAGGAAAATACAAGAGTTGCATCGCGAAGTCATTCGATCAGTTCAGGAAGTGCATGACGAACTCATTCGCACGGAAGTTGATGGCAAAGCGATAGGTGACGCTCTAGCTAATTACATCAACTGATTGTTGTGGGTCGAAAAGGGCGGCGAAAAGGTGTCAGATCAAGTCCTGGCTACTACTCCCTAGCAGCGGTTGGCTGACTCGATGGCTGCCAGAACGGAACTCTTGTCTACCTCCGGCACCAGTTCGACGTGCCCAAGTCGCGTTGGCAAGACAAAACGCAGCCTTCCGTGCTCGACTTTCTTGTCGTGCTGCATGACCTGCCACAGTTCTTCGGGGCTAGCCTCGGTGTAGCGCGTCGGCAGGCCTAGCGATTGGAGCAATGCCTGTTGACGACTAACAAAACCTGCGTCAACGCGCCCAGTTGCAGCCCGAGGTGCGCAGCCATATGCATGCCAATCGCTACGGCTTCGCCGTGCAACAAGGTACCGTAGCCGGTTACACTTTCGAATGCATGAGCAAAGGTATGGCCGTAGTTCAAAATAGCCCGCCGACCGCCTGTCTCGCGTTCGTCTTGCTGGACCACTGCCGCCTTGGCACGGCAGGATTCGGCGATGATGTGCGTTAAGGCAAGCGGATCTTTAGCTCTTCAGCTCTGCGGCATGCTGCTCGAGGAACGCAAAGAATTCGGGAAGCAGGATCACTCCATATTTGGCTACCTCGGCCAGCCCCGACAGGAATTGACGCTCTGGAAGGGAATCCAGGCTGCGAATATCGATAGCCACCAAAGCGGGTTGCCAAAACGCACCGACGATGTTCTTGGCTCCGGGTAGATTGATGCCGGTCTTGCCCCCAACGCTTGAATCGACCTGGCTCAGCAGGGTCGTCGGAACCTGGACAAAGGGCAGTCCACGCGCAAAGGTTGCAGCCACAAATCCAGACAGGTCACCCACGACGCCGCCACCAATGGCAACCACAATACTCCCGCGGTCGGTGTGTTCTGACAATAGGTATTGCCACAGTTGCTGTGCCAGCTCGACCGACTTGCTCGCCTCGCCGCTGGGCACGTGAGCCATGCCGCAGCGAAACCCAACGGACTGCAGTCCCTGGTCGATATCCGTGGCTAGCTTCCCCAGGTGACTATCCACAATCAAGACCGCATGTCGGGCGGCCGGAAATCGTTGTTGAATCCAATGAGGTATGGCTGCCGTCAGTTGCTGCCCGATGTAGATAGGGTAGCTGCGACTTTCCAATTCAACCTGGACAGTAGTAAGGTTTTCGGCTGGGGATTTCATGGGTGTGGACTTGCTACCAGTCTTTTCGAAAACGCTCATTGTAACGCCAGCTGGGCAACGCCAATTTCGTGGCAAGCCAGCTTTTTCATAAAGTCCACGACATTCAGCAGACAGACTATCCAAAATCGGGTTTGTCTGCCAACATGCACCGAGCAGTGCTCTGTCACAGCTTAATTTTGGGATTGATTCATATCGTGGCCAATTGGCGGCCATGAACAGACTGTTGGCGAGTCCATGCCATAAACAGACAAACGTATCTAAAATCGGGATCGTCTAGCCTACATGCACCGCACTAGGGGCAAGATCGCCTGGAAAACCCCGATTTGCGAGCATTTCTGTGACCATCCATCCATGCATCGGATGGACGGATGGAGCACTCATTCCGGTTCTATCCATCGCAAAGCGTAGGCAGGTCTAAAGACCTGCGAATCGATATGTCTAGTGACTTTAGTGGAAAAGAAGTCCATGATTTCTTGATGAAGGTGGGGGTCTTGCTGCACCGCTTTGGCGCGCCTTCGCACCGGCTGGAACGCGTCATGACGGAGCTGGCCAGCTTCCTTGGTGTACAAGGAGTCTTTCTGTACACGCCAACCGCTTTGGTGGTCTCGCTGACCGACCAAGCGGGCGAGAAGACCTACCTGCGGCGCGTCGATTCTGGCGCTGTTAACGTCGATAAATTAATTCGTTTTGACGAAATCTTGGAGCAACTGGAAGATAAACGAATCTCGCTGGCTCAGGCCAGCAGGTATTTGGATCAAGCCGAGGCCGCTGCGGCACCCTATTCGACTTGGGTAAGCATGCTCGCCTGTGCGATTTCCTGTGGTGCCGTGGCCATGCTCTTTCAGGCCAGTGCCAACGAAATCGCCGCCTCGATCGTTTTGGGTTTTGCGGTTGCCATTCTCGAAGTTGTGCATGGCCGCCTGAAATTGCAAAGCGGTTTTCTAGAATTGTTGGCTGGTCTATTTGCTTCGCTAGCAGCCCTTGGCATCGCGCATTTCTTAGTGCCCATCGACGATCGCCTGGTCACGCTGGCCGCATTGATCATCATGATCCCTGGCCTGCGATTGACGGTAGCGCTGACCGAATTGGCACTGGGGCATCTATCGGCGGGTGTCGCTCGACTGGCCGGTGCCAGCGTCTCGCTGCTGACCATGACCATTGGGGTGGCGCTAGGCTGGCAACTGGCCGGCGGCTGGAGGAATCTACCCCCCAGCCCGCAATCCATGCCGGATTATTGGCAATGGATAGCCTTGGTCGTTGCCCCTCTAACCTTTGCCGTTGTCTTTCGCCGAGATGGCCCCAATGGCCCGTCATCTTTGTCGTATCCGTTACGGGATCCATGGTCAGCCATTTCGTCGGCGCAAGTTTAGGGCGCGAGGTTGGAACGTTTAGTGGCGCCCTGGCGGTCGGATTGGGGAGCAATTTGTACGCCCGCCTGCGCAATCGTCCGGCTTTGGTCCCGCTGACACCTGGCATCATTGTGCTCGTGCCAGGCTCTTTGGGCTACCGTTCGCTGACTGCATTCCTGGACCACAATTCCCAGGCCGCCGTCGATTTTGCCTTTGCGATGATGCTGGTGGGGATTGCCATTGTCGGCGGAATCTTAACGAGCAACGCCATCCTGTCACCCAAGCGAAACCTCTAGGCTTAACTGGCTATGGTGTCTGCTTGCGAAGCACTGGTTGCTATCGTGTACGCTTACAAATCACTGGCTATGATGTCGCTCTGTCTTTGATAATTCTTGCTAGTGCTTCGTCCACATTATAGCTTGGGTCATCGCGGTAGGCAGAATCGCGGACATCCAGTGGCAATCGACAGGGAGTTCAGGCTGTGTCTTGCGATTCTTCTTGGTAGGTAACCATGTGTGTCGATAGCTTTTGTGGACTTCGGATTGTTCAATCAACTCGGCGTTCTTCTGCAGCGACTGAAAGTTTGCCTTCTTCATTCGCAGCAGGATGTCATGACCTGCTCCCGTTGCCTCGAAAGCGACTCCAAAGACCCCAAAGCCCGCATCGGACATGATGATCGAGTTTTCAGGAAGCTGCTCAAGACCCTGTCGAGCAAGCTGAGTTTCGGACACAGCCTCGGGCCCGTACATCGCTCCTACTTGCGGAAGCATCGCTGCGCCGCTGGCCAGTTCATGAAAGACCGTCAATAGTGCGCAGGGCCAGACGCCTTCGCCGAGTTGATTGCTTGCCGGTGGAAACGCTTGCTGTAATTCTTTTTCGGGTACCAACGCCATCGTGGTTCCGTCGATCAAAAACACGCGTCGTCCGTCCATTGTCGGCTCGGCGGCAGAAAGAACCAATGCGGCGAATAGGGCTACCCAAAAAATCTTATCTGGAAGAGTGTTGGTGCTTCGTCCAACTTTAAGTTTAGGATTAGCCGCACGGCGTTAGCCGCGGTTCTCTCTGCAGAAACCGGGGCCAACACGCGTCGGCTGATATGACAACCCTAATTCTTAAGTTGGACGAAGCATTAGGCTCTATTTGATATAGGAATTTGGGTACAACATTGTTGTAGCGCAGGACTAGGATCATCGAATTGCATCGAAGAGAGGAGCCTTGCATGTTGCGTTTGCCCATCCTTGCCTCTTGCGTTGTTTATTTCTTGCTCGCTATATCCGCGACAAGACCGCATTCTCTGCTTGCCTTCCAAGAAGTTATCCGCGTGGCTGACGGCCCGACTTTATCGACCGCATTGGACCAGCTGCGCGCCGACGAGCTGCGGGAGATACGAAGCCGATCATTATCGATATTTTGCCGACTGAAATCTTTGTCCGGCAGACCATTCGCTTGGATGAGCGTCTGATTGGCGAGGGCTTGACGCTCCGCGGCGCGGATCAGGCCGCAACGACTTGGCTGAATGGGGCCGTGACGCTCAGGCTGAGCGGCGGCGATGCTGCGGTGTGGCGTTATCGCTTACCCACTGGCTGGCAACGCATGGGGATTCCGCGCCAATTGCTGGTGGATCGCCAGCTGAGCACGCCCGCCCGGCATCCCAACAACGGCCAGTTACGTATTGAACAGTCCTTGCCGGACCGGCGGAGTGGGTTCACCGTCCCCGCCGATAGTTTTCCTGCTGGCTTTGAAAGCGATGCGAGCCAGGCCGATTTGGTATTCCTCCACGATTGGTCTTCTAGTCGACTACCGATTGCCGCTTACGATCCAACGTCGCGGACTCTGAAGAGTGTTGGCCCTATCGGATGCGATGCACCGCATTACGCTATCGACCATTTTGAAAAGCAACCACGGTTCTGGCTGGAGGGCGCAGCATCGTTGGCCGATTTACCTGGGGAGTGGTGGATTGATCGCGAGGCTGGAGAGGTCGTCATGTTGAGGATTGCCGATCGTGAACCACCTGAGGTTGCCCTGCCAGCGCTGGACACAATTTTGCAAGTTGACAGCTCGAGCGATGCTGCGGTGAAAAACTTGAGCCTCCTGGGCTTGGGCTTTCGCGGAACGCGTTTCCCCATGCCTCCAGGTGGAATAGCTGGAGCTCAAGCGACTATGCATGAGCCGCGGGATGCCACGGGACAACGCCTCACCAACCATCGACCACTACTGGACGCCGCCGTGCAGTTGCAGCGCGCGGATGGTATTCGAATTTGGCGCTGCCGCTTTGAGGGACTCGGGAACACCGCCCTATGGATTGGCAGCCAGTCGCGAAACTGCGTGGTACTGGATTGTGATTTCTCCGATATTGGTGGTAACGCGATTAATCTGGGTGAAGACAACAGCCGCATGATCAGGGGCGAAGTTTGGTACAAGGTCGCGCCGGAGCAGGTCCCCACCAACAACCACGTGACTCGCTGCAGAATCCAACGCTGCGGACAGATATTGCCAGGCAGCGTGGCCATTTGGGCTGCACTGAATCAATCTCTGCTGATCGATGAAAACACCATTACAGATTTGCCCTACACGGGAATCTCGATGGGATGGGTATGGAACGACAGCCAGACACCCGCGGCCAACAACGTAATTCGCAGCAATCGGATTGAACGAGTCATGCAATTGCTCAGCGACGGTGGAGGAGTCTACACCCTGGGCAGGCAACCGGGTACGGTCATTGAAAACAATGAAATCAGTGGCATTCCTCACGCGGCTGGTCGAGCTGAATCCAACGGTATGTTCTTGGACGAGGGGTCGACAGGTTTAGAAATTAGACAGAACTCGATTCTCGATGTTGCTCAATCGCCGCTGCGATTCCATCGGGCCGGCACCAACACGGTCATCAACAATAGTTGGCAGTTGGCCAGCCCTTCAACGCCCGAAGTGCGATTCAACAATACGCCCGAGAGCAACATCGAAATCAAGGGGAATCGCATCCTGCTTTCTCCATAGGCATCGATCGAGGCCCACGAAACGCCAGGCTTGCTTGAACGCGTGGCTGAGCTTCATAGCCTGAGGCTGGCGGTCGCGGGCCACCTGCGCCTATCGCAACCCCAAGCGTAGTTGTTGAGGTTGTGCTGTGCATGCAGCGTGTGCCCAACGTTCTGCGTAATCCGACGCGTGAGCGAGAGCGTAGTTCTATGCAGGAATTCCTCGCTTACGCGTCGGGTTAGGATAGTAGCCCAAATTCAAAACGCGCAGCGGTTTGTGAAGAAGCGTTGCTCCTTTTACCAGTGGCGCCGTCCAGCCAGGTACTGCGGCATTCGCTGCCTCGACGGCATCAACTGCCTCGACTGGCGACAGCCACCAGAATCACTAGCAACACGACCGCGGCGACGGCGATCATCCAGCGTTTATTCTTGAGTTGCTGAGGCGCATCTTCTGAAACCAATCGCTCCGTCAGGGATTTTGCTGGCTGCGATTGGTCAAGCTGAGGCTGGTCCAGCTCATTTCCCTTGGGGCTATCCTGGGTGGATTGGCGCTCGACATAGGCGGCCTGTGGGCTGTCTAAGATAACTTGCAGGGCCGTTTCCACCTCGGCCGCCGAGGCGGGTCGCTCCGAGGGCACCTTCTTAAGCAAGTTATCGATCAGCATTGCCAAACTGGTGGGGCATTGGGGCGCGAAATCGACCACGCTGGGGGGTTGAGCTTCGACATGCTTTTTCATCAACTCGACCATTTCAAACATATCCCGGCTTTCCGCCACGAAAGGTGGACGGCCGGCCAACATTTCGAACAGGATACAACCCAACGCATACAAATCCGTGCGACCATCTAGATCATCTCGTGCCATAGCCTGTTCGGGAGAAAAGTACTTTGGCGTACCCACCGTGTGGCCCTCGACGGTCAATCCAAAAGAGGCCAGGTCGCGAGCCAAACCAAAATCACCCAATTTCAATGAACCACGATCCGATAGGAAAATATTCGCTGGTTTCAAGTCGCGATGAACGATTCCCGCTTGGTGCAAGTGCTCCAAACCGCGACAAATGTGGATGCCGCACTCGACCGCCTCCTTCCATTGCAGTTTTCCCCGACGGGATAAGACCTCTTTCAATGTCCCCCAGGGAACAACTTCCATGGTGTAGTACAGAATGTCTTCATCCAAGCCGCAGTCGTCATAGGCTACGACGTTCTCGTGGCCTAGCTTTTGCGCAACCGAGATTTCACGCACAAAACGTTTGTGAATTTCTTCGTTGATTGCCGCACTGGGAGTCATGGTCTTGATGGCGACTAGCTTGCCCGTTTCAACGTGGCGAGCACGAAAGACAACTCCTGCCCCTCCGCTTCCCAATGGCTCGGTAAGCTCATAGGGTCCTAACCTGGTTCCAACCTTGACGGCGCGTTTCACATTGAATTCCTGAAGAGACTACGACTATTCAAAAAAGATACGTGCTTGCCGCCGTCCGCCTTGGCGCGGCTTGCATTATATCTTCCGGATTGTGAAAGCAATCGAAGATGTCAAGAGTTTCGGTGGTCTGCCTTCAAGCTGGACGATTCTGCCCACTTCCGGAGGAATTCTGAATCCATATGGGGCGGCAGCGCGGGTTTGGGCCCAGCCCAATTGCAGGCTTTGGACCACAGGTTGTGACCACTCTCTTCACGGGTGATGCTCATGAACCAGTACAGCTGGTATAGGGCTGAGCCATAGCTAGAGGAACACTTTCCCGTGGGCCAGCCGTAGAAGCTGGTTTCCATGGGCACTAGCTCCTTGCCAGCGTGTTGGTGTCCGATTCCATACATTCGCCAGTCATGCAGCGGTTCGTGAATCATGTCCGACAGGGCAGCGAACTCCCCGCCGTAAAACTGTTCCTTGCTCAGGTGCAACCATGGGTACCAACCGGTAATGAGCAGTCCATGTAAATTGAACGACGATCCGTTGACCAGCCACCATTTATCCAGGCTTCCATAGTTGTCCTGGCTGTAAAGAATCGCCTCGCGTAATGCTGGCCAATTGTAGGGGAATGGGCTTTTGCGCCTGCCTGGTGGTTCAACCGCCAAGGCCGATTCGCCATCCTCGCCGAGGGTTTTACCGCAGGCATGATTGCAGTTGTATTTCGCTGAAATCCTTGGAAATCGCGCATTCAGGCCACCTATGCCGTTTGCATACAACTCGTCTCCCATCCATATCAGCGTCTGCATGAGTCGCTGATAGTAGGCGAATAACTGAGTATTGACCTCGTGCATGATTCGCCAACGCAAACGCCACGCGGCAACTCGATCTCGGATGCTAGTCAGCAACATCAAAAACCTGTCTTGGCAGGGTCATGATTGTGATCTCTCCAAACGCCAGGTAAGTACCCGCGCTTAAATAAGGTAACGGATTCAAAATCAGCCGGAGTGCGTTAGCACGTTATTTTAGCACTCGGTTTTTACGGGAACCGGACGCCAACGCGTTGCGGCTGGTTCGGTAATTTATTTTGCGCGAGTCCTAAGAGGGCCGGCGTGCGGCCCAAAATATGGGACTCTTCATGAAACACAATCCCGCTCATCGCTTTGCGCATGGGTACGGCTGGCGATTTTGTGTCCCTTTTCTTCCTATTTTTCCGGGGTGCCTAGCGGAACCTGCTGACCAGACGCGTGTTTCAGGATAGTTGCTACTGGGAGTATAGCGCCGTTCTCCGGCAACTTACAGGGTCGGCGGGGAGCTTTGAGAACTGACCACGATGCGCATGCATAGCGAGCCTCACCATGCGGCAGGTTTTGATTCCTTGGAGCACTTATGATTGATAACGGATTCTCCATCGGCCCCCACAAAGCAGGTGGCCCACGCGTGCGCAGACTGTACATGGCCGTGATGTTGCTGGCAGCGCTCGAATTATTGGCAATTTCCATACTGCATTGCATGCAAGCGGGAAATGAAGGGATTGTCCAAGCTCTGCCTGCGCAAACTCCCCGAGAGCTGGCCGAACAGGCCGCTCGGGACGATTTCATGGCTGCCAACCAAGACCATCCAGAACTGTTCAGTGACTATTGGACACCTGGAGTCTCTCAACCAGCGTTTGTCGAAGCGGGTGCCGACGCCCTGGACGATGCCGCTGAGATTGTGTGTGTCCAGCTCAACCAAACCTACTATGCTATTTCCTTGGAGCACTTGGAGGCGGATCACATCATCAATCTAGCCGCGGCGGGCAAAGCGGTTTCGGTGACCTACTGCGGCAACCTGGATTGCGTGCGGGTGCTGGCCGAAAACGCCTCTGAGCCGCTTGCGTTAAATGTGGGTGGCTTGGATGTTGATTCCCAGTTGGTGCTGGAATTGGGGGGCAAGCTGTTTGGTCAGAATAGCCCAACGCTACCCTTGGCGGATTGTCCCTATACGCGGACCACGTGGGGCGTTTGGAAGCAGACCCATGCGCAAACCAAGTTATGGCTCTAATGCTGCGTCCAACCATGATTTTGGGGTTCATCAGAATTAGCCGCATGGCGTTAGCCGACGTTAGTCTAGGCTTTGTCCCCAAAGGGGTCAGACCCGGGTCCGACCCTCTCTGGCGAGGCCAAAAGCGGTGTAAATTCGACTCGGCTACGTTAAGTGAGAAGAACCGAATTCTGGCGAATCCGGCTACGTTAAGTGAGAAGATCCGAATTCTGGCGAATCCGGCTACGTTAAGTGAGAAGAACCGAATTCTGGGAATCCGGCTACGTTAAGTGGGGAGCACCGAATTCTGGCGAATCTGGCTACCCTGAGTATTTGGCCAGCAGCCGATCAAGGGCGGCGGCAAAGGCCTTCTTGTCACGTGCGGCGTAGGGCCGACCGCCGCCAGTGATGGCCCCCGCGCCCCGCATGTGGTCCAAGAAGTCGCGGACGGAGAGCCGCCCACGAATGTTGTCGGCGGTATATTCCTCGCCCCTGGGATCGATGACGTACACCTGCTTCTCAACCAGCAGGGCAGCCAAAGGAATGTCAGCGGTGATCGCGATATCCCCAGCCTCAGACGACTGCTCGATATAACGATCGGCAACATTGGCGCCATGCTGTACTGTTACGGCTCGCACGCTGGGAGCATTCAGCGGCAGTGCCAGCGTCTGATTGGCAACCAAGATCGTTTCGATCTTCAGTCGCCGCGCAGCCCGAAAGATGACCTCCTTGGTTTCGAAGGGCGTGGCGTCGGCGTCAATCCAGATTCTCATCGCCGGCGGACATCTCACTCAAGAAAAATTTGCATGATACAAAACGCGAAAACTCATGTGGCCCCGAGGTAATGCAGCGCTGGCTAAATTACTGTCCAATCTGTCCGGCGAAAATCACGACGGAGGGTGATGGCTACATTAAAGATACGACAGTTATTTATCGAACGTTGCTAATGGGCTTCCAACCAATTCTCTCCCATCCCAGCCTCTACCACCAAGGGCACTGACAGGGGAAGGGCGGTCTGCATAGCCTGCTTAATAACCGGCAAGACGGCCGCTTGCTCGCTGATGAACATGTCGAACACGATTTCATCATGAACGGTCAATAGCATTTTCGTCTTGAAGCCTCCATCTTTGAGCGCACGATGGACGCGAATCATGGCTAGTTTCAGGATGTCGGCGGCAGTCCCCTGTATGGGGCTGTTCATAGCTAAACGCTCGGCAGCGCTGACCACGCTGCGGCTGCGCGAATTGATATCGCGGAGAAATCTTTTGCGTCCGCTGCGCGTTTGCACAAAGCCGTTCTCCTTTGCAAAAGCAATGGTCGCATCGATGTACTCCCGTACGCGCGGGTACTCGGCGAAATAGTTTTCGATCAGGGCATTGGCTTCGGCGCGCGGAATATTCAGTCGCTGCTGCAGGCCAAAGGCGGAAATACCATAGATAATTCCAAAGTTGACCGTTTTGGCTTTGTCGCGCATTTCACGCGTCACCTGCTCCAAGTCCACTTTAAAGACTTTGGAGGCGGTCACGGCGTGAATGTCAATTGCCGCGTTGAATGCTGCCTGCATGGCTTCGTCGCCGCTCAGATCTGCCATCACCCGAAGTTCGATCTGAGAGTAGTCAGCTGACAGAATCAGATACTGCTCGTCGCGTGGCACGAAGGCTGCGCGAATTTCGCGGCCACGTTGCTTGCGAATGGGAATAGTCTGCAAGTTGGGATCGTTGGACTGCATGCGGCCAGTGCTGGTCCATGTCTGACTGTAATGCGTGTGCAAGCGGCCCGTGCTCGGGTTCACCGCCGAGGGCAATTGATCGACATAGACGCTCTTGAGTTTGACAGCGTTGCGATAATCCAAAATATCCGCAATGATTTGATGCCGCGAAGCCAGTCGTTCCAACTCGGTTTCTCGCGTCGAGTACTGTCCGGTGGCGGTTTTCTTGGGATTATTTTCCAGTTGCAGTTCGTCGTATAGTACCACCCCCAGTTGCTTGGGGGAGTCGATGTTGAATTCGTGGCCGGCGGACGTAAAGATTCGCTCGCGCAGCTCGGCAATCTCTTTGGTCAGCTTGGTCGAAAAGGCCTCCAGGGCGGCAATGTCCAAGCGAATGCCCTCGAACTCCATGTCCACCAGCACAGGAATCAAGGGACATTCGACTTCGTAGCATACCTGGCTGACTCCCTGTGTTTCGATATCGGGCCGAATCACATTTGCCAGTTGCAGGGTGATATCGGCATCCTCGCAGGCGTACTGTCCCAACTGCTCGAGTGGCACATCGCGCATGTTGAGCTGGTGCTTTCCGGGTTCACCGATCAGCTGCGTTGTCTTGATCTTGTTGTAATTCAGGTAGAGCTTGGCCAGGTAGTCCAGCCCATGCCGCATTTCTGGCTCTTTCATCGAATGCGCCAGCATGGTATCGAACAACGGTCCCTGCACTTCGATACCGTGCCACTTGAGCAATTCGCAGTCGTATTTCAGATTATGCCCTAGCTTGACGATTTGCGGAGTCTGGAATACGTCGCGCAGCTCGTCCAGCACGGGGGCCGTCTCGTCTCCCTGTGGAATAACAACATAGAAAGCTTGATGTGGCTGCCAGGCGAAGGAGATGCCCAGAGGCAGCGCATTTCGAGGGTCGAGTCCGGTGGTTTCCGTATCGAAGCAAAACTCGCTGGATGCCAACAATTGTTCGATCAACTGTCGGCGCTGTTCGCGGGTAGTGACCAGCGTATACTGATGTCTCACGTCGCGCAAGCAGGTTTCATCCGACAAACCATCGAATAACGAGGCCTGTATTTCGGCTTCGCGTTTTTCGCGAACGACCGTTGCCCGGCTAGCGGCGGAGGAAAAGTTTTTCCCGAACAACCTTTTGCCCAAGCTATCGAATTCCAGCTCGCTCAATAGTTGCTTTAGCGCCGCTTCGTCATAGGCCTGCCACCGCAGCGATTCCAGTTGTATATCATGTGGCACATCCAGCTGTATGGTAACCAGTTGCCGTGAGAGGCGAGCCTGTTCCACGTTGGCTTCAACTCTTTCTTTTGTCTTGCCGGTTAGTTTATGGGTATTGCGCAACATAGCTTCCAGATCACCGAAATCCGCGATTAATTTCTGTGCGGTTTTCGGGCCGATACCTGGGATGCCCGGTATGTTGTCGCTGGCATCTCCCATCAATCCCAGCACATCGATGACCTGCTCGACGCGCTCGACCTGCCATTTGGCCAGCACTTCCGGCACGCCCAGCAGTTCAAAGTCGGAGCCCTTGCGACCTGGTTTCCAGACGTACACATTGTCGCGTACCAGTTGATCGTAGTCTTTGTCTGGGGTGACCATGAGCGTGCTGAAGCCAGCATCGGCAGCCTGGTGAGCCAAGGTGCCGATGATATCATCCGCTTCAAAACCTGGCATGCGAATGCGAGTGATACGAAAGGCATCGAACAGGCGATCGATCCATGGCAATTGGGCCGCGATATCCTCCGGCATGGCATCGCGCTGCGCCTTGTATTCTGGAAAGGCCGCATGCCGAGCCGTGGCTTCGGGCGTGTCAAATGCCGCAGCCATGTGCGTTGGCTGTTCGCGTTTGATGATATCCAGCAGGGTATTGGCCACTCCAAAAATAGCTGAAGTGCAAACACCGCCGGAAGTAAATCGGGGACTCCGCACCAGCGCAAAATGGGCGCGATAGATCAAGGCCATCGCGTCCAGTAGCACTAGCTTCTTGAAAATGGGCGGATCCGCCTCGGCAGCCATAACGTCATGCCCCAGGGTAGAGAGTGTCAGGAGGCGATGAATCTATAGGCAAAGGGGTTCAAGATCAATGCGAGGGGATTTCCAGGCTGCCCTTACTCGGCAGTGTCCAGATACTGGTCTTGACCAATTTCGCGTTGCATTTTGGTTCGTTCGCGTTCGTGGTGCAGCAGCATCATGCGATCTCGAAAGTGCTTGCGTTCCACACGCCGCTGCGCTCGACGAATCAGCTTGGCCATGGAGTGAAACGGGCCTGGACGATTCTGACCAATCTCCTGCAGTTGCTCAGCCTTCTTCAGCCCGTAGCCATTGCGAATGATGTCATCGTCCAAGCCAAGGTACTGTCGATACGAACCTGGATCGCCCTGCCGACCACAACGGCCAATCAACTGACGGTCAATGCGGGCCGCGTCGTGGAGTTCGGTGCAGATCACGTGCATGCCACCGACTTCACGCACGGCTGGTTCCAGTTTTACGTCCGTACCACGCCCGGCCATATTGGTAGCCACCGTCACCTTACCGAGCTTGCCAGCGTCAGCCACGATCTCGGCTTCGCGTTCAATTTCGTTGGCATTCAACACTTCATGTTCGATTCCTGCGTCGGTCAACATCCGCGACGAGGATCATGGATTTGTCGATGGAGCGGGTACCGATCAGCACCGGCCGCCCCTGATCATGCATTTCGCGCACCTCGCCGACAATTGCTTCAAACTTTTGCAGCATCGTGCCATAGACTTGATCCTTGAGGCGGACGCGTTTGGGCGGACGATTGGTGGGGACCAGCACCACCGGCGTCTTGTAGATCTTGGTTAGCTCGGGGGCGCTGGTGGAGGCGGTACCGGTCATGCCTGCAATATGTCGATAGCGATGAAACAGATCCTGGACGGTGATCCGGGCGGCCTGACCGGTAGGGACGGTCACTTCAATTTTCTCCTTGGCCTCGATAGCCTGATGGATGCCATCTCGCCATTTGCGGCCCTCTGCCAAACGCCCGGTAAATTCATCGACGATCACAATTTCGCCGTCGCGGACAACGTATTGCCGATCCAAGTGAAAGTCGCGATGCACCTTGATGGCCCGCTCGATGTATTCATAGAGATCGACCAGGGAAACGATGCGCATCAAGTCGTCGCGTGGCAAGCTGCGCACCAACCCCCGACCGCGGGAGTTGAGTTCGATCTTGCGAGAGTCCTCCTCGAGCGTAAAGTGCTCATCGATTTCGAAGCTGGCAGCGTGTTCGGCGGCCCAACGAAAGGTGGCGATCACCGTCTCGCGGGTTTCGTCTCCCAGCGAACCAATGATCAAAGGCGTGCGTGCCTCGTCGATCAAAATACTATCGGCCTCGTCCACCAGTGCAAAGTGCATGGTGCGTTGCACCGGTTCGTCGCCGCGGCTGCTCCAACGCTCGGAACTACCTTCGCCCAGGAAATCGCTCTGCATGCGTCCCTGAGCCCGCAGGAGCAGTCGATCTCGCAGGAAATCGAAGCCAAACTCCTTGGCCGTGCCATAGGTGATATCGGCCGCGTAGGCCTTGCGTCTGCCATCGGGATCGCTATCGGTCAGCACGATACCCACCGTCACCCCCAGCAGATCGTACAAGGGCCGCATCCACTGGGCGTCGCGCTCGGCAAGATAATCGTTGACGGTTGCCAGGTGCGCTCCCTTGCCGACCAAGGCATGCAGATAAAGGGGTAGCGTGGCGGTAAGCGTCTTACCCTCACCCGTCTGCATTTCGGCGATGCAGCCATCAAAGAGGGCCGCACCACCCACGATCTGCACATCAAAATGCCGCATATTCAGCGCTCGCCGACCGGCTTCTCGCACTAGGGCAAATGCCTCGGGCAGCAGCTTAACCAGCGGTTCACCGCTCATCGCACGAAACCGCAGCGACAAACTCTCTTTGCGGATTTGACCTTCGGACATGCCGCGAACACCTTGCCTCCAGACTGGCTACCTGCCGCAGAGCAGCCACCCACCTGCGTACACGGATGGCACTGCTGCCCGGCAATCGCCAACCAGCCGCAATCCTGGGCAGTGAGGGTACGCGGCCACTGCCATCCGGTATGGGCTGCTGCACGGGCGCCGCCTGCGGCTGCGAGGCAACATCGGCGGCAATCAGCTGCGAGTCGCGGGGCGGCGTAATGTCCGAATTGCTCATGCTAGCTTTTAAAACGCTGGAGGAAGAATCAGCGAAAATCGCGTTTCGCATCGCACTCAGTTTAACCGCTCTCTTCAATTTTCCGGCACAGTAGGGGCACAACAAGCCCAAAAGCGAGCTTGAAAATGCCAAAATTGCAAGGATTTCAGCACTCTCTCAAGCTGCGAGGAATAGGGAACCTGTGCGGGTCAGTTCTTTTTTTTCTCGAAGTACCTTCCGTGAGGGCCGATCTACGTGTAACGACCCTGACGCTTGATCCGTCTAGCGAGAAAAAAACTATGAAAATGAAGAATGCCCTTTTGTCTCTTTCCCTAGCGGGTTTGTGCTTGTCTCAAGCGTCCGCTCAAGTCCCCTCTGCCAGGCACATAGGAGACGGCACCGCCGCCTCCAGCAGCCCTGACCAGCGGCCAGCCGAATTCCAAGTCGGAAACTCGCGGTTGGTCAGTCGTTCGACCTTGGTCGATTACGAAACGCTGGCGCCTACCACCATGATGTACGAAGACGGAAGTCTTTCGGATTATGATGGAAAGGTGCTTTCCAGCAATTTGTGCGACGAGGCTGCCGGCATCTGCCGTCCGAAATCCAAGAAGCATTGGGTGACGGCGGAAACCTTACTGTGGTTTTCCCAGGCACAGGATTCTCCGGTACTGGCCACCACATCAGCCCAAGGCGTACTGCCAGTGTCCGGCGCCGCAGGGGTGAACGACGCATTCGGCGGCGAAGATGGCCTAAGCGGTGGCTTGCTGCCGGGCTATCGCCTGTCGATCGGTACCTACCTGGGCGAATGCGACAAGCTGGGTGTCGGCGGTCGCGTGTTCGGGCTCTACTCCAGCGCCAACGAGTACAACGCCTCGAGCGACGGCTCCACCTCTCTGGGAGTTCCCCACTACAACACATTCAGCGGTTTCAACGATGTGTACTTGGTTGGCTTTACAGCAGCCAATGGCGATCCCGTTGCGATCGGCGATATCTCTGCCCGTTCCGATTTGGATATGGTCGGTGCCGAAGCTTCGCTATACGTCCTGCTAGGACGCTCGACCGGCCATCGCGTCGACATGGTGGGTGGCTACACGTTTAACAACCTGAAGAATTCCGTCAGCTTGCACACGCAGTCCACCAACTTGTTCACAGGGGACCTGATTCCCAACGGGACCGTGTTCACAACAGACGATTTGTTCGAAACTAAAAACGTATTCAATGGCGGACACTTGGGTGTGCTGAGCACGGTGGTACGCAGCCGAGTTAGCCTGTCCACGCTGACAAAGGTCAGCTTTGGAAACATGCGACAAACGGGTTCCATCTCGGGTTCCACCGTTGTCGAAGTTCCCGGAGATCCAGCGGCTAGCTTTGCGGGTGGCCTGTTTGCGCAACAAAGCAACATTGGCAGCTACAGCCGCGATACCTTTGCCTTTATCCCCGAGCTGGGATTGAAGTTGGGTTATTCCGTGCACGAGAATCTGCAGTTGACGGTCGGCTACACCTTTATGATGTGGTCAAGCGTCGGCTTGGCAGGCGAGCAAATGGATTCGTCGCTGGATCTGACGCAAGTCGGCAATGCTCCCGGCACGCGTCCCGCCCCCATCCTGAGCGACAGCAGCTTCTGGATGCAAGGTGTCGATCTGGGTCTGAACTGGACGTTCTAATCAACAAGCCTGTGGGTTGCCCTGTAGCTTGAGGTCCAGCCTGAGCTAGACGGAGCCGGCCTCTTGCCAAAACTCGTTTCCCGAATGCTCAAGTCGCGCAAGTGACTTGAGCATTTTTCGTTTCCAACTTGTTAGGCGAGAAACAGTTCGATCGGACAATGGTCGGAGCCATACACTTCGCTGCGAATGGTGGCGTCCTGAACACGCTCCCAATAGGTTTGGGCAACCCAAAAGTAATCTAAACGCCAGCCAATATTTCTCTCGCGCGCATTGGTTCTCTGCGTCCACCACGTGTACTTGCCCGGCTCGGGATCGAATTCGCGATAGGCATCTATAAACCCAGCTTTCTGCAAACGGTCCAAGGCAGCTCGCTCCGACTCGCTAAAGCCGGCGTTATTTCGATTCGAATTAGGATTCGCCAAGTCGATCTCGTGGTGAGCGCAATTAACGTCCCCGCACACGATAACCGCCTTGCGGCGTTTCAGACCTTGCACGTATGTCAGAAACGCCGCGTCCCAGGCTTGACGATAGTCGATGCGTGCCAGCCCACGTTGTGCATTGGGCGTATACACATTGACGAGGTGGAACTCATCATAGGAGGCTGTTAACACCCGGCCTTCTCGATCATGCTCGGCGATCCCTATGCCGGATGACACCTTTCGTGGAACAGGTCTACTCCAAATCGCAGTGCCACTATAGCCTTTTTTCTCTGCGTTATTCCAATACTGCTGATAACCTAGCGCATCGACCCAAGTCAGATCGAGTTGGCTAGGGTCCACGCGAGTCTCTTGAAAACACAGGACATCGGGCTGTGTGTCTTCCACGAACTCGCGGAGCCCTTTGTCGATGGCGGAGCGCATGCCATTTACATTCCAAGACACCAGGTGCATTTAGTTTGAACTCCTATCGCTAGATAACATTCAAGGCTCGGTCAATCGTCCAACTCCCACACGCTACGATGCGCTGCATGGCTCTCAAAGTACTCGAGTAAATCCCTGTAAAAGGGATGATGGGCCAATGTGGCACTATCGCCGATAACGCGCAGCCAGCGTCGGGCGCGTGTTAGTGCCACATTGGTGCGCCGCGTGTCCTTGAGAAATCCAATTTCACCCTGCTCGTTACTGCGGACCAGGCTGATGATGACGGCTTCCTTTTCACGTCCCTGAAATCCATCGACGGTGTCGATCTCCAGGTCCGGTATCTGCAATCGGTTTTTCAGCAATCGCACCTGGGCAGCGTAGGGAGCAATGACCGCAATCTGGCCTGCAGCCAAACCTGCCTCGAGCAATCGCTGCACCTGCTCCACGACCCAGCGAGCCTCTCTTGGGTTGCGTTTGCTTTCGCTATCCGGCTCGAGTTCTTCCACCCACTCCGCGCCAGCTGTATCCCAGAATTCAATCACCTTGTGTGTTTCAGTCGTCTTGGCTGACCTGCGGCAAATCGCACAAGCGATGCGATTTCACGGATGCGTCAGCAATCAAGTCGCCATCGTAAAACTCTTCGCTGGAAAAACGCATGATATCTTCGTGCATGCGATACTGTACTATCAGTCGTCGATAAACGCTTGTGCCAAACTGCTGGACCAAGCGTTCCATTAAGCTTTGCGCCATGCCTTCGCGCGGCTTGCTCGGAGACAACCGTGGGAGGTAATTGGCAATGATCGCCGGCCAGTACCATGCGTTCGGCCCTCAACATCGCTTGCCAAACTGCGGGTTCGGTACATTGGCAAGCTTCATCGATAACCACCAAATCGAATCTGCGATCCCCGAGCAACTCTTCATCCAGCGTGGTGGTTGTACAGATCACATCGGCCGAGTTGACAACATGGTTGATCGTACTCTTTTCCAAGGCGCGGGCCTGCTGCCGCAAGCGACCGGCCTCGGCAAACAATTCGCCTCGCAGCCGATTGGCCTCGCGAGAGCGAGATGATTTCTTTGCATTGCGCGTCATTTCGTCGATATCGCGCCACATTTGACGCACAATCTTTGAGTTCGAATCCGCCTCAACCAACTCATCGAGTGTGTGACCGCGGAGCGACTCGAAGACGCGGGCGGGATGCCCCACTCTAACCACCGAGGGAAGCATATCGACCAGGCGTTCGAGCAGATTGTCTACTGCTGTGTTGCTTGGTGCGCAGGCCAGCACGCGTTGGCCCGAGATCACCGCTTGATAAATGACTTCAGCCAGCGTTGTGGTCTTGCCTGTTCCTGGAGGACCGTGAATGATGGCCAGGTCGCGAGCCGAGAGGGCAAAGCGAACCGCCTCGCACTGGGGTGGATTGAGATCACTGGAAAACTCGATCTTGCTAGCCACATGAAAACGCGGTTCTTGCAGGGCCAACAGGCTATCGCGCAATCGAGCCGCCGTCCCCGTCAGCTGACGCGCGGCCGCTATGGCTGACCTTTGGCGACGGCGCGTGGATTCGTCTGGAGACAAATCCAGTCGAAAGCGTTCAGCGGCAGGCCATTGCTCAACAGCAACCTGAATGCTGCCGAACGTGCGGCGACTGACAACTCCCGACAAACCCTCGTCGCTCGCATCCGCGGCATCCGAGAGCACTACCGGAGAGCCTACCTTCAAGCGGTTCATGGGTAATGGCAAGCTGCCGGGCTTGGCCAGGTCCAATAGATAACGACCAGCCAGACCAATGCGATGATCCGTCAACTGCAAATTGACAATCGTCTCACCAGAGCGCTCTGGATCGCGCTGCCCCCGCAACTGTCGCCGCATGGCCATCCGCTGACGCTCGGCATCACCCTCCAGGTCCAACCAGCGCTCGAGTTGCGCAAAGTAGCTGTCACTCGAGTGCCATTCAATTTTTTGCAAGGCGCTCATCCTAACTTTGGCATTCGATCTGGCTCACTACTCCCGCCGGTATCCCGGGGTATCCCCCGGGGGGGGTTATTTCTCTTTCGCTTGAGCTTGGAAATGGAGTGCCATTCTCAAACACAAAAAAACTCTTCCCTGCTTGCCTGGGTTCTCTCCGTTTCGTCAGACCAAGCCTGCGGAGGGGCAATTGCCAGCCCGAAAACCGACGAGGGCGCAGTTTAGGCAACTTTGCGGATCTGTGCAGGCCATTCGTCGCAACGGATTGCTATTGTCTCCAAATTTGGCATGCAGTATTCAGCAACATAGGACCTGGTTTTTCTTTGCGGCTTGCCCCGTTCACTCGTCGAATGGCAAATGACACAAGACTTTTCCATATCCAAATGCACACGACGCTGCGCGGTGAGCGGACGTGGTCTTGCGCCTGGTGAGAGTTACGTCGCGGTTGTGCGTGCGCGCGGTGATGAATTGTTGCGCGTAGACATTGCCGCCTCGGAATGGAAGGGCGCCCAGCCGGACACGGTCGGCTGGTGGCGCAGCAGGATGCCCGAGGCTACATCCAAGAAGCTACGACCGGCGCCCAATGGCGTCTTGCTCGACACATTGTCCGAGTTGCTCGAGTTGCCGGGCAAGGAGACGCTGGCTTATTTGTTGGCCTTGCTGCTCGTTCGCCGACGAGTGCTGATGGAAGAATCGCAGGTTGAACTCGATGCAGCCGGCGAGCCTGCGACGCATTGGAAACTAGTTTGCCCGGCGGATGGCCGGCAGTGGAATGTGGCCATCTGTCCGCCCTATAGCGATGCCATGCAGGCTCTGCAGGCTGAGCTCAATGCGCTGCTATTCACGGAAGAGTAGAACCCAGCCGTTAACGGGGTCGACCAACAGATTGCCAACCGCACGGGAGCCCTCGTCATGAAAGCCCATTCCACGCTGACTCCGCTGCCGCGCCCGAGGGCTACGAGTATCGCCTGCACCTGGCAATTGCTCTATCTACTGGCAATTGTGTTTGTGACTGGTGGAGCGACCTGTGCGCGGCGCAAGACTATTCGCGACGAATTTCTACCTCCGGTAGTCTTTGAACAAACACCGACTCTGGAGGAGATAACGCAGCAGGTCAACCACAGCATGTCCATCACCCAGCTGTCGTCCAACTCGCTGACCATCTCAAGTCCCGAGACCATGGTTAACCTAAATGGTAGCTTGGTCTGGGAGCGGCCGCATAACTTTAGTTTAAAAGCCTATGTGGGTACTAAAGCTCTCGGTACTCAACTCGCAGCTGGCAGCAATGCCCAGATGTTCTGGTTGCAACAGCAGGTTCCATCACCGCCGACCATCTTCTTTGCACGACACGATGAATTCGAGAATCAAGCGGGGCCACGCTACATACTACCCGTTTCACCCTTGTGGCTGCGCGAGGCATTGGGCGTCGTCGAAATAGACCCCAGTCTGCAGCACGAAGAGCCCCGGATGCGAACGGATGGCCGACTGGAGGTCGTTTCTTATATCCCTTCTCCGCGAGGAGCCTACAAACGTGTTTTGATCATGGAACTCAAAACGGGAGCCATTGAACAAACACTACTCTACAACCACGAGGGCAAATTGGTCGCTACCGCCCAAATGAGCGATCATCAGTACTACGCGGCCATCGACTGGAGTCTGCCTCACCAGGTTACCATTCAACTGTACCCCGATGACGGTCCCTCCCTAGCATTCACCATTGAGGTAGGACTGTACGCCATCAACCAACCGGCCAATAGCGATCCGAGCGCCTTTGCGCCTCCCGATCCAACAGGGATTCCGGCTGTCAATCTGGTAAAATTGAACAACGATCAGAATATCGAGCCCACGCCAGTGAGTTACACGCCAGACGACAGCACGGCCCGACGCCAATCCCTGTTTAACTTTCGCCGCTAGTGCTTTGTCACAGCTTAATTCTAGGATTAGCCGTTTTGGCGTTAGCCACGGTTGTATTTGAAAAAACCGTGGCTAACGCCCGTCGACTGATTTGACTAACCCTAATTCTTAAGTTGGAAGCAGCACTAGGGCTGATGCATTTCTTTTAAGAATAGGCTGCCTACATAGAGCATGCCTTGGCTGCTACCTGCCAGCAAACGCTGACCAAAGAAAATCTTCGCTACCGCGTCTGCCAAGCAATGGCACATAGTGCTATAAGTAGCTACATCACTGGCTGAGCGGTCTTGGCCTCGGGATGGGCGGTCTTTGCCTAGAACCCCCATGCAACGGGAAAAAAGCTGGATTCCAGCCAGTTACAGTGAAGATCCGTGCTACGAGAAACAACGTTCTTAACATCATTTTGAGCGCTTGGGCGACGCCGACGCAGGGGTATGGGCAATGGCGAAACCGGTCGACATGACTACCATCGAAGCGGCCATACCACATCGACCTCCTATGTTGCTGGTCGACGAGATCGTTTCGCGAACGGAAACACAAATTCACTGTCGTAAGTCGTTTTCGGAAGACGATTTTTTTGTGCAAGGACACTTCCCCAATTACCCACTAGTACCCGGGGTTATTCTGTGCGAGGCGGCTTTGCAGAGCGGTGCAATTCTCATTTCCGCCCAGATCAGTGGGTCGAGGAGTGTGCCAGTAGCCACGCGTTTGGATGCCGTGAAGTTCAAGCAGATGGTGCGGCCAGGAGATACCATTGACATCCAAGTGGAATTAAAAGATGTTGTCTCGTCGGCTTATTTCTTGAGTGGAAAAGTGATGCTGGCAGGCAAATTAGCCGCTCGACTCGACTTTGCGTGCACGCTAGCCGAGCCGGCCTGACGGCCGGACACTGACTCCCCCTGATGCCTGAAAATCCTATGGCCGATTTTTTACAACTGGATGGCAAACGCATTCTCGTTTTCGGCGTTGCCAACAAAAAGAGCGTTGCCTACCGAGTTGCCCAAACGCTCGAACAATCTGGGGCTGAGGTCATCTACGTGGTGCGCAGCCAAGAGCGCAAACTGCAATTGGGAAAATTGCTCGATGGAAAACGCATCTATGTATGTGACGTCGAGCACCAGGAACAGATCGATGCACTCGCGGCGGAATTGAAGACGGATTTCGACGGCTTCTATGGCTTTGTGCACTCCCTAGCCTATGCGGATTACAGCCAGGGCATGCATCCCTTTCATGCGACAACTCGGCGGCAATTTTTGCAAGCGGTCGATATCAGCTGCTTCTCTCTGATCGCCTTGTCCAATGCCCTTCGTGAACAGCTTGATCCTCGTGGTAGCGTGGTTACGATCAGCATCTCTACCACGAGGATGGCCAGTGAGAGCTACGGTTTTATGGCACCCGTCAAAGCCGCCTTGGATTCCTCATTGGCCTTCTTGACGAAATCCTTCAGCCGTTTTGGTGAAATACGCTTTAATGGCGTAGCCGCCGGGTTGCTGAAGACCAGCGCCTCGGCGGGAATCCCTGGTTACGTCGATGCCTATCTATTCGCCGAACGCGTGATTCCCCGTGGGCGAGCCTTACAAACCGAAGAGGTTGCCAATACGGCGGCTTTTCTATTGAGCCCCCGTTCGAGCGGCATCACAGCCCAGTCATTGGTCGTCGATGCTGGCATGAGCATCAATTACTTCGACCGAGCTTTGATCCAAGACGCCATGCGGGTTGACTAGGTGCTTGGTCCAACTTAAGAATTGGTATTTAAATCAGCTGCCTCCGTTACCCCGGTTGCAAAACCGCGGCGCCGTGCGTAATCGTTGGCAGCACTAGGCGGGATTGGTTACCAATAGCGTTCGACCACGATCTGGCCAGGCTCCTTGGCCTTGTGGCGTTTGATACCTCGAAGGGCCAGTAAGTTCTCGGTTTCATCGAGCATGTCGGGATTTCCGCACAGCATGATGCAGCATTCAGGGCAGAACTTTTCGCCGGCCGCCTCTTCTAAGCTACCGTTTTCAATACAAGTAGTGATCCGCCCATGCAGGGCGCCTTCGACAACCTCGCGCGAGACGACGGGAATATATTGAAAAACATCGCCACGCTGCTGCTTAATCTCGGCAAACTCGGGTTGATAAGCCAGATCGCTTCCAAATCGCGAGCCGTGAACGATGATGATCCGTTCGTACTTCGACCATACCTGCTCGGCGCGAATCATGGCAATGTAGGGTGCCAGGCCGGTGCCGGTAGCCATCAACCACAACGTCTTGCCCTCAGGGCAATGGCTCAACGTAAAACTGCCGG
>CAVPPY010000087.1:0-24154 GCA_963707245.1 Pirellulaceae bacterium
GCTCTCTTGCGGCACTTAAAATTCCAATCAGACACTCATCAGAGCCGACGACTCAGTCATCACGTGGACCGCCAGCACTTGTTGCACCGACTGTCTCAAGCCGCACATCTCGTAACGCAGCTTAACCGCTGCGTACGTGGCAACTACCGCCGACAGTTACCAAAAGTCGATCATGGACAACATCCGCTAACCAAACGCGGTCGGCTCCGGGCATTACTCGGATGAGATTCAAGTGAAAAATGAATCGCGAGCCTAGCTAATCGCTGGGTTTGCTGTTGAGACCACTTTTTGGATAGGACGGGATCCCGATCCTCGGTCTTGAGAATCTCTCGAGCTTGCTCTACGGCGTCCTCAGCCTTTTCATTGAGGCCCCGCTCTTGATAGGCCAATGCCAAGACAGCCAATCGTAACCGCCGGACCGACCTGCAAAAGCGGACAGCTGCATCTTCTCAACCCTTTGAAAGATCAAAGGTTCGGTCGCCAACGACCAGGCACAAGGGATGCTGTTCTCTGGAGGAACGGCAATCGCATTTCGCTATACACACAGATCGCATCGGACAGTGGCTGGGAAAAGTTGTCTGTTGCCGATGCGATCAATCAACTGGGCGTAATCTCCGGCGTCGGAGTCAAGAACGGACAAGACCTTGGATTCATCATGGTGGCGAGCAGTCCCTAAGAGCAAGAGCCAAGCTCCATTCGTCTTACGCAAAGGACGCTCGTGCAGCGGTGACTTGACCGCTGCACCGATTTCTCCGTGTCCCCAGTCAAACCGTGTCCCCAGTCAAATGTCCATTCTGCAACTTCGCCGTCGCTCGTTTCTGCTCTCCATTTTCCAATGAAATATCGAACGGCTTCAAACGGTCGGCGTTAGTCGATCATTCGATTCGACGGCAGTGCACCTGAATCGCTGTCTTGGCGGGACGCCAGTATTCACACTCCCGTGCCAAGCGAATCGCCACTTTGAACTTTGATTGACAAACTGGAGATGGCCACGCTAGGACGCTATACTGCGCGTATGTCGAATGTCACCCAAATCTTGGCACAGATCGAACAGGGCGATGCCGCGGCGGCTGCAGACCAGTTGCTGCCGTTGGTCTATGAGGAGCTGCGAGTTGGCGGCCTGCAAGTTGGCTCACGAGAAGCCAGGTCAGACTCTGCAAGCGACGGCATTGGTTCATGAAGCCTATCTTCGACTGGTTGACGTCGAGCGGGCTGATCGATGGGATTCGCGTGGCCATTTCTTCGCAGCAGCAGCCGAGTCGATGCGGCAGATCTTGGTGAACAACGCCATTCGAAAGAAACGCCCGAAGCATGGTGGTGACCGTCAAAGAGTCGATCTGGATTCCAAGCTCGCTACTTCCGACTCTTCTGACGCCCAAGTTGTGGCAGTCAGTGACGCAGTTGATCGGCTTGCCGCGGTTGATCCTGAGGCTGCGGAATTGGTCAAGCTGAGGTATTTCGCGGGGCTCCCGATGCCCGAGATTTCCGCGATTCTGGGGATTTCCAAGCGAACTGCCGACCGTCGTTGGGCCTATGCCCGGGCCTGGCTTCATCAGGAACTGGTGGTTGGGACGGAGTCCCGGCAGCGACCGGAAACCACGGCAGAGAAAAAAATCTGAAAATCGTGGCGCGTCTGGCGGGCAAAACTTGCATTGACTTGGGCGCGATCCTCAGGCGAGACCCCAGCATGAACGAACGCGAGATTTTCGAAAAAGCCCTTGATCTGACGGATCCTGATGCGCGAGCCGCATTTTGTGACGTGGCCTGCGGCGATGATCTAGAACTGCGCTGGCGAATCGAGGCGCTGCTCCAGTCGCACGAGCAGGCCGACAGTTTCCTGAAAGGGCCTGCTGAAGCGAATTCGCCGACGATAGGCATGTCGCCCTCTCGATCGCGATGGGAACCCATGTTGGACCCTACAAGCTGCTGCAACGGCTGGGCGAGGGCGGGATGGGCGAGGTCTACATGGCCGAGCAGACCGAGCCGGTTGAACGGCTCGTGGCGATCAAGATCATTAAGAGCGGCATGGACTCCCGACAAGTCATTGCTCGCTTTGAAGCCGAACGTCAAGCACTGGCAATGATGGAGCATCCCAACATTTCTAAAGTCCTTGACGCGGGAACGACCGAGGCTGGCCGCCCATATTTCGCGATGGAGTTGGTCAGGGGTGTGCCGATTACAAAGTATTGCGACCAGCATCGATTGACGACTCGGGAGCGTCTGACACTCTTTCAGGGCGTTTGCTATGCGGTACAGCACGCACACCAAAAGGGGATCATCCACCGCGACCTGAAACCTTCCAACGTGATGGTGGCCGACGATGACGATAGGCCAGTTCTCAAGATCATTGACTTTGGCGTAGCCAAAGCGACGCAACGGCGGCTTACCGAGAAGACGGTATTCACGGAAGTTGGCACCATGGTCGGAACGGTCGAGTACATGAGTCCCGAGCAGGCAAAGCTCAATCAATTGGATATCGACACTAGAAGCGATGTCTACTCGCTGGGGGTCCTTCTTTACGAGTTATTAACCGGCGATACACCGTTCGGAAGAAAGCGACTTCGCGGCGCTGCCTTTGATGAGATGTTGCGGATCATCCGTGAAGAAGAGCCCTCATGCCCCAGCCTCAAATTGGCGACTACTGAGTCGGCGGCGACTGTCGCCTCCCACCACCGCGTCGAAGCGAAACGGCTACGGAAACTAGTCCGCGGCGAGCTTGACTGGATCGTAATGAAAGCGTTGGAGAAAGACCGCACCCGTCGTTACGATACCGCTCATGCGCTTGGCGTCGATATCGGGCATTATTTGCACGATGAGCCGGTCACCGCGTGTCCTCCCTCAGCAGCCTATCGATTGCGCAAGCTCGCGCACTGATATCGCGGTGCCCTCTCCGCGGCAAGCGTTGTGCTGTTGGTCTTGATCTGCAGTTCGATTCTCAGCACTTGGCTGGCTATTCGCAACTACCGCCGAGGCCACAGCCGAAGATCTTCTGGATTCGACGTCCACGGCGCTCGAGTCAGAACAGGTTGCCCGTCAACAGGCTGATGCCGCGACCGAGCGCGACACGCAGTCTGTTTGATGCACTTTTGGCCCAGGCGAAGGCCAGCAACTCCAGCGGGCGGATGGTCCAGCGCGTCAATGCCCTCCAAATCATTCTGGAGGCCACAAAGATTGGCAGGCAATTGAAGCTCGGCGAAGAGGCGCTTGCAACTGAGAAACGAAGCGATCGCAGCCCTTAGTTTGCCCGACCTAAGAGACGCAAGTGATGGGAAGGTCTGCCGCATACAGACACACCATGGGCCATCAGTCCCGCAGCCGATACGTTTATCATCGTCGATGACGCTCCGGAGGCCAATTACCTACACGTTGTTCCGGTCGGCGAAAACAAACCAGCACTGCTAAAAAAGGAAATTCGCTACAGTGATCGATCACGAATGGTCTACGATAGTTCGGGTAGGTATCTCTGCCTGAATACCTCGGATCATGGCTCCGGCGTTTACGATCTGCACAACCGCAACTGGGTGCTCGATTCAATCCCGGCGGTTAGAAATCTGGAGAGCGTCGATTTCAGTCTCGATTCACGCTTGGTTGCGGCCGGTTGCACCGACGGTGTACTACGATCGATTCCTTGCTTGAGCCGCGGAATGAACACCGGGTAGCAGTGGAGTCTGCCAACGCGAGTACGGCTTGCGACGAAGCAAGAATTCCGTTAGCCACCAGTTCGCTGGGAGGAATAACCTCCGAGAAAGCACTGGTTGCCGAACACCTCGCCGTTGACGGCACGCCGACTGTTCTACGCTTCAGCCCCGATGGCAAGCAGCTTGCGGTGGCCTGGGAGGGCAAGCCCAAGATCGAATCCGCGATTCTATATCGGGAAAAATCAAACGCTCCTTGCAGGCCAATCACCACTATATCGCTGCATTAGCATGGCATCCGTCGGGCAAGGAACTTGCCGCGGGTATGTGGCAGCGGATCGATCGCTGGGATCTCACTCGCGCGGACCAACACCCTACTGTTACCATGCTCGGGCATCAGTCGTTGGTCAATAACTTGGCCTATCACTCAAGCGGAATCATGCTGATCAGTGATTCCTGGGACGGGTCGGTGCGCTTGTGGAATGCATCTTGGGGCAGGCAATTGCTGCAGACGATGGGCCGACTCTCGGTGGCAATCTTGAATAATCGGGAGTTCGGTTTCAGCAACGGACTTGACCTGGGGCTCTGGACAGTCGTCGAGCCGGATATTTGTCGTTGGTCTCACCCTGGTTTAGTATTCGACAGTGCCGCCAGCGCAGATGGAAGAATACTTGCGTTGGCTTTTTTCGATGGGGTGCGTCTAGTAGACCCAAAAACAGGTCGAGAACTCTGCCATTTACCCATTGATCAGACATACGGCTTGTTGTTTCATCCAAGCAGCGGCACACTCATCACATCAGGACGGCGTGGCGTGTATGTGTGGCCGGTCGCCTGGGAATTCGGTACGCAGGCCGCCACTGAGACCCGTTTAAGAGTTGGCCCCCCGTGCGAATTCAGCCCACACCTACACAATCCGGTAAACATCGCTGCCAGCCGAGAGGGGAACCGGCTCATCGTCGACCATGGTAAACCCCAAGATGCAAACCCGCCGCTGAGGATCTCTGAAGCGACGATCGTAACAAGGGATACTAATCCTGAAACGAGTATCAATCTTCGCCATCGCCACTTGCATGGCGTTGCAATCAGCCCCAACGGGCAGTGGGCAGCCACATGTGCTACTTCAGGCGGCAAGATTCAGATTTGGAACGCGTTGACCGGTGGGTTGGCATCGGAACTTGATGCCCTCGGTAGTGCGCGGGCCGAATTCAGTCCGGACAATCGCTGGGTCGTGACCAACAGTGGCCAGGCAGTGCGGTTTTGGCTCGTCGGCGACTGGTCGCTCGAATTTGAGTTCCCGGCCCATGTGCGATCCGGATCTGCGATCGCTTTCACGCCCGATTCAAGATACGTGGCCTTTGGCCGAGATGGACAGGGCATTACGATCATGGACTTCCCAAACCGGAGGGAATTGGCCACTCTGGCGATCTACTCCGGTGACACGCGGGTCGAAGATTTATGCTTTACTCCATCAGGGTCCCACTTAATCGCCGTCGTAGGAGAAACCGGCCTGTGCGTCTGGGATTTGAGCAGGACCAGAGAAAGATTGATGGAAATGGGGCTCGATTGGGATCCGCCACCGTCTCCGACGCGTGATGATCTTCACAGCGTCCCTCTTCAATCTACGGTTTTGTTAGGCCAAATGGTCCGGCATGAACTTGGTGATGATTTAGACGTGAGGCACGACTTTGGTCTGGCTCAGGCAGAATCGCTCAACCGGAGATTGGTCCAGATTGATGCGGCGATCATCTACGATTCGCAAGACCCACAGTTGTGGTATCTACGAGGTTTGATCCACTCGGCTTTCGGCAACTACACGCAAGCCTGCCAAGATTTTAGCCGCTGCCTCAATCTCAAGCCGACGTCTGCAAATGCTTTCTACCAGCGTGCTAAAGCGTATCGGTGGTGCGGTGAGATTGGCCGAGCACTTGACGATTTCGAAAAAGTGCTCGAGCTCGATTCCGGTCAGCGCTCGTGCACGAATGGATACCCTGAATCTGATTGCTGCCATTCTGGTATTGGGACCAACCGAATATCGCGATCCGAAGCGTGCCCTGGGATTGTGTGAAGAGCTGGCGAGCTTGGTGCAGGCAGATGCCAATGCGCAGCGAACACGAGCGTTTGCTCTGTATCGCCTCGGTCGTTATGCCGATGCGATCAACGTGATGCAGCAGTCACTGGACCGACGAGGTGGTCGCGGTGTAGCGTTGGACTACCTTTTGCTTGCCGGATGCCAAACGCTTCTGGGGGATGCGACGAAAGGCAAGGCGTACTATCAGCAGGGGCAACAAGCCTATGCCAAATATTCGATCATGAGCACGCGTGGCGTGCGTCAATTCGTAAATGAACTCATGCTGACAGCGGAGATTCTCGGCGTTGAGCCACCGCTTGCGGAATCTACGTCACAGGACAACCACCGCGTCTTGGAGTCAGATGCTTTACTGCTGCACGCAGTCGCCAGCGAAGGCAAGTTGTGGCGGCGGCGCATGAATACAAAATTTCCAGGTAAATCCGCGAGGCAGAACGAATCTGCAGCGCAGTTGTTGTGGTGCCCCGCCATCCACAGGCCACTCTCGTAGCACCTATTTCGGTCGCTCGCAGCGGTGCCTATCGCCTTGCGCTACGCCTTTTTTCGCATCCATCCGGTGGCGATTTCCAACTGCGGATCGGCGGACAGCTTAACCCGGATCGAGTGAACCTATACTCGGAACAGACAGTGCGTCAAAGCATGACGTTCGACGCAAAGCTGGTAGCAGGGGTAAGTCAATTGGAATTCACCGTTGTCGGCCGGAATCCATTGGCTGCGGGTTATCAGCTGGCGCTGGAAGCGATAGAAATTACTTCGCTTGAATTGGAGTAGTTGGAATACCAAGCCGCCCCGGCTGTGGCCATCAACAACCAGCTTGGCTCCTTAGGCGAGCGTTTATGAGCTCCATCAGCACATACTCCGTCTCTCGGCAGCAATCGGTCCGATAACGAACTCTCCCAAGACAATGATTTTGCCAGGGAATTCGTCCTTGCGCGACCTCGAAAGCCAGTCAAACGAGTTCACCGACCATCTTCCCAACTTTTCATACCACCCGCTGGGGAGGGTAGCTAGCGACCGACGCGTGCCATTTGAAGGGCAGACGCGCGTGTGCGACACCGACGATTGATTTGGCCCACAAATCAAAAAATCTCGAAAACGTGGCGTAACGAATGCCCAAAAATTGCATTGAAGTCTGGACAGATATTTAAGAGTCGGCAGGTCAGTTACTTGCTCAGCCATCCCTTCCGAAAGGTGAAGTCATGAAACGCTTTCTATTCACAGCTGGCTGTCTCGCGGTCGCATTCAGTATTACGGTCCTTGCGGGCGAAAACATGCGGGCCAAAAAGCCAGGCGGAGGCGGAGGGAATCCCGGCGGTGGAGAAGGTGGTGGTGAGACATCCTACACGATTGTGAAGCTCGACGATGCCGGAGGAGTGTTCACAGCATCGTTCGGAGCAGGCGCATTTGATATCAACAATGCGGGGAATGTCGTCGGTGTTGCTGCCAATGCTGTCACCGGAGACCAGCATTCCGTTTTCTGGCTAGTTAACGGGAACAGCTCACAGATTTTTCCGCTCGGCGTAGATGCCACGGCTTACGGTCTAAACGACTCAGACGAGATTGTTGGGGCCGGCTTCGGCAATGCGTTGTACTGGGCCGGACCCGCTGCTCCGCCTGTCGTCCTGCCACCTCTGGTCGCTGGCCTCGGAGCGGTCGCTTTTGACATCAACGCGGATGGCGTCATCTGCGGTGTTGCTTTGGATCCGGTCTTTGATGACTTTGGAAACCCGATTGGCGCTATGGATGTCGCCGTCGTGTGGCGAGTCACCTATCCGAACGGCGAAATGAGTATTGCCGGACCCGTGACACTTCCGACGACCGCCGGCGAACGAAGCTTGGCGCATTCACTGAACGACAACGATCCCGCCGGGCTAGCGAGCGTCACCGGCGAGCTGCAACCCGGGAGTGATCCCGCGAACAACGCAGCCGTGCAATGGACGGTGCAGTCGCAAGAAGACGGGTCGCTTATTGTCGATCCGAATCCCGTGATCCTGGAAACTGACCATGCGGCTGCCTATTGCATCAACAATCTGGGAGTGAGTTGCGGTCAGGCACGACTTTCCGGAGTCGAACCTAAATCGCGAGTCTGGTCGGAGAGCATTGGCGTTACCTTGCTCGACCCGCCGAGTAAACCCTTTGACAACTACTATCGCCTGCACAAAGCTCTGGGCGTGAACTCTGCCGGAGTGATCGTCGGTACAGCGGGTGAAAACACGACCTTTCGTGATGCCGTCGTGTGGTCCAGCGCCGCAGCAACGCCGGTCCTACTGGAGAAGTTCCTTCCGAAACGAAACGCTCCATTTGCCTGGCTCCGCCAAGCCACGGCAATCAACGAAGCGGGCGTAATCGCGGGTATTGGCAACGTCAACGGCAGTCAGAGCTACGCCTTTATCGCCATTCCACCGACGCCTTAGGCGATGCTGCGTATCAATTCAAGGGCGCTGCACCACGTGCGCACCTGGAGGGCACAGAGGAAATGGACGGGCCAATTCTTCTGTTTTCTCGTCGATCGACGAGATGTCGCTTCCCTTGGCTCGATTACAGACAAAGCATGTCCAGGCGAGGTTCGAGTCAACTCGCAGCGGGGAAAACGACCGACCGCAAATCGAGGCTGCTAAGAGCGCAGTCAAACTGACGACAGCAGGCCGCCTTCGTGCTTCATGACGAACCCGACGACGAACCGACCTGGGCCAGCTCGACAACTCCCGTTGGTGACCCATGACACGCCCACGTCACGCCCACATGGGTGCGCTGACCATATCCAGGCAATCAACGTAATGACAGCGCACTTGGCCTTCTGAATCGCATTGCCGGCCACAACCTAATAGCTCATTTCCAAGTGCAGGCGATTGCAGCATTGAACCTCGCGGCCAGCAATAATGGCCGGGAATTGACCATGGGGACACGCGGGCTTTAGGGAGGCGAGTTTCACCTTAGTGCGATCACCAGACTGGTCTATCGTTCTCTCGCCTTGTTGTAGTTTGCCCCCGATGAGTCCCGTCATCGTGCATGAAGCAAAATGCAGTAAGACGACCAACGCGACTCAAAGTTCGTCCCTGTAGACCAACGTTCAATCTCTTAGCAAAAAAGAAGTTTCGTCCGATGAGCTGACAATTAGCGAGGATCATGGGGTCTTGATCCGCTGACGCTAGACACTTTGCCGATGACAAGGAATAAAGTTTTCCCGAGCTGCAGGCAATTGGTTGGGCACTTGCCCCCTAATAAGAAATCGAGGGAAGCAGCCGATTGGTGCTTCCCTCGCGTGAGCAATTCGCTCGACGAACGTTTCAGCTATGGTTCGCACTAACGACTCGGGCGACCGCCGCCCTTGCCGCCGCCTGGCACGACGTTGATGGTGAGCGTGACCGTCCTGCCATAATCTAAGATCGGTTCACCAGAATCTGTACCTTCAATAGTCACGTTAGGTGCATAGAACTCGATTGTGTACTCTCCTGCGCTCGGTACGCGCAAGTTGTAGCCGTACACGATTCTGCCTGTCGAATTGATCTCGGCACGTGCAAGACTGGGCTCCAAGACATAGTTGCCAGCTGCGTCCGTAATCGTCCATTCAGCATCGCTGTCATACACTCGTACTTCGGGATAGGAGTCGAGCCCTTTGAATGCTGCCACGGGGTTTTCAGCTGGGACGTAGGGTGTTGCCCAATCGGAGGAACCATCGGAGAATACCTCCGTGCCATACGGAGAAACCCTGTCGAGTTGTGCCGGTTCGAGCTTGATCACCTCCCAGCCAGTCATGTCTTCTTGTACATCCGTAGAATAGAGTCCAACCTCGACGCGAATGGGACTGCCTGTTTTGAGCTTGGCGTCACCCGTGAGGTTGTCTCCCCACTTGGCATACACTGGCTCTCCCGCGCGCTGAACATGCTGTCTGCCTGCCATAGGTGGATCCCTTGCACGTAGTAATTCCCCTCTACGTCTACGCTATACCCGGTAAAGGGTGGTGGGTTGAGTTCGTACGATTCCGGGTACACTACCTCCCCGACCCCAAAGTTCAGCTGCAGTGGTTCACCTACAAAGATGGCGGGCACCGAGAGATTGTTGGGTATCGTTTCTTCACCTGGTCCGCCTCCACTGCCGCCTCCATTGCCTTTTCCACCTCCATTGCCGTTGCCACGTCCTTGTCCATAAGCTGAACCGGCAAAGCTCACAGCCAGCAGCAACATGATTGTCAGGGATAGTTTCATGATTTTCATCGCACACCTCTCAGTCTGATTTTGTGGGGGTTCTCAGGATGTCGTCGTCTGCCACGGTGATCACCGCTGGTGACGACTTGTCAACAACTACTTTCTAATCTTGGGGATTCCACCTCCTCCTTTGAAGCTGTGCCACGGTTCGTCGAGCCAGTCGAGCGACACGCTCAACATCTCGATCTCCGGCAAGCCGAACACTAGATCTACGGCAGGTGTGTCCACGCTCACCGGCGGTGCGGTATCGAACGCCAACCGTCCGAAAACACCTTCTGTATGTCCCGGACCTTGTCCGGACCAGTAGATTCCATAACTGTCAATGGCATTGGACAAATTGCTTCGCGCAACGACCGGCATGATTTGTGGGCCCATGGTGTGGGTGTTAACGAGAAACTCGATTGCAGCAGAGTCATTGGCAGGATCGTACGTCGCTGGATACTCTTTGGCATAGATGCCCCAACTGCTTCCGTCCTGGCCGATCGACTGCCAGGCGATTGCGAAATTGCCCTCATGGTCCATGCCGACACTCGCAAAGCGCTGTGGCCGCTCGAGCGTGTCATTCACTAAGAATTCAGTTGAGTCTTGTGGAGCTACAGCGAATCCACCGTTGTCCATGGGCTCGACGATGTAGCGGCGTCCATAAACACCCCAACTAACGCCTGGCACTACCGGAGGCTCTTCCTCCACCTTGGGTGCTTCTTGATTGATACTTTGCCAGACCACAATGAAGTTGCCGGCTTCGTCCATAGCCACATCAGGGTGTTCTTGTGCGTCTTTGGTGTATTCGTTAATTAGAAACTCAGGCGGCGGTTCGGCTAGAGCATCTGCGTACCACCGCGCAAAGATACTTTTTTCTGTGTCCTCCGGATTGTTCAGCACGTTGTGATCACTGACCCAAGCCACGACAAATTGGCCGTCTTCGTTCATGGCCACGGTGGGGGAGACCTGGTCAAAGGAAGTATAGAAGTTGACTGGGAATGGTTCGCTGGTGAGGGGATCGCCGTTGGCATCGAAATTCAGAGCCTGAATGCCTTGTCCATCCACATCCGTCGCTTGCCAGACCACGACAAATTGACCTTCTTCGTCCATGGCTACCGCCGGTGCGACTTCATTACCAAGCGTCTCGGAAACGGTGATGAACAAGCTGTTGGTGATGGTACCTGACGCATCAAAGCTTCCAACCAGGCCGTAAATGCCGTATCCCAAAGTGTGGCTTGCATCGGGTTCATTCCACACCGCATGATCGCTCTGCCAAACGATAACGAATGGAGTATTGCCAACCGCGTCGCTGCGGGCCACGGCTACGCCTGGGCTGCTTTGATTGCCGAGGTCGTCGCCGTTGATCAACCCAAGAGGAACGCTGATCGGGTTCTCGGCGCCAGGCAGTACCACGGCAGCGTAAATGCCATTGCTACTGGTGTCGGCTGGTTCTTGCCAGCTTTCCCAGGCCACCAGCGAAATGCCACGGTCATCCATCGCGGCTGCCGTTCCGTTATCTTCGACTGCGGCGTAATTCGTTAGAACCATTTCTGATCCGGATACGCCGTAATCCTTGATCGGTCCCCGAGTTTTCAAGTAGTCTGTCCAGCGTGCAAAAACGGCTGGCTCATGGCCTCCCTCTCCCTCTTCGACACCGTGACCGTGGTCGGGTACTTCAGGGCCCAGCCAGCCGACAAGGGCCTGGCCGGAGCGGAGCATCGCGACGCTAGGTAGCATCTCTGGGCCCCGTTCGGTCTCGTTGATGAGAAAATCTGCAGAGGTGGCGACAGTTGGTGGACTGCCCGGCTTTCCCGTATTCTTGATTTGGTAGTGCTTGCCCAGGATACCCCAGCTGTAGCCATCTACGTGCTGGCTCTGCCATGCCACGAGTGCATTACCACTCTTATCGAGGCCCACTGCAGGGGCTCGCTGCGGACGTCTGGTGACATCGTTGACAAGTTGGGGGGCAATTAGTGGGTTGGACGACAATGCGTCTGCGGTATCGCCAAAGACCGTCAAGAAGATGTCGGACCCGCTGCCTGCTTGGCCTTCCACCTGCCAGGCCACGGCAATGCTTCCCATGGCGTTCATGGCTGCCGAGGGTGAAGTCACGTCATGGCTGGTTGTGCCGCTGACTAAAAACGTTGAGGTAAGTTCTGGGGTTCCCGCCTGATCCAGCGTCAATCCCCGACCAAAGACAGCTACAGCTTGTTCTTCCTCGCCGTCCTCAGAGGTTGCCACGATTTCGGTCGGGCCGGTCCACGCAATGACGAAATCATCTTTCGTGTCCGAGGCAACAGTGGGCGCTAACTGATCGCCCTCTTGATCGGCCAAAGCAAGCGTTTCAATTCCCTCAGTCGTGACTACTGCTGCCTGAATATCATAGCCCGTCACAGGCGAAAGGCTTGTCCAAGTGATGACCGAGCGACCATCGCGAGCCATGGCTGCCGCAGGGGCAATTCCCGGTCCGATGATCGTCTCGCTCTCGTCCAAGCTCATTGAGAGCACGTCGTCGACAAACTCCAGTCTGCCCGCGCGGAACACGACGTCATAGCCTCCAGCCATCTCGTTCTCAGCTTGCCAGGCGACAATGAAATTGCCTTTTCCGTTCGTGGCAATCGTCGGAGCCTGCTGATTGCCGAGCCAAGCGATGTTAATCGGCGTAGTATCGCCGATTGGTTGTCCCTCAGGATCATACGCACGGGCCTGGATGCCAAAACCGCTGCCGTCTTCTTCCCAAGACTGCCATGCGGCGACGAAATACGGCTTGCCTCCGAGTAACGCGTCCTCGACTTTGTCTTTCAATCCAGTTTCGATGACGACAGCAACCGCGGGAGCGCTCTCCTCAAAGGATAGGGACGGATCGACTTGAAACTGTCCGCCGAGGGTACTTAATACGCGCCTGTCCTCAAGGCATTCAACGAGCAGCTTTCTCAAGGATGATTGTGGCAGTCCGTAGCGGCCCAATTTCCTGACGTTAGTAGTTGGCGGGGAAAAACGGAAAGAACTTGGAGCAAACATCGTGAGCAACTCCAGCATCTTGAGACCACTGTCGGTTACAAAACCAGCGCTGACCCGTCAGTCCGGGCGTTCACATGAAGATCAAGCATGGCTCTTACGGAAGGTCTCAATTACCGAAAGGTAACCTAACTCTGTCTGTTAGCAGCATCGCTGCTACATTACGGCTATTGATCCTGCCGAAAGAAACGTGCATGTTTCATGGTGCAACACAATGCTTCGTATTTAGGTTGGTCGAGGGCGGGTAATTCAAATTGTGAGTTAGGTGTTAACCAATGCAAATTGCAGGCCGCAATTTGCCAGGCAAGAATCCCAATACGAGTAAAGTCGATTAAAGCATCCACCCCTGCAATGCTAGAAGCAGCGTCTGTTGAGGAAGAACCCTTCTTGGCCTCTTGATAATCCCGCAATTTCAATGCCGGCTCGCATGCGAAATCAATCGCCATTCTTACTAAAAGGACCTTGGTGGATGTGTAGACCCGCTCATACGCACAGGTAGAGTGTGCGTTTGGGGTGTTTGTCTCTCAGTGGTGGAGGTCGATATGCTGACGCAAGCATCACTAGCGAAAACGAACCGGGTGCGCGGAAACGGTGGGCTAAGAGGATCGACACTATGGCCAGAAGTTCATTACCGTTGTTGGAGTACGCCGCACTGGAGAGTGACTAATGCAATCAATTTGGATCATCGGGGCAATTCTTGTACTAGTCCCTGGCTTTTTCCTTGGTTGGCGGTGGACGAGTAGGAAGTGGCTTCTCCCTTGCCCATCGCTTTTCGGATGGGCTCTGGAGTCTCGCTTCTACGGATGGCTCAGCGGGACTGAGAAAACGCTGCAACGGATGAATCTCCAGGCGGGGCAACGAATTCTAGAAATTGGTCCGGGCCCTGGACGACTTCTGCTGTCCGCCGCAGAGCGTACGGCGCCGGAAGGTGAGGCGGTGGGAATCGAAATCCAGCCGGGAATGGTCGAGCGCCTTAGACAGCGAGCCGCAAAGCGTGGAATTAAGAACTTGAGCATCATCCTTGGTGACGCTGCACAGCCGCACGTCGAGGAGCAGACCTTTGACCTTGTCTTTCTCGTCACAACTCTTGGTCTGTCCCCTCGCTGGAGGTTACTGCAATGTCGTTTGCAGCCAAGAATCGCGCCGGTACAGGAGGCATTTCTTGACACGGTCTACCGTTCAATCTGCCCCAATGGCATACTCGACTCCATTAAAGTGGCTAGTCGTCGCGTGGTCATTGGCCAATACCTTGCCCTTGCTGTGAGTCGCGTCTGACCAGAGCGAGTGCCTCGAATGCGCAACGAACTTACTGCGTTTGGTTTCGCCGAAACCAGAGGACTCGTCTGATAGGTGTCGTCTGGGCGGCTTTTTGAAGCACGAGAACGGCTGCGTTCGTAACCCAGGTCGAACCGTCAGTGCCCGTCCTTGGGCACATAGCTCTTCGCTGCTCAAGAGCCCGTTTCCTCGAATTTTCTTCTGCAACATGGGCATTGTCCCTCAAACCCCCGAGCGAGCGTCTTGAACGATGATGGCTGCGGTAGGCTCAATATCGCCCGGAATGCCAGAGGAGCGCGATGTGCATAATGGCGGTAGGTAATTCCACGTGCCGAGTGACCCAGGATCTCGACCGATGATTCGGGCATATGCTCGTCATAGTAGGTCGCACAAGTTTTGCGAAGGTCCTTCAAAACCCAGGGACGCTCCTCCCCGGATTCGATATCGCGTTTGGAAGAAACGCCGGCCAAGTTACAGAGTTGACGAAACCGACTGTTCGGCCGAGTTCCGCCACCGAGAAAAACTGGGGCATCGGGATCTGGCTCGTTGGGGCAAAGGCTCTTCAAGTGGAGCCTAACTGTGCGATTCATCGGGCGCCAAAATGCCTTTTTTGTTTTTACACGCCGATAGTAGAGCCAGCCCCAAGGTGATGACTCTTTAAGCTCCCGGTCAGGCGACTGCCGTTCCCATGAAATATGACGCCACAGAATCGGCTCATGGAACGGCAATGTCTTCCAGACCGTTCCTGAATCAACTCCGTAATTCAAGAAGACAACCAAAGCCGCTCGCCAATATCTCCCGACCGGCCAAACTTCGCTCCAACCTCGTGGATTCCTCATCTCATGCGTTGCAAAGTAGAGGGCGTTGATCTCGGATTTCGTCAGATAGTGTTTCCCAGCAACATCGCGTTGTGGCTTGTGTCTGGGAAATCGTGGTAGAGCGTCTAATAGGTCGTTTTCCCATGCCCAGGATAAAGCTGCTCGCAAATGCGACCGGACCTTATTCGTTGTGCGTCCCGGGTTGCTCCCCTCACGCGATGCGGCGTCTTCGTAGACCCAATCAAGAAACTCCCGGATCTCCTTCCTGCCAAGACTCTCGAGCGGGACCGCGCCACTCCATCGCGACCACTTTCGAAGCGTCGTGCTGTATTCCTCGCGCGTTCGTTGTGCTGGACTGCCTGAGCGAAGGTACTTTGTTACTACCGATTCAAGTGTCGTCGGCATCGTTGATCTCCAATGCCGCCGGCGATTGCTGTATTGTCCAATCCGTTCTGACCGGCAGCACGGTTATGCGTCCTGCCAGTTGAGTGAAGTTGCGGCACATGTCAGCTCGGTGGCATAAAAGGCCCACATTCAGAATAATTCGAGCCGTGGACCAATGCTTCTCTCTTCGTCGCTCAGGACAGCCTCGGTCACGCCCACATTACGCAGTTGTTCAGCGGCGGTTGTAGCCGGATTGACCACACCACTGTGCGGTGTTCCTCGGAGGCGGGCTACTGAATCGCAATGTTAAGAGTTCAATGAGTAGCCGCAATGCAAGCAGACCACCCCATCCCAGCGATACGAAAATTGACACTTTGGGCACCGGCCCATTTGACCTCAGAGGCTTTTTGGGACACCGCTCCGATTTGCACCCGGCAGTAAGCAAATGCCCCGATTCCAAACGACCACTTTCTCGTCATGCATTTCGGTTTTCAGGAGTTCGATGAAGTTTGCACTTGGAAAATCAGGCAACTCCGCGAGCCGTTCGAGTAGCGAGGAAAATCCCACACATCCCTTTTGAATGCTCAGTTCGGCAGTATCACCAGCGAGAATGGCGAAAGGGATCGCATGAATGCCGCCGTGACCCACTCCGCTGCCACTTCACGCAGCTGATGCCAGTCAAGTTGAAACGGCCCCTTTGGTACGTAGTGCCTAATGCTTTCGCTATCGAATACAACGGATTCGACCACAAAACCCACTGCTGAAATAACTCGATTTCCAAATCGGTACCGTTTTTGCGAGCCGCTCCCGAGGGACGTCCAATCGCCCTTCAATGGCTGGGTAACATAGCCCTGCGCTAATGGCTGTCAGGTCGGCCTCTATGAGGGAATCGGGGTTAAGGCCGAGCAGTTCAGCCGTTGCTGGTACTTGTCGAAAGACTGTGCCGTCGATGGTATCAAGCCAATGGCAGACTAATGAGTTGGCTCGCCCCAAGCGACGCCACAAAATCTGCCTTATCTCGCTACAAAACGAGCCGGGATATTCGCATAGCCCAGAAAGCACACTCACTTGGCCTGATCCCTCCGCTACCAAGTCAAGCGTTTTCTTCATAGCGGCACGCAGTGAACGTCGGCCTGCTGGAACCCAATCGACGATTTTGGTGAGAGTGTAACCACTGTCCACAGCATTGGCCTGCCAGCCTTCCGAAACAAATATCTGAGCAAGCTGCTGCGTCGAGTACTCACTCTGAACGCAACCCGTGAAATTGCACCCTTCCTTTATGATGGTTTGGTCAGGATAAAACATAGCCAAGCTTACCTCAGTCGCCAAGAATTTGTGATGACGGTGGTCACCCCAAGCCTTTACGGTTTGACCAAACGGCTGGTAGGGCGACTCCGGTCTATGTACGCCGGAAATCGGCGCGAGTTTCTGGAGGGTGGCATTGCGAGAGCCTAGCCCCCTGTGTTAAGGGCCGATTTTCTTCGTGAGTTTATTTGCTGGATTAATCGCGCCTCAGTAACAAAGGTGAACGGGAGTCATCAAAGCAAAAAAACTTAGTATTGGATGATGTACGGAGGTACACGACCGACACAAAACGTTTCACCGATTTCCATTTGGTCCTAATCAATTCCGCTTGTGCATTAAGCGCAGAAGGCATCACTCTACTCCAGCCATTGATCGGGAGGCTCCGGTCCCTTCTCGATGAGCCAACCGTCAGCTTTAGCGTGGACGATACAGCCACGGATCGAGATAGTAACGCCGCTCTCCTTTTCTCATAGGCTCAAACTTCCACAGCGTGCTTGGCCGCGTGGTCTCATTGCACGCCAAGCGGAAACTACAAACCTATCGCTTGTCCAGCTTGATGAATCTAGCCGACGCTGAAGAAGATCCTCCAAAACTTCAAGTTGGCCCTCTGTCTGACCTAGTTGGAAACCATGTTCCTGGGCCTTCGCTTGCCGGCGTAGTCGGCCGATTTCGGAAAGCGATTGGTCAAGGCATCATACTCTGTGAGTCAGAGCTTGAAAAGGTCTTTAGCGTTATCGCTAAAAATCGCCTGATGGTGCTCCTTTGGAACAGCTTCCCGAATGAAGTCTCGATAAACCTCCATCTTGCTCAGCGGCCAGTCGCTGCCATACAAGAAGCGATCTGGTGCTCAGAGTAACCGATTGCATAACGCACTTTCTTCTTTAGTTCATCCAACACACCGCTCTGCGAATAGGTTACAAATTGTGGCCCCACCAGCAATCCGGAAAGATCCGTCCAAACGTTTCCGCCCGAACCAAGCTGGTTGTTCTTGTAAATGATCTCGGCCGCATCAATTATCCAAGGATTGCCCAGATGGCGCTAAAACGAAGTTGACCTCGGGGTAATCCACCACGACTTCATCAACCCCTAAGGGATGCGCATATTTAAGTTTGGCCTTGCGAGAATATGTGTCACCCGTATGGAAAATTATCGGAATACTATACTTCATGTGCCATTTGAAAATACCACGCATAGCCGAGATCACTTGGCGTCGCGTGTACGTACCCAAGATAGCACTTAAGTGCCTTCACCTGCTTTTCTGCAAGCAGTTTCTCAATTTGCTTTCGATCATCGGGAGCGATGTGCTGGGGATCGGCAATTCCAATGGCATGTAGATTCGGAACTAGTTCCTTAAAAGCGCGAGAGTTCTATTGACCCCGAGAATATCGTCAGGGGGCAACTTCCCATACTGCGGCATACAAAGTCGCTGCGATAGTGTCGGATTGCTCCATCTCGTCTCGAACCGTTTTGGCCACTCGCTCCAACGTATCATCTAACGAAATGCCATTGGGAGTCGCACCGAGGGGTACACCTGGAAGTTTTGGATCAACCAAATGAATGTGCGAATCGATAATCTTGGCTGTTTTCGTCGCATCCGCCTGAACACGCTCTTGAGCATCAGTTGGCTGCTGCGCCAAGTTCTCCCCAAACAAAAAAGCTGCCGAACTCGTAATCGTTCCAATCATCCTTCGGCGAGTGAGCTTTGAGGGAACTGCGTAAGACATAATCAGAGACCTCCAATTGTTTGCGTGCCACCATCATCGTTTCGCCATTGCATAGTGTAGCAAGGATCTTACCGATACTGATCGGGCAAAAGAGTGCGCAAGGATCAATACAATTGCTAGCACTGACGCTGTCTGCACAATAGAATACGGCATAAAAGAACTCACCCTTATTCCCGAATGTTTTCCTATGTCCCTAACAGTCATCACCAATGAACGATACTTCTATCCTGACACTCTTGCACCCGATGAACGCCACCTCGGGACGCGTGACAGGTTTGACGTGTCTAAACAATATGACTATCCAGGGAAAGCCGTTGGTTGCTTGAAGGCGGCGAAGATGTTGCAGCACCGAACTCTCCCTAGAAGCGATCCCGACGATTTGGGGACCGTTGGTAGATGGCCAGGGAAAGGCGGTTGCTCCGATATGCTGGGTAAGTTCGAACCGCATGCCAGACCTGAAGGAACTTGAGCGAGGGCACGATGCGCAATATCTTAGTTACCTTGCTGAGTGCGTCGATCGAGCAAAGGCTTACGCTATGGCCGGACAGGATCCATTCATATCTGATTTTGGTAAAGAGGCTGATGTAACTCCTGGCACCCTGGATGCAGCCCGGCTCGCAGTGGGAGCAGCCTACGATGCGATTGATAAACTTCTCCACTCGTCCAGTGGTGACACTGCTTTTGGGTTGGTATGGCCACCCGGCCACCACGCCGAACGCGACCTGGCGATGGGCTTCTGCTATCTCTCAAATGCGGCTCTAGCAGCGCTCTACGCAAGGGATCACAACGTCCAGCTCCGTCCCGGTCAACGAATAGGGTTGTAGTAATCGATATCGATCATCATCGCGGCAATGGAACCGCTGATGTTTTGGCTCACCAGCCGGACACACTGCTGATCGATGTTTCGTATCGTTCACCTTACGATGAGATTCGACAACGCTTTACCGACGGTCAATATGATGCGGTTCAAGATCGATATCATCAGTCGGGTAATGAGTATCCCTACTCGCGACCAGACATGGACTGGGGACTTGAGGCCCATCCAATGAAAAATGGGCCAAATATCGTCTCTATCGAATTTGACGGAGAGCAGAAGCCTCAAGCGATTATGGAGCGATTTCTTGGGGAAGCACTTCCTAAAGTGTTGGAATTCAGCCCGGATTTGATATTGTGGTCGGTCGGACTCGATTCAGCGATGGGTGACCCACTCGGCGGACTTGGCAATCTACCGAGCTCTTTCTACTCGATGATACGCGGCCTTAGGCTTGCGCTTCCTGATGCCCGACATGGGGGCCTTATGGAAGGAGGCTATGATGAGCTTCGTTGGTTTACCTGCCTTCCTCCGGCTCTGTTGGCTTTGCATGAACGCCCTCAAGATACCTTAGACCGTTGCAAAGCATTTGCAGATATCGGCGAGCTTTCACGTCGCACATCTAGCTAAAATTAGTTAGGGAATCGTAGCGGAATGTAAAACAAACATCGCGATTCAAAAGCGTTCTGAGCCAGCGGCCAGCGGCGACCATATGTTGGCCGAAAAACAATAACTTCAGTCTGCTGCATGGAGGGTTATCGTGCTTAAGTTTCTTAGAACGATCATTAAGGCGTTAAGTCCAGATAGAAGCGTTCCACCGAAATCTTATGTCGAGCCGGAACCTTTGATTCCAACTCGCTTTGCTGAGTTGTTCGCCAAGGAAGATGTTTGGTTGGTTGCGTTTGAGCCCGACAAAGCAAAGATTCCCGATGGTTGCAACTTTATCCTTTGGTTTGAAAGCGATCATTCTCAAGAGGAATTGCTTAAGGTGTTTGAGAAGGGGTCGCCCCGTTCCACCTCGCCTTCGCATCGGCCCCGTGACCGGTGCAGGCCGAAGCGACGGCGATGCGGAAGGGGCTCAGTCGACTGAATTGGATAAATGAAAGGTGCATCTGGTGGAGGAATCGGTTATTGGTGTTGGTGCTTAAATCAACTCCAGCAACCTCATCCCCCAGACCAGATGCAACTAAAGACTATCCTCAATCATCGCTATCGACTCAAGCGGTTTGTGTACGGCAAGGCAACTATTTCCGAAGATCGTCTGCTGGTCGAAGTTCGTCCTCGCAAGAACAGCCGGCCAAAGTGTGGTCAGTGCCGGGTCCACGGTCCGGTGTACGATACGCGTTCACCGAGAGAGTTTGAGTTTGTCCCAATCCTGGGCATGGCTGTGTTTTTCGTGTACGCGATGCGGCGGGTTGATTGTCCCGACTGCGGTGTGAAGACCGAGCACTTGGAGTGGTCCAGCGGCAAGGAACGGATGACGACCGCCTACAAATGGTTCTTGAGCACCTGGGCTCGGCGACTGTCCTGGAGCGAGACGGCGCGCATCTTTGGCACCAGTTGGAACCGAGTTTACCGCAGCGTCCGCCACGCGGTGATCTGGGGGATCGTTCATCGGGAAGAGCCGAAGTTTACGGCGATTGGCATTGATGAGATTGCTGCCCGGCGAGGCCATCGCTACCTGACGTTGGTCTACCAGATCGATGAGGGATGCGACGATTACTGTGGGTCGGCGAGAATCGCAAGGAGAAAACCCTGGAGGGATTCTTCGATTTGTTCCGAGGAAGCGTGAAGGCACTGCGGTTTGTTTGCAGCGACATGTGGAAGCCGTACTTGAACGTGATCGCCGAGCGCGCCACACGCGCTGAACATCCTGGACCGCTACCACGTGATGGCGACGATGAACAAGAAGGTCGACAAGGTGCGGGCCGAGGAAACTCGTCAGATGAAACAGGATGGCTACGAGCCGATCTTGAAGCACAGTCGCTGGTGCCTGCTGAAGCGTCCGGAGAATCGCACGGCCAAGCAGACGGCTAAGCTCCGAGATCTGATGAAGTACAACCTGCGAACGATGCGGGCCTATCTGATGAAGGAAGACTTCCAGCAGTTCTGGACCTATCGCAGCGGCTACCTGGGCGGGCAAGTTCCTCGATGGCTGGTGCACACGAGCCATGCGGAGCCAGCTTGAACCGATGAAGGAAATGGCTGGAACGCTCCGTCGCCATCGAGACTTGCTGCTGAACTGGTTCGCCGCCAAAGGCGAGCTCTCCAGCGGCAGCGTTGAAGGAATGAACACCAAAGCCAAAGTGGCACTGAGAAAATCCTATGGATTCAAGACCACGAAGTGTACGAAACCGTGCTATACCATGAACTAGCCAAGCTCCCCGAACACAAACTCGCCCACCAATTCAATTCAAAAAATGGCAGGCTCAAGTCGGCAATTCTGGTTTCACCCTCACCCAAATCATCCCGATCAGGGATTTGCGTTCTGGCCGCACAAAAGACTACCAGATAAACATGGCTGCTATGGTGACCACAAAAGTAAGTAACTTGTTCCTGCTTGCCGGGAACTGCACTTATCCCGAGTCTATTGGAGCTGAATTTCGTGAGCTAATATTACGACTCGAAGGGCAATCCAATAATTTGTCTTGTCTCTACATTGAAGGTGGGTCGTTGTGGCGTGAGATCCCCGCGAGCGCCGAATTGCTCTGTATGGACGCGAACTCCCTGTCTGATGCAGATATTGCAGTTTTAAACACGGGCTACATCGTCCAGATCGCCGACGCGCCAGCAAGTTGCACATCAGTGCAACAGTTACAAAGCAAGGTAAAGCTCATTTCCTTTTCCGTTGTAGCTGACGAAGAAGGCTACACCCCCATTACATGCTGGCCTTACCCCGGCCGTCGATTATGGAATCAGGTGCATGAGGTAGGGTTATATCCAGCGTGGGGTCCCAACTTTATATGTGTTCAAAATTATGTGGAGATAAAGGGCGACAGTTTTGATGATTTCATTCATATGGAAAGTCAGGGGCTTCCTGAGTTTATCACCCGCCTTGGCGTATTGCCTGGGTTTTCGTTAAAAAAATTTGAAGAAGCCCTCAAAATCCTTTATGACGAGGAGGAATTGGTGTGGAAAAGGTCCGACGGTGAAGTCCACGACAACTTGCAAGTACCGCCTCACTCGATCAATCAATAAGGCGCTGACATACTTTTCTGCCTGGACTACCTTACGGCAGAAAGCGTATGGTTTTCAGCCACTCGATCCCAAATGCACCGCGTCCGATCTCCAACTCTGCTCGTGATGCGTTTTGGTATTCTGACGTGTTGACTCTGAAACGTATCACGCCTGAAGACGTCCAATCAGAAACGGCGACATAATGCGCTGTTTCGCTTTTTTCTCTTGCTACGATCGGCGTTGTTTTTATCTCGATTGTTGAGCGGTCGCAGAGTCCGTTGACCGCAGCGATACCCCAGATACAAGTCGGTAGCAGCGTTAATAATGAAACCACCACAACGGCATACCACTCTGAGTGGGATGTCGAACGACCGCGTAGAGTCCAGGCGGAGAGCACTCCAAACATGATACTTACGAGCGGGAACAACAGGATACCGGCTGGAATCTGAGGAATAGAACGGACTAGGGGATATCGGCCGTTACAAATGGCGGCTGTCAGCAAAGCGACTAACAAACAGCCAATAAGTGCGTACCTAGTGAATCGTCCGTCCTTCCAACTTGAGACGTGTTGGGGACCACTGGGGAATTTCGTCCAAGGTCATCAGGCATTTGGCAGCATGTACACAAAAATCAGTTTGATGACGCTTTGCGGATTAAAGCCGGTCCAGCTTGCAGAGACCCCTTGTGGATGCAATCCGACAGAATCGAAGCCAGACTCCAACAATTCGCGGATCGCCTGCCGCTTGTGCTCATCCTTCAAATAGACATCTGCGTAGCCATCCGAACGGCTGCGGATGTAGACGAAGTCATCGAATTCGGTGTCTCCCGTAACGTGCTCGTTGGCGAGACCAAATCGTTTGCAGAAACGATCGAATGAACTCTCTTTCGTGAAACCCAGCGACGCGGGCACCTGGGTTGATACACTAATGACTAACGAAGAAGGAAATCTACCAGAACGATGAAGGAAAACGGGTTGTCGATATATGACCGCGAAATCGCTACCAGCCACCTCGTGTGACTCCGCTTGGTCCACAAGATAGCCGTTTATTCGACTACCCGACTTTACAAGCTCGTAACTGAATTGCGTGGCATCCGCGTCGGTGCTGCTACCCGAGAGAATGCCGAATAACAGCATAACAAGTCCCACAAAGAAAATACAGACGAATACCTGCAAGGGCCCACTCCAGGGCTGGTACTGCTGCATCGTGGTGGATGGTTCAACGATGAACAACACACACCACCGAGAATTGCAATTAACGCCAAGGCCACCAGCGGCAGGTCCAGTCCGCTAGACGAGGGATGCGGTGGTTGTTGCCCATCAGCATGTGCTGACAGGGGATATAGAGGTTTTCCTGAGTCGCTTGTGGATCATGTTTGTTCCCTAGAGACATAGCGATGGTCCTTGATCTTGACTGCCAAAATTGGATTCAGAGAGTGCGCCGATTCGTTGCTCTATGCAAATCAATTTGATCTCAGCCGACATTTATCACATGGGGCGGCCGAGGTACGATCTAGGATCCGAATAAACGTCAGTCTAACAAAGTCAATCCCGAAGTTAATCAAGTCGGGCCGCTGGTCGTTGTCCAGCCTCCAATCTGGGCAGTGCTGAATCCCTACTGTCCGAACATCGGGCTCACGCGAATCGTAAATGCATTGTTCTTCCTCGGAGTACCTATTCGTTGGAATAGCATCGACCATCGAAGCCCCAAACAGGCCTAGTTTGCGAGCGAAGGA
>CAVPPY010000088.1:0-6690 GCA_963707245.1 Pirellulaceae bacterium
GTTCCGGCTTTTGGTGTCTGACCCCTTTTTACCTTCCATCCCCAAATGAAACTTTGACAATGAACTAGCCGTCTCGGAGAACCTGACGTACGTTTCAAAACTCGTGCCATGGGTTGATGGACTATTCTAACTGAAAAGCGGCCGGCAAAGGCTGCTAATTGCACTTATCCGCATTTGCCCGGTAGTGAATAATGCCACTGCTAACGGTTGTGTGGCATCACCCTACCCAGGAGTCCAATTCGTGAAGGCCTGCCAAGCGACGGAAACCTATTTTTCCAAGGCTGCCGATCATCTCAGTCTGCCGGATTGGTTGCGCAAACTGCTGCTGACTCCCAAACGCGAAGTCACCGTGCAAGTGGTGTGTGAGCGCGACGACGGGCGAATCGAGACATTTCTTGGCTATCGCGTCCAACACGATAACTCCAGGGGTCCGATGAAAGGTGGTTTGCGTTATCACCCGGAGGTCAATTTGGATGAGGTCCGATCGCTAGCGAGCTTGATGACCTGGAAGACGGCGGTGGTCAACATTCCATATGGAGGAGCCAAGGGAGGCATAGCCGTGGACCCCAAGGAGTTTTCCGACAAGGAAATGGAGCGGCTAAGTCGTGCATTTGTCGACGGGATCCACGATATTATCGGGCCCGATACGGATATTCCGGCGCCGGACATGGGCACCACCCACGAAGTGATGGCCTGGATTCGCAATCAATGGGAAAAGTATCATGGATTCAATCCAGCGGTGATTACCGGCAAGCCCGTAGAAGAGTATGGGGTTCCCGGCAGGGAGGAGGCTACCGGCAGAGGCGTGGGTATTATCGCGGTAAAATCGTTAAAGCGATTGGGGATCAAGACCGAACAATGCCGCACCGCCATTCAAGGCTTTGGCAACGTCGGCTCGCATGCCGCCAAGTTTCTCAGCGAAGCACAGTTTCCTATTGTGGCCGTGAGCGACGTCTCGGGCTGCTATTACCATCCGCAGGGACTGGACGTGGCGAATCTGCTACGGCACACGCTCAAGCACAAGAGCCTGGCTGGCTACAAGGACGCGGAGATACTACCCGCCGACGAGCTGTTGACACTGGACACCGACCTGTTGATTCCCGCCGCTTTGGGCGGCGTTATCCACGAGGGAAATGTTGAAAAGATCCGCGCCAAGTTGATTATCGAAGCCGCGAATGGGCCCACCCTGCCCGCAGCGGACCAACAACTGGCTGAACGGGGCGTGATCGTCGTTCCCGACATCTTGGCAAATGCCGGCGGTGTGAGCGTCAGCTACTTTGAGTGGGTTCAAAATCGACAGCATTATCGTTGGAGCCTGGACCGCGTGCGACAGGAATTGGATCGTACATTGAGCGGTGCCTTTGAACAGGTTTGGCAGGAGTCGCTAGCGCGGAATACCGACTTGCGAACCGCAGCCTTTGCCTTGGCCATTCAGCGCGTGCAGCGGGCAACACAACTCAATGGCTATACCGCTGGCTAGGAAAGAATTTGCTGCGGACGAAAGTACGCTGTGCAACTACGTCTTGGTTCCGATTTCGGCGGCAATGGAAAACGCGATTTCCATGGCCTGCTGGTAATTCAACCGTGGATCGCAGTTGGTGTTGTAAGCCATGTGCAGGTCTTGTTCGGTTAAGCCGCCCGCCCCTCCAAGGCATTCGGTGACATCCTCGCCGGTTAATTCCAAATGCACACCGCCCAGTCGAGAGCCGGCTGCCCGATGAATGGCGAATGCCGACCGTAGTTCACCGAGGACGTCTTGGAAATGCCTCGTCTTATGCCCGGCGTCGGTCGTGAGCGTATTGCCGTGCATGGGATCGCAGACCCAAATCACGCCCAAGTTGCAGCGGCGAATTTCGTCGATCAAGTCTGGCAAGACATGCTCAATTTGCTGTCGACCGAAGCGATGGATCAGCGAAATCTTCCCTGGTTGATTCGCTGGATTCAAGGTGCGAATGAGGTCAACGACTTCCTGCGGCTGGGCAGTGGGTCCCAATTTGATACCCAGCGGATTGCGAATGCCGCGCAGGAGCTCGACATGCGCCACCGGCGATCGATCGGGTACGTTCGCCGATCCACGGAAAGTGAGTTCCTAAATTATAGGGTCCATTGCCCTGCACGCTGGGACGCGTCAGAGCTTGCTCATAGTGCAGGTGCAGAGCTTCGTGGGACGTAAAGAAATCAACCCGTTTTAACTCTTGAATCGGTCCGGTTGAGATAGCGTCGATGAAACGCAAGGCACCCTGCAGCGACACAAGCAGCTGTTGGTAGTGGTTCGCCTGAGGACTGTCCATGACAAAACCCAGGTTCCAGTACTCTGGGTGATGCAGATCGGCAAAGCCACCTTCACTGAGCGCGCGAATGAAATTTAGGGTAACGGCCGAACGTTCGTAGCCGCGTAGTAGCATTTGCGGGTCGTGGCGGCGATGAGCCGCCGAGAATGGAGAGCGATTGATCAGATCGCCGCGGTAGGAAGGCAGGGTTAATCCGTCGCGAGTTTCGCTGTCGCTGCTTCTAGGTTTGGCGTATTGGCCAGCAATTCTACCGACGCGAACCACGCGCTGCTGTGATTCGAAAATCAAGACCAAACTCATCTGCAGCAAGACCTTCAATTTGCCAGCGATGGACTCCGCTCGACATTCCTCGAAGGACTCGGCGCAGTCACCGCCCTGCAAGAGCCAGGCTCGACCAGACTGCACTTCCTGTAACTGTTCCAATAGACGGTCGACTTCCCAACTGGTCACCAGCGGCGGCAGGCGACGCAAGAGGGCTAGTACTTCGGCCAGTTCTGAAGCGTTGTCGTAGCTCGGCTGCTGGCAAGCCGGCATTCTTTTCCAGGAGTCGGGCGTCCAGGACGCTGGCATATCAAGACTTTCATCGAGCCGCTAATGCGCGCCACGACTACTTTGCGCTGCGGGCCACGCGTTCCAGCAGAATATAGTTCCTTCCCTGGAATTCTGTAATGGTACCGCTTACTTTCCAACTCCTGTCGCTCGGATCATCGAGCACCGCCTGGACTATCCGCTGGGCCGCCAGGTTTTCCAGGGCAATCAGGCTGCGCGTTGGCTGCTCTCCAAAAATAATGCTCAGCCTGTCGCCATCGGTGCGGCACTCGCCAATGTCTCCCACGATGCGAGTTCCCTCGCGCAGCAGCTTTTCCTCGCCTGCAGCCGCAGCCTGCTTGGGCCGCTGCGGGGTCGAATCGCCGGCCGTTAAGTTGCTGGCGATGGCGGCCAGAACTAAAGCACCCACCACCCAAAAGGCCATGGAGCTAAACATTCGTTGCGTGAGTTTGATCATCATGCTTAATTGTGGCCATTCTTATACTTATTCATTGCGTTTTGGCAGCACCATGGCGTGCAGACAGGCGACGCCTCCTGTGGTCAACAGCGACCAGCCCAACCAACTGGGAGGTTTAACTTGTTTGCGCGGCGAGGGATGTGCGTTCATGTACAGGCTGGTATTGAAATCCTGGGATGCCAATGGCGATTCCTGTGCGACACTGTGCAACGCACGCGTGCTGGTCTCGTTGAGTACGAATGACTCGACCATGCGGAACTGTACGCCCAATAGGAACAGCAAAATCCCGATCATGAAGTAGCGATTGCGGTCAAACTCCATGGGTCTCTCTCCGAAGATTGTCGACAAAAAACGAGCGGCGTTCTGTCGGGGCGGCGGACGCGCACAAGTCTGTTATCGGCAGGACAGAGGCCGCCGGCCTAGCGGCTTTCGCCAAAAACCATTTAAGCTCAGTCCATCAATCATGCCGGATGGAAGGCTTGTGCGGCCAAACCGTCTGCTGCTCAGCCAAAAACGGTTGCCGAGTAGCCGGCAAAGGTCTAGCTAGTGCTTTGTCAAAGTTTCATTTGGGCTGATGTTTCCAAGCCTAATTCTAGGGGTACTGTTCCGGTAATTCGGTAGGTGAATTGCGGGTGAAGCATTAGGCGGAAATATAAGGACGCATATTCAGAAATAGGCTGAGAGCAAAATAGCCGGCTGTCACGCACAAGATGAGGGAGAGGATCAGGATCACTGTCCAACGCCAACGCAGACGTTTTGCGTGACGTCCCTGAAATACGTCGCGTACCTTGAGGGCCATGACATCGCTCTGCTGGGCGCGGTCCAACATCAATTGCGAACCATCGCGCATCGGTGGCCGCGGAACTCGGCAGGTCATGGCTCCCATGTAGGTGATCCGCACATCACGGAAATCGAGGTAAAAGCCGGGCTCGAGGCTGATCGGCGGCGTGGGTTGTGCCAAATCGGGCGATAGCAGCAGGACGCGCAGTTCTACCGCTATGCCAGTGCAAGACGAGTTGACTTTCGCCCAGCAGAGTATTCGGAACGCGGACGATGCACGGTGATTTAGCTCCCACCACGGAGACAGCCCGATTGAGTAGAATCTTTGCAAATCTCCGTGGCGAAGCAATCGTTACCACCGGCCACTCCTCCACTAGCTGCTCCGGGGCCCTTATGCCCGCCGAGAATTCGACCGCAAAGCAACTCCCCAGGCAATTCATCCTAGCGCCGGGAAGCAGGCACCGGGCAAGCTGCTTGGTCTCGTCGACCAAGGGGACAAATTCGACGCAAGACTGCGTCCTGCACAGCAATCCAGCCAACCAGGGTGCAGTTGGCTGCGTCAACCGGATCGTGCAGAAAGGCGCAGCTCCGACCAAGAGCAGCGGACTGGGGCATTCGACCGGTCGCTCGTGTCCTTCAACGTGGATGCTCCAAGCCGCGTTGGCGGTTGGGTAACAGGCGGATTGTGTACTCAGAACATACTCCCCACAGCCCCACGGAATGTCTTGCAAGCCTCCCGAACTCTAAGAAGGCGTTTCAAAAAGGGGTCTGACCTTATGGCAGCCGTTTCAAACACGCCACATTCAACCGGCTGGAGAGGGTCAGACCCCTTTTTGAAACAGTCTCTAAGTCGCCCTTAAGGGAACTGGGATGATATGCGAAATGAAAACCGAGTTAAAGAGTTTGCGTTGAAGAATTGGTTGCAGCCCGACTAACCAAGCTTGAATCCCCATTCCAACTGAAAAAAAGAGTACATTTTATTCGGTCCAAGCCCTAATAATCGGCAAGTTTCGTAATTTCAATCATCACCCCCCTCAAAGCCTTGCTGGCCACTCGAATGTGGCGGTTTTCTGGGTTTCAAGCTATTGACCAAGCTTCGCTGGCTGACGACACTTAACTCGCGGTTCAGCGTCTGCCATTGGCCCCAAGGGGGGATCACCGAACCACCCTAGGGAACGGAGTCCGCAAGGGCAGCCTGGTTGCCTAAGCTGGGCTCTCTAGGTGTGTATAGATGGATAAATTACAAAAACGTTTGACGAGAAGTGCGATTGCGACCTAGATTTAGTGTTAATTGCGGCATCGCCTGTAGGCTTTGATACTTCGAACCTCCTGAATTCATAAAGCAATGTCAAAACGCAAGGCCAAGAAGAAGCTTAACCGCGTGGCGTCCTTAGCGTCCGCTGCGGCGACAGTTTCTGCCGACTCGCGGAAATTGGATCCGCCGCCAGCGACCCCGCGACCAGTGGTTGAGGCTGAAACCTATACTTCCACCGGATTATGGTTTGCGGCGATTGGATTGGGCTTAGCCACCATTTGGGCTTATTGGCCAACTATTCTTTGGATGGAAGACAAGTGGCGACACGAGCCGGATTACTCACACGGCTATTTGGTAATTCCCTTGGCCCTACTGTTGTTATTTTTTCGCAGATCGAGTTTTCCCGCACAAGACATGCGAGTCGCCTGGGGCGGTATTTCTTTGCTCATCTTGGCCATTGCCCTTAGGATTTTGGGGCGTCTGGCTTACATGGACTTTTTGGACGCCTGGTCCCTGATTCCATGGGTGGCTGGCTTGACATGGCTACTCTTTGGGCGTGCGGTTTTATGGTGGGCGGCGCCGGCGGTTTTGTTTTTGGTGTTTTTGTCGCCGATGCCTTACCGGGCCGAATCGATGTTGAGCTTTAGGCTTCAGGGCCTGGCCACCACGCTCAGTGCGTCTGCCCTGCAGACCATGGGTTTTGCGGCCATACCGGAAGGAAACACGATTTGGTTGGACGAGAACCAGTTGATGGTAGAAGAGGCCTGTTCGGGGTTGCGGATTTTTGTGGGCATGATTGCATTGGGTTTCTTTTTTGCTGCCCTCAGTTCACGATCGTGGATAGACCGTGTCGTCATTTTTCTATGTTGTTTTCCGATTGCTATTCTGGTGAACGTGCTGCGCGTAACCTTAACCAGTTTGGCGATTCATTGGCTGCCGCCTTCGCTGGCACATCAAGCCCACGACTTGTTGGGGATACTGATGATTGTCGCAGGTGCAGTACTGATGCAAGCCGCCAAGACCTTTTGGGAAAATCTCTATCGTCCGTTGAGTATCGAAATGATCCAGCGGCGATTGGCAATCAACTAGGTTTGGCTGATGGAGGCCAACGAGAGCCTCAAGACCTGAACTAGCCTCAACTCCACGAACCGAGCTACGAATCGAGAGCTTAACTGCATGAACACGTCGTCAGTCCATAAAAAATCGGAAGTCGCCTTTGACCCTTGGCTGGTATGGGTCGCATTTCGGCGACATTGGGGTTGGTCTATGCCGCTGGGCTTTCTGCTGGCCACGCTATCCGCTTTGTATGTTTGGTACCAGTTTGAGCCAGAGTTTCAGGCGACATGTTTCATGGAAGC
>CAVPPY010000089.1:0-11404 GCA_963707245.1 Pirellulaceae bacterium
GCCAAAAACGGTTGCCGAGTAGCCGGCAAAGGTCTAGCTAGTGCTTTGTCAAAGTTTCATTTGGGGGTACTGTTCCGGTAATTCGGTAGGTGAATTGCGGGTGAAGCATTAGGCGGAAATATAAGGACGCATATTCAGAAATAGGCTGAGAGCAAAATAGCCGGCTGTCACGCACAAGATGAGGGAGAGGATCAGGATCACTGCCCAACGCCAACGCAGACGTTTGGCGTGACGCAACTGAAATACGTCGCGTACCTTGAGGGCCATGACATCGCTCTGTGGGCGCGGTCCAACATCAATCGCGAACCATCGCGCATCGGTGGCCGCGGAATTCGGCAGGTCATGGCTCCCAGGTAGGTGATCCGCACATCACGGAAATCGAGGTAAAAGCCGGGCTCGAGGCTGATCGGCGGCGTGGGTTGTGCCAAATCGGGCGATGGCAGCAGGACGCGCAGTTCTCCGCTATGCCAGTGCAAGACGAGTTGACTTTCGCCCAGCAGAGTATTCGGAACGCGGACGATGCACGGTGATTTAGCTCCTACCACGGAGACAGCCCGATTGAGTAGAATCTTTGCAAATCTCCGTGGCGAAGCAATCGTTACCACCGGCCACTCCTCCACAAGCTGCTCCGGGGCCCTTATGCCCGCCGAGAATTCGACCCCAAAGCAACTCCCCAGGCAATTCATCCTCGGCCGGGAAGCAGGCACTGGGCAAGCTGCTTGGTCTCGTCGACCAAGGGGACAAATTCGACGCAAGACTGCGTCCTGCACAGCAATCCAGCCAACCAGGGTGCAGTTGGCTGCGTCAACCGGATCGTGCAAAAAGGCGCAGCTCCGACCAAGAGCAGCGGACTGGGGCATTCGACCGGTCGCTCGTGTCCTTCAACGTGGATGCTCCAAGCCGCGTTTGCGGTTGCGTAACAGGCGGATTGTGTACTCAGAACATACTCCCCACAGCCCCACGGAATGTCTTGCAAGCCTCCCGAACTCTAAGAAGGCGTTTCAAAAAGGGGTCTGACCCTATGGCAGCCGTTTCAAACACGCCACATTCAACCGGCTGGAGAGGGTCAGACCCCTTTTTGAAACAGTCTCTAAGTCGCCCTTAAGGGAACTGGGATGATATGCGAAATGAAAACCGAGTTAAAGAGTTTGCGTTGAAGAATTGGTTGCAGCCCGACTAACCAAGCTTGAATCCCCATTCCAACTGAAAAAAAGAGTACATTTTATTCGGTCCAAGCCCTAATATTCGGCAAGTTTCGTAATTTCAATCATCACCCCCCTCAAAGCCTTGCTGGCCACTCGAATGTGGCGGTTTTCTGGGTTTCAAGCTATTGACCAAGCTTCGCTGGCTGACGACACTTAACTCGCGGCGCAGCGTCTGCCATTGGCCCCAAAGGGGGATCACCGAACCACCCTAGGGAACGGAGTCCGCAAGGGCGCCTGTTTGCCTAAGCTGGGCTCTCTAGGTGTGTATAGATGGATAAATTACAAAAACGTTTGACGAGAAGCGCGATTGCGACCTAGATTTAGTGTTAATTGCGGCAGCGCCTGTAGGCTTTGATACTTCGAACCTCCTGAATTCATAAAGCAATGTCAAAACGCAAGGCCAAGAAGAAGCTTAACCGCGTGGCGTCCTTAGCGTCCGCTGCGGCGACAGTTTCTGCCGACTCGCGGAAACTGGATCCGCCGCCAGCGACCCCGCGACCAGTGGTTGAGGCTGAAACCTATACTTCCACCGGATTATGGTTTGCGGCGATTGGATTGGGCTTAGCCACCATTTGGGCTTATTGGCCAACTATTCTTTGGATGGAAGACAAGTGGCGACACGAGCCGGATTACTCACACGGCTATTTGGTAATTCCCTTGGCCCTACTGTTGTTATTTTTTCGCAGATCGAGTTTTCCCGCACAAGACATGCGAGTCGCCTGGGGCGGTATTTCTTTGCTCATCTTGGCCATTGCCCTTAGGATTTTGGGGCGTCTGGCTTACATGGACTTTTTGGACGCCTGGTCCCTGATTCCATGGGTGGCTGGCTTGACATGGCTACTCTTTGGGCGTGCGGTTTTATGGTGGGCGGCGCCGGCGGTTTTGTTTTTGGTGTTTTTGTCGCCGATGCCTTACCGGGCCGAATCGATGTTGAGCTTTAGGCTTCAGGGCCTGGCCACCACGCTCAGTGCGTCTGCCCTGCAGACCATGGGTTTTGCGGCCATACCGGAAGGAAACACGATTTGGTTGGACGAGAACCAGTTGATGGTAGAAGAGGCCTGTTCGGGGTTGCGGATTTTTGTGGGCATGATTGCATTGGGTTTCTTTTTTGCTGCCCTCAGTTCACGATCGTGGATAGACCGTGTCGTCATTTTTCTATGTTGTTTTCCGATTGCTATTCTGGTGAACGTGCTGCGCGTAACCTTAACCAGTTTGGCGATTCATTGGCTGCCGCCTTCGCTGGCACATCAAGCCCACGACTTGTTGGGGATACTGATGATTGTCGCAGGTGCAGTACTGATGCAAGCCGCCAAGACCTTTTGGGAAAATCTCTATCGTCCGTTGAGTATCGAAATGATCCAGCGGCGATTGGCAATCAACTAGGTTTGGCTGATGGAGGCCAACGAGAGCCTCAAGACCTGAACTAGCCTCAACTCCACGAACCGAGCTACGAATCGAGAGCTTAACTGCATGAACACGTCGTCAGTCCATAAAAAATCGGAAGTCGCCTTTGACCCTTGGCTGGTATGGGTCGCATTTCGGCGACATTGGGGTTGGTCTATGCCGCTGGGCTTTCTGCTGGCCACGCTATCCGCTTTGTATGTTTGGTACCAGTTTGAGCCAGAGTTTCAGGCGACATGTTTCATGGAAGCAAACCGCGATTTCGTCATCGCCCAGGGCCTTCAAACCAAAACTCGCGATTTAGCACGAACCGAAAGAACGCTGATCACGCACGCCTTGGTTCTGGACCCTGTGTTGGCAGATCCGAAGTTGAGGGCAGCCCCGAGTCTGTCCAATCCACAGTCAGCCGAAAGGGAGATTCGCAATCGACTTGCGGTTGGAAATGCCGGTACGGACATTCAGCTGACGATTTCATACCGGGATCGGGACAAAGTGATGGCTGCCAAAGTGTGCAATGCGATCGCGGAATCCTACCTGAAGGTGCGTGAGCAATTGGATGAAGATCGCTTCGAGGACGTCGAGAGTTGGTTGTCTCAACCGATCGAACAATGGAAACGTAACGTCGAGAACCTGCGTCTGAATTTGACTCAGCTTTCCAAAGATTCCAATGGCATCGATCCCTTTAAAGAGAACATTGTTTTCGAGTCACAGGGAAGCGAACTCCAAGCTTTAGGTGCCAAGTTGAGCGGGCTCAAGGCGGAGGAGGTTGAACTGATGGCCCGTTTAAGCGCTATTCAAGCCAGCCGCGGGAAGCCAAGCCTGAACTACGTGCCCAATCCAATCGAAATCGCCGACTACATCAGTTCGGACCGAGAGGTGATTAAAGTCCGGCAAAAAATTTCCGACTTGGAGAATCGAATTCGCACGATTGAACTGCGTGAGCAGCAGAACTATTACGCGATTCGTTACGAGGAACTCAAGGCAGAGTTGTTGGAAGTTGAAGCTGAATTGACACAAACTGAGGACAGTGTCAGGCCACGTGCCATTGAGTATCTGGAGAAATTGCACGTCTTGGAAACCACCGCCGAGCAGGCCGAAGAGGAAGAGGAGATCAATTTTCGCCTGAAGAATTTGCAGGAAGCCCGTGCAAATTACTCCAAAGACTACGAGGCCGAAAAGTCGCGTTTGCAAAACATGGGGGGCGAGACCGCCGAGATTTATTTTGCAAGCCAGGAGTATGAACAAGCGTCAGAGATTTTGAGTTTGCTGAATAATCGACTGGCCACATTGAAGACCGAACGCGGGCGTGGCGCCAGCGTTAATACCTTGGCGGCGGCTACGACTCCGGCCTGGCCCATCGAGGAGGTTCCATTCAAGAAAATCCTGATGGCTGGCGGAGCTTCCTTTATGCTTCCGTTCGCGCTGGCGCTGTTGCTGGAGTTTCGTTTCAAACGTCTGACGACCGCCGAGAGCATTGAATCCAACAACTTGGCGCCGGTCATGGGAGAAATCGCCCGCATTCCCGGCGGTGCGCAGCTCTCGTGGCCATCGATTGTTCGAGGAAAGCGTGGATGCCTTGCGGGCGAATATGTTGTTCAAGTTGGAAGGTGTGCACACGATCGTTGTGACCAGCGCCATGCCATCCGAAGGCAAGAGTAGCGTTGCTTCGCAACTGGCCATTTCCCTGGCCAAGGCCAGCGAAAGCTCGGTGCTGATCATCGATGCAGACCTTCGCAGCCCGGACCAGCATGAATTGTTCGGCCTGGACTCCACGCCGGGGCTGTGCAATCTGCTAGCCGGCAAAGCCACCTTCGACGAATGCGTGAACACCAGCTTGGGCGACTTGGTGCATGTGCTGCCTGCAGGCAGATTGGATGCCAATCCGCACAACTTGTTAACCAAAAAGAACGTCGAAAAGCTTTTTGCCGAAGCACGGCAACGGTACCAATACATCGTCGTGGATACCGCTCCAGTATTGCCTGCTGCGGAATCCTTGTCGGTCACCGCCGCCGCCGATGGGACATTGTTGTGCGCGATGAGGGATGTTAGCCGTACTGACCATGTCCGTAGAACGCAGCGCCGCTTGGAAGCGGCCGGTGCAAATGTGCTGGGTACAGTATTCAGTGGGGTCCCCTCCCGCGAGTATGCCTATCGCTACGGTGACTATCGTTACGCCCGGGATCGCTCGCAGCGGAACATTGAGAAAAGTTAATGAAACCTTGCAGGCCAACTATTTTGCTCATTCAAGGCGTTGGTAGGTCGCACCAACGAGCCTTGGCCCTGCTGCCCCACCCCAAGGGCCTACAAACGACAACCCGCCCCACCACAACACGCGGTGCTCGAGCAACTTGCTCAGCTCAGCCAAACAACACTGCCACAGCCAGCTAACAAGCATGCTGGACCTGGCTGGGCCACCGCCCGCGTTTTAGTCAATTAAGAAATCCCCATCGCATTTCGAGTTTTTGACGTGAAAAACCAATCAGTAATTGCCAAGGATCGACTGGAGAGCGTGCGCGAATTCGTTGCTCCATTAAGCGAGGCCAGACCCGACCGGCGAATTGCCTGGGAGTGGAACATACCGCTGCTAATCAAAGCGGCAGTTTCCGCATTTGTCGTGGTCTCTGGGCTGACCGCCCTGTACTACTTTCAGTCGTCCAGGATTGTAGATTCGATTATCAAAAAGGCGGATCTGGCCAAGGAGAGCGGGGACGCCGCAGAGGAAATCAAATGGCTGAAACGATATGTAGCTCTGGTACCCAAGGATCAAGACGGTCTGATTAAACTCGCCTTGGTGACGGACGATAGCGTCGCCAGCATGGCCGATGTCGATTCCGCTAAACAGCGACTCGCGTCAGCATTGGCATCCTGCGGTGATTCTGTGGCCCAGCTCGAAGTCGCAGCAGACTTGCGTCGACGGCTCATTCCGCGACTGCTGCAACTTGGCAAGTACTGGGCTCCCGAGGCAGAAAATCAAATCATGCAGCTCAACGCGTCCCAAGAGGATCCGCAGGCATGCAAGTGGTTGGCTGAAGCTTTGGTTTATCAACGAGCTGGAACTCAGTACTTCGATCGCCAGTCGAAAGAATACGATGAGGAAACTGAGTACTGGAGGTGGCTGGCCAACCAACCCACTGGGGAAGTTGTCTATCGAGCAGTCCAGTTCAACCCGACCGATGTCAACGTATTGGCTAGCTTTTTGGCTATAGCACGCTACACACCGGAATGGTTTGTTCAACCGGGGCAAGAGGTACCAGCTTCTTTATCGACGCGCGTCGAGGCCGTCAAGGAAATGCTCAAGGACATTGAGAACAATGGCCATGCGACCTATGTGCTCTCCAAGAACTTAAAAGACGCAGATGAAGAACTCGCGTTTGCTCAACGAGAAACACCTCGAGCCCTTGAACGCATCCGCCGGAATATGCCGCAGGCCACCGTCCAGTCAGAGGGGGACTCTTCCAACAGCGAAATGCAAACACTTGCTGGCAGCCTGGAGTTGTTTTCAGATCCGGGACAGTACCAGCCGCGTTGGGATTGGCAATTGTGCCTGGACGGTGCGGCCTTGATTGCCAGCACCGACCCCATGCTGTCTCGCGAATTTATAAGAAACCTGTTGAAATTTGACGGTCCGCAGGTTCCGCGCGAGCAGAGGGAGGCCGTCTACAAGCAGTATGGGCTGGGCCTGGCCGCCGAGGGCGACAATGACGGAGCCACACAAGCCTGGACGGAGGGTTCAGAAGCCGTTGATGGAAGCCTGGAGTTGCTGGCCGCCAAGGCACTGCTCCTGGCTTCGCTAGGGGATATCGAGAAAGGCACCCTGGCGGTTCGCGAATACCAAAGCCTTGTCGAGTTATTGAAGCGACGCCTCGACACGACCGGCACCAACAAGATGACTTTGAGTGACAAAAACCAATACCGCGAACGTCTAGCTTATGCCGAGTGGGAGATTTCGTTATTGGATGGGCAACTGGCGGCTGCCTCCACGAGGTTGCTGGAAGCCTGTGCGATTTTGGAAAAAGTATTCAACAGCCCCTTGCTGCTGCCCCCCGAGCGTCGAGTGCAAGCAGGGCGACTCCTGGGCGAATGCTACCGCGAGCGGCGATTGTGGGATATGGCTGCCCAGGTCTATGAAAAGTGCATTACCTTGACTCCCGAAGAGCAGGGACTGCGATGGGCGGCTGCCGAATGCTGGCGGAACGTAGGTGCCACCGAACGGGCCCTGCAACACTTGTCTCTAGTCAAGAATATGAGCTACGAGACCGCAGTTGAGGCGGCACGACTGCGGGCGTCTAACCGAGGCTGCAAAGCCTGGCGATCGCAAAGATCTGTTTGCCTTGAGCGAGTCCGTTCGCGAGGCCAGAGAGCTTTTCGATCAAGCCTCCCCGGAGCTTCAAAGCCGGCTGCCATCGTGGAAGTTGGAGCTCCTGGAGCTCAATTTTGAAGCCCTGGAAAAGGGCGGAGCGAAAGACTTTCAAGAGCCAATGTTGGATCGACTGTCGCAGATTGCTGACTCAAATCCAAGTATTGCTGAGGTCCAGTTGCAGGCCGCGAACCGATTCGCTGCGGCCGGCCGAGTCGAGGCGGCCGAACTGGCCGTTGAACGACTACAAACGACAGCCAGCGAGTCGGGCTTGCCGGTCGATGCAGCAAATGCGGCTCTGGCAAGGGCCAGCCTGCTCGTTCAGAACGGCGAGATTGACCAAGCGGTTGAGATCCTAAAATCTGCCGCTAAAGAGATTGCTCCGCATGCACTGCTGCTCACCAAAGCGGCAAGTGATGTTCTGATTCGCAATCAACGCTATGAGGATGCCTACGGGTTGCTGAGTAGTCTACCAGACTCGGAATTGGATACGGCGACGCTCATGAGCCTGCATGGACTGTGTCGTGGGCTCAAGTCGACTGGAGCCGGCGGCAGAGATTGGGATGCAGAGATGGCACGCTGGAAGACCAAGTTGCGAGAGCTCGAAGGCCAGGATGGGACGCACTGGAGATTTCTCGAAGCCGAGGCCTTGATTGCTGACGCGGCCAATTCTCCTAAGCAAAGAGAATTGTTGGATACGGCCGAGCGTCTGCTGGATGAGATTGATCGCCGACGTCCGCGGTGGGGTCGGGCCGGCGCATTGTCTGCACGTGTTGCCTCTTTACGCGGCTTTTCGGATGAAGCCGTCAGACTCTATCGGAACGCTATGCGCAACGGAGATCAGCAGCCCAGCACCGCACTGGCACTAGTTTCCGAATTGATGTCTCAAAATAAACTGGAACAAGCCCAAGAAGTCCTGCAGGGCATACAGGGGGCCGAGGCCGCAGCCTCGGCGTCGAGCTTGGCAGGCGAGTTTGCCAGGCAAGGCAATACGAACCAAGCCGTGAGCATGGCTCGCGAGTTGATAAAGGGCAAGCCGAATGACTTTAATAACTGGCTACTGCTGGCGCACATGTTGGTTTCGGCAGAATTCGAAAACGAACAACAAAAGACTGACAGTATCGAGGAAGCATGGCAGGCGCTCGAGAAAGCAAATGAATTAGCCCAAGGTAAAGAGCCAATGGTTTGGCAGGCGAGGCTCCAACACAAATTGCTCGTCGAGGGGGCATCGCGGGCAGCGGAACAAATTGAATTAGCTGCGGCATCGCCCATGCCTGCCGTGCGGCGATTGATTTTCGTTGGCAAAGCCTATTTGCAGCTTGAAAATTTCGGCAAGGCACGAGAAAACCTGCTTGCCGCTCTGCAAGTCGATCCGAAATCTACCGAGGCGCATCTATTGATTGCCGATCTTTACCGACGCACTGGCGATGCCAATGCGAGCCTGGTCGAGCTGCGTTTGGCACAACAGTCCGCGCCAGAGAACCAACAGTTGCGAGAACAATTGGCATCTACCTGGCTTCTTCGAATGGTCCTCAGAGCCCCGCCGTGTGGGAAGAGATAGACGGCTTGCTCCAGAATGCGGGAGAAACACAGCGCAGCCATTTGTTGGGCGCAATCATTGATATTCAAAAAGGCGACGAAACACGAAAATCGCGGGCTCTGAGAATTCTGGAGCAGTATTCTCGGCTCTCGTCACCGCTGGCAGCCGATGCAAAACGCATGCTGGCCGGCCATTATGTTAACGAATGGGAAGAATCGATCGATCCGCAAGCTGGAAAGCGATTTTTCTTTCAAGCTACAGAGCTATATGAGAGCCTGCTGGATGGCCCGACGGTGAATGGAATCGACGCGATTAACCTGACAGTAATGTATCTGTTGTCCAGCCAACGCGAAAGCGCAGCGGGGGACGAAGAGGCAGCCAGCATGCGCCTGTCGGATGCCGAACGCGTTGTGCGACGTCTGGAATCGACCGCAGGCAATACCCTGCTGTCGCTCCAGCTGCGGATTCGCATCGCGGTCGCGCAAGGTAGGCAAGCAGACATCGTGAACATCACCCGCGATTGGGAAAAGGGAGTGTCGAATGTTCAGGCTATTGGCCAAGAAGTCGTATGGGATCTAACCGGTCGGACGCTCTATGATTTGGGGTTCGCCAAGGAATCGATCCCCTGGCTCGAGCGGGCATATAATTTGAATCCACAAAAATACAGGCCCTTTGCCGTGGCCCTGGCAAGCACATCGCAGCTGACCCGCGCCGCAGAAGTTTGCGTTCACGAATACCAGCGCGAGCCGTCCGCGGAGAGCATCGTCCTACTGTGCGAAGCGTCGCTCAAGGAGAGTACTCCAAAGCTGCCTGCTGCCGCCGAGGAAGTCATTAATGATGCGTTGGTGAGATTCTCGGATTCGGCCGCCCTGCTGGAGGCGGTAGGAAATTTGAGGCTCATGCAAGCCCGAAATCTAGAGGCCTCCCAGCTGTTTGAGCGAAGTTTGGCGATCTCGCCAGACAACTATCGCGTACTCAACAATTTGGCGATGTCCCTCTCCCTGCTGCCGGGCAGAAAGCCCGCCGCTTTGACCAGCATACAACGGGCCATTGAAGTCCGCAGCAAGGAATCGGCCGGCAAAGAAGAACCTGAATTGCTGGATACGCTGGGCATCGTCCAATTGCGGGCCGGCGAGCTGGATGACGCCCGCAAGAGCCTAGAAAAAGCCATCGCCCTGCGTGCCGACCCCCGCTTCCAGATTCACCTGGCGCAAGTCTTGCTCAAACAGAATGATATGGAAAAGCTCAATAAACTTTGGCCTTCCCTCGCCAATTTACAATTGGACGAACTGGCGCTCATGAGCGATGAGCTGGAAGCGTTTGCGGAAATTCGCGCTAAACTAAACTAGATTCTCTACCGAAGGTCGCGATTGGCAAATGGCAGGGCCTGTGCCTGCACCAACCACGCGATCTAGCTGAATGGGATGGATGAAAGAACATGACGAATCGCTTTACGATTGCTCTCGTGATCGCAGGATTACTGTGTTGCGGCTCCGCCGTTGGCCACGGCTGGCTGGATGGCCGGTGGCTAGCTCAGCCTGACCTCATCAAGCAGGGGGACTTGCTTTCCCAATTACCTGCAGTGGTCGGAGACTGGGAACTGCTAGAAGATCGCCAACTGACAGACAACGTGCTGAATATTCTGCATGCTATGGTTACAAGCATTCGGTTTATCAGAACCGGGTTACTGGCGAAACGCTTACCATGGCCGTCTTGTATGGACCACGTGGCCCCATCGCCGTGCATACTCCCGAGATTTGTTATTCCGGCCAAGGTGTGCAAGCGGACGGAAACCGTCGCAAAGTGGCCCTGGAAGTTGACGGAAAGGTGCATGAATTCTGGAGCGTCTCCTTTCTTTCCAAGATTGACATGCAGCCGGAACTGGAGGTGTTTTATGCTTGGAGCAAGGGGGGCGACTGGCTAGCCGCCGAGCAGCCGAGGTTCTGGCTGACCGACGAGTTGTACAAGATCCAGCTGGCGGCACCGCCGGTAATTCCTGGCCAACCCTCGGCTGGGGAGAAATTCCTCGAGCAGCTCATTCCCCACTTGCAGCCGTTGCTGACCAAAGTCTAGCCTCCCTGCCTGTTTCGCCCCATATCGTCGTCACGCCGGACCTGGCGGGTAACAGCTGTCTCGGTGCTTTGCCGCGCTGACCGTGTCTCACAGGTGGCCTTCAGTGAGCACCCACCAGAAAACCGAGAGAACCGCAGCTACGCCGAAGCGGCTCATGGTTTTCGGATAGATTCCATGCACGTCCTTTGAGGGCTTGGGGGCGCTGATTGCCTCGCTCACCAACCATTCTCTGAGAATTCCAGGTTCGTCCGAGCACTCTTCGCTCCCATTTCACCAGATGGTTGTTGCTTGCGCAATCGATCGCCGCACCGAGATTGCCATCCGTGCGCGTAGAGACGGCCAGAGTCTGACTCGCCAGGTTTAGATCTAAGGCTCCCTTTTCCAGATTAGATTTTAGGGTAGCCGGATTGCCGCAGAATTCGGTTCTTCCCATGATCACCCCACAGTCCGCAACTCCGTCCACTGCAATATTTCCCAGAACGAATGTTGACGAAGCACAAGTCATGAAAGTCAGCGCGATCTGGCTTGCGTTTTCTCGACTGGCGAGGTTGCTCGGAAAAAATTCTGCATCCCATTTTTCCTTAGTTTTGCATCATTTAAGCAGTGTCCCGGGTCTGGGTTTCTGGGTGTGCGGGCGGGTCTAAGCTGCCTTTTCGTGCCTTTAGAGTTGAACAGTGCCCCTATAATCGGCCTTGCGGAATAACTGGCAGATCTACCCCAGCAGGTAGATTTTTCCCCCCCTTGTCAATATTTTGTCCGACGTAATGCTTGACTTAATACAGTACGCCATTATTACTATTTTCTTACGCTTTTCTTATTCGCTTGAAA
>CAVPPY010000090.1:0-7577 GCA_963707245.1 Pirellulaceae bacterium
CATCTAACAGAGTGCGTTTAACCAGGCTCGCTCAATTCACGCCGCAACCAAAGCCCAGTTCTTTCATAGGGCTGGTAACCTGGGACTCCCAATTTCGCAAAAATGCTGGGCGGATTTTCGAAGTCAGCCATGCGATGCATCAAAGGGACCAGCGGTCATCGGGGCACCCACGTTGGCGTTGATTACCGACAGGAATTCTGGGCGTGCAGCGCGCAGGATGTGTCGTTGGATGGTTTCATCGCGTTTCAAATGAACCGGCCGGCGGCGAATAACAGACCGGACCAATTCCGCGTCCAGGAAGGGAACACGCACACTGCAAACCGTTGAGAGCCACCGAAGCTGAGCGTCGTTTCGCGGCGGAGGTGGCAGGTGACAAAGGAGTGCCAGATGGCCTGCCGCGGATCGTCTAAGTGCTGGAATCTCATCAAAAGCGGCGTCAAAGGCTGCTCTCGGAGCGTGCTGCATGGCAGAGGCGAATTCACCCTGGAATAAATCACCCTCAACCCCATCCAGCATGTAGGCTTGCAGGTGCTTAAACAGCCATTGGCTTGCCTGCTCGCGGGTAGCGATGGCCAATGCGGCATCATCCAGCGAATAGGCGTAAGCCTTATTCATGTGCATGAGTTCACCGCGCGTGGCCACGCAGCAAGACATGGATTCCTTGCTCGCGGTAGATTGGCAAGGTGGGAATCACAATGCACTGCGAAAGATACTGCCCGCCGGTCAAGTCCACCATGCGGATCAAGTGAGCTTCAAAGTTCTGGATAAACGCCTTGTCCAGCAGATGGCTGTGATGCTGGCAGCCGACGATGTCCGCCATTTTCTGGGCACAGCTCAGGTCCAGACTACCAGGCATGCCCAAGCAAATCGTCTTCATTTCGACTTGTTCGTGGTCGATCAAGCCGAGGATGGTCCGTGCATCTAAGCCACCAGATAACGCCAAGCCCAGGTGTTCGGTGTTGTCTGAAGCCCGACGAACGGCGGTGTGAGTAGCTTCGCAAATTGCTTCCAGCCAACCTGCGTCGGTGGTGGGTAAGTCTGACCGAGCGCGTCGGACAAGACCGATCGCACTTGCACTTCGCCGCTGCGCGTTTGGAACTCCAGCACGCTGCCAGCCGGTAGCACGGAAATGTCTTCATATAGCGTGTCGCAGCCCAAGGTAATGCCCGAAAGCAAAGAACTGGGCCATACCCGCGGGATTGAGCTGCTGGGAGTGCCCGCAGCAAATAACGGCGGGCAGCAGCAGTGGGAAAACGTAGCTGCCCAGCACGCCGATAATAGTAGAGCGGTCGCTGTCCAAAGCGGTCGTTGAAGAGCGCAAGACGCCGGTTGCACTGTCGAACAGGACGGCTATGAATGCGCCCTGTACGTGCCCAAAGAATCTCTCGCCCTGCTTGCGTAGCCCTGCAAAATCTGTTGATAACGCGGTTCGCATCCCAGGCAGCGGCATAGACATCGCCAAAGAGTGTAACGATAATCCGCCTGCGTCTCTGCCGCCTCGCCCAGATCCGAGTAGCCATGCGCAGCCGGCCAATGCCAACCCGAGCTTCGGTGTCGATCTCGTGCAGGATGACTGGTACCAAGGCTCCGTATGCACCGCCGAAAGCATACGCTCCACTTCGTCACGGAGTCCCGAACGCGGCTCGACGAGGCTATTCCTAGAATGCAAGTCATGAAATTTGGTTTACTAGATGCGGTTGGCAGAGCGCGAATGAGTACGGTGAGCCATCACGGGACTAGCGGTCATCACTTGGGCTCGGGAGTAGACTCCGGGTCGCAGTGGCTTCTTCGAGCCATCGAGTTTCAAGCTTCCTAGTCCCAGTAGCGTCATGTAATAGGGCATCTCCAAGCCCTCCAGGGATACGAATTGAGCCGAAAGTATAAATCCAACCAATGAGGCACACACCATGCGGGCCGTCGCCCCAGGCGTTAAACCAGCGGAATCGCTCTTGTCCAAGCGAGTGATATTTCCACAGTGCCGCTACAGTGAGCACGTAGTAGGCCGCCAAGAAAGCCAGACCTGGCAAACCCAACTCGGCAGCGATCTGCAACCACAAGGTATGGGCTTCCTTGCCTTGCGGGAAAGGTAAACGAGCCACCGCCTGAGGAGACGGGATAGTTTTGAACCAGCGATGGAAAGTGGTCAGGTCCTTTGCCGAAGACAGGATCCTCCAAGGTCATCTGCAGACAAACCTTCCACAACTTCACCCGGCTTTCGGCAGAACTCTCAGCCGATTCCTCGGAGGCACCTGCCAGACTGGTGTTGGTAACCGTGCTGAATCGCTCGACGACCTGGGGACCAGCCATCATCGAGGGCAATACTGACTCCCAGGGCAGACCAACCACAGGTTCTTAGGCGTCTTGGGAATCAGGATTGCCGTCGCCATTCCCACAAAAACCAATCCCAGCATGCCACCCCGAGAGAACGAGAAAAATACGCAATGGGTCATGAAGGCCGCCGCCGCAAAGGCCAGGTACCGCCGCCAGAGCGTGGTTTCACTCAGACCCAAGAAAAACGCGAAGCCCACACCGGCGACAAAGCCGATGGTCAGCGAATTGTTGTCCATGCCTCCAAACCCAACCTCCTGTAGGCGGTTGAAGCCGCTGAAGTAGGACATATTCAGGTCGTAGGCCACATAGCCCAAGCTGCCAACAATCGTCCAGGCTAAGAGATAGATATCGCGACGGTTGTTAATCAGCGTAAGGCCCACTAAACATGGCAGGACGATCTTGCTCATATTGTCGAGAAAGTTGATGCCTAATTCCGTATTCTGACAAGTAGCCGTGCTCACGGCGGCCCAGAGCAGGAAGCAGACCAGCGCCTGCATGGGACGCCGAGCCAAGCCAAAGTTCCAGTTGCCGAAGCCACTCAAGACCCATCCCAATAGAAAGGAAATGGCAATAATCTGAGAGTAATTGCTGGCGGGAACCGACCAGTGCCATAAAGATTCTGGGCGAAGAATCGAAAAGGCGACATAGATGAGAAAGCCATAGTAGGGCCGAAACAGCCCAACTACCGCGCCACCATAAGTCATGATCAGCGTGAAAATCAGTCCCATGTGATTCTTCGCTCAGCTAACGTAAGTAGCACTCTCGTGATTTTGGCATACGCCCGACGAGAAAGCCTGTTGGGCTTCATACGATCGCCCATGCGGCAAGACGTCCCTGGAGCCACCGACCAAAACCGTTCATCGCTCGCAGAAAGAATTCTAGAACAATACTGCAGCCAGTCGCCAAGAACATGGCTAGTATTGCCACCATGGCAAACCGGTCGCCTAACAACATGACCAAAGCTACAATAATCGGACCGTGAACCAAGTAAAACGGATAGGTGTAATCCGCTAGCATGCGCATCGCTGAGTTGGACGACAAGTTGCACCGTGCGCACGCCCACACTGCAATGATCCCCACCAAGCAGTACAACAAGTTGTTCTCGATCAAGACAGCCGACAGTGCCATAGAAAGTAATGGCAACTACCAGAGCCAGATCAGATTTGCTTGCGTGCCATCCAAAAGATCGCAAAGTAAGTTGACGCGTGGGCGGTGAAAAGGGACTCAAAGCCATGCAGCTGCGTCGACGCCCAGGCAAATGTCAGAGCCATTCCCACAGATAGCCACATAGACGTTCTTCGTATGATCCATGTTGCAAGGTAGCAGACCAAAAGCAGTGTAATAAACCAAGTTGGTACATTGACGATGTTCTCGCCGTACCGCAGTGCGGCTACCCCCAGCAATTGTGAGATAGCCAAGTCCCAGCCGACGGCTTTGTAATTCGTCAGGCCAGCCGCTAGCAGGGCCACAAGCGTCACCGTGAAATAGGCCGGGTATATTTGGCAAAATCTCTGCCATAACCATTGGTTTGGCTCGCGTTTCGAAACTCCAGCAAACCAGCCACTGATGGCAATGAAGATCGCTACACCCAGCTGCCCGACCGTCAAGCTTCCTAGGCTGCACAAAGCCACATTGTCTGTCGTTGAAGAAACATGTTGCCAGAAAACCAACGACATGGCCACCAGGCGAAACGCATCAAATGCCAAGTTTCGTCGCCCACCATGGGCGGGCGTGTCCGTGGATTCAACCGAGGCCCTCAGTAAGGCGCTTTCGCGTTCGGAATCGCTTGTGCTGCGTTTGGAGAATGAGGCACCTTGCGTACGATTGAGTGCAGTTCATCTAGCTGGGAATTCGCCAGCTTGATCCAATTACAAGCTCGACGCTCAAGCGAGTGAATGACTCACGACGGATTCACTCGCTTAAGCTTCGAGCATGTAAAGCTGCCATGCTTTCAAACAACTGCCCTACGTCCCCCTGGCAGGCATGATCCAGCAGAAGTCTGAATTGTGCTAGACGGGCAGACCAAGAATAGTGCTGTTCGACCAAACACTGCGCGGCGGCTCCCATGCTTGCCCTCTGCTCGGGCGATTGAGCAAGCTGCACAACGGCTGTCACAAACTCTTGCGCATCGTGGGCGATCCGCAGCTCCCGGCCGGGCTCCGCATCGATACCTTCAGCAGATTGCTGCGTGGCCACTACTGGCAGACCGCTGGCCATGGCTTCCAGAACCTTGTTCTGAATGCCGCGAGCCAATTGCAAGGGCGAAACAGCGATGTCGGCAGTATCCAAATAGGGCCTGACGTCCGGCACCTCGCCCACCACTTCCACGCACCGATTCGCATTCAAAGCGCGAATCGCCGGCGTGGGACGACGGCCAACAATCTTTAGTTGAACATCAACCTGCTGGCGAATCTCAGGCAGGATTTCTCGGCAGAACCAAAGCATGCCCTCCACATTGGGAGCGTAATCCATGACCCCGGTAAAAATCAATTGTACGAGTTTTGAACGCCGAACGCCGCGATTTCCTGGCACACGAAAGTAATCCGTGTCGACTCCATTGCTGATCGGATGCACGTTGTCGTAGTGTCCGACAGTTCTAGCAAACAATTCACATTCGTCAGGGCTGGTCAAGACAACGCTGTCGGCCTGACTGGCAATACGCTTTTCCAAGGCCATAACTCGTCGCGCTTCGAGTCCGTACAGCCACTTCTTGGGAAGCCCTGCGGCTTTGGATAATTGAGCCCATTTCTGACTGTCGACATCGACCAAATCAACTACCTGCGGGACCTGGGCAAGGTCTGCAGCCTGGGAATACGAAAACATGCTGGAGCAAAAGACGAGCAATGCCCGAAATGGCTCGCAACGATGCCAATCACGAATGGTGCGGGCAAGCCGACTGCTGTGGAAGAATCCCTCGGTCAGGCTGTGACCTAGGGCGACCGAAAATGCTGCCTGGCGAGTTCGCGTTAAACTACCAGTGGGAACCACGGCTAGCTCGCGAACGAATTGCTGAATGAAATCGCGCTGTGAATGCGTGATGGGCTCGTCGGTAGTACACGCCAGCGAAACATCGAAATGCAGCGAAAGAACCTTGAGAAGGTGATAAGCCCGAATGCGATCGCCACGGTTGGGTGGATAGGGGAAACGCTGGGTAAGCATGAGGATGCGCGGCAGCGTGGACACGTTTGGCAGCCTAAATGGAGTGAACAGATCATGAGTGCGGACTTCGTTCCCGTGGGCGGCATGCGTGAGCATTGTCCATCCAGGAGTAAACTTTTTGAAGGTGTGCCATGAGCTTAACTTCATCCTGCGCCAAGGGCAGGGGAAACAGGCTTACCAAGCTGCGAAACAATCTCAATTCAACAGAAATTAACGGTTGGGTGGTTTGCAACCAGCTAATGGGACGGCACCACGTTTCGCCAATATCAAGCGATGCCCTCAGCCACGGCCGCTGGAGCATGGCTCCGCACTGCAGCATGGGCCCGCAGAACATTCTCCATGCTGGAGAAGTTCCAATGTTGCAACATGCGGTCTAAACGGGCATGGGTTCCCCGCAAGCCGGTGTAATGCCGAAACCTGGATTTCATCCCTGTGCCTTTGATCCGCGGCTGAACTGGGTCAATCTCCCAGGGATGCGTGTAGAACATGGCTGGCCCAACCCTTTTGCGGGCTTCACCAATCGCTCGCCGCGATAGCGAGTAGGGAAAAATGCGAAAGTAACCGCCTCCAATCGGCAGGCTGAACTTGCGAAGGTGCCAGGCTGAAGGCGGGAATTCGGTTAGCGTCCCGTGAGGGGTACTGAGCTCGTGAATTTCGCGCTGGGCACCTGCGATACCATAGCGATCATGACCGCTTATCGGAAAAATACTCGAATCAACCAGGTAGCCTTGCTCGGCCAGGATATCCAAGGCCCACAATGAGCGTTGGGTAATCGAGAAACTCGGCGCGCGATAAGCCGTAACATGGACACTACTGGCCGCACCAATTGCATCACGGCTGAGTCGGATATCTGCCGCAAACTCTTCCGGAGTTTGGCTATATACCAATTCGTGCCAGTAACCATGTGAAGCCAGTTCGTGACCGCCAGCTTGAATTCGCTGGACCAATTGGGGATAGCGGTCGGCTACCCAACCGAGCACAAAAAATGTACCGGGAACCTGGTGCTGGTCTAAGAGTCGCCAGCAAGCGGTCAGTATTGGCCTCTACCCGAGACTCATACTTGTCCCAATTCTTGCGACTGACTCGCTGCTCGAATGCCGAGACCTGAAAGTAGTCCTCCACATCCACGGTGAAAGCATTTGGAACTTGATCGCGAATATTATAAGCCCCGTTTGCTGATGAGTTTCGAACTTGTCAGCCGCCCGGCTCGCTGGTGTCGCGATTCGTTGGCAATCAGTGCAAGCTCGCTTTTACAGCGGCCCCTTGGTGGGGTTCCACAAATTTGCTGAATCGGCGTTGAATTCATAACCGATAGCCACCAACTCGCGCTCGCTGATATCTTGCTGCAGTCGATTCCACGCATTGCCCGCTCACCCCGAATTCCAAACATACGGGCGAGGGTCGCGAACAGCAAACGCACATCCAACCAGAAGTTGGCGGTGGAGATGTAACGCAAGTCTAGGATCTGTTTCTTGCGAGTCAAATTGATATCGGAATCGGGCTCCAAATTAACTTGAGCCAGTCCCGTGACACCCGGCTTGACTTGATGTCGCAGATGGTAACCCGGAATCAATTTCTCGAGCGAGCTGGTAATCTCAGGTCGCTCCGGCCGAGGACCCACCAAACACATATGTCCGCAGGCCACATTCCATAACTGAGGCAATTCGTCCAAATGCAATTTGCGGAGCCAATACCCCAAAGGAGTTACGCGTGGATCGCCGTGGGTGCACCACTTAATCCCTGTAGCTTCAGCATCGCAATACATCGTCCTCAATTTGACAATCGTGAAAGTTTCTCCACCCAGTCCAACCCTCGTTTGACGGTAAAAGCCCGGTCCCTGGGAGGTGATTCGAACAGCCACCCACAAGGCCCCAATCAACAGCGAAAAGGGAATCAAGAAGAGGCAGCCAATAACTTGCTCGACAATGTACTTCAGCTGGAAATACCAACGCCGGCCGTCAATGTGCATGTTCCAAGCGTCAAGAATCGACCCCGAGGCCGAAATGGATGGATGATTCAAGTTTCTTTGCTCTGGGAGAGAGTTGTCGGCAACTCGGCTTCTAATAGTTCGGAGGTCACTAATAGGA
>CAVPPY010000091.1:0-12677 GCA_963707245.1 Pirellulaceae bacterium
CGACGGTAGCTACGCTCGCCAGAGCGTGGGAAACACTCCCGCCGTCTGGCGACGGTAGCTACGCTCGCCAGGCTTTTCCTGTGCAGACGAGTCTTGGGCTTCAAGCTTTTTCGCTTAACAACGCTTTGGCTCAGCGACTGCCGAGCAGGGAATTGCTGTACAGCTTGGATGTTTCCGGCCGGGGGACCACCATGGGCTTGCCCTCGATGTCAAAGGGAATCTTGGCCTCGGACTTAAGCGATGTCCGCTGGGCCACGGCACCGGTCCGCGGGTCTTTGGTATCAATCACCCGATAGCCGCAGTACTCTTTCAGAATTGCCAGCATGGCCGGGTTGTATTCGAATTGGCCCGATTCCATTTGCTGCCCCAAGCGATCGAAACTGCCGATCATCACATAGCTGCCAAAGCGATCGTGAAACTCGTAGGCTTCTACGCCGCGTTTGCGCAGCGATTCCGTCATGGTATGAGCTTGCATGCCCGCTTTGTCGAGTGAGTCGGGCTTCTCCGACAATTTGCTGACCTGCGTTCCATTGCCAAAGTCGGTCGCCTCTTGGCCGCGAAAGGAGGCCACCCGCACGGTAAAGCTGCCTGGGCAATCCAGTAGGGAATAGTTGATGAACTTCTCACGATTCAAAGACTCCACAAAACTGTCGACGCGGGGTGCTTGAAAGAAGTCGTCCGGTAACATTGGATTTCGCGTCACGAAAGCGGCACCCAATGGCCCGTTTTCATGGTTGCGGTCCGTGCGTGACCAGAAGGCCGAACGATATTTCTGCACCAACCAGTTCGAATCATCAACCTTGCTCGCATCATCCTTGCCCTCATCCTGCATGCATACCGGCTGGGCGACCCGCAAGCTCTCCAACGTCCCGGCTATCCGCGGATCCTCCGTGGAGGTGAATTCGCCGACCAGAACCGCAAAAGCCCTGGTGGGTGAGCCATTGGCATACTTCATTTCCAGTTGATAGCGTTTCTGATTGCCAAACTCATCTGTCTTTTCGATCTCCCGCGTCACCAGCGGCTGATTGCTGCCAATGGTTTTTTCCATGATGTAACAGGGAAGTTGCATGCTCGTGCGAATCTCGTTGGCCAACGCCGTGGCGTCATCGTGCGCATCCTCGCCCGCAAAAGTAGTGGCCAGGATCATCCAAGGTCCATGCTCGGCTTTCAATTCCAATGCATCGTTCGTAATGGGTTGCTTCTTGCGAAACATTCCAAAGATGCTCGGTGGATCCGCCCAACATGTGCTACAGCTCAGTGCTAGCAATGCCAGCAGTCCGCTGGCAATCGCCCTGTGAGTTCTATGCGTGTTCATTGTCTGTCTGGTCTCCTGGAATCCATCCGCTGAGGCAGCTGCGCACGGCGAGGCTGCAGACTTGGCTTGCATGGAAAAACCTATGGTTGACGTGGCGATTGCCTGCAACGCAACCGCACTGACTGCCGTCTACCCCTTCATGTAGCAGCTTGCCGAGCTGCTATCCATATCGACTGGAGCTGTTTTTCCTATTCAAAGCCGCTTCAAGCACTCTCATGCGCTTCACGCCGCCCGCAAGCAGCATATGGCGTGGCGATTCAGGAGATCTAGGTCGAGTTGCGCGATGGATTTGATTACACGTTCGTTACCTAGCCCCTTTTTTAGGAAGCTTTGTAGCGATTGTGCCGAACAAACCTGTCATACGGCGCGTACCCGTCGCGCCGGTTACCTATTGCTCTCAACATGTGATTGACAGAGGTCCGCAATGCCGCAAGCCACAAACCACAATTCCTTGGGCAAACATCTCTTTGTTCGCTCTGCCCTGGGCAGTGGAATCCTGGGTGCATTATTTGCCGCGACAGCCAACGCGCAATTACCAACTCTGCCAACGCCTCCCAGTTATCCGCAGACAGCGGTAGCCAATAGCCCGACGACGACGCCGGCAACGGGGCGACTGCAAGTCTACAGCGTGCCCTCGGAGTACATCGGGAGCATCGGAGCCCAACTCCAGATCCAATACCACGATCAGGGGAATGTGCAGGTCACTACCGACCCCAAGACCGGGCAATTGCTGGTCTTGGCTCCCGAGGCCATCCATCAACAGATTGGTGCGGCCGTGACGGCTTTTATGCAGCAGAACAATATCCAGCCGGGCGATCGCGGCATGCGCGTCGCCTCGGATCGCGAGCAGGCCTACGCATTGCGCAATCTCAGTTGGCGTGAACTGGAGGATGCCTTGCATCGTCTGGCAGGCCCCCAGCTGACCGTTACTCTCGAGCGGAATGGCGAACTAGCCATCTTTAGAATGCCCAATGCTGCGGGTTTCGAAGATGTCCTGCAGGTCGATCGCCGGTTGAATCAAGTCACCCTCCTCGGCACGGGACCATCGGTCGTCGGTTGGACCCAAGTGGTGTATAGCCTGGATCAGGGCCAGGCGGACGCGAGCGTCATGACCCATGTGGTACCTGTGGCTCCCGCAGAACCACGCCGCGTGCGACGCGCTATCCAATTGGTAAACGCCACCATTCAGGACGCAGGCACCGATCAAGCCGAGGCGCAGATACCCATCGACGGTGACGAACCCGCATCGGCTATCGGAACCCTGGATGACCTCTCCGCCCAGAGCGGCTTGTTTGGCGATGTGCAAATAGAATTCGTCGATGACATTGGACTGGTAATTATCCGCGGCAGCAAACGCGATGTGCAGCGAGTTCTTGAGGTTATCGAGAAGATCAAGGCCTCGGCCAAGGAAACGCAACCCGAGGTGGATGTCTACCCCCTGCAACATGCCAACGCGCAGGCTGTCGCAGAGCTGGTAACCGATCTGTACGCGAACATCTTCGAACCGCGGCAGGGTTCGGTGAGTATCACCGCTTTGGGACAACCCAACTCATTGCTGTTGATCGGCCGCAAGGAAGTCGTCGAATCCGTCAAGCAATTGGTTAGCAAGATCGATCAGCCGCTCGATGACCAGAACCAATTGAAGGTCATTCACCTGATCAATGCGTCAGCCACGGACGTTGAAGCCCGTATTCGTGAATTCTTCGTGGAGACTCCTGGCTCCGCCGAAGAGAATCGCGTGGCCCTGGGAACACGAGTCAAGATCTTAGCCGACTACCGCACGAATTCCTTGATCATCCAAGCAGCTCCGCGGAAATGGTGGAAGTCGAAAAGCTGATCGGCGAGCTCGATGTCGAGGGCACGGAAGCCACCAACGAAGTGCGGGTCTTCCGCTTGAAGAATACGCTTTCTGACGATCTGGCAGCCGTCATTCAAGAAGTGATTACCGGACAGGCCCAAGGTGTCGACACCCAAGCGGCCACGCCACCGAGCGGCAAGCTAACCATCGAACGCGTTGTCAACGGGACGATTGTCAACGGTGTCAAAGTGGAATCGGGAATTCTCGCGGGTGTGGTGATCACCTCGGATCCATCGGTCAATGCCCTGGTGGTTCGCGCACCGACGCAAAGCATGTCGCTCATCCAAGAGCTGATCCAACAACTCGATCAACTGCCCAGCGCCGAAGCCCGCATCAAGGTCTTTCAACTGGAGAACGGCGATGCAACCAGCCTGGCTCAGACACTGCAGAGTCTGTTTGGGCTGCCAGTGACCGCAGGGCAGGGGGCTGGCAATGCCTTCCTCAATAACCTAACCCAGTCATCACTGACCACCGGTGGCGAAAGTTCGCTGGTGCAATTGACCATCGCTGCTGACGCACGGACGAACAGTATCATCGTCAGTGGCGGTGCAAGCGATTTAGCAGTATTTGAAGTGCTGCTGTTGCGTTTGGATGAATCGGTACGTGATTCACGACGGGTGGAAGTTATCTGGCTAAGAAATGCCAGTGCCGAGGAAGTAGCCGCCGCCCTGACGACTTACTTCCAACAACAGACGCAAGCCAACCAACAGTTGAATAATGGTATCAATCAGATCTTGAGCCTCGCAATTGGTAGCTCGGCAAGTGTTCGTGGTGGCGGAACCAACCACCAATAGCATCCTGCTGAGCGCCTCGCCTGAATACTTCCAAACCGCCGTTGAGTTGATCGAAAGGCTGGATCGCCGACCTCCGCTGGTCTCCATTCAGTTCATGATTGCCAATATCTAGCTCGATGACAACTTTGAGTTAGGGGCAGAATGGGGCATCCAAGACGGTTTGCTGTTTGACCGCGGCGTCGCGTCGGCTGGCACGCTACTTCAGTCCTCCATTCCACTTGCTGTCCAGGTAATCCTCTGTTCGGGCCATCGGGCGGCCCTGGCCAAACACAAAATGTAGCCGGCCAAGCGATGACTAGTTTCGGAGTGGGGCGGGCCAATGCTAGTGGACAGGGCGGGCTGGTGCTCTCCGCGTCCAGCGAAGCGGTATCCGTACTGGTGCGAGCCTTGCAAACAGCCAACCGCTTGCAGGTTCTCAGCCGACCACATATCACCACGCTCGATTCGCGGGAGGCCCAAACCCTGGTAGGCTCCCTGGTACCACGCGTCACCGGATTTCCGCCGCCACCGGCGTCGCGCCGCAACAGATCATGACTGAGGATGTCGAAGTCGGCCTGCAGGTGAATGTTCTGCCGCGAGTCAACCAGGATGGACTGATTCTAATGCAGGTGCGTCTTGAGAATTCGAGCATTCCGGATCTCGATGTCGGTGTCCCCATCGGCTTCGGCCAAGATGGCGATCCGATTATTTCACCAATCATTCAATCCAACCAAGCCTTGACGACAGTCTCCGCTTACTCTGGTCAAACGGTGGTATTTGCTGGCTTGATTACCAAAACACGCAGCAGCACTCGGTCTCAAATCCCCTTCCTAGGCAGTCTACCCTTGATTGGTGCCGCCTTTCGTTTCGACACGGAAACCGAACAACGTCAAGAATTGCTGGTCGTCATGACCCCGCGCATTATCCAGACTGACGAGGATTATGAAACAATCAAGCAGGTGGAGAGCTCGCGCATGAGTTGGTGTCTGGCTGACGTGCTTAACATGCACGGCGATGTCGGACTCTCAGGCGGCAACGGATTATGGGGACCGGCCAAGTCGGCGGTTATCTATCCCGACATGCAAGTCCCCTACATCGAAGATCGTACGCGTCCCTATGGTACTAGCCAGTCCCGGCAGTACTCACCGGTGCTGATTGAGGGTGATTACCCAACGGAAAATGGTGAGTATCCGCCGCTGAATACTCAACCGCTGCGATCGCAGTTCGGCGAAACACTTCAATTGCAGAATACCGAACCACAGCCGTTGCAGGACAACAATTTGATCGGCGAGCCAGCCACCGCACCGCAACTGGATAGCTCGGCCAATAAGCAACAACCAGCTTCTGCTTATCGCACCGTCAGCTTTGCAAATCCACAACCGGCGCAGTCTGGCAGTCTAGCTCCGGCCAGACACAGCAGGGCGCCTATCGATGAACCAATGCATGAACGGCAAAGAGGGAGTCAGATACTGCAAACTGGGGTCCTTGATTGTGCGAGTCTCGGAGAGACTCGCCGTTGATTTTTTTTGTCGAGGCTAGCCAATGGTACTCAATTGTGTCCCCTACGTGATAGCTTAACTGCGTGAGTCTCGGAGAGACTCGACTACGTGATAGCTTGCATGAAAGCCAACCATCCGGTGACATCGTGAATGCCACTGGCCGATCCATGTATGCGCCATTCGTACCCGACCCAAGTTGCGGATGCTGATAACGCCGATAGGCGATCGTCGAAAGGAATCAAAACATGTTGAATCGACTGAATCCTACTCTGGTAGCGATTGCCCTAGCAGCCTTGTCAGGCTGCAGCAACTGGAATCAAAGCACCAGGAAAGACGAACCTTGGTCCATTAGCAAGCTGTGGAAGAAGGAATACCAGCAACCCCAGTCGGTTGCTGCCATCTGGGCACCCGACGTGCTCATGGTCCCCGGACGACCTGCATCCGCGGGTTTGGAGGGCGGCTCTACTTCTACAACCAAAAATCTCAAGCGATTCCCGTCGACGGCGAATTGATGGTGCATGGTTACATCAAGCACTCGCGCAAGGGAGAATCCGAGCAAGTCGTTGCCGACAAGACCTTTGGCTTTACCGCCGAGCAAATGTCCAGTCACTTCAGCCCCTCCGAAATGGGAGCTTCGTACAGCGTCTGGATTCCCTGGGATGACACCGATGGCCTGCGCCAAGAAATTACGCTGATCCCAACCTACAAGGGCAAAGACGGAACGATCGTCCAGGGTGCGCCAGCCAAGGTCAATCTGCCCGGCAAGAGTACGGAAGCCGACGACGAGCCCCGGTCTCCCATGCAAACCGTTTCCTATACGCAGAAATCGACACTCACCAACCCAGGCATGGACAACTTGGAGGAACCCGTCAAAACCATGCGGACCACCACGATCAACGTACCGCCCAATGCGAGTATCGCCAAACCTCGTCGCCAAGCCTCGTTCGTGCTCGGCGGCAATAACACCTCGACGCTGACTTCGGCAGCGGCCAACAACTCGCCTCAGCCCGAAGCTCGCACTGGTGTCTCGACAGGGGGATCAGCCGGCCGACTCGAGAATGACGCTGCGTCTCCAGAGCACCAGTTGGACCAACTGGACAGGCTGCAGCGCACCATATCACCCGGCAGCAATCCCAAGGGTATCGACGTTCAACGACTAACTCCGCCTCCCCGAGCCGATGCGCGCAGCTATCCGAAAGTCAGCCCTCTGCCACCGCCCAGTGATCCCGAATGGACTCGCCGTCGCACTGGCGTTCAGCCCGCCGCTTTCTTGGAGAGGCAATGACGCAGCGAGAATAGCCTCCCGCTAGGACGCAATAAATCATTACTTGAATAAACCAAACTCACCCTCCCCACCGGGTAACGCAGATGGTATTGGGACTTTGCGGATGGGAGGGGCCGGCGTATCGCCCGGAGTGTTGGGAGAACCCTTCGTCTCGCCGACCCGTTTCGCGTGTGCCCCCGTCGCCACTCTCCCCGAGGGGTGAGTTGGTAAGATCCTTTGAGTTGTGTAGATGGCACCGTTCCTAAGGGAACGGATTGGTGGAAAGGATCGGAGGAACGGGCACTGGAGGTGCGGGCACTGGGGAGCGGGTAGGGCGCCTGAGGTGGCTGCGGAACGACTTCCCGAGAATCGAACGTCGCAGGGGCTGGCACCAATTCGGGGGCCGTACTGTAGACGAGTTCATTCTCCACTGCATCGATGCCGGGCTCGAGAGACAGCAGACGCTCGATCAATTCTCCATCCGACTCCGAGGCGACTTGGCCGACGATAACCGCCGTGCGCCCTTGCATTGCAATCTGCACACCAGAGTACTTTGCGGGCAGCGGAATGCGGGCTAGGCGAGAATTAACTTGAATCGTTTTCTGAGCCGGCGAGGGTGCGGCATAATCAAAGCCAACCTTGACCGTGGCTCGGACCTTGTTTTGATTTTGGTTGTTGTTGTTGAATTGGTTATTCCGACCAAAACCTCCACCAAAACCACCGCCAAAGCCTCCGAAGCCACCCAGGCCACCAAGCCCTCCAATGCCTCCCAGCCCAAGCCCGGTTTCCCCCGAGAATCGTCGAGGCTGCCGCGTTGGCCCTAGACTGCTCGCCCCAAAGGAAGGGTCAGAGCCATGGTCCCAAATGGGCTGCTTGTCCCAAATGGACTACTCGTTCCCTCGGCTATGCCAGCCGAAGGTGTCGCCCCAGTGCTGGCCGCGGATTGTTCAAAAAGCGACGATTGACCCGAGGCGTTGCCGGTCAAGAGGCCGGCAATAAGAGTTGCGTAGAATATGCGCACAGCTGGAATCCTCCCGAATTTTTTTACTCTCTGTGGGTTATCTGTAAACCCGCACGTTGGCAGCCTGTTTCGCTGCCAAAAATCGGTTTGTTGCTAATATTCCAACGAATCTGTCGAATCTCATATGGAATTGCATCATGCGCAATTCGGCAATCCAACGCAATGCTCGACAGCATTTCCGAGACCGGGGAGATTGCGCGGCTCGGAAAACTTGCATGATTGCTCTGCCTATTCCGTAAAGGCGTGTCGCAGCATGTCCATCTTACTCCGCTTTCAGGAACTGCGGAAAAATAGCTTCGCTATTTTCCTGGCAGATCATCACGCGGAGCGATGATGGCTACTAAGGGTTTGCCGAAGTTTTTTTCCGATGTTCCTTAATGTAACGCATTCTGCGTCGGCTTGGTGGCCCTGGACGGCAGCCGACCTGCAGCAAGCTGGCGAATTGATATACACAAGTTTTCAGCCACAGTTAACCCGAGAATTTTATGCCAACCTCCCGCACCTGACCCTCCTGCTCTCCCTGTCATGTAGTCTTCTCGTCGTGTCCAGGGCAGGCCCAGGAGGGGAGATCGCCACACGTTGACAGCACCGCGACTGTTTCCAGAGAACACACTGGCCTACGTGCGGGTCGATGACGTCAGTCAGCTCAAGGCAGGACTGGATCGTAGCACGCTGGGCAAACTCGGCAACGATGATCAGCTGAAGCCGATCTTCTCCGAGTTTTACGGCTCGCTTGGTACGCAACACGCAGCAAATGGAAGAAGCCATCGGATTGAACCTGGATGAACTGCTGTCGATTCCCAGCGGCGAAATGGCCATCGCCCTCTTGCCGCCGGACCGCGGTCTGCGCAGAACAAGGAGGATGAAGACGGCGAAAGGCAGTCCGGACGACCGGCCGTCGCCATCTTGTTGGACGCGGGCAGGAGATCTCCAGCGTTCAAGTCCTACTGCAGCGCGTGGAAGATGCCGGCGCGGACCGCATGGAGCACGAGGAAAAGACGCTCGATCGCCTGACGTTGCACGTTACAAAACCCGATCGCCAGCGCCAACAGTTTGCCTACTTTATCGACGATGGTGTCATCGTCGCCACCTCCGACGCGGATTACATCGAGACCTGGCGAAGTCTGGCTGGCTATGGCTGCCAGCAGCCGCAAGACGCTGGCGGACAACCGCAAATTCACCTCCATCATGCCGCGCTGCGTGGGTACCGAAGGTGAGCGTCCCCATGTGTCCTTTTTTGCCGACCCCATGGAGATTGCTCGGCAGTTCGTACCGAGGAACGCCGGGACGACCATGGTCCTGGCCATGTTGCCCGCCCTGGGCATCGACGGCATCGAGGCTGTAGGCGGCAGTTGGATCGTTGCTCCGCCGGATTTTGACTCGATCAGCCATTTTCACTTGTTGCTCAACAGTCCGCGGCGGGCGGTGCTGAGCCTGGTGCGGCCGAAATCGGGTTCGACCTCGCCCGAGGATTGGGTACCCGATTCGGTGGCTTCCTACTCCACGATCAATTGGGATCTGGCTTCCACGCTCACGGAATCGAACACCTGTTCAATCAATTCCGCGGCGAGGATGCCTTGGAGACCCAGGTCTTTGAAAACGCGAACAAGGCCTGGACCTCGACGTCCGCAAAGACATCCTGGACAACCTGGAAGGCCGCATCACGGTGATGCAAGGATTCGTACGGCCGGTCCGAGTCAACAGTGGTTCCAACGTCTATGCCCTGCGCCTCAAGAATCCTGAGGCATTTAAAACTAATGTGTTGCCGAAGTTGATGGCGCAAGTGGAAAGTCGCACCGAGGTCATGGATAAGACGTTCGGCAAATTGCAAGTGCAGGTGTTTGAACCCGGTCGCGGCCAACGCGAAATCGATGCTCCGATTCGTCAGCCAGAGATCTGCGTGACGATGATCGATGACTACGTCGTCCTGGCCGATAGCGAATACATGATGCGACAAATTGCCGATGTACTGAACGGAACGACCGGCGCTCTGAAAGAGTCGCTCGACTATCAGATGATCTCCGACCGCATCACTGCGCAACTGCAGGACAAGGAGTGCTCGGCCATCTCCTTTGCCCGGCCTGAAGAGTCGCTGCAGCTGTTCTACGAGTTGGCACGCGACCCCAAGAATCGCGAGCGGCTGCAGCAAGTCTCCGATAACAACGGCTTCTTCAAAGCCCTGCTAACCACCTTGGACAAGCACGAGCTGCCGCCGTTCTCGGTGATTGCCAAGTACTTGGCTCCCGGCGGTGGCTTTCTGGTAGAAGAAGAGACCGGCCTGCATTACATGTCCTTCTCGCTGCGTCGCGAGTAATATTTCCCCCGCAGTGAGCGGATTCTCGCCAGAATTCGGTTCTCTCAGATTTGGGGGAGCCGGATTCGCCAGAATTCGGTTCTTAACAAAGACAATTGGAAATTCGGCAATTCCCGCCTACGCACGGATTCGCGAGCCTTCGGTTCTTCAGATTTCGCGCAGCAATTGGACCAAGTCGCCAGAATTCGGTTCTATCAGATTTCCCGTAGCCGGATTCGCCAGAATTCGGATCTCTTGGTCATTCCCCGAAGTCTGGCGACTCCGGCTACCGGGATTTAAGCGCGTTTAACGGGGATCAGCCCAAAAACGTCGGCCACCGTTGACTGAAATGATCTGTCCGTTGACGAATTCCGAAGCCGGACCCGCCAACCACACGATCGCTCGGGCGACATCCAGCGGATTTCCCCAACGCCCCAAGGTGCATTCCTCGCGTGCTCGCCGCTCCCAATACTCGCTGGCAGCCTGTTCACCCCAGGCCGTTTTGATCCATCCTGGTGCCACACAGTTCACGCGCATATGCGGTCCACAGCTCATCCCCAACGCCTGACTGAATGCCATCACCGCCGCCTTGCAGGTGCAGAACAGTTGCCCTGGATTCGCCTTCCATTCCGAGCCAGGCCTGATCCCAACCCATGTTGATGATCGTCGGTTGGGCCGCAGCATCTGTTTGCTGCGTATCCTGCATACGCCCCACAACGTCGCGACTCAAGCGGATCGTGCCCGACACGTCGGTCACCAGCAATTGCTGGAGTTTTTCGTCAAAGCTCAACCGACGGGCGTGGTTGGTCAATACGTCGACGCCGGCGTTATTGACCCACACATCAACCGCTCCCTGCCAGGCGAATGCGGTCGATACCAGATCGCTGCACGCCTCTGGTTTACTAATGTCCGCGGTGATGCACCGTACATCCGCCACGCCCAACTCCGCAGCTTCAGCCACGTGCTGCAAACCACGAAGGTTGTGACGCGCATGCAGCACGACGGCATAACCCAAACCGGCGAACTCAAGGGCCGTCTGGCGACCTATGCCAGAAGAGCTTCCAGTGATCACGGCGACGGGCATAGGGGTAAGGAGTAAGGAGTAAGGAGTAAGGAGTTAAACGCATAGGCGTTGGCGTAGTTAGGGGCTTGTGATTTAGTGGTGGGAGCCTGCGAGAAATTAACCGTAGGCGAGCCAGGGTGCATCATCGCCGTTGGCTGATGGGTTAAAGATTGAACGAAGTTATTCTTTCGCAATTCTAAATACAATCATCGCGCAATTCCGCTTTGCAGGCCCCGTAGAAATATCCTGTGTAGGAAATAGGACCGCAATGGGAATTGCGTTACGATCAAATTCTAGCGTCCACAGGATGAATGCTGCCACACTACCGGCTTGGCAAAACCCAGCAAGCCGCCCATCAGCATGTTCTGTGGCCGTAGGACATGCAGTACGCCAATGCTCACCAGCCATCCACCGCAAACACAATCACGGGACTGATGTAAATGTACACGCCAATCAAGACAGCGCACCGGGTAGTGACGAAGAACATTTCAAACAGCCCAAACTGTGCGAACGACATCGATGCGCGATGAACGCTGGCAGAGTGCGATCGAAACACTTCATTTTCAAGCATGAGAACACACTATGATCTACCGGGAATTCCAATGCTTGATCGTCGATAAACTCGATGGCCAAGCCACGACACATATTAGCACATTGCCAATGGAGAGGTTACCGCAAGGTGAGGTGACGCTCGCCATCGAGTACTCGTCGCTGAACTACAAGGACGCCTTGGCCTGTGCGGGACACCCGGGCGTCGTTAGACACTTTCCGCATATTCCCGGAATTGACGCCGCAGGGACCGTCTTGGACAGTCAGTCTGCATACTTCCAGCCAGGGGATACGGTGCTGGTCACGGGCTACGATTTTGGCCAAGGACATTGGGGTGGTTGGTCGCAAGTGGCTAGGGTGCCAGCCGAATGGCTCGTGCCATTGCCGAGCGGATTGACGCTGCGTGAAGCCATGGTTTTGGGTACGGCTGGCTTCACCGCCGCCCAGTGCGTGTGGGCCCTGCGTCGCAACGAGATCCAGCCACACTGCGGGGGAACTGTTGGTAACGGGAGCCAGCGGTGGCGTGGCGAGTCTTGCCATCCAGATTCTCAGTAAACTCGGCTACCAGACCGTAGCCGTTACCGGTAAACCAGAGCAACATGCGGCGTTGCTCAAGTTGGGAGCCACGCGCGTCGTAGATCGTGAGAGCATACTGGAGGATTCCAATCGTCCCATGCTATCCGCCCGCTGGGCAGGCGGCGTCGATACCGTCGGTGGCCGCTACTTGAATAGCTTGCTACGCGCAACACACTACGGAGGCTGCGTTACTTGCTGCGGTTTGGTGGCTGGCGACGAACTAGCGATGACCGTTTATCCCTTCTTGCTGCGCGGCATTACACTTTGCGGCATTGCCTCTGCCGATTGCCCACGCGAGCAGCGACTGCGAATCTGGGATCTGCTGGCAGGCGACTGGAAGCCAAACACACTGGAAGATTATCTAGTCGAAACCACCCTGGAAGACTTGCCGGCTTACGTTGAGCGAATCAAGGCCGGAGGCATTAGCGGTCGCGTGATCGTTCGAATGGCAGACTCACCTACACCA
>CAVPPY010000092.1:0-357338 GCA_963707245.1 Pirellulaceae bacterium
AATCCGTCATTTATGATGCGCTGTCGCCGATCGTCGCCCTGTTCCTTGACCTGGCTGAGAAATCCCCTGTTTGGTTTTCAGCAGCCGCTCCGGCCACACGAATTTTCGGCGATTTCGAGGGATCGTAGCCCTCCAAGTGCCCGCTCAGTCGATTGACGGGTTTGCTGTAACTTCGTTCCTGGTCGCCGAACACTTCTCTGCACACCGCTGCTAGTCCAGAGTCATAATCAATCAATTCTTGTCGCGTGTTGACATGATTGTGATCGTGGTCTGGCTCGCGATTGTCGTTGAACCAAGACTGCACACCTTCGGCGAAGTACTCCATGTAATTGACGGAACGCGTACTTTCCCTTCCACAAACCGCGCTCGATCGCGCTTTCGTAGCTGCTCTTTAACCGATCATTAAAACTGGGATCGACGCGAATCAAGCCACGCAAGTGCATGTTGTGCGCGAACTCGTGGATGAGCAGGTTCTCGCTCGCGTAGGGATCGCCGTCAAAGCCCAGCAGGTTTTCTTCCCCACAGGAGCATAGAGGGTCTGTCTCGGATCCCCCCAGCCCACGTGCCCTGGCATCCCAAAAGTCCTTGGGTTGCATTTTACGCTGTTCAGGAATGTCGGTGGTAAATTGGTCATAGGCCATGACCACCATTCGCGAGCCACTATCAATCATTGCCTGGCGCACATCCGGCCGCTCGCCCAGCATCATATTCACCAGGTAAGCGGCCTCCCTGAGGGCATAATCGTCCACCTTTTCGCAAGCCACAATCGGATAACCCTGTGCTGACATATTTGGTGTAGAAGGGGTCCAGTCCCAACTCTGCTGGTGGAGCGGTAATGGCCTGAGCGTAAACTCCCTGGGCATGGGCAAGCACAGAGATCAAGCCAGCTAGAATCCAGGGAAGGCTGGGTTTCATCGGAATTCCTTGCATGGTGGAGCGAGAGGTTGCAGTTCAGGAAGGGCGTTCCTCTGGGGGGCCTGGGCCGCCGGTGCACCGACACCCTTCGACGGCGGTTCCGTATCTGGGGCGGTTTCGCTCATATCCATCAGTCGCGTGGGGCAGACCTCCTGTTCCCCGCACTGCGTGCACACGAAACGCACCAAGTCGGCACCGCTGATTTTCAGTTGCTCGGCGGAGCAGAGTTCATAGAGTTTTTTCAAATGCACGCAACTCATGATCGTTTCCTCTTTCTTCGTCCAGAAAGGCTTTGAGACAAAGCCCAATCTTACCCGCCTACGGGCAACCTGCCAAATCCGCTGGGAGATTCGAGGTAATCGGACTTGTCCAACTTAAGAATTAGGGTTTTTCAAATCAGCCGATGGGCGTTAGCCCCGGTTTCTGCAGACGCAACCGTGGCTAACGCCAAAACGGCTAATCCTAAAATTAAGCTGTGACAAAGCACTAGTCCCTAAATAAGTATATGCCGGGTTGTTGGCACGGGATTTGCACATAAAAAAACTCGAAATGCCCTGCTATTTGTTGGTCTGTTTGGGACGGCCCAACTAATAGCTCGTTACCTACGATGGAGATTTCGAGTGAAGATAATTAAAGCACAATTAATTCGACAACGCAAACGACGCATCCAACGACGTCTCGACGAATCAGCCGGATACGATCGTGGTGAACCAATGATTTCGGGCGGTAATACTCGCTATGAACTTGCACAAAAAGCAGGCGGGACAGCCTACGGCGGCCTAGCGGCTGTGCATGCCTTCGCGCGGAAGCTCAAACTCCCCGAACGTATTGATCAGAAACTTCATTTGTTCAAGAAGCATATGCCTTATCACGAGTCGGATCACGTTTTGAATTTGGCATACAACGCACTGTGCGGCGGAACTTGCTTGCAGGATATCGAGACACGACGCAATGACGAGTTATTCCTGGACTCTATCGGCGCTGGCGCATCCCCGATCCAACGACTGCGGGCGACTTTTGCAGACGCTTCACACCCTACAATATCAACCGCTTACAGGACGCGTTTGACGAAGTTCGCATGGATGTTTGGCGGCAACAAGACGACAGCTTCTTTGAGCAAGCCACGATTGAGATGGATGGCACCATGGTCGAAACCACTGGTCAGTGCAAGGCTGGGATGGATATCAGCTACAAAGGCATCTGGGGCTATCATCCATTGGTGCTGACACTAGCGGAGACTGGCGAAGTGCTACGAATCGTCAACCGCAGCGGCAACCGTCCCAGTCAGGAAGGCGCCGCCAGTGAGGCGGATCGTGCGATTGATCTTTGCCGCAAAGCCGGCTTTCGTCGAATTGTATTACGAGGCGACACGGCCTTCACACAGACCATTCATCTGGACCGGTGGAGCGAGGCAGGTGTGAAGTTTGTGTTCGGCATGAAAGCCTACGCAGGACTGGTAAATATTGCGGAAAAAGTGGCAATCGAAGACTGGCAACAATTACGTCGTCCCCCCAAATATGATGCCCGAACTCCCGATCGCGCGCGTCCCGAAAACGTGAAAGAGCAAATTGTGGCCGAGCGCGGTTATGAGAATAAACGCCTTTCCGCTGAATGGGTCACCGAAGTTGCGTATAGCCCAGCTGATTGCGATCAAACGTACCGTCTGGTAATCGTGTGCAAAGAACTGGAAGTTACCAAGCAAGGCCGATTATTCGATGACTACGTCTACTTCTTCTACCTCACGAACGAATCGAAGAAACAGCTTTCAACGAGTGAAGTTGTCTACGCGAGCAATGCTCGTTGCGAACAAGAAAATGTTCTAGCGCAGTTGAATCAGTGCCGCGCGTTGCACGCGCCGGTCGACAACCTGGAATCCAATTGGGCTTTCATGGTGATGACCGCCCTGAGCTGGAGTTTAAAGGCTTGGATCGGTCTTAGCGTTCCCGTCGAAGGACGTTGGCGGGAAAAGCAGCAGCGTGAGCGGCGTCACGTCATTCGGATGGAGTTCAAACGATTCGTCGAGCAGTTCGTGCGGCTGCCTGCGCAGATTATTCGCAGCGGACGACGCTTGACCGTACGCCTACTTAGCTGGAATGAATCACTGCATGTATTCAATCGCTGGCTGAAATTTGCGCTGGAGTGACCGTCACGCCGTGAAGCCGAGGTAAGTAGGTCTCGGTACCGTCGCCAGCGCCAAACGCCCGTGGGGCTCCAGGAGAATCATGCCAGAAACAAACCGCCAAAAATTCACACCGGCTAGCCCGGCCGCTCACGCTGCGCCGGCCAAATCAACGCAAAAACCATCCGGCATATACTTATTTAGGGACTAGTGCTTCGTCCACATTTAATTTTAGGGTGAAGTGCTTCGCAATTCACCCTCCCACGCAGTTGGGCTTCTACAGCTGGCAGACTATTTCGTGGGAGGGTCGATGCGAGCCCTGGCGAGTCATCGGGGAGGGAAAACACTGAGCATTTCGCCCTCCCCGCCAGCTCGCTGGGGCTCGCCGACGACCCTCCCGCGAATCAAAACAACCCGCTGTAGCAACTGATGCGCGCTGGAGGGTGAAACACCCACAACCCTAAAATTAAAGTTGGACGAAGCACTAGTCGCTAAGGCGAAGATCAAATGAACAGTGAGACACTAAAAACTATCTTCAGGGGCGACAATCTCTAAGAGTTCAACGGCTGGCTCACCGTTGCAGTAAATCAAGGCTGTGCGGCCATAGGTCAAGTGCCCGGGCTCGACCTGGAACAGGTGACACAACTCCTCTCCCGCTTTAACTTCCCACAGTGCATTGAGCTGTACATGCCGCATGACATCATGTTCGATGAGCACGCGTCCTAAAGGGATCTTCTGCTCAAGAATTTCCTCGCGGACGGCGGGCTGCAGCGTGTCCAGAGCCAGCCGCACGATCCCGTATTGCACTACGCGCCGGTCGCTTTTCCTTCGCAACACGATCTTGCGCAGGTAGTGCGTGGGAGTGGATTTGCTTTCTAAGACTTGGACATCTACCTGGCAACCATGGCGGCGCTCTACCGTCACCGTCATATGGTCCTCATGCCCCAACAACTGTCCGATAGATTCTCCGGGCAATCTGCGGCTGGCTGTTCGCTGAATGTCCCGAGTAGGGGTGGCTCGGTAAAACAGTGAAATCAGGTCGTCGAGCTCAGATGCTGGCGGAGTTGCCTCAGTCACGTTTAGGTTTCCCCGGATGCAGGATCGTGGAATAATACCGTCGCTCACATTGGGCCTCCGTGGGCGATGGCTACTTGGCGGCAATGGGCAAGGCCTTGCCGACGGTGATGAGTAGGTTATTGGAACCACGGTTGGCTCGCTGGGCGAATTGCGTTCCAGCACGGTGTCGACCAGATAAAGCAGCAGACGCTGCATGGCCTCGGATGGAATTTGGGCGGCCGCTTCGAGGGCCCGTTGCTCGTGCTTTTCGACCAGCCGCTGCGCTTGTTCGAATACCTTGGCCTGTCGGTAATACCCGTTCGACACGACGGATCCTGTCGGCCGGCGGCAATTCGCAATCGGGAGCCGTCAGGCCAAGCAACTGGCTTCGTTCGGCCGGAGGTAGGCTCGACAGAGCCAAGGCCCACAGCAGCGTCGGTCGTCCGCCCAGGACGTCGCCTCCGGCGTGCAATTTGTTGTGGTCGTCGCCCTCCCAGTCGGACAGGTCATTCAAGATCTGAAAGGCAACTCCAATATTTCGGGCAAAGGCTCGGATCGGTTCCTGCCAAGTGCGTTGGTATCGCCAGCCAGACGAGCGCCGGTGAACAGAGCGGCCTCAAAGGCGGGGCCGTCTTGAGGGCGTAGACCTTCAGTGCATCCAACGGGGTAAAGGCGTTTATCGCTGGCGTCGCGCCACAGCAGTTCTGCTCCCTGCCCTTCCGCCAAACGCGTATGGGCACCGGCCAGGCAATCCAGAATATCCGCGGCCGCCTGCGGCACCCAGCTCGGCCGCATCCACGACTGACCATGCGGTAACCGAGGCCAATCAGATAATCGCCCACATTGATCGCGGTTGGCAATCCGAAGCGGCGGTGCAGGTCGGCTGGCCATAGCGAAAACCATCGTCGTCTTCGATGTCGTCGTGCACCAGGCTGGCCTTGTGGAACATCTCAATGCTCATGGCCGCCCGCAGTATGGAATCGGAGTACTCGGCAATGGCTTCCGCTCCGTTGCTCGAGCGTGCCTCTCCGCCGCTCAGAGCATCGTAGGTCGCCAGGGTCATGAAGGGCCGTGAGTACTTGCCGCCGCGGCGCACAAAATCCAAGGCCAACGCTTCGGTGGCCGCGATGGGATCCGTGCCCTGCAGCGGATCGGCCGTCGATTCGATCCAGAGCTCTGACTAGCACGGGTCACGCGGGGCCAGGCGTTCGAAGGTCTCTGCCTGAAACAGATCATTGGCTGCCCGCAAGCAAATGCACGTAGCTTCGCGTCTGCTCCGCCGGCGTTTCTTGACGCGTCAGGATCATGTCGCTGCACCCACTCTTCATCGACGCTCGTGTTGCGGCAATCGCTCGACAGCAGCGGCACGGCCATGCAGGGAATGCCAGCCAGCAGGATCTTGTCGATGGCCTTTTCCAGTACATTCAAGCAGGCGACGCCAACGATCGCGTCCACGTAGCCGCTGACAATGATCTTCAGCACGACGGGCTGAACCTTCGGCCACCAGTACTTTGTAGCCCATCTCTTCGGCAACGGTCCGAAAATCGGCAATGCTGCAAGCGCCACACTGCTTGCAGTTCATGCCGAATTCGTCGTAGTCTGCAGGGCAACCTTCGGCATGCTTCAGGCAATGCGGCAGCAAGAACAGGCGCCGACTGGGATCGGTAGCAGCCACCTGATCGCGATAAAACGCGCTGCTCAGCATGACCATCATCCAACCCAAATAGCCCTCCGGATGTCCCTCACGCTCCAGCAACTGGCGAGCCACCGATTCCATTTCATCTTTGGTCAGTGGTCGCGTGCGATCCAAACGAGCGGCTACCTCATCGCACTGCAGTTTGAGTTGATCGCGCAGTGCCCGCGTTTCAGGCACAACCTTCAGATGGCTCGTCTTGCGGCGGCTGGTCTTGCGTGGCTCGCGCGAGGGCGCAGCGCGGGCCGCCTCCCCAGGGGATAGAGCTAGATTCTGAGAATTTACTGCACCAGTTGAGGCTGAAGACAATCTACCACTCCTGTGGTTTGAATTTAGGCTGGCAGCTTGGTGCTGCGTCTTTGGATTTCAGCGAGCTTTGGCCAATTCGACCAAGGGCTGCACCGAGGGCACTCAGGCTGTAAATGGAAGGATAGAGCTGTTCGTAGTACCAGAGCTTTGCAAAGTAGAAGCCAATGGGAGTCGGATACCGCGTGGCTCCCTGTTCTACTTTATCAGCCAGCCAAGCGAGCCCTCGCATTATAGTTGCATCGGTAGCCGGGTCACCACCACACTGAATCAACCCCTCCAAGGCGATGGAAGTTTCCTCCACAGAACTGCAAATCTCCATCTTTTCGGGGTGCTTAGTCGACTGCCCTTGGTCCAGCAGCCCTACTTGGGTGGGAGCCGAGAGCCGAGATTTGCAGGTTGGAATTCTGCGTGGGATAGCCATGACCGACGCCCCCCCCCCAGCCTCCATCCGCATTCTGCAGGCGCCGCAGCCTGCGCATGGCCGCGCATCGCTTGCGGGCTGGATTGGTACCCCAGCGCCGCATAAGCCAACAGCACTTTGCCCGTTCCGTACACCGGGTTGTCCTCCTGGGCACGATCCTGATTTCCAAACCACAGCGGAATCCAGCTTCCATCCTCGCGCTGGCTGCGGGCCAGGAATCGCAGGCCACGACGTTTTGCGGCTTGCAACTGCCGCAATTTGGGAACAGCAGCGTTCGCCTGGTGCAATCGCTCCCACTGTGGTACCCAAGCGTGCATGGCCCTCAGCGCATGTGCCGTCAGGTCGGTGCCGCTGCGGTCAAAAGGCAATTTACCCCAGCCGCGACAAAAAGTGGGCCAACCGCCATCCCGATTCTGCAAAGCGACCAGCCAGCGCAGGCCAGCGGCGACCGCATGCAACACGTGCCCCTGTAGTCGCTGCAGCTGCGGGTGGCTCAGCGTCTGAGGCGCTGGAGTGCCAGAAGCGCCGCGGGCGTGTCGTCGGCGTCGGGAACCGCTCCACTCAGATTCGTCCAGCCCCAGCCCCCTGGCGTCGCGCCGGTAAAGGGATGCCGCTGTGTGTGCTGGCAACTCAAGAGCCAACGCACTGTTTCCGCCGTTACCAGGCTGGGTATTGGCCGCTGTCCTGCCATACCCCGCTGGCGCGTTCGACGGGGGACCTACCGCGACCGCCAGCTTCCGCTCGGAAACACTGGCCAGAGCAGCCGATCGTTAGACTGGTGGTCCAAGTCGCCAGATTGGTGTCAATGGGCCAACTGCCATCATCCAGCCGCGATTCGAGGATAAAGCGCAAGCAGTCCTGAGCAACGGGTAAATCACCATTGCCAACCGCGGCCAGGTTCATCAGCACAAAACTTGTGAGAGGAACGGCTTCTAAATAGCCGCCGCTGGTGGGTTGCATCTTGCGCAAGACGCCCAGTGTGGGCTGAAGCGCACTGGCGCGGATGCGTGCGGACCAAGTGGATTCCTCGGCGGGCATTTGTGGAATCGCGATTGTCCAATGGCCACCAGAGCTGGTATGGCGTAACTGACCACGGGCATTCTAGCCAAACGGTAAAAATCTTGGGGCAACCAGGCCGCTTCGAAAGGCAGGGCAGGCACCTGACTCCAAGCAACCATTCCAGCCATAGCGCAGTTACTGAGGATGGGTACCACAAAAGTCTTGTCGGTGCCGTAGCGTTGCCGCAGCCCTTGCCAGCCACCGTGAGTGTCAACATAAACCTCGGCCCTCGCCTGCTGGGCCTGTAACTGCTCCGCCAGCTGTGGATGCTGCTGGGCGGCCAGTCTCCAAGCAGCTACTACCAAATAGCTAGTGGCGATGTTCGAATAGCTGCGGTCGGTATCGCCGAAGCCTCCATCCGGATTCTGGTGCGCAGCCAACCACTGACAACCGTCGAGAATGGCTGCTTCTATCAACCGGTCCTGAGCCGGAGGACGAGGGCTGTGTTGCGCAACATGACCAACGCGCTAATGGCGGTGGCGGTGGACAGCGAAGAAGTGGAAAGTCGGCCGGTCCAATGCCCTGCTTGTTGTTGTTCCGCAAGGGACTGTCGGACCATCCACCAGCTGCGCAGCAAGCGATCCTGCCAGCCGTTACAGGCAGGGTTCTCCACCTCGATTAAGTTGTCGACGATATGTGTCATGCCAGGGTCAGTGCTCGCTGCTACCATGATTGTGATCCGGAGCGGTCTGGCTAGTATCATAGGCTACTTATGGAAAACATGCCAAGTTCCCCACTCAATGACGATTCATCCCCAGCCGCTCAAGCAATTCGCAGGCTGCGGCGGTGGACAGCCTGCTCGGCCCTGTTGCTGATGCTGGCTACCCATGGACTGTGGCTAAGACCGACGACGAGTGAATTCCCAAGCATTCCCTTTGCACAGAATCTGTGTGGCCTGCCTGCGGTGGTCGATGCATGCTTGCTGGGCGGCTTGTGCCTGGCGTTGCTTGGCATGTTGGCCCCCATCCGTCGCCTGGACAGCCTCGGCTGGGTACGCGTGCAATGCGCGGTTATTTGCGTTTGCGGCTGTGGGCTGGTCGCGCTCAATCAGCACCGCTTACAGCCCTGGTTCTACCAGTTGCTACTCTTCGCAGTGGTGTTCACCCTGGCCAATGGCTGGCGCCAACTTCAGCTGCTGCGCTATTTGGTGATCAGTGTCTATTGCTACTCGGCGCTCGGTAAATGGGACTACGAATTCTTGCATACGGTTGGACAGCAGTTCCTCGCCGCCGTAACAGGTCCCTTGGGCATGGATATTGGACATTGGTCAGCCAGCAGTCGCTTGCTGGCCGTGGCCATGCTACCCCTGGCCGAATTGCTGCTGGCGCTGGCATTGTGCATCGGCACCCTGAAAGACAGCCCAGGCTGGCGAGCTTGGGCTGGCGGCATCGCCTGTCTTTTTCACGCGCTGCTGATGCTGATCTTCGGGCTAGGGCTAAGACACTCGTGGGGTGTCGTGCTGTGGAATCTGCAGTTTGCCGTGCAGGCCTGGCTGCTGTTCGTTGCCCCGCGTGTGCGGCAGCCGCAAACGGCACGCATGCCCTTTCAACCAGGCTGGGTCTCTCTGGTCGTCGGGTTGGCCATGGCCTTGCCACTGCTCGAGCGCTTCGGATTCTGGGATCATTGGCCGAGCTGGGCCTTGTATGCACCTCATAGCAGTCGCATCGAGTTGTATGTAGCCCAGGCAGCCATCCACAAATTGCCTGCCGACCTGCAACCGTTGGTCGAACGCGATGAAAGCCTGTTATGGCTCCGCGTGCCTCTCGGACAGTGGTCGCTGGCTGCACTGGGAACACCCATCTATCCGCAGGCCAGATTCGAACTGGGAGTAGCCAGAGATATCGCCCGCCGCGTGGATTCGGAATTTACGGTTCGAGCAGTCGTGCTGGGGACTGCCCAGCGCTTTTCCGGCCGTCGTCGCAGCCGCGAGTTTCTCGGTAAATCCGGAATAGAGCAAGCCGCAAACCTGTTCTGGCTCAACACCCAGCCTCGCCATTCGATGGCGCCCAGGGAACTAGACAACGCAAGTGGACCAGCAGACTGAGATAGATATCATGCAATTACAACTACCTACGCTGGCAGCCACCCAGCAATTCGCCGGCAGCGTGGCCGCAGCGGTCGTGGCAGCGCCCCCACAGTTACCTCTAACCATCGCCCTAACGGGCAATTTGGGCGCTGGCAAAACCCAGTGGGCGAGATTTTTCTGTAGCGCGTTGGGGATAGCAAGCGAGGATATCACCAGTCCAACTTATGTCTTGCTGCAGCGCTACCTGGGCCAGCGAATGGTCTACCACATCGATTTCTATCGCCTCGAATCGCTCGACCAGGTTTGGGATCTAGGTATCGATGAACTGTTCGAACAATCAGCAATAACGCTCATCGAATGGGCAGACAAGTTTCCGACTGCGCTGCCCGATGACCACTTGCAAATCCGTTTCGAACAGCACTCCGACGGCGCCCGCAGCGCCCTGGTTAACGCCACTGGCCCCCATGCCCGAAGAGTGCTTGAGTCAGTCGATTGCCTATGATTTCTTGCGCGGCGTTTGGCCCGTGGACCGATAGGCTTGGGACCGCTTCTGCCGCTGGACTTGGGAGCAGCCGAATTGCGGGCAATCGCCTTGGCTTTACCGCTACTCGATTTGGGCTGACGGAACTCGCGATCCCCACGCGGCTCCGAAGTGCGCTCAGCCGACGAGGGACGATGGGTAAATGGTCGAATTCCCAGTTGTTTGCCCGAAACCCAGGTTTTCTTCAGCAGGGCCAGGGCGTTAGCGGGCAGGTTGGCAGGCAGGTCGATGGTACTAAAGCTGCTGTGGATGTCGATCGGACCAATATCAGACCCACTAATCCCAGCTTCATTGGCAATGGCACCCACGATATTTCCAGGGCGCACGCCATCTACGCTGCCAACTTCAATTCGATAACGCTGCTTGCCAGCCTCAGGTGGCCGCGAGGTGCGGCTGCGCTTCGGCCGAGTATCGTTATCTCGCTCGTAGCGTGCGCCGCGATCACCACGTCCTCCTCGGCCATTGGCGTTGAAGGGCTCGCGCAGGTTTCGCTGCGGCATGTCTTTGATCAATAACGGGCGACCGCCTTGAGCGAGATGGGCCAGGGCAGCGGCCACCATTTCGATCGATTGTCCACTTTGCTCCACCGCCTCAGAAATTACTTTCTGGTACAGCTTCAAGTCTTCACTGGCAATGGTGGTGGCGATCTGTTGCTTGAATCTCTCTATCCGCATCTGATTGATTTCACGTGCTCCCGGCAACTCGACGATTTCAATCGATTGCTTGGTAGCTCGCTCGATTAACCGCAATTTGCCTCGTTGAGGAGGTGTGAGAAAAATGACGGCGACGCCCTTGCGGCCGGCCCGACCGGTGCGGCCAATGCGATGCACATAGGATTCGCTGTCGTGCGGTAAATCAAAATTAAATACATGGCTGATGCGCTGGACGTCCAAGCCTCGGGCCGCCACATCGGTGGCCACCAGGATATTCAATTGTCCGGACTTGAGCTGATCGACGGTTCGCTGACGCCGAGCCTGTGGCAGATCACCATTCAAGGCAGCGGCCGAGAAGCCGAGTCCGCACAGGTACTCGGCTACATGCATGGTGGAATCTTTGGTCTTGGTAAATACAATCACGCCGTCGGTGTCTTCGATCTCCAGCATGCGAGCCAACAACTCGCGTTTGTCACCTTCGTGTACAAACACGCACTTTTGCTCGATCGATTCGGCCGTCAGAGTCTTGCGGCGAATGGTCACGCGAGCTGGATCATGCAGATACTGGTCCGCGATGCGTTTGATCGGCTCGGGCATGGTGGCGGAAAACAATGCAATTTGTTTTTCCTGAGGTGACTGCGCCAGCACATATTCGATATCCTCGATGAAGCCCATGTTGAGCATCTCATCGCCTTCATCGAGCACCAAGCATTTGATACCGTCCAGTTTGAGCGTGCCCCGGCGAATGTGGTCGATAACCCTGCCGGGAGTCCCCACGACGACTTGGACGCCCCGTTTGAGCAATCGCAACTGGGGCTCGTAATCCGCGCCACCATAGATGGCGGCAACCCGAAATTGCGGCATGCAGGCGGCGTAGGTTTCGAAAGATTTGGCGACTTGTGTTGCCAGCTCTCTGGTTGGAGCCAACACCAGTACCTGCGGATCGCGGATACCGAAATCCAGTCGTGAAAGAATCGGCAGCGCGAATGCTGCCGTCTTGCCAGTACCCGTTTGCGATTGAGCCAGCAGGTCACGGCCCTCGAGCATCAGCGGAATGATCTCCGCCTGGACCGGCGTAGGGGTGATGTAACCCGACATCTGCACGGCCAATTGAACTTCATCGCGCAGGGCTAAATCACGAAAAAGCACGTCATCCGCACGGGGAGACGCGATATCGGTAGACGGTGATGCCGTATCGACAGACGGGGATTCAGACAGGATAGCTATTGAAGTAGTCATTTTTTTCCAATACTAGACTCGATTTAGCAGGGTCCAATCCCTGGTAAACCAAAGCCATGAAGACGGATAACTGGCCAGATCAGACCGCAGCCTGCGACTGGCATGAGTGGGTTCGTCTAGAATCGGAATGCTGAACTACAAAGTTCGACGTGCCCTGCCATTGGCAGGCGCAACTGGGCATAACACCCAAGCTGAAAACTAATCAAGCTTTCCACGGAACTTGCTGAAACTGCCCCGCTTTGGCGTCATTTGCAGCCAACGCGGCAGTTAATAATCACACAGCCTGATCAAGGGATGTGTGGCCCAATTCGATGTCGCAGCACCTTTAGCGCTGCGGGTGGTCGGCTTTCCAACTCGCTGACGGCCTCTAAGTTATCGAGCATTGCCATTCCTTCCTAGGGCTAAAATCAGCAAACTGCGAAAGTAATTCACTGCTTCGTAGTCCCTAATTCGAACGGGACTCCAAGAGCTTCCAGCATTCGAGCTGCATGCGGGGTAAATGGAAGGGACCCTTCCACATATTGCCTTTGAGCGTACTGCTCAGGCGACCATCGCGATGCAAGTAGCCGAACCACTCACCGTGCTGCGGGTCGGGAAAGTGAGCGTAAGCCCAGTCGTGTACCTGCTGGTGCCAGCCGGCGTATTTCTCATCGCCAGTCAGCTGATAGGCCATTAACGTGGCAATGATCGCCTCGTTATGCGGCCACCAAAATTTCATATCATGCCAGTATTCCTGAACCGGCAATCCCTTGAGATCAACAAAGTACAGCAGACCGCCATATTGTTGGTCCCAGCCTCGAACCCAACTCCAATCCAACATGCGACAGCCCAGTTCGACCAAAGCGGCGTCATGACGCCGCTGGCCTTCGCGCATGATAAACCAGGCGCCTTCGATGGCATGGCCCGGATTCAGGGTGCGTCCATCAAAATGATCGAGGATCTGCCCGTCGAGTCCTACCGTTTCCATAACACTATGTATTTCAGGTTTAACATGATAGCGGCGAATCGTGTCGATACTGCGATCAATCCACTCGTCGGCCTCTGGCAAGGCAATCGAATCTCGAAGTTCCTGGGCCGTGACCAGGGTGATCATCGGAAAGGCAAGGCCACGCGTGGGTCGGACGGCGGTGGTTTTCGAATCAGGGCCATGCGGGCGCAGGTTGTGATCGACAAAGGCGTGAAAGCAGCGGGCTGCCTGCTCGGAAAACCGCGACTCGCCCGTTGCCTGAAAGAGTTCACCGTAGGCAATGGCTGCAAAGCTCTCCGTGAACGCATATCGCCGTTTGCGAATCGGACGGCCATCGCGAGTCAGGTGAAACCACATGCGGCCATCGCTTGCATCAAAGCAGTGTTCGTCCAAGAAGCGCGCCCCGTGCAAGGCAAGCTCCAGCCATTCCTGTCTGGCCTCAACCCTGTTGACCAGCTCTCCCAGCAACCATGTAAATCGGGCTTGTTGCCACACGCCCTTGTCGGAGTCGACCAACGTGCCGTCGCGGTCGCGAGACATCATGAAGCCACCGTATTGCCAGTCTACGCAGTGCCGTATCCAAAATGGCAAGGTATCGCGTAGCAAACCGTCGCGGTAGATCGTCAATAATTCCTGCCTGCGATTCTCGTTCATGAAGACTCATCGAGAATGGGTCGGACCAGCGTTCCGTGGACATCGGTGAGTCGGAATTCCCGACCTTGATAGCGATAGGTCAATCGCTCGTGGTCCAGGCCGAGCAGATGTAGCAGGGTGGCATTCAAATCATGAACATGCACAGGATCTTGGATGATATCCATGCCAAAGTCATCCGTTCGGCCATGGCACACACCGCCGCGAATTCCCCCCCCAGCCAACCATACACTGAACGCATCTTTGTGATGATCGCGGCCAGATAAACCCGCATCATTTGGCTTGCCTCCTTGGCGTAGTGGCGTGCGTCCGAATTCGGATCCCCATACCACCAGCGTATCCTCCAACAATCCCCGGCGTTTTAAATCGGTAAGCAGTGCAGCGATGGGCTGGTCGGTCTCCTTGCACTTCTGCGGCAGACGCGACTCGATACCGCCGTGGTGATCCCAGTCGGAATCGTAGAGTTCAATAAATCTCACACCGCGTTCGACCAGACGGCGGGCAAGCAAACAATTGTTGGCAAAGGAGGCCGATCCCGGCTGGGCACCATACAGTTTCAGCGTTTCCTCGGTCTCATCGTCGATATGGATCAGCTCGGGCACCGAGGCTTGCATGCGAAAAGCCATCTCATACTGCTCGATGCGCGTCATGATCTCTGGATCGCCCACGGCAGCCAAATGCTGTTGATTCAACTGCGCCAGGGCGTCAAGCTCGCGCCGGCGAACTACTCCACGATGATTTTCGGGAGCAGACAGAAACAGCACCGGGTCACCCGTCGATCGGAATTGAATGCCCTGGTAAACGCTTGGAAGAAAACCGCTGGACCACAGACTGGACCCAGCGCCCCCCGCAGGTCCACTGAGCAGTACCACATAACCCGGCAGATCATCGCTCTCAGAACCCAGGCCGTACATTACCCAGGATCCAAAGCTGGGACGCCCACCGCGACCAAATCCAGAGTGCAGAAACATCTGCGCTGGCGCATGATTGATTTCATCCGTATGCAACGTATGAATCATAGCCAACTCATCCGCTACCTGACCCAAATGTGGAAGCAACTCCGACAGAGACAATCCACTATCCCCGTGCCGTGCAAACTTCCAGGGCGAGCCAGCCAGCGTAGAGGTCTTGCCGATAAAAGCAAAATCTCGATCCTTGGTAACCTCGGGTGGACAAGCCTGATTGTGGCGCTTGACCAACTCCGGTTTTTCACTGAATAGATCCAGTTGTGAAGGAGCTCCGATCATGTGCAAGTAAATCACATGTTTGGCCCGCGCTAGGAAGTGCGGCAGTGAGCCCGCAACGGTCTCGCGACTCAGCAAGCTGGCTAGCGCCAGGCCGCACAGCCCCAAGCCCGCGCACGAGAGAAAATCTCGACGCACCAAGTCTCGACGTACCAGCGCATCAGGCCCGCCCTGCGCTAGGTCCCCTGTATCACGGGGTCGATAACTCCCGTTAGTCTTCATGGTATTCGCTCGAGTCAACGGTCTCTTTGTCCTTCCGCAACGGCGTTGTCCAACTAGGCTTTGTCAAAGTTTCATTTGGGGTCGAAGGGGAAAAGGGGTCAGACACCAAAAGTGCGAAGCACCCGAAGGGCCGTTCCGGCTTTTGGTGTCTGACCCCTTTTTCCCAACGCATGTCCAACCCAATTTTTACTCCTGACAAAGCCTAGTCTTTAGTCACCGTTTCATGCAGGTTTAATAGTACGCTGGCCACGCTGGTCCAAGCGAGAGAATGCGTCTGCGGCCCATCGCTGCCCGCGTCGCTTATCTGAGCCTGCAGTGAAAACAGCTGACGCAGGATTTGTCGTTCTTGCTCGGTTGGCAAGCGTGCCGTGCATAATTGAAAACCGTAATCCAAGTTGTCGTCCCAAGCATCGCTGCTGCCATGCGATGCCATCCGCTCTGCCAAGGCTTTGGCGGCAGCCACATACACCGGATCATTCAGCAGCGTCAGCGCCTGCAATGGTGTGTTGGTGCGCGAGCGCTGCAGCGTGCATGCCAGGCGGGCTGAGGCGTCAAAGTTCATGAAACTGGGATAGGGCGAGCCACGCTTGATGATGACATAGATTCCCCGGCGGTATTGGGCGGATCCAGGAGTGACCTCGTACTTGTAGGCGATCCCTCCGACCTTGCTCCACAGACCCTGCGGTTGCTCAGGGCGAATGGGCGGGCCAAACTTTTCGAGATCCAGTAGACCCGCAATAGCCAGTGCATTGTCTCGTATGGCCTCAGCGGACAATCGAAACCTCGGTCCACGGGCTAACAGCCGATTGCCGGGATCGCGTTCCTGGTGGTCCGCAGTGATGGATGACGACTGCTGGTAGGTTGAAGACATCAGGATCGCCTTGAGCAGCCGCTTGGTCGACCAGCCGTGCTGCATGAACTCGACGGCCAGCCAATCGAGTAACTGGGGATGCGTTGGACGACTGCCTTTGACGCCAAAATCCTCTGGGGTATCCACCAGTCCCTGGCCAAATAATTCCGCCCACAGACGATTGACCGTTACGCGGGCCACCAGGGGATTGTCAGCTGACACCAGCCAGCGGGCTAAATCCAGACGCGTGGCTCCGCCTGCCTGCAGTGGATGCAAGGCGTCCGGCGTGCCAGCCTCCACCGCCTGGCCGGGAGTGCGATAGTCGCCACGAATAAACGTTGTTGTCGCTCGGGGTTCTGCTAACTCGACCATCACCAGCGTCGTATCAGCCGCGAGCGACTCAAGTTTCTTGCCGAGCCCTGCGACTCTCTTGCTCAATCGCTGACTGCGTTCATCGGTGGTCAGGCGGTAGTCAATTAGTTGCTTGCGCTGCTTGTCAGTCCACTCAGTCAGCGGCGCGTCGACCAGTTGGGCGATCGCTGTGGGCAGTGCGCCGTGCTGCGGGCTGCCAGTGAGTTGCAGTTCTGGCAGCCAGGCCTCCAGGCTGGCATCCATTTGGCGGCGGGTTTCTGCCAGCTGCCGCTCGAGTTCATCGAACTGCGCTTGCACCTTCTTGCGCCGCGCATTGCGCTCGGGATTCGCGAGCTGCATGGTTGGGCCATTGAATCGTATAGAGCTGGGAACGTCGGCATCCGCGCGATCGGCTTCTTGTTCGGTGCTGTTATAGAAGGCAAGTAAACGATAGTAGTCCTGCTGGCTAAAGGGATCGTACTTGTGATCGTGGCATTGGCAGCATTCGAGCGTCGTTCCCAGCCAAACCGCTGCAGTGGTATTTACGCGATCGATGACCTGTTCAATCCGCGTTTCCTCGGGCAGGGAGCCCGCTTCGACATTGGTGGGTGCACAGCGTTGAAATCCGGTGGCGATGCGCTGGGACTCGGTCGCACCGGGCAGCAGGTCGCCCGCGAGCTGCTCAATAGTGAATTGGTCAAAGGGCATATCATCGTTCAGGGCTTGGATCACCCAATCGCGATAGGCCCAAATGTCGCGCAGGTCGTCCCGTTGAAAACCATGCGAATCGGCATAGCGGGCCAGGTCCAACCAGGGTCGCGCCCAACGTTCGCCAAACTGCGGACGATTGAGCAGCTCATCGACCAACTCCTCGAATCGCCGCTCGGAATCATTCTGCAGGAAGTGGTCAATCTCCTGTGGCGTGGGAGGCAGGCCTATCACATCGAGGAATACTCGTCGTACCAGTTTACGCGGAGTGGCCGGCGGAGAAGGTGCCAGCCGCTGTTGCTCCAGTTGCTGCAGTACAAAAAAGTCGATGGGGGATTGGATCCAATCCGAAGCAAAACGCTGCGGCAGCTGTGGACGCTGGGGCGATTCATAGGCCCAGTGCCGGGGCGGCTGAAATTGCTCAGGCCAATGCGCACCGCCTTCGATCCATTGTCGCAGGGTCGCTATCTCCGCTGCAGACAGCGGATCGCCAATGGCCGGCATGATCTGGGCATGCGTCCTAGGCAACTCAATCCTACGCAACAGTTCGCTTTTCTGCGGTTGCTCGGGGTGAAGGATGCCCGAATCCAATACCTCCTGGCGAAGGTCCAATCGCAGTCCACCCTCCTGCTTGGTCGATCCATGACACTCAAAGCACGAGCGTTGCAGAACGCCGTAGATATCGCTACTAAAGTCAAACCTTGGGCGATCCTCGGCCAACCCGCTCGGTCTGGCAAACCACATCGCCATACACACCCAAGCCGCCATGTTGCAGGCGGACACGCACCGGCCAGAGGCTGGAAGCCCTAGGAATGCCAGCCAGTGTTGTAATCGCGATACCATGCCTGCCTCGAAGAACGCCTAATGCAAACGTCTGAATTCATCGCTGACAACCCAGCTCCAGAGGATGTCTTCGACCAACTGCTGTGCCGCCTGCGACGGGTCGGTCTCGTTCAACCACCCCTGCCACTGCGTCTGTTGCTGCTCGGTACCCGGTACGCCGAACAGCCGTTCATGGAAACTGGCCAACTGCTCGATGGGCGACTGTCGCTGATTCCATTCCTGAGCCACGACGGACACTATCAGCGAATTGAGCGAGGAACCCGAGACCAGCTCAAGACTCTCGCTGAATGGGTCGGTGCAGGCTGCACCGCGCGTACAAGCTGCCGATTCAACGGCCATCATCATCTCCGTCGTCTCCGACAACGCCGCTGCGGCGGAGGGCAACGGACCAGCCCCCATGGCACTACTCAACATCTGCTCCAAGGGCAATGCTATGGGATTTGCCCGGCGGGCAATCACCAGCCGCGCCTCGATGGGCGAAAGCTCTAAATGCGAATCGCGCGCGTAGGCCTGGCTGAGCACAATTTCACGCACTAAGCCACGCAAGGAAAAATGCTGTTGTACCAGCGAGTTCCGCAAGTGCCGGAGCAGCTCGGGATTGATGGCGGGATTGGTCGCGCGATGATCATCCACCTCTTCGACCAGTCCCGAGCCCATCAACCAAGTCCACAGACGGTTGGCCAAATTGTCTGCAAACTGCGTATGTTCCTCGTCGCACAACCAATCCACCAAAGCATGGTCGGCGGGCATGCTCCACACATCGCGTGGCATCTTTTCGCCGGGCAATCGCGCCACCGCGGCTCGCCCAGTGCGCAAATCGGTAGTGGTTCTCTGGGGAATGCGTCGCGCACCGCCAGGGCTGGGTTCAATCTCCGCCCAACAGGCAGCCAGAGAGAAATAGTCGTCTTGCGTCCAGTGATCGAGTGGATGATCGTGGCACTGCGCAGCCAACACGAACGCCCAGCCAAACAGCAGCCACCAATTCTGACCGCGTCCGCGGATCGCTAGCGAATTGATGAAAAGCGTTGATCGCGCGAGGCTGTTGGTCAACCCGCAGCATATCGCTCACCAATCGCTGTAGGTTATCGCTGGCCCGCAATTGTTCCTCGATAGCCAGCGACAGATCGTGGCTGGGTCGCTCCAGCTTGCTGGATGCGCTTACCCAGCCGGTGATGTGTTGGGCCGCGTGCCGCGTGAACTCAGGGCTATCCAGCAATCGCTCGACGAGCGCTTGCTTTCCTCCATGCGCTAGCTCGGCCGTTGCGGCCTGCCATTCTTGGTGGTTGGGATGGCGCCCGAGTAGATTGATCCACAACCGTCGAGCCAACACATGCGGTGGGCAGGGACCTGCCAGCGTCCTTGCCGATGCGCGCTGCGCCAGCGGCCAGATGGGCATCGATGGTCGCCAGTGGCGTCGACGAAGCAGGCAACTCGCCGCTGGACCCCGATCGTACCCACAGTTGCAGACTGCGAACGACGGCACCAAAGCGGAGTGTTATCGGCCAGTAGCCAGCCGCCATGAGGCGTCAGCAGCAGACTGGGCTCACCGGCTGAGTCCGTTTGGTGGCGATAGCCGACGCTGACATCCGTCGCGTTCATCGGTTGAGCGCCATCAACCCACAGCCAATCGCTAACGCTGGCTTGATGACCATCGTTCCAGGTCGCAATCGCCTGCAGCCGAATGGTGTCGCCCACCTGGCACTCGATGGATGGAGCAGGACGGATTTCCAGATCCGTCAATTCCGACATCGAGCCTCGCGGTGCGCCTTGCCTGAGCCAGGTCAGCAGCATTTGCACTTCACGATCCTGGCCGTCCAAGGGCGTACCACCCCCGTGGTCCAGATAGCCGCCTGGCTTTTGCAGCATCAAACTGCGCTCGGCGGCTTGCGTATCCACAAATCGCCCGGCCGGTAGGAACAACAACGTTTCGTAGTCTTTTTCAGGATGGCTGCCATACAAACTCAGCCCCAGGTAGCCCCGCCCGGCCGCAGCCCCATGGCAAGCCCCCGCGTTGCAACCAGCCTTGGTCAACAGCGGAATAATCTGCTTGGCAAAGTCGACGGTGGGCGCCTCAGCGGTGGGAAACTCAATCGTTTGGCCGGCAGCAGGTCGGTCGCACAGCAGCGACATGCATGCGAGCGTCAAGCAGCAATAATGAGCACAGCGGTGAGGCATGGAGCGGCTACTTCTCCGCACGCGCGCGGCCCTGTTGATTGGGTAATAACTCTTCGATTTTCGGAATCTCGCCACCACCAGAAACCTCGTTCATGGCTTGCAGAATCGGCGGCCCATCCACGGCAGCAGTAGCCTGCGTCAGAGCCACATTAGCAGTCACCTTACGCTGCTTGGCAACCAGCACCGTCACCGCAACCAATCGGTTAAGACCCAAGGCACCCGGCCCTTCGATGCCTCCGTCGGCAACTGCCAAGTGGGTATTGGGTAAATAATTGCGGATCTTGCCAAGCCATCCCTCACTCGACGAGCGATCCTCGCTGAGAACAACAAAGTAAAACTCGAGCTCACCCTGCTTCTTCTTTGCGGTAAAGGCAGACATTAAACGCGCCAATTGAAATGCCGGCCGAGATTTCTCGTGCAGGAAAATGATGGCCACGGGCGACTCGTCGCTTCGCTTGGCCAGGTCTACTTTGGTACTTGGCTTGCCGTCAGGAGAGACCAACCACACCGGAAGCTCCGGCAGTGGCTCACCCTTTTGGGGACCAGAGAACAGCTTCTCCTGCTGGCTGTCGGCTTGCCCCCGATCGCTGGTAGGTGAAGTGCGATCTTGAGCAGAAATTTGCAGAGATTGCCCGAGCATCACCCAACCCACCAGACAGAGAAAGGCAATTCCACGCGAGGCAGGTCCAAAAAGCAGGGTAGAGCAAGGAAACTGATGCATGGTGTGACCTGTTTCGAGGGTTAGGCAGCTGAGGGCTGGGCTTGCACAGAAGGGGCAGGCTGGGTCCGCTCATTATACATGCGGAGCGTCAGGCATAAATTGTCGCTCAGCAAGGAATTTGGTAGATTGTCGCACTATGCGAAAAGGAATTGCGGTCTCTCCAGGTGTATCCATCGGCACAGCTTACTGCATTCACGAAGTTTTCGTGGACCCAGGCCGACAGCGACTGGAATCACACGAAGTCGCCGGCGAGCTGGCCAGGTTCGAAAATGCTCGCAAACGTTCGATTGACGATGTGCGACAATTGAAACTCAAGATCGAACAGCAGGAGGGCAAGGAAGCAGCTGCCATCTTTGCAGTCCATGAGTCCATTCTGCAGGATGCAACCCTGGTGCGCAAGGTTCACGAATGGATTAGCGGGGATTGCATGCCGGCCCAAGCCGTGTTGGCCCGCGTGCTGGAACACTATCGCGGCTTGCTGGAAAAATCCGGCGATGCCTACCTGCAAGAGCGTCTGGCCGACATCCGCGATGTGATCGAAAGACTCACCAGCTTTTTGAGCTCTGCTCTCAAGCAAGATTCAGGCGTGCTGGTCGGACCAACCATCATTGTCGCCGAGGAATTGCTGCCCAGCCAAGTCGTCATGCTCGGCTCCAAACCCGTGCACGGAATCGTCACTCAGGCGGGCAGCCAGACCAGTCACGCCGCCATCGTGGCTCGCAGTCGTGGCATTCCAGCCGTCAGTGGCGTCACCGGAATTCTGCGGCAGACGAAAACGGGGGACACGATCATCGTGGATGGCCGCGAGGGTCATGTGATCGTCAATCCCGATGCCGAAGTCTTTGCTGCCTACCGCAAGCTGGAACGTGAATTCGTCAACTTGCGCGACGAGTTGGCCCACAATCGCGACCAACCCGCAGTTACCCGCGACGGGCATACCACTGGCACTGCTGGCAAACATCAATGGCTTGGCCGACGCCAATTCGGCGAAATCCATGGGGGCTGCCGGCGTCGGCCTCTTCCGCACCGAGTATCTATACCTGACACATGCCACCGTGCCCAGCGAAGAGGAGCAATTGGCCATCTATCGCGACGTGATTCAGGCCAGCCCGAATCATGCAACCACCATTCGCACGCTGGACATCGGCGGCGACAAGACGGTGCCTTACCTTTCGCTGGCGCAACATGAAGCCAATCCTTTCATGGGCTGGCGGAGTATCCGACTATCCTTCGAACATCCCACTTTTTTTCTATCGCAGATTCGGGCTATCCTGCGGGCCGCAGCCGTCGTCGATCATGGCGAACCGAACCACGTGCAAATGCTGTTTCCCATGGTCACGAATTTAGAGGAATTGCGTCGCTTGCGTGGCTTGGTGCGGCGAGCCCAACAACAATTGCGCAAGGAGCGCAAGGACTTTGGACATGTCGCCTTCGGCATGATGCTCGAGGTCCCCGCGGCTGCAATTACCATTGATCAACTGCTGACTGCCGTTGATTTTGTCTCCATCGGCTCAAATGACCTGGTGCAGTACCTAATGGCCGCGGATCGAGACAACCCCAAGGTCAGCCATCTGTGCCAGCCTCTTTCGCCGGCAGTCATTCGCGTCATGGCCTCGATCGTCCAAGCATGCAATCGAGCGCACAAGCCAGTTACGCTCTGCGGAGAGATGGCCGGCCAACCCCAAGCTTTCCTGATTCTGCTAGGCATGGGCTTGCGCAGCTTTAGCATGAGTCCGGCATTTATTCCAACCATCAAGGAATTGGCCACGCACATCACCATTCCCTTGGCCGAGCATCTGCTGAACCGGGCGATGCGACTCAACACCATGCGACAAATTCGCAGCTTGCTCAATAACGAATTGCGGGCCATTGCCCCCAATCTAGAGCCAATCTTGATGCATTGAGTAACGAGTTGGACAGCGCCACTTTTAGCTGAAATGCCCCAAAACCAAGTAGTACGCGCAAGTTTTGAAGTTGCGCTATGATCCCAACCCGACGCGTCAGCAAAGGGGTCTGACCCTTTGGAGGCGAGTCGAATTTACACCTGTTTTTGGCCTCGCCGGAGAGGGTCAGACCCCTTTGGTGACAAAGCCTAGTAGTGCAGCCGAAAGGTAAGCGGACGATGATCGGAACCCGCCGACCGATCTACCACGCGTCTGTCCGAAATCGTGCACCGCTTGCTCAATGCATGGTCGATGGGAATTCCCAACAGACCAAGGCCAGCGGGCCAAGTCGGCAAATTGCCGACTCCCAAACGTGAATCACGAAAGCCCGCGGACTGCAGTTTCACAAAGGGGCCTGTCCAAGGCGTGGTATTCAAATCACCACACACACATATTGGGCCTGCGGTCAGCTGCGACCAGCGCTCCAACTGGGACAACTGACGATCGCGTTCTGCCGCGTGCGTTAGCGGATTGGGCGCATGCATGCCCACCAACCACAAGCCTGTGTCCCCAGTCAACTCGGTGTCCCCAGACAACTCGCTGGCTGCCCCGTCCGGCCGAGGAATGCGAGCAATGATGGCCGGTTGCTGGGCATAGCCAAAATCTTGCATTTCAAAACTCGTTCCCGGCAATCTGCTGAACATACAGATTCCGCCACCACTCCAGTGCAGGTGGGTTTGCCGCAAGGGATATTCCTCTAGCACTCCCGCTAGATCCCCTAGAAAACCTGGCACGGTTTCCAGGATTATCAACACGTCCGCGTCGGCCTCGCGAATAATGGATTCTATTTCCAAATAGTTGCGATTGCCCATCTGTACATTCCAAGACAGAATCTTGATCGAAGGCAATGGCTGCATGCCAAACGCATTGGGTTCGTTGAAATAAAGCGCCCACGGCTGCCACAGGAATACCAGGTAGCCCAGACTGAGGCCCACGCCCAGTGCCGCCCAACGCATTCGGAAATAGAGCAGCATCGGTAACAGGATCAGTCCAGCGCCAATTCCATGGACCACCAGGTGATTGGCCAGCTCAAGCCAAGGGTTCAGTTGAGAGAGCAAGATGCACAGGGCTTGAAGACAAATCCCGAGAGCCGCCAAGCTCAGGCCCCAGGCGATCAAGATTCCACGGAACGACCGCCTGCCAGGCGCACTGTGCCCGTGGTCTTCGAATACAATGTCTTCGAATACAATGTCTTCGCATACAAACTGGTCAGGCAAAGCATTGGCTCGCGAAATGATGGATTGGATCAATGCTGCCCAGCCTACTGGTTGTACCCCAACACAACACCCCAAACCCGGAGAACCCCATGCGAAATTTATTCGGCTCACTGGCCCTTGCCCTGTGCCTGCTTTGTCCGACGCTTGCTTGTCGGACTCTTGCCCAGGCAGATGACGGCTTCAAAGAAATCTTCAATGGCAAGGATTTGGATGGCTGGAAGGGCAATCCAAAACTGTGGTCGGTCGAGGACGGAGCCATTACCGGCCGAACATCGGACAAGGATCCCCTCAAGTTCAATACTTTTCTCATTTGGGACAAAGGCCAAGTTAGCGATTTCGAATTGGAATTGGATTACAAACTCGTCCCTGCAGACCCCAACAATGCCGGCGGCAACTCGGGAATTCAGTACCGCAGCAAAATCATCAACGAAGATGACTTTGTTGTAGGCGGATATCAAGCTGATATCGACCTGTCACTGACCTATAGCGGTATCAACTATGAAGAAAAAGGGCGAGGGATTCTAGCCCAGCGCGGCCAACGTGTGACCATCGACAAAGCGGGCGAAAAACAGGTCGATGCCTTTGGCGACGCCGCCCAACTGGGCAAAGCCATCAAGGGCGAACAGTGGAATCACTACCGCGTCGTGGCCAAAGGCAATAAGCTCAGCCACTACATCAATGACAAGCTCATGTCGGAAGTCATCGATGAACAGACCGACAAGGCTGCCAGCAAGGGCATTTTGGCTTTTCAAATTCACCAAGGTCCGCCCATGGTGATCCAATTCAAAAATATCCGCCTGAAACAATAGTCGCTCAGCTGAACAGGTGCCTCATGGTCGATAGGTAGCCAGACGGGGACGCGAAAATCCCCAACTGGCTGCCAACGCATCTGCGGCTTCCTCAATATCGGTTATCTCACCCCAACCGCCGTTGCGCAGGTAGGCATGTGCAAACTCGTGGGCAATCACATACTTGGCAAATGCTTCTTCGGCATGTTCCAAGTGCCGGCGTAGAACCACACAGCGGCTGACCGGCTGGGCGGGACTGGGACAGGCCATAAACATCCGCCAACCGGACTCGGGCGAGTAATTCTCCAAGGTGATGCGAAAACTCGTATCACTGAGGAAATCTCGCTGTACCTCGTCGGGCAGAGCCCGGAGGACGCCGTCCACGTATTGATGCAGTTTCGAGTCTCGGGCAAAAGGCGTCATTAAGGCGCTAAACATGCTTCGGTTTCTTTTGGAGCTTGGTCTCGCCAGGGTCAAGGAGGATGGCCAATTGGCTAGGCTGGTCAAAGTTTCATTTGGGGATGGAAGGGAAAAAGTGACGAAAAAATACTCCACCCTCCCACGCAGTTGGGCTGCTACAGCGTGAAGACTGTTTCGTGGGAGGGTCGATGCGAGCTTTAGCGAGTCATCGGGGAGGGAAAACGCCTGAGCTCTTCGCCCTCCCCGCCCGCTCGCTGGGGCTCGCCGGCGACCCTCCCGCGGAGCAAATCAAACCGCTTTAGCAACGGCAGCGCGCGGGAGGGTGGAATAACAGTACCCCAAAATTAAAGTTGGACAAAGCCTAGCTAGTGTTGTAGCCCGAAGAGAATAACATTAATTCCAATTCTCGCCGCGTCCGGGCGGATGTAACCCTGGCATTGCAAGGAATGCCGGCTTTCCAACGCACAGCTGAGATCCAAGGGCGAGAATATTAATACCAGGCGATTGTCAATCGCCGCAGACTTCAGCAACGGAGCCTGCTTGCGCTGCACGCTGACGATCTTATCACCGGAACGATCGGGACTGATAACCTCTACCTGACGGATATCGAAACCAAAATACTTATCGGTCAACAACTCATGGTCGGGCGGCACGTCGTCAAGTGGTTGGCCAAGGATGATCTGCATTTCGCGCTCGAAGCTTTGGGCAAACTGTTGATCGGCGCATATCGCATTGGCGAATAGGAAGCCGCCATTCTGAAAGTATTTGCGCAAGGCATCGCGCTGCTCTTCGTTGAACTGCAGTTCGCCGCGGCCATGCATGAACACCAACGGATATTCCTCGAGTTCTTCGGCGGTGATCCCGATCAGCCGTTTTTCGCTGCTCAACTGAAATGGGTTTTCCTTATCCAGCCACTGCATCAGATTGGGAACGGCCCGCGGGGCATCGTCCGCGCCCGCGTTGTGCTGCAAGACAGGCATGACAAACAGCCCGCGATCGGTGGACGTTTCCTGCACGACCTCCTCTAGAATCGTGACCGTATCCAGCTTTTGCTTCAACTCCTTGCCGGTCGCATAGGACAGCACATTGATACCGATCTTGGTGACATTGTCTAACTCGTCCTGCACGCTCTGATTAAAATTGGGCTCCATGCCATAGGGTTGATTCAATTCCCAGCGGCAGCTCAGGCTGACGGGGCTGTAGGCCACCCCCAAGCGGCAGCAGGTTTGCACACCGTACAGCCAAGCTCCCTCGGGCAGATCGCCGGGATTCACCCGCGATTCGGCGAACCAAATCGGATGATCGGGCGCAAGCTTTTCCAGGGGTTGTTCGAATAGTTCCACCACGAGCTTGCGAAAGTAATTTTCAAACTCGCGACCGTTGCAGCCATCGCCATTGCAGCCTTCGGCAAAAATAAAGCCACCCTGTTCAACATATTCCTTCAACCTTTGTTTTTCAGCGGCAGAGAACCTGGGCGCTGCGTTGCGCTGATGAACAGCACCGGTGATTCGAGCAAATCGGCAACCGACGCTCGATGCAAATCGATGGTCTGCCAAGCCAGATCGCGTTTCCATGCCTGCTCGGTGTGCGCGGTCAGATTCTGGATAGCGGTTGCATGATGATTCCAATCGCTACTGTTACCAAACTTCAGCCGGCTGACAACAATCTGCCTTTTACCTTTGGCCAGGAACAGTAACGAGAAAGCAGTCTCGGAGAACTCATTCCCTTGGTAATTTCTGCCGGCGGTGATTCTTCCCAAGTTGGGATCCTGCAAACCGATCAATTGCCTCACGCCCTCGCGATACCAATCGTGTTTGCCAATAAAACGCTGGCCACTCAGCCGCCCGGCGCGTTCCAAGGCATAGATATAGTACAGGTGCCAATGTCCGTCGGCCGGATTGCCACTGACGCTGAAGACACTTCCCAGCCATCGCAATGCTGCCTGGACTCGATCTTCGTTGCTGCGCTCCGCACCACAGCAGGTGACTTGTTCCCCGGCCTGCGCCTCCAGGGCATCCAGTTGTGAGCCAACGATGATCAGCGAGGCAATGCCCGCGCAGGTCATGCTGCCAGAGCCCTGATTGCCGGTATAGGCGAAACTGCCATTCTCATTCTGCAACCGCTGCCAATAATCTCGCGCACGCTCAAACACCCGCTTCCAAACCTCGGTTGGCAAATCGACACCAGCCCGCTGCGCCTCGTGAAGAGCCAACAGGGCAAATTGACTGTTCGATGGATCGCCTCCTTGTTTCTGCTGGTCGTAGCCCCAGCCACCATGATCCAGTTGTGCCGTGACCAGCCACACCGCATTGCGCTTGATCTGAGCAGCATATTTATTGGGATTTGCGGCACAAAAGGCCATGGTCTGCAGGGCCACGCTGTAGACCTTTCCCAATTCGCGTTCGGAGAGGTAGCCCAAGGCTCGCGTCATGGCCGGCGAATCGGGATCGAGGCCGGCGTTCAGCAGGGCCAGGGTAACCAGCGAGGATACGCCCTGCGGATAGCCATTGAATTCCGGCCAGCCCCCGTCGGGCAACTGGGCGCCGAGCAAATAGCGCACCGCCAGGTCAATCGATCGGTCGACCTGCTGTGGGGTCACATTCTGCGCAGCGGCGGTCGAGGCGAACGCAACAAGTGCTACAATCGTCAGGCAGCGATTGATTCCAGCTGGCAGCCGAAGCATGGGATTCCCCGTGTGGTGGTGGGTGGACGACAATACACTAGGTTTGTCGGAATAAAAATTGGGTTGACGGCGTTGAAAAAGGGGTCCGACACCAAAAGTGCGAAGCACCCGAAGGGCTGCTTCGGCTTTTGGTGTCGGACCCCTTTTTCCCTTCCGTTCCGGCTTTTGGTGTCGGACCCCTTTTTCCCTTCCCGAATTTACACCTGTTTTTGGCCTCGCCGGAGAGGGTCAGACCCCTTTGGGACAAAGCCTAAATATTATATCTCCTATTCGACGCCTCGACTTTTGACGGCGACGTATCATAGTTTGTAGCCATAGAACGAGATAAAGGAACGCGAGTTGTCGAATAAGCCCAAGAACGTTGGCGACCTGCTGCGCGAGTTTCGCGAGCACCGCGACACAATGCGGCAGGAGTTGGCCAAGGTCGTTATTGGACAGGATGCCGTCATCGAGCAGCTGTTGGCCGCCATCTTCACCCGCGGTCATTGTTTGCTCGAAGGCGTTCCGGGCTTGGCCAAGACGCTGATGGTCAGTTCGCTGGCTCGGATCGTCGACGTGAGTTTCAATCGTATTCAGTTTACGCCGGACTTCATGCCTTCGGATATTACCGGCACCAACGTACTGAACGAGGACGAAGCGGGACGCCGGCAATTCGACTTCGTCGAGGGACCCATCTTCACCAACATCTTGTTGGCCGACGAAATCAACCGTACGCCACCCAAGACACAGGCCGCTCTGCTGCAAGCCATGCAGGAGCGCGAGGTCTCGGTGGGCCGCACGACTTATCAATTGCCCGATCCTTTCTTCACCATTGCCACGCAGAATCCGATCGAGCAGGAAGGCACCTATCCGCTGCCCGAAGCACAACTGGATCGATTCATGTTCAATATCCAGGTCGGCTATCCGACCGCCGAAGAAGAGGAGCGGATTCTGCTGGCGACGACCCGCAACGAAAGCCCCGAGATTAATAAAATTCTGTCGGCCCGGGCGATTATCAATATTCAGAAACTGGTGCAGAGCGTGGCGGTCAGCCCCTTTGTCGTGAAGTATGTTGCCCATCTGGTGCGGGCTACACGACCGGCCGACGAACGGGCGCCGCAGTTCGTCCGCGAACTGGTTGATTGGGGAGCCGGTCCGCGAGCTGGACAGTTTCTGATCAACGGCGGCAAGGCCATTGCCGCCATGGATGGACGCTTTAGTATTGCCATCGAGGATATTCGTCGTGTGGCCATTCCCGTGCTGCGGCACCGCATCAGCACCAACTTCCAGGCTCAGGCCGAGGGCATGTCCAGCGAAAGAATTATCGAGCGCTTGCTAAAAGAGATTCCAGAACCCGATGTGCCCAAATTTGGCAGCGAGCCACCGCCCATCGCCGTAGCCACACCCGTTCGACCTAGCAAGTAAACCACTGCCCCGCAACGACTCATGGTTGCCGTCGAACAATATCTAAAACCCGAACTGGCCGCTCAGATCAAGCGCTTGGACCTGCGCGCCAAAATGGTCGTCCGCGGCTTTCTGCAGGGACTGCACGCCAGTCCCTTCCATGGATTCAGCGTGGAGTTCAGCGAGCATCGACGCTATACGCCCGGCGATGACCCCAAGGATATCGACTGGGTAGCCTACGCCAAAACCGGCAAGTACTACGTCAAGAAATTCGAGTCGGAAACGAACTTGACAGGCTACTTGGCCATCGATCTCAGCCAGTCGATGAACTACACCTATCGCCAAAAACTGACCAAGCTGGACTACTGCATCTGCCTGTCGGCCGCCTTGGCCTACCTGATGATCCAGCAGCAAGATCCGGTTGGGCTGGTGACCTTTGATACGCAATTGGGCGCCAGCGTGCCGCCCCGCAGTCGCCGTAGTCAACTACCAACCATCCTTAGTCAATTGACAAAACTGCAAGGTTGCCGGGCAAACGGATTTGGCCGGTTCCTTGGTGCAATTGTCCGCCATGCTCAAACATCGCAGCCTGATCATGCTCTTCAGCGATTTATTGACCGAGGAAGAACCCATGCTCAGAGCCCTGCGCAGCTTGCGACACGCGGGGCATGATATCATCATCTTCCATGTGCTCGACGAAGCTGAAGTTAGCTTTCCCTTTCAGGGCATGCTACAACTCCGCGATCCAGAAACAGGGCAGGTGGAGCCGGTGCGTGCGGCCGACGCGGCAGACGAATACCGCAGGAGCATCGCTGAATTCAGAGGCAGATTGGACAAGCAACTAACGGAAAGTCGCATTGATTACGTACCCCTTGATACCAGTCAGCCCTACGACAAAGCCCTGCTGGAGTACTTGCTGCGTCGACGCAATCGCTTTTGACCAGAGCTTTGGTTCTTGAATTTCTTGGAATGGAACACAGTACGACTCCATGTCTGTCCTTCATCTATCGCTGATCGCCGGATTGGCCGTAATTACGGTCCCAATCATGCTGCACCTGTTTGGACAGCGACAGCCGCAGCTGATTGACTTTCCGGCGTTACGATTCATTCGCGAAACGCGGCAGGAGCAAAGCAGTAGTTGGCAGCTGAGGCATTTCTTGCTGCTCTTATTGCGCATCCTGTTGTTTGCCGCTCTGGCCCTGGCTTTGGCCCAGCCGCGTGTGCACAGCGCCATGCTTGGCAGCATACTGGGTGCCAGCGGCTTGGGGCTCCTGGCCGCCCTGGCCAGTCTGATCGCCGCCGTGGCATTTGTGTCGAAGCGCCCGCTGGGTATCACTTTGACATGCGCCGCCATCGCCCTGGCCCTGTGGGTCGCAGCCGGCCTGTGGACCGCGCGGACGCTGAGCAGTGGCCCGAGTGTACCGAGCTCGGATAGTTCTGCACCCATTGCCGCCGCAATCATCGTCGACAATGGTCCCAGCATGAACTACAAGTCCGAAAACCAGACGCGTTTGGAAGCCGCACAAACCATGACCAACTGGATCCTGGATCAATTGCCGCTCGACAGTCGCGTGGGCATATTGAGCGGCGCGCCAGTCGGCTCGCTAGCGCTCGATCCAGCAACTGCGAAAACCCAAGTCAAGATCATCGAACCACGCAGCGCCCATGTCGATCTGCTGTCCCGCGTGCGGACGGCACTCGATCTGGTGCTGGCCAACGAGCTGGAACGGAAAGAAGTCTACGTCGTAACCGACTTGATGTCCGCTTCCTGGAACAATTCCCAGACCGACCTGGTCGAATTGCTCCAGGAACATCAGGATGAGGTGTTGATACAAATTATCGACGTGGGCGAACCAGCCACCAGCAATTGGATGCTAGGCGATCCAGAAAGCCGATTCCCAGAGTGTGGCCTCGGGCGGCGACATCCAATTCAATATTCGCGTGGAGCATCAGGACAGCTCCGCCTCGGAAAAAATCAATTCGATATCCGTAGAGCTGCTGCAGGAAGATTTGGATCCCAAACTGCCCGTCATTACCGGCGGAAAACTGCAAACGCCGCCCGCACGCGTGGTCGATCGACAAGTGCTCGATCTGAAAAACAATTCCGCAGCCAACATCGCCTTGCACGCTCGCGATCTGGCCACAGGGACCCATCACTTTACCATTCAGCTCGATCGCGTCGACCCGCTGATGATCGACAATCGTCGATTCGCCACCATCGTCGCCCGCCAGCAGCAGCCCACCCTGGTTGTTGCCGATGACGCGAATTTGGCCAGGCAATTAAAGCTGTTGGTTAATTTGAATGGAGCCTTAGCCGAAGATGGCAGTCCGCTGGTTGAAGATGTGCGCTATTCACAGTTGCCGCAAGTCGAGTTGGCCAAGTTCTCGCTGATCTGCATGCTCGACCCGCCACCTCTGTCGCCCAAGCTGGCGCTGACGCTGAAGGAACACGTGCTGGGCGGCGGCGGTTTACTGCTGCTGCTGGGACCAGGCCTGGGCTCGGCCGCCCAGGTTAAGGGCAATCCGATTGAAGAGCTGCTACCCGGCACTATCGCGGGACTGGCGCAACGCGATTCTTCAGATCGCAATAGTTTCTTGTCGCCCACGGCTATCACGCACCCGGTGTTTCGCGAACTGGCGGCTATCGAAGCTGATGTACCTTGGTTCCTCTTTCCCATCTTCAAGAGTTGGAATTTCGAGAACCTGGCTGAAGGTGCCCTGGTCCTGGCGACACTCAGCGATGGTAACACACCACTCCTGATTGCGCATTCCTTGGGACGCGGGCGCATATTGACCTTGGCCACGCCACTGCCCGAAGCCGAAGAACGCGGGCGAGAATTGTGGAACGAGCTGTGGGTGGGTACCGACCCCTGGCCCGCCTATGGCTTGCTGCTGGGTTGCATTCAATCGCTCAGCGGTATTGGTGACGCCAGCTACAATTTTTTTGCCGGAGAAGCAGTTAACCTGGACAATGATCCCTTTAGCTGGCCCAATCGCTATGAGCTGTTCTGGCCGAGCGCGGAAACGCGCACCTTCCCTGCCCACGATGGTCTGCTGAGCCTCGGCGCCTTTGAGCAAGCCGGAATCTATCGCCTGCGTGGGCGACAGGGATCCACGCCGGTTGGCCGTGGGTTTAGTATCAATGTGCCCAGTAGCGATACCCAACTGCAACGTCTGGAGTTCACTCAGCTGGATCAGCAGCTGGGAGAAAACAACTATCGCCTGGCCCGCAGCCGCGATGAAGTCGAGAGCAGCGTTGGTCAAGCGCGCTTCGGACGGGAGTTATATCCCCTGCTTATGCTGCTGGTAGCGGGGCTGTTCTTGGCCGAACAGGCCATGTCAAACCGCTTCTACAAAATCAAGTTCGCCCCCAGGGGGCCTTCCGCCATTCAGCGCAGAGGGCCGTAGATGCACCCCTTGCCGCCATCTTCGCTCCTGGCCCAACTCAGCCTCGAACCGGTTTTCGGGTGGTGGGTCGCCGTCCCATTGGCGCTGATCATGCTGGCCAGCCTGTGGCTAACACTCAGCGTCGGCGGCATCTCACGCAAGGCGCGGCTAACTTTGGTGATGCTGCGCTTGGCGGCTACGCTGGTGCTGCTGCTCGGCTGGTTAAGACCCGGTCTGATCACTTCGATCGACCGCCAAACACAAGGGGCCATCGCCGTACTCATGGATCAATCGGCCAGCATGACTCTCCCCAGTGACAGCAGCAATCAAAATCGTTGGCAGGTTCAACAAAGTGTTTGGAATGCCATTGAATCCTCCACCGACCTCAGCATCGGTGGGACGCGTTTGGTGCCTTACTTCTACGACAGTGGACTAACGGCAGCCGCGGGTGACGATCTGCCACAATTGGCCAAGACCTTTGACAAGGATCCCAGTGGACGGCTGACCGACCTGGGCCGCGCGCTGGCTGATGTGGGTAAGATGCAATTGGACCCGCCCTTGCGTGGCGTAATCATGATGGGCGACGCGATGCAAACACGCATACCCGCCGAAATCGATGCCACGGTAGTTGCCAAACAAATGGCACAGCTCGATCAACCCATCGCCCTAATAGGCATCGGCCCGCGCGGCGAAAAAAGCTTGCTGCGCGATGTCGCCCTGGAGTCCATGCCGGAATACTTTACCGCCTTCGTTAAGAAGGAACTGAGCATTCCGCTGGTGGTTACGGCCCAAGGCATGCAGAATCAACCCATTGATATTCAATTGACGCTGCGCGCCAGCGGCAAGCCGGATCAAATTGTGGCTAGCCGCAAGGTCCTGGCCTCGAAGCCAAATGAAAAGATTCCACTGGAATTCAAGGTACTGGTCGCCGATGCAGGGGAATATCTGTTGCAAGCCGAGGCTAGCGTGGATGCCCGTGAGCAGATCGAAACCAATAACATCGCCCTCGGCTTTATCACCGTACGCGAGGGAGGCGTTAAGATTCTTTATCTCGAAGGGCAACCGCGCTTTGAACAAACTTTCTTGAAGCGCTCACTGGAAGAGTCCTACGATTTTTCGCTCGAGTCGCATTGGTTTCAGGAGAAGGACCGCCGTAATTGGCCCATCGAAATAAATAGCTTGGGCGATGTCGATCAATACGATGCCTTTATCATTGGTGATCTCGATTCCAAGGCTCTGTCCAAGGCCAGTTGGCTGGCTATTGCCCGTCGGGTGCAGCAGGGCGCAGGCCTGCTATTGCTGGGTGGTTATCACAGCTTTGACGCGGGTGGCTACGGCGACCCCTCGTCCCCACTCCGCCCATTGATCCCAGTACAGATGACGCGTCCATCGCAAAGATGGGACGCCAAGATCGACGACTCGCTACACATCCGCGGCGATATTTACCTGAATCCCACCCGACCCCATCCGGTCACGAATCTACTACCCGAGCCCGAGAATACGCGATTGTGGCGCAGCCTCAAGCCATTGCAGGGTATGAATCGCTTGGGCAATCCCAGCCGCGCGCCGGGTACGCAGGTCTTGTTGGAAAGCCAGGATAGCGATCCCGTGCTGGTCACTGGTGAATCGGGCAAGGGACGCGTGCTGGCCTTTGCTGGAGATACCACCTTTCGCTGGTTTATGGCTGGCGAGGCCTCGGGGCAGAAACGCGTGCATCAACAATTCTGGCGACAGGCCCTGCTGTGGCTCATTCGCCGCGACACTTTGAACGAGGGCTTTCGCTTGGACTTGGAGCGGCGAAGACTGGAGATTGACGCACTGCCCAAGCTGACCATGGAGTGGTTCGGTGGCAGCGAAGGCAAGCCGATGCCGGAGCAGATCAAATTGGAATTGTCGCGTGAGGGACAGTGGCTTCAGAATATCGAATCCACAGTCACCAGCGGCAATCAACGCGAGGCCCGCATCGCGGGATTAGATAAACCCGGCTTGTATAAGGTCGCTCTGACTTCTACCGGTAGCAATGGGCAAGCCTACGCGGCCGATGTGGCTTTCATTGTCCGGGATGAATCTCGCGAGCTGAGTTACTTGGCCGCCGATTGGCAAATGCTGCAGAATATTAGCTCGGCCAACGCGGCTGCGGGCGGAAAGCTGTTCTTGCCGGAGGACGTAGGCCAAGCCATTCAATGGTTTCGAGATCGAAATGATGCCGCCAAAATCACCACTATCGAAAAACGCCGCTTGGGTGACGCCGCCTGGGACGCTTGGCTCACCCTGGCCGCGTTTTGTATTCTGATGAGCATCGAATGGAGCCTCCGCAAAGCCTGGCAATTACCTTGATGCGTTTAACTGCCTGAATCATTGGCGATGCAGTACAGGTGCTCCACCGTGCGCAAGTAGATGCGACCTCCGGCTATCGCCGGCGTGCCCCAAGCCTGCTGGTCGAGTTCATTCACGGCTACGACTTTATAGGTCATCACCGCCGGAAATCACGTGCGTGTTCCCGCCACTATCCAGAGCGAACACATGCTTGCCGTCGGTCCACGGAGAAGCCCAGAAAGCATTCGCTCCGCGGACGCGTTGGCGATATTTCAATTGCCCCGTCTGCGCATCGACACAAGCCAGCATGCCCGTTCGCCGCTGGAAAAAGAAAAGTTTCCCATCACAAATCGTTGGCGAAGCCATTTGAATGTCAGAGTTATCCATTCGCCAGGCGATAAACTCTCCCGTCGTCTTATTACCGGGCGGTGTGATGTCTCCAGAACCGCCTGCGCGCACCGCGAACAAACGCCCACCGCCATCATCCTCACCACCGCGATTTCTGGATTCCGTACCGACGTACAGCAGATCGCCGATCGCCGTTGGAGTCGCCGAACTACGTCCCTTGGACATGTCCAATTGCCACAGCAATTGACCGCTGGCCGGATCATACGAACGGTAAATGGTGCCGCCCACGATCAACTCTTCGCGCAGGGAATTCTGCCAAATCATCGGACTGCTGTACTGCGAATTTTCCTCGCGATTGGTTCGCCAAATTTCATCACCCGACTCGGTGCTCAAGGCAACCAAGAACGACTGCACTTGATTATCGACTTGGACAAACAGCCTCTCGCCCAGCAGCGTTGGTGAGCTGGCGGTGCCCCAGCCGGCCAGCATTTCGTAAGCGCCCAGATCCTTTTGCCACAGGATGTTCCCATTCATGTCCAAACAGTGGACGCCATTCATTCCGAAATAGGCATAGATACGCTTACCGTCGGTCACCGGCGTTTCGGTCGCATAAGTGTTCGTGCTGTGTCGCGGAATCGGCGGTTTGCCTTGTTTGACAATCGCGCCGCCAAATTTCTTCCCCTGTATCGACGCTACGGCAACTCACCTGATACTGATAAGTCACGTTAACCAAGTCATCCCGATTTCGTCCATATCCACCTTGATGAGGCTCTGGGCCCACCACGGCATTGTCTTGCGGATCGGCGGGAACCGCCGCAGTGAGATACAGTCGGTCCTGCCAGACAATGGGTTGCGACCAACCTTCTCCAGCCAGCTCAACCTTCCAAAGAATATTCTTTTGCCCCTGCTCATCATCTGACCAGGTAGTCGGCAGGGGTAGAGGCGAAACTGCGTTAGCCAACGTACCCCGGAAAGAGGGATAGTTTTCAGCCATCGCAGCGTTGGTCAGAAATCCGATTGCCGAAAGGATCAAGAGAAACCAAGGCGGATTGTTCATCTTCATGTCTTAGACCAGTGAGAATTGTAAACCACGTTTCCAGCAGCCAAGAAAAGCTCTTGTGCCCCCCCACATTATTCAGACATGTCCAGTAGCCCCTCACCCACTTCAGCCCAGCCTGACGAAGCGGTATTTGCTTGAAGAAAAGAGTTTGGAAAGCCTGACGGCCGACACATGGGAGCACGAGCACCTGGCGTCTATGCGGCGCGGCATGCCCGCACAGAGAGCGTATCCTCTATACGTACAATTTGCCCGCCAGTGCCTGGATTTCTGCACATGGTCTGGCATTCCCTGTTTATTCAGCGTGCAGGTGGCAAGGCAGATTGCCTGGCTATCAATTGGGACTTTTGCCATCACGATCAGCGAGCATGGCTTGAGCTTCCCCGTAGAGCACGTCGAAGTCGGCCAGATCATCACTCGGCAGATCAGCTGCTGCACCCATCGAAAGCTCGCGCTGGCACCAAATCCAATACGCCTGAGCTTCGGCGTAATCACCTAGCTGCGCGTGAGCTATCGCGAGCAGACACAAATCGAAGGGCCGGTACATTGTGCTTTGGCGCTTCAAATTGCCGCGCAATATGTCAACTGCTCTGCGGTATTCTGCGGTGCGCAGCAGCGTCAGTCCCAAGGTATTTGCGTAAAGAGGATTCTGCGGGTCCCGTTCCACGGCGCCCTCGGCCAGATTGAGGGCCATTGGGTAGTCGTCCGCGTCAGAGCTCATGGCGATCGACCACGCATAATTATTAAGTGACGCGGCTGAATTGGGATTCGCCACATAAGCCGCGCGATATCTCTCCTGAGCTGTCGCCGTCCGCAACGACGACTGCTGCTCCAAAAAACTGTTGACCGGGCCCAAGCCATGCAAGGTGATCGAGTTTGTCAGGGAGTTGCGGGCAAAACGTAAGGGTGTCCAAGCTAATCCCAGTCTAACGAGCTCCCGCTCGATGCGCTCAAGATCCCAAATTTCCAGCGAAGCGGGCTTGGTGATTGTAAGCAACCGGGTCCCGTCGTCGCTAATCTGAGTAGTCATTTGTCGGCGATTTTGGCGCTTCAAGCGCAGGAAGGGCTCTGCTGCCGTGCTGTCAATCAGTGACAATATTCCGGGTGATAATTCTGCTGCCGACCAGTCGCCGTGCGGAGTTTCCATGAAATCATCGGGAAATGGGCTATTGATGCGAGCAATAGTCTTAACAACTTCCCAAGTTTCTATATCTCGATACTCTATCCGTGACGGCAGGGTCACGATCAGGAATTGTGAGTCAGCAGAGAATTTCGCGAAAAGACGCTCTGAAAAGTCAAGTCGTCTGATCACTTCGCCCCGGGCAGTATCGATAACCTCCAAGTGTTGCGAATGCCAGCCATAGGTCACGATTAGCTTGCCGTTGCCACTGATCTGAACTTCGTCATGCATTTCAGGCAGTGCAATCTCGAATCCGACTCCAGTCTGTGTATCGAGGGCTGCTAGAGTATCCCCCACAACGCATGCCATCTGCCCATTCTGGCTTGCGCTGAAATCGACTATCCCCTCCTGCTTCCAGGCCAGTCGAGGATCTCCGAGTGTCACGAAACGCTGTGTTGCTTGATCACGAACTTCAAAAGGAATGGCGATGATTCCATTTCGTGTGGCGACGTAAATCTCTGAAACTGCGTCCGTTACGATTACCCCGAGACAGCCGTGGATCGGTAATTTCCCAAGAAATGCACCACTGTTGCAGCTCCAAAATTCGAGGCCTGCGGAGGAGAAGCTAATGATCATTTCACCATCGGCTGCAAATGCTCCGCCCAGGATAACATCCGACTGAGACGACGTCCGGCCGTGCACCGCAGTGCGTATTGGACTCTGTTCTAGACGAACCACTTCCGGTTTGGTGGTGGCGGTAGTAAGACCAAGCACATTGGAGACCGGCGTCGGTGGTGGCGGCGACATGCCGCTACGAATGACGCAATCCAGGCTGGCGCCGGTCGACTCCCACACGCGTGTGTTGCCGTCCCAGTCCGAGCAAATGAGGTGCGAGCCACTTTGATTGAATGCCAATTCACTGTAATGCTGTCCGATTGGTCCCAGCCGCAGCGCGAGCAGCGCGTCTGCCCAACTCCAAATTTCGATACAGGCTTCGTTGCCTCCCGCCAAAGCCAGTAGTTCACCATGCGGATGCCAAGCCAAACTGGTTATTTCGCGCAATCCCGCAGGAATGGAAGCTATCAATTCAAGGCTATCGCGACTCCAAATCTCCACCAACGAACTCTTCCAATATGAGACGGCAACAATGGCTTCGGTCGGATGGATAGCCATGCATCTCGGATTTCCGTTGACATGCAAAAGTACTGGCTGTGAAATGTCATTGGTGTCATAGATGTTCACCGATTGATCGTTATTGCCGATAGCAAACCACCGATCATCTGCGGCGAAAGTCAATCTGCAGCCTCCGCGACGGGGCGATGAAAAGACAGGCGTACGTGTCGCCAGGTTCCACAACTGCAGTCCACCACCCTCGAAATCTTCCGCAGCCCACAGGAAAGTTGATTGTGGGCTAAAGCCGACCCATTCCACGGACAGATCATCGCACGCCAATACGTGTTGCTCTTGTAACGAGCTCGGCCCCGCCAGGAGAATCGATTTGCCATCGATCATGGCCGTGCGCTTGGCCAGGCCATCAATGGCCACCGCGCCAGGTAATTGTGGACCAAAACTAACTTCATCCAGCGACCAGGCAGAAACGGCCTCGTCTCGTAAACTGCGAAGGAGTGCCTGCGTCTCGTCCTGGGGCAGTAGCTGGGCCAATTCAATAGAGGATTGAATAGCTGTTAGGGCATTGCTGCGCCGGTTGGGTTCGTCGCTTTGCCTGGCCGCAATCGCAGACACCAAGAAAGATTGCGCATCGGCCAAACGTTTGGCATTCAAGGCGTCGATTTGAGCGGTCAATGCAGTCGCTTCCGCCCTGCGAGCCGAATCACGCTCGGTTCGCAGCTGATTCGAGAACCAACCCGCGACGGACGCGGCGACCAGGCACAGCAGGGTGATCGTTGAGAGGGTGGCTGGCACGGGATTGCGAATGCACCAAAGCCAAGCCTTCTCGAAGACCCCGACAGGCCTTGGCGAATTGGGCGATTGGCAAGAAATCGCCGAAGATCATCTGCCAGTGCGCCCGCATCCGGATAGCGATGTTCTGGGGCAATCGCCACGCATTTCATGATGATCGTATGCAGATCTCGTGGAACGCAAGGCTCGATGCGGCTCAGGGGAACTGCCTCGCGATTCTGAATACTCGGCCCTGAATGCGATCTCACAGCTCCAAACAGTTTTGCTCCTGATATCAATTCATACAATGTGACCCCTAGGCTATAGATATCAGAACGTCCATCGCTTCGGCCCCGGAAGCGTTCCGGCGCGACATAACGCAACGTTCCAAGAACATCGCCCGATTGTGTCAGCTCCTCGTCGCTACCATCCTTTGCCAAACCGAAATCGGTTATCCAGATAGTACCGTGCACATCCAGCAGCAAGTTCGCCGGCTTGATGTCGCGGTGAACAATTCCCTGGTTATGAGCGAAATGGAGTGCATCGGCAATTTGTAAGGCAAGGTTAGCGACATTGACAAAGAAGGGCCCAAGTCGCATCGGGCTGCCATCCAACAACGCATCGTCGGGGTGCGGTGATGGGGATGTCCCCGGTGCGTTTACCCGTAGCGTCCGCAAGCGTGATGTGATCCATTCTTGACATCCGGCAGACCACTGAATCGGCGCGGTGGGAAAATGCGGTGGATCAACATGTTCGCAGGCTGTTAGCAAATTATGTGCCATGCCCACGGCCGAACTGCAATCAATGCGAACATTGCCGTCGCACGAATCGCGAACATACCGCCTGCTAGATTGCCGCAATGTATGCACCTCGTGCATGATTACGCTCAGACTTTCGCCATCGATGTACTGCATCGCATAGAAATGCACGCCTTCGTTAAATCCGATTTCGAACACGGGTACGATGTTCGTATGGTGCATCCGCAGCCGCCCGGGCCTCACGGCGGAACCGCAGCAAACTTTTAGGGTCCAGCATGCGTTCTGTGGGCAAAGTCTTCAGAGCCACATGTCGGCGGAGCGTCATATGCTCAGCCTCGTAGACGACCCCCATTCCGCCGCGTCCAAGTTCGCGAATAATACGATAATCCCCAACAACCTTTGGCATGTTGGTGGCGACTCGGGTATTCGGCTTAGGCCGCGCCTTTTCCAATACGGCTAATGTTGGAAATACATCGCGAATCTCCTCCGCATGCTCGGGGTTGGCCCGTGCATACTCTTCGATAGTTGGCGACTCCCCCAGCCTTAGGCGCTTCAAGAAGTCTTCAGCCAACGCATCCATGGGGCAAATATTTTCGGTTTGGCTCATGGAAGACCGCCGTCCGTGTCCATCTCCTGCAAAACGGTTTTTATGCGTTTTAGTGCGCGAAAATATCGGTTGCTTGCTGCAGCTTCACTGATGTCGAGCAGACTAGCAATTTCGTGGTTGGATAACATTTCGAAATGCCTGAGTGCCAAGATCTCGCGGTCAATGGGGGTAAGTTCAGCCAACGCTTGCTGTACATGCATCTGCAATTCAATCCGCATTAGCTTCTGGCTGGGGGTGGACAGTCTACCCACCAGGTAAGACGCCAAGTTTGTCGAATTCGTACTGGGGAATCCCGGGGCTCGGCTGAGTGATAGTTCGCGGCCAACAGCTCGAGACTGAACCGTGAGATGGCGTCGGTGCACGACGCTCAAATGTTGGGCCGTGATCGCCCGCGTCCACAGATACAGCGTCGACACGGGATTCTGCAGATAGGTTAAAAGCGATTTACTGAACTCCAGAAAGACCTCCTGAAGAATATCTTCGGGGTCTACCCTCGCGCGAATTCGCTCATCCATGCGAAGGGCAACAAAAGCGTACAGGCGTTCGTAATACTTAGAAAATTCGACTTCGGCCACTGCTTGGCCTCCGCAACTCAAACGCTCTAACAGCTCGCTGGTTTCTGCGTTGCGTGTCATCATGATTCGTCGATGATAAGACCTGCTTGGTTGCAATCTAGACCATTAACTGCCAGCGTCAGCGTCCTGCGGCTTACAGCCACCAGCATAACCGCATCGTTTAAAGTTTTTATATTAAATTTTTCCAATGTTGGTGAAATTCCGGTGTCCGCCGCACATTAAGTAGGAACACATCTTTGGTTCCTGCATGAATAGGGGACGGACATGGCTTACGCAAATCGCTTCAACTTGACCTCCCGACATTCGCGCCGACGCGAAAACAAACGACGTAATCACCGTCGGTTCATGTGGGAACAGCTTGAAGAACGAGCGTTGTTGGCTGTCGACTTCACCAGTCTGGCTCCTGCCATGGCAACCCAGGTAAACGCCATGCAGACGGCTGTTGCCAGCCACGTACGTGAATCTGCCGCACCCTTGCCCGTGATTGGCCAGTCGATCAGTGCATTGGCCAGCACTCTACCTGCGGACTTGACCGCCAAGAGCGGAATGCTGGGAGCACTCAACAAAGCTGCCACTCAACTTGCCAAGTCAAACCCTCAATCGGATGAAGCCATTCGCTCCGTGGTGTATCAAAACCTGCAGCCGGTACTGGGTGATACGTTTGCGGACGGAATTAGGAATAGCAACGATGTAATTGTCTATTCCAACGCCGCCCAGGGGGATGTATCGATTACCGTCGTGCTAGCCCAGTCACTAACGCCGAGTGGCGGAAAGCTCAATTTTTCGCTTGGACTACCCGGAGTACCCTTCAAGGTGGATAGCCAAGCCAAGCTAGGCGTCCAATCAACCGTCACTTTGGATCGCTTGACATTTGGGCTACGAAATAATGTCTTCTTTGCCGAGTCGCCAGCAAACAGTCAGTTTCGCATTCATATCGGCGCCACGCTGAGCGGTTCGTTCAAGGGTACATTTGGTTTCTTCAGGGCGGATGTTTCGCCACGCGAGCTGGACGGCGTGAAGTTGAGCGTTGCCCTGCTGACCGATGTCAACGGACTGCAATTGTCAAACCCCCGTCTGTCCGGGGCTGCCACAGCAGATTTGCAGTTCAACACAATCCTGCAAACGAGCGGTTCGGATGGGGGACGGCTGGGCCTGCCGAACTTTCGCTTCAATTTGTATCTGAATTGGCAGTTGAATGGTAAGCATGATGCTGCCAACCCATCGGCCCTCGGTTCAGCTCCAACCCTGGAACTACGTAATGTACAGTTCGGCCTGGGTAACTATTTGAGTAGTGTCATTAAGCCGGTTACCGACAACCTATTCCGAGCATTTGAGCCGCTCCTGCCGGTATTTGATGTGCTGGACGACCCGATTCCCGGCTTGTCTGACCTGACCGAAGCTGTTGGCCTTGGAGAAGCGAGTATCGAGTCAGTTATCAAATTCGCAACTCCCTTTCTAAGCCCAGATCTAAAACTGGCTGCGAATGCGATCACTACGCTGATCGATGTTGGGCAGGCCGTGAATTTGATCAACAGTTCTCCTAATGGAAATGAAATTTTGATCAACGTGGGTACGTTTAGCTTGAGCGATACAAACTCTGATTTGCGAGGCTTGGATAAGGTAGACTACGCCGCGCTTGGCAGCCCGACTTTTGCCAAACTTTCTTCATTAGTAGTACCTTTGCAGACTGGACTGCGCAGCGTTCGCGAGCTCATGGATAAAATTTCAGGTCCTCTGGGTGATGTGGTGCGCAATCAATTCGAGCGACTCGATCGCGAGATCCTGAAATTGGAGAACGGTGCTGGATTTGAATTGCCCATTATCGATAATCCAACCATCTTGTTTCGTCTGTTGCTCGGCGAAGACGTTGACTTGATTACTTTCAAGGCAGTCTTTCATGCTGATGCATCGATCACACGGCTGATCCCTTTATGGGGTCCATTGGATGCAAGGTTTAATGGAACGCTGGGATTCGACGGTTTCTTTAGGGCAGCCTATGACACCTATGGCTTGCGGCAATACCTATTTGGCGGCGGCCGAAATGCGGCCCTGCTGGGCAACGGATTCTACCTGGATTCTTCACGCGAACTGATTCGCTTTAATGGCAGCATCAGTGGCGGCGGCGCATTGAGCGTTCCCATGGGGGCCGTGTTCATCGGACCGGTCCTGGTACCGGTATCCGCGTCTGCCAGCCTCAATGGTTCGCTTCGACTTCGGGGTGAAAACGGTGGCGACAATTTGACGGTCCGCTTGGTGGACAATAACCCAAACAATGGTGCTAACAAGGTACGTGTGTTCGAAGCGAATGAACTAAACGGCGCGCTCTTCGCAGTTCAAGGAGAATTGGTAGCGGATCTGAATTTTGTAGTAGAGGTAGGACCCAGCTTTGGTCCACATATCAAGGTGTTTGAAGTAGGGCTAACGACGCCGAAAGTCCTATTCACCACAGCGGACATCGATGTTTCCGATCCCTACCAGAGGCTGTCAAATGTTCCCAATCAGATTCCTACTGACCTAGTCGTCGACATGCTGCTCTACGATGACGGTAGTGACGGGATTGACGATAAGATCATCGTGATTCGTGAATTCAATGGAGCGGGAACTCCATTCATTTCTGTTTATGTAAACAACGAACGTCGCGCCATCGAACGCGAAGATTTAGTTCTAAATGTCGTGATTAACGGTTCAGCCGACGATGACAATATTACTGTAAATGATGTGCCCCGCCCGGTACTCGTTGATGGTCGTGGCGGACTTCTGAATACTTTGGCCTATGATGATAGCGCCCGGCCAGGTGGCCGCAAGAACCCTTGACTATTTTATCGGAGACAGCTTCATTCAGGTCGGACCCAACAGTCGTCCCTTGTCGAAAGTTACCTATGCGAATATTACAGCCTTGCAAGTCAAACTCAACCAAAACGGCCTGCGGAATCGAATCACCATTCCTAGCGTGTCGCGTTCGACGACGGTGTTAGGTGGTATGGTTGGCGATCGATTTGAAGTTGGCGACGCCACACATAGCCTACAATCGATGCGCGGGTTCTTAAGGATTTTCGGCGGTGGAGGCTACGACACCATCGAATTCAATGACACCGCCAACATTGCTTCGGCTGACGTGACCCTCGGCTGGTATCTCGACGAAGTACCGGGGAGATTCGATAACATCGGCAGCCGCCGGGGACTGCAGTGGACCTCCGTAGCCAGCATTCCCGTAGCGCAAAACGCTTTTGCCCGCGCGGTGACTCCGGTTACACGCAGGATGGTTTTTAGCGAAATTGAGAATGTCGTCTATCGCGGCGGAGCGAATCGCAATGTGATCACGCTTGCAGACTCTTATCTGGCGAATACAGTTCCACAGGACCGAGTGCCGACATCTTTCTCGATTTTTGCCGGTTCCGGAAACGATGATACCCAGATCCATACCAATACAGGCCGCATTACGGTCGAGGGTGGAGGAGGTGATGACTTCGTGACGATTGGTGATCCCATAGTGGGCACCGAATTCCTACTTGGAGACCAAATCCAATTCCGTAATCCGACGGGCACGCTTACACTGGCTGTCGACAGCTCAGCCAGCACGCAAAGCAGAAACATTAGTTTACGAATGAGTGGCGACCGAGGTCGCATCGACGGATTTGGTTCAAGTGTGCAGTTTATCGCTTCGGAACTTATTGGCCTCGAACTACGTTCCGGGCGCGGGCATGATCGCATCGACATTTACGATACGCCGCGCAATGCCCTGCTAAGACCGCTACGCATTCTTGAAACGCGGGTGATCGCCGGTGAGGGCTTTGACGAAGTCAATGTGTACAAGACCACCGGACCGCTATCCGTTATTTCCGACAGCATATTTGACTTTACCAGCATCTCATCGAATCGCGGGCTGGATAACCACCTCGGCGCGATTACTGTCAACGGCGGCCGCTTGCTGGTCGATGATTCCAGTAGCCGAACCTCGCGAGATTTCACCCTCAAGGAGAACTCGCTAATCGACCAGCGACTATCGAGCTTAGTCTTCATGAATCTGGCGGCCTTCTATGTTCAAGCCAATCATAAAGGCAATCGATTTGTTATCGAGGGCGCGCCTCCCATGTTTGAGACGCCAAGCATCTCCACCGGTGACGGCAATGACCAGGTCCATGTCAAGTCGCTCAATAGTCCACTGCAAATCGACCTCGGCAAGGGCTTTTCCGAGGGTGTAGACTTTGGGGGGCCCAATCTGTCGCTTGATGCAATTCAGAGTAGCCTCTCCATTAGCGGAGCAGCAAGCCTGGGCTACATCAATATCGACGATAGTGGTACAACCAGCGCACGTGATGTGGTCATTGATCGCCGCGAAATTGCCTGGGATCGGCGCGACGCATATTCGACTCTATCGTGGCTTTCAGTCGTTTCGACCGCAATTCTTTAGCTTCACCGGTGGGGCAGGGGACGACCAAATCTTTGTCCAGGGTGATCCCAATCAAGCGGATGCCCGCATTAATCCCGGCCCAGGTAACGACTACGTATTTTTTGGATCCACCGATTATCAATTGTCAAATCTGGGCACCTATGGAGTGTTCGATAGCCAAGGGATCGATACGCTGTTCCTGATCGACAGCGGCGAGCTAATGCCGCAAAGCTATACCTTGGACAAAGCTATCTTCCACAGCCTCTCAACTCGAGGTACGCAAATCAATTTCAGCGATAGCATCGACTTGGTTGCTGTCACTGGCGGCGGTGGCGAAAATACCTGGAATGTAAAGCAGATTCCAGAATCGTTGGTGGTCGAGTTCATCGGCGGATCTGGAATGGAAACACTCAATGGACCCAATCAAGACGCGCTTTGGCAAATTATCAACCAGGAGGGACGGCACGCGGTGGTTGCTCCGGCTACGCCCGACAAGGGAGTTGCATTTTCGCGGATTGAGAATCTGCAGGCCGGAATCCAAAATGACGTTTTCCTATTCGAACCTGGCGCTCTTCCTATCGATGGTTCTGTTGACGGTGGAGCAGGTGTGAATACGCTGGACTACTCGGCCTTCACATCGTCGGTCTATGTGAATCTACTCAGCCAACAAACTGACTTGATTGACGGATCGGTGACTTCCTTCGGATCGGTTATCGGAGGAAGCGGAAACGATATCCTGGTTGGCAAGGGCAGCAATATCTTACAAGGTCAGGGCGGACGTGATGTGCTGATTGGTGGAGCCCTTGCTAGTCAGCTGTTTGGCGGTGACGATGAAGATATCCTGGTGGCAGGTACCACAGACTACGATCGCGATCGACAGCAACTCGAAGCGATCCGCGATTTCTGGAGCCGAACGGATCTCGAGTATCTCGCCCGTTCCTTGGCACTACAAAATGGCGCCGGTGTGCCTGTGCTCAATGCGGATTCGGTTCGCGCGAACCAAACCTCTGATGAGCTGGATGGTCAATCCGCATTGGATCTGTTTTTTGCAAAACTCGGCAGCGACCGCTTCCAACTAGACTTGGATGAAATCCTGGTGCGGCTGCAGTAACAGGGCTAGAGCGTTCGGCAGTTGGATGGCGGGGGCGATTGACATTCATCACCTAACTCACGAACTCGAATTCAGAGTCGGGACCACCGTATACCTTTCGGGCACCCTGACGGTCCAACTTGGTAAATGCAAACTGAGGGTTCCCGACACCCCTCGCCACATAATGCATGACCGAGCGCGGATCATATTCGGTAATTTCCACCGTGTGCTCTAGGGATTCCGGGTTAAACAAGTCTGGTGCTTCCGGCCGGATGTGCTCGTGGCGAAAACCCAGCACTTTCGCTCGGAGTGCGGAACTCCTAAGAGGCCAAGCCTATGAAAGTGGTCTGGCTGCACGGAATTTCTTGAGCCTGCGGGCGCAAACAGCGGATAGCGGATAAGGTTGTGCCTGGTCCTTTCCGGTGTCGAGGTTCAAATTTTGCAGCTTAGCAAACTGGCAGTCCACTAATTGGCCGAATTGTCGATGAATGTCAGGCACTGACTGGTTCACTTCTATCTCCAATTGCTGATCAGGCTCAATTGGATGCAGAATGGCCAGCGAGGTTCGATTTCTGAGCGGCCAGGTGAAACCTGCAAGCAGCTTTAGCAGGAAGGAGGGAAACTGAACTCGCCATCGCCCCTCGCGCTGCCGCGGGTGGCTGGCTCGATAGCGACAGTTTAGTAATTTGAGGGTTCGCGAGGCGCAGTTTGGCCATAAGCCTGAACTCATCGAGTTCAAATCGGGCGTTATATGTCTCTTGATAGGATGCATGCATCAATCGCATGATATTGGGCTGCTGCCAAACATCAGTTACACCGGCTTCCAATTCACCAGTAGATCGGAAACTGGCGTCTAATCCCGTCTCTATTCGGATGTGATAAGCAGGCTGCTCGGCAAACGTAAGCGGAGTTTTGTCGGCTGAAAAAGTCCGACCGACAGCAGCGTTGATCAGTGGATGCATCGTGTTATCGACCAAGCAGTGACTCGCCCATCCGGCCACGAACGCATGTTCAATATCGCTATCGGAAATCAGTGACATTTTGCTCACAAAGTCACCTGAGTCCACATAGTGCACGAGATCTGACAAGAAGGTGTGAAAAAGCGACAGGTAGCCAAGATCTGGACCCATAGCGCCAGCCAAAAAGGCTAGCCTGGACTCTGGGCTTGCTAGCGACAAGTCCACTCGGAACATTTGGAAGAGCTGGTTCGCAACGGAAAAATGTACGGTTGGCCCAGGCACTCAAGGCCTCGTCACGATTGAAAAAATTGCAGAATCTGAATCACGACTCCCAAGCCTAAGCTGGCGCCTGCGAAGCCGAATACCGAGCCCACAAAGGACTCGTTCCGGACTTGTTCCAGGAATACCTGCACATTGCGTGCTTTAAACCATTCCGGGATCTCCTCGTCGTCACCGATGGCCGCTTTCACTTTGTTCAGTGATTGCTCGATAATCAACGAAGCGGCAAGCGCGACCACTCCCAGAATGATCAATGACAAACATGCGACCAAAGTCAGCTTGAGGGCCGCATTGGATAGCGTCGCGCTAGCAAAGGCAAGTTCGATTCCCAAGAATGCAGCAATCAGCAGTGGCAGTTCAGCATATCGAGAAACAAAGGTGAAGCACTCTTTCCAGCTTTCCTCAAAACTCTTCTGCAGTTTGCTCCGAGCCGGCGCTTGAACCGCAGATTCGGGAGTTGGTTCGATTTCACTGCTAGCCGTGGTCGCAATGCCGGGAATCGGTTCTGGAGTGATGGCGTTCAGCGCTGCTTCGATTCTCGACCACTGATCCCGCAATGAAGATAACGGCACCCATAATAGCGGCACAAAAATACAGGCAAATGCGAGCGTTGAATACACACCATAGATCGCGTATGGCATCTGGCAACTATCAAAGAAAGCAGTATCAAAAACCTCGCCAAGGCCTTGGCGGCGATATGTTTGGAACAACTCAATTGAGCGGTCGCCGTCAATCTTAAAAGCTTCTTGGCCTTGAGGATCGCGAACCGAGATGTCAATTTCCCCAGAAGCACCGTCACCTCGGGCAATCGAAAATAACTCGAATTCGTGCTCGTTCCAGTTATTGTTGGAAAAACTGTCATGAAACAGAGCTTTGTCGCGATCTGCAAATTCTGCCAGACTTGCAGACTGCTGAAATTTTGCCCGCAACTCGTCATAGCTGTCACCTCGCAGATAGGGAATCTGGTTTTTAGCGGTGTCACTAGTGGAGCTCTTTTGACTGGTTCCGGCAATCGCGTTTTCGGGTTCCTCGAATGCAAACAACACGTCATTCTTTGCCAGGTCGAGCCATGCGCACTGTTGGTCCGTCAACTTCTCGCCCGAGGTTTGCATCTCCATTGCCGTTCGAATATTGCTGCTCGATTCGGCCAATAGCGAACTGGCTGCAAAAGAAGGGTTGAAATGATAAATGGAGATGATGACAAGTGTCAAAATCAAGAAAAGGTCAAACGAAAGCAGTCTACCCTTGTGCGAAAAAAGTTGTTTGGTTTCCTTCTGAAAAGTATATCCCAGAATTCTCACGAGAATCGCCATGCCCACCAAGGCACGCAGGCACTCGGCGATGATGCCGGTGTAGAGGTTCACAGCTGGCAAAAATCGGGGCAATGCCAAACGAAGTAATCCAGATTTTCGATTCCGAAATGCTGTACGACAAGATAAACAGCAACAATGGAAATTGCTATTCCTACATAAGCAGGCATGCCAAGTTTCCTGTGCTACAACGGTACACCAACCAGCGAGTATAGTAGATTCCTAACGCCGCGTACGCGACGGTCAGAAATGGAGCGAAATTCTCGAAGAAGGTACCCATTGCACGCTTTCTTAAGCTTCCTATCTTGCCAGGCGGACATCGCGAATGGATGCCTTGCAGTTCGATCGCGTGTGATTTGAATCTGCGAAAAGAATCAACCCGACGATTTTTGCATCGGAACTCAGGCTGTCCGGCGCATCAGCAAGATCCACCGATTCAGTCTGCCAACCTTCGGCGGTGCCTACTCGCACGACTTCGACGGAGACCTTGACACCGGGGCTGCAGATCGGTTTGCTGGCATAACTTTTCAGGGACAGCGGCCATCGCCCGCTAGGTTCCTTGCGAATCCAGACCAAGCTCCTGGCTGGATAACTGTCGCCGTCATATTCGTAAACAACGATCACCTGCGCGGCTTGGTCGCGATCCTCCAATGAGCTACGCTTCTCGGAACGCGGGAATGCATCGACTTTCCACTGCCATTGCAACTTTGAATAACGTTGCTTGTCTTCGGGCTTGGCAATCCAAATGACACCGACCGAGCCGTCGATGCAATTCAATGTCACGGTACCCTCCGCATCTTCGACAAAGGACGAGCCGGTGTTAGGATTGAAATTGGCGTCTGTTTTGAATTGCAACACATCGCCTAACTGGACGCTCGCACAATCTCCTGTGAATGGTTTCGAGTCAGTGATGGGGACAATTAGTTCATCATCTGGAGCTCCGCCTGCCTGTGCGCTGATGAGCATCCAACTTGCAAAAAGCATTGCATTACAAAACCCTCCTGGCCATGGCGATCGTAGATTGCGTATCCTCTGTTTCCCGCTCATCAGTCACTCCACGCGAAATGTGCTGCTATCCAGTGTCCCGCAGACCCAATTACTAGTGGGCTCTGCACTCTCGGAATGCGTTGGGTGTAGTCTTCGATCTCTGGTGAAAGCTCGTCCAGCATCTGATCGAAGCGATCTGCCAAGGGAAATCTAACAGTGGCCGCAGTTGCTTTGACCAGTTGCTCTGTAAGAGTTGAGAAGTCCGTTTCAATATCTTGGTTGCTTCCAGCCTGTGCGGTCATAGAGATTGCGGTGAGAGGTTTCGCAATTATTGCCCGCCCGTCCTGCGAGAGTTCAAGAGTGTAGTCAATGGCAATGGACCCCCATGTTTTTTTCCTTTCTCGCACCGGAATTCGAATTGACAACTTATTCCCTTGCATGAGGGCTTCCATGTTCGACAAATCTGCCGAGATCGCCGATTCCTGACGCGCCTAGTCGAATGCCATCGTACAAACTATCTCCTATCTTCGGTGCAATGATTTTTAGATGCGTGAGTGCCTCATAGAGTGGAACATCAGAGATTTGATTGTCTTCAGAAAACGAAGACTCTGTAACAGGGAATGACAGTTGAAACAGTGCGTTTCCGTTCAAGAATGCCGTTAGCATCGTATTGGGATCATCACCCAATTGAAAACTCTTGGTGACGGTTTGGCTTGCCGCCGATTTCCCGGAGCATTTAGCTTGCAGCATGAAGAACTTATCGCTGGAACCAACGGCCACAGGTGTGATCCCGATAGCTTCCCTGAGTTGCTGAAATCCCTCCTGTAAACCGCCGCGATTGACCTTGGCAATTCCATCTGAGAACTTATCTTGCAGGCCATCGATTAATTCATCGCGAAAGCCTCGAGATTCTTTGGGCAACTCCTTGGACACCACTCGAGACGCGAAACACCGTAGCAGCCCCGGTGCAATGGATCGCTTCGTAATTCTAATGCATGACGTCTGGAGGCAGGCTGTGCCATAATAGGGATGATGCACTGCTGTGAGAGAAGGTGGATCAGTGAGTTTGAGGACGATGTCTGTGTTACCCGAAAAACTTGCCGTCCCCTTCAAGTCCACGTCGATTTTACCTGAACTAGTTGTTGTTCTCGAAGACGCGTCTCCCTGAACAGAGACACGAATGATGCCTGAATCATTGCTTGGACGAGGCGATACCGAGAGCCTTGCCACCAAAGAAACGGACCCCCGCGTGCTGGTCTGATCCTTAGATTTTGCGATCGGCTCAGTGACGACTTGTCGTGAAAGACTCGGGAACTCGTTCCACAGACGAGGCACATGAGCCATCAAGACTAAATCCGTTTGCGGATCTAGAAGGACGTCAGCCGCTAAAGATTCCTGGAGCTTGATCTCACTCGCTGCCAACGTCGGAGTCGACTGGCTCGGAATTGGATTCGCAGTTGTTGGTACGATCAGGTCGGCAGCATTTGCCCCACCAGGCATTGGTGGCGCAAGCCGATCGTAAGTACAGCGACGCCAGCCGTCGTTGCAGCGGCAATCCAGAAAGATCTAGCCCGGCGCAAAGCAAGTGGACTTGCCGTGTAAAGCGGCAAAACTGCAAAATGCAAGGTTCGCAGCGTCTCGTGAATGCCCCATACTAAAACCAGAAAAAGCGTATGCGCATGGGCTTTTAATCCAGGCTGACCGGTCAGTGTCGCTCGGAGACGTTGGATGAAAGAAAATGGGGGCATAATCTATCTCTCTCGCGTGCCTTTCAAATGGCCCATACTTAGACCCCACAAGTAGAAGATTTTAATAGGGACCGGAGCAGATTGCAATTTTTCCACGGGCCCTAACTTGATATCGCATTGGCAGTCGTTCCGTCTGCCAAACCCTGTTGATCACCTGTGGCGGTAACTTGGTGCATCGAGCTGTAATTCAGATGGCAGGCAGTTGGTCAACGCCAACAGTTTCGGGGCACCAACCGGGTAAGGCAAACAGGACCCGCGGTGGCGTGGATAGGCTATGATCTTGGGTAGCGCGTGCGCCGGGCACGCGGCGAGAGTTGCCAACTGATTCTCCACAAGGGCCTGCATACCATGTTCATTCCGCTCGACCGGGTCGCTGCTCGCATGCCGAGCAGCCAGCTTTACGGGGTTCCATTTGCCGTGCGAAGGCTGTTGACCTTAACGACATTCGGCGTGCTTCTATGCGCCGCGCAGGCAGCGTTCGCCCAACAGCCAACCCGAGAGCAAAAGGTGCGGGCGGACAAGCAGAAGGTCGAAGCCGATGGCTTTTGGATCTACAACGATCTCGACAAGGCGTATCGGCTGGCGCGAGAAACGGGTAAACCTATCTTGGTCAATCTGCGATGCATCCCCTGTGAGGAGTGCGTCAAATTGGACGATGACTTGGTTGACACGGATCCAGTGCTGCGGCCGCTGTTGGAGAAATTTGTTTGCGTGCGCATCGTCGGTACCAACGGATTGGATCTCGACACCTTTCAATACGACACCGACCAGTCTTTTGCCGTATTCATGTTGAACGCCGACAAGACGATCTATGGTCGCTTTGGGACGCGCTCGCACCGCACCGATTGGGTGGGCGACGTCTCGCTACAAGGCATGGCAGAAGGCTTGTCGGGAGCACTCGCCCTGCACGCCGCTTACCCACAGAACAAGGAATCACTGGCCGGAAAGCGGGGAGAACCACTGGAATTCAGCGCGCCCGAACTCTACCCAGACCTGAAAGAAAAGTACACCAGTGAACTCGATTACGCTGGCGATGTGGTCAAGAGCTGTATCCATTGTCATCAGATCGGCGATGCGCGTCGCGATTACTATTGGAAACAATCCCAAGCCATACCCGAGTCCCTGCTGTTCCCCTACCCGCATCCCAAAGCGATCGGATTGAAGCTGGATCCCCAGCAGCGGGCGAAAGTAATCAGCGTGGTCGATGGTTCGCCAGCCGCGGAGGCTGGGATGCAAGCGGGAGATGCCATACTCACCATGGATGGCCAACCCATGTTATCCATGGCCGACGTGCAATGGGTGCTCGAGCATGTGCCGTCAGAGGGCGGCACGCTGGAGCTGTCCGTTGAGCGCAATAAACAGACATTGCCCTTGGCCATCAAGCTAAATGCCGGCTGGAGACGGGCCGACGACATCTCATGGCGCGTCTCCTCGTGGGGCTTGCGTCGCATAGCCACGGGTGGAATGCGGCTGTTGCCCGTGGAGGATGCTCGTCGAAGAGAGTTGGGAATTGACGGAACCATGGCCCTGGAAGTTGCCAGTCTGGGAAAATATGGTGCCCACGCGGCGGCTCTCAAGGCGGGCTTCAAAGAGGGAGATGTGCTGGTCGAATTCGATGGCCAGGATGCTCTCAAAAGTGAGGCGGCCGTGTTTACGCACGTCTGTCGACAGCGTCGCCCCGGACAGACAGTAGCCGTCAAATTCCTGCGCGAGGGAAAGCTGCAGAGCCTGATGCTGCCGATTCAAGAGTAATGCTGCTCAAGTGCAATCTGCCCTAGCGCAGCAAGTTTTGCTCATCGCATCTCTTGCTGCGATTTAGGTATTCGCTGCCGCAGATTCTCTACACCAACGTAATCGGCGTCGGGGAATCGGGCATGCAACTTTCCGGCGTTTTGCAGGATCGCCTGAGCGCGTTTTCCGGGGTCGGGGTGCGATTTGACGAAGTTGGGTATGAATTGCATCCACGGCTGCGTTTGAGCCTGCTGTTGCTGCCAACTTTCCAGCAGCTGCACCAACTGCTTGGGCTCATAGCCGAGAGCCATCATCCATTGGCATGCATCCGCATCGGCTTGGCTCTCCTGTTCGGGCCGAAAGGGACGGGCGATCAGGCTAATCCACAGCATGCCGTCCCTGAAATCCAGCGGCTGATTGGAGAGCTTGGATTGTTTTAACATCAGTAGTTGATGCCCATGATCCAAGTGGCTCAACTCGTGCGCCAACACGCCCACCAAAGCGGCTTCGGTGCCGCAAGTGTTTAGTAGCCCGCGCGTCAGCAGCAGGTGCCCGCCGGGGATGGAATAGGCGTCGCTGGCGTCGGTCTCGACCAGACGAATATCCAGTCGCCGATAACGTTTGGCCCCGGCCATATGCGGTTTCAAGGCGTCGCACAGTTGGACCACATAGGCTACATCCTGGCCGCGCGTGGTGGTGGCAATCCTGCGCCCGCGCAATTGCTCCAGATAGCCCTCCAGGACTTGATTTCCGAAGCGATTTTCATCGGCCAGAGAAATATCGATCGCCTCGATTTTGGCCACTTGTTCCGGCGAAAGTTTGCCAAACATGGGGGCCATGGGGCCGGCCCGCTCGGCAAACGACTCAAATAGAGCTTGAAACTCCGCCGCGGGGTTTGCTGGCTGCTGTGCGTGGGCTGCAGCAACAACCAGCCAGACGCATAGCATGGTCAGCATGCTAGGTGATATCAATGACATGAGCAGCGACCTGTTTGCGATGGCATCAGAGGGCGACCTGTAGCCTACAGCCTAGCATCTTGGTGGCCCGAATCCAAACGAATCGCCCGCCATGGCAGGGCAACGCAATGGTTCAAACCAGGCAATCTCTTGGTGTGCGAAAGTGCGCTAGCACTCGGTGTTTTCAAAACGGGTGCGCCAATCCGCTCAGTTTGAGAAACTGCGTGACCCTGCCCGCCATGGGCTGCCTGCTTGGCCTAAATCGGTTGCATAGGCTGCGTCGCGGTCCGCCTGGCGACTATTTGCGACAAATATGTCGCGTCTTTAGCTTCGTACTGTAGACGACGCGTTGGGGTGGCCTAAACTAGGCTGGGTGAATCTTAGGACGGTTGGTCGACGACTGACCAGGCATCGCCACCAAGGAGAATTTGTGTCTCGGAGAGACGCGGCCAAGGAAAACACTTGACTCCTGCCATTGCTGTCTAGGTTAAGTCAGTTCTAGGCTTTGTCCCCCAAGGGGTCTGACCCTTTGGAGGCGAGTCGAATTTACACCTGTCTTTGGCCTCGCCGGAGAGGGTCAGACCCCTTGGGGGACAAAGCCTAGTAAAAAGAGGGACGATGACGGTTATCACACCCCAGCAGCCGAATAACCGGCTGGAGAAATCGCCGCACCTGAAGCGGCTTGAGTCGGAGAGTATTCATATCCTGCGTGAGGTCGCGGCCGAATTTGAGAATCCGGTCATGCTCTACTCGATCGGAAAAGACTCGTCTGTCATTTTGCATTTGGCTCGCAAGGCGTTCTTCCCCAGCCAGCCTCCCTTTCCACTATTGCATATCGATTCCACCTGGGAATTTCGCGAGATGATCGAGTTTCGCGAGCGCTACGTCAGACAGCAGTTGGGAATGAACGTGATCGCCTATATCAATCAGCAGGGCGTGAAAGAAGGTATCAATCCGTTTGACCACGGGCGGAATTATACCGATATCATGCGCACTCAGCCGCTCAAGCAGGCGCTGACGGAATACAAATTTGACGCGGCCATTGGTGGCGGCCGCCGCGACGAAGAAAAATCGCGAGCCAAAGAACGCATTTTTTCATTCCGCGATCGCAATCATCGCTGGGATCCACGCAATCAGCGACCCGAATTGTGGAGCACTTTCAACACCTGGAAACATAACGGTGAGAGTCTGCGCGTGTTTCCGCTGTCGAACTGGACCGAATTGGATGTATGGCAGTATATCTTGCAGGAAGATATTGCGATTGTTCCACTCTATCTAGCAAAACCCAGGCCTGTGGTTCGACGCGGCGCGGATCTGATCGTGGTTGATGATGACCGCATGCGTTTGCACCCCGATGAGACCGCCCAGATGATCAAGGTCCGTTTCCGTACGCTGGGCTGCTATCCAGTCACCGGTGCGGTGGAATCCGAGGCGGAAACGCTCGCGGATATTGTTCACGAGATGCTGACCACCCGAGTTTCTGAAAGGCAGGGACGGGCCATCGATCGGGACGAGGCGGCTGCCATGGAACGCAAAAAACGTGAAGGCTATTTCTGAGCTGAGGAATTGTTTGGAAATGAGGTCTAACCGGAATGGCACTGTGGTGGAAAGTAAATCAGGTACGGGTGTCTACAAAGTTGCTCGCGTGCAAACCTTTGTATTTCCGCATCGCTCTCACCGGCAGCCTAGCGCAAAGGCTAGTACGCATGTTATGAAAGTCTCAAGTGTTTAGGTTTTTATTTTACTCCCTTCTCCCGCCGGTACTCCGGGGGAGAAGGGTTGGGGATGAGGGGGCTTGGGCACCATGTGCCAAACAGTATCCCCAAGGGCAGGGTCGCGATGGGCACTCAACTTGTCGCCGAAATAATCACGACCGCCATTCGGGCCAGAACCGTCTTCGAAACAGCTTTTGAGAAATAGCCGTCATGAATGCGTCCACCGAAATCGATGCGCTGCTGCGCTTGCATAACGCCAAGGATCTATTGCGGTTCATTACCTGCGGCAATGTGGATGATGGCAAGAGTACGCTCATTGGTAGACTGCTACTGGAGGCCGGGGCGATCTACGATGATCAAGTGGAAGCCCTGAAGCAGGAATCCAGCAAGTACGGTACTGTTGGCGAGCGAATCGACACGGCCCTGTTACTCGACGGTCTCGAAGACGAGCGACAGCAGGGGATTACCATCGATGTTGCCTATCGCTACTTCAGTACGCCAACTCGCAAATTCATTATTGCGGATACTCCGGGCCACGAACAATTCACCCGTAACATGGCTACCGGAGCATCAACGGCAGACCTGGCCATCATTTTGGTAGATGCCAGCAAGGGAGTCTCGACACAAACGCGTCGCCATGCATTCATCGTATCACTCCTGGGCATTCAGCAGGTGGTACTGGCTGTCAACAAGATGGATTTGGTTAGCTACGCCGAAGATATCTTCGCCGGGATCGTGGAGGAATTTCAGCGGTTTACCAGCCAGTTATCCTTTAGCGATATCTGCTGTATCCCCCTGTCCGCACTGGAGGGGGATAATGTAGTTCAGGCCAGCCAGAATATGGCTTGGTATCAAGGCCTGTCCCTGCTCGACCACCTGAACTCGGTTCAGTTTGCGACGGATGCAAGTGCCATGCCTTTGCGGCTGCCAATTCAATGGGTCAACCGGCCCAATGCGCGTTTCCGTGGCTTTAGCGGGAGCATTGCTTCGGGTGTATTGAAGACCGGTGATGAGATCCTTGTACTGCCTTCGCGCAAGTCGGCGCGGGTCATTTCGATAGTCACCATGGATGGTGAACTAAACCAAGCCATGGCAGGCGATGCGGTTACCGTCACATTGAGCAGCGAGATTGACGTAACCCGCGGCGATATGCTGGTCCGCGCCGATTCACAACCAAGTGTGGTCTCGCAAGCCGAAGCGACCTTGGTTTGGATGTCCAGCCATCCGTTGGTCTCGGGCAAGCAATACTGGCTGAAACATACAACCCGCCGCACCACGTGCGAAATCGAAGCGATTCGATTTCGAACCGACGTCAATACCCTGGAAAGACTCCCCTCGCAAACACTGGCTTTGAATGAGATTGGTCGTTGCCGGGTGAAAATGCACGATGTCGTCATGTGCGATCCCTATACGCGCAACCGAGAGACCGGCGGGTTCATCATCGTCGATCGCATCACGCATGAAACGGTAGCCGCGGGCATGTTCCTCGAGAGTGCCAGCAGCCCCGAGACCAGCGGACATTGGGAGCAGGATTCGTCCCTGTCGGCGCCCCAGGCGGCACGCAGTTTGGTTTCCCAACAGGATCGTCTGAATCGATTCGGGCCTGCCAAGACGATTCTGATTACCGGGTTGAGTTGTTCCGGCAAGACCAGCGTAGCCTTGGAGCTGGAAAAGCGGCTGTTTGATGCTGGCCGCGCGTGCATCGTCTTAGATGGCCAGAATCTGCGACTGGGGATCAGCCGCGACCTTGGTTTTTCCGCCGAGGAGCGATCGGAGAACCTGCGTCGGGCTGCAGAAATTGCCAAGATCATCAACGATTCAGGCCAGATATGCATCGCTGCCTTCGTCGCTCCCAGCGCTTGGGTCCGGCATAAAGTGCGCGATTTGATCGGCAGCGATAGCTTCTTTCATGTGCATTTGTCGACCAGCCTGGAAGTCTGTCGCAGTCGCGATCGAACAGGCCAGTACCGGGCGGCTGATCGCGGTGTGATCAGCAGTTTCCCGGGGGTCTCGTTTGAGTACGAAATGCCCGATGATGCACATCTGTTTTTCGACACCGACGTGCAGTCCATTGACGAAATTGCCACGGCGATTCTACAAGCCATCTCTGACTAAGGACTCGTCCGCAATGAAGTTACCTAATTAGCCGGAACGCGTTAGCGTCCGGTTCCCGTAATATCCGGGTGCTCATGCACTCCGGCTGATTTCGAATTGGCTAGTTTATTACGGACGAGCCCTAAGCTACTCAGGCGGCTGTCAATTAATGGAATAGTCGCCGGCTAGCGCTCAAGCGGCTAACCAAGCCAAGGAGTACAATCAGTTGCTCAGCCCTTGAGTTGTCGGTGCAGCCAGCGTTGGAAGCCGAACTGCGGAATCGACTTAGGCAGCAGCAATCGACTTGTTGAAGTTGCGGGGCATACCGTTTATTTACCGCTTAGAGGATGGGTTCGTCCCGGGAAGCCTGCATGCAGCTGGTCAGCATCGATTGGATTATTATTGCCGCCTTTTCGGCAATCAGCATTGCCGTGGGGCTGTGGTATGCCAAGCGGGCGGCGCTCAATACCGAAGAGTTTTTTATCTCCGGACGATCCCTGCCGTGGTGGATTGCGGGCACATCGATGGTCGCCACCAGCTTTGCGGCGGATACACCGCTGGCAGTAACGGGCCTGGTGTGCAAGTACGGAGTGGCCGGAAATTGGTTTTGGTGGGCCTTTGCTTTTAGCGGCATGTTCACTGCATTCGTCTATGCGCGACTCTGGCGTCGAGCGGGTGTGATGACCGACGTCGAGCTGTTGAAGATCCGATACGGCGGTAGTCCGGCAAAGGTCTTGCGAGTGGCCCGCGCGTTGTACATCACCTTGATTGTGATTCCCATCGTGGTCGGCTGGGTGATCAAGGCCATGCTCACCGTACTGCGAGAGACCGTGTTTTACACTGCCAGTGCGCCGCTCTCGGGCCAAGTAGCCCAATCCACCGATGGTAATACACAGGCCTGGCTGTGCATCGTGGTTCTGTTGGCCGCCGTGGCGGTGTACACCGTGCTCAGCGGCATGTGGGGTGTGGCGATCACGGATGCAATTCAATTCGTGATCGCCATGCTGGGCTGTACGGCTTTTGCAATCCTGGCAGTGGGGTGCGCAGGCGGCGCAAGCCAGCTGCGATCCAGCATCGAGAATCAATTTGGTGATGCTGGTGCCTTTGCCTTCTTTCCATCCTTCAGTGCCGAGCATCCCTGGCTGCCATTGCACATTTTCATATTTATGCTGAGCATGCAATGGTGGTCGACCTGGTATCCAGGCGCCGAACCGGGAGGCGGTGGATACATCGTGCAGCGCATGGCTGCCTGCCGCAATGAACGCCATAGCGTATTGGCTACATTGTGGTACCAAATTGCACATTACGGACTCAGGCCTTGGCCCTGGATTATGGTCGCTTTTGCGGCTCTGGCTCTACATCCCGAGTTGCGGACAAACTTCTTGCTCGATCGCAATTTCGATCCGGGCGTGGGCTACCCCATGCTAATGCGCGAGTTGTGCCCTCCTGGATTGGCCGGGCTGATGATGGTTACTTTTTTTGCAGCCTTTATGTCGACCATCAGCACGCAAATGAATTGGGGGGCCTCCTACCTGGTGCGAGATTTCCTGATACCACTGTTTCCCCGATTCGCCCAAGATGAACAGCGTCTGCTGCGCCAGCCAAATTATTTCTATCGCTGTGCTATGCGAGGGTTTACTCGTCAGCTGGATCATGGTTGAAAGACAGGTCTCCGTGGACGATGCTTGGAAGCTGCTGGCGGCAATGGGTGCCGGCACGGGACTGGTATTCATGCTGCGTTGGTTTTGGTGGCGGATCAACGCATGGAGTGAGATCACTGCCATGTTCGGGTCCTTGGCGTGGTTTCTGGTACTGCAGCGAGAATCACTCCAAGTCGCACTGTGCGGTCGAGCCATGGTCACGGAAGAACAGACCTTCTGTGTGGCCGTGCTGACCGTAGTTACCTGGATCGTCGCCACCTATGCAACACGAGCCGAATCGGAGCAGACTTTGGTGAGCTTCTATCGCTTGGTACATCCCAGTCTTTTAGGTTGGAAGCACATCGCCCAATTGGCGCCGGAAGTCGAGCCCGATCGCGATTTAGGATTACGGATTATGGCGGCGATTATCGGTTCATTGACCATCTTTGTCATGTTGCCCGCCATCGGAGACTGGATATTTGGAAATACACTGCGGGCTATTCTCCTGAGTCTGCTGACTTGTGTAGGATTTATTGTGTTATTCAGAATGCTGCGCCGCATTGCTCCCAATGACGAAGCACCGAGGGGTAGATAAGTGTCGTATTCTTGGTAGCCGGAGTCGCCAGACTTCGGGGCATCGCCGCCCGCTCTGAACTCTGGCGAGTCCAGCTACGACGTAAATGAAACCCGCCCTGAACTCTGGCGAGTCCAGCTACGATGGTAAATGCAGCCCGCTCTGAACTCTGGCGAGTCCAGCTACGACGGTAAATCAAGCCCGGTCTGAACTCTGGCGCAGTCCGGCTAAGACAGTAATTGAACTTGCGATCCTGCGGTTGACTTTGCTTGGCCCACCCCACAACACTCTCCTGGAAACAAACGATGAAAACGAATAGTCTGACGATGGTTGGCGTCGCCTGTCTGGCACTGATCATGCAAGCGGGGCATGCACAGGATTCGAGTGAATTATCTGCTGGGCCTGTTCGGGCCATGGTGGATGACCAGGGCCCTGGATGGCGCTCGCTGAATGCAGATGATTTCGAGCATGTCAACAGTGCCGACGACACGTGGCAGTGGAAGGCAGGCGTCCTGCACTGTACTGGCCAACCTGTGAGCGTGCTGCGAACCGTCGAGCAAGTTGAGAATTTTGAACTGGTGGTGGAGTGGATGCATGAAAAGCCCGCTGGCAACTCGGGTGTCTTCGTGTGGACGACTCCGCAATCGATTGAACGGCTGACAGCTGCGGGCAAGCCTGGGTTGCCCGATGGAATTGAAGTGCAAATCCTGGATCACGGCTATACCGACAAAGTTAAGGCCGCTGGTGGGCGGACGGATTGGTTTGGTACCAACGGCGACGTGTTTGCCGTGCGGACGCAAATGACTCCCTTTCCACCGCTGTCGCCCGATGGCTCTCGCAGCTTTCCCCGCAAGCAACTGGCCAAGGGACATGGTCAGTGGAATCAATACTACATTCGAGCTATCAACGGCGAACTGCGTCTATGGGTCAATGGTGAGGAGGTGTCGGGTGGCACCGACATTCAGCCTCGCCAGGGCTATCTGTGCTTGGAAAGCGAGGGCTCTCCCATCCAGTTTCGCAAGCTGCGTATCCGCCAACTGCCGTGAAGGCTACAGAAATTACCAGCTGTCCTGGTGCGTCAGCTGCAGCCTTTCACCAACACGGGTGCTGTGCATTCACATAACATTTAGGGGTTTCGCATGCGAGAACAGAGTGCGGGTGTTTGGGGTCTGCTCATTCTAGTCGGGGTGGCTGGTCTCTTGGGTGTCATGGCGCTGGCCGGGATTGCGTTACTCCAACGCAGCCGGGCCATCCGCCAGGAGCGAGTGGCTGTCGAACAGGCCCAGCGGGCAACAGAGCAAGCCCTGCAGGCCCAGCGGGCAGCACAAGTGACGGATTCCCAGGCACAGCTCCAGCGTGATAGAGCCGAGGCGGCGGAACGACTTGCCGAACGCGAAAATCAGCGGGCCAACGATCTGCAAGCCGAGTTGGACCAACTCAAAGCTGAACGGGCTGAGGAACAAGCCAAGCCCTAGTCCCTAGTACTTTGTCAGGAATAAAACTTGGGTTAGACATGCGTTGGGGAAAAGGGGTCAGACCCTAAGAGTGCGGATGGGAAAAGGGGTCAGACACCAAAAGCCGGAACGGCCCTTCGGGTGCTTCGCACTTTTGGTGTCTGACCCCTTTTCCCATCCGTTTGTTACAGAGTGTCAAAATCATTGGCATCCTCGCTCGAACTTTGTTATCCTGGATTTCCCGCCATTGCAACCTACCTCGTTCACTGACCAGCCATGTGTTCCCTGCCAAGGTTTAACTGCCTGCTTTGCCTTGCAATCAGCCTGACACTGTCCGTCGTTGCGGCTGAGCCACCGGCCGACGAAAATTCGGCAGCTCCTGCAGTGGAAATTGACGTTACCAGCATTGCCCCACGGTTTCAACCGTTCTTGACTGAGCATTGCCTGGCGTGCCATGCAAGCGATTCCCCAGAGGCAGACTTGGATCTCAGTCTCTCCCTAGTGGAGATGCCCGAAGCGCAGCAGCTGGAGCATTGGATCGCCATCTATGACCGCGTGAACGAGGGTGAGATGCCGCCTGATGGTGACATCGACCAAGCGACCAGGCAGGGCTTTACCGATGCGTTGCGGCCGCTGCTGCTTTCCGTTGATCGCCGCCTTGGTTTAGAGCAAGGCCGCGCAGTCTGGAGGCGTATGAATCGTATGGAGTATGAAAACACGCTCCGCGATTTACTATCAGCTCCCTGGCTACAAATACAGCCCATGTTGCCCGCTGACGGGGAAGCCTATTTGTATAACAAGGTAGGCACGGCGCTGGACACCTCACATGTGCAGATCGCCCGCTACCTGGCCGCTGCGGAATCGGCATTGCGCAGCGTCGTCGCTCGCAGTGTGAATCCTCCGGACAGCAGCTCGCGTCGCTTCTACGCACGCGACCAAGGCTCATACAAAGGCAAGCTTCGCTACTCGGTCTTCAACCGCAGTCCGGAGCGGGCCGTGTTTCCGCTGCTCGATCACGAAGTGGACCATGCGGTACTGGATGACGAATCCGCTCCGTCTTCGTTGGCGGACAAAGACCCCACTCGCCGCGAGCGTGAGGCCTTTGGCGTGGTGGCGGGCAGCTACGAACCACTGGAGGTCAGGTTCAGCGACTTCGAGGCGCTCGCAGAGTGGACTCTACAAATTGAGCTTCAATGCCTATACCTTCTGGGCAGGTCCGGGCCCGGACAATCGTTGGTGGCGACCGGATCGCGGCGTCGCCTCGCGCGGGCGTCGCCCCGAGCCGTTGAGTATTTATTCACGTTTACCACCGCGTTCTCTCCGCAAGCTGGCCAGCTTTGATGTGCAGGTCGATCCGGCCATGCATGAGGTCGAAGTTTATCTACTCGAAGGCGAGTCCATACAGCCCGACGCTGTGCGTCTGTTCCGCTCGCGCCCGCCGAACTATCACAATCCCAATGCGGAGCCTGACGGTCAGCCTGGCCTGGCCATGAAGTGGATGGAGGTGCGCGGTCCGCTGCATGAGGTATGGCCTCCCGCGGGCCATCAATTGTTGTTTGGTGACCTGGCGTTGCAAGCTCGCGATGAACCGGGCAATGGACGCATGGTACGCGTGCTCAGCGATCAGCCGCGTGAGGATGCGCGAAGATTGTTAACCAACTTCCTGTCGTTGGCCTACCGCACTGAGGTTCTGGACCAGGATGTGGAGCGTTTTCTGCGTATCTTTGATCTGGCGTTGGTGGCAGAAAATGATTTTGCGGAAGCCATGATCATGATGTACACCGCCGTACTGTGCTCGCCTGAGTTCATTTCCCTGCGCGAACCAGCCGGGCATTTGGACGGAGCGGCCATCGCCAGCCGGCTCAGCTATTTCCTGTGGAATTCTGCACCTGACGCTGTCTTGCGCGAGGCGGCATGTTCCGAAACAGGCTTCGATGGCACAGAGCTGGCACGACAGACCGAACGCATGCTCGACGATCCACGTTCACGTCGCTTCGTGAAAGCCTTCAGCGACTACTGGCTAGATCTGCGGCGTGTAAACGATGCATCGCCCGACGAGCGACTGTATCCCGACTACTACTTGGACGACTATTTAGCCGACTCATCGATACTGGAAACTCAGGAATTCTTGGCGGACCTGCTGGCCCGAAACGCGCCGATTCGCAATTTGGTGGATGCCGACTATGCGTTTGTGAATGAACGACTGGCCGAGCATTATGCACTGCCGGATGTCCAGGGTGTGGCCATTCGGCGAGTGGCTTTGCCAGCAGATTCGGTACGCGGAGGCCTGTTGACACAGGCGAGTATCCTGAAGGTCACGGCCAACGGCACGACTACCTCGCCGGTCAAGAGGGGTGCGTGGGTCATGGAACGTATCCTGGGTAAGAAACCTGCACCCCCGCCGCCTAGCGTTCCGTCCATCGAGCCCGATACGCGTGGGGCTGTCACCATTCGCCAGCAGTTGGCCGCACACAGCAGCGATGATTCTTGCGCGGTCTGCCATCGAGAAATTGATCCACCAGGCTTCGCCCTGGAGAACTTTGACGTGTTTGGAGGCTGGCGCACCCGCTATCGCGTCTGGCCAGAGACGGATGTGGACCAACCAGAGCTCAGTCAAACCACAGCCCAGCCAGGTCTGGATAGCGTCGAGGGCTTTGGCAAGAATGGACAACCATTTCTGTTTATGTTGGGGCAGGAGGTAGACGCCGCTGGCGAATTGGCCGAGGGCGCTCAATTCAAAGATATTCGCCGAGTTCAAGAGCCTGCTTCTAGAGGACGAACGCCAGTTGGCCCGCAATTTTGTGAGGCAATTGGCCATATACGCGACCGGGGCTCCGCTGGGATTTGCCGATCGCATGGAAATCGAGGAAATACTGGATGCAAGCCGTGCTGAAGGATTCGCAGTGCGTTCTCTCGTGCACGGACTTGTACAAAGCGAGCTATTTCTAAAGAAGTGATGTTATGCATAACGGGATTACCAATCGCCATATCTCACGTCGACAAGTGCTACGCGGCGCTGGAGTGGCTGTGGCTTTGCCTTTACTGAGCGCGATGCGACCGGCCATTGCCAGGCCCGAGGACCGCGAAGACCAGCCGCGGCGGATACTGGGCATTTGCAATAATTTGGGTCTATTGCCTGGCCAATTCTTCCCACAGGCTGGTGGTCGCGATTACCCGCTCTCACCCTACCTGGAAACACTCGCCGAACATCGCAAGGATTTCACCGTGTTCAGTGGCGTGTGGCATCCCGATGTGGATGGCGGCCATCCGGCCGACAATTGCTTTCTGACCGCTGCTCCCCATCCCGGCAGTGGCGGTTTTCGAAACACCATTTCACTCGATCAAGCCATTGCTGAGCAGATCGGTTTCCAGACCCGTTTCCCGACCATGACCTGGGGAGTGAACGTCAACGGCAACCGCAGCCTATCATGGACCGGTGGGGGTGTACTCATTCCCTGTGTGGAAAAGCCCAGCGAGATCTACAAGCAGCTCTTCCTGCAGGGTACGCAACAAGAAGTCGAGCGCCAAGTGCGACGACTGCAACTCGGGCAAAGCATTCTGGATGTGGTGGCCGAGCAAGCCAATGGGTTGGAGCGACAGCTCGGACCACGCGACCGTCAGCGACTTGAACAGTACACCACTGGCGTACGCGAATTAGAGCAACGGATGGCCAAGGCTCAGCAGTGGGAGTATCGGCCCAAGCCCAAGGCCCTCAAAGCGCCGCCCGTCGATCCAGCCGATCCGCGGGAGTATATGGAGAAAGTGAAGCTCATGTACGACTTGGCCCAAATGGCTTTTCAGACCGATTCTACGCGTCTGATCACTCTCATGCTGGACAGCGTCAATTCGCCAGCCATCGAGGTGGCAGGGATCGATGTCACCGATGGCTACCATAACTTGTCACACCACGGAAAGAACGCGGATAAACTCAAGCAATTGACAGCCATCGACCAGTGGCACATGCGGCTGCTGTCCGAGCTGTTCAGTGGATTGAAAGCCGTTGGCGAGTCAGACTCAACGCTACTCGATCGAACCATGGTTCTGTATGGAAGCAACCTGGGAGATGCCAATACCCACGTGACCACCAATCTGCCCGTCCTGCTGGCTGGTGGCGGTTTCCGGCATGGACAGCACTTGGCTTTTGATACACGGCGCAATTATCCGCTGCCCAATCTATTTGTTTCTATGATGCAGCGCATGGGACTCGAAACAGATCAGTTTGCCACCTCGACTGGTACCATGCGCGGGCTCGAAATGGTTTGAGAGCCCCTGAGGGATAGAGGAATCACTCTTAGCAATCTACGAATGCACATGCCATGCGCCCCAGGCCAAACGGTAAAGTCAGTTTCCACAATGCGGGTCGCGCAGTACTGGTCAGCGGTGGCGCTCAGGGTATTGGTCGGGCGATCTGCGAGCAGTTCTTAGAGTCCGATGCGCAGGTGCTGTGCATGGACATCGATCGCCAGGCTGCCGCCGATTTGCCTGACGGTATCGAGTTTATTCGAGGGTGATACGGCCAACGAGGCCGATTGCCAGCGGGCGGTTGAGCGCGCGGTGCAGCTGTGGGGTGGCCTGGATATCTTGGTCAACAATGCGGCTATTCAACCGGCTGATTCTTATGTAGCCCTGGATCAACTGTCCGCCGAACTGTGCCAGCGCATGCTGAGTATCAATTTCATGGGTTATACGCTGCTGGCCAAACACGCCGTGCGGGTCATGCTCGCGCAGCGGAGCGGCGTGATTGTCAACATCGCCAGTGGTCAAGCCCATCGCACGGCGCGGCAAGTGCCCTGCTACGGCCCCATCAAGGCCGCCAATCTCCTGCAGACGATGCAGTGGGGCGTCGAGTACGCGCGGCATGGTATCCGCGTGGTTTCCATCTCGCCGGGGGCTATCAATACTCCGCTGATACAGGCCAGTCTAGCCGCGCAGGGCGGCGCAGCCGCCTTAGCCAATCGACATCCACTTAGGCCGAATCGGCGAAGCACATGAAGTGGCCGCTGCCGTGCTATGGCTATCCAGTCCTGCAGCTTCCTTCATCACCGCCACCGATGTGCAGGTGGATGGCGGCTTGGGTGCGCTCGGCGCCTTTGCCGATCCCTATCCCGCACCGGAAGCAGTGGACAAGCCTTCAAGCGAGGATTAGGTCGAAGACCTTCGCTCAGCATCGTTCGATAAATTAATGTCCAGTTTGTTCGGCAATCATCACGACGGAGCGTGATGGCATCACGGCGGAGCGTGATGAGTACTTTCTTAAGCATCACGGCGGAGCGTGATGAGTACGTTCTCAAGCATCACGACGGAGCGTGATGAGTACGTTCTCACCTTATGTTTCCAAAATACATACGGCGGCGGGATTACCTGTGAATGGACCGTCGGCGAACGCATCGACTTGCAAAATTGGAATGCTCATTATTGCTCCCACTGCTTGAGTTGTTCCAAATAGGCGATGACGCGAGGACGGTTCTTCTCAAAGTAGCCCAATAATACAATCAGCCCGACACCTGTGGCGATACCAAACGCCCACCAGGGCCAGACTTGTCCGATGGCCTGCTGCGCGTGCCAGACCATGCCCAGCAGGGCCACCATGGTGAATGCAGCACCACAATACAAGAAAGCGCGAACGCGCAGGATGATCCCGGCTGCTACTCCAACGAGTGACAATACCAACAGCAAGAGCGGTTGCCACAACTGGCCCTCAAAGGCTTTCAGGAAGACTTCCGAAGTACTGCTGAGATAGGCGAGCAGTAGCGCTATATAGCGTGTGCCAACCACCACGGCCTCATCCAGTCTCGGACGATTGAATTCGACAAACAGCAACGCGGCTAAAGCGGGAGGCAGCAACCAGAACTGCGGATGTTGGAAGAACCCGAGATTGGGTTGACTGTGCAAGAAAGACCAAAAAGAGAACAGCGCTAGGATAGCAGACAAGGCGCGCAGCCCGACCGAATTGCGCGACCAACCATGTAGTCCATACAACCCGGCGGCCGTCAGCAGCAACAGTGCGTAGCGTCCCCAGTCATGCCAGATTACATCCGCGCTGTGCGGCTGAAAGAGCCACACGCCGGCTAGGGGAATGATGGGTAGCAGCAGGCTACTCTGCTGAATCGGATCGGCCACGATGCTTTGATTCAATCGCTGCAGCCATCCACCGAGCCCAGCGCTGAGCATCGCGATAGCAAATACGACGATTGGCCACCAGTTAACGAGCACCCCGGCAAACAGGTCTGGAAAGTGGAAATAGCAAGCGATGCACAGCAGCGCCAGGGCGGCCTCGCTGGCAAACACGGCTGCCTTGCGCAACCCCACGCTGGCCCGCATATCGCTTGCATGGGGTCGCACGGCGAACTGAAGCCATCTGGCAACCGCGGCCGTCCAGGCGCCCAAGGTCAAGATTTTCGTTAGCAGATCGGCCTCCACAGCCGACTGCCTCCACAGCCCTTCGAACTCGCCGGCCAGCATCACCAGTCCAATCATCAGACCCACGAAAAAACTGGCCCAGCCTATGTCCATCAAGGGCTGTTCCCAGTCTTTCTTGTTGTGCAGCACGCGCGCCAATAGCGGGTAGCCAACTCCCAGCAATATGAACCCGACAAAGGCGCGCTGTACAAAAATCCATGATTCACTTGGTCCAGCCAAGGCCCAGGCATTGGGCAGATCAGCCCACCACAGCAGCAGTATAGAGGCCGACGTAAGTATCAATCCGCAATAGCGAAAAATGGAATTTACGTTTTGGCCAGCAATCGGCAGGATGGACAGAGCACCAATGAAAGGTAACACGGTTGCAGCCACGCGCAAACTGCGTTCATCAAAGGCCAAGACCAGCAGGACGCAGGGCAGCAAAGCCAGCATCGAGGCCAGCGTATGGGCCACGGGCATCCATCGCAACGCGTGTTGGAACTTGCTTGGTGTGGCCACGCCACTCAGGTGCAATTGCTTGCTAATTGTGGCTGACTCACGCGCCAATTCACGCAGCAAAGCCGCCATTACGGCCATGGCCCCCAGGCCCGCCGCCAACCATATCAGCCAAGATTGCTTGAGTGGCAATGCACCTAAAGAACACAGGCTGACCGCGAGCACCAGCGCAAGTGCGATCAGATTCAAATACACTCCCAGTCCACGCTTGGCGGGCTGCGGATTCCACAGTCGCCAGGTCGCCAGGCACAGCGAGGCGATGGCCAATCCCAATAGCCACCAGGTGGTCGCATTAGGCGGCAGGACACCCGAAGCCCTCTGGCCAGCTAACCACAAAAAGCTGAATACGCCGTTGGCCAGTGGAACCAAGAGGCTGGTGGAAAAGTCTACCGTTCTCCAAGCTGTCGAAGGTGCAAGCACAGGCTGGTTGTGCTCTGCTTTGTCGAGGCCATACCGCGCGATCCCGCGCAGGCTGAACTGGCAGGCCAAGGCGAGCAGGGCTACCCAGACCGGCCCCCACATGACTAGCCACAGCTCTTGAAACTTGCTTGCACCTAACCCAAGAGTCGGATGTACCAGCCAAACGCTGAGCCCCATGGCCGCCGCCACGGCTGCCAGGTGCCCCCGCCAAGCCTGGCCAGAGAGCACACTGCTCATCACGCCAATTAGCGCCAGCCCGCTCAACTCCATCAACGGCCAAACATAATTTGGATCTTGGCTGATGCTGATGGTAGCCAAGATGGAAATCAGCCCAGCAAGTAGGATCCAGGCCAGCTCCCCCGTCCACTTGAGCGACGTGCCCTGCCGCCAGGCAATCAACCGCACCCCCAAGCCTGTGGCCAACGCAACCAACCACAACGCGAGCAAGCCACGCAGGGGTTCAAAGCCAGCCGCAGCCACACTCTGTCGCGAGGGGACGGCCACCAGCCAGCTCGTGTAGGAAGCAGTTGCCAATGGGGCCAGTAATCCCAGAGTCAAGGCTAACAAAGCAAACTTTGAGAAAGAGCGCCGAACGGACAAGAACCACATTAGGGACAGCGTAACAACCGAAGTTAGCAAAACGGCAGTTCCACCCAGGCGATCGATACCCCTCAATTCCGCTGCTGGAAAAGCGATGACCACGATCGAAGCTCCCAGGCACAGCAAGCCGAGCGCTAGCAACGCACCCTCCGCCAATGACCACGCAGCCTGCTCACAGCGCTGCCAGCGAGCTCCCTTCATGGACTTGGCAATCAATTGATGCATGGGCAGCTTGCCGCCAAGCATGGTCCGTAAGCCGATAAAATTGCGCAATCCAGTAAAGCCCAGGGTTGCCCAGGAAAGGCCCGCAGCGGACAAGGCAAAGCACTGTAAAAACACGATGGCTGAGGCGGGCAGGCGTGGGGCATTCGCCACAGCCAAACTGGCCACACAGGCCAGCAGACCAGCAGCCAGAACGGCCGCAACAGAGATCAGCCGCGGTCGTTCGGCATTCCACACGGACAGGCTCCAGCGGACCAGTGCGACCAGCAGGGCAGGGCCCAAGCCCTTGAGTAGCTGGCTGGTGTTGGACAGCCAATCGATCGACTGCCCAGCAATAGCCACAGGTAAATGCCGATTCGCGGAGGCTACGATGGTGGCTAGTGTTCCCATCAACAGTAAGCCCAGCCCGAGGCTTCGACCAAGGATGAGCCAACCGTCTGTGTTGGCTACCGATTCGCCGGGGGTGGCCATTTGTTGCCAGGCGGCTTGCGAGCGACGTTGCCACTGGCTGCTAACAAACTGCAGCCCATCGCTGGCCAGCAGCATTCCAGCCAGCAACCAAAGACCGGCCATCAGGGAATAGGGCGGCTGGACGTACGCCGCCACGCCACAAGCCAAAGCGATGGAAACCAGGCTGGTAAAGTCGATGAGGAGCCTCTGTTTGTTTAATCTTCCCAGCCAGAGACTGGTGACCGTCAAGGCTGCCGTGGCTGTCAACAGCAAAGCCAAACCGGATGCGTCCAACGACTGTGTTAGAAAGTTATTCTGCGTTAGCTCAGGATTGGCTCCCAGGCTGCCTAGCACATGCACGCTCGCCGGCCCCAGCATGCCCAGGCAAAGGGCCAGCCAGCCGAACGCAAGCAGACTAGTGGATGCGTTATGTTCGCCCTCGGCTAGCCAAGCTGTCGGCGAGTTTGGAAACAGCGCCTGTGCCTTACCCCAGCCCGCTCGACTGCCTAAGCCGATGACCCACTCGAAGCAGGCCAACGTTGCCGTCAGCAGCAACACCAGCGCGGCGGATGAGCCGGCCAGTCCTAAAGTGGCCCACCATTGGTTGGCATTGCCAAGCTGGTAGCCGGCGGTCAACGCCCACAAGCACAGCGCGATCAACGAACACTCGCGCCATGGGGCCGTGCGCCAGCTGAAAAAAACCGAGAGGCAGGTGAGCGGCAGCAACCAACCCAGCCGAGAAGCCAAGTAAAACTGATCGTCGCGCGTCCAAAAAGCGATGGCCGAACACAAACTGAGAAAGATCGCTCCACCGCACAAGAGATCGATACTGCCCTGCCAGCTGCCAACATGGCCGAGCTTTCCCTCAAACGCCGTTTGCCCCGGTTCCCCGGCGATCGAACCCGTTTGAAAGTAACGGCTCGAGTAAGCCCGCAGCAAGACGCCCAGCAATGCCCAAACAAGCGCCAGGCTGCCCAAGCCCACAGGCCACGAGTAGCCCGGCCGTAGCTCTGCCAACCAAGGGTCCAGCATCGGACTGGTTTGGCATAGTCGCAGCGTTCCGATCAGCAGAATGATCTGGCCGATAGGCAGCAAGCCTCTTTTCCGCCAGTCTGAAAACAAGATGCCTGCAGCCATCGCCACTCCGCCGTAGGCCAGCAACATCAGAGCCGCCCAGTTGCCCCCATAGGGAGTTGCCCCGACCGGTAGCAAACTGGCCACCAGCGTCAACGCGGCGGCGATAGCCACCGCCAATCCGCCCGCAAATTGAATCTGTTCGAGTACGGCTGCCAGGCTGGCTACTGGCAATGGAGATCCACCCAGTCTACGTTGCACAAGGTTGGCAGCTTGCCTGTCGCTCCTAACTGAGAGGGCGCCCATGACTGCCGCAATCGTCGTCAGAAGTCCCACACCACTCAAAGTAGCGATCCGAGAAAAGCTCAGCCAATCCGGGGCCTGCAGTGATGCGCTGTGCGCGAACGTGCCGTCGAGCAGCAGTCCACTAGCGACGACAGCAGCCAGCCCACCCGCCAGCATGGTAAAACGCACATTGCATAGCCAGCCTTGCCACAGCCAGGTTGTTCCCGCAAGCAGCAACAGGCTGACGAGCGGGCCTCGATCTGATGCGATCTGCCAAACGAAGGCGATCAAACCAAGCGATGCCAGGCTGGCTACCAACCAGGCAGAAATCACGAGCCAACTGCTCTCCTGAGTTCGCGTTGCAGGCTGGGAAGTCCGTTGAGCGGGAGATTGACTCAAGGCCCAACCCCAACCAGCCCAGCCCGCCGCAAGAAGCCCAACAGCAACAAACCACCACTGAGGAATGTCCTGCGGATTCTTGGATTGGATCAACCAGAAGACAATCGCCACTGAGGTTGCAAACAGGCTCTGCGTTACCATGCCAGCCAACTGCCTCAGCCTGGCGAGTCTGACTTTAGGGCGTGGCGGGCGTACGAGAGTCTGCATGCCCTTGCGGCTGAGATAGGCGGCGACCAATAGGCTAGTAGCCACCAGAGGCAGCAAGACCCAGGTAGCCTGGACGGTATTTAGCCAAGCGTGCCGAGCCAAGAAGTAAATGGGCAGCAAGGTAGAACTGGCGACAATCGTCAGCGTGGCAACGATCGGCCAAGATCTAGAGAACAAAGATTTGCACGCGGTGATCGCCAGGGCACCGTAGACGATTGCCCCTACGGCGACCACTACCAGCGTTGTTAGATCTGCCCTGGGCAAATCGTCTCCGCGGCTGGAAAGCAAGATACCCACCAACACGGCGAGAGGAATCAGCATCAATCCGATATGCAGGATACCTCGCGAGGTGGTTCGCAATTTCCATTGCCGAAGCGTGTACTGACCAGCCCCATGGACGGCCAACGTGGCCAACAGGAAAACCAATGACGGAAAGAAACGACTTGTTCGCGATAGAGTACTCCACAAACTAATCACCAAGCCGACTGAGCAAATCACAATCAGCGCAGCACTGATCAGTTCGACCCAGCGTATATTGGACTGCTCCATGAACGACTTGAGCAGATTGGCGGTGACGCGCTGTTGGATAGGCACTGAAGCGGATTTCACCGCAACATCGTTGGGCTCTTCAAGCTCCAGCGGATGCAAGCTCATCGCCTGCGGTGGAACAGTCTGCGGAGGAACAGCTGCGCTGAAAAACTGACCGGCGGGCTGGGGAGCGCGTGTTCTACCTGCGGAGGACGTCCGCTAGCAAGAGCGTCTTTTGGCCTGTCAACCGTTACTGGCGTAGCGGACTCCTGCTGGGGAGTCTCTGTCGCCATGACTGGCGCGGTCGGAGAGATTGCAGGCGGAACGTTCGCGGGAGCAGTGGTCAAAGCGTGTCGCGCCCCCTCGATGGCCTCGGCCGTTTCTGCGAACCACTTGTCGTCAATACGGGCGCTACCCGTAATCCGAGCTTCTAGTCGCAGAACCAGTTTTTCCAGGGCACTGTGCTGATCCGCGTCCAGCCAATGATGGAATTTCGAGAAAGCCAATAAACGTTGGGCTGCAGCCAAATCGCTGTGAACACTGGGTTTGACGTCTGCCGGCCGATGCCTAGCGCACGATGTGCAGATTGCCCCCAAGTGACGGCGACCACACTGGGCACATTTACTGCCAAACACGCCGCGTATGATGGCCGAAAGGGCCAGCCAGATGACATGTCCCAGGCTGGCCCAAACCACCAGGAACAGCGTGAAAACGAAAATGCCTATGATGAACTCATCCATTGCAGTAGACCCTCACAGTCTTTCATTTTCATAAAAGTCGCTCATGCCGCGTACACGACGAATCATCGCTAGCAGGATCGAGCAGATAACAAAAAGACCGCACAAGAAAATGGCGCAGAAGTCGACGCGCACGAAATCATTGCGGGGTACGAAGACGGCGAGTATCAAGAAGCCGATGGTGCATAGACCTGTCATATACAACACAAAACGCTTGCGATAGAACAGGCCGCTGGCTGCGATCAACATGGGATAGCCAACCAGCAGAATTAAACGCGGTGAATCCGCGAATGCAACCAGAGAAGTATAAAAGGCCACATCTACCGTCGCCCAAGTCAGGCAGGCGGTATCTCTCCAGCGGGCTTTCACGACCCAAGATTGCAGCCCATAGGAGGTAAGGAACCACATCAGTAGCAGGGTCATGCGGTAGGGAAAGAACGGGGACTCTTGTCCGCGAATCACGTTGGAGGTAGCCACAATCAGCGTCGTTGCCCCAATGCCGTACACGTGCGCGGCTAAAATGGGTTCGCGACGCCACCAGGACTCCAGCCTTTCGGCTATACGCTCACGGGGTCGATCCAAAGGTTCGCCACGCACGATCCGCTGGAGATCCTCAGCCAATTCGGCGGCGGACTGGTATCGCAGCCCAGGATTCTTCTCTAAAGCCTTGTGGCATACAAAGTCGAGTTCAGGAGAAACGCGGCGATTGAGACGCGAGGGCTTGGGGGGATCACGATCGAGAACTTGCAACAGCACATCAAAGGGTGTAGGGCCTGTAAAGGGAGGTTGTCCGGCACACAGGCAATACAGCATAGCACCCAGGGAATACACGTCGGTGCCTGGTCCAATCGTCTTCTTGCCTAGCGCCTGCTCGGGCGCCATGTAAGCCGGCGTTCCCAAGATTTGACCAACCGATGTCAGCGAAGAATCACGGTTGGCGAACTTGGCCAGTCCGAAATCGATGATGATCGGCTGTCCGCTAGCCTCCAGCAGCACGTTGGCTGGCTTGAGATCGCGATGATAGACGCCATGGCTGTGTGCATACTCGACCGAAACGCACAGCTTGTGAATAATTCGCATGGCATCTTGGGGCGACAACCCGCCGCGGGCGACAACCTCCGCCAGACTCTCCCCTTCGATATAGGCCATGGTGTAATAAACCAAGCCGTGCAGCATGCCCACTTCATAGATCGGAACGATGCCCGGGTGCGACAGGGCCGCCGCAGCTTCGGCTTCACTGCGAAATCGCTGAATCTCTTCGTCACTAGCCAACTCACCCGAGCGAATCAGCTTGAGTGCCACCGTGCGGCCAAGATGAATGTGGGTGGCTTTGTATACCACCCCCATGCCGCCTCGATCAATTTCTTCAAGGATCGCATAGTCACCAAATATCTTCGGTGGATGCAGGGACATCGAAAAACTAGTCGAAGAGTCTGCAGACTTGCGAGAGCCAGGGATGATGCTGCTGTCGTTACGCAGACTGCTGTGGGCCTGGCGGGCTGACTGAGCCAACGCAACAAGCTCTTCGTTGGAATCCAGAAACTCTTCTAGCTCTTGGCGATACTCGGGATGGGATTGCAACAGGGTTTCCCTTGCGAGCGGTTCTCCCGTTTCGCACGCCTGTACGAATCCGGCAATGACCTGCTCCAGCGTTGGTCGTGGTGATGCGTCGCTCATGGGTAGCTTCAACAGGCGGATTGAATGACGAGCGGAAAGCTGAAAACTCCTGCATTGTAGGCTTTCCCAGTAGATGCGTTTCCCCAGCAAACATAACGTGCGATTTGGCCGGATTCGCTGAGAATATGCAGAAATCTTTGACTCATACCCAATCTACACATCTGCCCTGTACCCTGGGCGGTCCTGGTTGTTGAGCCACTCAAGCAATTTCAATGGGAAATGCCAAGACCTCGTCAATCGCTGTGGCGTCCATGGCGACCATCAGCAGGCGGTCAAACCCTAGTGCACATCCGCTACAAGCGGGCAATCCGTCTTGCATGGCTCTGAGCAGCCGATTGCAGCCAGCCAACGGCGGTTTGCCGTCAGCGGCGCGCTGCGCATGAATCAATTGACTCCTGCGTTCGAGTTCCACAGGGTCGAGCAGTTCGTGGTAACCATTGGCCAACTCGACTCCCTTGATGAACAGCTCAAAGCGCTCGGCCGTTCGAGGATCGTCGGCATAGATTTGGGCTAGGGCTGACTGGGATGCTGGATAGTGGGTGATGATCGTCGGTTGCTGCCACCCCAACTGCGGTTGGACTACCAGCGAGAACAATAGATCCAACCAATCGTCACGATTGTCGCTCCAGGCGGAATCGGTACCCAATTCGAGCTTGCCAGCCACCTCGGCCAATTCGCTTGTTGTGCAGTTCAGGGGATCGAGCTGTGCCAGCCGCTGGAACGCAGACTGGTAGGACTCGATGTTTGCGACAGGTCCTCCTAGCACCACGCGAATCATGTCGGCCAGAAAGCCAACCGCCTGCTGCAGGTCATGGCCGGAACGGTACCATTCGACCATGGTGAATTCCGGATTATGGAACTGCCCACGCTCACCAGCCCGAAACACGGGGCCGATTTGATAAATATCCCGTAGTCCGGCAGCCAGCAAGCGTTTCATGCCGTATTCTGGCGAGGACTGCAAATAGAAATCCCTTTGGCGGTGGGAACTCAATCCCAGGCTGGAGCCTGGCAATACGACGGGATCGATATGCCGGTCGACGATCAATTCCTGGCAGAGGATGGGCGTTTGCACCTCGGCCACCTGATGATCGTGAAAGAAATGCCTCAACCTCCAAATGAACTCCGAACGCTGGAGCAGGGCTGGTAGTCCGCACGTCGGCTGCCAAACTGATGGCGGCATAGCTGCGGAATCATCACGAGTATCAGGCATCTCAGATTTTTCACATTCTCAAAGAGTGTGGCTTTCGAGTGGCGTTTACCACGTTACTAGCATGCAATACAGAGAGCAGCATTTGGTTGTCGTGCCTGTTGCCTACCAAAATGCCTGAAAGCAGAGTCTTGGGGGAGTTTTGCGGACGCCCTAGGCTGGCACAGAATCGGCTAGCATAGAATAAGCATAGTTCCTGCCCAGTGCATGCGGTAACATTAGGCTTTGCGATAAACGGCTGTGCGATAAAGCCTCGCGATAGAATCTCTCAGCAAGCCACACAGGTCCACAACTTCGATGATGAACTTAGCTTCTGCCGCTGAATTCTCCCGCCGCATGGGAATTGGACTACGCGCGGGCGTGGATATCCTGCGGCTGCTACAGAATGAAGCCAAATCTGGCACGCCTCAACATCGACGGGTCATGGTTGATGTGGAACAAAGGATTCGCTCTGGCAGCAGTCTGGCCAAGGCAATGTTGGAGGAGAAGAAATATTTCCCACCGCTGTTGATCCAGATGGTTCATGCCAGTGAGCTTGGGGGCCGCATGGAGAGCACCTTTGCCTATATGGCGAACTACTATGATCAACTCAAGCAGACGCGGACGGAGTTCCTAAGTCGAATATCGTGGCCGATGATCCAGTTGGCAATGGCTGTGGGCATCATCGGCCTGATGATCCTGGTTTTGGATTTATTAGGAGTTCCTGAGGAGGCGCGGCTGCTGAATATCAGTCTGGGCAGCTACTGCCTGGGAGTGGTGCTAGTCTTCGGCTCGATCGCCATTCTAGGCTACGGCATTTGGAAGAACTGGTTTAACTGTCACCAGTTCCTGACACCCATCGTGCAGCGCATTCCTACTTTGGGAACTGCCTTTACCACCTTGGGTCTTTCCCGACTAAGCATCACGTTATCTATGCTGCTCAACGCAGGAGTGGATGCGAAGCGCAGCGTCAAGCAAGCATTTATGGCCACCGGCAATCGCTACTTTATGAGTGGTATGGACCGGGCGGTGGATGCGGTAGCCAAGGGAGCCAGTTTTGGCGATGCCTTTGATGTATCCGGCGTACTACCCGCTGAATTCATCGAAGCCGTTCGGATCGGTGAGATCAGCGGCACCGAGACCGAGTCCCTCGATCGATTGGCAGAGCAATATCAAGATCGTGCCAAACGCGCGCTGAATACCATCGCCATGATTGCCAGTTTCACCATTTGGCTGACGATCATCCTGGTAATCGGTGGCATCGTGCTATACATGGGTCTGAAGTACATCCAATTGATCTATGACGCACTTCCCTAGTCTGCCGATCGACTGCAGGATTTTGAAAGGCCCGATCCACTCAGGAAAAAATCGGTGCTCGGCCGTGTCGTTTGCCTTTGGCAATTCAGTGGTGGGGCCGCACTCCGATCGCGTTCGTCCGACCCTGTCCCGCAGAAACCGAATATGTGGGAGAAAGCCGCCTAAAGGCGGAACTACGAACATCACATCAGGGCCGGCCTTGCGGCCTGCAAAGGCCGCAAGGGTCGAAGGGAATCCGCACAGCCTATCGGGCGGGGAATGGTCCGATATCGTTGAAAAAGTCGTCGACGACTTGTTCTAGTTTACTCTGCTCGAACTCGTCTCGCGAACAACTCAGCATCTCCACGACATCACCCTCTTCCGCGGGTAAGTTGTCGAGTGCCAGGGCTGACCATGTGCTGGCGTTTGCCGGAACAGCGTCTGCGAATAATGCTTCCTCGCGCGATTCATCAAGAGCCGAATGAATCTCACGCACTACTTGCTGACCCACTGTCCGCACGACCTGATCGGGCGTAACCATCATTGCAAAATTGATAAAGCTGTCACTGGCTTCGCCTTCGGCTATCAAGCCAGTGCTACCCTCGCCCTCACCTCCTCCGGCAGACCGCAGATTCAGGAAGTTAATCACCAGCAGCACATCCTGCGCGGAAACCAGCTCGTCTCCCGAGGGATCCAAGTATGGTGGCGGGGTAACGCCAGCCGTGGGCAGGAAGGGATCGGCTCCACTATTCAAGTAGTTGATCAACAGCAGAGCGTCGATGGGCGAAACGAATCCGTCCGCATTCACATCCAGGGAACCTTGTGGGTTTTGCCACTTGCTATTTTGCACCCGAACCAATACTTCCGCGACGTTGGATGGCGTACCGACATCATCGGAAACCACATAGGAAAATCTTGCTTGTCCTGAGAAATTGGTGGCCGGCGTAAAGCGGATAACTCCGTTGGAAAGAACTTGCGCAGTTCCGGCGGGAGTCGGAGTCACGACAACTTCGACCGTAGCTGGATTGAGCGTGCCATCGGCGTCTGTATCATTGGCCAGCACATCGATATCTATGGATTCGTTCTTGAAGGTGAATGTCGTGTCATTATTGGCTACGGGTGCGTTGTTGACCGTGATCGTCACCAAGGCTTCGTTTGAGACATTACCCGCCAGGTCGCGCACCGTGTAGGCAAAGGTATCCACTCCACGGAAGCCAGCCCCGGCCGTGTATTGCACGACACCGGTTTGATTGACGACTACGCTGCCAAATACAGGCAGTTGGGTAATGGCGATCGTCCGCAAATCGATAGCCGAGTCGATATCGGTATCGTTGACCAATACTTCCAACAACCGTGTTTGCCCGACACCAATCGAGTAGTCATCGTCGACAGCCACGGGAGCATCATCGATACCGGCCACGTTGATGGACACGGTCGCTGGATTGCTCAACAAGCCCACGGCGTCGCGGGCGCGATAAACAAAGCTGTCCAGCACAGATTGACCAGATGTCAGCTGTTGGATGGCGAGTACTTGGGATGGGTCGTAGGTGAACGATCCATTGGCATTGATGACAACTACCGCGCCCAAAGGCAGACTCGAACGTGCCAGCGATGGCCGACAGCGTATCTGCCGGCAGGTCTACGTCGGTATCATTGGCCAGAATACCCGGAGCAGGGATGCTGAGCACTCTGTTTTCATCTGATGAATACAGGTCATTATTAGCAACTGGCGGATCGTTGTCGGCAACCAAACTGATGGTGAATGTTTGCGGCTGCGAAGTGTTCTGATTGACACCTCCAGCGGGACCACGGTCCACAGCCGTAACAATCACAACCGCATTGCCGAAGGCGCTTTCCGTTGGCGTGAATTGCAAGACGCCCGCAGAACTAATGCTAGGTTGCACCGAGAACAACTGCGGTCTGTCCACGACCAGGTTAAAGTCGACTACCTGCCCGGCTTCATCGGTGGCCGTCGGCGGAGTTTCCAGCAATCCGGCAGCCGGGCGAATACTGGTTGCCCAAGGTTGCGAGTAGGCTCCGCTGTCCTCGGTTACCGCCACATTGCCGCCAGAGGTAAACACTGGAGCATCGTTGACGGCGGTAATCGTAATCGTCAGTTGTTGCGGAATGGACGAAGCCGATGGAGTGCCATCGTCGACAGCGACCACGCTGAACACGGCCGTACCGTTGCTGTTGCGGGCCGGCTTGAATGTCAATTTGCCGTCAGCCGAGATGGCTGGTGGAACCTCGAACAGTCCCGTTGGACCGGTGACAGTAAAGCTCACGGTCTGCGAGCCATCATTCTCATCGATGGCAGCTGGAGGCCCGGCCAGAATATCGGTCGCCCAATCCACGCTGATATCTCCTGCGTCTTCCAGGACAACTTGGTTTTCACCCTTGGTGAATTGTGGCGGATCGTTGACACCTTCTAGCAATATCGTGATCGTGCCCGTACCACTGCGATTCGGAGTTCCGTCATCGGTAACGACGTACAGAATGGTATCCAAGCCAACCAGGTCAGCAGGTGGTGTGTAGGTGAATGAAGTGATCACTGCTGCACTACCGGAACCGCTGAACACGGGAGTCACTCGACCACCCTGGGTTGTCGTTCTGGCAATCTGAGTCATTCGCAGACGATTGCGAACCATCGGTTTCGTCGGAAGTTGGACCGGCAATGATCGGTGGCAATGATTTCGACCGCCTGGATAGTCACCGATGTGTCTTCGGTAATCGTCAGCGAATGATCGGCCGGAATGGGATCATCATTGACTGGATTGACGGTAATCGTGAAGCGCTGCAGGATCACTTTCATTATCGTTCGGTGGCGGGGCGGACAGTCCGCTGTCGATGAACTTGACGTCGACCAGCAGTAAGTTGTTGGCATTCAAGCTGTTCACATGCGGGGCAGTTTGGAAGATGAGTGTTCCGTCAACGCCGATGCTGGGTTGAATGCTGAACAGGCTCGGATCGACTGCAGTGACTTCAAAGCGAATCGTCTGGTTATTCTCATCGTCGGTGCCTACCGGTCCACGACGCACATTGGTCGCAAAACTGTTCTGACTGACCAAGCCTGCATCTTCATTTACGGTGATGCTCGATGGGATACTGAAAATGGGAGCATCATTGACCGGGGTTATGGAGATCGTAAATGTCTGCAAGGCCGAATCGTTATCATTCGGCGCCGGCGTAGCCGGGCCATCGTCAACCAGGCGAACGATGACCACCGCATTGCCGTTCTTGTTGGCAGCCGGCGTAAAGGACAATGATCCGTCGGCTGAAATCGTCGGCTGAGTGCTAAACAACTCAGGTGCACTGACAGCCACCACTTGGAAGGCCACGAAGTCTGAGCGGCGGTCGTTGTGCGTCCCAGATCCAGATCTTCCACACTGCCCAATCGCTCGTCGCTGGCCGTGGATGGACCAACCTGAATGTTATTCGCAAAGCCGGGGAGGAATGCTGCCCCCGAGTCTTCATTAACCACCGCCTGACTGGTTGGCAGGGTAAATGTCGGAGCGTCGTTGACGGGAGTCACGTTCAGCAAGAAAGTCTGCGCAGGAGACATATTGTTGTTCGGCAACGGATCGTTGGCTCCGTTGTCAGTCAACCATACGCGGACTCGCAAGTCGGAATTGTTGTTGTTGACATCCGGACCGGTTTGGTAACGCAGCGTTCCATCAGCGGCAATCTCGGGTAGTACGCGTGAAGACAACTGTCGGGTCGACTGGTTCGACGTGAACCGTAAACTCCTGGCCTGATTCATCGCCAGCATCTACAGGACCATTTCGCAGATCGGTCAAGAAGCCCGGGATTTGGACCAAGCCTTGATCCTCGCGACTGCTGGCTGTCTTGCTGATCGTAAACTCGGGGTGATCGTTCACCGGAGTCAGGGTAATCGTAAAGGTTCGGTCCGGACGAGCTTGATTGTCGTCGCCGTTGCCGGTCGCCAAGCCGACGCCACTGTCCGTCATCCGCACGACAACGATCGCCGTACCATTTTGATTGTCCTTGGTCTGGAATACCAAGTCGCCCGATGCGGTGATCGTCGGCTGAACTTCGAACAAGCCTGGGTTGGTAACCGAAAGCGTATTGAAGATTGCAGTTTGGGCTGGCGGGCCAATGGCTGTTGTTTCATCAACCGCGGTGTTTGGACCTACCGTAAAGACGGCGAAACCAGGGATTACCGTAGGTGACATGCCAGGCGGTGGGAAGTCCTCGTTATCCTCCAAGACAGTCACCAACGATGTGCCATCAGCCTGATCGAAACTGGGGTTGGTGACAAAGGTCGGAGCATCATTGATTGGATTGACGGTAATGCTAAAGGAATCCTCGACGGTATCGTCGTCGAGTGTCCCTGGTCGCACACCACCATCGTCCATCAATATGACCCGTACGCCCAGGTCATGTCCGGTGTCGTCATTGACATCCTTGGCAGTCTGGAAGGTCAAATCCCAATTACCCGAGGTGGCGTTGAAGGTCAGTTTGGGCAGTCCATTGGGACCTGCCACTGAGTTGTCATAGTTGTAGAACGCATCGGGCTGGTTGGCGATCAGCTGGAAGGTCAACTGCTGCGAGGCCAGCTCATCCAAGGCCGTCGTCGGGCCAGGTCGAGCTCCGATTACAAAGCTGGGGATGGTGACCACACCCGCGTCTTCCTTGACAACCACCGATTGCGAGAACGTGAACTCAGGTTCATCGTTGATGGCCGCTGGCACAATCGTCAAAGTGCGGGCCACGGAATTGTTGGCCAGCCGCGAGCTGAGCGGATTGAGGGCTGTCGAGCCCTGTAGAGCCATAGGATTGATAACCGGCGTCGCCGAAGCCGACAGGGTGATATCCGCCAGGCCACGCAACTGCAAGTCGATCACTGCCTGCCGGCAGGCTGGAAGCAATATCCCAGGTACCAGACAGACTGGCCCGGACGGAGGCCGGCAGATTGTTGATCGCGTCGCTCACAGCCTGGGAAAGCTGATTTCGCGACATGCTGGTGGTGTAATTGATGGCCACATTGCCGGGCGTCACACCGTTGGCCAGTGCTGTGTCATTGAATTCAAATGTTACCGAATCGCCCGAAACATCGGTCAGCGTGAAGCTGGCGCTGTCATAACTTTCTCCTGCGAGCAGGGCGGGGAACGTGTTTTCCAGAATCGTGCTGGTCGCCGTGGCCGACAGCGTTGCATCGCCAACCAGGCGAATTTCACCATTGGTTGAATCTACAAAGGCTTTGACACTCCATTCACCAGCTCCGCCCGAAACGATGGAAGCAGATGGTGGCGCGCTAATGGCCATGGCCAATTTGGCCGCTACGGAACTAGCCGTATCGGTAGCGTCAAAAGGAATGGCCACGTGCGGCACGCCCGCAGTGCTGCCCACACCAGGGAAATTCACGTCGTCATATTCAAAGACGACTTGATTGCCCTCGATGTCGGTAATCCTGAGCGTGGCTCCGTCGTAGGTCTTCAGATTGCCAGCCGCAATCAGGGCAGCATTGAATCGGTTGGACAGCACGGTTTCACCCGGCGGAACATGGCTGTCGGTGGCAATCACTTCGACCAGAATCTCGGCCGGGAAGGGTGCTACCGATGTCACGTCTGGATTGAGTTCGAAACTGAGCACTCCATTGGCGTCAATGCTAGGACCACTCTTGAACAAATTGGCCAGTGGATTGAGAGCCGTCGCCGTAAAGGTCACGCCCTGATTTTCAAAGCTCAACGCCGGTCCGCTAGCTTCATCGGTCGCTGTTCCAGGACCCGGCAGAATGCTGGTAATGAACGGGTTGACAACCTGCGGTCCGGCATCTTCGTCCAAGCCGTAGGTGCTCGGCATGTTGAATACTGGCGAATCATTGAGTGCCAAGACATCGATGACCAGCAGGCTGGTGTCAGTCAGGAAGTCGTCTTCGAGAGCGTAGCCATTGGCAGGATTTGCCGTTTGGCCATTGTCCTGAATCGTCAATTGCAGGCGGAATGGGCCGTCAATCTCGCGGTTATAGTTGGGTCCCGGCGTTATGACCACGAAACCCGAATCGAGTGATACCGACCCACCAAACACCGCCGGATTAGGCTGCAGAATAACTGCATCAATGATCGTCAGCGATTGGTCGAGTTCATTGAACTGAGAATCAAAGCCTTGCTGTCCAGCAAAATCGTTGAGCGTCAGATCCGCAAAGGGTATGCGAATCGTCTCGTCTTCATGAATCGTCAAGCTATCATCATTTGCGGTCGGCACATCATTGACCTGATGCACTGTGATCGTCACTGTCGCCGGTAACTGGCTCAGCAGACGTGGGTCGGTCACATTGTAAACAAAGGTGTCTGTGCCATAAAAATCTCGATCGGGCGTGTAGACGAAAGACCCATCTCGATTGAGCGTCAGCGTGCCGTGCTCGACATCCTTGACGGGCTCGAGCGTGGCAAAGGTGGACGGATCTTCGTCAGCCACTTGCAAGCCGCTATTGGGTGTGTCCGCATCGGTATCATTGCTGAGCACGCCAGCGGCCGCGATCGTCAGTAACTGATCCTCGAGCACGTCATAGTTGTCATCCACACCAACGGGCGGAGCTCCAACCACGATCTCGACCATATAGTCTTCCGCCTCGCCACCGATACCAACGCCGCCGAGTGTGGCACTGCCGCCGGTGCTGAGCCGGAAGCGGCTGGCCACATAAAATCGCTGACCAGGATTGGCCAGCTGGTAAGCAACTGCCGTATCTTGTGCAATCTGAGGCGTCTGAATGAATAGAGTCGTCGCTCCGGTGTTGACAGGCAGTGTTGACACAAAGCGGCCATTGGTGGCATCCCCGTCTAGGTCGATGCGTTCCCCACTGTCATTGAAATCCCCGTCGCCGTTCCAGTCGAACCACACATCTAACAAGCCACTGCCGGTAGTCGTAACCGAAACGGGCACCGCTTTCGATTGGGCGTTGAACAATCCGCCAAAGGTCACACCGTCTTCGTCATCTCCGGAGATGATCAGACTTCGACCATTGGTGACGACCGGGGCTAGTGTCAGTCTGCCAGCCGCAATCTCTACATTGATGGCATCGGCAAAGGCAGCCGCAATTTCTTCCGGTGTCGACCCCGCAATCACGCTGCACCGCAATATTGGGTGCCGTGACCGACGGCAGGTCACCCGGATTTACCACGTCCAGCTCGAATACGGCGGTACGGGCCTGGGTATCTGTCAGCGAAATAACTTGACCATCGGCGATGCCCGTGGCGGGTAGATTCAGAACAAAATCGCTTTGGGCAACTCGTGTCACCGCGAGAGCCGCTGCCGAGACATCAAAGCTATGCTCGCTGGTCCCGCCCAGGTCAACCAAGTCACCAGAGGCGTAGGCGCTCAGGCCTTCGATGCGTCCGTCGAGCACAGCCGTGTTGACGGCGTCACGCAGTTTGCTGGCGACAACTGCGGCAGAATCGCCCAAGGACACGGCCACTCGTACGTTTCCAGCTTGAACACTGCCAGGGTTGGCCGCAGTGTCAAATTCAAAAGTCACGACTTGGAAACTTGGATCGGTAACGGTAATGCGTTGACCATCGATGGCCGCGCTGGCCGACATGGTGCGTAGCACTGCGCTACCGCTGATTTCGGTAGTCGAACCGGGGATCGTCGAAGATATCGAAGCCACGGCCACATCGTCACCCGTGGCGGAAATATTCGGCTGGCCATCATGTTCGGCGTCGACGTGGGTGCCCAACACCAATAGGGGTGCATCGATGGGCAGAATCGCATGACGCGAAGCGTCTATATAACGTTCTACGGTATTGTTCTCGGGGTTCAGCCCAGTTGTCACCGTACGATGTCCGGCCTGAGGTGCATCACCAAAGTCTAATGTGACCTCGGGCATGATGATCGTGAACTGCGTCAGGCTGGTTACGCGATTCGCTTGCAAGGCATTACCGGCAACATCCCGGATGGCGCCTACTTGTGTCGTCGCTAGGCCAGACACCGAGCTCGCGCCAGTAATCATCACTGCGCGATCACCCTGCAAATAGGCTCCCAGTCCATTGCCCGCGCTGCCGATGGCGGCCATCAACTGAGCGGCCATTTGGTACTGGCTGTAGTCCTGTGCGTAAGGTACGGCAATTGCGCCAGCTGCCACACTCGAGTTATTGTCGAACTCAAATGCGATTTGCGTACCGCCCACGTTAATCGTGAATGCTTCACCGTCGGCAACTTGTGCTCCGGTGGGAACGCTAGCACGGATGCCATCGCGATTGTTGAGGGTGATCTCGTAAACGCTGTCGTTCCTCCAAATGCCAGCCAGCGGCGTCAGACGAATCAGACGGCTGCCAGCGTTGTAACCAAAGACGTAATCCACGCCTGGCTGCAGCAGTCGCCCGTTCTCGGTCAAAACCACCGATTCGGCCGTCACGGTCGCCGCGTCGGGACCCGTACCCTCGTCTTCGAAGAGGAGTACCGAGAAGAAATCGAGGGATTCAAACGCTCCCGGCTGCAATTGGATATAGGTATTCGTACGATCGATGTCACTGCGATCGGGGTCGTTGTCCAGTGGTTGCTGAATTCGAGCAACTGGCCCAAAGAAGTCGGAACGATCGTATGCTCCGCGATCCTTGAATGGATTGCCACCGGTACCGTTTGGATTACTGATATCGGGATCGTCGACGCGCAATTGGCCTGTCAAATCCGCATCCGGCGCCAAGATTGGACTGACTGCGATTCCTAGTGGCGTGCGAACCGTGGTCATTTGCTGACGATCATTCAACGAATCGACCGAGCTATCGATAGCCCGCGAGCCGTCTTGCAGATAGTAGTTACGACCGGCGGCATTCACGAATAACGCTTCGCTTGGACCCAATAAATGGGGATCGGTTCCCAAGTCCGGTACCAGCGGTTGGGGTGGCATTACCTTGGTAGGTAGTAGCACCAACCACGGTAGAAGTGCTCGTGCCGTCCACGCGAATGCCCGTGTTCAAACCAGCGACGATGTTATTGAGTAGGGTCGGGCTGGCAAAGTCGGTAACGTTGATACCCGTTCCGCCACCGTTGAGCCCTACCACCGTGTTGTTGACGATGCGACCAAAGGGGCTCGGAGCTTCGGGTGTTGCGTTCGAGCGATTGTCACCACTGAAGAGGATACCGCCGATGGCGTTAGCGTAGATCAAGTTGTTGATCAACACCGGCCCAGGAACCAGGTCAGTTGCGTTGAACTGAACCAAGTTGCGGACTGAGCCTGGATGCGGCAGCGCTCCGGCCAATGGAATGAGCGAGTTATTCACCCGGGCTCCAGCATCGACCACGATGCCGTAGCCTGACGAATCCCGGATGATATTGCTATGCACCAGGATCTGGCCTTGGTCGCGATGCCTATTTTCGTCACCGTTTTCCGTCAGACGGAAGGTGTCCAGGGCATGCAGTACATAACCTGGAGCGGTGGTGGCAGAGACCGTCGATTGTTGCGTACCCATCAAAGGCGTTGGAGCCAGCTCGGTTAACCGAAACATTGCCGTGCAAGTTCACAACGCGTGAACCGGTTGTACCCGAGGTATTGCTTTCGCTCATACCCGCCACTACGTCCAGAACGGCGCGCGACTGGGGACTGTTGATCGCATCGCGTATCTTGCGGGCAACCAGGTCGGCGTTGTCTAGCGAGCTAAAGGCAATCCGCACGTTTCCTTGGGTAACTCCCAATCCTGGGCCACTGGTAATGCTGGTGTCATCGTATTCATAGGTCACCGTTTCCACGCCATCGCTGAGTTGGAAGGTTTGGCCATCGGTCAGCTGGGAGCCATTGGGGGCAATCAATGAAACCTGCTGCGTGTGTCGATCGTTGGTGTCGAAGGACAGCCCCAATCCCAAAGAGGGGAAGGCGGCGCCGCCCAGTCCATAGGAGGCTCCGCGTCGGATTTCGATCTGGTAAGTACCCGTCTCGATCTCGTTGGTATTGGGAGCCGGTTCGTGGCGTGGGTTCTTGATGAAGTTCGTTACCGTTGCGGTGTCATTGTTCTGGTAGGTGACCATCTCGCCACGCTCGGCAAAACCAATCACGATGTCGTCGATGTAGACACCCTCAAAATTATTGTTCTGCCCGCGCTGAGCACCCAAGCCAATGTTGGTTGAGGTCGGACCGCTGTTGCGCTCGCCGAATTCGTCGCCCTGGAGCGTGGTTGACAGGCCAAGTGGCCCACGACTCACGACCGTCTTGCCAAACAGGAAGATCGAGGATTCGTGGAATGGAATCAAATCAATGTTTGCCTGTTGAGCTGTTACGTTGAAGCTTCGTGCCAAGGCAACGCGAATAGCATCGCGAACTTCGTTGGCGGTCATTGCGTTGTTTACCAACACCCGCTGATTACCCGGGGCGACACCCGGGTTATCGCTAATGAAATTGGCCGGCAGACCTGCGCTAGCTGAGCCAGCACTGATCGCATCCATGACCGAAATACGGCTCGGCACCTTGGGATCAACGGTTGCATTCAAGCCTCGGGCAAGCAGTTTCTGTACGATACGAGCCGCAATGGTTTCAGCCGTGTCGTTGGCTGCGAAGAGCACATTGTTACCCACATTGTTGCCGGCAAATGTGTAGGTCACGCCCTCAACAACAAAGGACTGGCCGTTGCTCAACCTGCCGCCGGATGGGATCTGCAGCACTAGCCCCAAATCGAATTCGAAGGTCCTGTTCCCGCTGCCGCCATTGATGACAAAGGTTTGTCCTTCGCGCAACAGGCTTCCGGCCACGGCTACCAATTCGATGCCTCCTGTGGTGCCCTCGTAGGTGCTACCAGCAGTGCTGAAATCAAAGCGGACTCGGACGATCTCGTTGCCCGCGAAATTGCTGAGGTCGATGCGAGCCTGACGCCAGCTATCCGGCGCACCATTGACGCCCGCATCGAACAACTCCGATACCTGGCGTGTCAGGGCTGACGATGTCGGCAACTCTTCAAAGGGATAATCCAACTCGTCGCGTTGCCCAGCCAACCGGGTCGCATCGTAATCCGAGTTGTTGGTGGCCATCAACTTCCAAACGCCATCATTTCCGGCAACGAAAACGCGAAGAGCGTCTTTCATAAAGTTGTTATCGCCCGGATTATTGGCGTTGGCGTTTTCGGTCTCCAGGTAATAGTTGAAGTACAGCGTGGGTTTGTCGCCGCGGCTGTAATCCGACAGGTCGAGCGTGTTGCTGACGATGGAACCAGCTGTTCCACCTGGGAAATTATAGGTGTCATAGAAGGCCGCGCCGGGATCGTTTACACCTGTCCAATTGCCGATCTGGCGATTGGCGTCGCTCGGATTCTCGAAGCCGAAATACAGGCTATTGCCGCCATTCTGTTGAGTTCGACGACTGCCGTCGAAGGAAACATTGACGCCGTGCCCCGGGTCGTTGTTGCGATTATTACCGGTCGTGTGCCACAGGTTCACATCCAGATTGGAGAACGCCAGGCCACGTGGGCTGCCAGTGCCATCGGTTTGAATAAACCACTCGCCATTATTGAAGATCTGCGCCGGACGGCCCAGTGTATCGAAGGCATAGAGGATTCCCCCTGAATCGATACCAAACAGGATATTGGCCAACGCTCCATTCTGAAGATTGAGTGGTCCTGAATCGAGACTGGTAAAGTTGACGCGATTCCTGGTGTTGGGGTTGTAGATCGTCTCGATAAAGTCGCCGTTGTTCTGGGTGCTATTCGGATTGAAAGCTCCCGCGCCCACACGATAGAGATCACCGTTTTCACTAACCGCGTACATGGATGTGCCAGCAAATCCAAGACCCGTCACATAACCATAGACCGGCTCGGAGAGTTTGGCGTTGGCAGCCGGGAAGTCACTGCGGTCATTGGTAAGGGCTTGCACGAAATGCGAGCCGCCAGGGACCCAAATGTGTCCGTCATTCATGCGCAGGGCGCCCGGTTCAACCGCGCTAATGGCATTGAACAACTTGGTGTTTAGTTGAAATGCATTCTCGGTGAAGGTGAAGGGCAGGGTGACAATTCCTGGACCTCCGGTCGGATTGCTCCCCAAGATAGGCGGGGTTTCGCTAAAGTCAGCGGACACACCATTGTTGAGAATCAATCGTGTTCCGGCGGAGGTGGCGAAAACCGTGAAGCCCGCGGCATTGATGGCCGCAATCAGTTCATCCATGGCACCCGGAGTGTCGGGGATCGGAGCTACCTGATTGTCGTCCAGGTTGATGTAGAATTCCTCGATGGGCACGCGTCGCGTACCGTCCAGCAATGTACCGTTATCACCGGCGACACGAACTGGGTTGCGTTGCAACCCGCCGTCGGGCGACGCAGTCAGGGCCCGGTAATTACCCAAGGTAACCAAGTTCATGCTATTGAATTGAGCTGCGTTGGCCACCCAGGTCGATCCAGGCAGATCAAAAACCACGCCTGGATCCGGGGCATTGATAGCGGAAATGATTTTCTGAGTTATGGTGGCTCGTGTGTCGGCCGCATTAATCGCAATCCGGGAATTGCCACCCGTTATCGTCGGCGCATTATTCGGCGAGGTATCGAATTCAAAGGTGATGCTGTTCAGGTTGTTATCCATGACTGTGAACGTCGAGCCATCATAGGATTCGCCAGGCAACAACGTTCCAAAGGTATTGACCAGCGAATGGTCCCGCAGCATGGGTCCGCGGCGTCCCGTGAGATCGGCAGACTGAGAAAACCCGGAATCGCCCGTCAGTGAAATGCGACCCGTGTTATTCGCCCCATCGAAGCCCGGCAACAAGAAAGCGCGAATGGTCCAGGGTGCCGGTGGTGGCGCGGGAGCCGGTGGTACGGCAGGCGTAGCATTGTTGATGGCGTTGATGGTCAACGTGGTCAGCTGATCTCTTGTCGTATTGCCGTCGTAAGCAATACGCACATTGCCTGCGGTGATCGCGTTGTTGTTGTCGTACTCAAAAGTGATCGTGTTGGGCGGCAGAGCTTGGTCGGTGAGAGTAAAGGTGGCCCCATCATGCACGGCACTCGCAGCACCCGCGTTGAAGGTGTTCATCAATACCGTGCCGGTATCGATCTCGAAGTCGACCGTCGTTGTCGCATCGGAAATCGAGAACGACATGCCGTCGCGATAGTAGTTGACTGGAAAGGGATCAAACAAAGTAGACTGCGGGGCCGTGTCGGCAACCAGCGTTGCCGACAACACAGCCGCCTGCCATTCAAACACCGTCGTGCCGGTGGGCGTCACCAGCGTGATCCGATCGCCCGACAGCAGCGAAGGCTCGAAGAATGGCGAGGCGTCAGACATCTCGATGGACTGAGCCTGGACGTTCTGCCGGATATCCCTGGAGGTGTCGATGTAGCCGCGTTCGACGATCTGCGTACCTGCTCCATTGATCCGCGCATTGTTGGTACGATCCCCTTGAGGCGCACTGGTGGCGGCAAGAGTGGTCGGATCCAGTTTGTAGACGTAATTGCGGGCGTCGACGTCGCCAAAAGCACCCTCTAAACGTCTGCGCACCATTTCCTCGCGAACCGACCGCATACAGGACTTGCGTGCTACCAACCTGAGGATAGGTCAGACCCAGGAACTCCATGCCCACGCCCTGCCGCTGGCCGCCCGTGCCCGGTGTTAGAGCTTGCACGACCGCGGGCGGAGCCACGGACAGGTCGAGCTCAAAGGTCTGAATGCCTGAGGTCGTCGTTACGACAGTGGAGGTACCATTGCCGGCGGTATCTATCTCGATAATGCCGCCACTGTTGGCATCGTTGATCACGCCAGCCTGCGGAGAAACGGCGCCGTGCAAGCGACCGTCGCCGCGCATCGCCGCATCTTCCACAAAAGCGAATTGACTGATCAGTGAGGTCTGTGTTCCCAGCATTGGGCTGATCGTCAACACCTGGCTTTGATTGCCGCCTGTACCCGGCCGTGCAACGAACAAGGGCAGGTCGGCCAAAGTGAAAGGCACTTGATTGGCGGTACCTGTAAAGCCAACCTGTAGTGGCGGTGCGGCCGTATTGGTCGAGCCCCCGAAGCGGTCTTCGGTAATCCGTGTCACGCTGTTGATGGGCTCAACCCGAGTCAGCGGATTACCGCCAGCACCGGCTGCGTAGAACTGGGCCAGGTAGGCTGAGATCTGTTCATTGGCGGTAATTGCCAAATAGTAGGTTCCGCTGGGCAGCGCCGAAGCACCAATGAAAGCGTCCAGCAAGCCCGCCGTACCACGCGACAGGTTAGTCTCGTCGCTACCGTTCAATGGTGATCCGATATCATCGGCAATGTTCGAATCGGTACCAAAGTTGACCAGGCGGATACCGCTGCCGCCACCCAAACCATTTTGGTCATCATAGAACAACCACAGACTGGTATTGGCCCTACCGAAACCGTCGGCATAGTCCACGTCAATAATGGTCGACAGGTGCTGCGCCAGGCCATCGGCTTGAATCGAATCCTGGTTGATCTCGAAGCTATACCAATCCACATCATTGGGTGAATTCAAATCGCCCGCGACGGACAAGGCTGCGCGGTCGGTGTTCAGTAGATTGCCCAGGTCGAGGGCATTGGCGATCAGATTGTTGTTGGTCGTCAGCTCGACCGCCTCACCGATGAGTGGCGAATGCGACGGGCCGCCCAGAACCTCAACACCGGTCGTCGCAAAGCGAATGTCTGCAAAACTGACCGAGGATCCCGCGATTTCGTCCATCTCGCGCAGACGAATTTGCAATTGATACTGGCCTTCGGTCTTGCCGGCCGACAACTTGCTGGGATCTTGTAGATCGGCGCGATTCACGCCGGGCAGCCGCGAGTCGATATTGCTGCTGCGTACGCGAACAAAGTAGGTATTGACGCTGGTATTTGCACCAGGCAGCACGACGCGCATGCCCGCGTCCAATGGGTTGGTGGAATAGAAATCGGCAAAGGTATTGGTCAGCGCGCCACCAGCATTCCGCGGGTTGTACAGACTGGCCTGCATGGGGTTGGCATGCTTGGGATCGATGGCTGACGGATTGGAGTAGACCGCCAGTGTCCCGCTGGATTCTGCCAGGCTGTTATCGCTTTGGGCGATGATATTTCCATCCGAGTCGATCAACTCAACCACGCTATCCAGGCTGATATTGGTACGATCGATATCGAACCAAACTTGGGTACCCGCCGTGCCTTGGAAACTATACACGTCCAGGTCATCGATGTTGTTGATGGCACCCACCACGGTAAAGCCCAATCGCAGATTGTCGTCGCTGGCTTTTTCGCCACTTCCCAGGCGACCCAGGAATTGGGCGCTGGTGGGCACGCCATTGCGGCCCGCGCCAGTCGACTGCGCGGGCTCTAGTTCCGTAGCGACGGCCACATTGCGATCGTTGCTGAATTGGTCGATGCGGATGCTCCGCCAATCGCCGGCCGAGGGACCGCCGGAATCACCGTCGTTGTCGGTATCGGTCTGAGCCCGACCCTCGGGATCAAAACCGGCACCGATCGAATCATCGGCGATGCTCGTCATCACCACGGGGAAACCGGGGGTACCGATCACCTGCACGCTGCCGCCGACGCGGTCGTCGATGTCCAAGGGTCGACCATTGGCAGTCAAACCTGCTCCAGGTCCCAGTTTGACGACCAGGCTCTCCGTAGGACTACTTTGCAGGCGCAGTCCTCCGAATACATACAGGTCAGGCACCAGGATCACATCGAACAGGGCGTGCACAATGTCAGAATCGTCCCAAATACTCTCGGTAGCCAAGGTGGCTCCGCGAATAACCATGGCGTTGATGTCATTTCCGCCCAATGCGTTGCCTCGCAGCAACGGTCCTTTGTTTTCCGTGATGGCCACGCGCCGATCGGCAACGCCGGTGACTCGACCCTTATCTTTGATCGAATTGCCGCTCATCGACTGGGGATCGATACTGATGGCTGCCTGGGCGTTATTGCGTATGATGTTGTCGACAATGATCGGCTCGGAACCACGCGAGAAAATGGCCGCGCCCTCATTGAAACCAAAGCCCTCGCGATTGGAGCTCGAATTGCCCAGGCCGGATGCATTGTTCTCGATGACCGAGTTGGCGATCCGTACGTCCGATTGATGAATTTCAATCGCGTTGAAGCCGGCAAAGGTACCGGCCACGCCCGTGATACCGCCACCAAAGGTGACCAGCGCGTGGTCCAATGATCCGGAGCCCATCTGTCCAAAGTACAAACCGCCCCAGTCACCGGCTTGTGGCGTTGTATTGCCCGCGTCACTGTTGGTGTCGAAGGTCCCGCCCGCACCAAAGCGATCATCCTGGCGACTGGTAAAGATGACCGGCAGACCTTCGGCACCTTCGGCAACCAGCTGGGCGCTGATCCCCGCGACGATCCTTCCATTCTGGATCTTGACAATCATGCCCGGATCGATGGACAAACTGGCATCGAGCCTGGCGCGTTGAATACTGGTCGAGGATGCCAGTAACAGCGTTCCGTTGGGCTGCGGCATCCACATAGATGGTGCTACTACGGTCAAGCGTGGCCACCAAACGGAAGGGGCCACCATTCTCGCTGCGATATAGATTGCGGGCGACAAAGGTGGAGCTGGCCGGTGGCAGGTTGCCCAGACGGATAGCATTCGAGCCCGGGCCAGGGCTGAAGCCTTGTGTGGGTGAGCTGGGAACGCCCTCGTTCCCATTGGCATCCATGAATGTCATGCGGTAACTGTAGCTGACACCGATTGGCTGCAGTTGCCCTCCGGGGACGAAGCCGCCACTGGTGATTTGAGCCACGGCCAATTCGGGTGGTGTTTGCTCCAGGAATGGACCACCGGCTGTTCCCTGGATGGTCAGCGTATCGGCCACCACGTGCACGATGTCTGTGTCATCCCAGCGGGCAGCCACGGTCTGGGCGGTGGTGGATTGTCCGGGAAGGGTTTCCACGCGGACAAAGAGTCCATTCACCGAGTTGCCGGTTACATGATTGCCATGAATGTCAGGACCCACTCGCGAATAGCCAGGCGTGAACTGACCTTCCGTTTGAAACCGTGGGGCGACAAAGGTCGATTCTTCGAAACTATTGGGATCGGCAGACATGGCCGCCGCAGCACTCTTGGTGATGGAGTTGTTGATCAGCGTTGGTCGAGCAGCCACCATATGCAATGGGGTAATGACCTGATTCTGGCCATCAACGGGGACTTGGCCACCACCATGGCGCATGTCGGCGTAACCGACATAGTTGACGAAACGACCTTGTAGTTCTGCATCAAAGCGACCCTCGGCTCGGTCCAAGGCATTGCGGAAGATGATGCCTCCCCAATCGCCGTTGGTGGCTGTGGTGGACAGTGGGTCGGTATCGACGCCTAGTGTCTCGTCGGTGTAGCTGGTAAAGACGACCGATTGTCCAGGCTTGCCAAGAACTTGCAGGTTGGCCCGCGAGCGATCGCCCGAGCTGGTCGAGCTGCCCACGCCGATCACACTGCGACCCATCTTGAAGAGCACGCCAGCATCAATCATGACCGTAACGCCGCGGGGAACATTCATGCTCGCCCCGTCGCTGAGCGGTTGATTGCCCAATCCGCCCGTGCCAACCTCAAAGCCAAAGTTATCTTCCTGGGTTAGCACGTTTCCATCGAGACCGCCATTGGCAACGATCCGCACAATGTCGCCTGGTTGAGCTGCACTGAAGGCGTCGGAGATCGTGCGATAGGGATTGGCCAGCGTACCGCTGCCGCCACTACCCGGGAGATTGTCAACGAACAGGGTCCGCCGCTGTCCGGTCTCCAGCCCCTTGGGAGCTCCCGCGTTGAACCAGAAATTGAACACACCCCCGGGCGTGCCATTGGCGTCGCCGTCCAGCGGTGTGTTTTCTACGTCAATAATGCTGTTGGCAACCAACGGTCGGAACGTGGTCCGCAGCTGATAATTTCCTTCGGTTGTCCCGTTCAGCCCAGAGTCGGTGATCTCGGGGTTGTAGTCGCTATTGCCACTGGCACTGACACCCAAGTAGTAGGTGCCGGGTTCGAGATTGAGTCGCATATAGGAATCTTCGCTGAAGTAATCGTCATTGACGGCGATCACCTCACGCGTTCCGTTTGCATTTTCGCGGTAGAGAGTGAGTACGCTATCCAGCAGACTGCTATTCGGCAGTCGCTCGGCCACAACCTCGGCGGTAAACTCACCCGAACTGCCAGGAGCGACTGCGAACTTGTAGATGTCGATATCGCGGCTGTCGGGGCGGTGCAAGTATTTGGCGCTCACCACATCCGTGGCACCAGGGAAAATCGGTTCGACCGGGTTGCCGCTCAGCAGGGCCGGTTCGCCACCGATCGTGGTGTCGCTATAGCCGCCACCCATGATCGAACCAGGCGGCAATTCACTGGAATGCGCCAGACCGAGCAAATGCCCGATCTCATGCATGGCCACCGCAAACCAACTGATCTTGCCGGGCTCATCATTGACGCCAAATTCGTCATTCCAGCTTTCCGCAGCATCCATTCGCGCCAAGCCGCCGCCCGCTAAACCGATGGTGCCACCCACACCATCAATGCTGGCCGTAGCGATCGTCCAACCACTCTTGGCCGTCTCTACAAACTGAATTCCCAGCATCGAGCCGTAGAATTCAAAAACTTCCCGCGCGCGTTGCTCTTGGTCTGGAGAGATAACATTGAAGATGGGTTGTCCCAACTCATTGGTGGCAACCGGATCTTCCTTGTTGAAGTTATAAAACTGGACTCTTAGATTGGTATCGGAATCTGGCGCATCGCCCAGGACGTGGCTTTCGTTGGGCTGGGGATCATCGAGAATCTCTCGCACGCCCGGCATATCAGGAGCACCAGGGAAGTCCAAGGGAAAGGCACTCGAGTTGCGAATGAACTCGCTAACTTGCAGGCTGGAGATCATCCCGCCCAGGCCAAATATCCCCAAGTCGCTGGTGGAAGTAACCTGGAAAGTCGAGCCTGGATCGTTGGCTTGAGCGACGACGTCGGTGCAGCTGGCAGGGTTTCGCTGGTGCCAATCCGCAAGCGAAAGGAGGTGTCCTGGCTGGCATCGAGCTCGTCGATATTCGAGGCAAAGGTCAGCACCGCTAAATTGCGATCGGGAAAGTACTCGACACTTGGTTGGCAGGTAAAGCACATCGTCGGTGTTGCGGACAGTAGCCGCGATCGGCATAGAGTTGGTAGAAGGCCGGATTGGTAACGCTGGCGGGCGACAGTTTATCTCCCTCGTTGAAATAGACTTCAATCTTGTTGCGAGCCTGTTCGATCGCACCTGTCGCAGTGTTTCGCGAGGTGGGCTGCGGAACAACCGCCACGATTTGGTTGCCAAGTTCCAAGTCAAAAAATAGCGTGTCGCGATCGGTACCATTGACCCGCGGCTTGAGCGCATCGCCACCGATATTGCGCACGGCGGTAATACCCTCGCCCGGAACATCGACACCGAACACCTCGACCTTGTACAAATCGTCGGGCAACGTCTCGGCAAAGCGAGCCACAATGATCCGTTCGGATTCGCCGAAGCCAATGTAACCTGGTTCAATAACAACTTCGTTTCCAGCTTGGAATTCGCCATCAAAGCCGGCGCGGGTAATGCGAATCCCGTCAAACGAAGTGTCGTCCAAGAACTGGGCGCCGTCGAAGCGGAAGATCAACTCGTTGGGGCCAACTCCCAGATCGTTCACGCGATTAAAACTGAAGATCTCACCCACATTGGGTGCCAGCGAAAGAAGCCTGGGAGGCGTACTGACCACGCCCGGCCCGGTCAATCCAGCAATGCGCAGGCTCAGGTCGTACAGCTGTGGATCCAAGGTGCCAGGTTCAGAGAACACGCGGAGCGTGTAATTGCCTCCAGCAGGCAAGTCGAAATCATCGAGCTGTTCAGCCAAACCGGCCGGATTGGCATTGACCAATGCCAACACGGTACCGCTGCTGTTGCGCAATTCAAAGCTCAGGTTTTGATTGCGAAGCGTATCGACGGATGATGCGGAACCACCTTGAGGTCCAACGCTGTATTGTTCACCCAAGGGCTGGACGAGCAGGCTGATACGTCCCGCGGATGGCACGGAGAACCGGAACCAGTCTTGATCAGCGGTACTGTCGATCGAGCCGCCCCTGAGGGAACGCAGACCGTTGGACAATTCACCCAGGTCCGTGCCGGTCCCAGCGTTGTCATCGTTTTCCCGGTCATCGCCGTACAGTTGATGTGCACCGAGAATATCGTCATGTTGTGGGCCGGAAAAAGCCAAGCTAAAAAACGGTTCCATGAGCTTGGTTTGGTTGACGGGAATCACGTGTCCCAAGCCAATGCCATGGCCAGACTCATGCGTCAGGATATTGAATAGACCTCGATTTTCACCGGCCGCACCGTCCGCCACATTGAAGTAGAAGGAATCGTTGGTGTCGATCGTCATATCGCCGTCGAGACCAGCGTTACCACCGTTGTTTGGGTAATAGTTGAAAGCCAAAATGCCATTGTTGCCATCGATGTTCGCGCCGCCAATGCGCACATCACCTCGTAGATTGGCCACACCGCGATTGGCATTATCGACAGGTACACCGTCGTCGTTGGCTTCGTAAACAAATGTCAGACCTGAAACGTCACTCCAGCGGTCGTAGGCACTCTCAAAAATATGGAACCAAGGGCGGGTATTGATCGCCCCGCCTCCACCATTGCCATAAATCGAGTCCATGAAGGCGACCAGGTTCGATGGGCTGGAATTCTGCCCACTAGTCCCGGAACGGACTTGCGTTCCATCGGGCACGATACTCCAGGTCACCGTGGCGGGATCTCCCGCATTCGGACTGGGGCCGCCGACGGGATCTGTCCATCGCGCCCGACCAACATTGAAGTTGTTTCTACCAGTATCGCCAGACCGAAAGCCATCAAGAACTTGATCGACATATGCCTGCGAAGTGCCAGGAGCAAACATCGGCCCTGCCAGCAGATCGCTGGCCAGCAGTTCCCGCCGCTCGAGCGTTTCGAGCAATATCCTGCGGAGACGATTGCGCTTGGCGTCGATCCAGGGGGAGTTCTTCAAGCTGGCGAAATGGTGGGTTGCCATTCGACGTTACCTTCTGCGATTTATAAAAAGGAATTCCAGATTTTCAAATGGAATGATATCGAATAAGTATGATCAAACGACGCGCGGACGAAAATCGCCCACGCGCCGTATGGGCGTCATTAAGATTCTAATTCTGGAGGATTCAGAATATTTGTCACTCGTTAAACACCCTCGTCCAGGTCAAGTTCGTCGAATAGGCTGGCCAAAGCCAAATCTACGGGGAGTTCTTGTGCGTTGTCGGTGTCGGCTTGCCAGCCCGCGGCGGCTAAGGCCTCTATGGCTGATTCGCTGTCCGAGCCGAATACGGCGTCCTCGAGCTGCTCAGGCAGGCTAGGTCCATACACGTCTGCATCAGACCGGTCGACCAGTCGCATGCCAATACGGGCATTGTCACTCGAGCGACCAATCCAGGCTTGCGTTCCCCAGTCTTGGGGCAGGGCCAAGGTCCCGGCTGCCATGAACTGACCCGTTCCCGCCAAACTCTCGCCCTCACCCTCACCTTCACCCTGGCCACGATCCATGTTCAGGTAATTGATCACGGTGGCCACGTCGCTGGCGCTGATGATGTTATTGCCATCTACATCGCGGTAAGGCGGTGGGGCTGGCAAGCCAGATACGGGAGTACCACCTCCGTTGGCGTTGATGAAGTTAACGATCAACAAGGCATCAATGGGCGACACAAATCCGTCGGCGTTTACATCCAAGTTGTTCACCGGGTTCTGATGCGGCGGCGGCGGCGGGTCGGTAATCGTGATCGTCACCAAGGTCTCCACACTTTGGCCGATGCCATCGAGTGCTCGATAGGTGAACGAGTCACTGGTTCTCGACAGTCCGTTGTGTCGGTAGGTAAAGGTTCCATTCAGATTCAAGGCAAAGGCACTGGCATGAGCCGGGCCCCGCACCAACGTTGCCGTGAGCTGCGCAGCCCTCCGGATCGACATCGTTGGCCAGCACGCCATCGTCATTGGTCCCGCCCACCAATCCGCGTGGGTCAGTGGTCGTTAAAGTCGTACCTTGACTGACGTTGTAGAAATCTGGTTTGGTAATCGGCACGTCATTCACAGGTGTTACCACCAAGTTGAATTGATCGCTGACGGTTTGGCCACTACTGTCGGTCGCGCTGATGGTCAGCACCGAGCTGCCCGACTGATTGCTGCTCAAGCTAAGATTCAGCACACCTCCAGAGATCGAAGGCGTTACCAACAGTGGGTTACTGTTGCTGACAACCGCAAACCTCAGGATGTCCCCGTTGAGAAGCACGTCAGGATCAAAGAAGTAGTTCGGGCTGAGTACAATACCCGGAATCACCGCATCCTCGGCCACAGTCAAGTCGGGCAAGGACTGCACCAAACGGGGAGCGTCATTGACTGGAACCACGGACAACGTCAACGTGTCTTGCACATTCAGACCTGCCGCGTCAGTGGCCCGCACAACGATCAAGCTCTGTCCGTTTTGGTCGGCGGACAACTGCAGTGTCAGCCTCCCATCGGCAATACTGGGCGTCACCAGCGAAGTCCTGGAATTGCTGATGATGGAGTAGGTGATCGTATCGCCACTGGTGAGAACATCCGGATCGGTGAAAATATCACTCAAGTTGATAACCCGAGCCGGCTCATCCTCGTTCATGACCACGGTGCCAAAAGGCTGCTTGATCACTGGCGGATCATTCACACCCGTTACCGTCACCGTGACGGTGCCCACGGCCGTCTGGGGATCCGGTGTGGTTCCGCTCAGTCCATTGTCGCGCACTTCATAGAAGAAGGTATCGGTACCGGCAAAGTTGGCAGGTGGCGTGTAGGTGATCTGCCCACCGCTTTCGCTGACCGTACCGCCGGCGGAACTCTGAGGTAACACGCGAACAAAGCTCAGCACCTGGCCAGCATCGATTTCATCTTGCGGGCCGACGGTGTCATTGGCCATCAGCGAGGCCGTGGAGACGGTCAAGGATGTATCCTCTAACGTCGTTGCGCTATCACCACCAGGAATTGGCGGATCGTTCTTATCGAACACCATGATGGTTACCGTGGCCGTGGCGCTCAGCGGGTTGGCAGCACCATTGGTCGTGCCATTATCGGAAATGGTGTAGACGAATGTATCCTCACCGCTGAAATTACTGCGCGGCGTGTACGTAACCAGACCATTGACCAGGCTTACCGTTCCACCTTGCGTCGACACGGGAACGACACCACTGACAATCAGAGTTTGACCTGATTCATTTGCAGGACCCGCGGCGTCATTGGCCAACAAGACCGAAGAAGGAATATTGAGGACTTGGTCTTCGTCAGTCTCCAAGGAGTCATCGCGTGCAATGGGTGCGTCGTTAAACTCGGTGACGGTGATTGTTACCGTACCGATGTTGTTGGAGTTCAGCACGCCATCGTTAACTTTGTAGGTAAACGTGTCCGTGCCAAAAAAGTCGGGCTGCGGTCGGTAGAAGAACGTACCGTCGGAGAACAAGCTGAACTCGGCCGAGTGCTGGGGTCCTTCAACCTGTTCGACACCTAGAGGCCCACCCTCGGGATCCACATCATTTGCGGCAATTCCATCGTCCGCCAAGAAGCCAGGCGTACTCTGCCCATCGGGATCAGTGGTGGAGATAAAGGAATCTTCGTCCAGGGTGTAGTTATCATCCACCGCAGTGGGAGGCGTGCCGGGTGCAATCGTTACCGCGTAGTCTTCCACTTCACCATCAGTGGCCAGCCCGGTTGGCGTCAGCGTACCGGTGCTGCTGGAGCGGAAGCGAGCAAAAGTGGTCGTCAAGGTCGCAGGAACCGGCGCGGTTTCAGGAACGCTGACCATGAATGTCTGTGTCAGCGAATGGCTCTTGAAGGCAGCCGAATCGAGGATCTTCTCGCCGGGGTCATCCCAATCGCCGTCACTGTTAAAGTCGATCCAGGCATCGACGAAGCCTGGGCTGGAGAGCGTGACTTCCACTGGCGTCAGAATGTTTCGGTTGAAGACGGCTGGCAGTTGGAAATTCGTACCAAACATCACGCCATCGTCGTTGTCCCCGTCGGCTCCTGGCGTGGGTTGGCCATCCACATCCGCATCGATGCTGGCTCCCAGCAAGGCCACTGTGCCGACGACGTGCCGCGCACCATTGTTGATGTGCGAGGTTGGGTAACGTCCCAGCGTGGTGCTGAACGGATCCGGGGCATCGCCATAATCCAAGGACACACCGGGCATCAAAATGGTGAACTGGGTTTCGTTGTTGATGCGATTGGGCTTGAGCAAGTTGCCCGCCAAATCGGCCACGCCTCGCAGGAAGTAACTGTCCAGCTGGGGACTGAGGAAGGCAGCGTTCTCGATGAACAGCGTGTCAGCCCCACGATCTTTAGCAATCAGAGGTGTGGCAGCAGCCGCGTTGATCGCATCGATCATGGCCAACTTCATATCCTGTCCCGTAAAGCTCGCATCCTGGAAGAACAGAATCGGCTTGGCACCACCTGGAACGCCCGTCTTGATCAACGTCGGAGAACCGCTGGTGTCGATTGTGTAGCGCGGCGTATCATTCAACTCCAATACCGCACCGGGCAGGACGTTCGTGGTCAGACCCAGGATAGATCCCTCGATCACGGCTTGCATGCTGGCCACAACCGACTCGGAGGTGCTCGTGGAGCTAAACAGAATCGGGCTGTTGCCAAGGGTGAAACCATTGCCGAAATCGACGTTTTCGAATTCGAAGGTCACCGAGTTGACGCCGTTGTCAATCGTAAAGGTCTCTCCGTCGCCGACCACACCACGCGTAAGCGTCAGCTTGCTATCCAAGACGGCAACCTGGTTCATTTGTAGCTGTCCCAAATTGACCTGCCCATTGCCCGCATTGGTGGCGGTAACGCCTAAGCCTGCGCCATTCACTGCGGCCACAACGGCCGCTGCGATGTCATTGGCGCTGCTCAGCGAATTGTAGCGGACAATGATATTCCCTGGCTGGGAGGGACCGCTAAAGTTACCGTCGAACTCGAAGAAGGCAGTCCGGCCGTTGTTGGTAATGCTGAAGCGCGAATTGTCGACGATATCGCTGGCACCTCGAACCGGGATTTGCATCAGCAGCGGACCGAAGACCTGCAGTCGTGTATTGGGCTGAACACCCGGCTCACCAAAGAGGGCCAAGTTAGGCGCGGCCGAGACGTTGATGCTGTCCTGGGCCGTACCACCAACGGCGATATTTCCATCGCCGACATGCGTGGGCGTCAAGCCCAATCCTGCGTCAGTAATGGCCTGGGCAATGCGGTCGCCGATCTCGTCTTGAGTGTTGTTGGGAGTGAACGGAATCGCGATATTGCCGCTGGCCACCACTGCATCGCGAGTGAACTCAAAGGTAGCCGTGCCGGTGGCCGTCGTTACCGTAAAGCTCTGGCCATCGATCAGAGTTCGAGCTATGCCCAGCAGTGTCAACTGCGACGGGGAAACATCGGCGGAACCATTAGGGCTTAGACCAATGTGGACCAGAGTGCTATTGGCCAGCGTCGGATTCACGTTCAACGGGCTAAGAATCAAAGCCTGCTGGGTAATGACCGCCAAATCCTCTGCGGTCGCGGCCGAGTTAAAGTCGATGGGAGTATTCCCAGTTCCGACGATTCCATCGAGATCGTATTCAAAGGTCACGCTGCGGCGACCATCGCTGACCGTGAATCGCTGTCCCTCGGTAATGCCGCCGGGCCGTGGGCCCAGTGGCGGGATCTGGATGGCCAAGGTTGTTGGCGGTTGGTCGATGGCGGTGAAGGTTGTGTTCACCCGCACGCCGGCCTCGGCTCCCAAGAAAATACGTCCGTCGCTCAGCAGTCGGGGAGTGACAGGGGCGGACGATGCGAGCAGTGCGTTGTATACCGCATCGCTAATCTCTTGCTTGCTCGCGCCTTGCTCGAAGGCGATTGGAATATTGCCCGCCAAGAAGTTGCCATTGCGATCGAATTCGAAAGTAGTCGTTTGGCCCGTGGCCGAGAGGATAGAGAATCGATCTCCGTCGGCCACACCGCCCGTCGCACCACCGGCTAAAGGTATTTCCAGCGTCAATCCTTGCGGGACCTGCAGGCGGTAACCACTATCGAACTCAAAGTGGACGATGCCGCCATCGGTGTCAGTAACCGTAAAGGAATCTCCATCGGACACCTGATCTCCGGCTGGCGCAAAGGCCACAAAGCGGTCTTTGTTATTGATAGCGATCTCATAAACGCGATCATTCTTCCACACACCCGCCAAAGGCGTGAGGATGATCTCATTGGTCGTCGCATCGTAGCTAAAGCGGTAGTCGATACCTTCGGTCAACAGGCGGTTGCCCTCGAACAGAGTTACCACCGCTCCAGCCTGGCGCAATGCATTGGACTGGCCGGTGACCGTGGAGTCATCGATGCCAATACCGGGGAATGGATCGGCCAATTCGAATCCATCGACCAATTGCAAGCGGAACTCAGGGTAAATACCACTCGAGAGCTCGATCACCGAAACGGTACCATCCTGGTCTACATTCAGCGCATCGTTGTCCAGCGGTCGCACTGCCTCGGCCGATGGTCCGACAAAATCGGCGCGGTCCAGGGCACCTCTATCCTTAAAGACATCTGCACCCTGGCCATTGGGTGGTGCTACCGAGGGATCGTCAACACGCAGTTGCCCCGTGGCATCCCGGGCTGGAGCCAATATCGGGGAAACGGCAATGCCAGCCGCCTGCTTGACCGTGCGGAAGGCTTCTCGTTCCTCGAGTGAATCCAAACTGCTGTCAATGATGCGCGAGCCAGCTGCTGGCAGGAATTGACTAGCCTGTGCATTGACAAACACCTTTGTCGAGTCCGGCAGGGTAATGTTGAAGTCCAAGCCGGTGTTGGGCACATTGGTTGGCGTGGCTTCAATTCCAAATCCCAAACGATTCGATGCCTGGGCAGATTCGGCGAACTGGTAGATCGAGCCACCGATAATGACCTCGCCAGGTTTTTGATGCGCGTTGACGGCCGTGCCAAACGGTCTGGGTTGTCGTCGGCCAAAGGCTGGGGCAGTACTGGCTACGCGAGTTTCTTCACTGACAATCGGTGTTTGCACGTTCACAAACACATTGTTCATCAGGGTGGGGCTGGCACCTGCCGAAACCAGAATACCCGTTTCGGGCAAGACCTGGTCCAAATTGTTGTTGTCGGTCACGTCGGGATCCACCAGGATCGCGCCATTACCTTCGATGTAGGCTGCGTTGCTGACCGTCACAAAACGCTCGGTGGTACCGTCGCCACGGGAGGTGTTGCTCAAGGCCCCGGAGGCGGTGCGATCGTGACCAATACCCTGTGCGGAGTGCGTGGGCTGGATACCGTCGTTACGTTGTGGGTAGAGCTGCAAGCCGGCTTCTACCGCCGAAGCTCCACCGAGGGCTCGCGCCGTTACGGCCGCCAAGGGACTGGCGTCGGCAAAGTTGCCGTTGGACAGCTGTTGCGCATTGGGCAGTACCGGGCCATTGTTCGTGCCGCGATTGATGGCCTGCTCGATGGCTCGCGCCATGTCCGGAGCGCGGTAATTGGCGTCAAATTGGATGGGGATGTTGCCAGCAGCCACGGCGCCCGTGGTCGTGAATTCAAAGGTCCGCGAATTACCGCCGCCCGCAAAATCCGCTACTTGATAGATGGTGAATGTATCGCCACTGGCATATTGACTGCTGTCCTCAGCGGTGATCGTGAATTCCTGAGGATGCAACACCTGCAAATTGATGTTGTACAGCCCGCTGGTGCCAGCGGTTAAGCGACCACCGAGCGATTGGGCGTCGTAAGTCGAATTACCCTTGGCGCTCACCGCTGCGTAGTACACGCCAGGCTTGGTAGCGGTGAAATCCACATAGGGATCCAACGAGGCAGCCTCGCCAGGGGCTGGCAGGTTATCGCTGACCGTCGTCAACACATTCGTTCCCGCCAAGAACTGTTGCTCGCGTCCGTTGGCATCAAAAATCTTCAATACCGCATCCAATGAACTAAGCGCAGGATCGGTATCAATGTCGATCAATACGCGTTCGCCAATGTCGAGTTTGAATTGATAAAGATCGACGTCGTGCGACGCAGGAGAATTGAACTGCGAACTGTCGCCAATCTCGGCGTCGAGATTGAAGGACTGAGGACTGTGGCCAGTACCTTGCCAGGTGTCGACGGCCGTCTTGATGGTGTCATTGGGTTCCGAGGGAGCCGAGGTAGCCGAGAAACTAGCTCGACCGTCGTTTCCAAATACCGTGTTGTTCACCGCTCGAACAAAGGGCTGCACCGATTCCGCAACGTCCACGCGACGAATGTCAAATGGAACCAGAGATAGTCCATTGCGATTGACATAATTGATGTTGCTCACGCCTTCCAAATACAAGGCGGGCCTATTGAAGAAGTTGACATAGCCAATGCTGGACACCTGATCGGCTGGCGGATCGTCGGGCAGCAACATGGACGGAGCCACCGTGGCCGTCACGTGCTGGGTGGTGCCGTTGGTAGTCAAGATGCTGCCAAAGATGGAGTCACGCATGGACTGCACAACTTCCAAGGCGCTATAGCCCGGGTTGGTATTCGGTGCTCGCAGGTATTGACTGCCGCCGTCTTCGCGGTAGTACATAGGCACGCTCTGATCATCCCAACCATCGCCGCCAACGGCGGCGCTACCAAAGGTTGGGCTGCCTGCCGGCGCTCCCGCCATGTCTTCGAACTCAAACTGCACGCGCGTGCGGCCCGAATCGACTACGAACAGATCGCGATCATCGATATAGCTACCAAAGTGATCAAAGGGGTTTGTGCTGCTGGCGGTGCCCGAGTCACCTGTGTTTAAATCGGTGCCGCGAATGCCCGGAATGATCAGTGGAGTAACCATCCAGATCGGGCTTTCTCCGGCGATGTGCACACCTCCCAAGCCGCCGCTCTCGAGCACGTTGTTGGAGATGACAACACCGGTACTGAAGCCACCTATCAAACCGTTATTCAATTCGCGCAAATTGCGGGCCGCGCCGGGCGCGTTACCTGCCAAAGAGGGAATATTTGACATGGCATCGTCGGCAGCACCTCCGCCGCCAAGCATGGTGGATCCATAGTCGATGTTGGTCAACAAATCCTTGGGGTCTTGCTGGCGACTGCCAGGCTCGGTCCACACGCCGTAATCGCGAGAGTGTCGAATGAAATTATTCTGGATCAGGACTTGGCCCTGATCACGATTGGTGTTTTCGTCGCCAAAGCCACTGTGATAGACGATGTTGGTCGAGTTGAAACTCGGATTACTGAAACTAACCGAAGCACGTCCAAACAGGTTGATGCCGGCATCGTCGGTGGCACCCAAGGCGCTGCCGAGACTGTCTGCCTGGATGTCCAGACGCGATTGAACGCCAGGATCGTTAATTGCCGTGCGCAACCGCTGCGCGATGACACTGGCGGGATCTCCAGCGGCGAACAGCACCGGCACATTGCCAGGTACGACCGCTCCGCTAGTCGTGAATTCGAAAACGATCTCATGGCCAGCATCGTTGAGGGTAACGGTGTCTCCGTTATTCAGCTCACTGCCTGCCGGCGCAAACATCGTTACGCGATCCGCCAACCGATCGTTGGTATCGACGATCGAACCCTCGGCCTGGCGTATTTCGAGTTGATAGGGACCGGTCTGAATCGTGTTACTGGGTACCGACTGGAAGGTATAGTCCGAGCCACTGCCCGCGTTCAAAACCCGCTCACCACGCTCGGCAAAACCGACGATCAAATTGGTGATGTCTCCGGTTGTTCCCGATACCGACTGGAAGATAATTTCCAGATTATCTTGACCGGCAAAATTGCCCAGATCAACGATACCTTGCGAGCCACCAAAGGAAGGCAGAACCGTGACCGTCGAGCCGCCTACTTGCCTGACTTGTACGCGGACGATTCCCGCCGCGTTGTCAAAATAGAGCTTCGGTACGTCAAGCGCCGAGTAGCCTGCCAGGCTAAAGCGATTCGATACCAAGTCCGTGCCCGGCTGGAGCGTGCCAACCTGGTTTTGCCGCAGGGTATCGTAAATGGGCTCACGGCGAGCACTGAGTAGGGCCGATGGAATCCGGCTGGCTGCGGAAACCGCTACGGCGTAAGAACCTGCCGGGAAATTAACCGCACCGATGAAGGGATCCTTGGCGCCGATCGAGCCACGGCTAAAGTCACTCGGGTCTGGGTCGGTCCGCGGCCCACGGTCGTCGGCAATATTGCTGTTTTCCGCAAAGTAGATCAGGCGGTAGGAATCGGGCACGGCAGGTGAGAAGAAACTCGCCGGAGAGCCTGCGGTGAATGCGTAGACTGCCAACGATGTGTCGGCCCGGTTTAGACCGTCCGCATAATCCAAATCAAAGACAACCGGTGCGAAGGAGCCGCCCACGTTGTTGTAGTTGATGTTGAAGCGATAGAAATCGACATCATTTGCACTCGAAAGTTCACCGCCGACACTGATCGTGGCCCGATTGGTATTCAGCAGGTTACCCAAGTACTGCGAACGCGGCGCCGCAGTGAAGGAAAAACTGTTTACGTCATTGTTGGTATAGCTACCGTTGACCGAAGACTCATCTTCTTGGAATTCGCCCAGTAGCGGTGAGTTTGCTGGCAGGCCCTGCAGATGTACGCCGTTGGTAGCGTAACGGATGTCGGCATATTGAACCGTTGATCCAGGGAACTCTTGTTCGGCTCGCGTGCGGACTTGCACTTCGTAGCTGCCCTGGGTAAGGCCGGCATTGAAATTCTCCGGATTGGTACTGGCACTGCGGATGCGGAAGTGGAATGTAGTCCGCGTGCCCACCGCACCAGGCAACAGAATCCGCAAGCCCGCATCGCGCGGGTTGATGCTACCATCTTCCTTGAATGTGCCGCTGGCATTGGTACGGAAGTCCCCCTGAGCGAAGTTCAGCGGGTTTACCAGCGATGCCTCGATCGCGGGCGTGCGAACAATCAACGATGGATCGATCGTTTCCATGTTGCTATTGTCACTACGAGCCAGCAGCTCACCGTTGGCATTCAGCAACTCGACCATCAAGTCCAGACTTTGCGTGGTGTGATCGACGTCCAACCAAACTTCGGTTCCCGCCTCGGCTGTGAAGCTGTAGACGTCCACATCCGTCGGTTCGGAGAGTACCCCACGCACGGCAAAACCGAGTCGCAAAGTTTCGTCGCTGGAGGAAGCATTGGCTGCCAAATCACCCAACAATTGTGCGGTGGCAGCGGTGCTGTTGAAGCCCGGTGCAATGGCATTCGGGTTTTCGATTTCCAGTACCGTAGCCACATTGCGATCATTGGAATACTGATCCAGCAGAATGCTCCGCCAATCAGCGGGCCGTGGGATACTGGCGATACCGTTGTTGTTGGTATCCGTCTGCGGCGAGCCGTCAGGACGCAAGCCAGCTCCCACCGTGTCATCGTGGTAGCTGGTCATGATCACAGGGAAGCCGGGCTGGCCGAGAATGTGCACGGTGCCGCCCACACGGTCGCCGGCATTGGTGGTGTAGCCCGTAGCGGTAATGCCCGTACCCGCATCGTCTATAAAGTTACTGCCATAGCCCAACAGCTTAACCACCAAAGATTCATCGGGAGCGCTCTGCAGACGCAGGCCACCCTCGTGATGCACATTGGTGACGGTGATGGAGTTAAACAGCACGTGCACGATATCGGTATCGTCCCATACGCTCTCGACCATCAGCAGATCGCCACGAATCTCCATGCCGTTGATCTCGTTGTTGTCCAGTCGGTTCTCGCGAATCAACGGGCCGCGATTGCTGTCAAATTGGGATTGGCGGTCGATGCTGCCCGTTGAACGTCCAATGTCTTCCAGCAGTTTCGCGTTGATGCTGTTGGCGTCGATATTGATCGCGCTGCCCTGGTTGCTGAGGAAAGTATTGCCAATCAAAATGGGCTGGGTTCCGCGGACAAAAATTGTTGCCGCGCGGTTATCCAATCTCCCCAGGCGATTCCGCGGTCCCTGGCCGCCGATTCCATCTTCATTGAATTCGAAAGTCGAGTTGGCGATCCGTGCGTTGGCCTGCTGCAACTCAATCGGATTAAAGGCCTTGAAGGTACCTTCGATCTTGGTCACGCCGCCGGCATAGGCGATGGTGGCATAGTCCAAGCTGAGCGTGGCTCCGGAACCAGCGTAGATACCTCCCCAGTCGCGAGCCTGTGCGATGGTACCGCTGCCATCGTTGTTGGTGTCAAAGGTTCCACCAGCACCAAAGCGATCATCCAGCTTGCTGGTGAAGATAACCGGTGCGCCATCGGTGCCCTCGGCCAACAACATGGCTCCCTGCTGAACCTCGATTCGCGCACCTTCAAATTTCAGCACCGAGCCCGGATCAATCACCAGGCTGGCATCTAAACGCGGTCGCTGCGTGCCGTTGTTGAGCACCGACAATTCGATGGCTGCCCCACTGGCATCGGTCAAATTGGCTCCGCTGTCAACAAAGGAACTGTCGGTTGCGTTCAAGCGTGCGACAAGCACGTAGGGCCCCAAACCACCGGCCGCGCTGCGATACAAATTGCGACCGACAAAACCGACTTGCAGACTGGGCAGGTTGGTCAGTGAAATTGCAGAATTCGGTGCAACGCTGATATTGGCGGTGGGATCCGAAGCGATACCCTCGCGTCCACCCGCGTCAACCATTACCACGCGATAGTTGAAGCTACCGGACAGAGCTACCTGCGCCAGCGGTCTGCAACAGCGTCACGCCACGGACGTCTGCCCGATCGCGGACCAGCGTACCACCGGCCAACTTGCCCGTGTCAAAGTAGCCCGAGGACAGCGCATCGATTTCGGCGACCAGGCTGTACTGACCGCCGCCCGAGTTATCGCTGCGATAGAGCCGCCGGGCCACGAATTCACCCGAGGTCAAAGGCAAGCCGAGCAGTTGGACGGCATTCTGTCCCGGTGCCAGGACAATACTCGCGCTCGCATCCGAGGCGGGCGTCTCGTATCCATATTGATCAACAAAGGTGACTTTGTAGTTATAGGTGCCAGGCAGCAGCGTACCACCGGCAGTGGGCTGCACCGAAATCAAATTGGCCAGCGGCCGGGTAGTATCCAGCAAGGCCCCACCGGGCGTACCGGAGACGATAATGTTCTCACTGACTATGTGCGTGATGTCGATGTCATCAAAGCGAGCCGACACGGTTAGTGGCCTAACGACACTACCAGCCGGTGTTTCCACACGAATGAACAGCCCGTTCAGCGAGTTATTCGTCAACAGGTTGTGATGAATGGCTGGCCCCACGCGATCATAGTCGCTGGTGAATGCACCGTTCAATTGATAACGCGGCTCGTGGAAATTGGTTTCCTCAAAGCTGTTGGGGGCCGCGCTCATGGCCGCGTCAGCGCTATGGCTGATGCGATTAAAGGTGATCGTGGGTCGAACGTCGATCATTTGGATCGGATTGACCACCTGTTGTACCGAATCAATGACCACATTTCCGCCGCCACCGTAGCGCAAATCGGCATGGTTGACGTACTGCAGGAAGATGCCTTCGTCTTCCAGGTTGCGTCTGCCCGACGCCGCATCCACATCATGGCGATAGGAAATTCCACCCCAATCTCCCACAGCCGGCTGTGTTTGTGGTGCGTAGCCATCCAAGCCAAGCGACTCGTCGAGCCACGAGGTGAAGAACACACTGCCTGGAATGGGACTGCCGTCAGCAGCACGCAACACATTGCCCGCCGTATCGGTCAGCGCCGGGGTGCCCAGTACCTGCAGCGCACCTCCACTGCGATCTACACCCAGACTGGAACTGCCAACGCCAATTCGTGCGCGACGCAACTTGAAGACAGCTCCCGCATCGATCATGGTGGTGACCCCCTTGGGGACCTCCATGGTACTGCCGTCGCTGAGCGGGCCGCCATTGATTAAGCCAAAGCCAATCTCGTAGGCAAAATTGTCATTGGCGGTGGCCAGGTTACCGTCGCTTCCGCCATTGCCAACGATGCGCACAATATCACCCGGCTGGGCGACCCCAAACGCATTGGGAACGCCTGTACCCGCTATGTTGTTGAATGGCTTGGCCAGCGAGCCGTCCGCATTGGGGCCAGCGGACTTGTCGACAAAAATAGTTCTGCCCTGAACGACAACGTTGTTCAGGTTGGGAGCCAACTGAATGGACCGCTCTCCTTGCAAGACCATGCGCACGCCATTGGCAACGGCAGAGATTCCCAGCTCGGGCCGCGAACGGATCTGGTTGGCAAAGGTATTGGCCAGCTGCCCCGCCGTATCGGCCAAGGTAAAGGGAATGGGTATGTTTCCCGTACCAACGGTCCCGTTGCTGTCAAATTCAAAGCGTCGCACCAGGCCATTGGCACCGGTCAAGGAGATGATCTTGCCCTCCAGCGCCGCAGACCCACCGGCGGTGAACTCGATGATGCGATTGAGCGGTCGCGTTTGGAACCAGAAATCGTAGGTGCCGCCTGGCAGTCCGTCGGCGTCACCATCAAAGGTGACCGGCACATCTCCGGCGAAACCACCCTGCATGTCGCTGATTGCGTCCGTGGCGTCGACCTGAGCTCGGAAGGTTATCCGCAAATCGTACTTGCCCTGCGATCCACCGTTGATGCCAGTATTCTCGATAACCGGATCATAGCTATCGTTGCCACTGGCACTGATTCCCAAGTAGTACACGCCTGCCGACAACGACTGGCGAATCAACGAATCTTCGCTGAAGTAATCGTCATTGCGAGCGATCTGCTCAATATTACCGCCTTGCAGCACAATGGGACTGTAGGTGATTTCCCGATTACCAACCGGAGTGCTACCCGAGCCGCTGCTGAGAGACACCTGCACCAAACTGGATGCGCCGGGATCTGCATTCACTGCATCGATAAATTGCTGGACGGTGGTTTCGCTGCCTGGAGTTGAATTCAAATCGACGGTAATCAAATTGTCGTAGCTGTTGACCAGCACTGGCGCTCCCGCGCCACGGTCACTGCGGCTGACAAAAATCTGCAGATTGTTCCCCAACAGACCCGGCTTGACGGCTTCGAAGTAAACCGACACACCCTCGCCCGTCGCCAGATTGCTAATGGTCGAGGCCTGAGTTTGCTTGTAGAGATGCAACAAACTGTCCAAGGGACTGCTGTCCGGCTGGCGTTCGGAAATGGTCTCCGCGACAAATAATCCAACGCGATCCTCGTTGTCAAAATCGACTTCGAAGCGGTACAGATCAATGTCGTTACTGTCATTGCGGAACAAATGCTGACCATGCAATACATCGAATGTTCCCGGGAATACTGGCTCGTCAGCGGGTACCGCATTCGAATTGCCCGCATTGATGAAGTTGGTACTCAGGGCCATCAGCGTTCCCGAAGGCAGATCGGTGGCTCGTTCAAGACCAAGCAACATGCCCAAGCCGGTCAGCGAGGCGCGGAAGTAGTCTTCGCCATAGTTGTCGCCCCACTGCCGCGAGGCCTCGAGAATCATCAGACTGTTCTCGAACTGTGGATCGATTCGCACCCCAAGATTGATCGAGCCCTGGGTAACCACATTCGGGCTGAAGCCATTCCCCAAACCAGTAAACGAGCCAGTGGCAATGGTGATGCCTTGGTTGGGCGTTTCGACAAACTGCACGCCAACATGATTGCTCCAAATCTGCAAGGCTTCGCGAACCCGCTCTTGCTGCTTGGCAGTGATCGCGTTGGTCAGCGGCTGGCCACTGGTGTCCGTCCCGTAGAATCTCTGGAAGTTGTACAGGATGGTGCTGACGCCATCGATCGCATCCGGACCGAACAGAGCGTTGATGTGCTGGTCAAAGAAGCCACCAGCGGACGCAGGCACCTCGCGATGTGCCGGGATCGTTGCTAGCGCCTGGCATATCGAATTCAAAGGGCTGTGCATCGATCGCGGACGAAAGCACCAGACTGGTCTGGCTGGTTACCGACGAGCCAATCACTCCCAGGTCGGTGGCGGTGTCGAACGAACTGCCCAAACCGACCACGGTGATCGGCGAGTAGTTGATCGGTGCATTCAGGACGGTCGCGGGATTGCTGCCCGGCTCAAGCTGAATCGAAACCAAATTTGTGGCCGCCGACGAGGCCAGCATGGCGGCCAACAATTCGGCCGCCGTGACCGTGCTGGACCCTAGATCGACACGGATCGTGCGCCCACTGGCCGTAATCAACGGCGGGTTGCCCGAACCCGAATTCTCGACGCGGATTTGTATGCCGCTACCCGCCTCACCCAACTCGCGGGCCGTAAAGCGGAACTTGACAGCCCCAGCCGTATTGAAATCGCTAATCGCCGTAGCGGCCGCTTCACTAAATGTGGGAGCAATGGGAGCGGTCTCGCGAGTGCCAATCCGCAGGCGGAAGGTTCGCGGACCGACATTGGAGCCCGGCAGTGTGTCGATGTCTTGCCCAAAACTGAGCGTGACCGTATTGGCCGACGCGTTGTAGCGGGCCGTCTGCGGCAAAAATCGCAAGTCGTCGGTGTTGCGCACCGTGTCGTCGGTGAAAATCAATTGATAGAACTCAGGATTCTCCGCCGAGCCGGCCGTGGGATTGCCCGAGGCATCATTCTCCACCAACAACTTGTCACCATCGAAGTGCACGACGATCGTGTCACGCTGCTGCACGAGACCACCGGCGGCATTGCGAACGACCGGCTGGGGTACCACGGCCGTTACCTGAGGACCCAAGTCGAACCGAAAGTCGATCGTGTCCTGGCGAGTCCCCGCCTAAGTCGGCTGGAACAATTCGCCCGGCGAACCGCTCTGGCCCACATTGCGCAGCCCGACGATACCCTGCACCGGGTCATCGAAGCCAAAGATTTCCAAGCGATACAGGTCGTTCGGTAGCGTCTGAACCAAAACGAACCGTGACCTCGTTTTCATCTGGATTGTCACCCACCACAATCTGGCCTGGAAGAATGACTTCATCGCCCGTCGCTTCCAAGCGCAGCGGAGAGTATCCGGTTGATCGGGTACCCAGCACCGTCGAACCCAGCCCACCATTGATCCGGGCGCGCAGCAACTCAACCGCGACCGGCGAGCTATTGATGGCTGCAACCAGCCCCTGAGCCGTCGTGGGCGTTACCGGATTCGAATTGAGCGTAATACTGAGCGTGTTGCCGTTGGACGAGAATACAGGGGCGACACCCGCACCCAAATTGGTCGCAGAGACCTGCACCAATCGCGATTGCCCGACCGCAGTGCTCGTCAACTGGATGTCGACGCCGCCCAACGAACCAAAGTCGCTGGATACGGTGGCTAAACCAAAGCTGCCGTCGCTGCCGCTACGCGTAATGCGGATGCCATCCAGGGTTTGCGGGTCAATCCGCTGGGCATCATCGAAGCGGAAGGTCAACTCTCGAGGCGCTTGGTTGCGCACCGATCCATCGACGATCAAATCGCTGTTATTGGGCTGGATCCCTATCAATTGCGGCCCTACAGCCAACAATTGCCTTTGCTCCAGATGCTCCAAGAGCATGTTCCGCATTCGCTGCTTTGCCTGGCGGCGGGCAATCAGCCCGGGTGCGTGGGGATCGAGAAGAACTTACCGACTGGGTAGTACGGATGGCCATTAACCAACCCTTAAGAGCATGCAGTTGAGCTGTAGCACAAAACACCCTCGATGACCGAGAATGCTGGCGTTTAACGGACGCCATTTCCCCATTAAGGGGCGCAATTAAAACATCGACGAGGCGCAAGGGGACCACAAACGAGCAATACCACACGCGCCGCGACACCGGAAACGCAGTGGGTCGATTATAATTGCAGCCAATTCGGTTGCAAATTTAGTCGGGTGGTTGGTTCCCCAGTTATCCCAAACGTCTTGAATTAACTGGTCACCATCTTCCAATTGGGAGGAGAATTGCTGGGTTGTGGTCGCCTGGCCCACGCCCTATAGGGGGACGGACGAGGTTTCAATGTTGAGCCTTGGACGCATGGAAGCAGGCGAAGTTCCCCAGAATGTGTGCGCGATTGGCACGGATAGGCATTTTAAAGGCCGACCCCAGGCACACCCATGGCACTCGCCGGCAGGGTTCCAGACGCGCCGGCGGGTCAGGCTGCGATGGCTCAGACACTTTGCAGAATTCAGCTGACCAATTAGCCTGCGCAATCATCTTCGAGGTTGTTCGCGACGGACGGGACGTCGCCGGTTCGCGCGCACGGATGAAGAAGCACCAGGGTGATCAACGGTACGGTGTGGATCGTTGGGTCGGGCATACCAAGTCCATGCGAACCTTGGCCGACGCTCCGCATTATCTCGAGTTCAAATACGAAGACCTGGTCACCTATCCAGAGGAAACCCTGAGGACTGTTTTGGAATTCTTAGGCGAACCATGGGTCGCAGGACTTCTCGAGTTTTGTCCTAACTAGGCGTTTGCCGCCACGTGCATGGGAGCCAGTTGGTAGGCTCGCGAACGGTACAAGAAATCAATCAAATTGCCCTCGTGCGGCTGCAGCCAATTCAAGCGATTTGTCGGTATCGGACCGATATTCAAGCGATCCACGCTGGTGCTTTCCGTCAATGCATCGATCAAGTCAGGATTCTCGGTCAGGGCTGTGCATACCAAGGTCGGCCCAATCTTCTTGACGAACTCTTTTTCGGGGCACTTGACCACACTGACAAAGGGGAACATGTATTCCTTGGCAGCCACAGCTCGCTCGGGGCTGTCCGCCTGAACCACGACCGGCCTGAGGTAGGCGCAGCGTTCTTTTTCAATCAGACGCGGACCAAATTCTGCGGTCATATGCTTGACGCCTGATTCGGCGAAATCCTGCTGGACCATGGCCCACGTACCAGTGGCCATAGCCGCATTGGTAAAGGCGGCCAAACCAGCTTGAGGGTCTTGAGGTGGCAGAACGTCGACTGGTCCCAGCCGCTCAGCCAAGGCTTGGGCAATGGCTTCGGTGTGCCGCGGGGCCCAGATGCCAGAGCAATTAATGCAGCTGCGGCCACTGTTCGAAAAGACGCTTTCGACCATCAGGTCAAGATAGTCCTCCCATTGATCAACGACATCTTCACCAATCAGAATCTTGGAAAAGCCTGGGCCGTGAGGTTGTACCCGGGGATTGCCTTCGTATTGCTGAACCGTCTGCGCACTGCCGAAGACCATCGACCGCGCACAGCGACTGAGTAAAGCGCCGCCCACGTCGTGACCACCTGGATAGAGAGCAAAGGCTTCGGCGGGAATGCCCGCCTCGATAAATGCAGCCACCATGCGATAGGGAGTCCATGGCTCTTGACTACCGGGTTTGAGCAGCAGTCCAATTTGCAGCGCGACAGCGGGCAACCACAGCGTGTGCACGCCCGGAGAATTATTGGGTAGCACCGCCCCCAGAACAGGTGTTTGAACCTGATAACTAACCGTAACGCCACGTCCCTCTTCGCCGTAGCCTCGATTGAAGATCTCCAGATCCAACCCGCGAGTCAGAGCATCGAGGATCTGATCGATATTGGCCAGCACGAAGGAATTCTTCTTCATGTTTGAGCGACACATGTGCTCTGGTAGGCCGGTGCTGGCAGACTGTTGATGCACGAAATCATCGACCGATTGGGTACCGTCGCCCATGGGCAATGTACCCGACACAAACAACTCGGCCGCTTGCTTGCACCGCGCGATCAATTCAGCGGACGGAATTTCTCGCAGCACCGCCCGAGCCCGCGGAGCATGCCGCATGTCCAATTGCAGCATGCCTCCATTGACCTGGGAGATACTGGCAATGGGCTCGCCATTATCAAAATGGACTACTTGTTGCGTCTCGAGCGATTTGTAGGGCTTACCCCATCGCAAGGCGGGCAAATTGAGCATCTGTGTTCTCCTTTTTGGCTAAGAGCCTATCCGAAAAGGGGTCTGACCCTTTGGAGGCGAGTCGATTTCATTGGTTTGGCTTCGCCGGAGAGGGTCAGACCCCTTTTCGGATAGGCTCTTAGTAAACGCCAACTGTTGTTTGTGAGGCGATGGCATGGTAGGGACGCACGCCGCTCACGCCATCCCATGGATAGGTGACATAGGGCGGCTCTCGCTCGCCCTCGTCGCGCTCCAAAAAGCCGGGCACAAAGAATTCTTTGGTCATGGTATACAGCTTCACGCGGCCCGTCGCCCCATAGGGCACAACCTGTGTGTGATCATCGAAATCGACAACTTCGACTGCCGCCCGCGGCTGCGGGGCGTAATACGAAATTTTGTAATCGTCGGCGGCTGTGACTGGTTTGCTACAGGCAAGACCCATCAGCGTATTCCCGTAAGTGGGTGTCATATAAACGCCACTTTCTTCAGCCGGACCACCCAACAACTCCTCGACGCAGAAGCGGGTCCATTGTGGCGTGAATTCGGTGCCTCCCGAAAAGATTCCGGTGATGCCAATCTCCTGAATACTGGTCCCCTTTTCCGCCAAGCCATAGGCCAGGGATTCGAGCAGCTTGGGTGTGGTGAACATGCACTTGATATCATGCCCGGCGGTCAAGATCGTGATCGCCTGATCGATGCAGTGCTTTTTGTACTCTTCCAGATGCTCCATCCATCCCTTCTTGATCAGCTTGACCACCCAGCGTGGATCCAGGTCGATGCAAAAGCTGATGCCGCCGCGGTATTGGCACAGGTGCTCCACGGCCAGCCGCAAACGTCGCGGACCCGAGGGGCCGAGCATTAACCAATTGCTGCCCTTGGGAAAGTAAGCGTCGGGCAGGGTGTCGCTGAACATCTCGTAATCGATGCGGAAATCATCGATCACTACGCGGCTCTTGGGGACTCCGGTCGTACCTCCCGTCTCGAACACATAAGTAGGCTTGCCATCCAACCCCTTGGGCACCCAGCGTCTGACGGGGCCGCCACGCAACCAGTCGTCTTCAAATAATGGAAACTTCTTCAGGTCGTCAAAGGTCTCAACTTCGGTCAACGGATCGAAGTTCAATTCCGCCTTTTTCGCCAGCCAAAACGGTGAGCCGGTGCTGTCGTGGAAGTGCCATTGCACCAGCTCGCGGGTCTGTGCATCGAGATTCTCGCGGGCGGTGGTGCAACTCGCCTGCAATTCCGGGGAAAGCGCTGTTGTCATGGGTGTCTCAGGAGGGAGTAAAGGGCGGATGCGGCCTGGTGCTGCACCGAGCCGCATGATTGGTATCAAGCCATATGAATACGGGATTAAAGGCGTTTTTTTTAAAAAACGGGCGGCGCCAAGAACTCTTGACGTTTTCACCTCGCGGACCGCCAACCTGAACCAAGTCACTACGACTCAGAATTCGTTCTCAACGGCCGACAGCCCAAAAACGAGCATACCCGAGCCTGCACAACTGGACAACTGAGTGGTTGACCGGCGTTGCTGAGACCGAGGGTCGCAGGCAACCGACGCAGCATTGCGAAATATAACTCCAGCGGAAAATCCAAAGCTGCTACCTGGCTTGCCGCGCGAATGTTTTTCTGCTGATCGTTAGCAGGCCCCCGAAAGAGCATTGGGCCAAACAAAAAATCCGCAGGGGGATACCTGCGGATACGGGATAGAATTAACAGTTTCCGAGCCACAGGTCACTCAGTAGCCTGCACGGCCGCATAAGAAGAGCCTGCTGAGCCCGACTGAAACTAGGGCGAGATCAACGAGGCTTGATTTCCATTGAAGCTATCGTCGTCGGACAAGGCCGCGATACCAACGGCCAAGCCGGCAGCACCCAGGAGGGCTCCCATGCCGCCACCACCGATGCCACCTCCGCCGCCACCACCGCCGCCACCACCATAGCCGCCGCCGAAGCCACCGCCCATGACGGGCGCACCGCAACCACATGGATCCATTTCGCAGCCACATTCTTCAACGATGGGTAACATGGCCACCTCTTCGCAGTTGGCACAGGCCACTTCGGGCTGCTGAATCATCTCGCAGCTCAAGCAATCCAAGAGCTTAGTCGTTGCAACCAAATGCTCTCCAGTGCCACTCCCTGCCAGCGTGGGACTTGCCGCTACAGCCTCAAACGAGAGCACCGCAAATCCATCATCACCGGACACAAACAAATCGTATACGCCGGGTTCGAGCTGTTCGACGCGGTAGTAACCGTCTTTGCCCACGGCAACCTTGGCAATCACCTTGCTATCGCGAACAATCTGGGCAACCGTCCCCGTCAGATCTTGTTCGCTAAATTTCCAGCCTGGTCGTGAAACGCGACCCACAAGAGCGCCATCACGCAAAACTACTTGGTGCGAACGGCTGAATGCCCGCTCCTCAGCCAAAGGGTCGCTGCTAAAAGAACGATAGTAGACGTCGCCGTCCGCACTCAGTTCGCTGGGAATCAGCTGACTATCGAGCAACTCATTGGCCCGCTCAGGTGGAATGATACTGGCATAAATTTCCAAATCGGAAGTCAGATGCTTGGAAGTGGCTGGCAACACATGCAGTGCAAATGCGGCGTAGGTGTAATCACTGCGACTTTGAATCGCATAGGCTCCAGGCTCTAATCCTTTAAGCTCGAACTTGCCGTCTGAACCAGTAGTCGTCTCGGCAATCACCTTACCAGCCCGCGATACCACGACCTGCGCACCGATTCGGCCTTCAATTTCTCCCGCGGGATTCAACACGCACAGCCTGCCGCCAATTCGACCATCATCGCTCAAGCGCACCCATTCGCGCTGATGCAGCAGGTTGATCATGTCAACCGCTGAGGTCGTCTGAACCTCTGAAATGGCAGCAACCCTCTGAGCAGGTGCCTGTGCCCAGCCAACACTACCCAAGCCTGCTAACAGGGCAGCCATGCCTAAGTGTGCTATTGTAAGTCTCATGTGGAGTATCTCGGTGCTGAAAGTAAATTTGGGAGGTTTACGCTAATTATAATAATTCGCCCGGAGCACCGCGCCTAGTCGCATCGCCGGCAAACGTGGAATGTTGTGGCGAGACACCCCTAATGGGGTGGTTCGATGTCCACTGCTCAGTTTTTCGGTGTGCGCTCTTGATAAATCTCGCTGACACTGCCCGAGCTGACAGGCGGATTATTGCTTGCGCGAATGGGAAAATCCTCGCTGCGGATTCGATTCCCCAGTGGAATCGTGCGACTAGCGCCCTCAGTCTTGAGGTAGCCCAGCAATTTATCGAGATTGATTGTTCGCAGGCCCTTGCTGCGGGCCTCGCTCATGAATCTGGCATAGGCTGAAGCCTTTTGGGCCTGTTCGGCTTTCAGGTCCGCGTTGCTGGCGTCGACGTCCAGGTCAGTACCAGTAACCAGGAAAGACGTGTTAGGCGACATGCCTGGCAGCCTGTCATTCAGTGAACCCGTGGAATCCATTTCGGCGTCGATCTGTCCTCCGGCCATGCGAATTAACTCTCGAACTTGTTCGCTATCATCGCGGCCATCGTCGTTCAGATCCATCATGCCCACCAGAGCGAATCCGACGGGGCGTCCTGGCCTCCAGGCGGGCGAATAAATCAAGTCGCCCGTAACCAGCGGTTTGTCGTAACGGTAGCTGCCGGGATTCACCCGAGCCCGAGCCATGTCCTGACCGACCAGATCCGTTACGGTAATCGTTGCCTTGGGGGTTGCCTCATTGATGTTGATCTCCGACTCGTCGATGATTGAAAACGGCACGCCAACTCGCAAACCATCCACGCGGCCCAAATCAAGCCACACGGTCGTACCGCCATCGGCCACCTTGACAATCGTGCCTTGAGGGGCAGAGAAGTCTGGGTTGGTGAATTGCTGGATGATCTCGGTTTGCTGAGCAATCGTCTCTTTCTGAACTTTATTCTCGGCCTCAAGGTTGCTCGCACGAGCTGCCAGCTGGTTGTAGCGTTTATCCATGTCGGTCTTGTAGGCGTCGAATTTGTTGAGTGCATCTTGCTTCTCTGAATTCAACTTGGCGATCGCGCTGGCGTGCGCCTGCCGGGCGGATTCCAGATCGCGCTCCGCCGTCTTCTGAGCCTCTTGGGCATCAATCCGCGCCTTGGATTCGCTTTGAATGGTTTCCGACAACTGCTTTTGAAGGTCTTTCTCAACTTCCCTGGCTTTGTTGACCTGCTCGTTTCGAATGCGAATGGTTTCCAGCAGCTGCTGGGGCAATTTCATCAGGTTCTTTTCGCTGGCAGGGTCATTGGGTGCAAACAATTTCATCTGCTCCTCAAACTCCTTTTCCACTTCAGCCAGAATGGGATCGGCCGCAAATTTGGCCTTCATGCTCTCCATTTCGGCGTCGGTATACTCCTTCTTGCCCAACATGGACATCAAGCGGTCAACCCGCTCCTCGCTCTGCGAAAACTGTTGGCCGGCGCTGGTCAACTGCGTATCTTTTTCCGCGAATCTCCGCGAAAGGTCACTGTAGCTCCGCCATAAGAAGAACATTCCCAGCAGCAAACCTACGGAAACGAATGCCATCGTGATGACATAAGCTTGCCATGCAAAGAGATTCCTATCGCGAACTGCCATGTTTAGGATCCGAGAAAAGAGCCGAGTGTGGAAAAGTCATCGAGGAGATTGCCCCACCGCGATGCATCGAAAGGCACACTTGCCAGACAAATAGCTGCAATATGAAGCGCACAGCACGTTCAGTGTATTTACCGCTTTGCAAGCAGTCAAACTTTTCGCAGAAGCGATACACCAGGCGGTTTTTTTTGCCAGCCAGCCACCCGATTTTTCGTTACAGCTGGCCCACGCCGGTGAAGGCTCGCGGTCAGGATACCGACGGTCGCCCTCTCCGCACACGGTCCGCAGCAGACCATCCCAGCCCCAAGCAGCAGCAAAAGGCGCATGCCCAACCCAGCGGATAACCCAGCCACTGCACCATACCCACCCTGCTGTCCATCTTTGGGTGCAGCCAAAAGAGCGTCGGCAGTACCGCGCTGCGTACATTGCAGCAGCTGTCCCGAGCCAGCAATCTCCGCGGTGAGCCCCGTGTTGGCCGCCACCAGCATCGGTCGCCGATTTTCGACTGCCGCCAGAATGGAGCTGGCCAAATGGTGGTCGAGTGCCGAGGAGCCATGAAACCAGCTGTCGTTGGAAATATTGACCAGCACGTCGGGCGACTGCCCTCGTCGCACCAAATCGCGTACCTGAGCGGAGATCAGTTGCGGCACCATGCTTTCGAAGCAGATGTTAGGTGACAGCCGAACCTCGCCCTGTGGTGTGGAAAGCGGCAGACTCTTGGCTGCTGGTCCCGCCTGAATATCGACCTGTCCAAATAGATCACCCAACCAGCGGAGTGCCGGACCGAGCGGTAGGTACTCGCCGACCATCACCAGGTGCATTTTGCTGTAGTGATCGATCAATTGGCCATCGGGACCAATGAAAGCCGCCGTATTAAAACGTTCGACACCCTCGGAGGTGTAGATCATTAGATCATTGCCGACCAACAGATAGGGCTTGGTGGATGCCTGGGAATCTACTTCTTCCAGAGCTTCCCAAGCCTCTCCGCCCCGGGCCGCATTGATCACACTGCGGGCTTTCAGATCGAACATCTGGCGAATCTCAACCAGCCGCTGCAACAGGTAGGCCTCGTCCTCGACCTCCTGCTTGAGCACTTGCGGTAGCCCATGGGTCAGTCGAGCTTCGCGCAAAGGCTCGTTGCGAGTAAAGGTGGACTCGGGCCACACCACCAGGTCAGGCGTCCCATATTTTCGAGCACCGGCACGGGTCATATGGAGATAACGCGTCCAGGCATCGCGATTGCGCTCGGGATCGTACTCAAAAATGGTGGGTGTGTTTTCTTGCACCAGCAACACGCTCAACAACGTCGGCCGCTGCGCCTGGATGGCTTCCCACTCCGCCAGCTTCCACCAGCCGTAGCCCAGCAAGGCTAGCAACATCGATGTTGCCAACGCCGCCGAACCCATGGCGGTGGCCAGGCGAGTCCGGCTGAGGATGGCTCTGGTCATGACCACGACCGCCGCGCTGACCATGATCATCACCATGCTCACACCACCCGTACCCAACTGGTCGGCCAGTTGAATCACCATCGGCCAATGAGCTTGAGAATGGGCCAGCGTATTCCCAGCGAAACCGGTGAACAGATAAGAACGAATGAGTTCCATTCCCACCCATCCCACGGGCGCGGCGCAGACCAGCGGTAGTTGCCACTGGTGACGCAGGATCCGAGTCGCTCCAACGAATAGTGGAATGTACACCGCCAGGTAAAGCGAAAGCAGAATCCAGCCGAAGATCAGCGGCCAAAACGCGAGTCGAATACCATGCAAAATCAACAGCCAAAATAGGCAGCCAGCGATCCACAAGAAAAAATATCCCCGTCTTCCCAGCGGGGCTTCGCGCTCGGCAAGCAGCAGCCATCCCACGGGCGCCAGCCAAGCCAGGAGACTCATATTCAGCGGAGCAAAAGCGGCCCACAAGGCAAGGCTGCTAGCCACCGCAGGCAGCAGCATTCGACGGCCAACCGTGGACTGGCGCACTTTTTCCTCAGCTGTAACGTTCCCCGGTCGCAACATCTCCCCGGCGCACTGCTCCCCGGTGGACTGTCCGGGGAAGCTGCTTTTGAGCGCCTGTCTGGCTTGTTCGACTTGCGACGCTTCCCTGCCATACTCCACCTTCCTCGCTTCAGTGCGGGTGAACCTGTGTTGAATAGAAGCTGCCCCACCCAAGTCCACGGGCGGTGTGCGGGTCTCCGTCGCTATGCCCAGTCGAGTGGCGCATGCCAAGCCTGGAATAGGTCGCGCCACGAAAGATCGCAGAGCAAACGATCGCCTACGCGGAACACGACCTGCTCCTGATCCGAAACACGTCCGAGTTTGACCAGGGGCACATCGTCAAAACACTCTAGTAATTCTTTTTCGCGCTCGTTGGCTACCTCAATCACAAAGCGGCTGTTGCTTTCTGAAAACAGCAATTCGGTGGGTGCCAAGGCCGTCGCTTGCAACGCGGGGGACAAGTCGACCTGGACACCCAAATGTCCGGCAAAGGCCATCTCAGCCAAGGCCACGGCCAGCCCACCTTCGCTCAAATCGTGGCAGGCGCGGATGGCTCCCCTGCCGATGGCCGCATGCAAGGCCATAAAGGTGCGTTTGGCGGAAGGCAACTCAACCTGCGGCACACGTCCACCCATGAGACCGAGCGTTTGCAGTAATTGGGATCCACCAAATTCTGAATGCGTTGAGCCAACCAGGAAAAGGGAATTGCCGGCCGTCTTGAGATCCATCGTAACGCATTGGGCAACGTCAGCCACTTGGCCCATGGCGCTGATCAACAGCGACGGCGGAATCGCCATCGACTGCTTTTGGCCAGCGGCATCGAGCCAGGTAAATTCATTGTTCAGACTGTCTTTGCCGCTGATAAAGGGAGTCATCCAGGCCACCGCCACATCGTGGCAGGCCAGTGCAGCCCGCACCAGCGAGCCCAGCGTCTCGGGTCGGTCGGTATTGCCCCAGCAGAAATTATCCAGGATGGCGATTCGCGTTGGATCGGCGCCGACGGCCACGGCATTGCGCACGGCTTCGTCAATCGCGCTGGCAGCCATATGGTAGGGATCCAAATCGCCGTAGGCTGGATTCATGCCACAACTGATCACCACACCACGGCGACTGTCCATCCGCGGCCGCACGACGGCGGCATCGCTGGGCCCATTGCAGGCAGGGCCCACCAAGGGCTTGATGACGCTGCCCGCTTGCACTTCGTGATCGTACTGGCGAATGATCCAGTGCTTGCTGGCCACATTCAGCGATCCCAGAATCTGCAGCAGCGCCCTTTGTATCTCCGGCTGTGATCAACTCGGGTATTTTGGTGTTGATCACAGGCGGCGGGCTATAGCTGGCATCGCGCACCACGGGTGGACGACCGTCGTGCAAGAATTCCATCGAGACCGAGCCGACCTCCTGCCCCTCGTACATCAGCCGCAGCATACCGGTGGGTACGAATTGGCCGATGACCGAGGCCTCGACTCCTTCAGCCGCACAGATTGCCTTCATCCGCTCTAGCTTGGCGGGAGGAACGGCAAAGACCATCCGCTCCTGGGCTTCGCTGATCCAGATCTCGGTGTAGCTCAGACCCGCGTACTTGAGCGGAGCCCGCTCCAGCCACACTTCGGCACCGATCGATTCTCCCATCTCGCCGACAGCGCTGCTGAAGCCGCCGGCTCCGCAGTCGGTGACGGCGTTGTACAGTCCCTTCGTCGCGGGCTTGCAGCAATACATCGAGCACCATTTTTTCGGTGACTGCATTACCAATCTGCACCGATCCGCCTGAGATCGATTCACTCTCGCTGGTCAATTCCACACTGCTGAAGGTGGCACCATGAATTCCATCGCGGCCGGTTCGGCCGCCGACGGTCACGATCCAATCGCCTTCCTTGGGGCACTTTTCGACTTTGTCGACCGGCAGCAATCCAGCATTGCCACAGTAGACCAGCGGATTGCCCAGATAGCGGGGATCGAAGTAGACCGCTCCGTTGACGGTGGGAATACCCATGCGATTGCCGTAGTCGCGAACGCCAGCCACAACACCCTTCATCACCCGCCGCGGGTGCAGCACTCCTGGCGGCAGGCTGGCCGGATCGGTATCTGGCGGGGCAAAGCAAAAGACGTCGGTATTGCAGAACGGCTTGGCGCCCAAGCCGGTGCCCATGGGATCGCGGATCACGCCACCGATGCCCGTATTGGCACCGCCATAGGGTTCGATAGCGCTAGGATGATTGTGCGTTTCGACTTTGAACACCACGTGGTATTCGTCATCGAATTTGACGATGCCCGCATTGTCCGAAAACACTTTGACGCACCAATCTTCTTTGCCCAGTCGCTGGCGAATGGTCTGCGTGGCTTGAAAGATGGTTTCCTTGAGCATGTTCTGGAAGTGTCGCGAGCCATTCTCGTCGGTGTAGGCGATGCGGCCAGCCAGCGTCTTGTGGCTACAGTGTTCGCTCCAGGTTTGGGCGATCGTTTCCAGTTCAATATCGGTTGGCTCGCGCCTCAAGGAATGAAAATACTGCTGCATGGTCTGCATCTCAGGCAAGGTCAAGATACAGCTGCCCTTGCTTGCTGAGCTGCAACAGGGCTTGTTCATCCAGCTCGCGAATGGGGACATGCATCAATTCGAATTGATAGTCGCGAGCCGACATCCAGCTGTTGTAAATTGCAGTGGTCCGGTGAGCACGCGTTCGATCGAGTCATTGGAAAGCAATTTTTGGCACAGTCGCTGCAAGCGCGGGCGGCTCGAGATCGCTCAGCCAGTACTTGCGCAACGTGGTCAACTGCTCGACCGGCAGTCCCATGTCCTGCAGGGCCTGGATGGTGCTCAGGGCAACCGGATCCATCACGCCCGGCTTGGGCAGGACATGCACCAATTGAGTCAAACCATGCGCGGGCGGCGGAGAGTTCCGGGCTGCCCATTTGGGCAATGGTGGTCGATTCGGTGATGGCATCGGCCAGCAACAGCTCGGCGGCCCGGCTAACCTGCTCTCGCGAAAGCTCGCCCTGCAGGATAAAGCCGTGCGCAGCAGCGATCGTCAGATGCGGGTCCAACCCCAGATCTCGGGCTTCGGCCGACAGCGATTTGCCAGCCACATCGGTTTGCCCAGCCGCTGGATGAATGTCAATTTCCCACAGTGTCACGCTTTGATTTCCCTCGTTGCAATAAGTTGAATTAGGGCTTCGTCATCGCCTTGCTCGAGCGCCGTGATCCAGGATTGAAAAGCGGCGGCAAAGTCGCGTGCGGCGGCCAGCACCGAGTCGCGATTCTCGGACAAGATCTGTCGCCACAGATCGACATTGCCCGACGCAACACGAGTTGTATCGCACCAGCCTGAAGCCGCCAGGGGTAGCAGCGATTCGGGCGTCACGCCAGCCAGCGCGGCCGCCACCACATGCGGCAAGTGGCTGGTCCTGGCCAGCGCCGCGTCGTGTTCCTGCGGAGACATGCACAGCGTGCGACTGCCCAGCGACTGCCACAAGGCCACCGTACGCTGAGCAACTCTGCCGGCGTCCGCTGTCCGGGAGTGACCACCACCAGCTTGCCTTCCAGCAAGCCTGCATCGGCGTGACTCGGGCCGCTCTTGTCACTTCCGGCCAAGGGATGGGAGCCGCAGAATGCGGAGCAACCCGCCGCGTCCAGCTGATCGCAAATGCTCTGCTTGGTGCTACCCACGTCGGTGATCATCGCTCCGCTCTTCAAGCTGGATTGGCACTGCACCACGAATTCGACAACCCGCTGGACCGGAGTGCACACGATAACCAGATCGGCGTCCCGACAGGCTTGCGACAAATCCAGTTCGCTGTGGCTGATAATCCCCAATTGCAGGGCTTGATCGAGCGACTGAGCGTTGCGGCCCACTCCAACAATGGCTTTGGCCAACTTGCGCTCACGCAGGGCCAAGCCAATCGAGCCGCCCAGCAAGCCCACGCCGACGATAACCACTCGCTCGAACTGAAGCATGTTGATCTCCGATGGCCAGGCGCATGTTGATCTAATGTACCAAAGCCGTGAGCGCCAGTTTCTCGCGGCCTAATGCCTGGCGCGGTCGCACGCGAGTGGCAGCCAGGCACCATCCTGCTTGCTGCTGGCCACGGCCTGCTCGATAAACAGCATGCCTTCGACGCCGTCGTGTACGTTGGGATAAATCGTATCTCGCCGTTCAATTTTTTCACCTGAGGCCAAGGCCACCATGCTATCGAAGGCTGCCACATAGATATTCGCAAACGCCTCAAAAAAGGCTTCGGGATGCCCACTGGGCAGTCGGCAGGCGGCTTGCCCCGAAGCATTCATGTAGGGTGCGTTGGGGTCGCGGGTGTACATTTTGTGCGGTTGTCCATTGCAACGGACGATCATCACGTTGGGTTCTTCTTGTCTCCAGCTGAGCGAACCCTTGGTGCCGTCTATTTCAATCGTGACGTCGTTTTCGCGACCATGGCTGATCTGCGAGGCGGTGACCGTTCCCAATCCGCCATTCTTGATACTTGATGACGGCCGTACCATAGTCGTCCAGCTTGCGGCCGGATTCGAAAGTCTTGCAGGTGGCAGGAAATTTTCTCCGGCAGCAGGCCACTCATGTAGCGGCCCAAATTGTAGGCATGCGTGGCGATATCACCAAAGCAACCCGCAGCCCCGCTCTTCTTGGGATCGGTCCGCCAGGCGGCTTGCTTCTGATCGGACTCTTCCAGCTTGGTCCGCAACCAGCCTTGGATATAGCTGGCGCGAATCGCCTGGATCTCGCCCAACTCGCCGCTTTGAATCATCTCCCGCGCCTGCCGCACCAGCGGATAACCGGTGTAGTTGTGAGTCAGGGCAAAAACCACCTTGGACTGATCGACGATCGCGGCCAACTCTTCGGCCTGCGCCAAGTCGAAGGTCATGGGCTTGTCGCACACCACGTGGAAACCTGCCTCGACGGCCGCCTTGGCAATTTCAAAGTGCGTATCGTTGGGTGTCGTCACGCTGACGAAATCGATCCGCTGCCCCTCGGGCAGTTGCTTCTCACGTTCGAGCATTTCGGTGTAGGAGCCATAGGCCCGGTCGGGCCCCACGTTATAGTCGACCGCAGAGGCCTTGCTCCGCTGGGGATTGCTGGAAAAGGCCCCGGCCACCAGTTCCGCGCGATTATCCAAGCAAGCCGCGATGGAGTGGACTTTGCCGATAAATGAACCTTGGCCACCACCCACCAATCCCATTTTCAACTTGCGATTCAACGGCCCGTTGGTCATTGCCTGATTCTCCACCTAAGATGAGTGGCTGGACTGCGTACTTTGCGACGAGCTCGTGTTTTACCACATCCATCGCCAATCGGGGACAGGGCGGGTGCCATCGCCACCCTCCGCGGTGACCCTGCTTTGTTCGGCCTGCGCAAGATTTCGGTGGCTAGCCACGCCAGCCGAAACTCTTGGCGAGTTCCGCTGCTAGCATCGAGTCTTGCACGTCGATCAAATTAAAGGACGCTCCGCCTCCATCGCCCGCGGTGCGCGGTGGCAGTCTTGCATCGCTTTTACAAGCATTGGCTGTCTTCGTTGCACACCCATGGGCAATTCGTCTACTATGGACACTATCTCCGTTCGGCGATGGCCTGGGTACCTCTCAAAATCGGCAGCCACTATGGGCAATATCTCTTTCACCTTCGAATACCCATGGCTGCTGTGGCTACTGCTGCTGATCCCCCTGCTGTGGTTCGTGAGCTTTACCTCGCTGGCCAGCCTGGGGGCAGGACGACGCTTGGCGGCATTGATCTTTCGCTCGATCGTCATGCTGCTGATCGTGTTTGCCATCGCCGGCATCCAGTGGGTGTGGATCAGTGACAAACTGTCGGTGATCTACATCCTGGACCAAAGCGACAGCATTGCGCGAGCCAAGCGCGATATCATGCTCGACTACGCGATCAAGTCGGTTCGAAAGCACCGCGAGAAAAATCGCGGCGATCGATCGGGCTTAATTGTTTTTGGCCGCGAGGCGGCCATCGAATTCCCACCCTACGAAGATGACTTGCCGGTCGTCAGTGGAGTCGAGAGTTACCTCGGGCGAACCGATGCGACCAATCTGGAATCGGCTCTCAAGCTGGCCCAAGCCTCCTTTCCAGAGGACTCTGCCAAGCGCATCGTGCTCATCACCGATGGCATCGAAACCCTGGGCGACCGCCTCAACCGTGGCCCAGTCCATGGCTCAAGCAGGGATTGGCTTTGATGTGGTGCCCATTGAATTGGAAGCCACCAGCGAGATCCTGGTTGAAAAGGTCGATTTGCCCAGCAATATTCGGCAGGGCCAACCCTTTGAGACGCGAATCGTCGTCAATCGCTTTCAACAGTCTGGCGACCCGCAGCGGGCGGTCAGCGGCGAATTGCGACTGCTGCGCAGCGTCGGCCCGCGCGAGCAGGAGGTATTTCAAAAGTCCTGTCACGCTGGACAAGGACGTCAATGTCTTTCCGATTACGGATACGATCGACCAGCCGGCCGGCTACACCTATCGCGCCGAGTTCGTGCCCGATGTGCCCAGCGATGATGCTCTGCAGCAAAACAATCGCGCCGACTGCGTTTACCTATGTCCGCGGCAAGGGCCGCGTGCTGCTGATCGAGGACTGGAACGCACTCGGTGAGTACACGCCTTTGATCGAGGCCTTGCGGCGAAGCGATATCGAAGTTGAAGTCATGACCAGCAATCAGCTGTTCACCTCTCTGGCGGAACTGCAAGCCTTCGATTGTGTGATCTTGGCTGGCGTTCCGCGCAGCAGCGGCGACTCAGCCCAAGATATTGCCAACTTTACCGACGAGCAGATCGACATGTTGGTCAGCAACACCGAGCAGTTCGGCAGCGGCCTGATCATGCTGGGCGGCCCCAATGCTTTTGGAGCCGGAGGTTGGGCCAATACGAATATCGAAAAGGCCATGCCCGTCGATTTCCAAATCAAGAACAAGAAGATCGAGGCCGTCGGTGCATTGGCCATGATCTTGCACGCCTCGGAAATCGCCCAAGGCAATTACTGGCAAAAGCGGATTGGCCAAGCCTCACTGGAGGTACTCGGGCCGATGGATTTCTGCGGTGTGCTGCAATACGGGACCCTAGGGGACTCTTGGTTGTGGGGTGGGCAAAATGGCATGCTCCGCGTGGGCGAGAATCGGGCGGCCATGATCAGCCGCATGCGCGGTATGACGCCGGGCGATATGCCCGACTTCCAACCCTCGATGCAATTAGCCCTCCGCTCGTTGGTCAACACGCCCGCCTCGGTCAAGCACATGATCATTATCAGCGATGGCGATCCCACTCCTCCAGCCAGCGGCATTCTTACTCAGTTTGCGGCCAATCAAATCAAGATTTCGACCGTGGCCGTTGGCGCCCATGGACCGGCCGGACACCAGACCTTGCAAAATATCGCAACCACCACCGGTGGCAACTATTACGTGGCTACGAATCCAGCCGCCCTGCCCAAGATTTTCCAGCGCGAGGCCATGCGCGTCTCGCGTCCCTTGGTCTATGAGCCCGAGGGAGGTGCGCAACCCCAAATCACTTACCCGCATGAAATCGTCCAGGGCCTGTCGCGCGATCTGCCCAATCTGAGCGGCTTCGTGCTGACCTCGCTGAAAGACAGTCCTTTGGTCGAGGTACCCATCCGCGCGAGCAAGCCTAGCGAGCCAGAAAACCAAACGCTACTGGCTACCTGGACCTATGGCGCCGGCCGCACCGCCGTGTTCACTAGCGACGTGGGCAAGCGTTGGGCCGGCGACTGGTTGGGCTGGTCGGGCTACGATCAATTCTTTTCCCAACTCGTGCGCTGGGCGATGCGGCCCACCACCAGCGATGCCAAGTTTAGCGTGGCAACCAATGTGGGCAGCGGGGCCGTGGAGGTCGTCGTCAATGCGCTGAACCAGGAAGATGAATTCTTGAATTTCCTGGATATGCAAGCCGTGGCAGTGGGGCCGGACCTCAAGCCCTTGCCATTGATCATGCGACAAGTGGCTCCCGGACGCTACGTCGGCTCCTTCGAGGCCGATAACGCGGGCAGCTATTTAGTGAATGTGATCCCGGGACCCGGTATCGCCCCCTTAACCACTGGCGCCAGCGTTCCATTCTCCGACGAGTATCGCTTGCGCAAGACGAATTATTCCGCTTTGGAACGACTGGCCCAACTGGAGCCCGAAGGTGGTCAAGCAGGGCAACTGACCGCTTCGCTTGACAACCAAAGCTTTGAGAATCTGCTCAAAAATAATACTTATCGTGGCGGACTGCCGCGAGCGATGAGCATGCAGGATATTTGGCCCTGGTGTTTGCTTTTGGGCGCCGTGTGCCTGTTTGGCGATATCTTCGTGCGTCGTGTAGCCCTCGACTATGCCTACCCATTCAAATGGTTGGCCAAAGTATGGAATCCAGGCGAAACGGCCCAAGATGCCGAACGCAAACAGAGCTTGGAACGACTCAGGTCTAAGAAATCCGAGGTGGCGGGCGAAATGCAGGAGGTGCGGGCGGGCGCCCGCTTCGAGTCCGAGCGGACAGCCGATGCAAATACGCTCGATCAGGCGCTCGGTAAGCAATCCACCAGTTCCACCGCCCGACCAACAAACTCGCCGAGCATCTCGCAGAGTGAGGAGCAGGCAGGCTATACTTCTCGCTTGTTGGCTGCTAAGAAAGCGGCACAGAAAAAGAGTCAGGACGAGCACAATTCGCCCTGACCGAGCATCGACTTGGGCACTCCTTTATCAGCAATCATCCGGGAAGAACCGTCTCCATGAGCAACGTCGCCGAGCAGATGCAGCAACAAGCCGAAGAGTTCCGCACGCGCTACGCAGCCGTCCGCGATGAAATCGGCAAGACGATCGTCGGACACGATGAAATCGTGCACGGCGTGCTGACCAGTATGTTCGTAGGAGGGCATTGTTTGCTGGAGGGCGTGCCAGGCTTGGGAAAGACAATGCTTGTGCGGACTCTGGCGGAATCCTTAAACCTGCCATTCAATCGCATCCAGTTCACACCCGACCTGATGCCCGCGGATATTCTGGGCACCAACATGATCGTTGAAAACGAACACGGGGCCAAATCGTTCCAATTTCAGAAAGGTCCGATTTTTACTCAGATTTGCCTGGCCGATGAAATCAATCGCGCGACACCCAAAACGCAGTCAGCCATGCTGGAAACGATGCAGGAAGGCACCGTGACCGTGGGCGGCACGCGTTACATGCTGGACAAACCCTTTTTCGTATTGGCCACGCAGAATCCAATTGAACAAGAGGGTACTTACCCACTGCCCGAAGCCCAACTCGACCGATTCCTGTTCAAGTTGGTCGTCGGCTACAGTTCGCGCGACGAACTGAATACGATCGTTGACCGCACCACGCGTGGCACGCACATCAGCACCCACAAAATCATGGATGGCCAGGAGATCCAGCGCTGGCAGCAATTGGTGCGCGAGGTCATCCTGGCCGGACATGTCCAGGATTACATCGTGCGCTTGGTGCTGGCCACGCACCCCGGTGGACAACTCGCACAACCCATAGCCAATCAATACATCCGCTGGGGAAGCAGTCCCCGCGGCGCTCAAACTCTGGCGCTGGCCTCCAAGGTACGGGCTCTGCTCGATGCCCGCTTTAACGTCAGCTTTGAAGATGTCCGCCGTGTTTTTCTACCTGCCATGCGGCACCGCGTACTGCTGAATTTCGAAGCCCAAGCCGAAGGTATCGAAGCCGATCAACTGCTGCTGGAGATCCTCGAAAAGACTCCCGAAAAATCGGACAAACCACTGGCTGGCTAGGCTCGTTTTAGAGCAGAGCCTAGATGGATGCGGGCGATTGGGTGGCGGGTTGCTGCTGGGAAGCGCAGTGAAAGGCCCCCAAACCCCAGATCAACTCGCTGGCATCCAAGGGCACTATCTGATGCGCGGGCATGAGTGAACCAAGGATGTCGATAGCCGCTCTGTCCGTCGTGGGCTGCCCAAAGGTGGGTACGATCACGATCCCATTGGCGAAGAGAAAATTACAGTAGCTTTCCGGGACACGTTTTCCGGCGATAAACCGCGGCGGCGGAGTCGGCAGCTCCACAACCTGCAGCTGCTGACCGCTAGCACTGCTCGACTCACGCAGTATCTTGACGTTGCGAGCCAGGCCGGCGAAATTCGGATCATGCACATTGCTACTGACAGCCGCCACCACGATGCCCGGGGCGACAAAACGCGCTAACTGGTCGATGTGACCGTCGGTGTCGTCGCCGATCAAGCCACCTCCATCGACCCAAACAATTCTGGTGACTCCCAGCTGTCGCATCAGCTCTTCCTCGACCATGGCTCGCGACCAACCCGGATTGCGACTGGCACTCAACAGACAACTGCTGGTCGTTAGCAAGGTGCCCTGTCCATCGGTTTCCAATCCACCTCCCTCGCAGTACAAGGGCGACATGCTGCGCGTGCAGCCGATGCGACGGCAAATCAATTCTGCCGCGCGGGCGTCATCATCAAAGGGTGGATACTTGCCGCCCCAAGCGTTGAATTTCCAGTCGATGCCCACCAACTGGCCGTCCGTCTTGCGCAAGACAAAGGTCGGGCCATAGTCGCGGATCCAGGCGTCGTTGGTCGACACAGGATGCACCGTGACGTTGGCTAGATTGGCTAGTTTCGATACGCGCGGTGGGATCGGCGCTAGCCGGGCCAGACAGCACGTGTACGGCTTGTACCCGCCAACTCTCCAATGAATCGAACAAAGACCGATGGTATGTTTTGAAAGCGGTCTGGCCACGTCTCTCGGTTATGTGGCCAAGCAATCCAGCTGGCGGATTGGCGTTCCCACTCGGCGGGCCAGGTATGAGGGCTGCTACGGTTCATTGCTGGTCAAGGTATCGTTTGGTGATATCGCCATAAGCATCGATCCGCCGATCGCGCAGGAAGGGCCAGTGCGTGCGGACTACATCGATGGCCGATAAATCGCAGGGCACGACGATCAGTTCCTCCTCCACGTGACCCGCCCGACGCAGGACCTGACCGTTGGGATTCGCCACAAAGGAACCGCCCCAAAACTGGAGGCCTCCCTCCAGGCCAACGCGATTGCTGGCTCCCACATACACACCATTGGCGATGGCATGTGCCCTCATGGAGGTTTCCCAGGAATCGTGTTGCGTCTCGCCAAACTCGTCTTTCTCACTGGGAATCCAGCCAATCGCCGTGGGATAAAGCAAGATCTCGGCGCCGCGCAGAGCCAGCAGACGAGCCGTTTCCGGATACCACTGATCCCAACACACCGCCACACCCAAACAAGCCACACGCGTCTTGGCCACCGTAAATCCCAAGTCGCCAGGCGTAAAGTAGAACTTTTCATAGTACAGCGGATCGTCGGGAATGTGCATCTTACGATAGAAACCAACCATTTCACCGTCGACATCAAAGGTCACCGCTGTGTTGTGGTACAGTCCCTGGGCACGGCGTTCGAATAGCGAGCAGGTTACCACGACTCCATGTTGCTTGGCCGCAGCCTGCAATTGTCTGCTGGTGGGCCCAGGTATTTCCTCAGCTAATTCAAATCTGATATGCTCTTCCGATTGGCAGGGATACTGCGTATTGAAAACCTCCTGCAAGCAGACCACGTGCGCACCGGCCTCGGCGGCTGCCTGAATGCGCTCCAGCGCTTTGGCCACATTCGCCTGCTTGTCGGCGACACACGTCATCTGGACCAAAGCCAAATTGACGACTCTCGAACGCGGCATTGCGAATCATCCTGCAGGGTGCGAACACGAGACATCGGAAATAACGGGCGAACCATAGCCACAAGCCCACCCAGGCCTGTTAAATGCTAACAGGCTGGGTTTCCCAATCAAGTCGGCATGACACATGAGACATGAACTGAGCAGTCGAGGCTGTTTTTTTGTGGGGACGGACACGGAAGTGGGTAAGACCTTTCAAGCCGCCGCCCTCGCGCGTCGTTTGGTCGCCAGTGGTATCAAGGTGGGTGTCTACAAGCCCGTGCAGAGTGGTTCGATTGAATCCCAGCCCAGTGATGCACAGTCGCTGTACTCCGCCGCACAGTTGTCCAGCGTGTGCCCCATCGAACGCGTTTGCCCACAACAGTTTTCTGCGCCGCTGGCCCCTCCCATGGCCGCTCGCCTCGAGGGCCGGCAAGTCAACGAAGACCTACTGTTTGAGCCGGTTGCTTGGTGGCTGGAAACTGCCGAATTCCTAATTATCGAAACGGCTGGAGGTGTCCTGTCACCCCTCTCCGACTCACTCTGCGTACTGGACTTTATTCAACGATTGCAGCTCGATTTCCCATTGATTGTGATTGCAGCCAATCGACTGGGCGTGGTGAACCATGCACTGCTGACCATCGAAGCGATTCAACGCCGTGGACTGTCGGTGGCCGCAGTGCACCTGAATACGCTGCCCGTAAACCTGCACACCCAGGATTGCTCCACGAACACGAATTTGGAATTACTCCGGCAATTCGCCCCCGACGGACTGCTCATCGAATCTGACGCGACGCGCATTTGGGAAGCCTTGCAACTGCCTCGCCGACGGATGATCGCTGTCAACCCAAGGCCAATGGTTTGCTGGCTGCCAGCCGCTGGAATTTTTCGCCAGCTGCCCTCGACCCTCGCCTAAAGTAAAGCGGCTTCCAACTCCGAGCCTCAGTTTCCAATCCTTCGTTTAAACCGATCCGGCAATCTTATGAGTGAACCAGCTGTTGATTCCATCTTGATCGTTTCCTTTGGCGGGCCAGAGGGACAGGCCGATGTTCTGCCCTTTTTGGAAAATGTGCTGCGTGGGAAGAATGTCCCGCGCGAGAGAATGCTGGAAGTCGCCGAGCACTACAAGCACTTTGGCGGTGTGAGCCCCATCAATCAACAGAACAGGGACCTGATCGCTGCGCTGCGCACCGAACTAGATAGGGCCGGCATAGAGCTGCCTATCTATTGGGGTAATCGCAATTGGCATCCCCTCTTTAGCGACACGCTGCGTGCCATGCGGGATGCTGGCCGTCAGCGAGCGCTTGCGTTTTTTACCAGTATGTTCAGCTGCTATTCCGGTTGTCGGCAGTACCGTGAGAATATTGCGGCTGCCCAGGATGAGGTCGGTGAAGGTGCGCCGCGAGTCGAGAAACTGCGATTGGGATTTAATCACCCGTCGTTCATCTCGGCACAAGCGGATCTGCTGCGGCAAGCCCTCGACCGGCTGCCAGTCGCCCAGCGGGCGGAGGCCAAGTTGCTGTTCACGGCACATAGCATTCCCCTCTCGATGGCCGAGCACAGTCGTTATGAAGTGCAATTGCGTGAATCAGCTCGATTGGTCGCCGCGGCCGTCGGTCGCGAGGACTGGGAGTTGGTCTACCAGAGCCGAAGCGGCCCGCCACAGCAAGCTTGGCTGGAGCCGGATATTTGCGACCGCATCGAGCAACTCGCCGAAGCTGGCGTTACCGCTGTCACTTTGGTTCCTCTTGGATTTGTGTCGGACCACATGGAAGTCATGTACGATCTCGACACCGAAGCCAAGCAAACCTGCGAACGCTTGGGGGTGGCTTTCTCCAGGGCTGCGGCCGTTGGTACGCATCCCGATTTTGTGCGTATGATTCGCGAGTTAATTGAGGAGCGTTTGCATGCTGCCACGCTGAGACCCGCGCTCGGATCGCTCGGCCCCAGCCATGATGTCTGTCCGCCCGACTGTTGCCTTTTTCCACGCCCCACGCGTCCCACCGCCCGCACATGATTCGGCAGAATGGCCGCCGGGCTAGTGGCCCCGAGTCTGCCTCAGCTCAGAGGGTGGCGCCGGGTATCGCCACCCGGCGTGCGTTGCACCTAACTTATTTTGCCCGCATCAGGGGCGGCGACATTTGTGCGTCATAGGTTTCCCAGATGTCGAGCAACTCTTGCAGTTTTCCCGCATGGCTGCCGGCCAGATCGTTGGATTCGCTATGGTCGTCCGCGATGTGATACAGCTCCCATTCTCTCGTGCCTTGAATTTGACGTGGAGAGACGATTTTCCAGTCGCCCCTTCGCAAGGCGGCCCGTGAGCCCTGCCGCCAGTAAAGTTGGCGATGCCCGGTGGATGACTCGCCGCGCAGCAGGGGCAATAGATCCTGTCCGTCGAGCTCCGCATGAGGCGGCAGGCCGCATACGCCGGCCAACGTGGGCATGATGTCCAACGAGCTAATCACTTCATGGCAAACCTTGCCGGCAGATAGGCGGGCTGGCCAACGGATGATGAAGGGAACCCGCAAGCCTCCGTCATACATCGATCCCTTGCCATCGCGGAGTGGTGAATTGCTGGACGTTAACTCGCGAGTTGGTCCACCATTGTCGCTCAGAAAGAAAATCAACGTGTTTCGACTCAAGTCAAATTCATCGAGCGTCTTGGTGATGGCCCCCACACTGCTATCCATATCCGACAGCATGGCAGCAAAAATCCGCCGCTGCAGTTCGGGAATAAAGTCGAACTTGGCCAACGTCTCGTTCTTGGCCTGCAGTGGACTATGCACCGCGTTGTAGGCAACGCATAAGAAGAAGGGCTGTCCGGCATGACGCTGTATGAAGTCACAGGCTTCGCGCGTGAATGCGTCCGTTAGATATTCGCTTTCCTGAACCGGTTGTCCACCTCGCAAAATGGGATTGTTGGCGTCGTAGGCGGGCTCGTTGTGTCCCATGTGCGTCGAGTAAACCAAGGTCGGTGAGGCTTGATAGACAGTTTGACCCTCGACCGGCAAGGTTAGCCGCCGCAGCTGCGTGGTGACATTCCTCCATGGCGAAGGGACATAGAAATGCCCTTCATGCAGGAACCCAAAAAATTCATCAAAGCCACGCCGCAAGGGATGGAAATCGGCGGTCCCACCCAAATGCCATTTGCCAATCAGTCCCGTGGCATAGCCGGCATCGCGCAGCTGCTCAGCCAGCATGCTCTCAGTCAGGGGAATGCCAACTCCGACATCGTCATTGCGAGCACCGATAGGATTAAATTCGTAGCCGAATCTCGTTGAAATTCTGCCGCTGAATAAACCTGCCCGCGATGGGCTACAATTCGGCGCGGTGACGTAAGCCTGCGTACAGCGTATGCCGTTGTGGGCAAGGGCGTCGATATGCGGAGTGGGAATTTGTGGATTGCCCTGACAGCCTAATTCGCCATAACCCAAATCGTCAGCTAACAGCAGCAGCACATTCGGTCGCGACGCAGATGTCGCATCCGCTTGTTCCGCAACGGCCTGACTGGGCTGGCCCCACACCCAAGCGAGAAGCACACTGAACAGCAGGCACCAATATGGTCGGCTTCCTTTAGGTCTCTTGAGCATGGGCCGTCCCTTGTCTTGAATTAGGGAGAGATCGTGACGCCCCGCCGCTATCCGCGGCGAAGTGCGGAAACTCCTGCGAAACTTGGTATTTTAGGAGATTTGAGGGCATCTGGAGGCTGGTCACCGATTGAGGCGCGGGTGAATCCCGTTATGTTGTAGCACAGTCAACGGGTGACTGTTGCGTTGGTAGCCGTTGCTTGAGTCAAGGTTTCGAGGCGAGAATTGCGGAGTTGATTGCATGCCACGATGCGCATTGGTTGGAGTGTTGAGTTGGATCACCTGCCTGGCGATGGCCATGCCACAGGCGCTGCCTCAGGATCCGGCTTGGCAGCCGTCGCTCGCGGCGCAGCAAGCGGTGCAGCGGCTGAGCGAAGACACGCTGCGGAGCCATATTCGCTTTCTGGCTGACGATTTGCTCGAGGGTCGTGGACCGGGTTCACGCGGAGATCAATTGGCGCAGTTATATATCTCCACCGAATTGGAATCGCTGGGGATTCAACCTGCCGCAGCGGATGGCGGCTGGTACCAATCCGTACCCTTGACTGGGGTCAGCACGCTCTGCGCCGACCAGCATCCATTTCAACAAGGGAACGGAAAGCCTATCGCTTGAACACTTCACCGAGATCATGGCGGTCAGCGGTCAAGCTGCGGCAGATGTGGCGGTAAAGGATGCCGAGCTGGTGTTCGTGGGCTACGGCATTCAAGCTCCCGAGTACCAATGGAATGACTTTAAAGATACGGATGTGCGCGGAAAAATACTGGTGGTCATGAATAATGATCCCGAAGATGATCCGCAGTTGTTTGCCGGCCGCCGCAGACTGTACTACGGTCGCTGGGATTACAAGTATCAGATGGCTGCAAAGATGGGGGCCGCGGGCGCGCTGATTATTCACACAACCGAGTCTGCCGGATATCCCTTTCAAGTGGTGCAGACATCTTGGAGCGGCGAGGAATTCGAATTGGCGGATCAGGCTGGGCCACGTACCCAGCTCAAAGGCTGGCTGACCGAAGATGCCGCCAAGAAGCTGGCTGGCCTGGCGAATATGGATTTGGATGCCATGCGGGCGTCCGCACAGTCGCGGGATTTCCAACCGATTCCCATGGGCATCAGCATGTCCGCAAACCTGAAGAGTTCCGTCCGCCAGCAGTCCACCGGAAATGTATTGGGCTTTATCCCCGGCAGTGATCCCACGCTGCGAAGCGAGTATGTGGTGTTCATGGCGCACCACGACCATCTGGGCCTTGCCGCCGAACGCGATGCCGACGGTGACAACATTTATAACGGCGCTATCGACAATGCCTCAGGCACCGCCAGTCTGCTGACCATCGCCCGCGCCATGGCCGCAATGCCTCCTCCCAAGCGCTCCCTACTTTTCGCTTTCGTCGGTGCGGAGGAACAGGGGCTGTTGGGCTCCAAGTACTTGGCCATGCATCCACCTCTGCCGGCTGGCAACATGGCGGCCGTGATCAATATCGATGGAATTAATTTCCTGGGCAAGACACACGATCTGAATCTAATTGGCAATGGTAAATCGAATCTGGATGCCATCGTGGAGAATGTGGCTGGCTGGCAAAATCGCACCGTGGTGCCTGACTACTTTCCGGATCGAGGATACTACTATCGTTCTGATCAATTTAGCCTGGCTCAAGTCGGAGTGCCTGGAGTGTATCTGCATAGCGGAATCAATGTAGTGGGTAAGCCCGATGGTTGGGGGAAGCAGCAGTTGGAAGCTTGGGTTGAGAAAACCTATCATCAGCCAGGCGACGAATACGATCCGGACTGGGATTTGGCGGGCGCTATCGATGACGCCCAACTGTTAATGTTGGTCGGCTTGGTCGTCGCCGATCAAGCGGAGATGCCTGCCTGGAATGCAGGTGACGAATTCGAAGCAGCTCGCAAAGCTGCCATCTCGGCCCGCTAAGGGCAGTGACGAACACCTTTTTTGAAAGTCGTGCAAGACATGTCCAATGAAGAACACATCGACCTGGGCGGACCCATCGCTGAAGCGGCGGAAGCCAATGATGCTACCGTAGCAGCCAGCATCATTCGCAGCGGACAGTTCATCTTGCTGCAGCAGATCGATATGGAAAGTGGCGAGATCGAAGAAGACGAGGACGGTAACTTCAGCGTCGTGCTCGCCGAGGTCGACGAGGATACGGCCGTTGTGTGCTTCACCAATTACACGGCCGTCTCAAATTTCGCGGCCGAGATCGCTGGTGAAATTCCCGAGGGTCACGAATTGCCCGCCGTCGTTCTCGAGGGCGGAGACCTGCTGGATGGCCTACCCGCCGACTGTGGGCTACTGGTCAATCCTGGCGAAGACACCGAGAGCTACTTTCCGCCAGGCTGCTTCGAGGCCTCAGAAGAAGACGAAGGCTAGTGCTCGTCAAAATTATAATTTAGCGACTCGTCCGCAATGAACTTACTCAATGAGCCGCAGCGCGTTAGCGTCCGCCGCAAAAACCGGCTGAGGGCCTCCCGCTTGGTTGGACAGCACCGGTTTCAAGAATCCACCAACACGAAGCGAACGGCTTACGGAGACACAATCGCAAGCTAGCGCTTGCTGGTAATTTGATTCTTTAGAAACACACTCGCGGTTGTGAAGAGTCGTTATTTCTTATTGGGATCAACAATTGCCGCGGGCTGATTCTTGCGCGGGTCTTGCAATTGATAGTTGCGAATGGGACCAGCTCCCACTGGGACGAGCGTACCGGTTTGCGGGCGATTGGCGGTTTCGGCGGTTCGATCCCAGGGCACCGCGTAGGCCGCGAATGTACCGTTGGTGACATCCGTCACATACACCAGCGAGGCCCCGGGCTGAGCACCCCCCGTGGTCGAACGCTGCAAGGCGGTTCCAGTTACCATCAAGTACTGTGAATTTCTGCCACCACCACCAAGTTGCGGCAAGACGTTGCCGAAATAGCGTGCACCGAAATATCCAGCCCGCGGGTAATAGACCAAGCACTGCAGGTCGCCCGTGTTAAAGTCCAGAAAGAAGATTCCTTCTGATTCTTCTCCGATAGGACCGGTGGCGATGGCCATGCTGTCAGAATTCGCCGCCGCCGAAGCTTGTAACTGCGCCAAAGGGCTGACTTCACGCTGTCTTCCCAGCCAGAAGCCGGTCAACAATGCCAGGCAACTGCCAAGACAGGCCGCCAGCACGATGGCAAACATACGCAGCGGACGCGGTGTGGACTGTTCACTGTGCATGGGGAACTCTCCAAAGTCTGTGATAAACGCAAAAGGGGGCTAAGGAGCAATTATACCCGCCAGACGCGGTGCCAGTCACGATCAATATGCGGGGATTTATAGATTGCAACCAAGCTAGCTCATGATCTCTTCAATGGGGGAGACATGCTCAACACCCACCAGTTTTTGATCCAGGCCGCTGTAAAAATAGCTGAGATGGTTGGGGTCCAGCCCCAGTTGGTGCAGGATGGTGGCGTGCAAATTCTTGACATGCAGCGGTCTTTCCACCGCTGCGGAGCCGAGTTCGTCGGTGCTACCAACGCTGACACCGCCTTGGATGCCTCCGCCGGCCATCCACATCGTAAAGCCGTAGGAATTGTGGTCGCGCCCCGAGCCCATCGCATATTCAGCAGTTGGCTGGCGGCCGAATTCACCACCCCACACGACCAGCGTCGAATCGAGCAGACCGCGGCGTTTGAGGTCCTTGAGCAGGGCGGCTACCGGCTGATCGGTAGCTCCTGCGTGCTTATTGTGATTGTTTTCCAAGTCGCCGTGTGCATCCCAGTTATCATCGTTGTGCGCACCGCCACTGTACAGTTGGATGCAGCGCACACCGCGTTCTACCAGGCGTCGAGCGATCAAACACCGCCGTCCGAAATCCTCGGTCTTGGGCTGGTTCACGCCATAGAGTTCCAGGGTCTCGGCGTCTTCATCGCTGAAGTCGACTGCCTCAGGGGCATGCTGTTGCATGTTGTAGGCCAACTCATAGCTGGCTATGCGCGCGGCCAAATCGTCATTGCCGGCATGCTGATGCAAGTGCCTTTCATTCATGCTGGCTAAGCAGTCGAGCATCTCGCGCTGGACCGGGCGACTGACGCCAGCTGGCGAACGCAGGTCGAGAATGGGACTGCCCTTGCTGCGCAGCACGTTGCCTTGATAGGTCGCCGGCATATAACCGCTGGACCAGTTCTTGGCACCGCTGATAGGACCGCCGGTGGGGTCGAGCATCACCACAAATCCGGGCAGATTCTCATTCACGGTACCCAAGCCGTAGTTGACCCACGAACCCAGTGCGGGCGAGCCGCTCAAGATCTTGCCGGAATTCATCATCAGCATGGCGGAGCCATGGATGGGCGAGTCGGCGGTCATCGAATGCAGAAAGGCAATATCATCCACGCAGTCGGCCAAGTTGGGAAACAGATCGCTGACCCATTTGCCGCACTGACCATACTGCTTGAATTTCCAACGAGGTTCGACAATCCGGCCTTGATTGCGATGCCCGCCGCGTCCGAATGTCTTGACATCGACGCTCTTGCCGTCCATGCCAATCATCTGCGGCTTGTAGTCAAAAGTATCGATATGGCTAGGGCCGCCATACATGAACAAGAAAATGATGCTTTTAGCTTTGGCCGTAAAGTGCGGCGGCTTGGCTGCCAAGGGATTCTTGCTCGGCGCAGCCGCTGCAGCTGACGGCAAGCTCAGCTCTTGTCCCAGCAGGCTTGCCAAGGCAACGGCACCAAAGCCAGCTCCGCTTTCCCACAGGAACTCCCGCCTTACGCGTCGGCAAAACGACCCTGAGTGTGTTTGTTTCTTATGCATGATGACTAATCGATATAAAAAAACTGATTTAAATTCAGGGCAACCAAACACATTCCGCGACGAGCTGCATCATCTTCCATGGCGTGATCGTCACGCAAGCGGTGCACCAAGCCCACCAATTCGTCCACGTCTTGCTCATCGGCCGGATAGCTGAGCACCAGTTCCAGGCACCGCGCCGCCTGTGCATGCAGTTCGTCGCCCACATCGCGTTGCACGCGGGCGAGTAACGCCGCAGCCTGCTGCTGCATCCAGTCGCTATTGAGCATCGTCAACGATTGGCCAGGTTGGGTGGTTAGGAAACGAGCTTCGCAGCTGATATCCGTTTCAGGGAAATCAAACGCGCTCAACAGCGGCACGGGCAGAGATCGCTTGACATGGATATAGATGCTACGGCGGGCCTGTTGGGCCGGCGATGAACTACCCCAACCGCTTCCAGGTCGCGATTGGCTGGCTAACACCTCGTCCGAAAGCGTGACGTACATTGCCGGACCAAATTGCTCTTCGTTCAGTTGTCCAGTAACCGCCAACACGCAGTCGCGAACCTGCTCGGCGCTCAATCGGCGTAGATTCTGCCGCCAAAACAGATTGTTAGCAGGATCGAGAGCCTGGGCCTGCTCCTGGCTGTCAGTGCTCAATTGATAAGTGCTCGAGAGCAGGATCTCGCGATGGATTGATTTCAAACTCCAGTCGTTGTCGATCAACTGCGTGGCCAAGAAATCGATCAGCTCGGGATGCGTGGGGACTTCCCCCATCAGTCCAAAATTGTTGGGGGATTTAACGATGCCGCGACCAAAGTAATTCAACCACAAACGATTGACGATAACCCGCGCCGTCATCCTGTTCTCGCTGGATGCCAGCCAATCCGCCAGCACGCGCCGTCGCCCTGCTGATTTTGCGGTCGCATCGGCGGGCGGAATGTTGGGGACGCCGCCGCCCAGCAATTTTGGAAAGGCCGGCTCGACGACTTCACCCTCGCTGTGCGGGCTGCCACGCATCAGCAAGTGGGTGGGCTGTGGGTGGGCATCCAGCTTGGCCAAGCCCAGCAACATAGCTCGTGGAGGCAGTTGGCCGCGCTGTGCGGTCAGCTCGGCCAACTCTTGGGCCTGCTGCTGATACTCTTCCCACTCAGAGTCCGGGACGAACTGACGCAACTTTTCCTTTAGCAATAGCCCTCGCTCGGGACCCTCGCTCGCCCGCTGGTCGGCGGCCGGCATCTTCTCAATCGCCGCCTGCTCGATGCGGCGTTGTTCCTTTCGCAGTTGCCGCTCGCGCCGCTCTAGCCTGTCGTAACTTTGTCCAACAGCCGGATCGACATCCAACTGGTTGTTGCCGGCTTCATCGCCACGCGTCCCGTAACTGGTCACATCACGCAGAAAAGCCACCATGCTGTAGTAGTCCTTTTGCGTTAAGCGGATCGATCTTGTGATCGTGGCACCGCGCACAGTTCAAGGTCAACGCCAAAAAGGCCTGGCTGGTAGTGCTAACCAAATCATCGTATTCATCGAAACGAGCCTGCAATGGATCCGCGGGTTCATCGTCCCAAATGCCCAAGCGGTAGTAGCCCGTAGCAGTCAAGCTGTCAGCGCTGACCTGATCCAGCTCGTCGCCAGCGATTTGTTCGCGGACGAATTGATCGTAGGGTTTGTCACTGTTGAAAGCACGAATCACATAGTCGCGATACTTCCACGCATTGGGCTTTGGATTGTCGCGTTCAAAGCTGTTGGTCTCCGCGTAACGCACCACATCCAACCAACTCCTGGCCCAGCGATCGCCGAAGGCTGGGTCGGCCAACAATCGGTCGACCAGTTGTTCATAGCTGTGCTCTGTCCAATGGCGACAAAGTGCTTCCAGTTCTTCGGGTGTTGGCGGTAGACCGGTAATGTCCAGATAGACCCGACGCACCAACACCTGTGGCTCGGCCTTGGCTACCGGCGTTAGTCCAGCCTGTTCCAGCCTGGCCAGGACGAACGCGTCCAACGGTCGACTGGCCCATTGGACATCTTGTGTCTGCGGTGGTTCGGCCCGCTGCATCGGCTTGAAAGACCAATGCTCGGTGTATTCGGCCCCAGCTTGCACCCAGCGGCGAAAGGCATCCACCTCGGACGGCGTGAGCGCCTTGCCCTCCGGCGGCATTCGCTCGGATTCGTCCGCGGTGGTGATGCGACGCAGCAACTCGCTCTGCTCGCTATTGCCCGGCACAATCGGCAACAATCCGCTATCCGCCTCACCCAGCAGCGAGCTCCGCTCGTCGAAACGAATTCCCCCCTCGCGCACATCGGGACCGTGGCAGGCATAACAGCGTCGTGCCAAAACGGTTTGAATTTCATTGGCAAAGTCGACATCCTGGGCAAGCCCCCAGGGGGCCGTGCAAGCCACAATGCTCGTCAGAGCCAAGATTCGGAAGGTTGCTAGCATGAGGGAGGGGTCTGTGAGGTGGGACTGGATTGAGCTGCCTTTTGCCAAGTCAAACTGGCCAAGACGCGGCGAAAGTCGTCTGGGAGACTCGGCGATTCACGTTCCGCTCCGCTATTTTACACAGATTGGCCGCAGGCGTCGATTATCGGCAGGCTCACCGGTGGCCTGGCCAATCGCTGTGGAGCAGCCAGAAAAACGTCGCCACCTGTATCGCCTGGGTCAGCCTCCCTGGGCTCCGTCGTGATGATCGCCGGACAAATTGGACAGTAATTTATCGAACGATGCTTAGTGCTTGCCTCGCCTAAGGCTCATGAACTCGCTCACGCGGTGCGTCAGGGCTTCTTCGGTTGGCAGGCGTTCCATTGAACTAGCGCCATAAAAGCCATCGATACACTGCAATCGATCCAGCACATATTGAGCATCCCTGGGCATGGCAATGGGGCCACCATGGCACAATACGAGTACATCCTGGCGCACTTCGCGAGCCGCAGCAGCAATCTCCGAGAGCTTGGGCAGGCACTCCTCGAGCGACAAGGCGGTGCGCGCACCAATGGATCCGCTGGTGGTTAGTCCCATGTGCGCGACGATGATATCGGCTCCAGCCTCGGTTAATTGCCGAGCCTGGTGCGCATCGAAGGCATAAGGCGTGGTCAGCATGTCCAGAGCGTGAGCCGCCGCGATGCACTCCACTTCCAAACCAAAGCCCATACCTGTTTCCTCCAGGTTGGCGCGGAATGTTCCATCGAACAGGCCAACTGTCGGAAAGTTCTGGATGCCAGCGAAGCCCATGTCGCGCAATTCTCGCAGAAAGGGCTCGCGCAGCATAAACGGATCGGTCCCACATACTCCAGCCAGAACCGGTGTCCGGCTGACCGCTGTGAGTACCTCGTGCGCCATTTGCTTGACGATCTCATTCGCATTGCCATAGGGCAGCAAGCCGGCCAGCGAACCTCGTCCGGCCATGCGATAGCGACCCGAATTGTAGATCACAATCAAGTCGATGCCCGCAGCCTCCTCGCACTTGGCGCTCAAGCCCGTTCCCGCCCCGGCGCCCACGATCGGCAGCCCGCACATGAGTTTTTCGCGAAATCCTTTGAGTATTTGCTGTCGCATGCCGTCTACTTAGCCTTTATAGATTCCAAAGCAGATCACCGAATTACCAATCGAAATCAGCAGCACAACCAGTGCTGTGATGCGTGCTGCCTTAGGGCTGGGCCGGGCACACATAACTGCCGAAAAGAAAATGACTGTTATGCACAAGCCGCTGAGAACATGCGACCAGAATCTTGACTGCGGTGCGAGGGCTTGGCAGACCAGGAATCCCGGCAATTCCGCATACATCGCGATCCATGGCCACGGAAACTCTCCCCAGGGACGAGCTTGCCAGTTACCCAACAACCAGATGTAGGGCGAATACATCGCGGGCAAGAGCCACAGCACGGCCCGCCGCGTTTTCCAACACCCGAACAGATAGGTCAATCCGTAAATAGCAAGCAGCACCAGGCTGGGGACGTTCGACACCTGGAAGGCCGCCAGCCATGCGAGGCTAAAGGCCATAGCTGCTAGCAGCAAGTGCAGATCGAAACGAAAGCCGGGCATGGCACTGCAGCTATCCTGATCCAGGCAGTCGGCTTGCTCTGTCATTCGTTCTGTCCAGCGGCTTCAGGGTGTTGCCCAGCTGCCTGATACAGCTCTAGGAACTGCTCGGCAACCGCGTCGGCAAATCGCACATCGTTGATATGAAAGGGCAGACGGCTGATCTGCCGCTGTGCGTTTTGTTCCACTTGCAACTCGAGTTCCTCGAATAGAGCGGCGTTCGCCAGCGGATCGTAGAAGGGCTGATCTTTCCGGTCGAGCGCCGACAGACCGCCTTCGGGAATCAGCACCCTTAGCGGGGCGGTAGAACGATTTAATTTTCTTGCTATCCAGCGGGCGATTTCACGGCATTCTTCGGGCGTGGTCCGCATCAGCGTGACTTGAGCATTGTGAACGTGCAAGCGGCGTTGACGGAAGGGCAGGGGTACGGAATCAAGGCTACCGAAATTGACCATATCTAAGGCACCCAGGCTGAGCACACACGGCAGGCGTTTTTCGAGGATAGCGTCGAATCGCGATTGTCCGGCTGGAAAGATCCCTCCCACGACTTCGTCAGCTACTTCGGTAGTCGTGATGTCGAGCACGCCACGGATCAAACCCGATCGAACCAGGTGCTCCATGGCGCGTCCGCCGCTGCCCGTGGCGTGAAACACCAGACAATCAAATCCTTGGTGCTCGAGGGCACTGCGGACTGACGAGACGCAGGGTGTTGTGACGCCAAACATGGTCAAGCCCAGGCAGGGTTTTGATACGGCAGATGGCATGGACGGAGGCTGCGTCGCATGCGCCAAAGACACCATGCCCGCCATGGCATGCGCGGCCTGCGTGAGAATCATTCGTGATACCACATTCAAGCCGGCGATGTCGACCACGGAATACATCATCATGATGTCGGCGGTGTCGACATAGGCAGCCGTATTGCCACTAGCCACCGTGGAGACCATCAACTTAGGCAATCCAATTGGCAGCGCACGCATGGCTTTGGTGATCAGCGCGGTGCCTCCACTGCCGCCGATACCCAGCACGCCAGCCAAGCGCCCGGCAGCACATTCGGCTTGCAAGGTGTCTGCCAGGGCCTGGCCCATGGCGGTTACTGCCTGGCCTCTATCCTGGCAGCTCAGCGTACGCCCGCCGGCCACCATTTCGCGGCTTATATCCGGCTGAACAGTGGGGGGCCCCAAGGTGCCCACATCGACCGATCGGACCGCGATTCCGGCGGCCAGCAGGCACTCAACGACAAACGCGTTCTCGATGCCCTTGGTATCCATGGTAGCGACGGCGTAGACGGCGGCCTGCATGCACAACTACTCCACTGGTTGTTCGCCCGCCGGATCGCTGGGCTGGGGCTCGCCCTTTAGTTCTGTTGCGGGTTCAGCGACAGGAATATTGCTGGCCGCTGGGCGGGCATCGGCGGCGGCCGGATCGATGACTTGCAGTATCAGCCGCACCGGCGTTCCGCGTTCTGGAATGCGTTCGGTAAAAGCCATGAACATCAGCCCGCTATTGGCCTGTGAACTATCCATGGGAACGTCCAGTGTGGCCGTTGAAAAATTCGATACACAGATCAGGTCGCCACCCTCGGCCAAGTATTTCTCTTCGCCCGTGTCGGGATCCTTCCACATGCGACTGCCGGCAAACACGAAGGGTACATCCAACGTTTTTTCGGGGTCGCCCATTTTGCGTACCCAGGTGCGCATCGGCGCTGCGTTTTTGACCGTTGGCATCCTTCCACAGTACGGTGACTTGAACGGGACTGCCCGTGGGTGGTTGATAGACGGGGTCCCACTTCACCGGTTCCCCCTGTTTGGCGCCAACCGCCAACAGCCCGGCATGCACGCTTTGCGCGTCGCTAAAAACTGCGAAGATTGACTCGTGTTCCTTGGTACCGACCAGACAAGCCAGCATTTCCAGTTGCCCGGCCCGCAGTGCAATGTAGCCGTCCACGGCCACTCGCCGATTCTTTTTGTCAGCCCACACCCTGCCTTTGCGATCCAGGCGGACCATGCCCGGCGGATCCCCGAACGTTTTTTCCACGTCCGCCAAAATCTCCTCGCGACCCTCCCACTGTGCCGGGCAGGGCGCGAGAGCCATCACCGCGAACGTAAATGCAATCAAGCAAATGGCTTGCGCCGCCTTGGAGTTAATCATAGTCTAGCTTTGAGCGATTCTGCCACGAAGTAGGCCTGCGGTCTTTGACATCCAGGCGGCCGTGAGGACAATGACTCCCTGCGCCGAAGCGCAGTATATCACTTATCACACCTTGCAGTTCGCCAGGGAACAACCTGTAGCTTCATCCTGCGCCCACCGTTTGCAGCGGACGCGCGCGGCCAAGGAGCAGCAGACACCTTCTCTTGCAGTCAGGTTCCGAAATGGACTGGATTGATCCTCGTTATAGCCTCAAGACCAAAGATGTCGCGCCGGCAGCCGTACGCGGCAAGGGCAAGCAAGCCAAGCCCTCCAAAGGGGCAAAGAGCGGTAAGCAGAAATCGGCTGGCAAGGCTGGGTCGCCCAAGTCTGGCAAGCCGTTGTCTACTCAGGTTGATGCTGCGCTGGCTCAAACGCTGGACGTGTGGACGGCAGCTTACGATCACGCGCTGGGTGGCTTGCATTGGCCCCGTGGCTGTACGGCCGAAAACAGTTTTCTATGGTCGACCGTCATGCTGGAACAGGCAGAGGTGCTGGTCCGCGCGGGTTATTCTGCCTCGAAATTGTCGGCCATCGTTAGCGAGAGTGTGGCCGTGGATGACAGCCAGCGCGCCGCTCAGCTAGCGGAGGTAATAGGGCTGATGGACCAGTCGCTGGAGACACTGGCTTTTCAGTGGTTGGACTCCGCAGATGCCTTTCCCCATGCGGCCTTAGGCATATCGGCCCTGGCATGGACCATTCCCGAACATGCCCAGCGGCAGGCCAGCCAGTGGCTAACCCAATGGCTTCAGGCTGTGGCCGACCGACTTATGCATGTCACCCCCGATGCGGACGAGTCGATTCTGTGCTCGCTGGTACTGCGATGCGAATTGCCGCTGCTGATTGGCGTCGCCACGGCGGCCTCCAAACGCACCGCTATGCACGAGGCAGTCAAGGCTATGGACTACCTGGCGGAGTACCTCGAATGCAGTGTTGATCAAATGGCGCCCTGGTTGGCCCACGGCGCTACCTACCTGAGGGCTTCGTTGGCCTGTGTGCTACGCTGCCGCGTGTTGGCAGATGCCTTGGGGCTGCGCCCATGGTTTCCGCCCCAACAGAAAGCCCTAGCCAGCTTGCTCAAGCACGCCGCCCGCTGGAGCCGTCCCGATGGTACGCACATGCTGGGCGCTGGCCACAGCCCGCCACGTTCGAAAAGCATCTGGGCGGCACTCAGCGCACAAACACGGCGCCCCGCCCCCATGGTCCAGGCCATGGCTTTGTCTGGCTTGACCAAGGTCGACAGGCTGGGCCAACTACGCAAATCGGCAAATCCAAAACGATTGCCGCCACTGACGCATTTCAGCGAAAACGCAGCGGGCGCGCTGATGCAGAGCGACTGGCGAAACAAGGGCTGTCGGATTGCGGTCGATTATTCCGATATCGAGATATGCATTGAAGCCCTGGGGCCCAAAGGAGCGCCCGTCATCGCCGGCGAATGGACCTGCCGCATCGGCCTGGAAGGCCAGTCGCAATTGCAACTCGACGAATGGGTGCAGACCTGTTGGTTCAGCGACAAGGATGTGGATTACTTGGAACTGGAGGCGAAGTTCGGACAGTTCGCTCGCGTCCAGCGACAGGTGGTGCTATTTCGCTCCGAGCGGCTAATGCTGTTGGCCGACGCGCTGCTGTGCGATCAGGATGGTCATTGGACGTTGGATTCGCGACTGCCCTTGGCTGGCAACGCTCGCTTTGAGACCGACCAGCGCACCACTGAGGGCTTCATTGTCACCGACAGCGGCGCCCGCTGCTTGACCATGCCCCTGTACATGCCTGAATGGCGGCGCGAAGTCAGCAATGGAAAACTTTCTCAAGAGGATGAAGAGTTAGTGATTCACAACAGCTGTCATCAACATAGGCGACTGTATGCGCCGCTGATGATCAGCCTCTGCAATCGCCACGCCAAGCAGCCATTTACCTGGCGACGCCTGACCGTCGGTGAGGATTTAAGGATCGTCGGACCGGACGAAGCGGTCGCCTTTCGCGTTCAATCGGGTGAGGAGCAAATACTGATCTACCGTACGCTCGCTGCCTGCAGACGACGCACCGCGTTGGGCATGCATACGTTGGCCGAGTTCTTTGCCGGTCGCGTGGATGCCAGCCAGGGTGAAGTCGATACGCTGTTGGAAGTCGAAGCCGAAACGGTTGTTTGATTTCCGACGATAATTTAATAGCTCTGCGCGGTAGAGACTGTTAGGATTGTGTTTGCATCCTTGGATGAATTTCTGCCCAGTTTTCCGGCGTTTATGACCGCGGAGCAGCTGGCTGGATTAGTGGCTACAGAAAACCATCTGTGAACATTATTTATCAACAGCTGTATCTATCGCAAGCTGTGTAGTCGAGGAGGACAGGAATGCATGCACCACTCCGATACGGCCTGCTTTCGCTGGTGGCGCTGGGCAGCATGGCCTGCTGCCACTGGTATTCAACAGCCAAGGGGCGAGAAGACAAGACCGCTGAAAATGCTCCGGCTGAAGATCCACCTCGGATTTTGGTGGCCGCTGCCATCGATGGCAACGATCAACTCGACCTGGTTTCGTACCACTCGATATTCATTGGTTTTTCGGGTGAAGCTTACAATGAGCGTTTGACCGCCAAGATCTCCCTCGATGATGTACGGATTACAAATGCCGGCGGTGAGAAAATCGACCTGCAAAGCGCTCGAAAAAAGATCGCAGAGCACGACACGCCGATCATCGTGACCTCTTACCATGCGCGACTGCCCGCTTTCTACGCCAATATGTTTGCAGCCGACACGCTGCATTTTTCTTTCCCCAAGAAAGCGCCCGAATGGCGGGACATCGAGTCGCCCGGTTCGCCGCTCAAATAACGTCGGTGGTCGGGGGGACGAGGAATCAGCCTGAACCCATTGGTATCTACACAAGTCAGGCTGATAGACTCACCTCCCTGCCAAAGTTGCTAAAGCTCGTCGCGATTCTCAAGCGCCAGCCATGAGTCGGAGCGCTTCCCGGGCGAGTGTAGCAATCAGCAACAGCAGGGCTGCACCGCCGAGCAGTGCCAGCCCGCGGGCCGCCCAGTGGTAGACGCGGTCGCGCTGGCGAGCCGCGTTGGTCCAGTCGCATTCTCCGGGTTTTTCGAGGCCCTTGCGAAATACACTCTTCGCGAATGCTGCAGGCGCCGTCTCCGAACCGGCTGAGACGAAGTAACAACCACCGAACCAAAACTGACGATCTGCCATCTCCGGTTGCGACAGTGGATCAAATCCAAAGCTGGACGCCAGCACGGATTGAAGATTCTCGGCAAACTGCCCCCGCGCACTGCACAGCATTTTGAAGAGCCGCGAGTTGTAGCGATGCATGAGCGCATCGTCAGATTGAAACAACATGTAAATCCAATCCTCAATTGCCTTGACCGCGTGAGCGGCAATTTCCTTGAGACGTTGCTGCTCCGGAGCAACCCAGGTTTCCATGCCTTTTCCAAATCGAAATTCGCTGGCCGTCCGCGGTCCCAGCTGCTTGACCATTTCTTGGAAACCAGGAACCTGCTCGAGCTGGGTAATGAGAACCGTATTCGAGCAACGGACGGGCAATGCATTACGCAATGTCGCCAGATCCTGCTCGACCGCCGCCTGCAGTTCTCCGCTAGCGTGCTCCAGCATGTCAAAGGGGAGCAGGTACAGGATACCACTCACGGGAGGTTCGGGCTCTCGCCTGGCGCTCAACAATTGGCACACGTGCCGCAAGCGTTGTTCGATGACCTGCTTGTTCTCTTCCGGGCTATGTGCCAGCCGCGAAAGACAGCTGCAGCGGGTTAGGAACAAATAAATTGCGTCTGAGGTGGCAAAGAAACAGAAATCCGCATCTTCATCCGCGGGTACCTCAACCTTTATATCCACATGAGCAGCGCGCATCCATTGCTGCGCTTGCTGCGGATCGTGAGCCCCCAGAATCACAAAGCACGGCGCTCGCTTGGGATCCACCGCTTGCCGGGCGCATGCCTGCATGGCTGCCCGCAGAGCGCGATCCGTGGCTGGAAAGGGAGAGCGTGTAACTTGACTGATCGCTGGCATGGCCAGGAACAGGCTGCCGGGTACGATCGCCGCTGCCGCCATGGCCACGAAGCCCAGCCAATTCGAAAAATTCGGCGAAGCGACCAGGACGATGCCTGTCGCCAGTCCGCACAACATCAGGCTCACAGTGGCCGCCCGCAGCATGGCCCTCTTGCCAGTCAGCGGTTCGGCTGAACCTATAACCGGCTGCGCGTGCGGAAGCAGCTCTCGATGTTGATCGCTTTGCAACTTGCGCGCCGTCGCCCGGCACCATCCTTCGATCGTTCGGGGCAGACCGTTCGACTCCGCAAAACTGCTTCGGTAACGGACATTGTCAGCTCCATAGAAGCCGCGAAATCCCAAAGCAACGGCCGCGTAGAACACCTCCAACGCGTCGCTGCTGGCTAGCTCCACAGCCTCGGTCGACTTTTGGAAGAACTGCTCGGAGGCATCTCCCAGCCCAAAATACTTGGGTACCAGGCGATTATCATTCCACCAACCCTTTCCCGGCCAAGGTGCTTCAATCAGCTGTGCGTCTATCCAAGCACACACGGCAAACTTGGCGAGCTGCCAAACCTCTGTCTGCCCAAAAGCTGTTTCTGCAGCCTCGATCGTCCGCAGCAGGGTGGCCCTTTCATCGGCGGCAACAAGTCGCTCGCCGCGCTCGATGCGTTCGATAAAACGCAGCGTTGCCAAGAAGATGGGATCGATCTCTTTGGCAAAACCTGAACGCACATTATCCTCGGCAAGTTAGATTGAGCCTCATCAGCATCCATCCAATTCGCTACAGCGGCAAAAAACGGCTGTGGGTGCGGGACTCAGAACATCCAGGCGGTCTGTTGAGGTGCCTACCATTCTACTTCGATCCTCAACCCTGGCGCCATCCAACTTAGTGGGCGCGGAAAAAATGCAACGCCTCAAAGGGATAGGACTGACCTAGCAATGAACACCTTTGGTAGGGAACGCAATCTCCAGGTCGGTTATTACCCAACGTATAAACCGGCTCGCCGGGGAATTCGGCTAGCCATTTGTAAGGCATCAACAGGACAGAACCAAAGAAATGCCCCGCAGAAGCGACGGGCTGCAGACAGCGCCGCGGGCCAATTCCGTAGCGTTCCAAATTGACCTGCTCGAAATACAGTGGCCGGTGAGAAAAGGTGGGCGTCAGCCAGGCATAGCTTTCGAATGATCGGTCCACACGGTAGCCGTCGATGCCCAAGGGTAACGTCGCATCATCGGCTACAGTGGGCGCAAAACGGAAGTCGTTTTGGATCTGCAAATTGTTGAATAGGGCCGAGGCATCCTGCAGGGGACCCGTCATCTTGACCGTGCTGTATTTCACCGGCTCGTCCACGCTTACCATCGGCAACGGCTCAACATCCACGGCCGGTAGATTGACCGGGGCCGCTTCCTGCATTTCAGGTTGAGTCCGACGGATGCTGTACGTTGTACCGGATGCAGGCAGGGTCGACCCGCTCATCCAGGGCAACCCGGAAACATGCTGGGTTGTAGGCATACTGGCCCAGTCTACATGGCCTAACGCCGACGATTGCAACGGTGCCTGCCCGCGAGTTGCAGAAGTGGCCTCCTGGCACCGTCCGGGCGCGGCGCTGGCCAGAGTCGCTAGGAGGACTGCGGATCGACCTAGCAGCCCCAATGCTATCCTCATCGCCCAGTCTCCCTAGTTCACAACAAGCGTCCAGTGTTCATCGGCAAAGGCAGCAAGCATAAGCAGTCCAAGAGCAGCAGTTGCTAGCGTGGTTGCAGCCAAGCCATATTCTCTGATTATCGGCCGAGACGCCGCTGATCCTTAATTATTGGCTGGGATCGCATCGCGAGTTTGCCTGAGGCCAGAGGCGATACGCAGTCGGTCCCCATGGCGGACACGACGGCCTGAATCAGATTTCTTGGGAACACTAACCCACATCGCGGACCTTGCGATTCACAAAGGCCACCAACAGCAGCCCCAGGGCACCACCGGTAATCAAGAACAACGCAAAGGGTAATCCCGAATTGCTCCAGCTCCAGTTTTCGGTGAGTGTGGTGCCAAAGATAGCTCCCAACGTAGCCAAGGGAAAGAAGATGGCAGCCAGCGTATTCAACCGATGGGAACCTAGGGCCAGTTGCCGACTGGCCAGCGCCTGCTCCTCTGCACGACGGACGACGGCAACCTCCATCGAGTTCTTGGCATCTTGATTGAGCAACTCCGCCGTCCGCGCGATTTCGTAAGCCTTGTCGCGAAGATCGATGATCTCCCGCAAGTCAGGGAAGGCCTCGCGGGCCTCTTGCAGGACTTCGGACAGATTCCGCGAGGCGCGGACAAAAGGTGCCAGACCTTCCAGGAGCGGCAAGTACTCGTCGGCGCGCAGTGCCTTGGACTCCATGCGGTCAAACTCCTCCAGCGCTTTCTCGTACTTGCCGAGCAGGTTGGAAATCGCAACCTTTCCCGGGTCCCCATTGCTGGCGTGCCAATTGGCATCCGCATCGCGCCAGAACAAGACACCACGGCGAGTGGTCTCGTTGGCCGTCGGGACCTGGTGTGCCACAATCAAAATATGGCCCTCGCTGATCATCAGTCGTTGCCGGCCCACACTGGATCCCAAGCGATGACGCAGATGATCTGGCAATTGCCAGTTGGCGGGCACTAGCGGTGATGTTGCCATAAATTACTCGAATGGAAGAATTGGGAGAGCGTGTGCCTCTGACTGGTACGCATTGTTTGGTAACTAATCTTTCGATTAATCACGTCCGGTTTCCGGCGATTATCACCACGCAGCATGATGATATGGACATGCGACAGTTTCTTCACGAACGATGCTAAGCTTGGCCCACAATCGCCGTCTGCAAGGCGCGCCTGGCTGATCGAACTCAGCGCACGCGTACCAGTTTCATAATCCTCCCAGACACGTTCCAGTCCTGGACGTATAGATTGCCCTGGTGATCCCAATAGGAGCCGTGCGTACCGCTGAAAATACCTTCCTTCCATTCCTCTTGGGGAATATTAAAACTTCCGCCCTTGGCCGGATCCGGGTTGTGTCCCAAGACGGCCATGATCGTATTATTCTTGTCCAAGATCACCAGCCTACCTTGCAAATCGGGGACGGAAACATAATCGCCCTGCACGCAGGCCGAGGTGGGCATGCCTAAGCCGGTAACGACTTCGTCGATGAAATTGCCCTGCAAGTCATAGTGCACTAGTCGCCCCTTGGGAGTGTGATTGCGATCGCATATCAGCAGCCGCGGTGGGTCGTAGCGCGTATCCAAGGTCATGCCGTGGGCAGTATTGAATTCCTTGAGCCCATTTCCCTTGCTGCCGAAGTGCATCAAGTACTTGCCCGACTTGTCGAATTTGAAAATGTGGTTGGTGGCATATCCATTGGACAGAAAGATGTCTCCGTTGGGCGCGACGGTGATGGCGGTAGGATTGAATTTGATTTCGCCCAAGCCCGCCTCGGCGGGTAGGGGCAGCCGCAAAACGATCTCGCCACTGGCCGCATTAAACTTAATGCCCTCGGCATTCATGTTGCGAGCGCCATAGATGAACTCGCCATCTGACTCTTGGCGAATCTCCATATCGTGAATGTTCGTGTAGTCGTTGCCGAGATAGGATTGCACCACTTTCCCATCGGGCGAAAACACGAACACCCCTTGAGAAGAGCTGGTGTAGATGTTGCCGGATTTATCAATCACCACCGCGCCATGCGTCGAACCAAGAGCCGATTTGCCGTCCGGCCGCAGCCCCCAACCGGGCACGGTATCGAATGTCATCAGGCCACAGCCCATGCGAACCGGCGCCGTCGTGGACTGGGCCAGCGCCTGAATGGGTAGGGAAATGCCCAACAATATCGCGCAACCCAAGCCGCAAACTTTCACCCAACAGTTCTTCATTACAGACTCCTCAATGCAAATTCTATTTGGTTCAGCAATTAATGGCCGGCTCGCAGCATACACAGTTCTCCCTGACGATTGGGTTCAAACAAAATAAAGTGCACGGATTGTACCCACTGGGTAACCCGCTCCGGCCGCCGGCTCAACTGGTCAAAAAGCATCGACGGATAACTCATCACATCCAAGGCCTGATCCAACCAACCTTGCGACAGCTGCTGTTCGGAGCCAATGCAAATCGCGGCATCGCGCGTTAAACTGCTGCGATACATGGACAACACACGCCTAGGATCCGCAGACTGCATCAGGCACAAGGCCTCGCACAGCGTCTGAGCTTCGCCGCTTGCGATGGCGGCATCCAGCTCGCGAACACGCAGGCTGCTCAGTTGCATGCGATTAACGATCAAACTGAGCTTCCATTGCAAGTCTGCGTTCGCCAAGCAATCGACCAATCGCACGGGTTCCCACAGAGCTGCCTCGGCGGTCTGCCGCCACAGGATGGGATTGCTCGACTGAGTAAAACCAGCCAGGAACTTGCTGGGAAGAACAAAATTTCCCGCTGGCAGGGATTGCCGCGGCTACCACTGCACCTCCCGCTGATTCCGACGAGTCTGAATCCGAATCGTTCGGATCCGAACGGTCGGCGCCCCCTGTCCCCGTCCCGGGAACTTGCTGCCTGGCAGCCGCCAAGGCGGACCTTATCTCATCAGCCGGCCGGCCGCCGGGCAAAGGTAATTCCAATAGTGAATCCAAGCTGTAACGCATGGTGAGTTCTTGGTCATGCGTCAGCTGATCCAAACTGAGAGCCCGCTTGGGCAATTGGCCGAACTTGGAATGATGCTCGTGGGATGCTGGCTCAACCACCCCAGGAGACGAATCGCTCTGCATCTCAACCTCAAACACGCTCGTGCCAGCTTGTATTCGATCGCCATCACATAATTCAACGACAGATATGGCGAAATCATTCACCAAGGTCCCATTGCTGCTGCCCAAGTCGCGAATGCGAAAAGCGTCTGTCAGACCTTCCACCACCAGATGGTTGCGCGAGAGGTGTATGTCATCGCTGATTCTAAAGTCACAATCCGTTTGACGACCAATCGTCAGACGTTGACCACTCTTAAGCCAGCATTGCATCCCCTTGCAAGGGCCTTCAACAACTTTCAAAACACAGATCATGCGAGTGCTCAAATGAGGTGCGTCGTCGATGCATCTTTGCCGAAGCAGGTGGATCGGTCGAGGGCTTCGAACCGCACATCCACAGAGTCTTGACAACCTCCGCTGCGGTCTAGTCCCAATGGGGAACCTATTTTCCTCCGAGACTATTATGATGACCAACTCGAAAAAGATTGCGGTCATTATCAAAAAAAACGCGTTCAACGCCGTGCTGGTGGTGCACTTGCTCGCTGAAACCCGGGAGGCACACCCCCCTTAAGTGGTGCTCCAGGTGGGGCAAACGCATTCTTCAGCATCCATCGTTTTATCCGGATGGCCGGATAGAACACCCAATTTGCAGGTCTGGCCCGCGGGCGAGAGCGGCCAAACTATTCCAAGCCAGCGGCTGTTCAACTATGCTGATACAGTCCTTTTTTCCGAAACCCACAATGCCCCTTCCTCCCCGATTGGGTGGCGTAATTTTCGCAATGGTGCGAGTTCATGTCTAAGCCATCCCTGCGCTGCGCAACAGCCGACACGAAGTTTTTGGGCAGTTCCTTTCTCTCTGCGATCGGCTTTTCGCGCTTGCTTCGGGCGCGGCGTCTGAGGCGAGGGCGGCGTGCCGGGCCAGCCAGTCAACATGCGCAGCCCTCCTTTCGTCGCCTGGAAGCCCGACGCGTATTGAATGCCAGCTTCGCCTTTGATGGCGTAGACGGATTGCTGCTGTCGAATTTTGACAGCCTGGGGGGCACCTCCGAGCTGGATATCAGCTTCGATAGTGGCGAAAACGATCTGTTATTCACTTTGAACCGCGGGATGTGGATCGGTAGCGAAGCGCTGCCGGACATTTCGGTGGCAGACAACTTACTGCGAGTCGACCGTAGCCTGTTCGAAGGCATGGATGCAGCCTTGGATCTGCGTATTCTCGATGACAACGCGAGCGGCGATGACATCGCGCTGAATGTGATCATCAGTCAGGATCTTGAGCTACCCAATTCACCCATCAATGGCAGTTTCGAGATTCGTGTCGATGGCTTCATTCGCGTTGATGCGAGCTTGCAGACTTTCGGTAGTGACCTTGTTTTCAGCGCACACGGCCTGGGGAATGCTGCAAACGCGGGCAATGCCATCAGCGCCGCAGGCGTTATCAGCACCACGGAGTTCGGCGATGCGGGGGGCGACAGTGGCGGAGTACAGATTTCCGCAACTGGCGATGGCGATATTCTGCTGGCTGGGATCAGCACGCGCGGCGCGGATGGCCCGAATGGCGGTGATGCCGGCTCGGTACATATCTCCACGTTCCAGGGCGAGATCTCCGTTGGTCCTGTGGATGCCTCTGGCGGCGACGCCACCGAGGCGGGTGGATGGGGAGGATCCGCCGGGATCATCACGCTGAGCGCCAAGATGCTGATGGCACCCAGGCACACGACCTACACCTGACGGGTGACCTGGATACTTCGGCGGGCAGCGACAGCGATGGCGCGGTACGCATGTCCGGAGCCAACATCGAACTGCTCGCCGACCATGAGCTGACGATGGATGGTGCCGCGCGTTCTGGAGGCGGCATGATCGATATCACCGCCGGCTCGAACGTCCATTTGCTGCCGGGCAGTTCCTTGATATCCAGCTCGCTTGTCGTTGATGGGGAGAGTGGCCACATCGTCGTGCGTACCCTGAACGGTAATATCGAGGCTGGCCCGATCGAAGCCAGCAGCCTCGGGACGGGCAGGGGTGGCGACATTATCCTCGATGCCAACGGAGTAAATTCGGATGTGCACCTTCGGGGAGCGGTAACGACCAATGGCTTGGGGATCATCGACATCGCCGCCGATGACGCCATTGTGCTCGCAACCAGCGGAAGTATCACCGCCGCCGGCAGTGGCGATATTTCGTTGCGTTCCAACGCGGTATCCAGCAATGGCAACTCCGGCGATGGAATCAATATGCAAGGCGCCTCCTTTATTCGCGCCGGCGACGGCTCGGGGACCTCCGGCCAGATTTTACTGCGGTCAACGGGGACCAATGGCGGACCCATCCTGGTACGACAATTGACCACTGACGGAAACACCATTCAAATCGATTCGGGCAACAGTATTTCACTTCAGGATGCCATCCGCTCCGGCGGGGGTCTGGTGGACATGAATGCCCGAACTTCCCTGGTGATGGCGTCGGGATCGATCGTCACTGGCTCGCAAGCTGGCGATGCTGCAGCGGGTGCGGTGCAACTATTTGCCCGCTCCTCCATCAACCTGACCGGTGCGGTCGATACCAGTGGCGCTGCAGGCGGGGACATTCAACTAGTGACCCGCAACGGCAGCATCAGCGTGGGTCCACTCAATGCATCGAGTTCCCTGATCGGCGCGGGCGGTGACATTAGCCTCAACGCAGTCGGGGTCAATGCCGATGTAACACTACGGCAGGCGGTGACAACCAACGCGGATGTGAACATCTCGGCGGGACGCGGTATTGCCCAGGCAACTGTGCCTGGCACCACCGCTCCGATTTCTGGTCACGATGTTACTCTAACCGCCACACGTGGAAATATCGGCCTGGTTGGAAGCGTATTTACTGACCCGCTGACTCCTTTGGTGGTCAACGCATCGGGCGATCTGCTGGTAAATGCCGTTTCCGGTTCCACGGCACTGACGCCTAGTGTACTGGGCTCCTGCGTATTCAACACGCTAAACTTGGCCCTGATTTCGAGCGATACGCTGACCCTTGGCGATGTGGCCGTTAGCGGTGATCTGCGTATTGAGGCGGCGGACGTTGTTCCCAAAGATGGTAGCCTGGACCTTGCTGCCAATCGCCTGTTGTTCCTCTCAGGCCAAGCGGAAACGCTGACTGTTACCAGCCAGGTACTCGACGCGCGAAGCGCGGGAAGCCTGACAATCATGGCGCTTTCCAACATTGAGCTGCGCGACTTGAACGCGGACGGCCTGTCCCTAACCACAACCTCCCCATTGGCTTCGGTACGATTGGATGCTGCCGGCAGCCTGACCGTAACGGACTCTGTCACAACCAGCATGGGAAACATCTTGCTGGCGGCTTCCGGCGACCTGACGGTCAACCGTAGCGTCTGGTCGAATTCTGGCCACATTACGCTCATGGCCGGCGACGATCTAGCTGTGCACGACACGGTAAAAAGTGGTGGTGAAGCCAGTATTTATCTGAGTGCTGATAACCAAGTCGCCGGTGACGCAAGCCCTATTTCCGTCGACGGCATGAACCTAGCAGCAACCGTCTCGACGAAACTTGGTTCGATACTTGCCCATTCGAGCCAGGATCTTCGGCTGACATCGAACATCCTATCCCAAGCGGGCAATATCGCTTTGATCGCGGACGGACAATTGGTGCAGGCGGCAGATGTCATGGCTACCGCGGGCAGCGGGCTGATCTCAGCCGGCGGTGACATCCTGATGTCCAGTGATGCCAAAACGACTGCCGGATTGCAATTGATTTATCAAGCTGATCGCGATGTAGTATTGGGCCGTGTGCAATCTACCTATGTCGCCATCCATGCAGGACGCGATATCAGCGATGGCAATTTCTCGCCCAACGGCGACGCGATCAATGTCACGGCCGATCAATTGCTGCTGCATGCTGGAGGGCAAGTTGGACAGTCGGACACGGGCAATTCGCTCGATTCGAATCGCTACGCCATCGACACCAACGTGGGTGTGGTAGCCGCCTCGAGTGGCACGGGCGTCTACTTGAATGAAGTAGCCAGTGGACCAACCTCAAACGATATTCGCATCGATCAGGTGCAAGACATGTCGGTGAATGTACAGGTTCAACAGGTCCGCATAGACGGCGGCTTGACAGCCAGAAACTCGATCTACTCGCTCAACGGAATGAGCGACATCAGCGCTGGGGGACCGGTAAAGATCGTTGCCGATAACGGCTCAATCTACGTGAATGATGGCCGCGATAGCGATGGTTTGGGAATTTCCACTACGGCAGCCGGCGATGTGTTGCTTGAGGCGCACCCCGGCAGTGGAGCACTGAGCAGCATTGTGACGACAACGGGCATCACGACCAACGGTGGAAACATCACTGTGATCGCAGCTGATAACGTCCTGCTCGGCGATGATGTGCGCACCACGCGACAGGGCAGTGTGTATGTGACCGCGTCGTCTGGTTTTATCAGCTTGTCAGACGGCTTAGACGCAGACAGCTTTGGCATGAGCACCGGCAATGGCGACATTCTCTTATACGCTCAGTCCAATATTACGTTGGACGCTTCCCTGACTAGCCAGGGCGGAGACATCGGCTTGGTGGCAGGCCAGAATATCCTTCAGTCAGGCCAACTGGCAACCGCAGGTGACGTCGTGTTGCTCGCGGGCCAAGACCTACAGATGACGGGAACCTCCGGTCTGCAAGCGGGCGAAGTGCTGCTGATCCGCAGTGGCGGCACGTTGATTGCCGGACAACTGGTGGCCGATGCCGTTTCCATCGAGGCTGCAGAAGATGTACGATCGGCTAACAGCACGGCAATGGTTACAGCCCATCGCTTGAAAGTCGTAGCTGACGCCGACGGCAATGGCTCGGGTTCGATTCAGATCAACACGCAAGCTGACGTTCTGGCCGCGCAGGCCGCCGGTCGAATAGAAATCCTGGAAGCGGATGACGTAGCTATCGACCATGTGCAGGGTGGCGCGGCGAGCGTCCAAGTACAGCGGGCACACTTCAACAGTTCGCGGACACTAGAGCCAGTGGTAGCGGCAAGCTTTGCGTCCCTGGACGACATCACTTCCACCGCGGGCAACTCCATTTCCATTGTCTCGCTGGCTGGCTCTGTGTTGGCCAATGATGGACAGGACGGAGATGGGCTCAGCATCGCCACGCAAGGTACCAGCCCTATAACCTTGCTAGCCTTGGGTGATATCATCGTTAACGCGGGTCTTGAGAGCGGAAGCGGTTACCTTGATTTACAAGCCGGCGATGACATCAGCATCAACGTAGGGCTGCACACCAGCGGCACGGGAACGCTCTCACTGCTTGCCTTGAATAATGCGCGCGACGCGCTGGCTCCACAGGTGGACGGCATCAACATCAATGCCCCGCTGACCAGCGACTCAGGCAATATGCTCATCACCTCTGCGGGCGACATGCGCATCGCCGACAGCATTTCTACCAAGTCCGGCGAGTTGATTGCCACGGCGAGCGGTAATATTCAAATCCTGTCGACCATGAGTACGCCTGCCAACATCAGCCTGACCAGCCTGGGTGGGCATATCGCCGCTAGCGGAAATTCGAACATCAGTGCCGACCGGCTAACGCTGCAAGCCGCTACGTTCGCGCACCTGCCGAACACCAGCCTCAACAGCATGTCGGCCGAATTGACCAATTCACTCAATGCCAGGCTGTCCAACACCAGCTGGCAGGATAGTGCGGCCAATGCGGCGGGACAGGCCGTGCTTGGACAACTGGGTCATACAAGTGGGAAGACAACCAGCCTGCCGTCCAAGCCCTTGGGAGACACGCCTGACTTTGCAACGCTTCAGGATATGTTTGGATTTCAGACCAGGTTTGACGACAGCTATGCATTGTTCCTGAGAAATGCTGGCGACTTGGAGATTGCCGCGTCACAGGGCGCCCCTGTCATCTTTGCCCAAGGAGCGGCCCCAAGTATCTACGTGCAGACCACTGCCGGTAGTGATCTAACCATCAGCGGCGATATTCAACTGGTGACGACACGGGGCGGAGCGGATCCCGGGATCGTGCTGATCTCCGGTAAGAATCTGAATCTAAACGGCAACATCACGACTCTTGCGGCGGGTAACCCAGACCTCACCCAACGCGTCAATGACCTGCAGTTTCAGGCAGGAGCCTTTGACGCTGGACAATTGATGAACCCGCTGACGACGCGTACGGTCATCAGCCAATATGCTGGTGAGAACAATACGCGGCATGTCAATCAACGCGTGTCGATGGAGTTTGGGAATGCAGGCGAGCGGGGCTTTTTAAGTGTCGTGCATTACGCCGACGGAGGTTTTGAGTTATTCGATACGCAGGGTGACATCGCTCAGGTTGCGAGCAATGGCTATTCTTTGGCGCCCGGCCTGGGTGGCGAAGCGGCCATCCCTGCCTCACAGGCCACGTTGTTCGCGCGAGACAACGCTTTTAATCCAGCTTTCTTGGATTCCAACCAAGAGCTGCCAACCGATGTCGTCATTCGTCGCTCATTGGACTTTTTCCTTTTCTCAACAGATGCCGATGGTCGCTTTATCGACCATACCTCAGCCTTTGACGAGGTCTTGAATGTCATCACCGATGGCGCCGAAGGCGGACTTCCACTGCCGGTCGACCCTGTCTTTCCGGTGATTGCAGAGTATGTTCCGCAGCCTCTGCAGCTGCTGATCGAGCCCGTGCCCCAACAGCCACCACCACAGATCGAATTGGAGACACCACCCCAGTCAAATGTGGTTGTGGCCATTTACCGTGTGGACTACACCGATGCCAACCTGAATGGTCAGGTCGACGCCGCAGAACTACCCAGCTTTGAGGAGGTACTGCGAAACGGCATCGATAGTGAAAGCCAAGCCAGCCGCAAGATTATCGAGCCCAAGACAGCTGGAGAGACGCCCACGCGCGAGGATATTCAGCGCGAAAAGTCATCCCTGCAGAAGAACCCGAACCAGCCCAGCGGAGCCTATGCGATCATCCGTGAGGATGGCAACGGCACTCAAACCGTACTCGATGTATTTGGCATCCGCGACTGGCCCGAGGGTCAGGGACAGCCCGAACCTGGCCTACCTGAACCACAAGGCGAACTGCCGACACTCGAGCCCTTCGTCCCCAGTGATGACAGCATGGATTCGGCAACACCGTCGGTGCCTTTACCCAACGACCAATCGGGGAATCTGGAATCCAATCTCGGAAATTCCTCGCGGGAAATGCGAGTGTCCCGCTTGGCCTCGTCGAGCCTGCTGCTGGGCTCGTTGTGGATGATCCGCGGCCGCATTCGCTCAAGCACAGACACCACATACGCAGCGCAGACCCCAGATACGACAGCGTCGACAACCGCCACGCGAGACTTCAGCCGCCGTGCCCGTCGAAGCCGCCGCAGGCAAGGCCGTCGTCCAACCTAACAACAAACCTCATGGATTGTTGCAACCCAATGTCTCGTTTCGAAACCAAAAATCCGTGTCTTGCTGCCCCCGTGGACTGACTGGAGAGTTTGATGAGTAAGTGTCCCAGGTGCCATCAGCCAATTCGCGGTGGCGTTAGCCATTGTCCGGGGTGTGGTCAAATCATCGAAAGTGCTCCTGGCGGTACACAGGTGCAGGGGGCAGCAGATAGCACGCGAGATTTTGCGGCACCGCTGGATAACGAAAACACTGCAGACACGCTGGATGCCACACGTGATTTTCCGCCGGCGCTGGCCGAGGATCTCGACCCGATCGATGCAACCCGCGACCTAGCCGAAGTCCAGGATGCCAGCGACGACGTGGAAGCCACCTGCCATTTGCCAGGAGCGCTAAGCGAGGAACCGGATGCCGTGGATGCCACCCGCGATTTCTTGGCTGCGGAAGAGGCGGCCGATTCGCTCGAAGCCGTTGATGCAACGCAAGATTTTTCGGCTCAGGGGCAGGCCGAAACAGATGACGAGGACGATGCATACGACGCCACGCGAGAGTTTCCGGCAGCCGAGGACGTGCAAGACACGGTTGATTCGGTCCAAGCCCGAGGCGCTTTTGGAACCGCCCTGCCCAGCCAGCCTGCAAAATCGACCAACCCACATGAAGCTGGTCAACCACCAGCTTCGCCCCCAGCTGAAAAGCCGGCTGCCAAGGTGGGTGGCACCCTCGGCATGCCTCTCATCTCAGATTCGGTGGACTCCACCCGACATTTGCCCAGCCCGGCGTCAAACCTAGAAGATACCGTGGATTCAGTTCAGTTTCCGATCGATGCCGATGCTACGATTTTTTTGGAAGATCACGCCCGTGGGAAAGCGGGAAAGAAAAATCGCCAGCCAGACGGCGATCGATCGCGGACGATTAACTTTCGGTCCAGCGGGGAATCGGGCACCGTAGGGCGGCTCAAGCGGCTGTGGCGGGGGGCGGCAGACTCCAGCGATAGCCCAATGCATACGTTGAAAGGCAATGACGCCCTGGCAACCGATTCGGTATTTGGCCAGGTTGCCAAACGCGTGCTAGGAGTCGACGCCAATATTGATATCGCCGGCAGTATCAACACCCAGTCGCCCAGCCTGCCTGAGAAGCGAGCCCGTGTGCAGGACTGTATTTCCGTTGCCTGTCGCCATGGGGATGCTGATACGGCCGACTACAACTTGGTAGGCTTTCTTGGTCAAGGCGGAATGGGAGTCGTCCTGAAAGCCCATCAGAAAGCCATTGGCCGCGAGGTTGCCATCAAGATGATTCAACCCTCGATGGGCCAGAGCACCTCTGCGACCATCAACTCACAGAAGAAGAAATTCTTCTATGAGGCCCAAATCACGGGCAAGTTGGATCACCCCAATATCGTGCCCATCTACGAAGTGGGGGTCAGCAACGAAGTCTTGTTCTACTCGATGAAAATGATCGTCGGTACCGAGTGGAAAGATGTGATCGCCAGCAAAGATCGTGAGGACAATCTTGAGATCCTCATGAAGGTCGCCGATGCCATGGCCTTTGCGCATCAAAAGCGGATTATTCATCGGGACCTAAAACCTGAGAATGTCATGCTCGGCCCGTTTGGTGAAGTACTGGTAACGGACTGGGGTTGCGCAGTCGACCTGAGCCGCAAAGAGAGTTTTACCGGGGCTGGCTCGCCGCCCTGGATGGCTCCCGAAATGGCTGACCACAACATTCTGCTGATCGGTCCGCGGAGCGATATTTATCTGCTCGGCGCGATCCTCTACCAAATTATCGCCGGCCATCCACCGCATCCCGGGCGAACGGTATTTGAGTGCATTGCCGCCGCACAGAAGAATGTCATTCTGCCGTTGGCCATCGATGACCCGCTGCTGGATATAGCATTGCGGGCCATGCGCGATGACCCCAACGACCGCTACCAAACCGTGGAAGCCATGCAAGATGCGATTCGCGAATATCGCCGGCATGCGGAGAGTATTCAGCTGGCAAAACGCTCCGACTCGATGCTTGCCAAGGCGATTGAATCCAAGGATTACGAAGCATTTTCGCGAACGGTGTTTGGCTTTCAAGATGCGGTGGAACTCTGGCCGGAGAATAGCGCTGCCCTCGCTGGGCTGGCCAGCGCTCGTCTAGCCTACGGCGAGTGCGCCTTTGCAAAAGGCGACTTTGACCTGTGCCTTCAGTCCTTGGACTGCAGCCTGCCTGAGGAAGCTGAACTGCATGCCAAAGCCGCAAAAGCCAAAGCCACCGCCGAAGAACGCGAGGGCCGCTTCAAAGCTCTGCGAAAGGTTCTGGCAGCCGTCATCCTGGGCGGATTGGCGATATCCTCCAGCTTGGCTGGATTCGCCTGGCTGCAATGGGGTCGCGCCGAACAGCAGACCGCGTTGGCCATGTCCGAGGAGCAACGGGCTACCACCGAAGCTGAAAACGCTCGTGCGGCCGAGGAAACCGCTCGTATCGAAGCCGAGAAAGCCAAAGCCGAGGAGCAACGCGCACTCATCGCCGAGGTGGCCGCCAAGACCGAACAAGCCAAAGCCCTGGCCGCACAAAAGGTGGCTGAGGAGCGAACCGCAGAAGTCGAACTGGGGAGCTATCAATCAAAACTGGCCCTGTCACTCGGCCAGGTTAAACAACGCGATATTGGCGGAGCCACGAACAGCCTGCGAGAACTGGTCGACCAAAAATCTTACGCGGCGCTCAATGCCCAAGCCAAGCAACCCGAGTTCGATAACTGGGCGGTCGAACGGGTGAAACTCCTGAGCAACAGCGACTTGCTCGCCAGCCAATCACTGGGCCAGGTGCATGCAGTGTCCTTTTCCTCACAGGCGAATATCGGGGCTGCTGCAGCCGTCGATGAAAGCAGTGGTCTCCCAGCAGGCCTGCTGCATATCCTGTCTCTCGATGATGGTAAACCACAACTATTGCGAACCCTAGCCACACCAGTGCCCATTGCTGCCATCAGTCTGGCCCCCGCGGGCGATGAACTGGTTTATGCCTTGGTCCGCGGCACCGGGGATGAAAACAGGTCGCTCTACCGACTCAAGCTGACGGAACCGGGGGCACAACCCGAACCCTTTGTGGCGCAGAAGGGCCAATCAGGACTGCCTGCCGCCGCATCGCTGCAATCCCTGCTGATGACCGACCAGCAGCTCGTCGGAGGTATCAATGGCGGTCTCTGGGTCTGGTCGCGTGCGGACAGCGATTGGCATCAAGCTCCGCCCAGGCAGCTGATGAGTATTCGCGGACGATTGCATTCGATGCATTTGCTGGATGCCTCGCGGGCATTGCTCTTGACTGAACTGGATGGCCACCTGGACGTGCATTCCATCCACCTGGGCCCTCAGCCTGCTGGCGAGGGTCAAGCACCCAGCGGCTTGATGACCTTTGATATTCCAATCGACAGCGAATTCGCCCGGGAAAGCCTAAGCGCCATTGCCTACGCCGACGGCAACTTGATTCTGGGTACCGAAAGTGGACGCCTCTTCACTACCAAACTGTCACCGCAAAGCTCGCAGGTTGGGCCAGCCTTTCGTGAGATCTTACCGCATACCCATGCTTCGCCCATCAAGACCATTCGCGTGCATGAAAACGGCCAGGCCATGCTGAGCATTGCCCAAGAGCCCATCGTCCATGTTTGGAAAGCCTCACCGGAACAACTATCTGGCTGGCAACTGAATACCACTTTGGCAGGCATTCCTGAAAACCTGGCCGGTGCGGACTTTATGTTTTCCCCGGAACTGGTGCTGGGTATCGGCCTGGATGGAAACGCCATTGTTTGGGATGTACCGCGACAGAAGCAACGGCAGCAACTACAGCGCATCGATCAAGCCGGTAATGACCTGAACTATGCGTCCCCGGTGATTCGAGTTGTCGCCTCGCAGGATTCGCAGCGGGCGGTCTCGGTTCACCGTGACGGCACCCTGGACTCATGGAGCTTGCTGACCGGCCAAGCCTTGCCTGTTACCTCCTCCATCATCCCAGATGCGAGCATGCCAGCTGCCACTTTCAGCTACATTGGGCATTCTCCCGGAGCCGTCTTTACCGATATGGCCCTGGATGAGGCTGCCGGAATCCTGGTGACGTCTGCCTTGCTACCCGACACCGACCAGGCACTGACAACCGCCCAACCACTCAGGTCCTGGGAGGTTTGCAAATGGGATCTGCTATCGGGCAACATGCTTGATCGCTGGATCGAGGAGTCGGCCACCGAGCTTCAGCTTTCCTTGGCCGCGCAAGGCCAGCAGATTCTCTATGCGCGGAATGGTGAAACCTTGGTCAAGCAAGCCAACAGTCTTGGTCAAGTCGTTTATGCCAATCCGAATGTAGGCAGCTACTTTGGTGTGGTGCACCCCTTGGAAAAGCAACTGATGATCACCGTCAAGAGCAACGGTGCGGCAGGTATGCTGGATACCACCCAGGCCAACGGAGGCCAAGATAATCCGGGTTACCGCATCGATTACTCAGATCCTCGAAATGGCAGCCTGCGATCGGATGACGAGATGCCGCTGACTGGGCAATGGTCGCCTGATGGCAAACGCTTCTACATGATCTGGGAGTCGGGTAGAATCACGGAATTCGTTTGGGAAAACTCACAGTTGTCGGTAGGCCACGACCTGCATTCCCAAGACCTGGCTCGCTTGAAAATAGATTTCAATAGTCGCGATGGTGCGCAGGCTAGCGCAGGGTCGACACTCCGCCTGTCCTCGCGGTGGCAAGTCGATTTAAAAGTTCGCAGCGAGGGTCAGTATAACTTGGTATTCCTGGGCATTCGTTTCCCCGGCAGTGAGCATCGTCTTCGCCTGGCACGGATCGCTTTCCCTCAAGAAGCAGGCGAGATTCAAGCCACCAAGGTCGATCAAGTTGTGCGGGGCACCGTGATTCTGAACGACGGAGAAACGCCTGCCTTCGACAGACAGCCAGTCCAACAGATTCCTGTGGCAGATTCATTGATCGTGGCCACGCGATGCGTTGGAGATAAGAGTTACCTGGCAACCGCCAGTGGTACCGTCTATCAGGTAGGCCCCGCAGGGCTAGCCCACGTATTTGGCAGACCAGATGCACTCGACGCGGATGGCAATCGCCAGGCGGATCGGATTGTTACGCTACTCGATGGCGGTGCCTTGTGGCGAGCAGATCTACAACAAGAACAGTGGTCCTGGCAGGCGCTCACGCTAGCCCCTGCCAGCACGACAGAGCTAAAGCTGTCGCCCGATGGCCAAAAGCTGTTGCTGACTGCCAGCAACCAACAGGGAAACAGAGAACTGCTCATCGCCAACGCGGAGCGTGGCACCGTGATTTCTACGATTCCGTCAGCTCTGTGCGGGGCTTGGAATGCACGGGGAGATTTGGTTACGGTCATGGCGGACGGTGCGGTACTGCTCCGCTCCGACTCGGACGAGCGCAGGCTTGGCAATGTTCAATCTCCGACCGCCGTCCGCGATGTGCACTTCTTCGTCGAACCGTGGAGTGACCCTTCCAAAGCCAGTCTTCAATGGGTCATGATCCATACCCAGGAAGAAAACGGCGACGCTCAGATCGAATACTTGCCGATGTCGGGCGCTGCCTCCGATGATCCGCCGCGCACGGCACGCTTACCCGAGGGTAGCAGCGTCCTCGCTTGCTCACCAAACGAAGGCATTTTTGCTGTCGGCGGTAGGGGAGCCATCCAGATTCACTTTGCCGCCCCTAGCCTGGCATTGTTTGGGGCTAACCAACTGTTCAGTCTCGAAGGGCATGCAGGCGCCGATATCCAAAGTCTAACATTCACTCCAGATGGCAAGACGTTGATCTCAAGCGATACCGCCAATCGTCAGTTCGCCTGGCTTTCGGAAGATCCTGTCCGCTTGGCTACCCCCAGCCCGCCAAACCTTAGCACAGGGACCGTCCGAAATTAAGTTCCCGAATCAGCCGCAACGCGTTAGCACCCGGTTCCGTCAGGAACTGTGTACTAACGCACTTCGGCTGTAGCAAATGCGTACTTGCATTGCGGACGTGCGCTCAGCGCGCTTGCGGCTACTGGGGCCACTGCCGTACCGCCCGACCACCGTGGCTACGATTGAGGACGAAGACTCTGTGACAAAAATCGCCATAGCCATTGCATCACAGTTTGCGGCGCGGTTTTGAAGTGCACGGTCGCCAGTCCTTGGTGGCTAACGTTGCTCGGTTGAGTATCGAGACTCAACTGTACTTCATAGTGCGCAGTGAGCGGTAATAGTTTGGCCTCGCCTGCAACACGGTAGGCAATACTTTCATCACCCAATAGTGCCTCGGGTATCTCTGAGATCGGCTCGGGCGCGATGCGTGTTATCACTCCAGAGCGCGCACTGCTGGGATCACAATCCCAGCGACATACCGCGGGCATGCCTATAGCCAATCGCTGCGCATAGCGTTCGTCCACATAGGCGATCACTTCCAAGGCTTCCCGTGAAGGACTAGCATTCTCCTCGGGGATGATCCAGCCCAGCAGGCTGCCGCGAGGTACAAAGCAGCCAATATTTTCCGACGCGAGAATCGGCTTTGAAGCATATTGATCTGGCAAATCGGTGAGCGTGTTCTGTGGCCTGGGCTGGCCAGCAAGCAGCACTCCCGTGCGCTGCGCACGACAAATCAATGAGTCCTCTTCGACCGCAAGTATTCTTAGGCGATCGCGGGCCTTGGACAGCTCTTCCATGACAGTTGCCAGTTCACGTGCGGCGGAGTCATCATCCACCAACCGTCCGCGGAGCTGCACAATGCGTTGCTCGAGCAAGGCGACACTAGCCTGCGTCTCCTGCAACTCCAGCTCCAAATCATCGGATTCGATGCGGGCAACTTGGCTGCCAGCAGCCAACAGGCTGCCTGGTGGTTGGAATTCTACGAGGCGACCCGCTTGCTCGGCGTATACGGGAGTCAATCGCGCATAAGTCGCCACACCGCGACTGGATACATGGGTCGGCCAGGGTATGTAAAACAGCGCTAGACCCAGTAGACCAAGCAGCACCAGGGCCAGTGCGGCGCGTGAAGCTCGCGGGCCGCCCGCGGCCCGCAACTGTCTGTTCCAGCCAGCGACACCACGCACATTTACCAGCACCGCGCCCAACAGCAGTGAGGCAATCAACGAGGCACCCAACAAGGCGAGACCCAAGTTATCGAACAGCGACCAGACCGCCCAGGCAATGACGAACAACACAAAGTGACGATACAACCAGGCGGCCAGGGCGTAGGTCGATAACCAACCGGGCGAAGCGTCCCAGCTACCGCCTGTCAGCGGTCTGCCCGTAGCCAAGGCAATGCACGTCGCCCCTAACGCTTCGCGACTTTGCTCATGCAAATTGGGTACTCCCCAAATATCGGACAGGATGTAGTACCCATCGTATCGCAGCAGTGGATTGGCATTCACAAGAATTGTGCTAACCGAGCAGATCAACATCATATTGGCCGCCAACCAATGCAACATACTATCCGGGGATGTCATGAGCCACACGACCGCGCCGATTCCGGCCAAGCTGACTTCGACATAGATGCCCGCCGCGGCAATGCACGCCCGCCGCCATGAGCTCGACAATTTCCAGCAGTCCGAGGTATCGCAATACAAGCAAGGCATAAAGATCAGCAACAGGAACCCAATATCATGGCATTCGGCTCCCCATTTCTTGCACGCCAACGCGTGCCCCAATTCGTGCAGCGATTTAACAAACGCATACAGGACGGCTAACCCCAAAGCGCGTTCGGCGGTTACACCTGTCCAAACAGCGCTCAGGCTCTCGGGCGCCTGCAGTAGACGCAATGCCGCGCTGCCAGCCACCAGCAACAAACCTACGCACCATAGCACGACAAAGGTGGTGCTAAAAATCAAACGCGCTATCGGTGCTAGAACTTGCAGCAGCCGAGTGGGATCGAACAGCTTGATACCGCACAAACAATGGGTTCAACCAACGCTGCCAGGCTTCTTGGCGACGCTGGCGACAACGAGCCAACCACAGCCGCCGTCCGCTGCGGGCCGGACCGCGGGCCAGGGTCAAACACGCGCTATCCAATTTGTGTATGAAGCTCAACAACCATTCTCGAGTTACCGAGCTCGCCGCAGGCAATTGCAGGATCTCGCTCAGACTGCGGGTGCCATCCAACAATTCGGCGATCGAATATTCCTGTCGACTAAAATAGAAATACTCCAGCGAAATGGGATCGCGGGCCACGCAAGCGCGGCGGTTGCCGCTGCCTCTGGTAAACTCGGACCACTCTATATCTGGCCGCAGCCTGACAAAGGTCTGGAGAAGCGTATCGCCAACCACCGAACTCATGGCGTTTGTTCTTTTATGAGCGAGCTCGTGTTGTCGGCTGCAGCCGCTGGCGTTTTCAATTTGGCACCAAGCGTCAAGCTTGCTTCAACAGGCATGCCTGGACGTAGGCTGGCCGTCGCATTGTCGATTTCCAAAAAGACGCGTATGCGTCGATCGACGGGATTGATATCGGGGCTGATGAATACTCAGCTTGCCCTCAAGCTGCTGCTCGCCGGCCTCGGTCAGAACTTTCACCTGGGCGCTCGCCTGGGACAGGTCGCGGTTGACGGCGGCCGAACTCAAGAAACCCTCCACTCGCAAGCGATCAATCTTGACAATTTGCAAGACATCCGTGCCCGGCTCAACCCACTCGCCAATACGGCGTTTGAGGGCCACTACCACGCCCATGGCTGGGGCTTGGATCTGGTGTCGCTCCAACAGTTCTTGCGCTTGCAGCAAGTCGTTTTCGGCCAAGGCCCTATCAAGCTCCAACAGCTCTCGCTCATAGGCCGCCCGCTCAATCTCCAATTGTGCACTGGAGGCGATCAGCCGCAGCCGATCAATTTCTTTGGGACCATAGGTGTTTTCGAAAGTTGCATTGGCGTTTTCGTGGCGCTGCAGTTCGTTTTCCGCCACCGCCGCCCGTTCCCGTGCAAGCCGCAAATCAATATCACTGCGCTGCTTCTTTGTGGCCAAAGCCAGAGCAATCTCCGCCCGTTGGACCTGCAAGCGAACAGCGCTATCGCGTATCTTGCCAAGCGGCTGGCCGATTTGCACATGATCGCCTTCCACCACCGACAACTGCTCGATATTTCCGGCTACTTCCGCAGCCAGGCTGGTCGATTCAATGGTCTTGAGCAGCGCGTTTTCAACGGCAAATACTTCCGCTGGATCCGGCTCCATGCCAAGAGCAGGCCAGCCGAGAAAACAGATTAGATACATACAACAAAGCAAGGTTAGCCAAAGAATTCGGAGGTTGATTTGGGCCCGTTGAACGATCAACAACTTTTGAGAGAGCTGAATGCCCATGGTTACCTCTTCGTCCTGTGGATTGATACGCGAAAACATGGATTCTAGGCTTCGTCCCCAAAGGGGTCTGACCCTCTCCGGCGCGGCCAAAAAAAAAAGGTGTAAATTCGACTCGCCTCCAAAGGGTCAGACCCGGGTCAGACCCCTTTGGGGACAAAGCCTAGAACCACATCCGACGCTGGATGGCTTCGATAAATGGCCTGGTCCACACGAACCAAAATGGATGCTGGCCGCAGTCAACATAGGCGACCACGCCGGCCCCCATATAACCCGCGGCCGCATCGACGGGTTCAACCTCAGCCATCAGATCCACGATCATGCCTTGACTGAGAGGGTTGCGTGCCGCTGTGGCCAGCCACGTCGCCTGGGCCGAGCGCTGGATATCTGGCTGGGCGGTATATACAAATTGTAGTTCCCGCTCGCTAGCCAGCGGAACCGCACCGATCCGGCTGTTATCAGCCTGATTACCAGCGGACTCGGCCGAGGCCTGTGTGCTCGCAAGGAGCTTGTCTCGGACGTAGCCCGAATCACGATCGGCAACCTCCAATTCCAATTGCCAAGGCCCGGCTAGATCGACGACTCGCAGGAGGGCATCACCGCGCTGTACCGGGCGTGCATCCAGGTAACGGTGTATTTGCCTCGCGACAATCTCACCAGCGATGGGCGCTTGAATGACCAGTTTTTCACGCTGCTCGGTCAAGGCCATGTGCTTCTTCTTGAGCGTGATTAACTTGGACTCCAATTCCTGGATCTCCGACGACAGCCGACTGAGCCTGGTAACATCCACCTCCGGCTGGCTGCCCAATTGATTGACCAAAACATTCAATCCGTCGCGAGTTGTGGCGTTGGTTTCGATTTCACCCAGCGTCTCCTCGATCTGAATTTCCAGCATGGGCGAACGCATCTCCAACAGAGTTTGCCCCCGCTGAACCGCTTGTCCATCATCTACCAACACCCGTTGCACAACGCCATCCAGGGCTGCAAATACAACCCTCTGCTCGATCGGCTGCAAGGTTCCCTGGGCTTCGATACGCAACCGGGTAGGCATGTTCAACGCCCATGCGGCCAGCACCAATCCAGCCGCTACCGCCAGCCAACGCACACTGGACGCTCGCCAACTACTGGGCGTCCTAGAGCGCCGGATGGTTAACAACTTCCGCAGGGTTTTCGGCAGGCTATTCCACCGCTGCTGCTGTCGCCAGGCAATCGTGAAGGCCGGCAAAATATAGTTCAGCAGGCTGCAGCCCCGCAGATAGGCTTCATAGTCCTGCCATTCCAGCAGCAACCCGCTGTCGCATACTGCCTCTCCCGAACTCGGCCAGCTGGCGATGGGAATGCAAACGTAGTTTTGGAATCCGGTCTCGGTCGTCGCTGGGCCTGCCGCTGTGGAAGAGCCAAATGCAACGTGTTCCGTTAACGGCTTTCCCTGCTCAATTGCCTGGGCACACAGCCTGTGTATGGCCAGTACGCGGGCCGCGCACGGCTCCGGCTTGATCACTCCGCTGATGGCCAGCACTCGAGTCTTGGCGGATGGCTGTCGCTGTGCAAGCGAGACCCGGTCCGCGGCGAGCAGCACGGCTAGATCATTGACGATTGTATAGGCACTCTCTTCCATCGATTGTCCGGCGGCCAAACCTGCCAAGGATTGCTGAAAGCTCAGCCACTTGTCGTCCAACAGGTCTTCCTGTTCAAACCATTGGCGCATGGCCAAGACTTCCACAAAGGCATGGCACAGCTGGACCACCTCTTCCATCTCACTGGTCGGCAGTGGCTGCTCGAAGGCGACACACAGGGCTCCACGGTGCCATGCGTGGGTACCGCCCGCCGCGACGCGCCGGAACCGCCAGCATCCGCCTATCGGCTGAGCACAGATAGTCCACCTGTTGCGGGGCAGGTTGTGGCAGGTCTGCGAATTGCTGCGCGGGCCGCTCGCCCCTGTGGGCGACGACGATCCACTGCTGCGAGGCGGCCCGGAACAGAATCGCCGTGCCCGCAGCATGCAACACATAGCCCAAGCGTTCGAGCACGGCATCAAAAAAACGCTGCCGAGATGAGCTCGGATTGGCCAGCTGCTCCAGTTCGTCAAGCAGCTGGTCAATCTCCTCGATGGTAATTTTCTTGAGCATAGGCAAAGGCGGTCGATCTGATTGTTGTCTGCCCTGCCGGTAAGGTGGGCCTTGGATAGGCTGAATGGCCACCCAGCCACGGCAACTTGGAAACCTGAAAACTGATTATATCTAACTCTTCTCGCTGATCGCCACCTTGCTTTTATCGCAACTCACCCTCTCGCCGAAAGTTGCGTCATTTTCGACGTCACTTTCGGCAGGGAGGGGCGGAACCACAGCGACGGGGAGCCGAATGGCATCCCTTTCACAAGAATTCCTTGACACAGCTTGCCCAATCCACGAAATTAGCCCAGTGTTGGGGCCAAGGGCGATAAGTTCCCATCACTGCGTAAGAATTTTGTTGATAAGTAGCTTATTCTTCATGGCATCCTGGGATAAGTAAATCGTTCGCCCCTTCACACAGTTGGTACCTGACACCACAGAATCCCAAAGGCACGTACATGTCTGACGTTGGCGCAAACATCGAATCGACAGATCCTCCTGCGATGCCTCGATCGGGCTTGGGACTGGTCAGCGTTGCGCTAATCCTGCCGATTATCTCGGGCGTAATGCTGTGTTTCGTCGCGTCTTTTCCCGTCGCGTTGGGTATCAGTACCGCAATGGTATTTACGACAGCGGCTTTGGTTGCGATTGACGCGAGTCGCCTCGGAAAAGTGGACTTGAAAGGACGGAAACGTGAAAGCGCAGGGCTCCTCTTCGTAGGTATGTTGGCGCTGTGGATTGTCGTCTACCCACTTGCGTTCTTTCGTCGGAGCGCGTTCATCGCTCCAAATCTCGGTTTTGTGGCTCTCTTGGTTGCGGTATTTTACGTTGCCGCTCCATTTGTTGCTTCGATGCTCATCCCAGTTCGACTCCCCTCATGCAGCAGCACGGAAGTTGTGCAGTTACTTGAACAGGTCATTCGCAGTACGCCTGTTGGTGCGGCAACGAAATCAATTGATGGACATCGGGAACTGAGCTACGACAGTACCGGTAACGTCCGGCATGGAGAATGTGTCGCTCATACCGACTCCGGAGACATTCCAGTCAAGTTTATCGTGGAATGGCAGGACCAGAAAAAGGGATTGTTCCAAGTGCGACTGCCGGAACCCGAATTACCTTCATGCAACAGTCGCGAGGTTGTGCAGTTACTTGAACAGGTCATTCGCAGTACGCCTGTTGGTGCCGCAACGAAATCAATTGATGGACATCGGGAACTGAGCTACGACAGTACCGGTAACGTCCGGCATGGAGAATGTGTCGCTCACACCGACTCCGGAGACATGTCAGTCAAGTTTATCGTGGAATGGCAGGACCAGAAAAAGGGATTGTTCCAAGTGCGACTGCCGGAACCGGAATTACCTTCATGCAACAGTCGCGAGGTTGTGCAGTTACTTGAACAGGTCATTCGCAGTACGCCTGTTGGTGCCGCAACGAAATCAATTGATGGACATCGGGAACTGAGCTACGACAGCACCGCCAACGTCCGACATGGAGAATGTGTCGCTCACACCGACTCCGGAGACATTCCAGTCAAGTTTATCGTGGAATGGCAGGATCGGAAAAAGGGCTTGTTCCAAGTACAAATACTGGCGTCACCTGACTGAAAGGGGCGAACCGGGCCATGCACGGGAGTGGCGGCACGGCGCGTTTACGAATGGAAACCACACTGGCCGTCCTCCGTGATGGCCGAAGTTACGGCACTTTTACGACGGAGACTCACGATGCTTAGAAGCATGCTCGTTCTTTCGGTGATGTTTATGATCCAGGCCAATATTCACGCGCAAGACTCTCTGCCGGAATCGGTCCGCAAAGAATTCAACGCTTACGTTGGGGTCTGGAAGGGTTCTCTCGAGTTGGACGGTGAGAAAACTCCAGTCAAATGGACAGCCTCTTGGGCGCCCGGAAACCAATGCCTGATCATCCACGAGGAGTACAACGTGGGCGGCCAACCGAGCAAGATAACGGCGCTAATGGGTTATGATCGAATTCAGGAACACGTCACCAACCTCGGATTCAGGACCGACGGAGGAAATCGGACATTAACATACGCGGACAAATGCGTTAGCGGAAAGGGAACCGGAGATTCGCCGGATGGCAAAACATGGAAGAGCGATTTCAAGATTGAAAAGAACGGCAACGAATGGGCATTTATCTTTGATGGAACATCGCCTGAGGCCAAGGACTTCGTGATTCGATTGCAAAAGGCGAGATCTGAAAACTAGCATCTACTGGCAAGAGACCAATGCCGTAACCATGCCGTGCACCGAAGGACGACTTGCGCGGTTTAACAAGTGGAAGATCGATTGTTCGTCCTCGGTCATCGCGGTCGTTCCTGGATCAAGACCAAACATACTTTACAGGTCAACTATTTGTGCATGAGGGACCAGGGCAGAGGGCCCGGCACATCCTTTGCCGGGGCCGATGCGGCCCCGGTGACGGTTGACATGGCAGCGGAAGGCCTGAAAGGCCGACACATACTTGCTCTGCCAAGCGATTGACTGTGTTGGGGCGACCAAACCGTGCTTGCTCGACGACGCCTTCGACAAACCAATCGCCACCGTAACTGATGTTGCGGTTCGAACCATGACAATTGAAATGGCGGCCTAAGCCCTCACCGCCGAACCATTCGCTATCAGCACCCCGGGTTACGCTTGGCTCGCTTGGAGCTCGCCACGCTCACCCGGGGCTAAGCAAATGTCGCCACGTTGTGGCTGGACTAGTGCGTGGGAGGATTTGATGGTAGCGCTATGTCTACGACTTCGAAGATTCTGGCGACTGTCGATAAATCTTTGTTTCGGAATTAGTGGGCGCTGCAAGTCCGCAATGCGTAAACCTCAACACCACGCGAAACCTGATTGCGGGCGCGTTGCCCGATCGACTACACTGCTGCCTTCGTTGCCGGGTTCGAAAACCAGGAACCAAGCGTTGGACCGAGCCGCGGTAGCTCACGTTTTGACGATGGGAAATCAATCACCGCGGCATCGATCATCGCGGTCGTTCCGGACGGTTGTCTATTGTTCAATTCGCGCATGAACGCGATTGAATTCAATGCCACGATGATCGCGTTTTCTAGTGCTTGGACATGCTCGTGAATTCTTGATCGTAGCGGACCAGTGTTGGCGATGTTATTCGCCTAATTCCTCACCGCGCGGGCTCGTCCCGGCGGGAGGGTGACTGGTGGGCTACCGTTGACCACGACAGCATCGGCGGACAAGTGGTGGTGATGTCTATTAGATGGCGTTTGACCGAGTCCGCAATGAGTGTGAGGCTGGCCGACAAGAATGTGGTGGACTCGAACGAGACCAACGGCTGGCTGATTCAACCGTTCGTCCACGGCGCTGGTGGGCTTGGGAGGGTAGCCAACCAGTCATGCTCCCGCCGGGACGAGCCCGGAACGGTGAGCGACAAGCGGTGAACGATGAGCGAAGGGCGGGGTGGAAACTTACTTGCTTGGCGAATATGCTTCGTGCTAGACTACTTGCATGGCGGGTTCGTTTCGCGGCGGACTCGCTCAGTACCATCCGCGACCGGAACCAAGCGATGAACGGGAGTTCCGGTACGTCGTTCACTTGGATGTAAAGTCGAACCCCGGAACCGCCGTTATCGCCAGCGTTCCTGGCTCAAGACCAAACATACTTTACAGGTCAACTATTTGTGCATGAGGGACCAGGGCTGAGGGCCCGGCACATCCTTTGCCGGGGCCGATGCGGCCCCGGTGACGGTTGACATGGCAGCGGAAGGCCTGAAAGGCCGACACATACCTGCTCTGCCAAGCGATTGACTGTGTTGGGGCGACCAAACCGTCTTGCTCGACGACGCCTTCGACAAACCAATCGCCACCGTAACTGATGTTGCGGTTCGAACCATGACAATTGAAATGGCGGCCTAAGCCCTCACCGCCGAACCATTCGCTATCAGCACCCCGGGTTACGCTTGGCTCGCTTGGAGCTCGCCACGCTCACCCGGGGCTAAGCAAATGTCGCCACGTTGTGGCTGGACGTAGTGCGCGGGAGGATTTGATGGTAGCGCTATGTCTACGACTTCGAAGATTCTGGCGACTGTCGACAAATCTTTGTTTCGGAATTAGTCGGGCGCTGCAAGTCCGCAATGCGTAAACCTCAACACCACGCGAAACCTGATTGCGGGCGCGTTGCCCGATCGACTACACTGCTGCCTTCGTTGCCGGGTTCGAAAACCAGGAACCAGGCGCTGGATCTAGCCGCGGTAGCTCACGTTTTGACGGTGGGAAATCAAACACTGCAGCATCGGTCAACGCCGTCGTTCCGGACGGTTGTCTATTGTTCAATTCGCGCATGAACGCGATTGAATTCAATGCCACGATGATCGCGTTTTCTAGTGCTTGGACATGCTCGTGAATTCTTGATCGTAGCGGACCAGTGTTGGCGATGTTATTCGCCTAATTCCTCACCGCGCGGGCTCGTCCCGGCGGGAGGGTGACTGGTGGGCTACCGTTGACCACGACAGCATCGGCGGACGAGTGGTGGTGATGTCTATTAGATGGCGTTTGACCGAGTCCGCAATGAGTGTGAGGCTGGCCGACAAGAATGTGGTGGACTCGAACGAGACCAACGGCTGGCTGATTCAACCGTTCGTCCACGGCGCTGGTGGGCTTGGGAGGGTAGCCAACCAGTCATGCTCCCGCCGGGACGAGCCCGGAACGGTGAGCGACAAGCGGTGAACGATGAGCGAAGGGCGGGGTGGAAACTTACTTGCTTGGCGAATATGCTTCGTGCTAGACTACTTGCATGGCGGGTTCGTTTCGCGGCGGACTCGCTCAGTACCATCCGCGACCGGAACCAAGCGATCGAGATAGGGGCCCGGTTACCCGGGACCCCTCTCACAACACCTAGCATGCGGGACCGCATACGGCGGTTCATCTCTTAGGAGCAAGCCGGGGCCGATGCGGCCCCGGTGACGGTTGACATGGCAGCGGAAGGCCTGAAAGGCCGACACATACCTGCTCTGCCAAGCGATTGACTGTGTTGGGGCGACCAAACCTGCTTGCTCGACGACGCCTTCGACAAGCCAATCGCCACCGTAGCTGATGTTGCGGTTCGAACCATGACAATTGAAATGGCGGCCTAAGCCCTCACCGCCGAACCATTCGCTATCATCACCCCGGGTTACGCTTGGCTCGCTTGGAGCTCGCCACGCTCACCCGGGGCTAAGCAAATGTCGCCACGTTGTGGCTGGACTAGTGCGTGGGAGGATTTGATGGTAGCGCTATGTCTCACGACTTCGAAGATTCTGGCGACTGTCGATGAATCTTTGTTTCGGAATTATCGGCGCTGCAAGTCCGCAATGCGTAAACCTCAACACCACGCGAAACCTGATTGCGGGCGCTTTGCCCGATCGACTACACTGCTGCCTTCGTTGCCGGGTTCGAAAACCAGGAACCGAGCGCTGGACCGAGCCGCGGTAGCTCACGTTTTGACGATGGGAAATCAATCACTGCGGCATCGATCAACGCCGTCGTTCCGGACGGTTGCCTATTGTTCAATTCGCGCATGAACGCGATTGAATTCGATGCCCACGATGATCGCGTTTTCTAGTGCTTGGACATGCTCGTGAATTCTTGATCGTAGCGGACCAGTGTTGGCGATGTTACTTCGCCTAATTCCTCACCGCGCGGGCTCGTCCCGGCGGGAGGATGACTGGTGGGCTACCGTTGACCACGACAGCATCGGCGGACGAGTGGTGGTGATGTCTATTAGATGGCGTTTGACCGAGTCCGCAATGAGTGTGAGGCTGGCCGACAAGAATGTGGTGGACTCGAACGAGACCAACGGCTGGCTGATTCAACCGTTCGTCCACGGCGCTGGTGGGCTTGGGAGGGTAGCCAACCAGTCATGCTCCCGCCGGGACGAGCCCGGAACGGTGAGCGACAAGCGGTGAACGATGAGCGAAGGGCGGGGTGGAAACTTACTTGCTTGGCGAATGTGCTTCGTGCTAGACTACTTGCATGGCGGGTTCGTTTCGCGGCGGACTCGCTCAGTACCGTCCGCGACCGGAACCAAGCGATGACCAGAGTTCCGGTAGTCGTTCACTTGGATGTAAAGTCAACCCCGGGACCGCCGTTATCGCCAGCGACCCTGGCTCAAGACAAACATACTTTACAGGTCGACTATTTGGCATGCGGGACCAGGGCAGACGGCCGGTTCATCTCTTAGGAGCAAGCCGGGGCCGATGCGGCCCCGGTGACGGTTGACATGGCAGCGGAAGGCCTGAAAGGCCGACACATACTTGCTCTGCCAAGCGATTGACTGTGTTGGGGCGACCAAACCGCTTGCTCGACGACGCCTTCGACAAACCAATCGCCACCGTAGCTGATGTTGCGGTTCGAACCATGACAATTGAAATGGCGGCCTAAGCCCTCACCGCCGAACCATTCGCTATCATCACCCCGGGTTACGCTTGGCTCGCTTGGAGCTCGCCACGCTCACCCGGGGCTAAGCAAATGTCGCCACGTTGTGGCTGGACTAGTGCGTGGGAGGATTTGATGGTAGCGCTATGTCTACGACTTCGAAGATTCTGGCGACTGTCGATAAATCTTTGTTTAGGAATTAGTGGGCGCTGCAAGTCCGCAATGCGTAAACCTCAACACCACGCGAAACCTGATTGCGGGCGCGTTGCCCGATCGACTACACTGCTGCCTTCGTTGCCGGGTTCGAAAACCAGGAACCAAGCGTTGGACCTAGCCGCGGTAGCTGACGTTTTGACGGTGGGAAATCAATCACTGCGGCATCGATCAACACGGTCGTTATCTGGCTCGGTCCTCTCCCGAATCTCTGCTTTCAACGCATATCATTACATTACGTCTTCTTCCTTGGACTGCGAAAATGACACGTCTCACCAGGATCAACGATTCCATCTTCACTGTCAGTGCATTCTTCACTCCTGAAGAATGCGCCGCGTACATTCAACTGACTGAAGACGTTGGTTACGCTGCCGCGCCAATCACCACCGCGTTTGGCCCTCAGCATCGCCCTGATGTTCGCAACAATACACGGGTCATGATTGATGACGTAGAACGTGCTGGCGACCTTTGGAAACGTGCCGCAGAATATGTCGATGACTGGAATGACAATTGGCATCCAATCGGTCTCAACGAACGCTTGCGATTCTACCGCTACGACATTGGGCAACAATTCGATTGGCATTACGATGGGTGCTACGAGCGTCCCAACGGCGAACGAAGCTGGCTTACCTTCATGATCTACCTCAACGATGATTTTGACGGCGGCCAAACTGCATTTGAAAATGCCGTCGTTGAACCCGATGCTGGTATGGCACTGTTCTTTGTTCACCAAATCCGGCACAAGGGCCAACCGGTGACGAACGGCGCAAGTACGTACTCCGAAGCGACGTCATGTACCGCTACAATGCCAGATAACCAAGCGATCGAGAACGCATTCGAGTGAGGGGTGGTCTAGGCTGTTCAGCTGATACAGGGCGGATGTGTGGTCGCTGTAACAATTGCTAGTATGGCTACAACGCCACTAAATAGAGGGATTTGCTCAATCCGCATCACCGGAACAACCGAAACCATCCAAGACAGCACCCATTCGCCAAACAGGGAGGGGCTACCGCCACGAATTCAGGAGGGATTAATGCGGAAATCGTATGGCCCGCCAATTTCAAAGTTCGCCCTCGCTCTGGCTCTGATCAGTGGCTGCTGTGCCCCGCGGAACCGCTTCGAGTTCTGCAACGACGAAGTTTGCTACGCTCCGCTGACCGCTGCGGATTGCGGTCCCCACCAGGTGCGCCTTGCCTCCGCCAAAATAAGCAATGATTGCGGTACGGGTATCCCAGAGAGTGTCTCGCCCTATGATCTTGATGAGAATATGCTCAGCCAAGGCAATCTGCTGCCGCTAAGCCTGGAGGATTGCATCCATCAAGCCTTGGCCACGACTCGCATCATGCGTGACCTGGGCGGTACGGTACTACGTACACCTCAGATACCTCTTTCCACGCTGGATCCTGCGTTGGTCTACAGCGACCCGCGGATAGGCGAAGAGGCTGCCTTGAGTGCCTTTGATGCAAACCTGTTTGTGAACAACTACTTCGAAGAGAACAATCGCCGACTGAATAATCAGTTCTTTGGCAATCGTGGCTTCTTTCGCCAGTACCTGAACACAACCCAAGCCGGCCTCAACAAGCGCTCCGTAACCGGTGGCATCTTCAACTTTCGCAATGTGGTCATTGGCGATGACAACAACCAACTCAGCAATGCACTGCCCTTTTCCTCGAGCGGCTTGTCTCAGTCGTGGGAAACTTTTCTCGAGGCGGAGATCCGCCAGCCTTTGATGCAGGGGGCGGGCACAGAGTTCAATCGCATCGCTGGGCCTGGATCGGCTCCCGGGCAATTGAATGGAGTCCTGATGGCGCGCACACGCACGGACCAAAGTTTGGTTGAGTTTGAATTGGCCGTTCGCGATCTGGTGGCCGAAGTGGAGAATGCGTATTGGGATCTGTATTACGCCTACCGCGATTTGGAAGCCAAGATCCAGGTCCGCGACATCGCAGCCAATACCCTACAGCAGGTCAAGAATCGTCAGGCGGATGCCGGCAATGTCGCTCAGGCGGAAGAACAGCTGCACCGCTTTCAAGCCGATGTCGTGGACGCCTTGAACGGCAGGCCCATCGATGGAACTCGAGTCAATAATGGATCCGCCGGAGGGACCTTTCGTGGAGTGGGTGGCGTGCGCGTGGCCGAACGCAAGCTGCGACTGATGATCGGCATGCCCATCAACGATGGTCTCTTGATCCAACCCACGGATTCCGCCTCCTTCGCTCCCGTGCTGTTCGACTGGGATAGCGCCATCGCCGATGCCATCAATCGTCGAGAGGAATTGAAGCGGCAACGCTGGACAATCAAACAGCGCGAGCTGGAATTGATCGCCAATCGCAATTTCCTGATGCCACAGTTGGATGTCATCGGACGCTACCGCTACCGCGGATTCGGCGATCGCCTGCTGGGAGAAGCCGTCGGGGATCCGCCGCAAAGCTTTTTTGATGGCGAGCTGCAGGAATGGGCTTTCGGCGTTGAATATAATCTGCCCGTCGGCTTCCGCCGCGCTCACGCAGCCGTACGCAGTTCGCAGTTGGCACTCGTTCGCGCAACCGAGGTCCTGCAGAGAACAGGAACGCATCGTTCACTATGGACTCAGCAATGCCATCAGCGATTCCAAACGTGCCTATGAGAACATGAGCCTGCAGCGCAAACGATTGGATGCGATTGTAACTCAGCTGAATGCTCTCGATGCCAAAGAAAAAGCAGAAGAGAAACCGGAATTGGATGTCGTCCTGGAGACGCATCGACGACTGCTCGACGCGCGCATTCGCTTTCATCAAGCGCAAGTGGAATACGCTCTCTCGCTGCGCAATGTGCACTATGAAAAGGGTACACTGCTAGCTTACAACAACGTGCACTTGGCCGAATCGCTTGTCCCCCTGAAGGCTAGCCTCGACGCGGCCGCACGCATCGAACATCAAGATCCCACCGCACAGCCCGCCGTCCGCGATCAATCCTGACGCAATAGACGCTTGGTTGAACCATTGCACTGGTTGCACAATTGCACTGGTTGAACAGGGCCACTTTCAACCCTGATCGAGCGCATGGATGACGGCGGCTAACTCGCCCAGCATGATAGCTGTAGCTCCCCAAATTTGATCGTTATCAATCTGAATGACCGGAGCCGTCCATACGACGCCCTGGCGACTGAAGCGAGCGCTGCGACCGTGATAAGCGTCGCGGATGAGTGTCTCCAGAGGGAGATGAATTAAACGGACAACTTCGTGAGGGCAGGGCGTCAGGCTACCCAATTTCGGGCTGCAGGCAACGAAGGGCAGCACCGCGTAGTCACTGTTGAAAACATACAGGTCTTGCAGGCAACCCAGCACGCTTCCCGGAAAGCCAGACAAGCCCAACTCTTCTTGAAGCTCGCGTTCAGCGGCAGCCTGCGGCGTCTCTCCGACCTCGAGACTTCCACCGGGCAGGGATATCTGGCCTGGATGGCTTTGTAGACAGTCGGGGCGGACAGTCAATGGGATCGTCCACTGCCCCCAGGGTCGGCCGGGATCCATCTCGATCAGCGCCATCACAGCCGCCTGGCGGGCGGAGGGCAGCGGCGGTCCAAAGTGTCTGCCAAAGGCCAGCGAAGGGCTGAGCGCTGCCCGCCGACGCTGGCGCTCAGGAAGCAGTCGCCTGTCAGCCAAGGCCTGTCGCAGCGCTGTGGAAAATCGTGCATGTTCAACCAAACTCCTCCATGGCGGCTATCCCTCGATCCCCAACAGCGATCTTAGCCAAAGTCGGTGGCTAGCTCGCGAATGGCTTCAATGGCCTCCTCCAACAGACTGGTCTGCACACCGGGCACACGCCCGGCCCGATCGCACTCGCATAACAATAGCAACTCCTCGTAGTTCTCGTTCTCGCGCAGGCGACGGTGAGCCCTGGAGCCGATCGTACCGTCCAGTATGCGATGGGCCTGCATATGATGCTCGATCAACCAGGCAGTTCGCGAGCTGATAAAGCCATCCAAAGCCTCCAGACCCGAGCCCACATGATCCTGAGGATCCAATCCCTTGCCAATGTCATGCAGCAAGGCTGCCAACAGGAATTCTTCATCATAGGGCAGCTGATCTTGGGCCAAGTCAAATACCTGCAGGCTGTGATACAACACATCGCCCTCAGGATGGTATTTGGGATGCTGCTTTACATTTTCCAGTGGCAACAGCAGCGCCGTGAATAATTGAAAACGATCTGGCACTTCGTCCAATTCCAGTAAGCAATCTTCGACAGACAATTCCGGATATTCGCTTTGCAATAACTGCTCCAACTGGGCAATCGAGGCGCGTTCTATAGCCTTGCCAGTAATAGAACTCTTGAAGACATGATTCGCCAGGCTGGCTTCGTAGATGGTCAGTTCGGTTGGAAAACTATCCCGCAGGTGTATATGTGTGTAGATCCGTTCCTGGCCATCTTTGCGGACGCGCTTGCGCTCGACGTCGTAGAACAGCATTTGTTCGTCGAGTGTCAGGCTGATTGCCTCCAGGCTATCCGAGAAAACATGGATATCGATATCCGAACCGCGCCGCACATGCCCCGTCAGGGTGCTGCCAATCAACTTGGGCTCGAAAGCGCTGTAGCAAGCGCATGATACGCAGTGCGGACAAGCGCATGTGCTTGCAGCTGATCCTGCCGCTGCCCGCCCTCGTGCAAACGGGCCAGGGCTTGGATCTCGTCCCGAATCTCCGTGTTGCTGGGTAGATCACCAGGCTTCACCCAGCCCTTGCAAATCCGCCGAGCAGCCTTGTGCTTGGCTCGATAGTATTCTGACTCATGGCGAAAATACATCGCCCGCGCGGCTTCGTAACAGATCTGCCGCCTTAATTTGTTGGATCTCATCTACGTCATTTCAGGGTGCACATGATTAAAATTCTCGCTTTGCGAAAAGAAGGCGACGGGATTCTCGTACACAATGCGTCGAATGGCCGCCTCAGAATGCCCACGCCGACGAAGTTCGAGAATCAAGTCGGGAATGGCCGTGGGCTTGCTGGGACCCCAGTCACCGGCCGAATTGGCCATCAAGCGTTCCGGACCATATTTTTCAATCATGTCCGCCGCCCGCTGCGGAGTGCATTTGCTGACCGGATACAAGGTCATTCCGGCCCAAAAGCCGCCGTCCAGTACCGGACCAATCGTATGCTCCTCGACATGGTCCACCAACACCCGGCTGCGATCGATCCGCGAATCGTCGCACAGCATGTCGAGAATCATGCGGGTACCCTGGTACTTGTCCTCCAAGTGCGGAGTGTGAATCAGAATTTGCTGATCATGGCGGACCGCTAGTTCGACATGCTCAAGAAAATCGTTGCCTCGTTCTTCGTATTTTTATTGAGGCCGATCTCACCGATCCCCAGCACATTGGGCTTGTCCAGAAATTCGGGGATCATGGCGATCACCTCCCTGGACAGCGACACGTTCTCCGCTTCTTTGGCATTGATGCACAACCAGGTAAAGTGCTGGATGCCGTACTGGGCGGCCCGCTTGGGTTCCGTATCCGTCAGCTGCCTGAAGTAGTCGCGAAAGCTGTCCACGCTGCCACGATCGAATCCGGCCCAAAAAGCTGGCTCACTCAGGGCCACGCAGCCCATTTTCGCCAGCGTCTCGTAGTCATCCGTGGTTCGCGAGACCATGTGAATGTGCGGATCAAAGTAATACATGTGCAATGCTTCCGTTGGAATCTGGTTGTGCAGATCATGCTGGTGCAGTTCGCCAGCGAGCCGGGCAAACTGCAGGGCGATAGTCTCCTCCCGCCATCGCGCAGGCCTCAGATCTGCAGGGCTTGCCGCCAATCTGAACTGTACTCGCGACTGAACAGCAACTGCACGCGAGCGGCTTTGTCGGCTTGACTCTCCGTGAGAATGCCACACCCCTGGCGCAACAAGTCCAAGCGTTGCTGGTCACCATCCCTGTGACTGGGGGCGGCCATCTGGGCGGCTTCGAGTCGATCGAAGAAAGCGGCCACTTCCAAAATTTTGGCGCGAACCTGTAAGAATTCCTGGTCGAGAATGTCACCCGCGGAGCGTGTCATGGTCCTTGGTGCCTTTGCATCACAGTCAATCGAGATTTGCGAACTCTACTCCATTGTCGCCCAAAATCTCAACCAAGCAAGTCTGCGTGCTAGGCCTTCAGCTCTTCACTCATGGATTGCATCATCGCCGGATCCATGCTTTCGAAGATGTCTCCGGCGCGAGCTATGGAAGATGCGGCCGATCAACAAGTCTGTCAAATTCCCGGCAAACTGCGGATTGTCCCGCATGAAACCACCAAAGCTGAATTCCTTGGTGTAGAAGGCATCCACCAGCTTGCGAATCCAGCGTGAGCCGTCCTTGAAGTCATCGCACCAGCTGCCAAGTTGTTGCCCAGACAGGTCTTGCATCTCAAAACCTTTAATGACGGCATCAGCCGCCCGCTCACCCATTACCAATGCAAAATACACGCCCGAAGAGTAAATGGGATCGATGAAACCGAAGGCATCACCAATCAGGACCCACCCCGGACCAGCGTGTTGTTTCGTCCAGTAGGAATACTCTTTGGCAACGTGCAGCTTGCCCACGCGTTCTGCCGTTTGCAGTCGCGACTTCAAGCCAGGACAACGATCGAGTTCCAGTTGATAGCGATCTTCAGTGCTCAAGCCGGTTTTGAGCATGTAGTCGTTGTCGCCCACACAGCCAATGCTGGTGATGTCATCGCTGAGCGGTATAAACCAAAACCAGCTATCTTTCTCCTCGGTGTGCATGATGATCGTGGCCCCCGCGTTGTCACCTTCATCGCGGACCGCATTCCTGTAATAACCCCAGATGGCGGCTTTCTTCAGCTGCGGGATATCCTCCCGCAGGCCCAACTTATTAGCAATCAGCGAACTCTGGCCCGAGCCGTCCATGACGACTTTGCAGGCCACCTCTGCGAGTCTGACCTTCGCCACATCGCAGTTTGACGGCAGAGGCTCGCTGCTGATCGTCGAACATGACGTCCAGCACCCGCGTCTTGTCGTAGCAATCCGCCCCCAACTCGGCCGCACGATCAAACAACATCTTGTCAAAGTCAGCCCGCTCGACCTGCCAGGTCGTACTGTTTTCTCGCGGATCGTGTTCGGTGAAATAAAAGGGAGAGGACTCTTTGCCGGATGCCGCGACGAACTGCACGCTCTTCTTGGGAGTGAATTTGCTAGCCTTCATCCGCTCGATCAAACCCAGCCGCTGAAGAGGCCAATAGCACTCGGGCATTAGCGACTCGCCGACGTGAAATCGGGGGAATTCCTCGCGTTCGACCAACAGCGTACTCATGCCGGCCTCTGCCACCAATGCCGCCGCCGTACTGCCCGCCGGACCACCGCCAATCACTACCACATCATATGCATCGCGCATCTGGTTCCTCTCCCGACTGTGCGTCAAAAAGCATGCCTGGGCACGCTCCGACCCGATAAATTTCGACCCTGCATTATAGCGTAATCGTCAACCCGCCGCGCCAGCTGAATTCTAATTGGAAATGGCCGCCTTCAGCGATTTTCGGCAGGCTCTCGCTACGACGGCTAGCACCGCCCCCCGCTGAGATTTGGTTTTCCAAAATTGCTCTTGTTCCCCACAACCTGCATCGCCTACATACAGATTTGTCGTAAACCGCATGGGATTCACTCAATTAACTTTATTTTGCTCCAACCGGAGGAATTATTCCGTGGCACGCCCGAAAAGCACAGAGCTGACGACACGAGAATTGGCGGTGATGCAGTTGTTTTGGCAGCAGGCCGACGCCACCGCCGAGCAAGCCAAAGATTACCTCTTGCTCAACGGAGAGGATCTGGCGCACGCCACCGTCGCCAATGTCGTTCGCGGCCTGGCTGACAAGGGCTACCTTGAGCAAGTCAATCGTCATCGCCCATTTCGCTACCGCGCGCTGCGGACCTTTGACGATGTCTCCAGACGCATCGTCGGCGAGTTGGTCTCGCGCGTATTCCAAGGCTCGCGCGAGTCGCTGCTGGTGCAGCTTCTCGGCCGGCAGAAACTGACGCCGCAAGAACGCGATTACTTGCAAGGCGTACTATGCCACCAGGAGAGCGAAACATGATATCCATCCTGGTCTGCTGCATACAACTGTCGACGATCGGCGTGATTGCTGGCAGCGCAGCCCGGATGTGTGTAGCCCGGGCGCCGCACTTAGCCGCCAAATTTTGTGGGCATGCGCTACTGCTGGCCGCCATATTGGCCCTACTCAGCCTGACCGATGCGCCGCGTCTGTGGACGCTCAAGTCCCGCACACTGGATGAGGCTGCTGCCAGACCTGCTGCAACGGGCATTGCCTCGCCCAGCGAGGAAAAAATTGCCGTCCCCGTAAGCGGTTATAGCTGGACCGCAGGTCAATTCTTTAGCCAACTTGTCGAATTCCGCAATCAGAATCGAACGACGGACCTGCAACTTGCCGACGGCTTCTTCCTTTGCGCGACAACGGTCGGCCTGCTTTGCTTCCTCCGCTCGTTGTTCGGCCTGTGGTGGCTGAGGCGATTGAAGACCGCCAGGCAAATTCCAAATGATTCGCCACTTGCTAAGGAATTGGATGCCGTGCGCCATTCGGCGGGGATCCAACGTTCCGTGCGCCTGTGTGTCAGCGACGCATTGAGTTCCCCCTGCGTTATAGCCTTCCGTCGTGGAACAATTTACGTTCCGAATTCTTTTGAGAATTGGTCCAGTGATGAACGCTATGCCAGTCTGGCCCACGAATTAGCTCATGCCATGCGCTTCGATGCACAATGGAGATTCCTGGCCGACCTGTGCCTGACATTAGTTTGCTTTCATCCGTTGATGTGGCTGTTGCGTAGACAGCTAATATTCGCGCAAGAGTTAGCCACCGATCGCTGCGCGGCCAGAATGATAGGAGATGTTAATCGTTATCGACGTGGACTTTCGCTAATGGCTCTTCGTATGGATGCGCAGAGTCATGCACTTCAGCTAGTTTCGTTTTCAAGCAATGACGTGATCAGGAGGATCCAAATGTTACCAATCAGTAGACCAGCCTTACTTGTCTGGCAAGAACGCCTTTCCCTTGCATTCGTGCTCATGCTGTTGATCGTCTGCAGCGCCTGGACGGCGGAGGCCGACGAGCCGCTGCGAATTGCATCGAAGAGCAGGAGCGAGGCTCTATCCAAACCCGACGCGGCTGCAATGCCGTCGGCACCCTGGGAAGAACTTGGCGAACAAAGTGGCTATGCGGTGCTGCGTCCGCGGGCGCTCAGCCAACATGCCTCGCTGCAGTCCTTGTGCACTGCCTACGAAAAACAACTATCCGCCATAGTGGATCCCACACAAGTCGGTCTGAGGGCCAGCAATATCCAGATGGTGCAGGCCCCGATCGTGCTCACCTTGTCAACCCTTCCACCCTCAGAACAGCAGGAGGACCAGGCACGACATAGCCTTTCCCTCGGTGGCGATGCATTGGTGATGGATACCATCGCACCGGCAGACTGGAAAGAATTGGCTCAGAAAATTCCCGATGGCCTGATGCCTGACGAGGCCAAGGTTTGGCTTCAGGCAGAAATGGCGAAATTCGATGGTCAAACCAGGTTGCGGCTGGTCTCTACCTCGGCCCAAAACCGTACTTGCACGCATACACGGCAATTGCGTGCGGCTTGGGAGCAAGTGGCTACCGCGGCCGCAGCGATCGCCATAACCGAGCCCGGCAAATTGTGCGATGCCCTCGACGCCCAAATGGACGCCATCGAGTTGGGCCCACTCTGCCAGCTGCTGGATTGTATCGCCTTGGGCATCCATATTTCCGAGGATCAGCCCGAGCAACTGCTGCGTTTGGTATTGGTGCCGACGCCCGCGGCTCCTCCGGCCGAAATCATCGCCGAACTCAATCGCCGGCGTGGCAAGATGGTTGAGAAACTGGCGACGGTCAAAGGGGACCTCGAGCAAGGCGAGCAGGCCCAAGCCATCAGTGGATTCATCGAACAAATTGGCGAACTAGAGTTTGCCTCCGTCAAGTCCAGTGATGGTACCCAACTGATCGTTGCCGAAATGAGCACGACGCTGGATCTGGCTGTGCTCTTCCAACGCTAAAGCTCAGCTACGTGCTATTAATTTCCACGGTAATGCGTTTGCTTGAGTAGCCCAGCTGGATGCTGAAGGGTCCACTGCTTTGATTGGGTTGCATCTGGACCAGTGCCCGGGACAGTCTGGCCACTACTTCGCTCTCGATCACGCGTTGTAGAGGCCGGGCTCCCAGGTCGGACGCAAAGCCGACCTGGGTCAGGTGTTCGACCAAGGCGCTCGTCCATTGAATACTTCGTCCGTAGCGCTCGAGCCCCTCGCGCTGTCGCAGCTCGCCCAATTCCTTTTCAGTGATCCGCCGCATCGTCTCGCGGGTTAATGGCTCAAAGGGAATCACGCTATCGAGTCGATTGAAGAATTCAGGTCGAAACGCCTTACGGACCTCAGCTACGTAGTCGACCCGCGGCAGACCGCCAAAACCAGGCAGCGTGCTGACGCGGGCTCCGATGTTGCTGGTCATGAGTATCACGCTGTTGCGGAACGAGGTGACACGCCCCAGTCGATCGGTCAAGCGCCCCTCGTCGAGCGTGCTCAGCAAGATATCAAACACTTCGTGGGAGGCCTTTTCGATCTCATCCAAGAGCACAACGCTCAACGGATGCGAGCGGACCCTCTGTATCCAGCGAGCCGGATTGCCTTCCGCATCCTGCAAGAATCGATAGCCGGCTGCAGCTCCCCCGAATTCGCTCATGTCCATTCGTATAAGCGGCAATCCGTGGCCCGTCGCACCAAATAGATACTGGGCGAGCGATTTGGCAAGTTGCGTTTTACCAACTCCCGTGGGACCACAAAACAGCATGCATCCAAAGGGTCGCCTGGGATCCTGCACCGCCGACTTGACCTTGGTGATCAGGCTGGCAACCTGCGTACAGGCTGCATTTTGCCCAATCACGCTGTGTTCGAGCTGGGCTACGACCTGCTGATGTTGCAGCGGCTGTGCGTCGTCCAACAGGATGAGAGGCAATCCGCTGCGTTTGCTAAACCGCTCCAGTACCCAGGCCACCGTCAACCGCTTGGGCAGGCTATGATCTCGACGTCGACTGGTTAGTTCTTCCACGAAGCGCATGGCTGGACCGGGAGGCGCGTTATGGCTCTGGTACTGGCGACACACACGAGAAATCGTGTCAGGCAGGGCCTGATCGAATTCAATCCCGGTGGACTGCAAGCGATTTCCCAGCGTGACACGAATCAATTCGCGTTCTGGCTGGCTGGCCAGCGGCGGTAGAGGGATCATCACCATGGCATCGGCCAACGCGGGCAGCAGGCGTCGGCAGGCATCCCATTCCGCCTGAGTCGCTTCGGCAACCAGCCGCAAACTGCCGCTGCGAATATAAGGTAAGAGAAAGGCCGCCAACGAATCCCTCGGCTCCGCTCCGCCCACGGAGACCAAGTCCAGCAAATTCTCAATGACCAGCACGCCATCGATATTGGACAGTTCTTCCACCACAGCTTCCAGCCGCTGCTGCCATTGACCTAAATAACGCATGCCAGCGATCAACCGCCCACCGCTGCTGGTCCAAAACATGGTCGCCGGAGCTGGCTGATCAGGGCGACGTCTACTCCGCCGGAATTCGTCGCGCCGCTGCTGCTGCATTTCCCGCGCTGCGCAGGCGATCAAGGTCGATTTGCCGACACCCGTCTCACCCACGACCAGGCAGCTGCCGTGAGCCATGGCAGTCCGCAGCAGAGCCAATTCGGCGTCGCGGGCACTGCCGGGCATCGCCAAACTGCGACGATCCGTCAACGGCTCGGCCACGCCTCGCAAGACCTTGCATGTCTGGACAGATTGATAGCTACCTGGCTCGGCCAAAGTCAGTCTCAGCCAACGTAGGCTGCTGGCTTGGGGAGGCCACAAGCGATGGACCGCGCGCGGAGTCAGTGTGGCCGTCAGCGAGCGGACCGTTTCGGAAAGCATTGACTTCAACAAACCAGGCTCGGGTATATACAGAAACTCCGCAAAGTCGGGAAACATGCAATAAAGCTGATCGCGCTCGTCGATCATTTCCACATAGCGGACCGGCAGCGCTATTTTGGGACCCGTGGGATAACGCCGTTCATGATGCACCACCACCGGCTGCACCTGGAACTTCTTTTGGTGCAGCTGCGCTTCGCCAACTGGACAAGGATGAAATACGATGCCGCTTGACCTCTCGCAACAAACTCCGCTTGAGGTGCCGCAGCGCCTGCTCGGCCGATCCACCCAGCGCTTGATGCGAAAGACCATCCAACAACTGAGCCATGGCAATACCCGCTGCCGGCTGATTGATGAGTACTGGCAAGCGGGCAAACATCATTTTCTCCATCTCATTCGCAGAAGTACGACTGGGTTGTCGAGTCAGCTAGCCTCGAGCTCCTTGGGCACGGGCAGACAATCAATCCACCACTTCACGCTGCGCTCTAGCATCCGCGCTTCATCGTAGCCGTCTTCGTCCGTGTCGTCCAAGCAGGCACCGCTGCGATAATGCACCAGCTGCTTGCCGAGCGAACCGCATATCACCAGCGGAGACGGGGCTGGCGGAGTGGAATCCTCCTGCGGAGGTCGTTCGGTTTGCCTCTCAAGCCAATCCGCGGTCGAAGTGAGCGGCAACCGACTGAGGTGCGGCAACTCGGCAGCATCCAGGATCACTTGCCGGAGTTGCATTGCGGTCCAGTTGGGTTGAACGGGAAAGGCATGCAGCGTCAGCAACTGGTTGGCTTGCTGCTCGGCCTGCAGTTGATAGCTGCCCAACAGTGGTCCGATCAAGCCTGCCAGCGATACGCCGGATACCAGGCGGAAGCCGAGAGGCAAATCCACATCTGAAATTTCGTACTGCCAATGATCGCGTAGACAGAGCAGCAGTCTCTCCACCAGGCTGGGCGGATCGCTCATGGGCCACAAGCCTGGCTGCGCAGGAAGTGCTACCGATGGCGAGGAATCAGGCTGGTCGCGGCCGGTGATATTCAGCATGCCCAGCATCCAAGTCCTGGGTTCGAGAGCGGCTTCGATCATGGCATTGGCGACCACACAGCCAGCTATCAGCTTGTATGCCAACTCTTGTGGCTCCCGCCATTCGGACTCAACGGCCCCACCGCTCAGCTCGGATCGCAGGTCCTGGTGAGCCACCCAGTCACGCAGAACACTCTTGGGTGGCCCGCGTTCCGCCACGCGCGAACGAGGCTTTGAGGCGGCTTGCGTGAGCATGTCCAGCCGCGGTGCGGCAGGTCGGCTGAGTTGATAGATGGCTGACTTTCTCAGTTCATCACAGCGGTGCAGTTGCTCGCGCAATGCATAGTAGGAAGCGCGATGATTCTGTTCGCCCAGACTGGCATCCAGCCGCTGGAGCTCTGGGGCCATGTCTGCCAATCGTTGATGCAACCTGGCCACCAGTGCCTGCGTGGCCTCGACTGCCGATTGCAAATCGCTCAGTCTGGTTACTGCCCGCGGCTGGGCGTAAGCCACGGGGTTGACTTGAACCTCCAAGGGTCTGGCAGGCTGCAGATGTCGAATATGCAGCAAGGCCGGCTGGCCTGCGGGCAGGGCCGAGAGCACCTGCCCTAGCGGACCCATGATCTGGCTTTCCAACATCCTGCGTACAGCCCGCGCCCCCAACTGCGGATCATAACCGGCCTGCACGACGCTCTCGATTGCGGCTCGGTCGATGGTGACAAACACGCCGCGGCGTTTTATCCCCTCACGGGAGAACATCTGTTCCAATTGAATTTGAACGATGCTCCGCATGTCTGCGGCTTGCAGTGTTCCCAGCGCAACAATTTCATCGATGCGATTGTAAAACTCCGCACGAAAGAAAGCCTGCGCTGCCTTGACGTAAATCTGAGCCCGTCGATCTCGGCTTACCTCAAATCCGATGTTGGAGCTCTGCTCGGCGACACCCAGATTGCTGGTCATGATAATGATCGCCGAGCGAAAGTCGGCCACTCGACCTCGCGCATCGCTCAACCGGCCTTCGCCCAAGACCTGCAACAAGTAGTCGAACACGTCGGGATGAGCCTTTTCAATTTCGTCCAAGAGAATGACGCAGTTTGGCTGGCGGCGGACTGCTGCCGTCAATCGCCCCTCGGGCTGTTCAAAGGTACCCACCAGCTCCTCGGCGGCCAGCGACGTTGTCAGCTCATTCATATCGATGCGCACCAGATGCGATTCGTCGTGATACAACATCCGGGTCAGCACTTTGGCCGATTCTGTTTTTCCAACGCCCGTTGGCCCCAGGAAGAGTAACACCCCCAAGGGGCGGTCCGGCGGCTGGAGCTGCTGTGCATAGCGCAGCACAACTCGGCTCAACGCCGCCACGGCGTCGGGTTGCCCAACCAAGTGTTTGGCGAGCGCGCTGTAGATAGAATTTTGATTGCCCAAACGATTCAGCAACAATCCCCGGCTTGCCCCGCTCTGCACCTCGGCCAGACGCAGGAAATCGTTGGGGTCCACAACACTGTCGGTGGTCTGTTTGGCTAGCGTCTTGAGCATGTCAATCGCCTTGCCTGGAAAGGCCTGATCCGGCGCAAAGCTTTCCTGGTGGCGGGTGACCAGTGGAATGACCTGGGGATGAAAGAAGCGGCCAGAAGCGGCCTCCAAGCCCTGCACGGACTCCAGAATGATGGGCAGGGCATCATCGGCCGAAAGTGCGGGGACGCGCACCAGATGAAAGCGATCGGCGAGCGCACGATCACGCCGCCTCAAGATAGCCAACTGCTGACTGGTGATCTCCCCCAGAATCCTAAGCCGGTTCTCGGAGAGGAAGCTCTGCATGACATCCGCAGCGCTCAGACTGCTATCGCGCGTGCGACCAGCGCTGAACAAACTGATCAAGTCGTCAAAATACAACACGTGATCCCGCTTGCTGGCTTCGCGCAGAATCGACAACCAGCGCTGCTCCCATTGGCCGAGATAGGACATACCGCTAATCAGCCGCTGAGGCGATAGCCACCAGACCTGCGGCCGCTCGGCTCGTCGCCCCCGAAAGCCAGCAACTCGACGCCTGACGCAAGCATGAATGATGGCCGTCTTGCCGACTCCGGGTGGCCCGACTAAGAGTACTCCCGGTCGATCTGCGCGATGCAACATGCGATCGACCTCATCAATCTGGGCATCGCGACCGACGGCCGAGTCCAACCTGTCCAGCGCCTCATCCAAGCAGTTGCCAACCTTGTGCAGTTCTTCACTACCACTGGTCTGACCACCACCGAACATGGCAGCCAGAATATCTCGCGACGGACGCTTGGCCGGTACGCTGCTCTGGACTTCAACCTCCAACGGCTCAACCCACATGTCCGCGCTATCGCCCAAGCGCTGCATCTCGGACTCACGGCCATCGGCTATGAACTGCTGCGCCGATTCGCTATAGACCTCCGTCGCCCGTTGTTCCAAGTCGGACAGGGATTGGCACTCAAACACGATCTCCGGGAGCGAGGGTGAAAATGCGCAGTAGCGACCAAAGGCCGGCAGCATGACCAGCAACAACCGCCACTTCAATGTCCGATCGCGCAGGGTTAGCGTCAGCTTGAGAATCTTGGTTTGCATTTCGGGGTCAACCAGCCAAGCGTTGACCTTCAACGTTTGCCGGGATTCGGTCCAATGGTTGATTTCCTGGCGCAGTTGGGCCGCCAACTTGGATAGCGCACTGCTCAGCAGCGGATCACGACAAACCAGCTGCGGGCCGCGCAGCGGTTTGCATGTATAGACACTCCTCCCCAGCTCGCGCTCGACAGATACATAAACGCTCAGCGTCAATCGCATGGGAACATCGGGGCTAGAGTGCGTCGTCAACCGGGCAACAAAACTGTTGCCCTTCCATGGGTTTCCAGACGTTGGTGAAAGATACTTTAACAGCCTTTACGGTCAGCTGGCTGAGACGGATTGCTCCACAACCCTTGGCCGCCGGATGGCCAGCCACACCCAATCCACACCACCCAAAGGTGTGGTCCGGATAATTTCTCTTGATTTTTGGTCGCGGAAATAGGACAACGCACTGCGGAGTCGTTTGAAGGTATAATGTTCCGTGGCGAGTTAGCGTTGCCCGAACCCGTGCAGGGAAGTACTCCTCCGGACGATTGCCATTGCTTGCTATATTTCTTAGAGGAGCAGTCTGAATGTCAGCCGATTGGTATTTCATGAAAAGTGGCTTCTTTTATCGCCACAAAAAGATTGGTCCGATTTGTGAACGCGACTTGCTGGCGCGTATCGAAAAAGGGGAAGTCAATCCCGACACCTTGCTCTCCAGTACGAGTAAGACCCATGGACATTGGTTAGCCATGCGTGAGATCAAGCCGGCTATCAAGCATTGGAAGCAAACCCACCCAGACGCCGCCTGAGACCCGAGTTCAGAGGCCTTGTTGAAAGAGATTCTGAGGCTGGCAGTTTCTCATGCAGCATTTCATCTAGGGCTGTCGCGAATTACAATGTGCCTCCCTTCCGCACATTATTCTTCGTTGGCTGCATGCTATGCCTATCTCATCAAATCCCCTGTGGCTCTGCTTGGGTTGCTGGCTTGCGATGCAGCAAGTCACTGTTGCACAAGTCCCTACCTACGCAACGACGGAGGCGGCCAGTGCCGATCCCGACTTTCTAGTCCAGGGTGAGTACACTGGCAATGCGCGAGCCATGCAGGTAGTGGCCTTGGGCGATGGTGAATTTGAAGTTTCCTTTTTTAATGGCGGACTACCCGGAGCTGGCTGGGATCGTTCGCCGCCCCAGAAATTTGATGCGGACGCTGAACAAATTGCGGAGCTCGTCGAATCCAATCAATTCACCCGGGTCGAGCGTTCCAGTCCCACCATGGGACAGAAACCGCCCCCGGGGGCCGTCGTCTTATTTGATGGCTCGCCAACTTCGCTGGTCGATCACTGGCAACCCGGTGCACAGTTAAGCGATGATGGCTTGCTCATGCAGGGAGCCACCAGCCTCGACACGTTCGATAACTATAGCCTGCACCTGGAATTTCGCACGCCGTTCATGCCCACTGCTCGCGGACAGGCCCGTGGCAACAGCGGTCTGTATCATCAGGGGCGCTACGAAACGCAAATCTTGGATTCCTTTGGATTGGAAGGCAAGATGAACGAAACGGGCGGACTTTATTCCATCAAAGACCCCGACCTGAATATGTGCTTGCCTCCACTGGTTTGGCAGACTTATGACGTCGACTTTACGGCGGCACAGTATGACGACGAAGGCAAGCAGCTGAGCCAGCCGCGAATAACGGTGCGCGTCAACGGTGTTACGGTACAACAAGATGTTCTCTTGCCGCAGGCCACCACAGCCGCACCACAGAAAATTGGCCCCACGCCGGGACCAATCTTTCTACAAGATCATGGTAATCCAGTTCGCTTTCGCAATATCTGGGTTGTGCCGCGCGACCTGGTTCAAGAGGCAAGACGCCCACGACTTGCCGGCTTTGAGCGTTTCTACGCGCGGGGCGAAACCAGCGCCTTGGGCGGCCGCCTGTTGATCCATGAATTGGGTTGTGCAGCCTGCCACGCAACGGGCGAATCACCTGCCAAGCAAGCGCCTGTGCTGGATACGGTTGGCAGCCGTATTCGCCCGGACCACCTGTTAGCCTTTATCGCGGATCCCCACGCGGCCAAACCCGGGACGACGATGCCGAACGTATTGGCCGGTCGCAGTCCCGCGGAGCGGCAGCAGGCCGCCCGGGCGCTGGCCAGTTTTCTGTTGACGACCGGCACCTCCGTCGACCGTTTTGGTGACCCCCGGGCCGTCACCCGCGGAGATGATCTATTTCATTCGATCGGCTGCACTGCCTGCCACGCACCGCAGGCCGAGGGAACCATCGTGGCAGAAGCAACCAGCCATCCTCTGGCCCATCTAGGCGACAAGTACACCTTGGATTCGCTGAGCGATTTCTTGCGGGCTCCCCATAAGGTACGCCCCAGCGGTCGCATGCCCAGCATGGGACTGAACGAACAGCAAGCCAGTGACATCGCCACCTACCTGTTACGCTCGGTGGTCATCGGCCAGGGCGCATTGAATACCCACGCCGCCTTCTACGAAGGCAGTTGGAATTCTCTTCCTGACTTGGACGAACTCAAACCCACTCTACAGCTCGAGACCTACGGGCTGGATATCTTGGCCAGTCAACGCAGCCAGAATTTCGCCGCCAGGTTCGATACCTTTATCGTGTTGCCCAAGGATGCGGAGTACACGTTTCAATTGACCTCCGATGACGGCAGTCGGCTGTTCGTCGACGGCCAAGAGATTATCGATCACGACGGAGTACACGCGGCCAACAGCAAGTCTGCCAAAGTCCGTTTGACCGGCGGCTCCCATGCGCTGCGGGTCGAATATTTTGAGGCGGCCGGTGAGGAAGTTTTGCAATTGGACGTGCGTGGCGGCGGACTTCCGCTGACATCCATCGAATCCTTGGCGACGTTGGATCCCTCCGTACAGCATGTCGCTCCCTTGATCGAATCGCAGTTTGTCGGGAATGTCGGAGTTGGTTGATCAAGGTCGCCAACTTTTCCTATCTAGCGGCTGTGCGAATTGCCATGCCTTGACGCTCGACCAGCAACGACTGAACACAACGCTGCATGCCAAGGCTTTTTCCGAAATCGATGTGGATGGCGGCTGTCTGGCCGCTCGGCCGCCGGCCAACGTACCTCAATATGACTTGTCGGACAGCCAGCGGGCAGCCATCCGTCTGGCCGCCGAAGAGATGAAGCGGCGGGGTCACCCTGGATGACAAGCGCATGTCCAACTGAGTATGGCTTCCATGAATTGCTATGCCTGCCATAGCCGGGATGGAATGGGTGGCCCGGAGATCTCGCGCAATCCGTTGTTCAAGACGAGCATGAAGGAAATGGGAGACGAAGGTCGCCTGCCGCCTCCCTTGGATGGCGTGGGTGACAAACTGCAACGCAGCTACTTGGAAAGCATTCTTGACGCAGGGTGCCGACGAACGCCCTTATATGTTCGTGAATATGCCTGGCTTTGGAACCGAGAACGTTAGCGGACTGGTTGAGCGGTTGGTGCGACTGGACGAACAGTCGGTCCTGGCTGAAAGCGACAAGAGTCTGTCCGACGAGCCGCTCGAGCGACTGAAATCCAACGGTCGCTTGCTGGTGGGTGACAAGGGACTGTCCTGCGTCAAGTGCCATGTGTTTGGCGGCAAGGGTGCGCCGGGCATCGGAGCCATCGACCTGCAACGCATGACCACGCGATTGCGTGAAGACTGGTTTCATCGCTACTTGATGTCTCCCACCACCTATCGGCCCGGCACCCGCATGCCGGCTAGCTTTCCCCAGGGCCAGTCTGTTTTGCCAGACCTTTACGACGGCCAGCCGACGCTCAGATCGCCGCCATGTGGAGCTACTTGGCTGACGGAAAACAGGCCCGAGAGCCGATTGGCGTCCAGCAGCAATTGATCGAATTGGTGCCCAGCTCGCGACCGACCATCTACCGCAATTTTATCGAAGGCCTGACGCCGCGCGGAATTGCCGTGGGATACCCGCAAGGGGGTAATCTGGCCTGGGATGCCGATCGGCTGAGTCTAAGTCTACTGTGGAAGGGCGCCTTCATCGACGCCAGCAAACACTGGGTTGGGCGTGGCCCCGGCAACCAAGGGCCACTTGGGCGATGAACCGGTGAGCTTCGAGCGCGAGTCGCCTTTGGCCGTACTCGACCAGCCCAATGCATCCTGGCCGACAGGCTCGTCGCAAGAACTGGGAACCAAGTTCCTGGGCTATCGCCTCGAATGCGCAGGGCCAGCCCACCTTCCGCTATCGAATCGCCGGAGTGACCGTTGAAGATACTCCGCGGCCGGTCGTGGAGCAGGGTCGCTTCGTGGGCTTTGATCGCTCCCTGAAGCTGAACGGTACGGCTACCGGGCAACTCTACTTTCGCGGCGCGCCAGCGCACAACAAATAGCGGTCGCCGCGGATGGCTGGTATCGCCTCGACGATCGGCTTTCCGTGCGACTGAATGCTCCGGCGGTGCTAGTCGAGGTTGGTGGCCACAGCGAGCTACGTTGCGCTTGCCTCCTGCTTCCCCATCCCCCACCGCGCCCGCCGGCGACAGCTTGATAACGCAGCAAATCCGTTGGTAGTTCTTGCGCCTGCAGGCGCGTCCCCGAGGACAAAAGCAACCCTTCCATGATGACTATCTATTTACTTACCCTCGCTATCGCATCCCTGTTGTGCGAGGCTCAACAGCCTCCAGCAACCCAGTCCCCATCAACCGCGGAATCGGCCGCACAGCCGCAGGCGGGTGACCCCCTGCCGAGCGAGAGCGATTACTACCCCATCACCAGTTTCGAAATCCCGGAGGGCGTAGTCCTCGAAGCGGGGGCGGTGCAACTCATGCCCGACGGTCGTCTGGCTGTCGCTACCCGACGCGGGGAGATCTGGATGGTCGATCAGCCCTTGGCCAAGACTGTCAGCGCCTCGCAGTTCAAACTTTTTGCCGAGGGTCTCCATGAACCTTTAGGGCTGACCGAGAAAGATGGCTGGCTATACGTGACGCAACGCCCCGATGTCAGCCGCATTCGCGACACCGACCAAGATGGGCTGGCCGATGAATTCGAGGTGGTGGCCGATGGATGGGGTATCAGCGGCGACTACCACGAATACGCCTTCGGCTCCAAATTCGATCGCCAGGGAAACATTTGGGTTGTGCTCTGCCTGACGGGCTCATTCACCAGTGAAGTTCCCTATCGCGGTTGGTGCGTGCGGGTAACGGCCGATGGTGAAACGATACCTACCTGCAGCGGCATCCGCTCGCCGGGTGGGATCGGTGCCAACCTGGATGGAGAGTTGTTCTATACCGATAACCAAGGCCCCTGGAATGGAACCTGCCACTTAAAGCACCTGATACCCGGCAAGTTCATGGGCAATCCCGAAGGCTTTCGCTGGTTCGATATGGCCTCGAGTGTTATGGGTAAACAACCACTTACACCAGAGAGCCCCTCACGCTCGCTGACCCAAGCAGCCCGCATTCCCGAGTTTGAGGTCCCAGCCGTCATGTTTCCCTATGACAAAATGGGCAAATCGGCGAGCGGCGTTACCTGTGATGTTTCTGGCGGCAAGTTTGGTCCCTTTGCGGGGCAGATGTTTGTGAGTGACCAATCGGCCAGTACGGTCATGCGCGTCTATCTGGAAAAAGTCCAAGGCCACTACCAGGGCGTCTGCTTTCCATTTCGATCGGGTTTGGCATCCGGCAACGTGGCGACGGAAATCCTGCCACAAGGTTGCATGCTGGTGGGCGGTACCAACCGTGGCTGGGGCTCGGTGGGTCCCCAACCCTTTTCACTCGAACGGATCGATTGGTCTGGAAAAGTGCCTTTCGAGATTCTTGAAATGCACGCGCCTGCGCTGATGGCTTTGAATTGACATTTACTCAGCCGGTTGACCCGGCCAGTGCCGCCAATCTGGCCGCATACGATTTGTCCACTTACACGTATATTTACCAGAGCGCATACGGTAGCCCAGAAGTGGATCCTACTCGGCCAAAGATTAACGCCGCCCAAGTCGCCGAGAATGGCTTGTCGGTGCGTCTCTCCATTACCGGGCTGCAACGGGGACACGTCCACGAGCTGCGTTGTGATTTGAAAAATACCGAGGGCCTGCCGCTACTTCACCAGACAGCCTACTACACGCTGAATTACCTGCCCGAGTAGCACCAGGGCGATTGGACAGGCGAACGTATGAAGCTCTTCATGCGGGAAATATGAGGGTAGTCATGTTAGAGCAAGCGAGTGTGTTTAAGTACAGTCGGGCTTGGTTGGTCGTTTTGCTAACCAGTGCGTGGCCACTGTGCGCAGCGGAGGATCCGGTTGATTTCGATCGCCAGGTAGCGCCGCTACTGACCAAGTACTGCGCGGGCTGTCACAACGATGCCCAGGGCGAGGGCGATTTCTCGGTGAGCACGCTGGATTCCCTGCGTCGCGGTACGCCTGATGGACCTGTGCTGGTGGCCAAAGAACCCGATGCTTCGAAACTGATGCAATTGGTCTTGGCCACCGGCGATGCAAAAATGCCGCCTGAGGACGAACCCCAACCAACGGCAGATGAAATCGCCTTGCTCCGCCTGTGGATCGAACAAGGAGCCGCTGGCGAATCCAAGCCGATGACAGCCGCAGAGCGGCCGTCGGTCCCCAAGCTGCCCGCGGCGCCGCCCAGTGCGCAATATGTTGGCGCGGCCTGTCTCGTCGGCGAGCAGTCCTTGGCCGTGGGGCGCTTGCACTCCGTAGATTTGATCGACGCCAGCAGCAACACCCGCCTGTGGACCAACAGCGATCTGCCAGGCAAAGTCAACGCCATTCGCCTCAGCCACGATGGGAAAGTACTGATTGTTAGCGGCGGCGTTGCCGGTCTGGCGGGTGAAGTGACCCTGCTGGATGCCGCCTCCGGGAAGCTGATCAAACGCCTGCAGGATCACTCCGATGCTGTCTACTGCGCAAGCCTCAGTCCCGATGGCAAGTGGATTGCCTCGGGCGGTTACGATAACCAGGTCATCATTTGGGATGCACAGTCCGCTCAGGTCGTCCATCGGCTGAGCGGGCACAATGGGGCCATTTACGATCTCGATTTTGATCCCACTAGCCGAGCATTGGTGAGCGCCAGTGCGGATCAAACCGTAAAGCTGTGGAACGTCGACAGCGGTCAGCGTTTGGATACCTTTGGACAGCCCGAAGGCGAAATGCTGTGCGTGCGCTTCAGTCGCGACGGGAAATTTGTTTTCGCCGGCGGAGCGGATCGGCAACTGCGCAAGTGGCGCATCGTCTCCACAGATAAACCCGCCATCAATCCCTTGCTGGCGGCGCGCTTTGCACACGAATCGGAAATTCTGCAATTGCAATTGGTCGGAGACGATCGTATCGCGACAGCCGCTCGCGATCGTAGGATCAAATTGTGGGATATAGCCCAGTTGCGACCGCTGGCGGAATTGGGACAGGCTGAGGATCAACCCGTCGCCCTGTGCGTTTCGGGCGAGTCTGCAGTAACGATTGTGTCCCTGACCGGAAAGCCTCAATTATTCGCTCTATCTTCGGCGGCCGTTCCGGACAAGCAAAATGTGGCTGCCGATGATGTACCGCGGGAGCCGCCGAGCGATGAATCGGCCGAGGCGCGTGACACTCCACACACGCAGCAGGCGCTGCACGACGCGCTGCGCATTGAATTGCCCGCCGAAGTCAGCGGTGTGATCGGTACTGCGTCTACGCAGGGGCACGCCCAAGGGGACCTTTATGCCTTCGAGGCGGAGGCCGGCCAGGAGTGGATCTTCGAGGTCAAGGCTGCCAGCAAGGGTTCGAAATTGGACAGCAGCATTGACATCCTGGATGATCAGGGCAGGGGAGTCGTCCGCACGCGTTTGCAGGCCATTCGCGAGTCGTACTTTACCTTCCGAGGCAAGGACAGCGACACGATCGATGATTTTCGCTTGCACAAATGGGAGGACATGGAACTGGACGAGTACCTTTACGCGGGTGGTGAAGTCGTCAAGCTCTGGCTTTATCCGCGAGGCCCCGACTCGGGCTTTAAGGTCTATCCCGGAGCTGGAAAACGATTGGGCTATTTTGATACGACCGCGGTTTCCCACGCTCTAGGCGCACCGGTCTACATCGTCCGCGAATTGCTGCCCGGTCAGCAAGCTCTTCCAAACGGACTGCCCGTGTTCCCCATCTTCTTTGAGAATGATGACGATGCCCAGCGACGTACGGGTACCGACTCTCGATTGAGCTTTATCGCGCCCAGCGACGGTCGATACTATGTTCGAGTCAGAGATGCACGTGGCTTCGGTGGGACAGACTATGGGTATACCCTCAGCATCCGCCAGCCCCAGCCGGATTTTGTACCCCAAGCCAACGTCAAACAGATGGACATCCGCATCGGATCCGGCCAGGAATGGGGCGTAAGCGTGACGCGACTGGATGGTTTAGAAGAGCGGATCAGTGTATCGCTCAGCGGTTTGCCCGACGGATTGGTTGCGACCGACCCTCTGATCATCGAAGAGGGACAGATCTCCGGCTTGGGCACGATTTATGCCACCGAGGCCGCAAGTCAACTGATTCCACCGCCGCCGGAGGTAGTGGATGCCACAGATACCGATCCTGCCCAGCCCGATGCGAAACAGGTTCAGAAAGAGGATCCCAAGAAAGAAGAACCGAAGTCGCCAGTCTACGAACTGACCATGCTGGCCAGCTGCGTGGTCGACGGCCGGACGATTACCCATGAACTGCCTGGCAAGCTGCAAATCACTGTTGGTCCTCCCCAGGGAATTCGCTTCCAAATTGTCGATGCCCAGGATGCCACCCGTGAACTCGACGAATTGATCATCCACCCAGGGCAAACCGTATCGGCACGCATTGTCATGCAACGCGGAGACGACCAAGCCGCGATCAGCTTTGGCAAGGAAGACTCCGGTCGCGGTTTACCGCATGGAGCCTTCGTCGATAATATCGGATTGAATGGACTGCTCATTCCGTCCGAGCAAACGCAACGCGAGTTCTTTATCACCGCAGCTCCCAAGTTGCAGCCAGGCCGCTATTCATTCCATTTACGGACTGAGTCCGCGGGCAACCCCACCAGTCGTCCACTTTGGCTGATCGTCCCTGAACCTTGACGGTCATCGGTTCAGGTAGGCGGCTGTCAGACAACGCACTCGCTACGGCCTCGATTACTCGTCGGTGACGCAGCCTTCGATTACTCGTCGGTGACGCAGCCTTCGGAGGCGCTTTTGACGTTCTTGATGTATTTGAATAGCGTTCCGCGAGTTGCCTTCAGCGGTGGAGCCTGCCACTGGCTCTTGCGTCGCGCGAGTTCTTCGGGGCTAACGGCTACTTCCAGCAGATTTTGATCGGCATCAACCGTCACGCTATCGCCGTCTTGGACCAGGGCCAGCGGACCTCCGACTTGCGCCTCGGGGGTGATATGCCCAACGATAAAGCCGTGCGAGCCCCCGGAAAAGCGACCGTCGGTCAACAGGGCCACGTCGTTGCCCAGGCCGGCGCCCATGATTGCCGAAGTGGGAGTTAGCATTTCCGGCATACCTGGTCCACCCTGCGGTCCTTCGTAGCGGATGATAATCACATCACCCTTGCCAATCTGCTTGTCCTCGAGCGCCTTGAGCATAAGTTCTTCACTATCAAAGCACTTGGCTTTGCCGGTGAACTTCAGCCCCTCCTTGCCCGTGATTTTGGCTACCGCGCCTTCGGGCGCTAGATTGCCCCACAATATCTGAATATGCCCCGTTTTCTTGATGGGCTTTTCGATCGGCTGGATGATGCTCTGCCCGGCCTTGAGCGGCGGAACCCTGTCCAAGTTTTCGCCGAGTGTCTTGCCGGTCACCGTCAGGCAATCGCCATTCAGAAAACCTTTTTCCAGCAGGTACTTCATGGCGGCTGGCGTACCGCCAACGGAGTGTAAATCCTCCTGCACAAACTTGCCGCTGGGCTTGAGATCCGCGATGTAGGGCACGCGATCGCTGACCGACTGAAAATCGTCCAATGTCAACGGAACACCGACGCTGCGGGCCATGGCAATCAAATGCAGCACGGCATTGGTTGAGCCCCCGAGTGCCACCACGACCACCATGGCATTCTCAAACGCGGCCCGGCTCATGATGTCCCTGGGTTTGATGTCGCGTTCAAGCAGATGCAGGATGGCCGCCCCTGCCTGATGGCATTCTTCAATCTTGGCAGGATCTTCGGCGGGAATGGAACCACTATAGGGCAGGCTCATGCCCAGGGCCTCAATGGCCGAGGCCATCGTGTTTGCCGTGTACATCCCGCCGCAGGCACCCGCCCCGGGGCAGGCATGCCTGACGATTTCCTCCCGCTCGGCGTCGCTGATTTCACCGGCCAGGTATTGCCCATAGCACTGAAAGGCGGAGACGATGTCGAGCGATTGCCCATTCCATTTGCCGGGGCGAATCGTCCCCCCATAAACCATCAAGGCCGGTCTATTCAGCCGCCCCATGGCAATCAAACAACCCGGCATGTTCTTGTCACAACCCGGCAATGCAATCAGCCCATCGTACCACTGGGCACCCATAATGGTCTCGATCGAGTCGGCGATCAGGTCTCGCGACTGGAGCGAATAGCTCATTCCCTCGGTGCCCATTGATATTCCATCGCTGACACCGATGGTATTGAAGCGCATGCCGACCAAACCGGCTTTGGTCACCCCCGCCTTGACCGCCTCGGAGAGTATGTTCAGATGCATGTTGCATGAATTACCCTCGTACCACACACTGCCAATTCCGACCTGAGCCTTGCTCATATCCTCGGGCTTCAACCCCGTTGCGTAGAGCATGGCCTGCGAAGCGCCTTGGCTCTTGGGCTGTGTAATGCGGCTGCTGTACTTGTTGAGTTGGCTCATATTTCAGCGTCTATCGGGCTAGGGAACGGTGGGGGAGTGCAATCATGCGATCGATGCGACCAGTCTACTTTCCAAGGCGCCGAGTGTGTAGCATGCTTGTCGTCTTCCAGGGCTAAGCGCTGGCCTTTACTTTGGCTGTCTTTCGTCTCTTTCGCCACGCGGGATCAACATGGATTTTGCAGAAATCATTCAGCGGCTTAGGCAGGTCAATGCGGACGATCTCAAACAGTTGGCCCAACTGGCTGTCCAGCTCGCTCGCGGCTTGCAAACACGAGCCAAGGAGCTGCAGACCCCGGCCGAGCGTAGGCAGCAAGCTGAGTTGGACCGCATGGTTCAGCATCCCCAGGACAAAGCCACCCTCACCCAAATGACCGATCAGGCATTTCGAAGCGAAAAAGCCGCTCGTGCCGTGGATCAGTTGGTGCATATTCTGGATGTGCAAGGCATCCCGAGATTCTTCAGCCCCCTGGATCGCACCATGCTTCGCGGCTTTCAGTCATTCGGCGAGTATCTTCCAGGCGTGGCTGTTCCACTGGTCAAGGAAAAGATGCGCAAGGAAACCGCGAATGTGATTCTACCAGCCGAACCCGAAATGTTGCGCACGCATTTGCGCGCTCGACGAGCCGAAGGCGTGCGGATGAATGTCAATTTCTTGGGCGAGGCCATCCTCGGCGAATGCGAAGCCCAACGCCGCTTGGAATCCTACCTGGCCGCCCTGCAGTTGCCCGAGGTGGAATGCATGTCGGTCAAGATCTCCACTCTGTATTCGCAAATTTCAACCATCGCTCGTAAAGAGACCATCCAGCAGGTTGCCGATCGACTGGAACTGCTGTATCGCGCGGCCGGGCGCAATCTGTTTCAGCGATTGGACGGTAGTCATGTCGCCAAGTTCGTGTATTTGGACATGGAGGAATATCGCGATATGCAACTGACCGCAGATGTCTTCATGCGTACGCTCGAGCGGGCCGGCATGGAGCAGGTTCGCGCGGGTATCGCCTTGCAAGCCTACGTGCCCGACAGCTTCCAGGTACAACAGCAAATCACCGACTGGGCCAGGCGGCGGGTCGCCAGCGGTGCTCATCCGGTCACCATCCGTATCGTCAAAGGCGCCAACATGGAAATGGAACGCGTCGAAGCCGCCCAGAGAGTGTGGCCCCAAGCTCCTTACCAATCCAAAATCGATACCGATGCGAATTACAAGCGGATGGTTCGTTACGGTTTGCAAGCCGAGAACATCACGGCCGTCCGCCTGGGAATTGCCAGCCATAATTTATTCGAGGTAGCTTTCTCGATCGTTTTGGCTTTGAAACTCGGACATCTTGAGCACTTGCAATTCGAAATGCTCGAGGGCATGGCCAATCACCAGCGCCGTGCGCTGCATGAAATGGTGGACAATCTGCTGCTTTATGCACCAGCCTGCAAACAATCCGACTTTATTCATGCTATTGGCTATCTGGTCCGACGCATGGATGAAAATACCGGTCCCGACAATTTCTTGAGGCATGCATTCAAGATTGAAGTGGATAGCCCCGACTGGCAAAAGATGGAAGGCATCTTCCTGGATTCCATCGACCGCATGGACAGTGTTGCCGATCAGCCACGCCGCCAGCAAGATCGCCGACAACCCGCCCGGTCCCTGCCCGTCCTGACAACAGCCGAACACTTTGTCAATGAAGCCGACACCGATTTCGCTCTCGAGGCCAATTCGCTTTGGGCGCATGGAATCGTCGATGACTGGCAGCCGCGATGCGATTCCGCAGCGACAGAGATTCCACAGGCCATTGCGGGACAGGATGTTGGCGGCCAAGGAGCGCTGGTCGAATCCCGCGATCCCTCGCGGCCGGGAGTCGTCGTGGCCCGCTATCATCAGGCCAGCCCAGCCCAGCTGGTCACAGCCGTGGAAAGCGCCACGCAAGATGCCGATGGCTGGCGGACCATGCCCAGTGCGGAGCGATATCGGCTGATGCGGCAGGTCGCAGGACACTTGCGCGAGCGGCGAGGGGACTTGATTGGCGCCGCCATGGCAGACGCTGGCAAGACAATTCTGGAGAGCGATCCCGAGATTTCCGAGGCCATCGATTTCGTCGAGTTCTACGCCAACATAGCCAGCCAAATCTACGCTAACCAGCAGCTTGCCGCACGGCCCATGGGAACCGTTGTGGTCATCAGCCCCTGGAATTTTCCCATCGCCATTCCCTGCGGTGGCGTGGCGGCTGCATTGGCCGCTGGCAATACGGTAATCCTCAAGCCAGCTTCCGACAGCGTGCTCCCGGCTAGAATTCTGTGCGAGTGTTTTTGGGCCGCCGGCATTTCGCGAAACACGCTGCAGATGGTGGCTTGCTCTGGTTCGGACGCCGGAAAACACTTACTGGCCGACCCCCGTATCAGCTGTGCCATTCTGACGGGCGGGACCGAGACAGCGCGGCGGATCCTGGCAGCGCGTCCCGAAATGCACTTGCTGGCCGAAACCGGTGGCAAGAACGCCACGATCGTGACCGGACTCAGCGATCGCGACTTGGCCATCAAGAATGTGCTGCATTCAGCATTCTCGCATGCCGGGCAAAAGTGCAGCGCAACCAGCCTGCTGCTGCTGGAAGACGAGGTATATCGCGAACCTGATTTCCGCAATGCTTTGGTCGATGCTATCGAAAGTCTGACGGTGGGTTCTGCCTGGGATCTGAAGACCAAAATGGGTCCGCTGATCCGTCCTCCGGAGGGCGATCTCTTGCGGGGTTTGAAGGAGCTGGAACCCGGCGAATCCTGGGCTGCCATGCCACGCCAACTGCACGGCAACCCGTGCCTGTACTCGCCTGGCCTCAAGTGGAACGTCCAACCTGGCAGCTTCACGCACACGACCGAGTTGTTCGGCCCCGTGCTGGGCGTCATGCGCTTCGATGACCTGAGCCAAGCGATCGAAATGGTTCATCAAACGGGCTATGGTTTGACCAGCGGTTTAGAAAGCCTGGACGACCGCGAGCAAGCCATTTGGGCGGCCCGGTTGAATGCAGGCAACTTGTACATCAATCGTCCGACCACAGGAGCCATCGTTTTGCGCCAACCCTTTGGTGGCATGGGTAAGAGCGCGTTCGGACCTGGCATCAAAGCGGGTGGTCCCAACTATCTGATTCCCCTGCTTCGGTTCCCGGCGATTGGGACTTCTGAAAATGCAAGCAGCGAGTGGGAGGAGCATCGTCAGCCACCGGAACTTGAGCCCACTGTCCGTGTTTTGGCAACAGCTGCACACGGGCGATAGCCAAGCCGCGCAAACAGTCCGACAACAGCTGAGCGATTTCGAATGGCAGCAGTTGCACAACGCGCTGTTGGACTATGACCGCTTTGCGACCCATGAAATTCGTCAATCTCACGACAGCTTTCGCTTGCTGGGGCAGGACAACATCCGCCGCTATCAACCCATGACGCACATCCGTATCCGCCTGGGTGAGCGCGATAGCTGGTTGGATATTTTCGCCCGCGCCGCTGCGGTCGTGGCTGCTGGCGGACGAGCCACCATCAGCCATCCTCGGGGCGTCCATGAACTGGCCGTCGACACCCTGGAAGTGCTCACCCAAGAATGGGGCGGCGATATGGAATTCCTGCAAGAAGAGGATGCGGATTTGGTTGCTGCCATTCGCGACGGTCAAGTCGACAGATTGCGTTACGCCAACGCCCACGTGCCCTTGTCCGTCCGCCAGGCAGCCGACGAGCTGTTCGTTTACGTGGCTGAGGCACCGGTGAGCGTTTGCGGCCGAGTCGAGTTGCTGTGGTATGTTCGCGAGCAAAGCCTATGCCACGACTATCATCGCTACGGCAACCTCGGCTTTCGGGCCGCCGAAGACCGCAGCCCGGTGTTGTAGCACCAGCTCCGCCAGCCGCCGACCGTCGGCATGGATTGCCAGGGCCTGCGCTCATTTTTTCAGCACCCAGCATTTTGCGGTATAATAGTCATCTCCATTGGCCGGCAGCTGGGCTGCATATTTCCAGCTCGGGTTTCCCACGCAGACTCGGCCTTTCCCACCTCGGCAATTCCCCATTGCCACTTCGAGTCAAAAGTATGTTATCTCGAATCTGCGCGACGACCATCTCTGCTGCCTAATGATTTGGAATCCTGGCCGCTGCCAATCACTGGCGGCCGAACCGATTCATTTCAGCCAGGATGTGCGGCCCATTCTGGCCGAATACTGCCTGCAGTGCCACGGTCCCGACGAAGCCCAACGTCAAGCCGACTTGCGATTGGATATCGCCGACACGGGCAGTGCTACAGCCATCGTGGCTGGCAAGCCCGATGAGAGTGAAATCCTGGCGAGAATCCTTTCCGCAGATCCTCAGCTGCAGATGCCACCGCCCGAGATGGTGAAACGCCCCTCCTCGGCTGAGATTGAGACCTTGCGGCAATGGATAGAGGCAGGCGCGGGATTCGAAGGACACTGGTCTTTCCAGCCTGTTCGTCGGCCGGACCTGCCACAGCCCGCCAGGCAGTTTTCCTCGGATATCGATCGCTTCATCGTCACAGCGCTCGAGGCAAAGGGACTCGGGCTGTCACCCGCGGTGGACCGTCAACAGTTAATTCGCCGTGCGAGCTTTGACTTGCATGGACTTCCGCCAACACCCGAGGAGGTGGCTGCCTTCACGGAAGATCCCGACCCCAACGCCTTTGCCAAGCTGATCGATCGACTTGCTGCAGTCGCCGCGCTACGGCGAGCGCTGGGGCCGACACTGGCTGGACATCGCCCGCTACGCGGATACTCATGGCGGCTCGGCTATCGGCTTTACACGATTTCCGTTCTCCTATACCTATCGCGACTACGTCATTCAAGCCTTTAATCAAGATCTAGCCTACGACGAATTCGTCATGCAGCAGTTGGCCGCTGACCAGCTAACTCAGCAAGCAAACGCGCCCAGCCTGGCGGCACTTGGATTCTTGAGCGTGGGCCTGCAGTTTCGCAGCGTGCATGATCGAATTGACGATCAGATCGACGTGGTTACTCGCGGCATGCTGGGCCTGACAGTCGCCTGTGCTCGTTGCCATGATCACAAGTTTGATGCGATTCCCACCACCGATTACTACGCCATGTACGCCACGCTGGCCAGTAGCCAACCGCCCGAAGATCTGCCCGTGCTGGGGCAACCAGAACCTAGCCCGGCCCTCAGCGAATACCAACAACAGCTAGACCATCGTCAAACCATCTATGCCGATATGGCTCGTGACCAGGCGCAGGTAATGCGCAGCCGCTTGCGAAGTCAGGTTGGAATGTATCTGACGGAGTTGGCCAAAGGCGTGCCCGAGCAAGATGTGTCGGCAGCCTTTCTTTCCTATCGCACCGATGATATTCGCCCCGTCGTTCTGAATCGTTGGCGGGATTACTTGGAACAGCAGAGTCCGAGCGATCCGGTGTTCGGACCTTGGGTGCAACTGGCCGACGTTCCACAGGACGCTTTTGCCGCCACGGCCAAGTCTCTAGTAGAGCGTCTGCTCGCGGAAAACGGTGATCCAGCCAAGTACGCGGCCACGCATAGCCTGAGCATGGAAGGTCCCAAGTGGAACCCGCGAGTACTGGAAGCCCTACAAAAAGCTAATCCCGATTCGCGAATCGAATTGGCCCAGGCCTATGGCAGCCTTTTCCATGAGGTACACCAGGGCTGGCTGAAAGCCCTCCTGGAAACCTCTCTAGAGGCCCTGCCGGGTTCTGAGATCTTGACAGACGAAGATCCGCGACACGCGGAGATCAATAGCTTGATCAACCAGCAGCTTCGTCGGCATTTGTTTGCGAGTGATAGCCCTACGGCCATGCCTGATGAATTGGCTATCGAGATGCTGAACCGCACGGTTTCCGATACGCTCAATGGCAAGCGGGGGACCATCCATGAATTGCACCTGAATGCCGCTGGATCACCACCACGCGGCATGGTGCTACGCGAAACAGAAAACCCGCCCGAGTTCCATGTGCTCGTCCGCGGTAATCCGCTCAGTCGTGGTGAAAGCGTGCAGCCGCATTTCTTGTCTGCCATTGCATCAGCCGACAGCCAGCCCTTTGCCAATGGCCGCCGCAGACTGGGGCTGGCGCGGGCCATCGTCGATCGGGACAATCCGCTGACGCGGCGGGTTATCGTGAATTGGATCTGGCGAAACCATTTTGGTGTGGGCTTGATTCGTACGCCCGATGATCTGGGTACGCGTGGCACCCCTCCAACCCATCCCCAGTTGGTCGACTACCTGGCCAGCGTATTCTTGGACGATGGTTGGTCGATCAAGAAAATGCACCGCAGAATCATGCTCTCGGATACCTATCAGCAGGCGGCCGTGGAGAATCCGGCCGCACGAGAGATCGACCCCGAAAACCAGTTGCTATGGCGCATGCCACGCCGACGCTTGGAAATGGAAGCCATGCGGGATGCCTTGCTAGCCGTTTCAGGCGAACTGGACACGACGACACTCGGCGGACGACCCTTTGATTTCGATGCCCAACCGCTGGTGCCAAGACGAAGCGTTTATGGTTTTATCAACCGCGATATTATTTCGGATCTATCGAGTACCTTTGATGGAGCGGATCCAACCTCCTGCACCGTCAAACGTCCAGATACGATCGTTCCGCAACAGACATTGTTTGCATTGAACTCCGCGTTTATCCAAGATCGAGCGGCCGCCACCGCGGTCTTGGCACGAGAAAACGCAGCGCAGACTGAGGCCCAGATTCGCTGGCTGTACGAACGACTGTTCTCGCGACAGCCCGATTCGGCTGAATTGGAAGTGGCACAGTCATTCATCGAGCAAGCCTCCACCAGTCCGGCGGCTGATTCCTCAGAGGACTCAGCCACGGCATCAAGCGTCGACCCTCTAGCCCGGCTCGCTCACGCGATGCTGGCTGCCAACGAATTCATTTTTGTGGATTGAAACATGTTTACGCAAACACGAAGACGCTTTCTAGAGCGCTGCGGGCTGGGGTTTGGCGGCATGGCGCTGGCGGACTTGATCGCCAGTCCAGCTGTGGCGGGCAACACGCGTACGCACTTTCCCGGGACGGCCGAACATGTGATTCACATTTTTCTCAATGGAGGCATGTCCCAAGTCGATACCTTTGATCCCAAACCCGAATTGACGCGCCGCGGTGGGCAGATGCTGCCCTTTGAAAATCTGCAGACCGAACGCAAGACCGGCGTTGCCCTGCCTTCACCCTTTGCCTTCCAACAGCATGGCCAAAGTGGGATTCCCATCAGCGATCTGTTTCCTCATCTTTCCAAGTGCGCCGATGAGCTGGCCGTGGTTCGCTCGATGTTCGCCGAACTGCCGAGCCATGAGATGATGTTGATGCTGATGAACACCGGTCACTCACGATTGATCCGACCCAGTTTCGGATCGTGGCTCACCTGGGGCATGGGCAGCGACAATCAAAACCTGCCAGGCTTCATCGCCCTGTGCCCTGGCGGATTGCCAGTAGCCGGCGCAGGTAACTGGCAATCGGCCTTCCTGCCCGGCGCTTTCCAGGGAACCCTGGTTGATACCGCTCAGACAGATCCAACGCAACTGATTCGGCACATCCGCAACGATCGACTGTCCGCCACAGAGCAGTTGCAGCAATTCAACCTGCTCCAAACACTCAATAACCGGCATCTAGATGAGCGACCGCACGAAGCCGATTTGGAAGCCAGGATTCACTCCTTTGAATTAGCCTACCGGATGCAGATGGAAGCGACCGATGCCTTCGATATTCAGCAAGAGCCAGAGCACATCCTGCGGATGTATGGCGAAGGAGCGCAGAATCGGCAACTATTACTGGCCCGCCGCTTGGTAGAACGGGGCGTGCGTTTTGTCCAGACTTGGCACGGGGCCATGCAACCCTGGGACAGCCACAGCAATATCAAGCACGAACATCGGCAGGTAGCCAGTCAATGCGACCAAGGCATCGCGGCTCTGATTACCGATCTGAAACAACGTGGCCTGTTAGACAAGACTCTGATTTTATGTACGGGTGAATTCGGTCGCACCCCATCCGTAGAAATGGGGCAGAATGGAGCGGCGCCAGTCAAGGACGCGACCATAACCATTGGGGGTTCTCGCTTTGGCTGGCCGGAGGCGGGATCAAGGGTGGTACCATCTACGGCGCCACCGATGAATTTGGATTCAAGGCTGTCGAGAATCCGGTCTCCATGCATGACCTGCACGCCACCATGCTGCACTTGCTGGGATTTGACCACGAGAGACTGACCTATCGCTACGCTGGCCGCGATTATCGTCTGACCGATCTATCCGGCCGCGTCGTGCACGAACTCATCGCCTGACCGCTGTGGGCAGTCACCTAAACCTTCGGTCTTTAAGTCGCCCGCTCCCCTCACCCAACTGCGAGATGGTCAAGCCTATGAGTCAAGCAGAACTGCTGCGCTTGGTCGTAACTGTACTTCGCGAGCTGGAAATAGAGCACATGCTGGTTGGGTCGCATGCGTCGAGCTTTTTGGTGAACCTCGGTCGACGCACGATATTGACTTGGTCGTCGACCTTCCGACTGCCAAGATCCCACAACTGGTTGCCAGTTTTGATCCGGCCAGATACTACTTCTCCGAGGTCGCCTTAAGGGAAGGTAGGATGGCGAATCTGATCGATACTCAATCGGGTGACAAGGTCGACTGTTTTATTCTTGGGCCGCACCCCTTCGACCAACTGGCGTTTTCTCGCCGTCGTTTGGAGAACATTATGGGAGTAGAAGTACCGCTGGCTTCTGCTGAAGACACCATCCTTGCAAAACTAAAATGGAATAAAATGATGGGCGGATCGACCCGACAACAGGCAGATGTCCTCGAAATTTTCAGATACCAGCGAGACGCTTTAGACGTTGATTATTTGACGGAGCACTCCGCCACTTTAGGACTACAGGCAGAATTGAATGAGTATTTCGATGTTACCTGAAAAGCTGGAAAACCAGATTGCCATGGAAACTCAGGCTGGGCGCGATGGCTTGGCCGTTTGGCGCAGGGTGATCAAAAATATGACCGGCGCACAGAAAGTCGCTAAGGCTTTTGAATTGACCGAATTGACCCGTCGCACTATGCGAGCCGGTATCCGTCGGCAATTTCCACATGCGAGTGAGGCGGAAATCCATGAGCTCTACGTCGATCGCTTGCTGCAATGCCAGGGCACCTCCCTGGCCGAAGTCCGCCAGCAGATCACTTTGCATTCGCACTAAGCGCACTGATCGCTTCACCCAGCAGCCAGCCCACATCGCCTGACCGCGATCTAACTACGAGGAGTTCCGCGGGACAAAAAAAACCAGCGAGAGGCGCGCGATTATCATCGCCTGACCGCGATCTGACTACCAGGAGTTTGCGCGGGACAAAAAAAAACGCAGCGCCAGAGGCGCTGCGGATGAATGTCGGATGCAGGGAAAAGAGGTCGAACTACTTCTTCTTCTTGTCCTTCTTGTCGTCTTCTTCCTTGACCTTTTTCTTCTTCTTCAGCGAGACTTTCACCACGCGGGTCTTGGGAATACCTATGACGGGGTCCCCCTCGCTCCAACGGTCGAGTTCTTTCAATCGCTTAATCCGCTCGACGCGCGTCAGCACGTTTCGCGACTTGATGGCTCCACCGGCAACCTTGAGGCTCTTGTCGAGCGTCATCATTCCTCTCCAAACAACAATATATTCCGCAAAGCCCTCCCGATGGGGGCTCAGCCATTTTTAGGGAACCGGCGAGTTTACCGCCTCGACCGCCGCTTGGCAACGCCTGTTTGCGCAGTTCTCAGGGCTAATCAGAGTTTCAATTTGAGAGGTGAGCCGCGACGCGCAGGTTTTGATGTTGCGCATTGAGCATTTTCCCAACGTTTTTCCCAACCCGAAGCGTTAGTTTTGGAGTTGCGCATTGAGCATTTTCCCAGGACTTTCATAACCCGAAGCGTGAGCGAGGAAGAAAATCATTGTCAGAATTCCTCGCTGACGCGTCGGGTTAGGAAAAAAGCGCAACGCGTCGGCTGGCGATCGGCCACGACGCGGCGCTGTCCTCCTAGGGGGCAAAAAGGAATTGCTGCAGGGGACAGTCGTAAACCTCGACCTGCAGACTCAGCGGCACGTCCGTCGCATGGGATGTTGACGACAGATCCGCGGGGCAGGAGCTGCCGGTTGCCGGCCCGAAGGGCCGGTCACACTCTGGCTTGTCAAGCAATTCTGAACGCATGATGGAAATTCCGCGAGGCGCTTCGATCCCCAATTGGACTCGATTTCCAGTGACCTTGATTACATTGATGGTGATTTGATTACCAATTTGAATGCTTTGCTTGGGGCGTCGCGTTAGGACTAACATGAGTTCGCTTTCTGTTCGGGAAAAGGAATGGCCCAGGTAGGACAACCGATACGCCCACAAGCGAGTCTCATGCCAATGAAATAAAAATTGCGGAATGGCTGTTTGAAAGTGAAGTGCAGCACAGAATATTCCAGCTTTTCGGGCCAAAGTAACCACAATCGATTGGCGTCGGCCGCATGCAGGCATTGGAAAAATTACAAATTCAATACCAACCGCTTCAAAGCACCTGCCTGCTGTTACAGCCTGCTTCCTCTTTCCAGTATGGATAGATCAGAATATGAAAATCGTGATCATCAAAATACGTCTGGCCTGGCTGGGCTTCATCGCGTGCCTGCTGAGTGTCGGGCAGCCGCTGCTTGCATGGGAACGCGATGGAAATGCTAGCGCCCTCATACCGCAAAATTTGTTGGGGTTGGTCCACGCGCCCGAGGTCTACCAAGAGTTGGGGTTGAGTGCCCAACAGATCGCGCAGCTCGAGGGTTTGTTCGCCGCCATCGATGGCGATTGGTTTCGAGCACGCATCCAGATTCCGGATAAACAGCGGGCGAGCATTGCCAAACTGGAAGATCGGGTTCGACTGTGGTTCTCACAGAACACCAGCCCCGAGCAGCAGAGGCGGCTGCAACAGATCGAACTCCAATCGCTGGGTATGCGCATGCTACTGCGACCCGATGTAGCCAGCAAACTAAAACTGGATGCAAATCAACAGGACACCCTGTTGAAATTGGCCAACAAAGTCAACGCTGCCGCCACGGCCTTACTCGAAGCAAGTAAAACTGGCAAAGTCAGCGAGGAACAGAAACAGGCGGTGACGGGGGCAGCCCAGGAGGAGCAGCAGGCGTTGACGCAGGTCGTCAAGCCTGAGCAGTTGCAAGTCCTTAAACAGTTGGTGGGCAAGACCTTCGATACGATGCAATTAAAGCGTATCTATCCCATGGCCCCTGAATTGTTGCCCGTAGAGAACTGGATTAATTCAGACCCCCTGACTCTGAAGCAGCTACGCGGCAAGGTAGTGTTGGTCCATTTCTACGCCTTCCAGTGCAGCAACTGTCACGCAAACTTTCCGCATTACAAGAAATGGCATGAGGAATTCCCAGAGGATGAAGTAGTCGTCATCGGCATTCAAACTCCCGAGTTGCCGCGCAAAAAGATCCCGCCGCCGTGCGGACCGCCGCCGCAGAACAATCGATGAACTACCCCATCTTGATCGACTTGGAGTCCAAGAATTGGGCCAACTGGGCCAATACCATGTGGCCAACCATCTATGTGATCGACAAACAGGGCTACCTGCGACATTGGTGGCAGGGAGAACTGAATTGGCAAGGGGCAACGCACGACCAAACCATCCATGACTTGGTCGTAGAATTGATCCAAGAAAACAGCTAGCCAGACTTCGAGGAACCATGGGAAGAACCGAATTCTGGTGAATCCGGCTACTTTAAAATCTACTCTTGGAAGAACCGAATTCTGGCGAATCCGGCTACGAACCTGAAATCCATTCTTGACAAAGCACAAGATACCGGCGGCCAACCGATCAAACATCGGTTGACTCAGCCCGACGCAGGCGGTTAATCGATCGAGAAGCGATAAACGGTCGTTTCCTCAAAGGTTTCGCCGGGATTCAAGCGAGTGGTTGGGAACTGCGGCTTGTTGGGTGAGTCGGGATAGTGCTGCGTTTCCAGACAAAATCCGCTGTGCTGCCCGTATAGTCCAGTCAGATGATTGCCCGTATACAGTTGCACGCCGGGCTGGGTCGTCAGGACTTCCATCACCCGGCCAGATGCAGCATCGCGGGCCCACCCGCAAACGCGTAACTCGCCTGCTGGACCGTTGATCACGAAGCAATGATCATAGCCCTTGGTCTTGCTGAGTTCCTGGATGCGATCGCCGATCAGGCGGCGCTCGCGAAAATCGAGTGCGCTGCCCGCTACGCTTTCCAACTCTCCCGTAGGAATCAAGCTGTCATCCACCGCTAGATAACGGTCACAGTGCAATTGCAACTCGTGTCCCAGCACATCACCTTGCCCCGCGCCAGCCAGATTCCAATAAGAATGGTTGGTCATGTTGATGACAGTGGGCCGATCGGTCGTTGCACGAAAGGTGAAGGCCAATTCATTGGCCTCACTCCAGCTGTACTCAGCGATGACCTTTAGGTTCCCTGGATATCCCTCTTGGCCATCGGGGCTGAGCACGGAAAATCGCACGCCAACCCGCGAATCGCTGCGGAACTCTTCGGCACTCCACAGCAGTTTATCAAAGCCGACAGTGCCTCCATGCAGATGATTGGGACCGTTGTTGATAACCAGGCTGTAGGTCGACCCATCCAGACTGAACTTGCCCAATGCGATGCGATTGCAGAAGCGACCGACAGTGGCCCCAAAAAATGGGTGCCGAGCAAGATAACCCTCCAAATTTGGAAAACCTAAATTAATATTTTTCCGTTGACCCTGCCGATCGGCGATCTCCACGGCCGTAATGATCGCCCCATAATTCGTCAGCTTGACCACGTTGCCTTGGCTGTTGGTCAGGGTGTACAGGTCCACGGCTCGGCCGTCGCTGGTTGTGCCAAAGCGGCTACGTTCTAGTTTCATCGTCCGTCCACTCGTTTCGGGCTGGGCGCGTTCATCGGGGGTTGAGGCCACTTGCTGGGCAACCACAGGACCTGCAAAGCATCCCAGACATAGAGCAAACAGCAGTCCACGGCAGTTCCCCGCCCAGCACCACGCGGCTCGGGAGGGGAGACTTGGATAAATACAACGGTGCCGTGGCTCTTTCGACCAAGTAGAACCTTGGGTCGGTGCGAGGGCTGGATGAGTAGGGGTCATTACAGGCGGCATGCCAGCTAGTTTCGATAGCCGCGTGACGCGCGTCAAGCACTCATCCGCCCAGGACGCGACTACTGCCAGCGATAAACTTTCAGGGCATTCAAGTCGCGGACGATGACCAGATCACCCTGAACGGCCAGGTGAGCCCAGGAGTCTTCGGCCACTTTCATACTGTCGATCACGTTGACCGCAGTGCTCGTTGGCTGGGCCAACAGCAGATTGCCAGCGCTGTCCAGCGCTAGCACGCGATCGCCCGAACGGACGATACTCCAATATTTGCCGAAGGGAGTACTGACCCACCGCTGAGTCCCATCTTCGACGTTTAGAGAGGCCACCCGTTGGTTCTTCATGTGCATGAATATCGTGTCACCCAGCAACACCGGGGTCGACATATAAGCTTGGGAACTCTGCTCCCAAATCTGACGAACCTTCCAAGCGTCGCCCTCCCGTTGAACGTCGAACAATTGGGACTTGCCGCTATGGGCCGAGGTGAATATGCGATTGCCCACAACTAGCGGTGTCAGAATATTCATGCCACGAAAGGACTCGATAGGCTGCTTCCATAGCACGCTGCCGGACTCCAAATCGACGCCGCACAACTCCATGCGCGTTTGCACCAGCAATTGTCGCGTACCGGCTAGGGTGGCGATGATTGGGCTGGAAAACGCACCACCGGTCATCATGCCCTCGTTATTCTCCAGGGATTTCCAAATCAGGCTACCATCTTCGAGCGACAGGCGCACCAAGGCACCGCCGGTTTGGACATAGATGGAACCCTCATCGATCAAGGGAGAACACACGGCCCCGAAAGCTGGCAACTGCGTTCCGTGAGTGGCCGGGAAGTCGACCCGCCATTTCTCCTTGCCAGTTTTCGGATCGAGGCAAACCAGTACATCGCGAATGCCGAGTACGACCAAGTCGTCATCGGTACAGGCAGGCGTGGAGCGAATCCAGCTGCCATTGCTGGCGGCAAAGAAGGGCACGCTCATCGAGCCTGGCCAAGAAACTTGCCATTTTTGCTCGCCGGTCTGCAAGTCGTAGGCGGTTACCAACTCGACCGATTCATCTTTGGTCTCGGTGGTGAATACCAACCCATTGCTGACGATGGGGCCGCTGTAGCTCGGTCCGTGGGCGTGTTCCCAAACCAGACTCAATCGACCCTGCAGTGCTTCTGGCCATTTGGCGTCTTGCAGAACGCCATCCCGGCTGGGGCCGCGCCACTGATTCCAATCGGGCGATTCCGCCAATAAATTCGTGGTGCCAAGGCTGCACAGGGCAAGCGTCCATAGCCAATTTCGCATCGTGTTTTCTCTTAAAAAGGCAAAGTTCGAGTCGCCATCATGTTAGCGCTGCGTCAAGACCTGCCTGCGTCTGGCCTGGCGAATCGGTGTTAAGCTGTAAGAGAACCGCTGCTGCCTTTTGTCAGTATCTCTCTGTCTTCTGGCCCCATGTCGGCTTGCCCACATGAGCGCGAGTTTTGAAGTTAGAAAACAAGCCGCGCAAAACCGGCTCCCGGTGGCAGCTTGCCTGGCAAGGAGCCAAGCTGCAGGACAAAACTTCCCGGCCGGTTGGACAAGCCAACCGGGGAGGCGGTGGCTGGGGCCCGACGTTGCTAACTACACGGGGGCAGTGCACCTTGGGGGCAGGGGGGGACCGGGAGGGGGGCAGTAGGCACGGGGGTGCAGTAGGCACGGGGACCTTGGCAGTGGGAGGGCCGTTCCCGGGGGCAGTGCACCGGGGGCAGCCTTCCCGGGCGGGGCAGCCGGTTCCCGGGCGGGGGCGTTCCCGGGGGCAGTGCACCTTGGGGGGCAGCGGGGCAAGGTTCCCGGGGGCAGTGCAGCGCCTTCCAGGGGGCCTTCCAGGGGGCAGTGGCACCTCGGGGGCAGGGCGTTCCCGGGGGCAGTGCACTTTGCGGGGGCCCGCGTGGCAGGGCGTTCCCGGGGGCAGTGCACTTTGCGGGGGCACCAGCGTGAACACCAGTGTGGAGTGCCCCCAGTAACCCCGCACCCCCCCAGTGTGGAGTGCCCCCAGTAACCCCGCACCCCCCAGTAGCCCCCGCCCCGCGGTGTGGAGTGCCCCCAGTGCCCAGTCCAGTAGCCCCCGCGGTGTGGAGTGCCCCCAGTGCCCAGTCCAGTAGCCCCCCAGTAGCGCCCCCAGCAGCCCCCCCAGTGACCCCCCCAGCAACCCCCCCAGCAACCACCGCAACCCACCCACCCCCCCGAGTAGCCAATTCTCACCACCGCATTGACTGCCTCCTTGGGCGACTACCAGCCAGGGCATCAAAAAAGAGATGTCGGGATGTTGGAGCAACAAATCCGGGGCAGCGGTAACTTGATCTCGTCTGCCTGGCCAGTGGTGCCTTGAAAACAGGGGTGCCATGAAAAAGCCGAAAGCCTGGGGTTTTGTATGCCGGGACTGCGGTAGCTGGGCTAATGTGAAAGTACCCAAGAATCGTTTCATCAGGCCAGGACTCCAAGACTTGGCCAAGATTCGCCCTCAAGATAGCCTGCCATGACATCCACGACCGCCATTCGCGATCCCCTGGAGGCGTTGCCTGAGCACGAGGCTTGGCTGCGCACGACGCTGCTTTCGCGGCTTGGCAATCGGGATGAGGTAGAGGAAGTAATGCAGGAGGTGGCAGTGGCAGCGGCCAATCAGTCGGCCAAGGCCGAGTTGGTTGAGCGGGCCGGGCCCTGGCTGTATCGCGTGGCCATTCGACAGATGTTGTTATTTCGTCGGAAAGCCGGTCGACGGCGCAAACTGATGAATCGCATCGTCGATCGGCCGCTATTGAAAGGCGAGACGGCCAGTCAACGCAGCCCGCTGGAGTTCTTGATCAGTGCGGAGCGGCAAAGCGAAGTTCGACGGGCTCTGGTCAACATGTCCGAACGGGATCGGCAGTTGCTGATGCTCAAGTATGTCGACGGCCTGTCCTACGCAGAGATTGCCGAACATGTGGGCGTAACGGCCAGTGCCGTTCAAGCCAGGCTGCATCGCGCGAGCTCAAATGCGAAGTCAATTAGAGGGTTCATAGTCAAGCCTAGCGCGCTAAAACGACGCCCGTTGCAGGACGCCCGCCGTAGGCAAGCAAATGCGGACCAAAGTCGACATGGGAGTAGAAAGATGAAAAATCAAACTTTATCAGTGGACGAGCATCTGTTGGATGAGTTGGTCACCGGCAATCTGCACGGTGATCGCTATCGCCAGCTACTACATAGCCTGGAAGCCAGGCCGCACTTGTGGCGCAATTGTGCCATTGCTTTTCTCAAGGAACAGGCGCTAACGCAGGATTTGAAAGCCTTGGCGCAAGGCGATATCGACTGGTCGCGCGCGGCGAACAAGTCGCTGCCGGCCATCGCGGAGGATGATCGCGTCACGCCGCGGACTGGATTCGCTTTCGATTTCGGCCAGCCAGCTTGGTTACAGCGCTTGGCAGCGGTGGCAGCCATGCTGGTTTGCAGCTTTGCCATCGGCTGGATGGGTGCCGGCATGCGCGGTGCCGGCAACATGCCCCCCTCGGCGGACAATGCAATTTCCCCGGCGAGTGTCTTGGGCAACGCTGGACAAGTGCTCCAAGATCTGGCAGGAGCTAGTTCCCCGGCGGCCGCTGCCGTGCGGCCAGGTTCCACCGCATCGTTACTAGACAACAAACGATTCATGCCCCTTGACTTACAGGTTCCGCCGCAACTGCGTGAACTTGAGCGGCAGGGCAAGATCCGCATTGAAACCGTGGATGCCATCTTGCCTGTCCAGTTCGAAGATGGCTCCTCCGCCATCGTCCCGGTGCAACAGTTCCGCGTTGTGCCCGTCATTTTTTCCTACTAGCTTATTCTCATTTTCCAACTGTTAAGGATGAAAAATCATGTTGTCCACGTGGATCCGTTCTCGTTTCCCGCATCGCTCGGCAGCTCTAGCAACTCTGGGGGTTTGCAGTCTTGCGCCCCTGACTCTCGCCGATGAGCCGCAGGTCAAAGATAAGCAGCTGAAGGTCATCGTCCAATCCCAAGCGGTTGATGGGCAGGACCAAGTCAGCGCGCCCGAGCTAGATTTTTGGCTGGGAATTCTGTTGAAAGAGGTCGAAGGTGACTTGGCTAGCTATCTTGGCACAGATCAGGGAGTACTGGTTGATTCCGTATTTCCAGACAGCCCGGCTGCCAGTGCAGGAGTTGAAAAGGGTGATGTCATCCTCAAGGTTGGCGACGACGAACTCTCAGGACCAGGTGATCTGCTGAAGATCATGCAGAACTTGAAAATCAAGGACGATCGCGCCGAACCGCTCGCGCTAACTGTACTGCGCAAGGGGCAGGAGAAAAAGCTGGTCTTGAATCCGGCGCCGCGGCCAAATCAGACTCCGCATGCGGTTACCGTCGAGGTTGTCGAGGGGCAGAAAGCGGAAGTGGAAGGCGAAGCGGAAGGTGGCCAAGAGTCGAAGGCATTTTCGTTTAGCTTCTCGGGCGATGCTCCAAACGAGGAAATGAAAGCTTTGCTGGAGAAGATCCACAAGGGCAATGTGGACGGCGATGTGAAGCTGTTTCGCCTGGGCAATCCATCCATGTTGTTCATACCCGAAGGCAGCACTGGCGATGTCGATATCCAAATCCAGCAAGACAGCAACGGGGAAAAATTGGAGGTAAAGATTCAACGCGTTGACGACCAACCCGCCAAGATTACCGTCAAGAGCGGGGATGATGTCCAGGAATTCACCGAAGAACAGCTCGAGCAAATGCCCGAAAAGGTTCGCTCGATGGTTGAGCCCATCTTAAAGAAAAAGATGCGCGTCCGCGTGGAGAATCTGGACTCCACCATCAACGCCGAACTCAACAAGCTGGCCGAAGAAGTTCGCACTCAGGCCGATCAAGTCTCCCAGGAGGCCCTGCGCTCAGCAGAGATCCTGCGCATCAAGGCACTGGAAGCCGCCAACGTTGCCGCCAAGGAAGCCATGGCCATCGCTGCGGGAACTCGCAAGCAAGTCCAAGGCCTGGCCGAAGTCGAGGAGCTACGAAAATTGGTTGAAGAGCTGCGCTCGGAAGTCAAGTCACTGCGCAAGCAACTGGAAGATGACGATTAATTGCTGCTGACAGATTCACTGGCCTCCGTCCCAGCTGGCTAGCACGCGCTCCAGGATGTCGATTGCGGCATCAATGTGAGCCATGGTTGTGACAGCTGGCGGAGGCAGGAATCGCACGCGAGATGGATTGCTGCCGGCCACAAAGCCCATGAGACCGGCCTCGAACAGCCGCATCACCAGATCATTGGCCGCTGCGGCCGAACCGTCGCCCGGTGTCATCGCAATCATCATGCCGCAGCCGTATGGACCGCGGAGCTTGCCGGGATACTTTTGCGACAATCCCTGCAAGCGTCCGGCGAAGTAGGCGTGACGCTGCATGTTCTGCCCCTGCTGGCCAAAACACTCGCTCTGCTCGAGTTCGTCCAGCGTTGCCAAGCCCGCAGCGATGGAGCTGCTGGCCGCTGTAAAAGTTTGGCTGAGTAGCGGCCCCTGCGGCTTGAGCTCTGGCCGGTAGAGTGTTGCACACAGTTGCGTAATCTTGCCAATGGTGACGATGTCCACCAACGCGTCCAAGCCAAAATGCTGGAATGCAAAGGGCTGGCTCAGGCGGCCAAAGGTTTGTACCTCATCGACGATAATCAACACATTGTCCTGCTTGGCGCCTCGATGAGCTGCACAAAGTGGTCCGCCGAGCCCGGATAATAGCCGCCTTCGCCAGCCACCAATTCCAGCCACAGCGCCGCATACTTGCCGGGATGCCGACGAAGGTGTTTATCCAGCGCCGCCAGTGAGCGTTCCAAGGATGCTGCCGAATGCTCGGGGTCGCTGGGCGGGATATAGTCCACAGCCAACGCCGTAGGCACGCCGGTCCGATAATGGGGGCGATCGGTCAGCTGGGCCATGGCAATGGAACGACCGGCGAAACAATTATCGAACGCAAGGACTCGGTCGGCCGGCGCGCGATTATGAAAGGCGATCTTGAGGGCATTCTCGTTGGCCATGGCCCCACTGGTCGACAACAGGCAGTGCTCGAGCTGTGCACCGCAACGCGTAGCCAGACACAGCAGCTGCTCGCACATATCCAGCGACGGGCGGTGCTGCTGCAGATTGCCCTGCATGACCGTATCTTCCAGAGCAGCCCGGATGCCGGCTGCCAGCAGGCGGGGATGGCTGTGCCCTAAGCCATAGACGCCGATCCCGGCGATAAAATCCAGCTTGACGCTGCCATCGGCCAATTCGACCCAGGGTCCCTTGCCCAGGCCGCTGCTCAGATATGGGAAGTAGGTTGCTCCACCGCGGGCAGTGGCCAGCCGCTTGAGCATTTCTTCATAGGCAGGCTGGAGAGCCGGGTCGGCATCACGCACTCCCTGCAATTCGGCCTGGGCATCCTGCAGTGCCGCCGCCAGCAATTGTTGGGCTTGCTGCACCCGCGGATCGCCCATTAACTTATCTGCGCACAATGCAGCGGCAGTTCCTGACATCTCGGTCCTTCCTCGGTTTCCAGCAAGAGATTGGAATAGCATCGTTCGATAAACAACTGTCGCATCTTGAATGTACTCATCACGCTCCGCCGTGATGCCACCCAACAATCTACTGTACTCATCACGCTCCGCCGTGATGCCACCCAGACAATCTACTGTACTCATCACGCTCCGCCGTGATGCCATCAGACAATCTAATGTACTCATCACGCTCCGCCGTGATGCCATCAGACAATCTAATGTACTCATCACGCTCCGCCGTGATGCCACCCAACAATCTACTGTACTCATCACGCTCCGCCGTGATGCCACCAGACAATTGACAGTAATTTATCGAAGGCTGCTTAATTAGGGGGCTCACCGCAGGGGTTGCTTGCGGAGCGTCGCTGCAGCCATTGTAATGCAAAGCCTGGGCTCCACAGATGCCACGGCGGACGATGCCTGGGCGGCAGCGCGGTGCCTATTCAAGCCGGGGCTTGGCCAGTTCGGCATATTCACCAGCCGAAAAGCGGCTCATCAGTTCCACGACCAGCTGCGACTTGTGGACCAGCGACTGCGGCAGCATGGACTCCTCCGAGCTATGCAAGCCACGACCGACGGGGCCCAGCGTGTCGATATTGGGAAGTCCGGCAGAGGCCAATTTATTGCCATCGCAGGCTCCGCCCGAAAAACTCCATTGCACCGCTTGCTCGCCGACGGTTAACGCCGATTCCTCGACAGCCTGCATGAGTACGCGCATGCCGTCGCATAATCTCTTGGGAGGCGAGGTGATGCCGCCGAATACCTGGACTCGATAGCCCTCGCGCACGTTGGCTTGATCGACCAGTTGCTGCAATTGCTGCGAGAACCACTGACCACTGGCCGCATCGGTAATGCGCAGGTTCAGTCGTCCAATGGCCAAGTCGGGGACAATGTTGACCGCCGTCCCGCCACGCACGGCGCCGACGTTGATCGTGGTGCCAGTGCGCTGCCCATTGAGCGCATCCAGGCGGGTCAGCAGGCCACACAACAGGGCCAAGGCATTGCGCCCCTCGTCAAAATGACGACCCGAATGAGCCGACCTGCCGCGAACGACAATGTCATAATTGCCCGAGCCCTTGCGCTCAGAAACCAGCGCTCCATTGGGAAAGGACGGTTCGAATAGCAATCCAAAGTCGAATTCGCCAGCGATACTCTCGAATAATTCCGCGCTGCTGGGTGAGCCAATCTCCTCATCGGGGTTGAGGATCACGCTCCAACCGCAACCCGAGCACAAACCGAACTCAGCCAATGCCCGAAGCGCATTGCGCAGAATGACAATCCCTCCCTTGGCGTCGGCTACGCCTGGGCCCTGCAACATGTCCGGCGACTGCAGCTCGCAGACCTGGAACGGACTGTCCGCCGCAAACACCGTATCGTAATGAATGGCCAGCAGTACTCGCCGCTCACGCTCTGGATGAAAGTCCCACCTCAGGGCCGGTGGCGACTCAAATGCCAATTCGTCACCCGCATCATTGACCATCCGTCGCGGGGGAAGATGGACGCGTTGAAAACTGGTCTCGCGTACATCAAACCAGTCCTCCAGCCAATCGGCAACGCTGAGCAAGCCCTCGAAATGCGTCGAGCCAGAATTTTGGTTGGCCAATTCGATCAGATCAGCCGTCATGTGGCTTTGCTGCTGCGCCAGCCAACGGTGCGCTTCCCGGGTGTGTGAATTCATGATTTTCCCGGGTTCCCAGCCGGTTATTATTTTGACTTGATCGTATCGATTGCGTTAGCATAGGCGTTGTAGCTGGCGGTGCCGAAACTAGAATCCAAAATTCTGCCGTTTCAGCCGTGGCTACCCTGGCCTCCCCCCCATTTGCCTTCAGCGGAGATTGAAGATGAACCAAGCCCACCTTCCCAGCCCTCGCCGCCATTTTATCAAGCAATCGGCTACTGCAGTTGCGGCCGCCAGCTGCCTGCCTAAATTGGTTCAAGCTGCTCCCGATTCACCAGCTGCTTCGCCCGAGTCGCTGACCAAGATTCTGTACGAGTCGCTAGGCGACGAACAGCGAGCCAAGGTGTGCTACGACTGGGATTATGTGGATCCCAAGCGGGGCCTATTGCGCACCCGCGTAGCGAACAATTGGAATATCAACGAGCAAGAGATCAACAGTGATTTCTACACCGCCGAACAAAAAGATCTGATCCGCAAGATCTTTGAGGGCATGGTCAGCCCCGAGTGGATCGCCAAGTTTGACAAGCAGCTCGAAGATGATTGTGGCGGGTTTGGCGAAGAGCAGAGCTTCGGTATTTTCGGGCGTCCAGGCGATGGGAAATTTGAACTGGTGCTGACCGGCCGGCATATGACGCTCCGCTGCGATGGGAATTCGGCTGAACACGTGGCCTTTGGCGGCCCCATTTTCTACGGCCACGCGCCCGGCGGAGATGAAGAGGCCGATCATGCCGGTAATGTTTTTTGGCATCAAGCCCTGGAGGCTAACAAGATCTATGGCATGCTCGATGGTAAACAACGCAAGTCTGCCGAGGTTGCCAAGACCACGCCCGAGCAGCAAGTAGCCTTTCAAGGTAGCGCCGGACGTTTTTCTGGAATTCCTATCACCGAACTGTCCGCGGACCAAAAGCAACAGATGCAAGTCACGTTGCAAAGTCTGATAGATCCCTTCCGCAGCTCAGATCAACAGGAAGCTTTAGAGTGCCTGAAGGTCCAAGGCGGTTTGGACGCCTGCCATCTGGCCTTCTTCACCGATCATGACTTGGGTAAGGATCAGGTGTGGGACAACTGGCGGCTCGAGGGCCCCTCCTTTGTCTGGCATTTTCGCGGCGCCCCCCACGTGCATGTGTGGGTCAACATTGCCGACAGTTCCGCGGTCAAACTAAATGCCTAGACCTGTAGCTTTCGCGTCTGAAGTCTGGCGCTGAGCAGCATGATCATGATCATGATCCAGCAACCACCAAAGGCAACCAGAGTTATTTCCGAAAAGCTCTGGTTGCCTACTAGTGCCAATCCACCAGCAAGCGCACCGATGAACGAACCCACCAGCGTTCCAAGCATGGCGGCGCGTAGACCTTTGAAGTACAGTCCACCGATTAACCCGCCACCGATCAGGCCCATCCCCACCCCAATGAAAATCACCAGGGCAATGGAACCGCCCGTCAGGTTCTTGGTAGCGGTCAGCGTGCGTAGGCAGGCCGACACGATGGCCCCCAGGGTTACCAGATAGAACAGAAAGGCAATGGATATTGGACTGCGAGGTTGGTCGGCGACCGGCGCCTCGGACATCCTGTGGGGATCCGGTGCTCCGCTCATTCCAAGCCCGCCATCAATTTGCCGTCCCGACGATTCCCCAGTTGCTGAAGCACAGTCGCGATCTACGTTTTCACTGAAAAAGTGTACCGCTCCATCTCCATTCAGAAAATTTGCTCCGCCGGTATGCTGGCTGCCAAAGCCGCCCACATCGCTGCCGGTGTTGGCTTGGCCGGGAATGATCGCCGGCAAGTCCTGGATCTGCAGCCAATTCGATGGATCGTCGCTTCGCATGCTGTAGGGCGACTCGCCCATCGACGGACTCTCCGTGGTACGAACGATACCCAAGTCGGGCGGCTCTGCGTCCCCTAGATCTTCGGCTTCTTGCATTTCATCGATGAGATAAGCTTCGTCCGTGCTGTTTAGTTGAGTGCTGGACGATTGAAAGCCGCCTACAAAACCCGCAGGCAGACCCGCCGTGCCTCCACCGCCCCGCCCATAATTGATAGGGCTGCCCATATTCCTAAGTGTTGCACGGGTTCCACTGACCCATCCCAGCTCCGTGGGATCGATGTATTTCTCGCCGACAAACAGAGTATGCGAAACGCCATCGCTGATATCGTTCAAGGCCAGGGCACTATTCAAGAACAGCACGCCGTTGTTATCGACGTCAATGGGCACCTCGCGGCTGTCGTGAACGCCAGCGTAGTTGGAATAGGGTCCATCGTTCCAATCCGAGGGGCAAGTCGCAATCGACAGTCGCAGACCGCGAACCGGCAGGTTGGCTTTGGCATACACCGATTGGGAATGGTCCATGCTGCGATAGGCAACCTGCTCATCAAGCATGGGCAGAATCTGCACGATCCAGTTGTGGTGAAAGCCGACCGGCAAGTGCACGATCGGGCCGCTGGCATCTACGGTGCCGGGTGGCAGGACCCGATGCGCCATTTCGTAATTATGCAGAGCCACTCCGAATTGGACCAGATTGTTGGAGCACGACATGCGCCGAGCCGCCTCGCGGGCGGCCTGCACGGCCGGCAGCAACAAGCCAACCAGGATGCCGATAATGGCAATCACGACCAGCAATTCGACCAGCGTGAATGCCGACCTGAGTGTGCGAATAAATAGTCGATGGTTCATCGGGGGCTTTCCCATGTTACGGTGATTACGTCTACCTCGTTCTTGGAGCAGCTCGCACGAATACGATAGCGGGCTGTCTCCGCTTGGTCCGCTTCGATTTGCTCAATCTGGACGGTCGCCTGACGACCGTCGACGGCTAATTCGAACTGACCATTGGGCGGAATGCTATTCTGCTGGATAGCCATTTTCCCTAATTCAAGCAACTCCCTGGCTTGCACCAGATCGCTGCGCTCGCTGTCGGCGCGACGCAAAATCAGCAGGGTTTGGATCGTCTGCGCACTGATCAAACCGACCATCAGCATGACCACTAATACGCATACCAGTATCGCCCCAGGCCGCAACCTGTTCCACAGGCCATACTCGCGTCCAATGTTTGGTTGTCGGTTCATCATGCTACGGCTACTCATCAGGCAGCACCTTTCCAGGCACAGCCACCAGCCATTGCTGATCCGGCCAGGCGTGTCCGGCTGGAAAATCTAATTGGGTTGTCAGCAAGGCGCGGCCGTGGCTTTGGTCAACGCTCCAGCTGATAGTGACCTCCGCTGCCAGGTTCCAATCATCTCGTGCGGCAAGCTGTTCCCCCAGTCGTTCTTCGCGCACCAATTGGTTGGCCAGCTGAAAGTAATGTACACGTTTGCCATCAGCCATATCGAGCACCAACTGGCTGGCATTGTCCTCTACATGTACTTCACGCGCGACGCGTACATCGGCCTGGATGCGATCGGACAATCGCTGCATTTGCTCCGAATTTTGAATAACCTGCAGTGCATCACTATGGGCGGTGTAGGCTTGATTGATGATCATTGCGGCAAGGCTGAGAATAGCCGCTACCACCGAAATCAGGCTGATCGTTTCCACCAACGCCACACCAGGCCGGCGGGTCGAGCCATGTTGGCGAGCTTTAATCCTCATTGCCAGCCTCCTGATCGCGATTGGCCGCGTTAACTTCGCTGCTACCATCTTGCTTGCCGCCACTTTCCGCCAGGTTGCTATCGGCTATCCAAAACGTCATTTTCTTCGGCACCGCAGGTTGACTCTCCAGGCGGCACACTAGTCGCAGTGTGACTTGCAGGGCATTCACCGGTTGCTCGATCGACGTCACATCCGCTCGCCAGCCTTCTGCTTGCCAGCCAGCGGCAGCCAGTCTTTGCAGCGCAGCCTCGGATACCGGCAGGGACTCAATTCGCGCCACCGATACCTGACTGGGCTGCCAGCTGAGAATGGTTTCTTTGGCATTCTCTATCTCCCATCCCAGGCAACGACTGAGCTCACGTTCGCGCAGGCCCACTTGCACCTGCGAAACGAAACGCCCGACACCCATTGCGCAGGCGGTCAGCAGCAGCAGGGCTACCGTCACTTCCATAGTTGAAAACGCGTTTCGGATCGCACCGCCGCGTTCACGTTGATCACTCAATAGTAGGTCATCTCCATAATCATGACGGACAAACACTGGATCACGCCCACCACGAACGCGCCCACGATCAAACCGAGAAAAAGCGTCAGCAATACCAGCAGGCACTGGACGATGACCGAGATCTTGCGGAGCATGCGATCGGTCTTCCAGCTGGCAATTTGGCTGAAGGCCCAGGCGTGACTTTGTGACTCCAGTCCCAGGGAAATCGCTGCAACCTCTCTCGAGTTCATGAGATCGGCGGTGTGCAGAGCCTTGCCGGGCGGCATGCCATTGAGCATCAGACTAGCCGCAGAGCGATAGCGGTCGGCGAGAAAATCGACCGGCAACACGTCGGCTGTTGTTTGACAAGCTCGCACCAGGTCCGCTTCCTTTTGGCTGACTTGCGCCAAGGCAGACAAGCCCAAATTGCTGTAATAGTCACCGAACAACCAGCGCAGTCCGGGAAGACGCGTCAGCGATGGAAACAACCACAACAACACCGCAGCGGTGATAACGACAAACAGGCCGATGGGCAACAACCAGAATAAACTAGTCCATCCAAAACTGGAAAAATCATCGCTGACCGCAATCACCACGCGCATCAAGGGCGGCAACTCGAGAGCGAATTCCTCGAACATTTGCAGGAACGTGGGCACGACAAAGGTCATGAACAAGGCAATGATAGGCAAGAGAAACAGGACCCATGAGAAAATCATCAAGCGTCCGAGCGAGCGCTCGATCTCTTGCTCCACGTGCAGGGGATGCTTCAGGCCTGAAATGCCATCACTTGCCCCAGGACCAAAGCGGGCTTGCAACCGCGAAGCCAGCCGCTCGTAGTTCGTCTTGGCAATGCCGCTCGACTCCAGGGCCTGCTCCCAACTCGCGCCACCAGTCAGATAGCGGTAGAAGGCGAGCGCGCGACGGCGGACAAATCCTAAATTGCCATGGTAAAAGGCGCTTGAGACCTGCAGCCGCTGTTCATCATTCTTGGCATTCAACAGGGTGAGGAGCATGGCCGAGCGATCGAGCCTGCGGTTCTTCCACCAGAACACGACCGACAACACCCCTAACATCACTAACCACACACCACTCAGGAAACTTGGACGCAGTCCAATAGCTAAGAAAGCGAACAGGAAGAGCGTGGCAATCGTCAGCCGAACGAGCAACACGGATGTCGTCCGCCGCTGGTCCTCGTGTTGCGCCAGATTCAATCGCAAGGCCACGAACATGCTGAAGGCAATCGGGAAGAGAACGATCCAGTTGGAAGAGTATGCATACATAGGCGGCGTTGACTGTCCCGGCGACTAGGAGAGCGAGCTAATCATTTTCACCAGCGGCATGAAGATCATCATATAGCAGGTGATCGTCGACCACAGGATGGTGCCGACCGCAGCTAACAGGAACACGGGCACGATCATGCTCATCACGCGGCACCGCTGTTCCGACAAGGAACCCAATAACCTCGCCGTCTGCATGAGCGCATCGGTGAGCTGGCTGCCCTGCTTGTCAAGCAACAGCAGCGCCGGCCGGCACAAGGGATCGCTGTACATCGACATGGCCAGTGACCTACCAAGCGGTACGCCGGCATCCATCCGCTGGGCAATGCCGCGGGCAACTGTGGCTTGCGCACTTTTGGAAAAACTATCCGCCACGGCCTGCCCCAGCCGAGCACCACTGACCCCTTGTTCGGCAAACAGATGAAAGCGATGCAGTATTTCTTCGAGCGAAACCCAACGCAGGGGACGGCCGATAATCAATACGCCACCCAAAATGGCATTCCATCCCCAGGCCGGCCCAAAGAAAAAGACACTCAGCAGCACCAGGACCATCCAGCCCACAGCAAGTGCCGCTCCGCGCATGGCTGCATGCTGATCATCAATCATGGCTCGCACGTTCTCCATGCCCGGCAAGCCGTAGGACTCCATTTCCGAAAAGTCCACCATCCCGCGCACACTATAACTGAAGCTGGCACCAATCAGGGAGGCAAACAGCAGCAGTGCGAGCGGGTAGCTGACCAGCACCAGAAAAGCACTCCACGTCGCACGCACTTCATCCCGGGCGCGCAATGAGTTCAATAGAAAGCCGGTAGGGTCGGGCAATGGGAGCGCCGCCCGCATCAAGCTGGCTAGCTCGGCTGGCAATTTTGTCTGCCGCACCACCTCCTCCAGCGACGCCCCGGACTCAAGCCGTTCCGCACCGCCCAGCAGCGCTCGACGCCATGTCTTCGGCGCGACTTGTGCCGCCAAACGCAACTTGAGCGCGTCCAGCGTCATCGTGCCGCCATCGAGTATTTCAGCTTGAAGAGAACTCATCTTGGAACTCGCAACCTGCCCGCGTAACAAAACTCGCCTTATTGTAGCTACAATGCCTGCACGGAAGTTGAGGACCTCGCGGAAGTCGACAGGACTTTACATTATCCTTCGCAGCTGACCAATCCATGCCTGATGCAACACTCGACGATGCCCTGGAGTTGGTCGTCAGCCAATTCCGAGGAATAACCGACAAGGGCGGCCAGCCCTATATCTTGCATTGTTTACGCGTGATGATGGCCGTGTCGGATCCGCTGGCACAGCAGGTCGGGCTCATGCATGATCTATTGGAGGATACAACGATAACCTCCCAGGAACTGCGAGATCGTGGATTCTGCAACGCGGTGGTCGACGCCGTTCAACTGCTGACTCACGACCCCAGCGACAGCTACACCGATTACGTGCTCAAGCTGGCCCCCAACGAACTGGCTCGACAGGTCAAACTGGCTGACATCCACGACAATTATTCCCTATGCCGCGTACCCTACCGCGGGGAACACGTCGAGGAAGACTTGCGGCGGATGCAACGCTATGTGCTGAGCTATCAGGTTTTGATGCATCACATAAACGAAGCCGACTATCGACGGCGGATGCAGGATTGCGAGTGAGAAATTGCTAGAACTGGATAAACTCCAACCACACTCGGACCAATATGCGGCCCAGGTAGTCGACCATCTGCTGCGCCAGGCGGTGGCATCGGGCGCCAGCGACGTGCACGTAGAAAAAGCTAATGGTGTTGTCCAATTGCGGTGGCGAGTCGAGGGTGCACTGCAGGATTTGGGGGTCTGTCCCGATGGCCAGACAACCAGCATTCTTGGCCGCATTAAAGCCCTGGCTGGCCTGGTGACCTATCGGCATGACATCCCGCAGGAAGGCCGCATGGTGTTGGGCGAATTCCAATTGGAAGCCCGAGTGGGCACCCTGCCGACCTTGCATGGCGAGCGGGCGGTGATTCGCCTGGCCAACCGCTCGGCCGATGAGTGGCTGCCGCATCAATTGGGGTTGCAGCCCGACGCGCTCGAGCGTCTGTTGCAGGGGCTGGCATCCACCTCGGGTGTGATTCTCATTACCGGGCCCGCGGGTGCCGGGAAGACAACGACGGCCTACGCCTGTCTGCGGCATCTCCAGCGTCAGACCCACGCTCTGCGGAGCCTGGTGACACTCGAAGATCCCATCGAGAGAGAACTGAGCGGAGTTTCCCAGTCACAAATTAATCCCGCCTCTGGCTACGATTGGTCCGATGGCCTCAAGGCTCTGCTGCGACAGGACTCGGAGGTGATTTTGGTGGGTGAAATACGCGATCCGGAGACCGCCGCCGTGGTGTTCCAGGCTGCCATGACAGGACAATTGGTCTTGGCGACCATGCATGCCCGCACGGCAAGCGATGCCTTGCGTCGCTTGCTGGATATGCAGGTACCCTCGCACCACCTGCGCTCGGCCCTGGACTTGCTCATCTGCCAGCGACTGCGGCACGCTTTACCTGTGCCAGCTAACGGCGAACCGCCTGGAGACATGCGTTTATCCGTCGAGGTGCTACCCATGATTGAGGGCTGCCTGGCCGAGTCGATCCAGTCGGACGCCAGCACCCAAGAACTGCAACGGGCCGCCGTTGCGTTGGGCATGCAGGTTTTTGATGCTTAAATCTTCACGGCCAACTGGTCAGCATCGTTCGTTATCAATGAGTTTCCGAGTTCTACTTGAGCAGCAGGCGCTAGCCGCCGTTTCTTCCGTTGGAATATCTAAGATGATTCACCGGTGGCTAGCTAGCGCAAACTACAAGAAAGTCGCCTTTCGCTCCCGCGAAAGTACTGACACCAACGTCCGTAACACTTTCGCGGAGCGAAAGACGACAGAACATTGGCAAACTGTGAAGCCATGCAAATAAATCGCTCGAGTGCCGACGAACTTGTAATTTGCGGTACCTACCCATCCCGCTCACTCATCCATCGAATGTTAGCCCATGTCGCAGACGCCACTCAACCCCCGACAACAGCTGGCCCTGTGCCAGCAAATTGCCCGCCTGGTGCATGCCAAACTGCCCCTGGTGGGTGAACTCTCGCGAACCGCAGCGGAATGCGAACCTGAGTTAGCCCAAGCAGCCCAACAGGTAGAAGACAAGCTGGCTAGCGGAGCATCGTTGGCCGATGCGCTGGTGGGTGACCAGTCACGAGATTCGCAGATCCTGGCCGCGTGTATTCAGGCGGGCGAACGAAGTTCTACCTTGGACCGCACCTTGCAGTCCTGGTCGGAAATGTATGTTGCCAATGCCAGATCGAACAGGGCCATGCGCACCGCCATGCTTTATCCCTGCCTTTTGATGTTGGTGACCTGGCTGTCCCTGGGATTCGTCATCTGGAAGCTGATTCCCGAATACCGACAAACCTATGTGCTGTTCAGCCAAGAAATGCCGGGCTGGCTGGAAGCCATCGTTTGGGTCCGCGAACGGATGGGTTGGTTGATGATCCTGCTGCTGGTACTGATGTTCCTGCCCATATTCTTGTGGTTCTGGCGACGGCGCGGGATGGACGCACAGGGGATCCCACGCGATCCCGTTCAACGACTGAGGTTGCAATCACTGGCCGCCGATCTAGCCGGATATCTGGTGGCCGGCGGAGTGCCCTTGACTGAATTGGTACCGCTGTGCACGCGGGCCATGCATGCTGACCAAGCGTCGGTGCAAACAGCCTTTGAACGATTGCGGAATCAACAGCCGGTCGAGCCGCTGCCACGCGAGGTGTCCATGTTGCTGGCCTCGCTGCACGCCGGGTTGATGAAGCAGGAAAACGTCGCCCAGCAATTGCACGCCGTGGCCGATCACTTGCGGCAGAGCGCCGAACTGATGGCGACACGCAATGTGAGGTGGGCGCCTATGCTGGTGGCATTGATCGTCGGTACACTCACCATCCTGACCTACGTGCTGTTGATTTACCTGCCCTGGATTGCCCTAATGACGAAAATCGTGACCCCCGATAGCTTAACGCCAGCCGGAGGACTGCAATGATCCGTGGCGTAAGCTTCCAGCTTGCGTGTTAGCAAACGCAAGCTGGAAGCTTACGCCACTTATGTTTCGGGGGCAGTGCACTCTGCTTGGGTAGATTTTTCGGAAATCTTGGGGGGAGGCGCGTAAGGCTGGCGCCTTGCAGAACGTCATATCTAAGTGGCGTAAGCTTCCAGCTTGCGAACCATTCGCCAGTTGTTCTTGCTTTCTTTTTTCAGCAACGCAAGCTGGAAGCTTACGCCACTGGGGAGACTTCTGATGGAAATGGTGTTTCGACGGCGTCGGTTGCCTCATCAAGATATCGCAGGGCACCCGATCTTCATCACCGCCTGCCTCCACGGCAGCCTTTCTGCGGTGGGTTTGAAGCAGATCGGCCTTTACCGGGATTCGCTCGACCGGCGGCTAAAGCCTGAGGATCAAGACAAAAACCAATGGCAACATCACAAACAGAAATTGCTGTTCGCTTATGTCGACAGGCTGTTGGACAACGATCCAGCCGTTCGACATCTCGACGACGATCAACAAGCCGAAATCGTTCACCAGGCATTCTTGCATTTTGCTGGCGAGCGTTATCGCTTGCTCTCCTTCGTGGTCATGCCAAGCCATTATCATTGGCTGTTCTTGCCGGACGAGGGTTGGGCGGCCGGTGCGGTCGCTAGAGAACGAACGAAAGGGAAGACGGTTACGCCCCGAGAATTGATTTCACACAGCATTCAGAGTTACACCGCGACGATGTGCAATCGCCTTCGATCAAAGACCGGTGCGTACTGGCAACATGAAACGTTCGACCATTGGGCCCGCGACGAATCGGAAACAATTAGGATCATTCGCTACATCGAAGAAAACCCAGTCGCAGCTGGTTTGGTTGAGCAGCCAGGCGACTACCGCTGGTCATCCGCGAAACTCCGCCAGGAACGCGGCTTGGGCCCAACCGATCCGATCACCAAGTAACCACCAAGTGGCGTAAGCTTCCAGCTTGCGAACCATTCGCCAGTTGTTCTTGCTTTCTTTTTCAGCAAACGCAAGCTGGAAGCTTACACCACTGAACAGCCGGCCTGGGAATGTGCTGGGCGGCTGGATAAAATGGGGCATGCACAACGCCGAAACATCCAACTCGCCACAGTTGCCCAATACGCTGTCGGCCAAACAACTGACCTGGGCACTGATCCTGATCACCCTGATTCCATTCGGATTGGTGGTCTTGTTGTATAGCACGTCACCGACGGGCCGTGATCCGGTCTTGCAAGCCGAGGTGCGGGTTGGCCCCAGGGCGTGGCCCAATGAACAGGCCGCCGATGCGCGACTAGTTCCCTGCGTCATTCTCCGCAATCCGACCGCCGACGAGTGGCGAAATCTCAACATGTCCATCAATGAACAATTCCACTTTTTCCATCCGGAAGCTGTGGCCCCAGGTGAGGAAGTCTTCGTACCACTCAAGTTTTTTCATACCAAGGGCAATCAGTTTTTCCCACCTGAGAGTCAAGAGCTGAAACTGTTGACCATTTATGCCCAGATCCCTAGCGGTCGTCGGGCCATTTTGGAAGTCGAGGGCGAGCGGCTGGCTGTTCACAAACCTAGCCTGCCATGAGCAATCGCCCCGCTCCACAGCAGGCAATGGCCGTCAGGAATTGCCGGTGACGCACGAAAACAAATTCTATCGGCAAGCGGGCCTGGTGCTGAGTTTCACTCTGCTGATCCGCGGCGTTGCCCTGTACGCCAGCGGTGAATCGCTGTCGGCTGATCCCGATGCCTACGCGCGGCTGGCCGTAAATTACGCGGCCACCGGAGTGTACGGCTTTGAGTCGGGTCCAGAGCGAACGGTCCAGCCCACCGCCTTCCGTCCACCACTCTACCCATGGATATTGAGCTTCTGTGTGATCGATGGTCAAGTGCATGGGTTGGCTGTGGCCAGCCTGCATCTGCTGTGCGGGATCGCCAGCGCTCTGCTAACACTCTCCATCGGCAGACGACTCGGGCTACGTTGGGCACCACTGGCCGCCATGGCTGTGGCACTCGACCCGCTGCTCATTCGCGCCAGCCAATTGCTCATGACCGAGACATTGGCCACGCTGCTGGCTCTGGTCGCCTGGCGGCTGTGGCTAGCCTGGCTGCCTCCCCACGCTCAAGCTGGACGGTCCCAACAGACTACCATCTCGCGGTGGATTGCCCTTGTCGGGCTGGGCATCAGCCTGGGACTGTGCGTGCTGTGCCGACCAACCACCGCGCCGTGGGCCGCCCTGTGTACTGTTGGAGTCTTTCTGGTCGGTGATCGCGGTTGGAAAGTTCGCTTGGCAACCACCGCCACGGTCGGCACGGGTCTGATCGCCTGCCTCGCGCCCTGGACGCTTCGCAATTTGGCTGAATTAGGCAAGCCGATATGGGCTACCAGCCACGGTGGCTACACGCTCCTGTTAGCCAACAACCCCTCGCTTTACCAACATTTCGTTCAGCATGGTCCCTCGCGGAATTGGGATGCCGAGCACTTTCACGCTACCTGGGCCGCTCGCGACCTGGTGTCGCCGCAGCGTCTGCTGATTCAGGAAACCTGGTTAAGCCAAGTGCCGCCGGCGGAGGACGCCCCTGTGAGCAACGATGCTCCACCGCTCGCACCCGGATCGCAGCGGTCGGAACTGGAGGATGACGCCCTGGCCTACCGCATCGCGCGAGCCACGATTGCTCGGCAGCCCGGCATATTTGGAATGAGTTGTCTTTACCGCATGGGCTGGTTGTGGGCGCTGTGGCCCCATGCTCCCGTGACTTCCCTATCCACCCTGGGCATCGGACTATGGTATTTCCTCTGGTCGGCAATGGCTGTTTACGGAGGCTGGTTTGTGCTGCGGAGCTCTCGTTGGTCGCCTTGGTTGCCAGCCCTGCTGCTGATCTGCAGCCTGACAATGGTGCATGCGGTCTACTGGAGCAACATGCGCATGCGCGGCCCACTCATGCCAGCCGTGTATTTATTGGCCATGGCTGCCATCCCAGCCATCGCTGGTCGCGGCACATGCAGTTCCCCGAACTCGGGGTCAGCAGAAACCGGTTCAGTGCTCGCCGCGGACGCGTAGCCGTGGACGGGCGGCGCGGCGGGGAGTAATGGCCTCGGCGTTCTCCGGCATGTCACCCAAGGCACCGCTCTGCCGAGCTGAACTGACGGCAGGCTCGGCATGCTGCCCATCGCTCCGCAGGTCAAGTTGCTTGTCGGCAAGGTGCAGCTGCATTTGCGGAAAGGGGATCTCAATGCGATGGGCGTCCAACTGGCGTTTGATCTGCGTGGTCAGCTGCTCTTTGACAGCGAAGAAGTTGACGGATGCCGTCCAAAAGCGCACCGTCCATTCGACAGAACTAGCACCCAAGTTGGAAAGAATGATTTGGTAACCGCGACCTTCACCTTGCACCAACTGCTCCCCCAGGGACTCGACGGCAGCCAACAGCACCGCCCGCGTTTCGTCCAAACTGGCCGCATAAGCCACGCCCACCACCACATCCACACGGCGCTCTTTGTGAAAGGAAATATTCTCGATGATCGCCCCGGCAATGGAGGTGTTGGGAACAATCAGACGACGGTTATCGGGCGTGTCAAAGGTGGTCGTGAAAAGATCTATTTCATTAATCTTGCCCATCACGCCAGCCGCCTGCACCACATCGCCAACCTTAAAGGGACGAAATACCAGCAACAGTACCCCGGAAGCAAAGTTGCTGAGCGTTCCCTGGAATGCCAGACCTATGGCAAATCCAGAAGCAGCCATCACTGCGGCAAAACTGGTAATACTCATACCGGCCGTCTGCAGAATGGATAAACCGGCGACCATGAATAGCCCGTAGAAAGTGAGCTTTCCCAGGAACTTGCCAAAGGTCATATCAACTCGCTTGCACATCGCGGCGGCAACCCACCGCGAAAGCAACCTGGCCACAAAATAGGCCACAATGATCAGCAACAATGCCGTCCCGGCCCGAACCGCCAGATTCAAAGTCGCCTCGGACAGATCCTCCTGCAGCAACCTTTTCAAGCTGCCCAGGATATCCATCGAACCCTTTGTCAAGTCGCCTCCGTCGGGCGGCGAATTCGCTAGCTGCGTCTTGTCCATGCTGCGTCCTGCTTGGGCTAAAATGTTGCGACCAGCCGACTGATACCAAAAACCTGAATGCGGCTGGAACATCAATTCTCACTGCCGATCGGATTGCGCATGCTGACTGATCAAATTCGAGCCTCGGTTCGAGCGATCCTGGAAGACATCGCGACAATCGACAATTATCGGGCTTACACAGGCCAGTATTCGACCCAGCTGGCACAGCAACTGGGTAGCGAGCTGGGGAAACAAGACGTCCTGTTAACATGCAGCGGAACGGCAGCCCTGGAGCTGGCCTTGCAGGCTGGAGGAATCGGGCCGGGCGATGAAGTATTGTTATCCGCATACGACTATCCAGGTAATTTTTGGGCCATAGAGCGATGCGGGGCCAGGCCCGTGTTGCTGGACATCGAGCCCGAGGGATGGCGCGTGCTGCCCCAGGATGTGCAACGCGCGGCGGCTGAGCCCCATAACATCAAAGCACTAATCGTCTCGCATCTGCATGGCCAACTGCAGCCAATGCAGGCATTGCAGAGTTGCTGTGCGGAGGCCGGATGGATGCTGGTCGAGGATAATTGCCAGGCGCTGGGGGCACGCATGGATGGCAGCCCCACGGGTACCTTCGGCCATTTTGGCATTGGCAGCTTTGGCGGTAGCAAAGTGCTGTCGGCGGGGCGCGGCGGGTATCTTACGGCAGGTAGCGAAGTGCTATTTCAAAAAGCGAAACTGTCGATGGGAGCCGGCAGCGGGGCCTATGCAATGAGCGAATTGCAAGCAGCAGTGGTCTTGGCTCAGTTGCCTTGGCTGGCAACTATTAACGAGAATTGCCGAGAGTACTTTGGCGAACTGGCCCAGCGGATGCAAGCGATAGGCTGCCAACATGCCTTCCCAGCCCAGGCTTGTATAACGGATACAGCCTTTTACCAGGCGGGTTGGCTTGCCCCACGCAATTCGCAGGCGCCCCAACGCGAGGAAATGCTGGCCCAGCTCCGTAGCCGAGGCATTGCCGTAGGCAGCGGATTCCCTGGCTTTCATCTTCGCAGCCAGCGGCGTTGTCGTCAGGCAAGCAATCTACAACACACTGCCAGCACTGTGGAACGCACGTGGGTCATCCACTATCGGCAAGCCCTGGCACGCGAACTAGCCGCCAACGAACTCGCCGAGGCAATCCACGCTGCTAGCGGTAACCGGTAAGCGGTAAGCGGCACTCAGCGGTAAGCGGGAAGGCAGGTTCTGGCTTTGATCGTACACGTGGTCAGGGCGCGGCCCAGTACTCGTCCCTCGCCGATGCTGACGCGATTGATTCAGCCAAGTCAATCGGTTGCCGAGGATGGATTCGAGTACGAGTAACGAGTACCTTTCTCCTCTGGCTCCCTTCTCCCGCCGGTACTCCGGGGGAGAACGAGTACCTTTCTCATCTGGCTCCCTTCTCCCGCCGGTACTCCGGGGGAGAAGGGTTGGGGATGAGGGGGCTGAAAGAGTCGGCCATCTGGATGAAGGCTTACTCCTTACTCCTTACTCCTTACTCCTTAACCCTTACTCCTTACTTCACATGGCCGCACCATGCTTGAGCTCATCCTCGATCTCGATGGTAAAGCTGGCCGCCCGTCGCATGCTGAGCAACCTGGGCTCCGGTGCGCCCTGAGCATCATGCAGTTCACCGCGCATAATTTTCACGTCCACCGGTGCCTCGATGCCAATCGTGACGCGATTGCCGGAAATCTTTGAAACCACCAAGGTGATATTCTCACCAATGACCAGCTTCTCACCCTCTTTGCGACTTAGTACTAACATCCTGTGTGTCCTCCTTGAAGACTGACTCATCTCGGCTCATCATGAAAATCGTCATGATGCAACCAACCTTGGAATTACGACTCCCTTTTCAACCGAAATGTCTCCATTTCCTCATGCAGTCGCCAACCAGCAATATGTGTGCCAGCCAATATGGTGACAGGCCCAATTTGCCGTGTTGATACGCGTGTTTCACCCGCGCACACAACATTTTCTTCTACTGAGCATTGTTTCGCTTCGGCAAGCTCTTTTCATTCCAGGTAGCTCCTGCTGGACCACCCTTTCAAATCTCGCCTGTAAATCTTGCTAAGTAGACTTGCCTGGCAGCTGCCCAAACAAATTGGACTGCCAGCCAACACCTTATTGCTAGCAAACTCTCATCAGTGCTGTCAATACAAATATGCTGGCAACACCTGATCAGCGCCCTCAGTCCTCGGGCGACTTTCGGTTGAACTAGCCCCCATTTTCTGGAGGCGAGTGACAACTTTGGTCACGCTCGATTTCGTTTTCGCGGAATATCCGCATATCTATGACGCTGCAAGTGCCCTGGGCTTACGGGGCTTTAGCCAAAAAGTCGGAAAATCTCGAAAATTTCAGCCATGCCCGCCCGTGGCTGGCAGATCCCAGAGGGCTTGCCCAAGCGATCCTACCGATTGCAGGGCTTTCGTCGGGCGTAGCGAATGCGAAACAGCTTTCGCGCAGGCAATGCAAGCAAAATGCGGCGAGTTGCCAGCTTGCAGCGTTTGGGGGCGCATACTTGATTGCCCAGGAATTGCTGTCGTTGACAAGGGAGTCAAGTAACGTGCAAACATCATCGCTGCTGCCGCGTCCATCCACATGGGCAAGTCTTGAGCGATCGCGCAATCTCGCGGCGGTCACCAGCCTGTCCAGCGGTCTGGCGTCGTCTTCTTCCGCCCTGCGCCAGCGGTGCCTGCAATCCTTGTTGGCCCGCGAGGAGGAGGCCGCCAAGCGGGCAATCATGATCCATTGGGAGCGTTACGACGACTGCAATTTGGAATTGCTCCGCGCCCAGCCTCGGCACTTCGTGGCCATCAGTTTGGAGCTACTGCTTTCGGGCAGTCTTTCCGAGAAGCGCGCGGCCCTCAAGGCAATTGGCGATCTGGATCTGACCGAGAATATCGCGGCGGTGACAGAGCTTGCCTTGCAGGAACGGCATGCCCTACACACCCAGGCCATGCAATGCTTGCAAGCTATGTGCGACCATTGGGGCCGACTGGCGAGATGCGACAAAGACGTGCCGAGCATCCGTACTCCCATGCTCGAATGCCTGAGCCAGCAACTGGCTCTGTTTCACGAACACAAGAATACTCAGATCGTCGACGCCTGGCTGTGCCTGACCCATTGGGACGATTCGCTGCAGCGGGGCATCGTTTCCGATCCTGGCCAAGTTGCCTATCGATGCGTGCTGGAACGTCTGGCCCACAGTCAAAATCCGGCCGTGCTCCAGTTGTTGGCCGGCTACCTGCTGCGGAGCACCACGCCCAAGAGCATCTTGGATATCATCCTGGCCCGCTCGGAGTCTGAGTTTGCCATCGAGATAGCCAGACTGCTGGATAACGACACGCTGCCCATTGCCCTTAAACATTTGCGCCAGTCAACGCCTCTGGTTTGCCTACAACATCTGGACATGCAGCGCCCGGACATCGATTTCGAAACCCGTAAAATCCTGTGGCTGATGGTAGCCGCATCCCAGGACGATTTGTCGCGTGTGCTGGGCGGGGCTATTGCATTATCGGCCGTGGGCACCGCCGACGCTCGACAGGTAGCTGCCGACATGCTCCGCAGCTGCCGACGACCGGATATTGAGCGGCTGGTGCCCACCCTCCAGGCCTCGGCCATGGGCTACGACCAGCAGTCGCAAAACCTTTCGCAATACGTACACACAATCGTTGCCTGGCTGGACAGCCCTTGGGCAAACCTGCGTTCGGCAGCGCACGAATTTCTTCAGGACTTCTCGCTGGAGAACCTGATGAATCAAGTTCGCTACTGGCCCACGCAAATGTGCAAGGCCATGGCGGGTATCGTCGCCAAGACCGACCCGGATGTGGCTCAAAACCTCAGTCGCGAATTGCAGTCTCCCGCTCCCAAACGCCGCATGGCAGCCTTGCAAGTAACGGAGATCCTCAACTGTGGAGAGCAAGTCAGTCGATGGCTGATGCCACTGCTGGACGATCCCCGTTTGGATGTACGGGTCCGAGTCATCGATGTGCTGAGCGCATTGGGCCACGAGGCGCTAGAGCCACACCTGCCCGATTTGCTCGAGGACGCAAGCACCGATATCCAGGACGCAGCCAATCGCGCCTTGCGCCGCCTGTCGCGCCAGCCCAGCCCGGCGAGCAGCCCTATCCTGGAACTCAGTTTGGATCGCGGTGAACCGAGTTGAGCATGGGGAATGGGATTTGGATTGAGCCGATGTTGGTGATGGCTGAGAGTCGCATTGAAGCGGTAAACATGGCTTTTCGCGCCAGCGGACTGGCAATGCGCAGGCCTCGTTGATCATGCTGGCCGCTGTCGCCATGGCGATTGCCCTGACCGCCACGATTTACTTTTATTGCAAGCGCAAGAGGCCAGCGGCTCACGACGACCCGCGACGATTATTCAGCGAACTGTGTCGCCATTATGCGCTCAATCGCTACCAACGCCGATTGCTGAGGGGACTGGCCGAAGCCCGCGGACTGCGCGACAATCCCTGCTTGCTCTTCATCGATCCGCAGTACTGGGCCATGGCCCCGTTGACCGAAAAAATGTTCTGTGAACCTCGAATCCGCAATCAATTGATGCTCCTCCAGCGAACCCTGTTCACCTATCAGGATCGAGCCTAGTTCTTTGTCAAAGTTTCATTGGGGGATGGAAGGGAAAAAGGGGTCCGACACCAAAAGTGCGAAGCACCCAAAGGGCCGTTCCGGCTTTTGGTGTCGGACCCCTTTTTCCCAACAATTTTTATCATCTGCCGCTCGCCTAATGCGCAACTTCAAGGCATGCGCGTCGTGCTTGTGTTTTCGACCTTTCAGTGGAAACTGGGGCCAGCCAGGCGGCGATCTACTTTTGGCTAAGTTCGTGCACCATATCGACTAGCGCGATCGCGTGCTCGACGGGCGTCTGCGGCAATATGCCGTGTCCCAAATTGAAAATGTGCCCCGCGCGACCCGAGGCGCGTTGTAGCACATCAGCCGCCATCTCGCGCACAGTCTCAACCTCGCCCAATAATCCAACTGGATCCATGTTGCCCTGCACGGCGCGATCGTGGCCCACCTGCTGCCAGGCATCGTCCAACGGAATTCGCCAGTCCACGCCCACCACGGTCCGCTGGTCGCCACGCAGCAAGGGCAACAAGGCTGGGTTGCCGGTTGCAAAATTGATGACGGGCACGTCGGGCACAATCGAATCAATAATCAATTTCACATAGGGCTGGACATAACGTTCATAATCCTGCACGGACAAACAGCCTGCCCAGGAATCGAATAGCTGCACGCACTGCGCACCTGCGGCGATCTGTCCGTTCAAGTAGCGGGCAACACTTCGGGCCACTTTGCTCATCAGCACCTGCCAGGCCGCCTGGTCTCGATACATGAGCGATTTGGTGTGGTGGTAATTGCGGCTGGACCCGCCCTCGATCATGTAGCTCACCAGCGTAAAGGGGGCGCCTGCGAATCCAATCACGGGCAAATGAGGGGCAATAGCTCGCCGGGTCAGCCGCACCGTTTGCATCACAAACTCCAGCGAGTCCATCGATTCGAGTTCCTGCACGCGATCGACATCGCCAGGCATACGGAGCGGATTATGGATTACCGGCCCGTCGCCCTTGGCAAATTCCAGGTCCATCCCCATCGGCTCCAGGATGGGCAGCAAGTCAGAAAAGATGATCGCCGCATCGACGCCCAGTTTTTCGACCGCCGTGACCATCACCTCGGCGCACAGTGCAGAGTCCTTGCATAAATCCAGGAAGCCAATTTTCTCGCGGACCCGGCGATACTCCGACATATAACGCCCGGCTTGGCGCATGAGCCACACCGGTGTTACCGACGACGCCTCGCGGCGACAGGCACGCATGAAAGGCCCGTCATACCAGGCGGCCGAGCTATCCATGGGTGGCCGACCGGTAGCTTGCAATAATTGCGCATAAGCTATTCTGCCCGCCATCAAACTGTGCGCGCGCAAGGCGATTTCCTGAACCAAATGCCCCATCTTGGGATGGCTGGGTTCCAGATCGACCGGCAATTCGTTTTGCCGCAACATTTCCGAAGTCGTGGGACCAATCGATGCCACGATCAGTCTGCGGAGGGCGGTACGCAAGGCATCCTCGATACCCAAATCTCCCGCCAAGCGCAGCATATTGGCCACCTGATGAGCGCTGGTAATCAGCAGCACATCGCGTTGACCATCAATGATGGCTCGTATATTTTCTTCCAGCGGACGCGTGTCTTCGGGCAATTCCCAGTTGTAAACCCGCAGCGGCAGGACCTCCGCGCCCGCGCCTCCAAGCCGGCAATCAAACTGCGATTGGTCTTACCGTATTCTTGCAAGCCAACCTTTTGATTGGTGATGGGCACATGGGCATCGAGCGCATGCAGCAACTCGCGCCAGGTATTGGGTTCCGGCACGCACAGACTGGGCGAGATGCCTACTTGCCGCATGGCGGCCGCAGGCTTGGGGCCACGGGCGACGCTGGTAATATCCGATAGCGCGTCGATAAAACGCTGCTTGTCGACGGAACGTTCAACGGCCGAGAGCAGATGTTTGAAGCCAACTCCCGTCAGGAAAATAACGATATTGATTTCGCCCGTCATGACCCGGTTGGCGAAGTCGATCGCCTCGCGATTGTGCTCGATGGGCACCTCCCGCATCGAGGGACTGACATAGGGCCGGCCGCCAAACTTGGCGATCAAACGCTGCATGTCCTCGCCTCGACGACTCTCGAGGGCTGCTACGGCTAGGCCCGCAAAGGAGCATGGGTCTGCGCTCATGATGGCGGTGTCTTTCTGGGAATAGCGGGTATACTTAGTATCCGAAAAGGGGTCTGACCCTCTCCGGCGAGGCCAAAAGACAATGAAATCCGACTCGCCTCCAAAGGGTCAGACCCCTTTTCGGATAGACTCTAGGTCTTCCACACACAGTTTCGCCTTTGGCGGAGAGCTTGCCAGGGGGAGGGACGCTACGATCCAGCATTTTTCCCTGGCGATAACGCGGTTTTCCCTCACAAAGTACTATCTCGATGAGCTCAAGCATTTACGAACAACTGGCCACTTTGGTCGATTCGGGCAATAGCCAACAGGCACTGGAGACCCTGATCACCCACCTGCGAAACGAGGGCAGATACCACGAGTTGTTCGAAGCCCTCAAAATGCAACTCCGCTTGCGATTGGGGTTGCCCGCTGCGCAAAGCGAGCAGGAAGCGCACCTGGACGAAGCCACCGAGCTGGAACTGGAACGCGGCCTGCTGGATGCCTGCCGCCAGGTCGGCGAGCTGCTGTTGCAGTCAGGAAAGATCCGTGAAGGCTGGATGTACATGCGCCCGGTGGGCAATCGCGAATTAGCCGCTCAAGCCCTGTCAGCCGTCTCGGTGACGGACGAAAACGTGGACCAGTTCCTGGAGGTGCTGTTGCACGAGGGTGTGGACATCGGCCGGGGATACGCCCTGTCGCTGGAACGCAATGGAACCTGCAATAGCATCACGCTGTTCGAACAGGCGCTGGCCGCGCGGCCTCGGGCCGATCAACAGATCGCTGCCAAGTTATTGGTCGAGCACGTGCACCGTGAACTGTTGGAAAACTTGAAGCGGGATATCGCCCAGCGGCAAACTCACCAACCCACCGCCGAGAGCTGTGAAGCCTTGCTGGCGGAATGCCCGGAACTACTCCGCGATGGTGCCTACCACCTGGACACCAGCCACTTGGCTTCCACAGTCCGCTTCGCGCGCGTGCTGGATGATCCGCAGTCCCTGCGACTGGCTTTGGACTTGACTGCCTACGGTCGCCAACTGCATCCACAATACCAGTATCCCGGCGAAGAACCCTTTCTAGATCTATATCCCGCCTCGGCGGCCTTCTTCAGAGCCCTCTTGGGCCAGCAGGTCGACGCGGGCATTCGCTACTTTACGCAGAAAGCCGATGCGGTGGACCAGCAGCAATTCGGACTGGTCGCCGTCGAGGTACTGATCGATCTGTTGTCCCGCTGTGGCCGCCACGAACAAGCCCTGGCCGCATTTGCCAAACGGATTCCAGCGGATGCGCGGACCATGGGATTTCCCCCAGCCTGCTACAACTCAGCCGTCGCCTGGGCAAGTTCGACGCCATGCGGGATATCTGCCAACAACGCGAGGATCTGCTGGGTTACACCGCGGCGTTGTTGCAGGCTGAGCAGCCTCTGGCCTAGTGCTTTGTCAGGAATAAAAATTGGGTTAGACATGCCTTGGGAAAAAGGGGTCGGACACCAAAAGTGCGAAGCACCCGAAGGGCTGGCCTGATAAAAACTGGCAAGAATAGCCCATTTTGAATTGCGTTGGAGAAGAAAATCTGTTGCGCTCCCTTGGTAAGACATTTGGATGACCACACCCAAGCAAAGGAGTGCAACAGTGGCTACATCATGGCCGAGTTTTATAGACGGATGCAAGTCCAGATTCTCCGCAATTGCCAGAAGTGTTTATCTGGGCCGGCAACATTGGATCCAAAAATATCGAGTAGAAGTAGCCTCCTTGAACCAGCAGGTTGCTCAGATTGATTCAGAGCGAAAGCAGATTGAGGCAATTGCCGCAGAATTGCGTAGGGAGCGAGATGAAGCACTGCAGAAATTTCACGCATTGGAACAGCAATTGGCCGAAGGCAACAAGCGGGTTCAATTACCGGATGATCCGCCTGCAGTGGGGCAGCACTATGGAGCATCAATGATGACCTTGAGCGTTAACCTTACACGCGAAGTGGGGCTTCGTAAATCGACGCGTGCCATGACGGTATTTTTCAAGTGGCTCGGTGTGAAACGCAAAATTCCCACTTATCAAGCTGTGCGCGGATGGATGCAGCGTTTAGGCCTGGATCGAATGCAGCGTGCAAAGCCCAGACCTGACAGGATATGGATTGTCGACCAAAGCACGCAGATTGGCACTGACAAGTTCCTAACGGTATTATCCATTGAGAAGTCGAAACTGCCGCCGATTGGCACGCCGCTACGACGCGAGGACATGGATGTGCTGGCGATTCAGCCATCGAAGAAATGGAACCACGTCAACGTAGGCAAGCTTTACAAACGTCTGGCCGAGAAGTCCGGCTACCCCACGGCCATCGTTACCGACGGTGCCGGTGAACTCAGAGGGCCCGCAGAAAACCTTGAAAAAGATGGGGTCAAGCCGCGTGCCATTCGTGACCTGAAGCATTTCCTGGCCAACTGCTTCGAACAGCTGCTAAATGCAAATCCGCACTATAAGGCGTTCGCGAGAGATCTGAATCAGACTCGTCCAACAATACAGCAAACAGAACTTGGCCATCTGGTCCCACCGACAATGAAACGGAAAGCACGTTTCATGAATATGCAGCCACTGCTAAATTGGGCCGATATGGCACTCTGGCAATTGGAAAATCCCAACTCAGATGGACGCAAAGGCGTCAGTGACGAACGACTCAAAATCAAGCTCGGTTGGTTAGTCAAATATAAGCGCGATGTTGCTTGTTGGACCAATTGCCAGGAGGTGATTTCTGCCGCTCTGAAATTCATGAACGCCCAGGGCTTGTATCATGGCGTGACCGATAAGTTGCAGGTCCTGTTGCAAGGATTAGCAAACCATTCAGAAAGCAAACAGCTTGTGACCAAGACCATTACCTTCGTTCGCAGCCAGGAACAAAAACTATTGCCCGACGAGCGACTTCCGGCGAGTAGCGAAATCTTGGAGTCAAGCTTTGGCGCCTTTAAGCAGCTCGAACAGCAGCACGCCCGTAGCGGCTACACTCAACTGATACTTGCCTTTCCAGCGTTAATGAAGCCGACTACCGCCGCCGAGATTCGAGGCAGCTTCAAACGCGTGAAGATAGCGGACGTGAAAGCATGGGTTGCTAAGCGGCTGCCCCTAACACTCGATGGAAGACGGGTAGCTGCCTATGCCGAGTACCGTAAGGCCAAGAAGGCCGCAAGTGATGCACTGTGCGCAACCGCCTTGGCGGCTTGATGTTAGAACTTTTTATCAGGCCACCCGAAGGGCCGTTCCGGCTTTTGGTGTCCGACCCCTTTTTCCCTTCCTCCCCCTTTCTCCCTTCCATCCCCAAATGAAACTTTGACAAAGCAACGAGACATCGCTTGAACAGATGAAAGAATCGCAATCACAAGAGCGCGAGTTGCCCCTGGCGCTGCGTGCCGCCTACATGGCGCTCCACCGCAACACGGAAGCTGCCCTCGGGGAGCTTGGCGTGACCGCCGACCAATTTGTGCTTTTGTTGGCACTATCCGAGGGCCATGCGCTAATCCAACGGGAATTAGCCGACCGTATCTCCTCGGATCCGAGTACGGTCCGAGCGATGCTGGTGTTGTTGGAAAAAATGAAACTGGTCGAGCGTGCGAGCCACCCGACCGATTCCCGCGCCAAGACCGTAGCACTCACCGCGGCCGGAAAAAGAAAACTGCGCAAGCTTTGGAAGGCCGGGCAATCCATTCGCGATGACATGGTCGGCTGCATGACAGCCGATGAGGCAGAAAACTTGATCTGCCTGCTAAGGAAAGTCGTTTTCACCCTCAATCAAGAAAAAGCAATTGCTTAGTTGGAGAACGCTAGACTTTGTTGCGCATTGAGCACTTTCCCAACGTTTTTCATAAACCGACGCGTGAGTTTTGAAGTTGCGCATTGAGCATTTGCCCAGGGACTTTCCTAACCCGACGCGTCAGCGAGGACGTAAATCAACGTAAGAACTCCTCGCTGACGCGTCGGGTTGGGATAATAGTGCAACTTCAAAACGCGTTAGCGTCCGGTTCCTTCAAATACGGCGTGCTCGATGACAAAAATCTTGGTTCTTTACCATTCCAACACAAACAACACTCAGCGCATGGCGGAGCTGATTGCGGAAGGTGCGAAGCAAATTGAGGATACCGAAGTCCGCCTGCGCAGCATCGAAGAGGCCGATCATAGCGACCTGGGTTGGTGTGAAGGACTTGCACTCGGATCCCCGACCAACTACGGCTGTGTCAGTTGGCAGATGAAACAATGGTGGGACCAGCAACCCCTTGAGAATTGGGGAAAACGCGACGGAAAGATTGGCTGCGTTTTTTCTTCCGCTGGTGCCTGGGGCGGAGGCCAGGAATGGACCTGCATGGCGTTGATGTCAATCCTGATCAACTACGGGTTTCTCGTGTTCGGTTTGACCGACTATACGGGCATCAAATTCTCCGCTCACTATGGAGCTATCTCCGCCGGACCTCCTGAGGAAGAACGCGTGCAAGAGGCCTGCCGTCGGCTTGGAAGAAGACTAGCTGAATGGACGGCAAGCATGATCCACGGACGTGCTGCCGCACACCCGCTGAACCAAAACTATGACCGATTTAAAGACTTGGGCAAATAGAATCTCGAAGCCCTACGCGCAGCGTTACCGCGTCTAGCAACGTCGCCAAAGTTAGCCAGCCAAAGTTGCCAAAGTTGCCAAAGTTGCCTTTCGCTCCCGCGAAAGCCCAGTACAACAGAAACCCGGAGACTTTCGCGGGAGCGAAAGGCAACAATGCAACAACCGCGAGACTTTCGCGGGAGCGAAAGGCGACATGCCTACAGCCCCCTAGCCCGAATGCGGCTGATGAATTCGCAGCCGAAAGGCCCACTGCGTGGTGGAGGCCTTTTCAATGTGGACGGGTTGGATGCGGATGACTTGTTCGCTCAGCTGCGCCTGACTGCTGGGCACGATGGCCTCTAGTTCGATCCGCGGCGAGGGGGACTGGCTGGCCATGGGGCTGCTGAAGCCATGCGGATGGATTTGCTGCCAGTCGCCACACAGCTTGTAGGTGCTGTGCAGCGATTCGGGCTGAACCGCCGAGCGACAAGCGAGCTCGACGATCCAGCACTCCAGATCCGGCACGAGCGTGAAACTGGCGGACCAGTGCCCGCGTCCCGCCATGCCCACGCCGAAAACAACTTGCCGACCATCGGCAAAAGACTGCTGATGGATCTGCTGCAATGGCGGGCTAGAGGGCCAGACCAGCGAATTGTCCGATTCCATCGAGTTCAGGCTGGTCGCGCCATCGGCGAATTTCCAAGCATGGGCGTAACGGTCCTGGGACCATTCGAAATGCAGGGAGCCCAGTCGTCCACCGTCCAGGGTCAGCGACTCGCCGCCGCGCTTTGGTTGTGCCATGGCATCGAGTCCTATTCGGGCGCGTTCTGTGCCATCCGCCATCGCAGATAGGAATCCAAGAAACCCTGAATATCTCCACCCATGACGGCATGAAAGCTGGTCTGCAGATATTCCGTCCGCGCATCCTTGACGCGCTGATCGGGATGCAGGAAGTAATTGCGGATCTGCGAACCGAAACCTTTTTGCTTGACCTTGTTCTTGTATTTGGCCAGCTGTTCCTCCTCGCGTTTTTCCTCCTCGATCCGCGCCAGGCGAGCCCTGAGCATCTTCCAGGCATTGGCGCGATTCTGATGCTGGCTGCGCTCGGTTTGGCAAGCCACAGCGATACCCGTGGGCAGGTGCGTCAGCCGCACAGCGCTGTCGGTCTTGTTCACATGCTGGCCACCGGCCCCGCTGGCGCGATAGGTATCCTCGCGGACATCTTTGTCATCGATTTCCACTTCCACGGAATCATTGATCTCGGGCGATACATCCACGGCCGCAAAGCTGGTCTGACGCTTGCCATCGGCATTGAAGGGACTGATCCGCACCAGGCGGTGCATGCCCTCTTCGCCCTTGAGGTAGCCATAGGCCATGGGACCGCGAATGGCGATTGTGGCCTGCGTGATCCCCGCCTCCTCATTATCCTGGCGATCGATCAATTCGACCGCATAGTCATGCTGCTTGGCCCAGTTGATATACATATCCAGTAGCATGGCCGCCCAATCGTTGGCATCCACGCCGCCATCGCGAGCATGCACGCTGAGTAGTGCACCCGCCGCGTCGTGGGTACCGTCGAGCATGGCCTTGAGCTCCAACTCTTCGACCTCGCCCTCCAGCCTTTCGATCTCGGCGACGACCTCATCGCGGGCCGATGCGTCTTCATCCAGCAGTTCGATCAGCCCCTGCAGATCCTCGGCGGAGGCAATCGATCCCTTGAGCGGCAAGACGACGGCTCTCAGGTTTTTCAAGTCGCCGACGGTGGCCTGCGCCCTTTCCTGATTGTTCCAGAAATCCGCGGCAGCCATTTGTTCTTCGATGGCGACGATGTCAGCCAATTTTTTGTCGAAGTCAAAGACTGTCCCGGAGCTGGGTCAAACGCTCACGGATGGTGGCAGCCCGATCCGTCAGTTCAACATCGCTCATCGAGACGCCTCTTGAGTTAAGAGTTTGGGTTAGGGGTGAGAAAATCCATGGGGAAGATCTTGGTACGTGATTGTAGCCGCCACGGCGACTGTGGCCATCCCCAGGCAAGCTTGCCATGGACTTCCCCAGTCGATCTTGTGCTTCTCGAAGGCCGTCAACAAGTAGGCTCGCGCGGTAGTCGCGTTGGGAAACGAGTGTTTACGAGTTTTTGAGTCAAAACGCAGCGCACTGCATTGAACTTGCCCGGATCCAAGGCGAGAATTTTCGTAGTTTTCCCATCCAAGGGTTGGGAGATGGAATTTTATGAGTGATTGCCACCAGGCAGTCATCCTCACGGGTCAGAGTTAACGAGGACCATGGTGAAGTTCCACTGCTCCTATTGTGGCCACGCAATCGAAACCGCCAGCGCCTCGTTTGGGCAACTTTTGAAATGTCCAAACTGCAACGTCGATAACTCGGTACCACAGCACCTGGAGACCTGGCCCTCTAAACTCTCCGCATCGACCAAGAGTAACTCGGTTACGATGGCAGCAGGTCCCAAGTGGGCCCGCGAATACCGAAGAGTTTTTCTTTTCAGCTTACTTGCGTGCTTTGTTGTCGGTGCAGCCACCGCGATGGTTGCACTTCTGTCATTTGAACTCGGCGAAATCCAGGCAAAGATACTCCTGACTACTTTATCGTTAGGTGCCTATAGTCTCACCGGCTTATGCTGCGCTGTGCTCGTCGACAAACGTCAATACAGAGTTATTTGGCAGGTATCGGAATCACCGTCTCGATTGCTGGTGCATTGTTCGCCATCCTGACGAATTGGGAAATAGTCACGGGATGGGAGATTCTCATCAAAGGTCGGTTTTTCTTTCTCATTCTCGCGCTTGCCCTAGGTCATGCAGCTCTTCTCTTAATGATCAATACATCCAATAGAATGGTGCGCGGGATACGGATTGTTACGCTAGGCATCATTGCATGCGTCGCAGTAATACTCCTATCCATTACTCTGAACCCGAAGTCTGTTGCTTATACCTGGACAATATTGGGCGTTCTCGGTGTTCTAGACGTGCTTGGAACCATTGCTACGCCCATCGTCCATCTAGCAACACGCGAGGCAAAGCTTTAAAGCAGTCGGCAACTGACCAGTCTGGTCGCCCGCTGGCGAAGCAAGAGCCGGTCCATCTACCAGTTTTGATGTTGCGCTATGATCCCAACCCGACGCGTCAGCGAGGAATTCTTACAATGATTTACGTCCTCGCTCACGGGGCTGTTGATTTAATAGTTTAACCCGCAGCCAACGGCGAGGTTCGCACCCTTTATCCTCGCTTACGGCTTTGAGGTTCGGCCGTAATCCTAACCCGACGCGTAAGCGAGGAATTCTTACAAGGATTTACGTCCTCGCTCACGCTTCGGGTTATGGAAAACGAATTGGAAAATGCTCAACCATGTGCAAGTTCAAAACCTACTGCTGCGTCAAGCAACGAGCAGGCATCCTACACTAAATCAACAAGCGCTGACGCGTCGGGTTAGGAAAGTCCTGGGAAAATGCTCAATGTGCAGCATCAAAAGGTGGAAGCCGAAGTAGCGGTGGGGAATGCGGCCGAGCCAATGCGATGCACCTAGGTCGCTGTCCAGCCGCGAATTAGAATCATTGTCGCCTGTGCGCTGGCTAGTTCAACGCCAGCCTTATTCATCCATGACACAAGGAGACTCGCATGCGTTTTTCTACAGTCCTTTTTCTCGTTTTCATGACGGCTAGCAGTTTTGGCTCCGCCCAAGAGATCGACAGCAGCCAGGCTGCCTTGAAGCAAAGCAGCGAATTGGGAAACGTCTACATTGTTCAATTGACCGAGTTTCGCATGAAGAAATCAGCTGATGTGCACCTTTCGACGAGCGAGATCGTCAAGTCGTTTGACGAGATGAAGGACAACGGAGACATAGAAATCATCGAAACCATTCGACTTTCCGCCTTGCCAAGCTATGAGAGCATGATGCAGATTGGGAGGAGGGCGACAGTCACTGTTGGCATTTCGAATGCGCCTGGACGCGGTCAAGTTCGGCAAATGCAAGAGCAAATGATTGGGACCATGGTGCGGGTGACTGCGGAGCCTTGCGATGGGAGGACCCTGCTCAAACTGTCGTATGAAGCATCTCGTTTTGAAGGCGAAGGCTCAGATGACAGTCCACCAGACACGACGAGCTTTCAGCTCAATACGACACTGCTATTGGAACCATCAAAAACTGCTCTCGTAGGCGGAACAAGTGCTGGATCCTCGACATTTCTGGCCGTATCGGTGAAGTAGCATCTTTCACACGGCGAGATGAAGAAGCGTGGGGTAGAACCGCAGTCATGGTACCGCCTCTAGTGTGCGTTTTCACCTCAAGCCGCACGACGCGGTTACCGCCCACTTTCGTCGTCGAAAATATTTTAAACGGGACAAATAAGAGCGGTCACTGGTGTCCGCCAATCGTTTCAGCCCCGAGGAAACGGCGAACTCGCCAGAGCGTGGAAAGGGGGCGCCCACCGTCTGGCGACGGTAGCTACGCGTGAGAATCCAGTAGCTACGCTCGCCAGAGCGTGGAAAGGGGGGCGCCCACCGTCTGGCGACGGTAGCTACGCGGGAGAATCCAGTAGCTACGCTCGCCAGAGCGTGGAAAGGGGGGCGCCCACCGTCTGGCGACGGTAGCTACGCGGGAGAAAACACCACCGTCTGGCGACGGTAGCTACGCTCAGTGGATTCAGCTGATGGCTAGGGCGTAGGCGGTGGCGTAGCTGCGGCAGTGGGAGATGCTGATGAGCATCGAGCCTATGCCGGCTCGGTGGGCAATCTCTCGAGCGGTGCCATGCAGGGCGATGCAGGGCTTGCCGCCCTGCTGGTTGATGACCTCGATGTCCGTCCACTGAATGCCATGCGCCCAACCGGTGCCAAGCGCTTTTAACGCGGCTTCCTTGGCTGCCCAGCGGCCGGCGTAGTGTTGGGTGGCGGCCTTGCGACCAGCACAGTAATCGATCTCTTGCTGGGTGTAGACCCGAGTCAGGAATAAATCGGCGTGCTTGGCAATCATCTTGGCAATGCGGGCGCATTCGATGATATCCGTGCCAATCCCCAATACATGACTGGTTGGACCCTCGGCGGTCGGCTGGGGAGTAGCGCTCAATTCGCAGCCCTCAGGTCGTGTATTCGGAATTGAAACGCACGTACTCGGGCGTCAGATCACTGGTCCAGTGCGTGCATGCACCCGGACCCTGACCCACGCACAGTTCAATCAGCGTTGTGTGCTGATCGCGTATGGCATGGCTGGCGGTCTTGGCATCGAAGAGGAGCGGTTCGCCACCCTCGAAGAGTGGGATGCCATTGACCTTCAGACCCAAGCAAGCTGCCTCGATGGGCACACCCGCATAGCCTGCCGCCGATACGATGCGTCCCCAATTGGGATCACAGCCGTAGACGGCGGTCTTCACCAAATTGCTGCTGGCCACCGTATGCGAAATCCGCCGTGCATCGGCCTCGGATTGCGCACCTTGGACGCGAACCTCGATCAAGTGCGTTGCCCCCTCGCCGTCGGTGGGTATCTGCTTGGCCAGCTCGATGCACATGGCTTCCAGTTCGGTAGCAAATAGCCTCTGTTCCTCGGCCGTCAGGGCGGGTCCACCGGCGGCGCCATTGGCCAACAGGATCATGCTATCGTTGGTACTGGTATGCCCCTCGACGCTGATGTTGTTGAACGATTTGTTAGCCGCCGCCAAGAGCAATTGCTGTGCTGGCTGGGATTCGAGCATGGCATCGGTGGTAATGCAGCACAGCATGGTGGCCATATTGGGTCCGATCATGCCGGCGCCCTTGGCCATGCCAGCAATCTGAATGGTGCGCGAGCCGAGGTGGCATTTGCGGGTGGTGATCTTTCGGCCTTGATCGGTGGTCAGGATAGCATCGGCGGCATCCAGGAAACCTTGTTCCGACGCAGCCAGTTGGGTGGCAGCCGCGGCGATACCGCGCTGGATCTTGTCCATGGGCAAGAAACGACCGATGACCCCCGTGCTCATCACCAGCACTTGCCCTGGGTCCATCGGCTGGCCGGCGGAACTGCAGGCCTGGGCTACTTGTGCGCACATTTGTTGGGCATCCGTCTGACCACGGGTGCCGGTGCAGGCGTTGGCATTGCCGCTGTTGACGATCACGGCACGGGCTTGGGACATCGGTGTTCGTTGGCGGCACAGCACAACCGGGGCCGCTACGACCTGATTCTGCGTATAAACGCCCGCGGCCACAGCTGGCACGTCGGATACGATCAGAGCAATATCCTTGGTATTCGGCTTGGATTTAATGCCGCAGCTCAGGCCGGCAAAGCGAAAGCCCTTAGGCAAGCTGTTCATCACGATTCTTTGCGGCTCCCAATTATCTAAGGTTCAAACCTGTTTGCAGCCTAAGCCAAGTGTCTCCTCGAATCCAAGCATGAGATTCATGCATTGCACGGCGGCTCCGGAAGCGCCTTTGATCAGGTTGTCCAGTGCGGAAATGAGAATCAACCAGCCTCCGTTCTCGCGAACCGCGATGTCGCAAAAGTTCGTATGGGCCACGTGCTTGGTGGCCGGCAGATGGGAAACAATGCGCACGAAAGGTTCATGTGCATAAAAGTTGATTAGACACTCGCGCACTTGATTGGCGGTGACCTGAGCAGAGGGTCGGACGTAAATCGTCGACAGAATACCGCGATCCATGGGTACCAGATGCGGCGTGAAAATCAGCTCTGGCAGGACGCCGGTAAAACGCTGGATGATGTCAGTGATCTCGGGTTGATGGCGATGCGTACCCACGGCATAAGCCGAGAACGACTCATTGACCTCGCTGTACAGGTTACCCAGTTTGGGAGTTCGGCCGGCCCCACTGACACCGCTCTTGGAATCCACCACGATGCCACTGGGGGATACCAAGCCGAACTTGATCAACGGTGCGAGGGGCAGGATGGCGCTGCTCGGATAGCACCCGGGATTGGCGATCAGCCCGGCGCCTCGAATGGAATCGCGAAAGAGCTCGGGTAGGCCATAGGGTGTTTCACCCAAGCGACCTGGATCGGTATGCTTTTCTCCGTACCACTGCTGGTACAACTCGGGCGTGCTCAGTCGATAGTCGGCACTCAAGTCGATCACGCGACAACCAGCAGCCAGCAATTTTGAGACGATAGGCGCCGACGCACCATGAGGCAGACAGCACAAGGCCACCTCGCAACGCTGGGCAATTTGCTCTGGCGATAAATCTTCAACCACCAATTGTAGCCGCTGATTCAGAATCGGATGCATATCGCTGAGCGTACTGCCATCAGCCTGGCGGCTGGTGGCTAGCGTTATTTCAGCTTGGGGGTGATTCACCAACAACTTGATGGCTTCGATGGCCGTGTAACCCGAACAGCCAACCACTCCGACTTTTACCATGACACGAATTCTATGGGTGAAAGGGAAATCTATTCGCAAGCCGAAGCGTCAGTTTTAAAGCTGCGCATCTATCCCAACCCGACGCGTAAGCTTTGAAGTTGCGCTATTATCCTAACCCGACGCGTCAGGGCTTGTTGATTTAATAGTTTAACCCGCAGCCAACGGCGAGGTTCGCACCCTTTATCCTCGCCTACGGCTGCGGGTTAAACAACGAGCAGGCATCCTACCACTAAATCAACAAGCCCGTCAGCGAGGAATTCTTACAAAGATCTACGTCCTCGCTCACGCTTCGGGTTAGGAAATACGTCCTCGCTGACGCGTCGGGTTGGGAAAAACGTTGGGAAAATGCTCCATGCGCTACTTCAAAATGCCGTCGGCCGTTATTGTACCAGCCCAACCCATGTGGGCTAGCCACGGATTTGGCGACGATTCTTAAAATCTAAATTCAACGCGGACGCTGCCGGGGATTGGACGATAAGTGGAGGAAGCAAGGTTTCTTTCGCATCAGGCTGACCTATGACACCCGATCTCGTTCAACTCGCCAACGCTTGGTTTCAACAGCGACTCGGGCAGCGCTCGTTGGTCGTCCGTCAAGACTTTGACGACTGGGTAATGCTTGAGTTCTTGCGCGAGTGTTGCGGCAGGAACAGCTTGACGGCCTGCGGTTGAATCTAGAGAGGTTGTCTGCTGCAGTCGGCGGCAAGGCGCTAGCCGCCAGTCGTGCATTGAACTCCCAAGAACCGGTGGCTAGCGCCATGCCGCTCAGGAATTCCCAAGAACCGGTGGCTAGCGCCTTGCCGCTGAGGGAACAGCCTGTATCGGCGATACCCATCAACCACGATGAGTTCCTGCTGGTTGCCAAGTTGGATTTTGGGTCGCAAGGCGGCGGCATGTGTGTCAGCTGGCAACCGGGCCCGCTGGAGCTGGCGCGGATGGCGGTGGGCAATGCTCGCGAGGCTTGGATGCTGAGCCGCGAGCTGGACGACTGCCGCCGGGCGTCGCGCGATGCACCCCCACAGGGCGAAAAACTTCCGCTGGGCAAGCCGGGGGCGAAGCTGATGGCCGAGTCCCGCAGCGATACCTTACGCGGCGACCATCCGCATCGGCTCGAGTCTCCGCATTGGGACTACGAAGGGACCCTGGGTGCCCTGCGGGCCATGAGCAGCGCGATGGATATTCGAGATCCCTACACCTTTGGACACAGCCAGCGGGTGGCCACGTTGGCTCGCGAGTTGGCCAGGCTACTGGGGCTGGACGAGTCCGCCAGCCAAGAAATCTATTTGGCGGGCATGTTGCACGATATCGGAAAAATCGGAATTCCCGACGCGGTGCTGCTCAAGCAGAGCAGGCTGAGTGAAGCAGAATATGCGGTTATCAAAAACCATCCCGAGATTGGTTATCGAATTGTCGAAGGCATACGCCATTTGCACTTTGCGCTGCCCGGTATCCTGCACCACCACGAGCGTTGGGATGGCCAGGGCTATCCGCATGGTCTGAGGGCCGAGAGCATTCCTGTGATGGCACGCATCCTGGCGGTGGCCGATGCCTATGACGCGATGACCAGTAGCCGAGCCTATCGCCGCGCGATGACAGCCCGCCAGGCACTGCAGGCGATCACTGCGGGCAGCGGTATTCAATGGGATCCGCGGATGGTAGGCGCTCTGGCTGCTTGGCTGCAGTCCGCATCCTCAAGCGAAGGAGTCGCGATGCTGCCCTCGAACAACGATACGCGGGACTCGTCAAGCGAGACCATGCATCAAGCGCTGAAAGCTATTGGACTGTAGAGGGCCGACGGTAGAACTTTTCCTAACCCGAAGCGTGAGCGAGGACGTAGTCGAACGTAAGAATTCCTCGCTGACGCGTCGGGTTAGGATGATAGCTCGACTTCCAAAAGCGCAAGCGAGTGTGTGGGTGTAAGTCGTTCACTCGCTGGCGCGTCGTGCTGGTAGGAGGCTTGAAACTGGCGCTGTGCTAGCTTACGACCGGAACAGCCCGCGATCGGTAGCCACGATTTGGCCCACCAAAATCCATACGCCTACGAAGAATGCACCAAGCATTGCGTTAAACCACTCGAGAGACATCATTTTTACCTATTGCGCGGCTGGTACCAAGAAATGGTGCGGCGTCCTTGCGCAATACAGGTGAATTCCGGATCCTGAACTCACCGACATGGTTTGCCCTGCACGCGAAGATGTGCGCGGACCACCATCTTGGGTCATCGGATAAGGGAGCTACACAAAACCAATTATTTACTAGCCCTCGCGCAGCTCTACCCAGTTGGCATAAATTATCACGACCTTGCCAGCACGAAGCGCGAGTGAGTGAGGGCGTAGTCGAACGGAAGAATTCCTCGCTGAGCGCGTCGGGTTGGGATGATAGCGCAACTCGAAAGAGCGCCAGCGAGGAACGCCTGGGTGAAGGGCCTCGCTGACAACAGCTCGTTCCCAGGCTCTGCCTGGGGATGCTCTGTCCCGGAGGCTCCGCCTCCCGATCCCGACTCTGCCAGCAGGCGGAGCCTGCAAGACATTGCGTTCCCAGGCTGAGCCTGGGAACGAGGGAAACGAGGGAAGCCATGCCATCACAACCCGAAGCGTAACGGGCTGTTGATTTAATAGTTTAACCCGCAGCCGCAGGCGAGGCTCGCACCCCTATCCTCGCCTGCGGCTGCGGGTTAAACAACGCACGGGCATCCAACCACAAAATCAACACGCCCGTAAGCGAGGAACGCGTATGTGAAGTGCCTCGCTGACGCGTCGGGTTGGGATGATAGCGCAACTCCAAAGAGCGCCAGGTTGACCTGCTTCTCGGCGAATCGAGCAGAGCAGCTAACGCGTCCCCCACCTCTAGTTGGATGCACTTCAGCTCGTTCCCAGGCTCTGCCTGGGGATGCTCTGTCCCGGAGGCTCCGCCTCCCATCCCGGCTCTGCCACCAGGCGGAGCCTGCAAGACATTGCGTTCCCAGGCTGAGCCTGGGAACGAGGGATGAGAGCGCAACTGCAAAACTGGCGCTTCGTGCTGGTATGGCGATGCCGAGCTGGCTGGGGCTCTCTCTACTGGGTTATTCCTTGAGCTGAAACAGGCGTCGCAGGGCGTCCAGGAGACTGGCGTGGTTCGAGCTGTCGGCGTTGTCTCGCAATGATTGCAGGGGAGGGTGCAGCAATTTGTTGACCAAGCGATCGAAGGAGAGTTCGATATCGCGTAGCGATTGCTCATCGATGCCGCGCGCTTGCAGTCTGGCGATCAGCCGCGTGTATTCCTCGTCTTTAATTTGTTGGGTCTGATCGCGCAATTGCTTGATGGTCTGCCCACTGCCCTGATGCACGGATTCATGGACGAAACGCTGCGTTTCCTGGTCGACGATCTGGGCCGCCTTGGGCCACTGCTGTTGGCGAGCTTGGATGTTGCGGTCGCAGACCTGCTGCAGGTCATCGACGGTGAACAGGTACACATCCGGCAGATTGGCTATGCTCGGCTCAAAGTCCCTGGGAACGGCCAGGTCCAACACCAGCACGGCCTGCGATCGGCGAGCACGCAATGCCTTGAACTGCTCAAAACCGACGATGGGCTGCGTCGCGCTGGTGGTGGACACGATTAAATCCGAGTCGGCGATCGCTCGCTCGAGTTGGTCCCAGGGTTCCACGCGGGCGGCGAAGGGCATGGCCAATTCGTGGGCGCGCTCTAGATTGCGATTGACGATCCGCATGTTTTCGGCACCGGCATCCTTCAGGTAGCGCAGGGTTTCAGTACCCATATCGCCAGCCCCGATCAGCAAGATGCGTTTGTCGTCGAAACGCTCGAAAAACTCGGTGGCGATTTCGCTGACTGCCACGCTGGGAACGCTGATCCGCCGCTTGTGAATTTCCGTTTCGTTGGCGACTCGGCGGGCCACCACGGTGGCTTTCTGAAATGCCCGATGCATCAAGGCGGAGGCAGTTTCTTGCTGGCAGGCCAATTCGTAGGCGGCTTTGACTTGGGAAAGAATCTGGGCTTCACCAACGATCATGCTATCCAGGCTCGAGGCAACCATGAACAAATGGCGGATGACATCGGCGCCCGTCAGCGAGGTGACCTGCTCTTGCAGCTCGACGAAGGGAATACCGTGGTAGTCGCCGATGAAGTCGCCCAGTTCGTTCGGCGGCGGCAAGCGTTCCGGCTTGTGGGCTGCGCAGTACAGCTCGACCCGATTGCAAGTACTGAGCAATACCGATTCGGTTTCTGGGTAGCTGGCTTGCATTTTCTGCAAGGCCTCGCCGACCTGGCTTGGCGAAAACGCCAAGCTTCTCGCGTACATCAATCGGCGTGCGATGATGACTCCAACTGACCATCGACCAATGCATTAGCCGATCACCTCCGCCGCGGCATCCCAGGCTGCTGCAATGCCACCTGAGCCAGGATTGCGGGGCTACGGGCTGTGCGTGTGCCGAGAAGAGCACGAAACCCAACACGATAGCCAGGAAAACGAAATTAGCGATGACCAGATAGGCGCTGCGGCGACCACCCAAGGAGCCTGCGGATGAGAGTTCCATACGCGCATGCTGCCAGCAGCCACAGCGAAGATCGCAAAGGTGACCAGATTGCTGCCGCTATACCAAGCGATGTGCCCCTCGCGATTGAAATTCAGGACGACTCCAGAGATCAAGCCCACTGCCGATGGCGGCACTGCGCTCGCAAACACACTCAAGCGATTCATGGACTGCATGAATTCCAGAGCCGGCAAGCGGAATTTCTTGCTCGGCCGCCGCTTGGATTTGAGTCGGTGCGATTGCACCAGGTACATCACACCAAAGGCCATTCCCAGGCAGATGAACATGGTACCCAACAACAGGCTGACACCGTGGATCATGCGCCAGGAGGTGATGGTCGTCTCGCGTTCAAAAGGAGCAGCGTCACGCACCAGGCTAGCCAGACCAATCAGCCCCAGAATCAGCGGGACCAGAAACAGGCCAATCGAACCGTTGGGATTGCGTAGGATGAGGATCAAGCATGCCAGGCTCAATCCCCAGGCGCCCAATACGGCCCACTGAAACCAATTGGAGAGTAATTGTGGTTGCGGATCCTGGACGGCCACTTGCGAAAACTGGTTGAACAGAAACAGGCTATGGGCCACCAGTCCGATAGACATCATGCCGACCAGGATGATAGCTCCGCCCGGGAACTTTGAAGGCAAATCTCAAGGCTTCCACGATGAGCACGATCAGGTAGCTCAATAGAAAGCATGAGACGGAAACGCCGGTCAGCACGGTCTCCCCTTTAGCAATAAAAGAAGCCAGCGTCACCGGGGTGGCTGGCCTCGATCATGGGTGGTCGCGTCCTCTGCCTTGGGATGCAGGGAACCTGAAGTTCAATCAGTCCCAATCCTCTTCCTCTTCTTCTTCGTCGTCCTCATCCCAGTCATCTTCATCGTCGTCGTCTTCGTCATCCTCATCGTCCCATTCTTCGTCACCGTCATCGTCGACTTCTTCCCATTCGCTTTCCTCGGTGTCGTCATCCTCCTCCGCGTCATCTTCCTTGATGTCATCGTCGACTTCGTCTTCGTCTTCTTCGCCCTCTACTTCATCATCGTCGTCGTCCCAATCGTCATCGTCATCGTCATCGTCAACGTCGTCCTCAAAGTCGTCGTCGTCATCGTCGAAATCCTCGTCCTCATCTTCATCGTCGATGGCCGAGGCGGGTCGATAGGACTGTTCCTGCAGCAAAGTCTGCTCCACCGGTGTCGCTGGATCCACCTTGAATGCGTCTGCTTCAATAAGTGCTGTGGCCGAAAAACTCGTCTTCACCGTGGACTCCTTTACTTCTGAGTCTGAGCCTGCTAATTGTTGTTGCGATGATAATTCGTTTACCCAATCTATCCGGGGTAAGCGATCGGCAGATCTTAATCCAAACATTTGTAAAAATCGACGAGTTGTCCCGTAAAGATAGGGTCGCCCCAGGTCTTCACTGCGGCCACTGATCCTTACCAAATCCAATTCCATCAGAAGCTTGAGGATTTCATTGCAACCCACGCCCCGTATGGCTTCGATATTGGCCCTTAGGACTGGTTGCCGATAGGCCACCATCGCTAACGTTTCGATGGCGGATTGCCCCAAGCGAACTTCGTCCGGTACGTAGCTCAAACGACGCAGCCATGGTGCAAAATTTGAACGCGTTAGCAGGGCGAAGCCACCCGCCACTTCTTCGACACGGTAGGGTCGCGATTGAAGGTCGTAATCGAGGTTCAATTGGCGAATCAGTGTACGTGCTTCTGTAGCGTCCGCCAACCCAGCCAGCTTGGCAGCCCGGCGACTGGAGATCCCTTCGGGTGATAGGAAAAGCACCGCCTCCAGACGGCGTTGCCTCTCCGATTCGTCCACTTCCTGCGGTACCTGCGAGGATGCCAATTCCGGCGAGTGGGCCGTGAGCATGTGGTGGAAGAACCAATGGCGGCCCCGAGCGCGCGTTGCCGCCAGCCCCCCCCAATGAGGATGGGTGTTTTGTTTGCTGCCTTTCCCGCCGCCTGACATGGACGCCCGCTCCTACAATCTCTGCCTATAATTGAGTCGTATGTGCACTCCAAGCTCATTGTAGCGAGTTGAATTACCCGAACAATTTCAGCTGTTTCGAACAAGAATGCAACATGCCTCGCTCAAAGCCTGCTCCACCGCCTAGTTTCCCAGCATCGCCCAGCGATCGCAGCTGGAGCGCCTGGTGGCGCAGTGCCCGTTTTCCGATGGTGATGCTCGGCTGCTTTGGGCTGCTGATTGGGTTGCTGATCTATTTTCAATCGACCTTGGTGGTTGGCACGGAGATTAATACTGCCGACTGGGAATTGAGAAGATTTTCTTTTCGGCGGGATCCTTTCACCAATACGCAGTTGACCGCCATCCGACATAGCTCGCCAATGAACAGCGAATGCTGGCCGGCGGTGAAGAATTCCGCTTCGGCTTTGCCAGCAACGGCGATCTCCAAGCATCTAAAACGCGGCGGTGGATTGCCTGACCGCTGGGATTTGGTTGAACTCAGCGATGGTGGCGAGACGCGCGGCCGCGGATTGGTGCTCGTCAATCTCGTCCAGTCGCCGGGCGCCCCGTCTCAGTACTGGCTGAATTGGTCCAATCGCAATCCGAAAAAGGCCGCCGTTTTTTGGCCGGCTGTGCAACAGTTGGTAGCCAGAGATCGCTACAGCCAGTTGCCTGAGTTATTCGAGCTAGCGCTTTACGAGCAAGAATTTGTCGACTTTCAGAACGCGGTGTCATCCTTAGTGCCAGCGGTAAATCCTTGAGAACATGCGCTCCGATGCGGACCTCGATCTACTTCGACAACAATGCGACCACACAGCTCGAGCCCTCCGTTGCCAGCTGGATGAGCGAACTGCAGGGGCGGTGCTTGGGCAATCCGGCTAGCCAACATGCCGCTGGCCGCCGAGCCTTGGCAATTCTCGAGGAATCCAAGACAACACTACTGCAGCAGCTCGGGGCGCGTTGGTCAGGCATGGACAGCGGCCAAGTAATACTGACCAGTGGCGGAACGGAGTCCAACAACTTGGCCCTGTATGCCCTCAGCCGCGCTCGACCTGGGTGCGTAATTGTCGGCGCCACCGAGCATCCGAGTATCGCCGAAGCGGCAGCCAGTCGCCACCTGTGCCCCAAGCCAGTTCGGATTCTGCCCGTCGATCAGCACGGGCAACATGATGTGGGTCTACTGGAGGAATGGTTGCAAGGCGAGCAACCGATTGCTTTGGTCAGCGTTATGCTCGGCAATAACGAAACTGGAATTATTGGAAACCTGGCCGAACTCAGTCGCTTGTGCGCTCAGCCACGGCGTGCCGCTGCATAGCGATGTGGTCCAGGCGGCTGGCAAGCTGCCCGTGGACATGAGTCAGCTCGAACTGGCGGCGGTCAGCATTTCCGGCCATAAATTCCATGGGCCGGTGGGAATAGGTGCCTTGCTGGTGAGCGATTCGCCGGCTTGGGAACCCTTGTTCGTGGGCGGCGGCCAACAGCTAGCCATTCGGCCCGGAACCGAGCCCGTGATTGCGGCCGCCGGTTTGGCCAAGGCCTTGTGCCTGGCCAACGCCGCCGTGCAGGCCGGCATTTATGATCAGCTGGCTAGATTGAGAGATCGTTTCGAAAGTGCGTTGCGTAGCCTACCCGAGACGGTCATCATAGGCGACTCCAGCCCGCGGTTACCCACTACATCCAACGTAGCTTTCGTCGGCCTTGACCGCCAAGCACTCGCCATGGCGTTAGACTTGGGAGGCATTGCCTGCAGCACAGGCTCCGCTTGCGCCAGCGGGAGTGCGCGACCCTCGCCCGTCTTGCTTGCGATGGGTTTGCCCGAATCGATAGTCAACAGCAGCATCCGCTTTAGTTTTTCCAAGTTCACCAGCAGCGACGATGTGGATCAAGCCATCCAGATCATTCAAAGAGTTGTCGGCCGCTTGCGAGCGGCCAGGTCAAGGCCGACGCCCTGTTGTGATGTGTAATCCTTTAATTGTGTGAGTTCTCCGTGGCGGTCCCCCCACAAAAAACATCCAGCCAGCCGGCTACCATGCGGATTCCGCTAGAGCTACCGGCTTCGGTCAAGCGGCTGCTGCCCGCTTTGGCAGACGATTGGACGCTGGCCGAATACGTGGTCGGCCCCGAAAACGAAGGTCTACGCTATTTGTTTGACGACGCTTCGGTGAACCATTTGGCGACGCTATCTCCCGTGGTTCTCTACGGCGATCAACATCTCGGCAAAACCGCCCTAGCCATTACCTTGGCCGTCCGTTGGTCACGGCAGGTCGAGCTACGCCCCATTTGCTTCACGTCTGGTCAGAGCTTTGCTAGCGATTTCGCTGAGTCCATCGAAATCGACGATGTAGCCTCGTTTCGCAAGCGGCATCGCGAATGCAAGCTGCTGGTGATTGATGATCTCGACAGCCTGGCTAGCAAACCAGCCGCTCAGGACGAGCTATCGGCGACCATTGACCATTTGCTCGACAACTCCCGCCCCATGATCGCCACCCTCGGCCGCCTGCCTGCAGCGGTCAAGAGTTTTAAACCCGCCTTGGCCAGTCGCCTGTCCGCTGGCTACTCCTTTGGCTTTGCCAAGCCCGCCGCCGAAACTCGAGCTGAATTGGTTCGCTTGCTAATCCAAGCCATCGACCCCAGCCTGCCCGAAGATCCGCTGATCAACTTGACGGAGCAACTGGCCGCCAACACCCCCTTGGTTGCTCCCGACTTGAGAGCCATCGTGACCATCGCCCATCACCAATTCTCCCAGGCCGCTGTACTCGACTTGCCGCTGGTCGCCTCCTTGGCTCGCCAGCAGCTGTCCAACGATGCCCCCAACATTCCCTTGATCGCCAAGCGGGTTGCCAAGAAGCTAGGCATCAAGTGGCTCGATCTTCGCGGCTCGACTCGGGATGCTGCCGTGGTTCGCGCCCGTGGCTTGGCCATGCTACTTTCCCGCGAGTTCACCTCCGCCAGCCTGCAAAGTATTGGCCAGTTCTTTTCTGGCCGCGATCATTCCACGGTGCTTCATGCCTGTCGCAAAACGACTCGCTTGCTCGATAGCGACCCCGCCTTGGCAAATGTCTACCGCGACCTCAAGAACGAGCTTCTCAACCACCGCTCTTAAACATTTTTAATTTGTGGACAACTTTTCTTTGTGGACAACGCGTTGGTCGAAGGTTCGCTTAGGTCACTCATTCTGCTGCTCGCCGAGGCTACTGCCCGAGCACGTCAATAACCTCTTTTTTAGTAACACTCTGCCGACAGCTTCTGACCCTTGGCCGCCATTTTTTCCCGTGTCAGTAGGCCTCAGTTTCGCTTCTCTAAGCGATGTCCTGGCAAGTACTTGTGCTCGGCCAACAGGGCGTTGATAACCGCCTTGGCGGCCGCCTTCCTACTACTACTATTTATTTAATACTATTAGGAGAATGTAGGAAATCACCAGCAGCCGCTGCTGGATCGCCTTTGCTCGCAGCCGGTGACTATCGTTCTCAGTCCTCAGCTTGTACAACATCCACTTATTCAAAACATATGGAGAACGAACTTGCCATGAAGATATCCTGCGATCGCGAGAAAATGGCGAATGCCTTCCAGTTGGCCGGTAGCGTGGCCTTGGCACGAAGTCCCAAGGAGGTGTTGCAGAACGTCAAGATCGAGGCCAATGAAGATCACGTGACGTTGATGGCTACGGACATGGAGACGGGCATCCGCATCGAAGTCGAAGGCGTGGACGTGCAAACACCTGGCAAGGCGTTGCTGCATGTAGGCCGCGTGGGACAGATTCTGCGCGAGAGCAACGATCAGCAGCTGTACTTGGAGACCGATGGCAAGGGTTTGACGATCAAGGGCTTGCACTCGGAATTCAAGTTGCCGAGCGCCAACCCGGATGAGTTCCCCACCATCGTAGGCTTCGAAGAGGAAAAGTATCACGAATTGCCGGCGCGGTTGTTTAAAGAGATGGTCAGGCGAACGGCCTTTGCCACGGACGCGGATAGTGCGCGATTCGCGCTGGGCGGCGTGCTGCTGGAGATGCACGGCGAGGAAGTGTTGGCAGTGGGCACCGACGGGCGGCGGCTGGCGCGCATGAACGGGTCGGGAAAAAGCATCGGTGGGCATGAAACCAGCAGCAACACGACCATCATTCCAACGCGTTCGCTGCAGTTGATGGAACGAGCCATTGGTGACAAAGATGAAGTCGTGCACATCGCGGCGCGAGGCAACGACGTGCTGTTGAGGACCAGTCGCTGTACGATTTATTCACGACTGGTCGAGGGCCGCTATCCGAATTGGCGGCAGGTCATACCGCAACGCGACGATTCAGTCGATGTCGATTTGACGGTCGGTCCGTTCTTTAACGTGATCAGGCAGGCGGCCATCGTGGCCGACCAGGAGACGAGAGGATTGGACCTGGAGTTCGGCGGAGGAACATTGTTGTTGAGTGCCAAGACAGCCGATTTGGGACAAAGCCGGGTGGAGATGCCGATCGACTATGATGGCGAGCCGATTCGCCTGAAGTTGGACTATCGTTTTATCAGCGATTTCCTGAAAGTCCTGGAACCCGACGAAAAGTTCAAGTTGAATATTGCGACTTCTAAATCGCCCGCGCTGTTGACTACCGACGACGGCTATGCCTACGTGATCATGCCCATGGCCCTGGACAACTAACTAGGCTTTGTCCCAAAGGGTCTGACCCTCTCCGGCGAGGCCAAAAACAGGTGTGAATTCGACTCGCCTCCAAAGGGTCAGACCCCTTGGAGACAAAGCCTAGAACCTCTAATCAAATCGCTCCGAGGCAGCGGAAGCCATAGCCAACTAGAAGAAGGGCAACCCATGCACATCACCCAATTCATGCAGCGAAACTATCGTCACTTCAATGCCCGAGAAACCGTAGCAGCAGCTCAAAGCTATAAGGATTTCGTGGGCTCAGGCGGTAAAATGCTGGTATCGCTGGCTGGGGCCATGAGCACCGCGGAACTGGGTATTTCGCTGGCGGAAATGATCCGACAGGATAAAGTGCATGCCATCAGTTGTACCGCGGCGAACTTGGAGGAGGACCTGTTCAATCTGTTTGCGCACGATGACTATCGCGTTATTCAAGATTGGCGGGCGTTGAGCGTGCAAGACGAAGTGGATCTGTGGTCAGAGGGCTTTAACCGAGTTACCGATACATGTATCCCCGAAACCGTCATGAAGCACATGCAGTCACGCTTGACCAAGTATTGGCAAGAGGCAGGCGAGGCGGGACAAGGTCGATTTGCCTACGAGTACTTCTATCAGGTGCTCGACGAGCCGGACCTCAAGCAGCACTATCAGATACCCATCGAAGATAGTTGGGTGTTCGCTGCCAAACAAAAGAACCTGCCGATCGTCTCGCCAGGCGCCGAGGATAGTACGCTGGGGAATATGTTCACCGCCCGGGTTATGGACGGTACGGTCAAGAGCCATGCCGCCTTGCGAAGTGGTACCGAACAATTGCAATTGTTGGCCGAATGGTATCGCCGAGAAAGTCAATCCAGTCCGATTGGCTTCTTTCAGATTGGCGGAGGCATCGCTGGTGATTTCGCCATTTGTGCTGTACCGCTGTTGATCCAAGATCTAGACGAACAGGTACCGCTATGGGCCTACTTTGCACAGATATCGGATGCGGTAACCAGTTATGGTGGTTACTCGGGAGCGGTCCCGAACGAAAAGATCACCTGGACGAAACTCAGTAGAGATTGCCCGAAGTTCATGATCCAAAGCGATGCAACCATCGTCGCCCCGCTGATTTTCGCCTATGTGCTCGAGCAGTGACAGTGGCATCAGCCGCTGGAACTATCGGAGACCATCCGCTTGCGCAGGGCTTGCAGGCCGCGTTTCAACAGACCAGCCGCCGCCATTTCGGTCTTGTCGAGACTCTCGGCAATTTCTTTCAGCGAACGGCCCTCAACATAGCGCAAGCGGAGAGCCTCCTGTTGTGTTTGCGGTAGTTCTTCGAGGCAATTGGCCAGCAACACAGCGGCTTCGTCACGCATGACCCGCTGGCTGGGTGAGGTCGTTTCGGAGGGAGCCAGATCGGTTAGCGCGGGGCGGCTGTCAGTAGGACTATTGGATACCTCGCGACCAGCCGAACGCTTCTGCGTGTACAGATGCCGTTGGTGCGCCGAGGAGACATTGTTGCGTAAGATGTGCCGCAACCAACCGAGCAGCTCTTCGATCTGATGTCCACGAAAGGACTGCAGATCGCGTTGGGCCTCCATAAAGGTAATCTGCACAACATCGGCTTCATCCAGTCGCCCGCGGAGTCGAGCGTCTAGATACCGTTTAGCCAAGACGGTCAGATAGGCCCGATAGTCTTCAAGCAATTGCCCGAAAGACTCGTTGTTTCCGGCTAGGGCTTCGTCGAGCAGTTGTTGGTGGCGGGTGCGACCCACGGTGGTTCCAAGTCGAGTGTGACAGGACGAACGACAAAACCTAGCGTACCAAAGCGTCGGACACCTTTGAATTACACGCCCAGTTTACTCGCTGGGAAAAGCCGTCAGGAAAACAGGGCAACACCATGGTTCAAACCAGGCAATCTCTTGGTGAGCGAAAGCGCGCTAGCACTCGGTGTTTTCAAAACCGGTGGCTAGCGCCAATCCGCTCAGTTTGAGAAACTGCGTGGCCCTGGTCAGGAAAACCCAATTGCGGTCGCGAGCTGACCGGCTGGCTATAATGCGGAGCATGGCCGACAATGGGTGTCCCACCAGCTTCGGCGTATCCGCTTTCACCCTCTCTCAGGCAGGGCACGACATGTATCTGCGTATGGCCAAACGGCTGCTCATGGAAACCGATAAACGGCTGCTGTGGAAACTCATGTACCAGGCGGGCTGGAAGGGCTACCGCAGCGTGCATAGGCACCGCAGCCGCATGCGTCGTGGCGAGTTTTTTCCACCTTTCTTGTATATCTCGGTCATCAACAGCTGCAATTTGCGATGCCAAGGATGTTGGGTGGATGTAACGGCCAAGCAGGTCAAGATCGATCTGCCTGCCCTAAATCGGACGGTCGACCAAGCCAAAGAGATGGGAAATGCCTTTTTCGGCATTTTGGGTGGTGAGCCCTTTATGCACAAGGAATTGCTGGATTTTCTCGAGGGGCAGCCGGACGTCTACTTCCAGGTCTTCACCAACGGGCACTTCATCACCGACGAAGTTGCCAAGCGGTTGCGGAAAATGGGAAATGTAACTCCCTTGATCAGTGTCGAAGGCACCGAAATTGTCAGTGACCAACGCCGCGGGCGGGCGGAGGTCCTCAGCCAGACCATGCAGGGCATTCAGAACTGTTTAAATAACAAAGTTCTCACCGGGGTGTGCACCAGCATCTGCAAATCGAATATTGACGATCTGCTGGCCGAGGGCTGGGTTGATCGCTTAATCGACATGGGCGTTATGTATTGCTGGTTCCACGTCTACCGTCCCATGGGGCCAGAGCCCATGCCCGAGTTGGCCCTCGAGCCGGAACAGCTGCGTCGCGTCCGGCAATTCGTGGTGGATACGCGGGCTACCAAGCCGATTGTCGTCATCGATGCCTACCATGACGGCGAGGGCAGGGCGCTGTGCCCGGCTGCCACCGGCTTTACGCACCATGTGGGGCCCGCGGGCGACATCGAACCCTGTCCCATTATTCAATTGGCCACAGAGAGCATTCACGATCCGCGACCGCTGAAGGATACATTCAATAACAGCCAGTTCCTGCAGGATTTTCGCGAACTGGCCGCCCAACATACGCGAGGATGTGTCGTGCTGGAGAGGCCCGATCTGCTGATCGAACTGGCCCATAAACACCACGCCCGCGATACGACCCAGCGGAAAAGCGCCATGGCGGAATTGGATGCCACCGTGCCGCGGCGTTCACAGTATGTCCCGGGAGGCGAGATCCCGGAGCGGAGCTGGGCAGTGCGACTTCGCCAAATGGATGGCCTTCAACGACTTTGGAGTCTATGAAAAACACTTCCAGGCCGAGCGGTGGGTCGACCCGCAATCCTCCCCACAGGGTGGTTCATCCGCCAATCAAAAGCGGGAGCTGCCCGTCATTTCCAGCGGTCGACAAAGCTGATCAAAGAGCTGATCAACGAGCTGATCCAGGGCGGCAACTGCCGCCCAATTGGATGAACTCGGGGGAAAATATCTAACAATTTCGAGTCCCACAGAAGCCAAAAAGCTGCCGATTTCTTATACATTCTGCAGCAATTATGCCCATTGCAGGGGGTACGAGAGCCTGCTTTCTGTCGATTTATTCAGAATCGACTATGTAGAGCCCCGACAGACTTGCTAGGATACACAGCTTGGTTGCTCTTCTGTAGAAGCGCTCTTTTCTTTTCTGATTGATGTCTTGTGAGGTGTTTATGAAATCTCTTCGAATGAAACCGCGCGCGGATTTACCCTGGTGGAATTGTTGGTGGTGATTGCGATCATCGGAATTTTGGTGGGATTGTTGCTGCCCGGCGGTGCAAATGGCCCGCGAGGCTGCTCGCCGCATGCAGTGCTCCAACAATCTCAAGCAGTTGGGCTTGGCCTTGCACAATTACGAGTCGGCTTACAAGACCTTTCCACCCAGCCCTGGCTATGGCACGACCGAAGCGCCAGGTGGGCGTTACAACCAAAACTGGTTGTCGTGGAGCGGATTGGCCATGCTCTTGCCCTTCATGGAGCAGGACAATGTCGTCAACAATCTTGACTGGGGTTGGCGATGGGATTCCAATCAAAACGGCAACGTGAACAATACCCAGGTGGCCCGCTTCAGGATTCCAGGCTACGTCTGTCCTAGCGATCCGGGTTCCGATGCAAATTACACGGCCAACATGGCTCCCACCGCTTACTGTTTCTCCGCCGGTCCTGCTTCTGCGTGGTCGTTGGGCTCACAAAAGGTTGGCTTTGCTTCGCTCGGCAGGCCGACCCGTATCCGCGACATTACCGACGGAACCACCAACAGCGTGATCATGTCTGAGGCTCGCATCGGATTGAATCGTGGTCGATGGGAAGCCGGCAAGCAACCCCGCGAGCCCTATTATCGCGTTGTCACCGGTTCGCGACTGCAGAAGTCCAATAATTCTGTGGGGCGTCGTTGGAACAATTCGGCAGCGGATATCGCTGCCATCAACGCCTATTACCAAAACTGTCTATCGATGTACGACTCCGGTTCGGGCTGGAATGGCGCCAGCGACGAGCAGGGCCGTTTCTGGGCAGCCGGCCGCGTGTATTGGGGTCCTTGGATGACCACGCTGGTGCGACCTAATGCAGGGCCGAGTTGCGATGACGACAACTCGGTAACCGATATGAGCGTCAAGGAACCCAGCAGTTACCACACCGGCGGCGTGAATCTGTTGCTGGGAGATGGCTCGGTCAAGTTCACCTCCGAGAGCATCAATCAAGGGGTGTGGATTGCCGTCGGTTCCATCAATGGTACCGACCCGGTAAACGGTGACTGGTAAGCCTGGGCAACCCGCGTTCATGCCGAAAAAGACGACCGAGGCCCGCATTTTTTATGCGGGCCTCTTTTATTGGAACCTTAAGAAGTCGCAAGCTACAACTGCTACCCGCCAGTAAATTACAAATGGCTTGCGGAGCAGCTTAATTCTTGGCAATCTGGCCTCTGATCCTATACTTCGAGTCTATATCTTCATTTATCTTCCTTGTCTCAGAGTTTTGGAGGCTGTTCAGCCATGCTCAAACGTTCTATTTCCGGCCGCTCAGGTTTCACCTTGGTGGAGCTGTTGGTGGTGATTGCGATCATCGGTATTTTGGTGGGACTGCTGCTGCCCGCGGTGCAAATGGCCCGCGAGGCTGCACGCCGCATGCAGTGCTCCAACAATCTCAAGCAGTTGGGCTTGGCGTTGCACAATTACGAGTCGGCTTACAAGACCTTTCCACCCAGCCCTGGCTATGGCACGACCGAAGCACCAGGCGGGCGTTACAACCAGAGCTGGTTGTCTTGGAGTGGGCTGGCCATGCTGCTGCCCTTCATGGAGCAAGACAATGTCGTCAACAATCTTGACTGGGGTTGGCGCTGGGATTCCGAATCAAAACGGCAATGTGAACAATACCCAGGTGGCCCGCTTCAGGATTCCAGGCTACGTCTGTCCTAGCGATCCGGGTTCCGATGCAAATTACACGGCCAACATGGCCCCGACCGCCTACTGTTTCTCCGCCGGTCCTGCTTCCAGCTGGTCGATGGGTGCCGCCAAAGTTGGCTTTGCTTCGCTCGGCAGGCCGACGCGTATTCGCGACATTACCGACGGAACCACCAACAGCGTGATCATGTCTGAGGCTCGCATCGGATTGAATCGTGGTCAGTGGGAAGCCGGCAAGCAACCGCGTGAGCCCTATTACCGAGTTGTGGTTGGCACGCAGTTGCAACGTGCGGCCAATTCCGAAGGCCGCCGCTGGAATAACTCCGCCGCCCACATTGCGGCCATCAACTCCTACTACCAGAACTGCCTGTCGATGTACGATTCCGGTTCAGGCTGGGATGGAGCCAGCGACGAACAGGGGCGTTTTTGGGCAGCCGGCCGAGTTTACTGGGGTCCGTGGATGACAACGCTGGTTCGACCCAATGCAGGGCCCAGCTGCGACAATGATGGCTCGGTAACCGACATGAGTGTCAAGGAGCCGAGCAGCTACCACACTGGTGGGGTCAATTTGCTGCTGGGTGATGGCTCGGTCAAGTTCACCTCCGAGAGTATCAATCAAGGCGTGTGGATTGCCGTCGGTTCCATCAATGGTACAGATCCCGTTAATGGCGATTGGTAAACGCATAGGACAGCGGTGGAGGCCTAGACCAGTCAGGCCTCCACAGCCTTGGACGTCCTGACAGAGCAGGCAAGATTCGTTGATTACCAAATCCGCGAAGCCCGAGCAGCCAACTGCTCGGGCTTTTTTCTTGGTAACGCATCGGCTGGCAACAACTTCGCAGCGCCCGAGCGCACTCCAGCACGAACTTCGGATGGACGCCGTCGGCTCCCATTTTGAGGCTAAGCGATTCTTAAGCTACGTCGTTTTCCAGTGGGCGTCATTACATTTAGCGGAAGGAGACTCAAGCCATTTGCCGTTTTCCGAACGCACCTATACTCGAAAGGTTGAAGCCTTCATTTCTTCTTTTCCTTGTTCATGGTTTGTCGGAGACTATTCAGTCATGCAAAAACGCTCGTTGGCGAAACGCTCGGGATTCACCCTGGTGGAACTCTTGGTGGTGATAGCAATTATTGGAATTCTGGTTGGCTTATTGTTGCCAGCCGTGCAGATGGCCCGCGAGGCAGCCCGACGCATGCAATGCTCGAACAACCTCAAGCAATTGGGGCTGGCCCTGCACAATTACGAGTCGGCCTACAAGACCTTTCCGCCGACCCCAGGCTATGGCACGACCGAGGCACCCGGCGGTCGCTACGATCAATCTTGGTTGGCATGGAGTGGCTTGGCTATGTTGCTGCCCTTCATGGAGCAAGACAACGTAGTGAACAATCTCGACTGGGGTTGGCGCTGGGACTCTGATCAGAACGGCAACGTCAACAACACGCTGGTTGCCCGTGCCCGCATCCCTGGATACGTTTGTCCCAGCGATCCTGGTGCCAACGCGGACTACACCGCCAACATGTCACCCACGGCATACTGCTTCTCGGCTGGTCCAGCCTCGGCTTGGTCGATGGGTGCGGCCAAAGTTGGCTTTGCTTCGCTAGGCAGGCCAACCCGCATTCGCGATATCACCGATGGTACGACCAACAGCATTATCATGTCTGAGGGTCGTATCGGTTTGAATCGTGGTCAATGGGAAGTCGGCAAAATGCCACGTGAACCCTATTACCGAGTGGTAACTGGCACACAACTGCAACGGGCCGCCAATGCCGAAGGCCGTCGCTGGAACAACTCGGCGGCACACATCGCTGCCATCAACGCTTACTACCAGAACTGTCTATCGATGTACGACTCGGGATCGGGCTGGGAAGGATCGGGCGATGAGCAAGGCCGCTTCTGGGCCGCGGGCCGAGTTTACTGGGGACCTTGGTTTACCACGCTCGTGCGCCCCAACGCTGGTCCAGGCTGTGACAACGATGCCTCGGTAACCGATATGAGCGTCAAGGAAGCCAGCAGCTACCACACCGGTGGCGTGAATCTACTGCTGGGCGATGGCTCAGTGAAATTCTCCAGCGAGAGCCTCGATCAAGGCGTCTGGATTGCTGCGGGATCGATTAACGGCAGCGATCCGATCAACGGCGATTGGTAGTCGGCACAGGACAGCGGGGAGGCCTTGGACCATCAGGCCTCCCAATCGCTAGACGCCTGAGAGCAGGTAACATATTTTGTCACCAAATCCACTAGCCCGAGCAGACCATTGCTCGGGCTTTTTTCGTATAGGTTCTACTTGAAACCTATCGGCTCACATGCTTGGTTAGACGCACCCGCGGCTAGCGCCAAAGCGGCTCACATTTATTGGTTAGAATCTTGAACCGGCCTTTTTTCATGGCCGGATCACCTTTCTAGCCTGTAGCAGCTCGCTCTATTAAGTTAAAATGAAGATTTCAGCAATCAACGAATGTCGAAGATTCTCGATTATTCTTCCGTATGGTTTACTCACTGGCTGTGGAGTTCTAGCATGAAGACTTACAAGTTCCTGATCCCCATGTTCCTGCTTGGTTTGGTATTCGCTGTTGCGGGCTGCGCGCCCAAAGGTGGAGCCGAAGGCGACGCTAATGATCCGGCGTCATCCGACGATGTCGAGCAAATGCAAAGTGAGACGGGTAGCGTTTAAGCGCGATGGGGAGCAGTGTTCATTAAGCGGCATATTCGTCGAGGTTGGCTGGCCTGGCTGCTGCTTCCCCTGGCGGGATTTTTTCTAACTTGGGTGGCGTGGCGGCCCATGGCTGCTACGCCTATTCACGCTGTTAGCTCCCATCAGGGTTGGGCTGACGAATCGTCCTGCATCGATTGCCACCAGCAGGCGGAGTCATTCTCCAAAACAGGTCACGCGCAAACGCTGATCTGCGCCACCCATCCCAGCTCGCGCGAGCTGCTTGCACAGATGGCCGCTGATCCACGGGTGCTCGACGAGCAGACGGTGATAGAAGTATCGCCCGAGGCAGTGCTTGTACGCACCAGCCAGGCCGGGACGACAACCCGCGTTGAACTGGATTGGTGTTTCGGCTCTGGGCACCATGCGCGGACGTGGACCAGTATTCTGCCGGACAGCTCCGGGGCTACAGACCAGCTGGAGTTTCGTTGGTCTTGCTATCGCGATGATGTCGTCGATGTTACACCCGGGCAGCCACGCGAGCCTGGCCCGGGGCATTTTGGCAAGTTGGGGGTGCTGTTTGACGGTCCCAAAGCCTTCCGTTGTTTTGCCTGTCATTCCAGCTATTTGCCAGAGCGTTCAGGGGCCATTGACCAAGATCAGCTCATCCCTGGCATCGGTTGCCAGAGATGTCATGGTCCACGGCAGTCGCACGTGCTGTCGCAAGGCGAGGTTAGCGATCCGCTGTGGCAGCCCGCCGATCGGTTGGATGCTGTGAATCGCTGTGCACAGTGCCACCGGCGTGCAGACGAGCTGACGCCCGAAGAAATCACGACGGCCAACACGGCCATCGTTCGCTTTCAACCGGTTGGTCTGGTGCAGTCCGCCTGTTTCCAGCACTCGGAAATGAGCTGCACCACCTGCCACGATCCGCATACACCAGCGGCCGAGCAGGACATGCAGGGCATTTGGCAGTGTATCCAGTGCCATAGCCCCGAGAACTCCGAGCATGTGTTGTGCGCTGATGGTCAGTCTGACGATTGCTTGAGCTGTCATATGCCAGCAGTACAGATGGATGCACCGCTGCGTTTCACTGATCACTGGATCCGCATCCGCGAGGCGGAGCCCCAGCCGTGAAAGCGCCCCACCAGCTCCGCAGTTCCGCTGCACAGGCCCGGTCCAAAGTCAACCTGGAGCCCCAACCATCCTTTCTTTGGCTGGGGTGTTGCACGCTCGGTCTTTGGCTACTGTTGCTCGCCGGCAACCGTTACTTTCTGGTCGCGGAGTGGCCGTTGGTCGACGCGCCGGACCGCAGTCTGCTGGGAGCCGGCAAACTCTGGAATCCTCCGCTGGCCAACCTGTTGGACGGCAGTTGGCTGAACAGCTTGCCCTTTTGGATAATCGCCATTTTCGTGGCTTGGCTGTTAGCGGGTGGCGCGGATGGGGCCTTGCGGAGCGGAATGCCCTGGCCATTGCTCTGCCTGGTGTTTCTGGGCCTGGTTCATCTGGAACCGCAGAATTCCTTGTCAACGCTTGTGTGCATGGGGCTGGTTGGCCGTCTTGCTTGGGCGAGCCGCAATCAGCGCATTGATTGCTGGTTGAGTTTAATCCTGGCAGCAGCGCTGTTCTATTTCGCTTTGGCCGTCACGCTCGAGGCAGGTCTGGTCGCTTGCGTGCTGACGCTGCAGGTGGTGCTGCCTGCCATCGGCCGTCAGCGGCTTGCCAGGCAGGCTTGGGGATGGTTGGCAGCCGTTTGCGGATGGCTGGCGGTGGTCGGGCTGCCTGGCTTGGTCGTCGAGGGTTATGGGAGCTTCATGCTGCGTTGGATCAATTGGCTGTGGCTTCAACCACCTATCGAGTTATTGCCGTCGATGGGCCCGCTATGGCTGGCAGCTGATTTTGGCTGGCCGCATGTCTGCGGTTTGTTGCTGTTGGCCTATTATTGGCAGCTGGCCTTGGCGGGCAAACTCGACCCATCGAGCAGCCTGCTGACCTGCTTGCTGAGCCTGATTGGCCTGGGCTGCGAACGCTACTTTTGGCTTGCCATGCTGACTCTGTTCTTGACCTGCAGCCCGCAGTTGCCCGCATCCGGCAAAGCCACCGAGCCGGCCGGCAGCTGGGCGGGCGGTGCTAGACTCACGCAGCGGGTGGCTCTGATTGCCGTGTTGTTATTGGGTGGATTTCTGGCTTTGGCGGTACAGCTGGTTGCTCACAGCAGTACGATTCTCGCGGCGGATGTCATTGGACGCAGGTTGCCCACCTCGCAGTGGAATTTTTCCGGCGCGGTTTTGCTGACCAATCTCGAGCAGGTTGCAGACTGGCAACGCCATACCAGCCGAGGGCAGCGGGGCCAGTTGCAATTCCAGCCGATTCTTTCCGACCGCTGGGAGGTATTTCACTCGCGTTATCGCGACTATGCAGCCGTGTGCCGCGACTGGGCGAGTTGGAAGCGGGAGGCCTATCTACGCAGCGATGGTCGTTGGGGCGGCTATCAGGCCACGTTCGCTGAGTGGAAACCGGTGTTGGTGGTCGTCGACTCGCGGGATTTAGATAGCATCCACGCTGTTTCCTTGGACTCGCAGTGGAAGGTGCTCGGTATTGATCCTATCAGGACGATGTTTGCCCAGTCGGAATCCCCGGCCACCCGTGCTTATGTGCAATACGCCAATCGCGTGCTATTGACCGCCGAATTCCCGCGGCCTGTCAGCGATGTAGACTTTGCGCGGGTACTCTCGTTGGGTGATCATGCGGAAGCCTTGCGCGTGTCCGCCGTATTGACCTCTTTGCGGTTGCCCTTTGCGGCCTTGCGCGTGTTGCCGCCGGTGATGGACGCCGCGACCCGCACCAGTGCGAGCTTTGCCTACGCAGAGCTGGCCAATCGTGCGCATCGCTATTCCGGAAGTTTCTCGGTGTTAGATAACGTTCGCGCTTTGGGCAGTTCGCAACCGCTCGCCGGCGAGGCCAATCTGATCGATAGCGTACAGCGTTACCGCGACAATTTGCACGAGCTACTAGCTCAATTCGAGAGGGATCGCGAAACGGAAAGCCCAGCCGCCGATATCCGCAATGCGCTGTTGCAGGGCCGTTGGCAACAGGCACAGCGTTCGCTGCCGCAATTGGACAATCGGGCAGCAGCGGAGTTCTACGCTGTCCTGGCTGCCGCTGCACATCAGCCGGCGGCGCAGACTCTGCAACAACTACAATCGCTGTCGGTAGCCGAATGGCCCGCCGGTCTAGCGACGGAACGCAGTTTTTATATCGGCTGTCTGGCGAATGAGTTGGGCGATGTGGGCCTTGCGCGGAGCGCCCTGGCGGAGGTCGATGCACCATCGGGTTCCGTCTTTGCTTCGGTGGTCCACTTTTACCGTCAACAAATTGAAAACGAGTACTAGGCATTGTCTCATCAGTTGACTCCCAAGGATTCCAAGAATCCGATTGAGCTGGCGCGTGTCATGGGCGTCGATCGCCACCGGCTGCAAAAAACATGGCAGCGACTGGAGCGTCAGAAAAAAATCCATTCCGAGTACCCGGAGTTCAAAAAATATTTGGAGCAGGCGCAGGCTTCACTTGAGCTGCGCACTCGCCGAGCGGCCAGCGTACCACAGCTGGACTATGATCCCGAGTTGCCGATCAGCAGTCATCGAGAGCAATTGATTGATTTGATACGCAGGCGGCAGACGATCGTCGTGTGCGGGGAAACCGGTTCTGGAAAGAGTACGCAGCTACCCAAATTTTGTCTCGAAGCGGGTTTGGGATTGGGCGGCATGATTGGGCATACTCAGCCACGGCGACTGGCGGCCAGGGCCATTTCCAGTCGATTGAGCGAAGAGTTGTCAGCTAATGCCGGGCGCGAGGCGGGCGATCAACTGCAGAGCGGCTTGGTGGCTTGCAAGATTCGTTTTTCGGATTCCACTCAGCCCGAGACACTGGTCAAACTGATGACCGATGGCGTGCTGTTGGCCGAAACGCAGAGCGATCGTTTTCTGGATCAGTATGAAGCCATCATCATTGATGAAGCCCACGAACGTTCGTTGAATATTGATTTCCTGCTGGGCTACCTACGGCGCATCAGTGGCCAGCGTCCAGAACTGAAATTGATTATCACATCGGCGACCATTGATCCGCAGCGCTTCGCGGAGCATTTTGCCGACGAGGCGGGCCCGGCTCCCATCGTCGAAGTTTCGGGCCGGACCTATCCTGTCGAACAGCGTTATCGACCGCTACCCATTGCCTTGGAAAACAGTGGCTTAGACGAGCAGAGTGGACTGGCTGGTCTGGCGGATGCCATCGATGAATTGATGTCGGAAGGGCAGGGCGACATCTTGGTTTTTCTGCCGACAGAGCGAGATATTCGCCAGGCTGCCAAGCACTTGCGCGGTCACTTTACGCGGCTGGCGGGGTCCGGGCAGCCCGAGATCCTGCCGCTCTACGCCCGACTGAGTCAGGCTGAACAAAACAGGATTTTTGAGCGTCATGCGCAGACGCATCGTGTTGTCAACCAATGTTGCCGAATCTTCACTGACCGTGCCTGGGATTCACTTTGTGATCGACACCGGCCTGGTGCGCATCAGCCGTTACGCGCCACGCAGTAAAGTAAAACGCCTACCGATCGAAGAGGTTTCGCAGGCGTCGGCCAACCAACGCAGCGGTCGTTGCGGTCGGTTAGGGCCTGGTACCTGCATCCGGCTGTTTGGCGAAGACGACTATTTGCAACGGCCGAAATTCACCACACCGGAGATTCGACGCAGCGATTTGACGAGCGTCATGTTGCAGAGTCTCGTGCTGCGACTGGGACCGCTGGAAGAATTTCCGTTGCTCGATCCGCCGAGCGGTGAGTCCATTCACGATGCGCAGTGCACACTGCTCGAGTTGGGTGCCATCGATCAGCACCGTAAATTGACGCCCGTGGGTCGGCAATTGGGGCAATTGCCCTGTGAACCCCGCGTGGGAAGGATGTTGCTGGAAGCAGCCCAGCGCAATTGCCTGGCAGAGGTGCTGGTGATCGCCGCCGGACTGGAATGCCAAGAGGTTCGCCAGCGACCTGCTGGTTTGCAACCGCAAGCCGATGCCGCGCATATGCAGTTTCGAGATCCGCACAGCGATTTTCTGAGTCTGCTTCGCTTATGGGATTTCTATGAGGGCCTACGGGCCCAACTCAGTCGTTCACGCCTGGAAAAGGCACTTGTGCAGAATTTCATTTCTCCACCAGCATTTCGTGAATGGTCCGAGACCATGCGGCAGCTGAAGGATATCCTGGCCAGCGCGGGGATTCGCGTTGGCAAACGCAGATTCCGCTTGCCGCCCGTCGAGTCGGATTCTGCGTCGCAGCCACCGGCAGCACAAAGCTCAAAGCGCGACGCCGAAGGTCTACCCAAGTTGGCTAGACCAGAGGGATATGCGGACATCCATCAATCCTTGCTGACTGGCCTCTTGAGTGGCATTGCTCAGCGAGGTGAGCGGCATGAATACAAGGGCATTGCCGGGTTGAGTCTGGCCCTCTGGCCCGGTTCGGGACTCTTTCGCCGCCAGCCCAAGTGGATCATGTCCGCGGAAATCGTCGAAACCAGCAAGCGATACGCGCGGACCGTGGCGGAAGTGGATGCAGAGTGGATCGAAATGGCCGGGCGAGAGTTATTAAAGTATAGCTACAGCGATCCACACTGGAGCAGCAAGACAGGCTCCGCCATGGTCTACCGCAAGAGTAGTCTGTATGGCTTGACGATTTCCAGCGGTCATCGCGTGGCCTACTCGACTCTCGATGCGGCAAGTGCGCGATCGATGATGATCGAACATGGATTGGTCGCGGGCGATTGGCACTGCAACGAGAGTTTCTACCGCCACAATCAGGAGCTGATTGCCGATATCGATGAACTGGCCAAGCGGACACGCTCCCGCGAGTTCATCATCGATCGCTTTCATCTGGCTAACTTCTATGAGTCTCGCGTTCCCCAGACTGCCGTCGATTTGAGTAGTTTGCGAGCCTGGTTGCGGAGACACAGCGATTCACCAGAGGCCCAAGCTCTGCGCATGCAGCCTGCCGATTTGATCGCTGACAGCCAGCATGCTGAGGAATTCGAAGTTCGTTTTCCCAACGTGCTGCATCTGGGCGCATCCGAATTTCCTCTGAGCTATCACTTTGAACCGGGGCATGCTGCCGATGGTGTGAGCCTGACGGTACCGCAGGCGGCGCTGCGACAAATCAGTGATGAGGCGCTAGGCTGGCTGGTGCCTGGTCTTCTAGAGGAGAAGGTCTTGGCGCTCATCAAAGCCATGCCCAAACGGCTGCGGACGAACTTTGTGCCGGCACCGGATGTTGCCCGGAAACTGGTTCGTGAATTGTCCAAGCTTTCTCGCGATGAACCATTCGCCATTGCCCTCGCCCGAGTGATGAGCCAGTTTGCGGGCGAAAAAATTACAACCGGCGATTTGGCTCTTGGGGAGTTGCCCGAACACTTGCATTTCTTGGTATGTGTCATCGATGACGATGGACACGAGCTGGCGCGTGGCCGCAGCGTACAGCAACTGCAGGCGGAATTTGGTCAGCTTGGTCAGGCTCTTGTGGTAGACGCTGCGGCTGCCGAATTGGCTGCCGATTCTCTCCCCGCCTGGCACAATCGACCGGTTTCTCACCACAACTTTGACGGCTTGCCACCACCGGTAACACTGCAGCGCGGCGGCGTGTTGGTGGCTGCCTTTCCCGCCTTGGTCGATCTACAGTACCTGGGACAGGGAGAGGGGGTCGAGCTGCGTTTAGCGGATGCACCTCAGGAAGCGGAACGCATGACCCAACGCGGATTGACGCGGTTGCTGGCTATGCAGCACCATCGTTCGTTGCGCAGTCATGTTGCTCACCTTCCCCAGCTCTCGCAGGCCTGCGTGCAGCTCAGCCATCTGGTACCGGGAAGTCAAATACAGGGTCGACTGCAGGATTTGATTGCCCGCATTGGGCTGGTGGAAGGGCAGCCACCGATTACCACCCGCGCCGAGTTCGACGTCCGCAATGCGCGGGCGTCCGAGCACATTTCGATGGCCGCTCAACAGGTTGCTGCCTGGTTGCCTGCTCTGGCCGCACAGGCGCATGCGGTGCGCTTGCAGCTGGAACAGGCACCTGGCCAGTGGCAGAGCGTCACCGCTGCGCCTGGGCGATCAGTTGGACGCGATGTTTGCTGGGGATTTTTTGGGGGACACAGCCTGGACGTGGCTCCAGGAATTTCCGCGTTATTTGTCGGCGGTCCGCCTGAGATTGGAGAAACTCAAGAACGGAGGCCTCGCCAAAGACGCCAAGTTGTCCGCGCCCATCGCGGAGCTAGAGAGGGTTTACCAGCAGCTCGCCAGAGGGACCCCCCACACTTCGGCAGATTCTGCACAGAAGTTGCAAGACCTGCGGTGGATGCTGGAGGAGCTCCGTGTGTCGGTCTTCGCCCAACAGTTGGGAACCAAACAGCCCGTATCGCACAAGCGAATTCGCGAGTTGCTGAGGGTGCTGGAGTCGTAGAGCAGCTCAGGAAAATGGAAATCGTCGAAATAGCAACATACGCTTGTCAGCAATACGGTTTACACTGATCAGAATTGAGCCGCATAGGGAGCTGACGTGCTAGAACTAGACCTGCCAGAGTTAGAACAAGAATTTCGTCAGAGCTGGCGGGGCTACGATGTCTCTCGGTACGAATCCTTCTTGAGTCGGGTGACGCCCGCAAATCGCTTGGAGTTGTTGACGCGGTTGCTTAGTACCGAACTAGATTTTTTTTATCAGCGGCCGCCTGCTGAAGACGCGCCTCAAACGGAGGACGAGGATGACGACGAGCGCGTGTCCCCGCGCGTCCAATTGTTCGTGCTCCGCTTTCCCGACCTTCGTAACGAGCCCGGAGTTCATCCTTCGCTTGGTCGTACTCGAGTTCGCGCTCAGGCTCAAGTACGACGCCGTTCCGCCGAATGTCGATTCATACTTGGATCTGTGCCCCATCCATGCTCAAGAGCGAATGATCCGCTTGCTGGAGTTGACCGAAAGTAAATTGCATCGCACGGGACATGCGCAGGTAGCAAAGCTTTTGCCCAGCACGGATGACTCGACCATCAAAGAGTCCGATGCCTCACTCTCGATAACCCTGGATCCGTTGCCCTATAATCTCGGCTGCTTTCTGCTGGTGCGGATGATTGGTCGGGGAGGAATGGGATACGTTCACGCGGCGATCGATTTGCGCAGCACCGCCCAGGTAGCTGTCAAAGTCATGCGGCGGATCGATGCCTGGAGCATATTTCGGTTCATTGAAGAGTTCAGCTGGTTATCACAATTGAACCACCCGAACTTGGTGCGACTCTATGATGCATTCAGTGAAGGTGAACTACGCTATTTTTCCATGGAATTGGTTGAAGGCAAAACCATCCGTGAGTGGTTCAGGGTACTGCTGGCTCAACAGGAAGCGGCACCGGTCGATACGCAGGCGACTACCGAACACGCGCAAATTCACTGGCAGCGTTTACGATCGGTATTGTGTCAACTTTCTTCGGCCATTCATTTCTTGCATTCCCAGGGCGTGATTCATCGGGATATCAAGTGCTCGAATGTGATGATCACGCCTCGGCGGCGGGCCGTACTGTTAGACCTGGGGTTGGCCATACGTGCTAGCAACAGCGTGCCAGGCCAACTGTCGTTGGATGGCGAGCAATTGATTGGCACCCTGCAGTACATAGCTCCCGAGGCGATTTCGGGCAAGGCATTTTGTTATGCCAGTGACTGGTACAGTTTTGGCGTGATGATGTACGAGGTATTGGTTAATGACTATCCGCCGATTCGTATCAACTTGGCCGCAACGGAGCCTGATGAGCGATTCAGCTTGGATAACGAGGCATTGAACCAGGCGTTAGCTTGGGTCCCAAGCGATTTAGCCGAGGTATGCCAACAGCTATTGAATCCGAATCCCGGCCATCGGCCCCAGGGCCAGGACATTCTCCAGCGGCTTGGCGGGGGAATTCCCTTGGGGGTAAAGGCCTTCGTTCCGGGGGAAGTACTCGGTCGCGACGCATGCTTGGCCCAACTTTCCGAACAGCTCAGCAAGCTCAATGAGGGGTCATCGGGTTTGGTCGTCCTTCGTGGGCGGGCTGGCATGGGCAAGACGGCGCCATCAAAACTTGGATGCGCAGTCTGGCGACGTCGGAAGTCTTCGTCCTGTCCCTACGCTGTTACCAGCAAGACCATACACCGCTACGCCTGCTGAATCTGTTGGTACAGGAACTGGTGCGCCGATTGGCCGAACAGCCCGAAGAGCAATGGGGCCAAGCAGTCCAGCTGTTTGCCGCTGACTATTGCCAAGACTTTCCCGCAAATCCAACAATTGGTCGGAGGCGAAAATCAGCGTTCCAACAGAGGAGAATTGGATGCGGCCAAGTCGGCAGAACGGCGCGATGCCAGCCAGCAGGCGCTGGCCGGTTTATTGGCAGCTCTGAGCGCGCAAAGCCGATGGTGATCGTCGTCGATGACGCGCAGTGGTCCGATCATGAGAGCATTCGCACGATCCCTAAACTACTGGCCGGCAGAGGCTTTCATGGGTTCATGGTACTGGTCGAATCCGCCGATAGCGTGTCGGCCGTTAGTCAGCTACCAACAGCCAGCTTACAAGCTACCCCAGAATTTCGTCTTCCAAACCATCGATCTCGAGCCGCTGCCCGAGTCGGTACTCAGGGAGTTGGTTGTCCAGTGGGCCCTGCAGTCGGACAAGCAGCTGAGCGAAGCTATTCAGCAGGATTTGACCGAGCGTTCCTGTGGCAGCCCCTTTCTATTACAGGAGTTGTTCAGGGCCTTTCTTTATTTTGCCAGCAGCCCTGGCTATTCGGAACAAGAATGGCTCCATACCGATGCACACGAAAACGCCTTGCGACGCTTTTCAGCAATTGTCCATTCAGGCCGAGAATGTCATGCAGTACCTGACGGTTGCCGACCAACCTATCGGCTTCCATCAGTTGCAGATGGTTTCTCGAATTGCGCCGCATGAGCTGCAACGCACACTGAGCTATCTCGGAGCCCAAGGCTGGATTCGCCGCGAAGGCATGCAACTTGATTCGGAGGTCGAGATATCTCACGAGAGTTTTCGAGATTTCTTCTTGGGTAGCCTGCCGCCAGCGCGCTTGCAACGCCGGCATTTTCGGATGGCCAGAATCCTATCTGGAGAAACGCCTCCACCCTGGCCGCGAATCGCTCACCACTATTGGGAGGCCCAAAAATTTCGTGAGGCGGCCGCGTGTTATATCGAGGCAGCCAGGGCAGCAGCCAAGGATTCCGCATTGGAGGACGCTCTGTATTTCCTGCAGCGGGCAATGCATCCCGAAGCCGATCGCACCGCCAGTGAACAGCAGCAAGCGTTGACTCTCAAAGCCAATTGTCTTGGCCGGTCGCGGCAGTTCCGCTGCGGCCGCGACACTGTTCCAAGAGCTGCGGATTGAGGCCAAGAATCCCTTGCAGGCGACCATGTTGGATTGTTTAGCAGGTGAACAATGGATCCGCGCTGGACAATTGGATAAGGGGCTAGCTCTACTCCGCACGGCGTTAACCGAAGCAGGTGTCAGCAACTGGAAGAAATCCGTTTTCTCCCCTTGGCGAATACTGTGGCGAACGCGCCAGGCTATACGCCGCAAAGCTTCCGCAACGGATCGCCAGCGACTCTGCGGCTGAGCGATCCTTCATCGATGATGGAACGCAGTCTCAACCGAATTTCGGCACCGCTGACCTTCCTGGATAACCAGCTTGGCCCCGACCTGATTTTCGTCTTGGATGAACTAGCCGCCGATCACGGATCGCATGCCGACCACTGCGCAGGCCGCCGCGCGACTGGGAATACTACTATCCTTTGGGGAAAACGTTGGCGTCGGGCCGCTATTGCTCGATTGCATGCCTCGCTGCGCATGACCGCGAAACGAATTTGACCAGTGCGCGGGCAGCCGTCTATGTGTGTATGTTCGTATGGTACGCCCAACGCGGGTACTCGCGACGCGCCATCCACTATGGCCAACGGGCTATTTCATTCTACGAGAGCGAAAAACAGAGCTCGCGCTGGGAAATCGAATTCTTGCATTGGGGCATTCTGGCTTGCTATTGGGAACGCAGTCACCTGTCGGAACTCCACGAATTGACGCGGCGTTATCGCGAGAACGCACGAGATCGATCCGATCCAATGTCTTTATTCTGGATGCACGTCAATGCGACGATCACCTCTGATCTATCCCTGGATCAGATTGAGGCTGCCCGAGCAGCCACGGAAATTGCCAGCCAGGCCATCGCCGACCAGCGCTTTCAATCGCCTCGCTTCTTCCTGTGGTTGTCGCGATCAAGTCGCTACCTATGCGGGCAATTGGAGAATCGCCCAACAGGAATTGAGGGCAGACTGGAAGAATCTATCCGATTCCTTAGTACTGGGGACAAATCATTATCTGTGGCTCGCCCTGACGGCTAGACTGTGCGGATTTGGTTAGCTACCGCAATGATCCGAAGAATTCAGGCTGGCTGCGCGATGCCAAGTGGACGGTGCGGCGCATGCTGCGATTGGAAGAACGCATTTTCGTGTTGCACGGCCGAGCCGCAGAATTAGTGCTGCATGCAGCACTGGGACGCATTGCACCGCAACACCAATGGCAACATCTGGTCGGTCAACTGCATGCTGTCGGACACCATTTAGCGGCCATAGCCCTGCAATGGCACCAAGTGTCTGTACGCCGAGGCATCGTTGGGAGAAAGCATGCAGAAACAGGCTGAACAATCGCTTCGCGACCAGGCTGTGGTGGACCCTCGCCGCCTGCTGGATATCGTCCTACCCCTGCCAACTCATCCAGATTTCGGTCATTCATGAGCCGTTTTGAACATGTCCGCCACAAGCCACCCACGGTACTCGAACGGCCACGCGAATTGTTGCTCGTCAGTGGGCCGCTGCGAAGCAATGTCAATCTCAGCCGTATGGTGCGTTTGGCCGGCTTCGCCGGTATTGGGCAGGTCATCCACTGTGGAAGCGGAAAACTCGATCGCGAAATTGCCCGGGACGCGGCCGACTTTGTTCAGCTGACCTCACCCCGCAGCCTGCTGCCGGTTATCGACAAGTTGCGAAGTGAAGGCTACGCCTGCGTTGGACTTGAACAGACGACGCATTCAAGTTTGCTGTATGACTTCCGCTTTTCGCGGAAGACGGCCCTGGTCATCGGCTCGGAACGCGAGGGGCTATCGCAGGCCGTCTTGGACCGCCTGCATGAGGTCGTGGAAATCCCCGTCTACGGACAACCCGCCAGTTACAACGTGGTCACTGCTACCACCATGGCTGTTTACGAGTATTGCCGACAGTTTCCCAGCGGCTAAAGAGGTCGCCGGTCGGCTTGGTATTCGACGGAGCGTAACGGCGACATCACGCAGGAGCGTTATGACTAATGTCTTATAGCGACATCACGACGGAACGTGATGGCTACTCCACGAGACGCATGAGCGCAACCGCTCGGCGTAGCTCAGCTACGCTGTTTCAGCCATCCGATGGGAAGACGCATCAAAGGAACTTGGCGATGAAGGCGCATAGGTCGACGGTGCGGCAGCTGTAGCCCCATTCGTTGTCGTACCAGCTGATGATCTTGGCCAGCTTGCCGTTGTCGCCGAGTACCTGGGTGAAGTCGGCGGCGAAGATCGAGCTGTGCGGATCGTGGATGATGTCGCTGCGAGACGAGTCGGATCCTCGGTGTAAGCACAGGATGCCCTTCAGAGGACCTTCGGCGGCCTTCTTGATGGCGGCGTTGATCGTGCGGACCGTCAGCCTCCTTCGCCAGGTTGACCGTCAGGTCCACGACGCTGCCGGTGGAAACCGGCACGCGCAAGGCGATGCCGGTCAGCTTGCCTTTCAGGTCGGGAATGACCAGGCCCACCGCCTTGGCGGCGCCGGTCGAGGTGGGGATGATGTTCAGCGCCGCGGCCCGCGCGCGATACAGGTCCTTGTGCGGCATGGTCCTGCACGTCTGGTCATTGGTGTAGGCGTGAACGGTGGTCATCAGGCCCGATTCGATGCCGAAGGTCTCGTGCAGGACCTTGGCGACCGGGGCCAGGCAGTTGGTGGTGCAGCTGGCGTTGGAGACGCACTTCATGTCGGCCGTTAGCTTGTCGTCGTTGACGCCCATCACGCAGGTCAGGTCGGGGGAGTCCTTGGCCGGGGCGCTGAGGATGACCTTCTTGGCGCCGGCTTGCAGGTGCGTGTCGTAGCCGGCCTTGCCGTCTTGGCACGGGCGGTGAAGATGCCGGTGCTCTCGATCACGACATCCACGTCCAGCTCGCCCCAGGGCAGCTTGGCCGGATCGCGTTCCGCCAACGCCGCGATCTTTTTGCCGTCGACCATCAGGTACGCGTCGTCGTACTCCACCTCGCCCGTTGGTAACGACCGTGAATGCTGTCGTACTTCAGCAGGTGGCCAGCGTGCGATTGTCGGTCAGGTCATTGACGGCCACGACTTCGAACTCGTTCCCGCGTTCCATCAGATTGCGGAACGTCAGCCGCCCGATGCGACCAAAGCCGTTAATTGCAACTGCGAATCGCCACTACTGAATCTCCCTGGGGGCTGCCGACCAATGCGGACAAAGAACGAAATCGAATGGGGCCAAGCTACGTGCGTGGCTTGGCGGTCTAGCCGTGAGGCTAACAGGCGGAAATTATACTTTTGCGGACAAAAACGGGCAACGACCGTAGCGATCCGTCCGCGAATGCCGACGGAGTTCGCTGACTCATGCAGTCAGCCACGCGGCTAGACGAAACGGAGTCTGCAGCTTACAGTCAGCAAGGTTCAGTTTGCCACCGGCAGGCGCGTCCTGCGGTGGACCATTGTGCACTAATAGGGTCGTTGATGAGCCCCCCAACCTGGAAGTTGCCTCCGGGCGTTAGTCGCGGTACATGGGATTATGTTCAATCGCGTCACATCGCCAGTGATTATGACCACTATTTTGCGGATCATCCGCTGCTCCAGCTGGATATGCAATTCCTCCGCGGACAATTGCCACCGCGCGGTGCAGGACCAAATGCCACCGCTGATTGCCGATCTGGGTTGCGGTACCGGACGCGTTTCGCGGGCACTGTCACCCTTGGGTTATCGACTGCTGAACATCGATCTTAGCCAGCACATGTTGGACGAACTCATGCGGCAGTCCATGCATCCACAGTTAAACCACTGCGTTCAAGCCAATCTGGTGGAACTCGGTTTCCTGGAACCCAACAGTTTGGATCTGGCGGTCTGCCTGTTCAGCAGTATCGGAATGATCCGCGGTGTCGAGAATCGCCATCGCTTTCTCAGCGGCTTGCGACCCGCTCTCAAACCGGCTGCCAAGTTGATCCTGCACGCACATAATCGCTATCAGAGTTTATGGGATCCGCATGGACCAGCCTGGTTGCTGTCGAGCTGGTGGAAGAGCCTGGTGGCATCGCGATTGGGAGTACGGTGACCGCGTCTACAGTTATCGCGGCTTGCCAGCCATGTACCTGCACAGCTTCAGTCGCCGTGAATTGCGCCGCGAACTCTGGATTGCGGGCTTCCGGCGGATTCAGTTCACCGCCATCAACTCCACTGGCGATGCCTTGCTACCGTCCAACGCGTGCAGTTCGCTCCGCGCCGGCGGTTTTTTCGTAGTCGCCAGCTAATCTAAGTGAATCCAACGAAGTGTCAGCATCTTACCGAGGCTGAACGACGTCCGCCTCCGGGTCCGCTGGCGCCACATGTCCCCATGGCAAGCGATCCACTAAGCCGCTGGTCAGTGGGTGCGAGCCTTGATGGCTCAGACGGCAGGTTCCCAGAATTCTTGGCAGCAGCGATTGCAGCCGGTGCAACTGGCAGGTGACGACCTGGCCACCCGCCTCGGTCAGCAGTCCGACATGTTCGCCCAACTCTGGAGCCACGAAGCATATGGCGCAGGGGCGGGTTCTCCAGTTTGGCGACCATGGCCACCGAAGCACATACGCCTGGGCATTGTTCGGAATTCCATAGCCCCCAGGCTGCCAGGTCGATCCGGCGCACAGACAGCAGCAACTCAATCTCGCTGAGTTCCACCGCACGCGTCAGTTGCGTGCGAATCGATCGCGCATGTCCCCATTCGCTTAGGAGGTTGTGCAGCATGGCACTCAGCAGGTTGCTTGGATCCCAGCAGGTCCACTGCAATGACTTGGCGAACAATAGATCAGACATCAGGGCAAGGTCTTTATCAGCTTGGCGTCATCCAATTTCCAGCTCCACAGTTGTCCGGCTTGTCCTCCAGAGTATAGCCATTGATCGGCAGCCGACAGGGCGACCGAGTAAAGTGCGTTGTTGGCACCGGCAAAGTTGCGGATCTGTTTGCCATCGTCGGCGTTGACCAGTTTTGCGCTGCCATCGGTAGCGGCCACTACAATCTGGCTGCTTGGACCAACAAAGCTAACCGCCGAAATTTCCTTGGAGAATCCACCGATGGTGCGCACTTGAGTCATGGTTGCAACGTCCCAGACTTTCAGTGACGTATCGGCGCTGGCTGTGACCAACGTCATGCCATCGTCTTTCCAGGCCAAGCCCAGAATGTGGTGGGTGTGCCCCTCGAGTGCGCCCAGCGGTGCTCCCGACGGCACCTGCCACAGGCGACACAGTTTATCCGCACCCGCGGTCGCCAGCTGTCTGCCGTCCGGGGAAAATCGCAAGCTCAGCACGCTGTCGCTATGCGCTTCGGGCAAGGCCAGAACCACCTGGGCACTGTCGACATTGACCAAGGTCACATCACCATTGCGACTGGGCGGGCCGCTGCCAATCGCCAGCAACTGGCCATCTGGGCTGAAGTCCAACGAGGTAATGCGATCGCTGAAGGGGCTTTCCGAAACCGATCCCAGGCTGCGTTCCAGAACCCAAGGATAATTTAGGTCCCAAGTCTGGAGCGTTCCATTGTGCTGCAGGCATACGAGTTGATTGTCGGGGGTGACGTGGATGGCTAGCGCCTGAGCCACCGTGGCCTGTGTGGATTCTGGTCGCGCCATCGATGGCCGAGAACACGCGCAAGCGCAGGTCGGAGTGGGCGACGACAATGCGGCCGCTGTCTCCGGTAAAGGCAATAGCTTGAGGTTGATCCGTGGCAGCCGCCTGGGCTTGAACACCGCTGTAGGTGGTCTTCAGCTTCTCCAATTCAGCTTGCTCTCCACTGATCTTTTCCTGCAACTCAGGCAGTCTGGCTGCCGCGCGGGCAGTGCTGTCCTTGGCGGTCGCTAGGGCTTGTTCACGTTTGGCTAACTCCTCTTCGGCGGCCAGCTTCTGTTTTTCCAATTCGGCGGCCGCCTTCTTGTGGTTTTCCAGTTCGCTCGTCTTGGTTTCCAACAATTTCATCATTTCGGCTATGGCTTTCTGGGTATCGACCAGCTCTTGTTCAGCTTCAGTGACTCGGGTAGCTGCCGCGACAATTTCCTTGTCTTTGGTGGCCAACGCCTCAGCTGCCTTGTCGCGATCTTGCTGCACTTTTTGGCTTGCTTGCTCCTCCTGCTCGACGGCTTTCTGCAGCTCGGGCAATCGCTTGTTCCAATGAGCCACCAGTGCCTCTTGCCTGGCCACGTTTCGTTGGCTGACTTGGAGCAGTTGGGATTTCAGATAGTCCAGTTCAAGCGTAGCGGCCAGTCCACCATCGGCTGCATTCCAAACCAGGGCAGGGCCGGTGGGGGGCAAGGCGGCAATCCTCTGTGCATCCGGACTGATACTCACCGAACGCACAGGCTGCTGTGTATCTATTTCACGCAGGGTTTGCATATCCGCCAAAGCGACCAACCGCAGTTTTCCATCTTTGGTGGCCATGACTGCTTGAGCTGGTTCTACAGAGGCCAGAGCTAAATCAACCACCGAATCCCAACCTGGAACAGCACGGGCACTGCAGCGGTGAGCTGAATTTCCATCCTCGGTCGATATGCTCAGCTCATGCAGTTGCCCCTGATCGTCGATGGCCATCAGTCGCGACTCGTCGATCGCCCGCATGGTCTGGGCGATAAACGGCGTGGCGGAGGTGACCGGTTGGGCGTCGTTCGTGTGCGCCGCGGTCAGCCACATTTTTCCTTGGGAGTCACAGCTGAGCAAAAGTGGAGAAGTGCCTAGCCAGGCCAGAGAAACGATCGGAGCAGTGTGTGTGTCCAGAAATCGATGGGATTGCCGCTTCTCATAATCGGTGATCTCCAGCATGTGCTCTCCGGAACTGTGGGCGATCCAACGACCGTTGGGAGAAATGGCATGGACACCGTCCGCTTGGGTCAGGCCATCCAGGCGCTGCGTGGGCTCTGTGACTCGCCGCCAAAGCTTGACGTTGCGAAAGCCGCCAGTCGCCAATCGCTGGCTGTCCGGGCTGAAAGCCAACGACTGAACGATATCCAAATGCGTCGTCGGTGCGCTCTCGTCCGCAGAACCTTGCTCCGGCAGACTCAGCGATGGATCGATTAGAGTCTGCTGGCGACTGTCCGGACTCAGGACATTTTGACTGGTTACCGTGACCAAACTGCCTCGGCCGTAACTCAGGTAGTTACCATCGGGAGAAGTGGCGATGGCATAGATCGGCTGCAGTCCATCGGGTATCGCTTGCCACTGAAACTGCATCTTGTTTTCCAGCTCGGGCGCCGGCCCACCAGCGGAAATCCACTTTCGAAACAATTCGATTTCATCAGCCGTTAGCCGCCGAGCCCCAACGGCATTGTCCAGTGGTGGCATGGGGTCGTCGTCGCTGGCCATTCGCAATAGCAGTTGACTATCCTGCGGGCGGCTAGGCTCAATTGCCACTCCGCTGTCGCCGCCTTGCATGAGACTAGCGTGCGACTCAAGATTTAATCCGCCTTCCGCCGTCTTGGCATTGTGGCAGGCAATGCAATTCTGGGAGAGGATCGGCGCCAACTGGCGATTGAAGTCGGGCTGCGAGCTGTCGTCGGCCACCGCCGCCCGCGTACCACCTATCCATCCCGCACAGCAAAACCACGCAACACAGCAAAACCAGGCTGTGCAGCGCAGTAGAATTGCGCCAGTGTTCATGCTGCTGCCGAATGGCTTGAGCGCTCGAGGCTCAAGCAAGGAACTGTCGAATCGGGTTGGCAAGGATCGCATAAATAAAACTCCAATGGGTCACATCTCTTGCAAGAGAGACCCGCCATTAAAAAAGAGCCTAGTGCTTTGTCACAGCTTAATTTTAGGATTAGCCGTTTTGGCGTTAGCCACGGTTGTATTTGAAAAAACCGTGGCTAACGCCAAAACGGCTGATGTTTCCAACCCTAATTCCTAGCTGTGACATTGCACTAGTGCTTCAACACAATTTAATTTTAGGATTAGCCGCACGGCGTTAGCCGCGGTTCCCTCAGCAGAAACCGGTGGCTAACGCCCATCGGCTGATTTGACTAACCCCAATTCTTAAGTTGGACGAAGCCTAGCTCTCGGGTTTGGGTGTGATACGGATGGTCTGCGAAGTGCTGGGAAGCCAAGCGCTAAACTCTCGTTCAGCACTTTGTTTTTTTAGCTCCTCGACTGAGGCTGTCGCGGCCGCAATTGCCTCATTCAAGGCAGCCCGCTCCTCCTCACTGGCCGACTCTGCCGCGGCGGTGAGTCGCCCCAGGTAGGCCTCTTCGCGGGCAAGCGATTGGGGATTCAATTGCATTTTGACTTTAATTTCATTCTGCAACCAAAAGCTATAATCGCCCGGTGGTGCATCGGCAGCCACATTCAGTTCGGCGGAGCCTTGGTTGGCGTCTGCCGCAATCTTGATTTCGCCAAGAGTCGTTTTGGGCGGCAAGCTCTGGGGGCGCAGCAGGCACTCCACGTTTCCTCCGGCTCGTCGGGTGAGCTTGATGGGTATCGAGGCCTTCGCGCCTTGGGCAACTTCGATGAGCGAATCATCGCCCAGTTCAACCAACAGCGGGGCCTCGTCGAGCGCATTGATCGCCACCAGCAACTCGCTCGAGCTTCGATGCTCGATTGCATTATGGCTGCCGGTGGCTGGCCAGACGATCGTGGCCGCAGTTGCGGGGACCAGCCGGGCCTGCTCATCGACGACGGCGCGACCAACAATCTGCAGGGGACCCTGCCATGGCTGGGCGTCGTCCGCGCACCGCAATATGAGAGTGGCCTCACTCTCACCCGAGCCAATCTGTGCCGGAGCACACGAAACTCCTGCTGGTAGACTGTCGACGGTAAGCTCGATGGGGCCGGAAAAATCATCTTCGCGAATGGCCAAGACATGGATGGCCTCGGTGCCGCCGCGCATGAGACTGGCACCGATAGGACGCGAGCTTGCAGGGTTGTTGTTCGGGAAAGGCCGGTAGGCCAGCAAGCGAAAAGAGGGTGCTGCGGGTTGCACAGTCAGTAGAAAATCCGTCGCGTCGGCGGGGCGCTGGCCCGCCTGATTGTCGCGGAGCACGATGTGATAGGTGGCATCTTGTGGCACCTTCCACACCAGCCTGGGATCCAATCGCCGTATGCGGATTGCCGGTCCGCCCAGCGTCGGCACGTCATCCAGTGATAGCAGTTGCTTTGCCTGTGCGTCCGCGGGATTCACTTGGTAGATTTCAAGGACGGGGTCGGTCAACTGATCCAGGCTGGCGGATTGAACCTGGATGCTGAGCAGTTGCTGGCCGGTGGCGCGTAAACTTAACCTCTTGGACGCCTTGGCTGAGATTACCGGCGAAGGTAAAGGGTGGCTGCAACTCTTCGGGCTGTGTAGGGCTGGCTGTTGGGCTACCCGCGCCCAGCCGGGGCCTCAGCAAGTTGTCAAGTTCCAGACCGGGCAGCCCGCCCTGGGAATCGGACAACTGTGCTTCGAGGACAAATGAATATTCCTCGCCACCACGAAAGAGGAAGTCGTGAACAACGATGAAGACCTCTTGAGCATGCGGTGCGGTGTATTCGAACTCGGCGGGCCACGAGCCTACCGCGCGGCTACGAGATAGTTCCGCGCTTTGCTCATCCAGCAAAAACATATTTAATGCAGCCTGCGAATCAATGGCCCGAGCATAAGCACAACAACGCAAGCGTTGTCCTGAAGCCAGGGCGAGGCGAAAGAAATTGCGCTGCTGAGGCACGCAGCGGTCCGCCAGGATTTTACCCGGGAGCATGGCGATGGCCGTGCTGGTTCCAGCATGCTCGCCGGCGACTAGTTGCACAGGCTGCTGGCACAGCAATAAACGGCGCGGATTGGAAATTCCAAAACGTCCCCAAGCCCAGACGTCTACCAAGCCAGCCGCGGCCGAAGGATCTACGCTCACGTTAAAAGCATTATTTGGCTCACCCACGTCCTGCAACAATCGCGGTGGGCTGAGTTGCGGCTGGGCACTCAGCTGAGGGTTCGAAAATCGCAGAGTCTGCAGTTCATCTACATGGCTACCAGCCAGCCTCAACTCGCTGCTGGTGCCGATCTGCATGGCAGGCTGGGACAATGAACTCAAGGCAATGGTCGGCAATTGTGCAGCACCCGTCGTGGCCAGGCAACACACGATCATCAGCAAGCGTGGCAGCTGAACCAAGATTCGAAACGCGTTCATAGGCAGGGCAGACGCAGGTGGGTGGGGAGAGGTCGTGCGCTTCAGTCAGCGCCAAGGCGCTAGAGGCAGACCTGTATTCTACTTAAAGCCGGCCTAATGGTTAAACAGAAATTCCTTGCTGTTGAGTATGGCCCACACGAGATCCTCGAATGCTTCGCGACGACGATCTGCGCAGTCTTCAAGATAGGTGGCTGCGGTGTGCAGCTCTTCGGCTGAGGGCTGGCGGCTCAGGGCGGACACATACAGCTCGCGAATGAGCTCGGGAGTCGGCTGCGAGCTGGCGGCCATGGCAGCCGGACGGCTGGCGTCGCCAGCAAGTTTGGCTTGCACCTCCTTGGAATTCAACAAATGCAGGCTCTGGGCGAGCGTCGCCTCCCGCGAGCGTTCGCATTCGCAAGCGGAGGTCGAGTCCGGCCGACCAAAAACATTCAAGAAGTATGGAGTCATAGCTCGAATCTGGCAGGCTAATCGCACGCGTTCCCGCAGGCATGCCGCCAAAGTTGGTCTGCGTTAAGGCTACCTGGTCGATAGCATCCAGGAGAACCTCTGCCGGTAAACGCTTGGCGTAGAATCGCGAATAGCTATGCTGATCACTCAAATTGTGCTGGTTGGCATCCGAGCTCAAGCGATAGGTGCTGGAGGTGCAGATCGTGCGAATGAGCGATTTCAAATCGTAATGCGAATCGATGAAATATTGGGCCAGGCCGTCGAGGAGTTCCTGGTTGCTGGCCGGGTTGGTTACCCGCATATCATCTTCTGGTTCGACCAATGCCGTGGCAAAGAAATGCTTCCAATATCGATTGACCAGAGCCCGAGCGAAGAACGGATTGCTGGGATCAACCATCCAATCAACCAGTGCCTGCCGAGGGTCATCGGTGGCACTCAAGGGAGTGACCTGCGCATTGAGTCCGGCCGGCTGCAGGGACTCGCCGGTCTTGGGATGCTGGGCAGCGGCGCCGCCCACGCGAGACACAAACACCGGTTCGTCGGGTGTCGGTCCCTCCTTGCGCTGCACCTTGGAAAAGAAAGCCGCCATGTGAAAGTAATCGCCTTGGCTCCACTTTTCAAACGGATGGTGATGGCAGCGCGTGCACTGAATGCGCTGGCCCAAGAACAATTGAGCAGCATCCTCCACACGAGACTCGGTACTGGAAACTTCATGGAACCATGCGACAGGCGGATTGATATCGATGGATCCCGACGCGGTTAACAACTCTCGCACCAGACTGTCATAAGGTTGATTCTTATGCAAAGCAGTGCGCAACCAATCATGGAATGCGACGGTCCCAAACTGTTCGCCCGGACTGGATCGCCGATTGCGCAGAATATCACTCCACTTCTTGGCAAAGGTCTCGGCATAGTCGGTGCTCTCCAGCAATCGCTCGACCAATTGCACATGCTTGTTGTCGTTGTCGGATCAGCAACATATTCCTCAGTCTCGAGAGAGGTTGGCAAGCGTCCGCAGATATCCAGTGTTACCCGACGAATAAAGCTGGCATCATCGCACAGCGACGAGGGAGGAATGCCCAGCGTCACCAGTTTGGCAAACACGTGCTGATCCACCAAGTTCTCAGTGGGCGGCAATTGCTCGACAGCCGCGCCCAAAGGAATGCTGGCGCGGAACACGGCTACCTGGCCCTGATAGCGTGCCATAATGGCCACATCGCCGGGTTGGTCAGCCAGGGTAACCAACCCGCGCTGATCGACCTCAGCCAAGTCCTTGTTGTTGGATTCAAATTGGGTCGTTCTGGTGATGTCTTCGGTCGAACCATCGGAATAGGTGGCTATCACCGACAGTTGCTGTTGGGCTCTTTGCGGCAGGCGGCGTAGTGCCGGAGTTACCTGGATGCCTGTCACCTGCGCGTCCTGGTCGCTGCCGTAGGGCATGCCACTAGCAATCCATCGCTCCAAGACGCGAAACTCGTGCGAGTCCATCGCCAGGCGCTCGCCTCCGCCGTGCGGCGAGCGATTGGTCGCCTTGAGCAACAGCAAGCTTTGCGCGGGAGCGGCCGGAAATAACCGCCGTCCCCGCGATTCGTTGACCAAGTGCTCGAAGTCTTCACGCGGTTCAAAACCCAGTAGTGAAAGCTTGAAGCCACCCTGTCCAGCGGCCTTGCCATGACAACCTCCGCCATTGCAGCCAAGCTTGGTGAAGATCGGAATCACCTGGTGATTGAAGCTCACCGGCTGGAGTTGATCCATGCCTGTGACCTCCAAGGGCGACCTCTGCCTGCAGGTCACCGAGCGTCGCGGTCAGTCTGGCCTGGCCCGCTGACACTGGTCTTACGAAGCCCGATGCGTCAAGCGTGGCAATGGGAGGCTGTACTTGCAGTTCCACCTCGCGCGTCACGTCGCGCATTTCACCCTGCGATTGGCGAGAGACCACCAATTGCAAGCGCGCATCGCTGCCACGCAATTGCAATCCGCTCAGTCCCCGCGGGAAGACTGATGCTCAACGACTCGTCCGCCAGACACATCGGACTGCTGCCGATGGTGATGATGCATGCGAGCCACATCCAAGGGGTCCATCTCAATGGGGTCAGCCCCCGTTCAAGACAAATCCGCCTAAGACATCGTCTGGTGGTGCAATAACGCAGTGGAATCATATTAATTCAGCAATTGGGTCTTGTTCTACCAGGTATTGAGGCCTGCCGGTGGGATCGACCAGGGTGGTGGTGGCCGGTGCTATCCCCAGATTGTGATATAGCGTGGCGATGACTTCTTGGACCTGCACAGGCCGCTCGGAAGCATATTCGCCCAAGCGATTGGTGGCGCCGATGGCTTGTCCGCCACGAATTCCGCCACCGGCCATGTAGGCGCAACTGACTTGGGACCAATGGTCGCGTCCGGCGTTGGCATTGATCTTGGGTGTGCGTCCGAATTCTCCCCAGGCGATGACGGTTACATCGTCGAGCATTCCCCGGGCATCCAAGTCTTCAATCAGCGCACTGAGACACTGATCGAGTTTGGCACCGTGATCGCGCACCAAGTCAAAATTCTGTCCGTGGCTGTCCCAACGACCGTAGCTCAGGCTTACGCATCGCACGCCGGCTTCGATCAGACGTCGGGCGATCAGCAAGTGTTCGTTGCAAGTTGGTGCGCCGTCGTATTGATACTTGTAAGGCTTGCCGCTGCCATAACGCTCCACCAGCTTGGGATCCTCCTTGGAAAGGTCGAGTGCGTCCAACAAGCGACTGCTGGTTAAGACGTCCAGGGCTTGCTGTCCAAAGACATCCATACCTTGCATATTCCCGCTGGTATCGATGTCGCGCCGCAAGTTATCCAGGCTGGATAACAGTTGTCGGCGATCCTGCAGACGTTCCAGCGAGATATCATTGAGCTTCATATTCTCCATGCCGGGCCCGTCCGGCTTAAAGGGCGCGTAGGCGGTTCCCAGAAACCCAGCGCTACCCGCATCGGACCAAGGAGCATGCTGCGTGCGTTCGGCCAGTCCCACATAGGCGGGGACCGAGGGGTGCACTTGGCCGTGCAGTTTGGCGACCGCAGAGCCCACACAAGGCCGGCCACCCAAATTACTCATGTCCGTCGGCAACCAACCACTGAGGCACTGCGAAGATTCATGGCGATCCTTGCAACCCACCACCGAGCGTATCACGGCAGCCTTGTCCATCCATTGCGCAAGTTTGGGAAACACCTCGCAGATTTGAATTCCGGCCACTTTGGTTGGAATCGCCTGAAATTCTCCGCGAATCTCCGAGGGCGCCTCGGACTTGATTTCCCACATGTCTTGATGGGGAGGCCCACCGCCCAGAAAAACATTGATCACCGCTTTATGCGACTGGCTCTTGGCTTGCTTGCCTTCCGAGCGCAGGATTTCGGCAAGCCCTAACCCAGGGAAACCAAAAGTTCCAGCCCCGAATGTCAATCCACCAATGGACAGAAAGCTACGCGACAGGAACTCACGACGCGGACTGCGCCTACCATGAATGGTCAGCATGGGATTACCTTGAGCGGGAGGTAGGTAGGTAAATCGGGCGGGGTGCTCAGCATCTGCGGAATCATGGCCGAGCAGCACAGTGTCAAGCCATGACAGTATAGCCAGCCGGCAGCGGGCAATCGAATCCTCTGCAGATGCTTCAGACTATATTGTTGCCCAAAACCGACCTGAAATGCAAGCTGGTGCTTGGTCAACATAAATTTGGGGGTTTGAATGAACTACGGTAATCTAGAAGAACCGAATTCTGGCGAATCCGGCTACGGTAATCGGACTGCACCAATATGGGTGTCATGGAGTGCCCTGGGTGGTGGTGCTGGGTGGTGCCAGGGGTTGGGAGCGCATGAGCTGGGGAATGGTTGTATCGATAGCCTGGTCCAGCTTTCGCAGCTTGGGGATCCACCATGGCGACAAGGGCAGGTGAGTTAACCTGACCGAACTCAGGAATTTCTCGGACTTGGGGCGAACGCACTTCCACAGCCCCTCCAAGAATTCTGGTTTCTGCTGCAGCAGAAAGCTCTGCTCAAACTCGACGCGAAAGAATTGATCCAAATTAGCGATGTGCTCGCGACGCCGCCACTGCAGAATGCTGGGAAGGGCCAAGCCGAGCAGGATGGCCACGATCGCCAAACCGCATCCGATCGATAGCAGCCATGTCGAATCGCTCCACTGCCAGGCAATAGTCACTCCGCCGATCAATAAAGCGACGAGTGCGGCCAGCAAGGCTAAACCCTCCATGGCCATTCTCCAGCTGACTCTACGGATAACACGACTGTGCACCCGTAATTGTCGAGCGGAGTCCAGCAGCCCCCATAATTGGTTGCTCCTGCGGCGCCTGCCAACTTGCGCCACCTCGGCTTTGAGTTCGTTGGTGGACTTCTCGAAATCGGTCAAGTCGATGGATCTCCCGAGTTTGCTGCCTGGCATCGCGTCGGGCTGGCTGGTGCCAGAGCGGCCCCCAGGAATTCCTGAAGAGCTATCCGAGATAAACGTGCAGTAGATGCGCGGCATGTCCTTGGTGCGCACCACGCGCGAAAGATTCCAGCACAGTGCGCCATAGGTTCGGGCGAAGTCGCGAACGTCTCCAAAGCTATCGACCTTGTTGAACACGATCAACAACTTATACATCACGTCGGTCAAGGCGTCTGTGAAGATATGCAGGCTTTCGCCGGTCGTGCCAGGCTTGTCAGGATCAAAGAAGAACAGCACCAAATCTGCCGACTCGGCAAAAGCCCGGACCACCGACTTAAAGTCGTAACCGCGCGACGAATCGCCTTGAACTCCCGCATGATCGATCATGCCGGGGCTATCGATGAAGCATACGCCCCGCAAATTCGAATTGGGACGCCGCTTGAGTCTTAGGTGATCCAGGAAGTCTTTGCCGTACTGTTCGAAGTCGCCGTAGGGTAAGGCAGGGTTGGTCACGACTGCACGGCCGTCGAGGGTCTCGTCTATTTCGCCGTAGGTCAGTAGGGTAAAGCCGTCGTCGGTCGGAGCGACGCCCGTGTCCTGGATGTGCGAGCCAGCGAGGTGATTGAGGAATGTAGACTTTCCCGAGGAGTGATTTCCCAGACAGAGTACCGTTGGGACGCCACTCGCACGCGATCTGCCGATTAAGGGGAATCCAAAATTGTCTGCAATCGGCCGCAGGATATCCTCGCGAATAGGCTGAATCTCAGCTTCGCCCTCGACTGCTTCAACCCCAGACCGCGGACTGCTGCCTGGCGACTCATATCGCAATGTCATGAATCCATCTTCTAGTTTTGCTGTGCATTGAAACTCCATATCATCAGACGTAGATCATGATTCGGTCCAGAGGGTATTGCAATCCTATCGCGAATGCCAGGCACTGCCGATTTGTGGCAATCTGAAGATGGCCAACCGGGGGTGCGCACGTGATCAACGCGTGGCGTTGCGAGATGCCTCAGGCAGCATCAGCAGCGAGCCCAATAGAAATGCCATGGCACCCAACAGGGTCATGGCCGGGTCAGACCCCATTTGGGACAAAAACTAGACCTTCGCCGATGTCAATCCCCGTTTTGAGGAAGAGCTGGGTTTAGGCTTCCGAGCCAGGAGGATATTCTCTGCTGCGTACGATCCACAGTGCCAATCCCAGAGTGACTAGCGTGTAAGCTGCCAAGCAGGCCAAGTGCTGCCAGACGGGTTCATAACCAAAGAGCTCCTCCGCGTTGCTGCGCAGCCTAGCCAAATCGACCCATTCGGCCAGCAGGGCCCGCAAGCGATAGCAGACCGTGAATTTGTTGATCGCGGCTGGAATCGTGGATAGCGCGCCTTCGACCAACAGGGTGTACACGACGGCAATCACCGTAGCCCGAGCAGGTAAAACCACTCCGATCAGCAGGTAGAGCGCCGCGTAACACAGGCTGGCTATGATTACCAATCCAACCAGGCTGATGGCCAATCGAGAGGGCTGACTATACTCACTGCAGTAGGCTACCCCGACCGCAGAGATGACACCAGCGGACGCAGTCCAGGCGGCAGCCACCAGGTACTTGCCCAGCAGCACAGCGGTCCGGCCATGTGGCCGTAGCGCGAGATAGGCCCATGTCTGAGATTCGAGTTCCGAGCCGATCGCAGGAGTGGCCCACAGCAACAGTCCCAACATGCATCCCACCTGCACGACCAGATAGTAGCACATTAAGGCCAACACCTCGCCGGGAGGATTGGATTGAGCCTGCCAGCGCAGCAGAATCATCAGCAGCGAGGGAAAGGCGGCCAGTCCCAGCCAGATGGCGAATCTGCCGCGCGTCTGCGTGCGACGTCCCTCAAAACGGACTACTTGGCAGGTCGCGTGCCACATGCGTTCAGCTCTCCCCTCGGTGGGCGCGGAGGAGCAGTTCGAAGGCGCCCTCCAAACTGCCATCAGGCGAATTTAACGCCGTGATATCCAGACCTTCGTCGCCGGTAGCCTGCGATAAGAACTCCAGGAATTCTGTGTGGTCCGTGACACGCAAGCTGAGCCGGCTTCTATCCTGGGAGAAGGACAGCCCGCTCAACCAGTCGTGATCGGTTAGTCGGCGTGCTAGGAGCGGCAATCCCTGTCCCTGCAATTCCACCTCGACAGGAAAGCCACTGAGCATTTGACGCACCTCGCGAGCATCGCCACTGGCCAGGATGCGGCCACCGTAGATCAGCAGAAACGAAGTGGTGATGGCTTCAACCTCGTGCAGAATGTGACTGGCCAATATCAGATTGCGCCCCTGCTCAATCCAAGCCTTCAAAAACTCGGACAATTCATGGCGGCCAATCGGATCCAGGCCATTGAAGGGCTCGTCCAGAATCAACAGACTCGGGTGATGAGCGATGGCCTGCGCCAGTTTGGTGCGCTGCCGCATGCCCAGCGAATAGGCGCCTATAGGACGATGCATATTGTCCTGCATGCCCACGCGAGACAGGCTTTCTGCGGCCAGCCGGGTTGACTCGCGGCTGGAAAATCCATGAAGACCCGTCATGTAGGCCACCCACTGCAGTCCACTCACGTTCGGATACAGGATGTCGCTGGCGGGACACAGGCCGATGCCGCTCAAGACGCTCCGCTGAGTGATCGGGTTTTTTTCCATTACCCGAACCGTGCCCAAAGAAGGTCGTAGCATGCCGGTTATCAAATTGATCAAGGTCGTCTTGCCAGATCCATTGGGACCGATCAATCCGTAGGCCCCAGGTGGCAAACACAGGTTCAGGTCACCGACCCCAATCACGGTCTTGTAGAAACGCGAAACATGGTCGAGCTGCAGTAGCCATGAATTCATGAATGCAACCTCGATCGAAGTCGGCGATGCACGAACCACCAGGCAACCAGGGTTACCGTGGCCAAGACGGCCAGATAAGGCCAGATGGCTTTATCCGCTGGGTACAGTCCAAACACCCACTGCTGTGCTCTGCCAAGCAGGTGATAGGGCGAGATCAACTCCCAGCGACTTTGGAAATCGATCATCTCCGGAATCTGACCATTGCGTCCGATTCGACGGTTAGCCACTCCTGCCTCGATACGCTCCCCAAACGACAAAACGGAATAAGACACCCAGCCCACGATCCACAGCGCGAACCACGCAAAGGCCGCATAGCGACTTTCGATGGTGAGGGCAGAGCAGGCTAGGGCTATGGCCGCGATGGGCAGCATCAAGACCAAGGAAGCGGCCACAATTCTCAGTGGTAAATCCCATGTCAACCACAACACATCCAGGTGCGGCGAAAGGAAGATGCCCACCACATATAAACACAGAGCGGGAATGCTGGTGATCAACGCCAGAAAGAACCAGATGATAAAGGACTTGCCAAGCATATATTCGAAAATGCGAATCGGCCTGGAAAAGTACAATAGATAGCCGCGATTGCGGAGGTCATAAGAAATCAACTTGGGGGCCACGATCCCGACGACCACCAGCATCACCAATGCCTGTGGATAGCGGAAGAATGTCAACAGCAGAGAGGCCCACACCTGTTCCCGCACCTCCTCCGGATGGCTTAATACCGTTTGGGTCAACTGGCGGTCGCCGCCCGCCATCGACACCATGTTGGCAATCGGCACACGGAGTTGGGTTGAGACGATAGATTGTTCATAAACAAAAAAACCGAGGCCAATGGCCACAGCGGGAACCCAGGAAACGATCAGCGTGCGACTGAGCCAGCTGGAGCGGAAGGCCAATTGGATGCCCACGATGGCAATCACCCACCACCGCCACAGATCGCGAGCTGGTAACACCACTCCATTGTCGATACCCGACGTCATGCAGTGGCATCTTGCGACTCCTGTACCGCTTGAAAGAAAACCTCTTCCAGCGAATTCTTGGCTGGGCTCATGTGTTTAATCCGTGTACCGCAAGCTCGGGCTGCATCCCACACACTTCGCGCGTTGCGCTCGTCGATATCAGCGACCCACATGAATCCCGACTTGCGTATTTCACTGGCGATGCCGCGGGAGGCTAGTTCTCGCTCCAAACGCCTGGCTTCCGGGTAGGCTTCATCGATGGTTGCCTGGCCAATGCGTTCGACGGCGATCGTCAAACCGCGCTGGGTAGGGCGGCTGAGATTTTCCAGGCTATCAACCAATCGAATGCTGCCCGCCGTCATGATCACCACGTGTTCGCACACCGCCCGCACGTCATGCAGAATGTGAGTGCTGACCAGGATGGATTTGCCATGGGTGCCAGCCAGGTTCTTGATTTTGCGCAGCAAGGAAGATCGCTGCTCGGGATCCAGTCCCGTTGTCGGTTCGTCCAGAATCAGCAGTTGTGGGTCATGCACGATGGCTTGGGCAAACTTGAGCTTCTGTCGCATCCCGGTGGAATAGGTCTCCACATTTCGGTAACGCTCTTGGCCGATATCAGAGAAATCCAATACTTCATGGGAACGACGCAGGCCTTCGATGGCGCCCATGCCGGAAAGACGTGCCATGAAACGCACCGATTCAATACCCGTCAATCCGCTGATGAAACAATCGTCCTCGGGCAAGTAGCCAACATGGTCGCGAATCGCCCGCAATTCGCCGGGCAGCTGGTAGCCCAGCACTCGGATGCTGCCGCTCTGTATGCGCAGCAGACCTAGCACAGACTTGATCATCGTGCTTTTGCCAGAGCCATTCGGTCCCAGCAGGCCGGTGATACCTGGACCAATTTCCAGTGTCACATCCTGCAGGGCAGGGCGACGGCCGTAAGACTTGTTTACGCCGCTGAGCGATAGAATCTGGGTTGGCTCGGCAGCTGTCAGGCACGTGGTGACTTTGACTAAAAAAATGGAGCGGCGTCGCACGCCGCTCCAGGTTATCAAGATCGAGTGGTTAGTATCAGCCTATTTCGCGAGCGGGCGTATCTCGATCCGCCGAAAGCGCACAGGATCGTTGTGCCCTGCAAAACCGAAGAATCCTTGGGTCAGGTCTTTACCCGGATGAGGACTGTTGGCCATGAACTCGCTGACACTCTGCAAATCGCCATCCAAAATGGGCGATCCATTGAGTTCGACACGAATCCTCGAACCTTGGACAGAAACCCGTTGAAAATTCCATTCTCCCAGCGGACGCAGGTAGCCGCGTTTTGCCGCCAGCATGCCGTAGGCTGAGCCGTGGTATTGACGGGCATCCAGCTTGGCATACTTGTCGGCCTCATTGTCCAGGACCTGCAACTCACACATGCCTGCATAGGCCGGGTCTCCTTTGCCTGGATAGCGGATGGCCAGACCGTTATTGCCCCCCGGCGGCAATTGGAATTCCAACTGCACGTCGAAATCCGCAAATTCCTGCTGAGTGTGTAGTACCCCGCCATGGCCAGCCATGCACTGAATTGCTCCATCCACAACTTCGTAATTCTCCTTGGCACCACTCCAGCCATCCAAATTCTTGCCGTTGAATAATGCCGTAAAGCCGACGTGATCCTGCTCGCGCAACCATTGATTGGCCTCTTCACTGCCAATCTCTCGCACAAATAGATTGCGCCATTGGATTTCGCCCCCGTGCGTTTGCAATTGAATGACGCCTTTGGCAAACAAGGGAAGATCGCGATCCCAAAAGTTTTCCATGATCGCCCTGTCGACTACCTGCTTACCATTCAACCAGACGCTGGTGCGAGCTCCAACCTGCAAGATGCGGAACGAATTCCACTCGCCAAACGGTTTGTCGGCCAGTACCGCGGGATCCTTGCCCGCAGCTCCTGGGCTGTTATTCCACAAACCGCCGCTACCTTTATCCGCGCCGATCTTGAATTGTTCCTCGTTCGTGCTGTCCCAGATTTGAACCTGAGGCGTCCCGCGCAAGTAAATGCCGCTATCGGCGCGTGGAATGGTCTTGTAGTCGATGAGCAGCTCGATGTCACCGTATTCCTTGTCGCTGGTCAAGTACACGCCCTGGCCGTCGTTGACGATCACTCCGTCGACAGCCGTCCAGTGTTCCCGCATATCGGACAACCACTGATCGCGCTGAGTCGAATCGACTGCCTCCCATTTTCGCGGATCGAGGTGCGGCCGCCCATGCCAACCCTCAAAGTCGTGACCGTTGAACAAGGCCGTAAAACCCTCGGGCGCCTGTCCGTAAGCCGTCGTCCGCCCAGCTGGGCAATAGCCCAGCGCATAGCACGCAGGCAATCAGTGTAAGTGAAAAGAATGGCTGGCGAATACGCATACTCGGATCCTTGTGGAAGGTGGGTGCTTGGAATTCGGGGTGAGAATAGAATAGGCAGGCTTGGACGCGAATTGCAAGCGGGCAGCTATTTTGAGTTACGAGATCCACCACACTGGCCAGTTGCCGAGGCGGGCGAGTTGCTGGGCCTCAGCCTGGCGTGTCGCGTGAAGAAACTGACCGTACCCGGTGCGAGACGGCGGAAATCCAAGTCGCCGGGCATGCGCCACTCCCGCTCCACGGACCATGCTGCATTCGGCTGGCCTGCCGCCCGCCGGGCCTGCCTTGGTCGCTTTGCCCAGCGGTTGGAAAAAACAATCGCCTTTCGCAGGGTAGGCTGGCATACCGCTCCTCGCTGCCATACACAACCGGTTGAGCTCCCAATTGTCGCAGCGCTTCGCGGGAAAAAATCATGCCGTACGGTTCCCAGTCCCAGCGCCCAAATGCGGCCGAAATTGGCGGCGGTCGAGCAGTTGCATCAGCGGTACCGCCGACAGGCTAACGCAAGCCTGTTTGGTCCGCGTGATTCTGGAAGTGGCTTTGAGGATGCCCTCGTCGCAGATCCGCATCAGCGTGAGGTGCGGATGCGGGTCGCCGGTTGATCCTGCCAGCCAAGCTCGCTGATGAAAGCTCACTGGGCTTTCTTCAGGCAGGGGCCCACAGCTTCCGCGCGTGCAGTGGACCAGCCATGGCCAGTCTGCCTGCTGGGCGGCGCGCCAATGGGCCGGAACCGGGCCGCATAACTGCTGCGTCGCGATGGACGTCGCTCGTCGACAATAATGCAAATCACGCTTGGGGCCGCGGTTGGCGGTGGGAACATACCAGCCCACAGCGCCGCGATCGAGCCACTGCATTGCTCGCTGCTTGGGTCGCGTCTGGCTCTTGAGCCTTGGCGGCAGGGCCAAGAAAATACTGCCGCATGGAAATCGATGATCACGCAAACGCAGATCTAGCAACTGTTGAATTTGGCCGGTGGGACGCACCGCCAGCGCATACACGGTCTCCGCCAAGGCAATTGCCAACCGGTCTTGCAGCGGACCACTTGCCTGGTGCGTTGCGTCCACAGCTGGGGAAATGAGTGTCGACCGCCGCAGCGCATGTGGCTGTGCAACCGTCGTCATGCGCAAGGCATCAACCAGCCACTGACTCAGTTGTGTTGGCCTCGGCGGCTCGAGCAGGACGAAGTCTAGCCCTGCCCTCGTCGCAAAGTGAGCTACACTGGTCGCCATGCTAGTTCCCTGGACGATTAACAGTCTGTGCTTGGCCGCAACGATCGATTGCAAGGCGCGATCCAGCAGCTGCGGCCAGTCCGGCAGTCGCTCGCCATGCCTGCCTAGTGCAGAGCTGACGATCGTCGCCATACGCCGATGGGAATGCATATTCCCTGCGTAGCCAAGACACAGCCGGCGGCCTAGCCAGGCAGATTGCACATTCTGTCGGTCGCCCGGCCAGCCACAGCGCAATTCAATACCCGCCGCCATCAAGCGTTGCACCTGCCCACGGCCGTGGCGATTCAAGCCGCTCGCCCGGAGGGCCGCGAGCAAACAGGGGTGTCTGGTGTGTCCCTCTGCCGCCCATCCATCAGCCAGCATCGGAAGGCTGAAATCCCCATCGCTCCACTGCAGTTGCTGAAGGGCGCACGCCAATCGCGCAGTCTTAGTTCTTCCATGCTCGGTCACCCGCTCGGAAGAGTTCGTGCAAATCACAGCACGGGCAGGGCAGCTCCCGTCGGGGCTGCAGCCGCTCGATCATTCACGCGATGAATCATTGCGCGAATGATGCGATTCATGGCTGCGCCACACAAAGGGTCATCCAGGGCTGCGCTCAATTCACCCGTGTCCGAATTCTGTCGCAACTGCATATTCAACGGGATTTCCCCCAAAAAGGGGACATCCAACTCTTCGGCCTTTTCCCGCGCACCACCATGTCCAAAGATATCATAACGTTTGCCATTGTCTGGACAGATAAAGCCACTCATGTTTTCCACCATCCCCAAAACGGGAATCTTGACTTTGCGGAACATGGAGATGGCCTTTACCGCATCCAGCAAGGCTACCTGCTGCGGTGTACAGACGACGACGGCCCCGGCCAGCGGAACCATCTGCGAAAGCGTCAACGCGATGTCTCCCGTTCCAGGCGGCATGTCGATGATCAAGTAATCCAACGGCCCCCAATAGGTGTCGCGCAGAAACTGAGATATCGAGCCGTGGAGCATGGGACCTCGCCATATTACCGCCTGATCAGGCTCCACCAAGAAACCCATGGACATCACCGGGATTTGCCCGCAGTAGATGGGCTGGATTTTTCCGTTGATGACCTCGGGCCTGCCGGACAAACCGAGCAAGTGCGGAATACTCGGACCATAGACGTCGGCATCCATCAGACCGACCCGTGCCCCGGCTCGTGACAGACTCAACGCAATCGAAGCCGCCACAGTACTCTTGCCCACGCCTCCCTTGCCGGAGCCAACAGCTATCACACTGCGGACCTGCAAGCCGATTTGCCCGATAGCCACCGGAGGGCGATCGAGTTCTTCAATTTCAACGTTGACGCGCGTTGCCATCGGGCACCTTGGCAGCCACGGTCTCCCGCACGCGTTCTATGAAATCATCGCGGATCGGCCAACTGTGCGTGGTTAGCTGCAGCACAATTCGCACAGCATCGCCCTGAATGTCGATGCTCGCTATCTGCTGCGTCTTTCCCAAATTGCGTCCGCTCTCCGGATCGCGAAGTTCGGACAATGCATTACGGACGGCCGCTGTATCAATACTCATGGTTTTCGAATTACTTAGTCTTCGAATTACTTATCAAGTCAACGAAATGCTAGTTGAAACGCGACTTATCCAATGCTGCGCTGCGGGTTGCGATCGATACGCGTCTACACAGTCGCCCGTGCGCCATCCCGACTCGTATTATCTTAGCCGATCCGGCAATTTTGCTGAATGCGGCACCTGGCGCGGTGCCAACGCACTACCGATCCCCAAGGCAACCTAGCAATTAGCCAAAGGGAACGGTTTCCGAACTCTTTCCTGTCCCGGTCTGTTGAGCCGATACGCTAGCCGCCGACCTAAGGCAGCAAACCAGCCCTTCGAAGCCCGAGTTCCCACAGGTGTTCCCCCCGGCCGCCCTGTTCCCCGGTTCCTGGAGGGTGCAGTTCCCAGGGCAGGGGGCAGGTTCCGGGCAGGTTCCGGGGGCAGAGCACTTCGTTGGGGTTCCCGGGTTCCGGGCGGTTCCGGGGGCAGAGCACCTCGTTGGGGTTCCCGGGTTCCGGGGGCAGTGGGCCTCGTTGGGGCACCAGCATGAACACAGCGTGGAGTGCCCCCAGCTGACACACAGCCTCAAGCTTACTACCCACCCCAGCGTGGAGTGCCCCCAGGCTGGCCGCCACCCACTCCCCCAGCTGAATTGCCAGCATGAACACCAGCGTGGAGTGCCCCCAGTTGCCCCCCACCCCCAGTTGCCCCCCACAGTTGCCCGAGTGGAGTGCCCCCAGTTGACCCCCCAGTTGACCCTAGCTCCCAGCTGATCACCCAGCAGACACCAGGGGATCGTGGAAAGAACGGAATTCCGGCGAATCCGGCTACCTCGGAATTTATTCAGGAGAGAGCACTTGGCCGGAAAACGGCATTGACCGCTATGGGGGCGAGTTTCTACCCTCCACCGCATGACCCTTGTTCATCCGCAGAGGCTTGCGTCTGCTTGTTAGGCTGCGAAACGGCGCCGATTGTCGATTAATCCTGCAACCCATGATGGTCGATGCCAAACATCGAGTGCCAACTTCCTGGAAACGCCGCGCAAAACATTGCGGGTGGTGCTGCGCGTAGGTCGTGGGGTTTGACTCATGCACATTCTTGCCAGCAGGCTTGGGTGATTTCCCCTGCGGCGGTTGCCCGCGTACTGCTGACGCTGTCATTGTGCCTGGGCAGTGGTTGTGCGAGCCATGACTATCTCATCCGCCGAGATACGCCAGCCAATCCGCTGGCTTTGCAGTTGGAGTTGGCCAGTCGCAGTGGTCCCCGCGTCAGTTACCGAACCGATTCGGTGCTCCGCAGATACGCATTGAGCGATCTATTCGCCACGGACTCGCAAGCGTGCTTGGAGGCCATGCAGAACTTGCTCGATAGCGAAACCGATGGCGAACTGGTGTACGGCATCAGCGAGGTAGCCTACATCCTTGGCAAGCGGGCCGAGACCAACCGCGACGTAGGCCTGGCCCTGGATATGTACGGGGTTTCGGTAAGCAACGCGTACATGTATCTGTTTTCTGCCGAGTTTGATCGCATTCGAAATCCCTACGATCCCCAGTTTCGCGGGGCTTGCGATTTGTACAACGAGTCCCTCGAGTCGACGCTCAGGCTGGTGCATGCCAAGGGACAATTGCAGCCAGGAACCAGCTACGAAGTCACCACGGGGCGGCAGACCTACCAGGTAAACACCCAGCTCATGGGAAATTGGCCTGCCGAGGACTTCGAGCGCTTCGAATTTGTCAGCGATTTTGAGCTCGAAGGGCTGCCCGCGTCGGGCAGAACTTATGGACTGGGGGTGCCGCTGGTCGCCGTGCGGCGCAAGGGGGACCCCAACGACGTGCGTGAGAGCTACTACCCAGATGGACTCAGCTTTCCGGTGACGGCCTTGCTGCGCGTGGTTCGTCCAGATAAAGGCCAGGGCAGAACGGCCAACCATCGGCACCAATGCGTGCTGGAATTTCATGATCCACTTGTCGCTTCGGATTTGCAGTTGGCCGGTAGGCTGGTGCCTCTGCAAACCGATTTGAGCACCTCACTGGCTTTCTTTCTGGATAGCCCTCAGTTTCGTGAAACCGATCAAGCTACGATGGGCTTCATCAATCCCAACAAGTCGCAGAAGCATCGCGGCTTGTTCATGCTCGAGCCCTTTGATCCGCAACGCATTCCGGTGGTCATGGTGCATGGACTGTGGTCCAGTCCCGTAACCTGGATGCCCATGTTTAACGATCTGAGGAGTTTTCAGGAGCTCAGAAAGAATTACCAGTTTTGGTTCTACCAGTATCCGAGTGGTCAACCGTTTTGGATGAGTGCCACGCAGATGCGTGAGGATTTGAACGCGCTCCGCGACAGGTTGGACCCCGAAAGGCAGTTTGTTGCGCTGAATCAAACCGTGCTGGTCGGCCACAGCATGGGCGGTCTCGTCAGCCGCATGCAGACCATTGATAGCCAGGATGAATTCTGGAAGTTACTGAGCGACGAGCCGTTTGACAAGGTACAAGGAGAGCCCGGCGACCTGGTCAAGCTCCGGCAAGCAGCCTTTTTTGAACCCAATCGCGATATTCGACGCGTGATTACCATTGGCACGCCACATCGTGGCAGCGACTATGCGAATGACACCACGCGTTGGCTGGGCCGCCAATTTATAAAACTGCCGACGATGATGGTCGCTACGGGGCAGAAGTTGATGATGCAGAATCCTGGTGTTTTTCAGAACGCGGAATTGCTGACCACTGGTACCAGCATCGATTCCTTGAGTCCCACCTCCGAGCTCTTTCCCGCCATGCTGAGGGCTCCGCGCGCACCCTGGACCGTTTACCACAACATTGTTGGCGTAACACCCACCAAAACCTGGTTTTCCAAGACCAAGCTCACCGGTGACGGGATTGTCGAGTACGAAAGCGCCCACATGGACGATGTTGTTAGCGAAATCATCGTGGACGCCGAGCACCAGGTAATTCATCGCCATCCCAAAACCATCTTGGAGGTCCGCCGCGTCTTGCTCGAGCATCTGGATGCCGTTGCGGCCGAGTATCGAGTTGCCCAACGGTTGGCCAAGCTCGACGAGCTGCGTCGCGAGCAGCCACGACCGACGCTGACAGCCGAGTGGGAACGGCAACCATTTCCGCTTGCAAGTGTTTCCCAGACGTCTGACAGCCTGCCGTCGTTGAGCCCCATGTCCGCGCCAATTCCAATGCGCCGCCCCTGCCCAACGGATTTGCTGCCAACGGATTCCCTGCCAGCCCCACCTCTGCCACCCCTGCCATCGCCACCGCTGCTAACTGCGCCCGCGTTGGTGCCTAGCCCGCTAGAATAATGCACACCGAAGAAGGGCGAGATTAACATAGAGTGTCGCCCTCAGTCTTTCTCCGCATGCATTGCGAATGCTCCTATGGCCGCTAAATCACGCATGGGGCCTTTTGCCCTCGAGGCCCCTATCTCGCCACCCAAGAGTTCAGGTCAATTGTATCGAGGCATTCATCTCGAACAGCGCAAGCTGGCCGCCCTGCGCATCTTTCCGATTCCGATGGGGCTGACGCCTGAGAGTCGGCAGGCCTTTGCTGAGCAATTGGAGCAACTCAAACGCTTGCGGCACCCAGGCATTGTTCGCTGTTATGGCGGCGGTTTTGATGGACGGGCAGCCTACCTGGCTTATGAATTGGTGGATGGCGAAAATCTGGCAAGCCTGGTGTCTCGGCGGCAGCGGCTGCCCTGGGATACCGTGCTCGACTTCAGTCAGCAGCTGGTGGAAGCGTTACAGTATGCGCATCAGTTGGGCTGGGTCCATGGTCGCATTGGTCCCAGCAAAATTCTGGTCGTTGAGGGCAGGCAGCTCAAGCTCGCGGATTGGCGGCGACCGGCGATTGCATCGATGTTGGACAAACCCCGCACAGCCGCGGAAATGCATTTCACGGCACCCGAAAATCTGGATGGTTCACCCGCCAATGAGAAGAGTGATCTATATGCCCTGGGTGCTGCGATGTACTTGATGTTGACCGGTGCGCCGCCCTACGCCGAGCTGACCGAAGCGGATTTGCCTGCGCGGATTGCGGCGGCCGATGTACCGAATGTTGGAGCACAGGTGTTGGATTGCCCGGTATGGTTGACGGCGATCGTATGCCCAATTGCTGGCCAAAGATCCACGGCAGCGGCCTTTCCAGGCCGGCGCATTGCAGCTGGCTCTGGCAACCGCGCAGCGTCGCCATGCGGAAGGTGCGGGCGTACTGCAACACGCCACGGCTGGCTTTAGTGCGCTGCAGATGAACGTCGATCGGGACGAAGCGGAAAAGCTGCTGGGCCGCAAGCCAGTAAAGAAAAAACGCAAGGCTCGCGGAAGTTCGTTCTTCGAAAGCACGTGGGTGCTGCTGGGCTCGCTGCTACTCGCTGTCGCTGCTGCAGTATGGTTCATGTTGCCGCTCAGCGAAGCGGCCTTGCGGGGTCGTGCGGAAACGCTGTTGGCCAGTCAGAAATGGACGGATTGGAATACCGCCCGCGATGCCTATCTGAGCGAGATCGTCGACCGCTTTCCGACTGGCCAGCATGCCCAATGGGCCCAGCAACAATTGGATTGGGTTGCTGCCCGTGAAGCCGAAAGGCGTCTCGAACGTGGCGAAAGACTGGGCAGGCAGGATGGCTGGAGCGAGGCGCAAATGCAGTTTACGCAGGCCCGTCGCTTTGAGCGATTTGGCGATTTTGGAACTGCACAGGATAAGTACCAAGCCATTGTCAATCTATTTAGCGATAGTCCCGAGGATCGCCCGATAGCCCTCTTGGCCCAAGAGGGCTTGCTGCGTTTGAAAGACAAGCCTCAGGGCTCGAGCGGACTGCAGGAATTCCTGGAAGTCAAGCTGGACGAAGCCCAGACCGCAGTGGAAGAGGAAAGGCTGAAAGATGCCCAAGCCCTGCTGGAATCGATGATCGAATTGTATGCCGACAACCAGCTGGTCGCCGACCAAATCGACCAGGCCCGGCAGCTCCTCGATGACATCCAGCGTCGCTGAGCATATCCAATTGACTAACTCTTCAGCGACTAATTAAGAGCCTATCCGAAAAGGGGTCTGACCCTCTCCGGCGAGGCCAAAAAACCAATGAAATCGACTCGCCGCCAAAGGGTCAGACCCCTTTTCGGATAGGCTCTAAGTCTCTAGGCGGCGGGCAATGGCCTCAATCGGCAACGGCGTGATAGTCGGCGTGCCGATCACATCGGTCCGCAGAATATCGTTGGGGTCGCTGGCTTCGGTCGATGACTGGTACTGCACGATGTAGGCACCTACCTGCAGATAGTTCTCTTGGTAGACCGGTGGCCAAAACTCTTCGCTGCGGTTGGAGAGGGTTCTTGCGAGCAAGCGCGTCGCCCGTCCGGAGAAACCGCTGAGCACCATCTCCAAACGTCCCAGGGACTCGCGATAAATGTAGAACACAAATGCGGTGTCCTGTCCACCGGCGTATTTCCAGCTACCGTCTGCTTGCTCGTAGTAGATTCCAGGATCGTCGGCACTCTCTGTCTTGCTCAGCCGCATGCCGGCAGAGAAGCAGGGCGGATGAGGATCCGTATCGCGAAAACGCAAGAAGAAGGGGCACTTCCGCTGCGAGGCCTTTTCTACGTTGTCTTCCGACTCAAATGGCCTGCGTGAAAGGAATCTGCAATGACCATCTCGACGACGGGGTTACTCTTCACGCTTCCCAAGCAGATCATGGCTTTGTCGCCTGCCGAGGAGGTGAATTCCTCATGCACGCGATGGGCCCGCGCCCTGACCTCTTCAGCGGCAATGTGACCTGGACTCCAAACCAAGGTCTGCTTCATCAATTCAGGATGCGTGGGTATGTTTTCAGAGGCGTTTGGACTACGGGCCAATTTGTCGGTGCCCCCAGCGTCGTGACCCCATTGAGCACCTCGCCCATGAGCACGGCGTCGGAAGCGACAATCCAAGCGGTATCCGCCGGCTTGTCATCACCATCCGGACGACGGACTCCCACGCAGATTTCCAGCTTGCGTCGTCGGGCCAACAACTCCCAAAAATGCTCGGGCTTGACCGCGAAGAGCGCCCCCGGCAATTCCTCGGCAGAGGCATGACCATGCTCGACCAAGTAGTCGCAAAGACGCGATAGAGCCTCCAGCGGGATGTACTTGGCTTCGTTCTTCAGTAACGAGGCGACCTGATGACGATCCAGACCCGTATAAGCCACGATGGCTTTGATGGTTCCCGGACGCTTGCGACGATCGGGAGTGTGGCCAAGCAACTCGGCAAGACGAAACTCGTATCGCATGGGATTTCCATCTCTTGAGGAGGAAAGGGGGAGTGATCGGCACAGACGTCAAATAATGGGATCCAATGCAAGAATAGAACCCCTTGTAGGCAAAGTCTACCCCCTGCACAAGAAAAGATACGGGTAATTTTCAAGCCCCAAGCGTACGCGCGAGCAGTGTCTTTGCTTCGGCGGTATTGGTGGTTCCCTCAATAACGGTCCTGCCGCCACGGAAGATGGTGATCTTGTGCCGGGGGAGTAACAAGGCGGACAAAGTAGGCGGTGTGGACCACCTCACCCAAGCCGGAAAGTCGCTCGGCGACCGTGGTCAGCGCTTCGTTGGCACCGCTGGGACTCTGGATTTGCACAGCGTTCTTGCCGCACAAGACGGTGCTCTCGCTGCGAATTTCACCTGACAGATAGGGGAATTCTGCTCGTCCACAGCAGGCGCAAGTTTGGCTGACGTTCGAGCCGAATGATACGGCATTCGCTGTCCCAACTGTCCAAAACGATCAGCCCGCGGCAAGCGGCCTGGCGATGGCCCGAGAGGATTTTGAGTGCTTCGGCGGTTTGCCAGCAGGCCACCAAGCCCGCGGCCGAACCCAGCACGCCAGCCGCATCGCAGGTCTGGAGCACGTCGCGTGGCGGCAACTCGGGGATCAAACAGCGGAAACAAGCGCTGTCACCCGGTAGGATGCTTAAGATCTGGCCGCTCGCCCCCAGGCAGCCACCATGGATCCAAGGGACCGAGTGCTGGACGCAGTAATCGTTGATTAAAAATCGCGTCTCAAAGTTGTCGGTGCCATCCAGAATCAAATCGCAACCTGCGGCTAACCCTGCTAGATTCTGAAAGGAAATGTCTTCCACCATTGGCTCAATGCAAATCTGGCTGTTGATCTTGGCCAGAGCCGCTGCCGCGGCGACGGCCTTGGGACGCGTCTCGGCGGCATCTTGTTCGAATAAAGTGCTTGCCGCTGCAGATTGCTAAGTTCCACCCAGTCGCGGTCGACCAAGCCGCAGGCTGCCCACGCCCGCCCGAGCCAGCCGCTCGGCAATCAGCGAGCCCAGCGCACCACAGCCACAAATCAAGACTCTCGAGGAAGCAATACGAGCCTGGCCATCCTGGCCAATGCCAGCAAAACGGATTTGACGTGAATATCGAGATTCGTCGGTAGACATGAGCTAGTCGGCTTCACGGGGACAGGGCATACGGGAAGCTCTTGCGGGACAGCTCACTTGGGCCGAGGATTCTCTGCAGGGACAGCTTGGCTGACCGCAATGCAAGGAAATTCGAAATCAGACGGAGCTGCACCGCACCAGCGGTCTAGGCGAAACCAGCTGCGCGATTGCCGGGCTGAGATCGGAGCTTGCAAGTTAGGCGGCTTTAGCGATTCTCCCGAGGCCGAGTCGAACTCGATACGGCAGTGGGCAGCCTTGGCGTTGACGCAACGTGAACGAAAACATCGTAAGCAGGCAATTAATCGGCGGCACCTTCGCGGCGGCAGCCGAAGCCAAACCTTGAGAGTTTGTCGATTTAGTGGTGAGTTGCTCGTTTGTTGTTTAACCCGCAGCCGTAGGCGAGGCTTAAGGGTGCGGACCTCGCCTTCGGCTGCGGGTTAAACGATTAAATCAACAGCCCGTAGCCAGAGTGTCGGTTTTTCCGCATTGCCTCCAAGGTAAGACCTCGGCTATTCTCGAACGAAACCCTCTACCGAGTTTCCGGCGCGGATAGCCACAGTTAAAGCGATGCAGCATGCGTACTAGTATTGTCGTTCCGATCTACAACGAAGTCGAAAACATTCCGCAGCTGGTTGAGCAGATATCAGCTGTCATGGATGTCATGGGACCCGAGGCTTGCGAGTTGATCCTGATCAACGATGGGTCGAATGACGGGTCGGCCGAGGTGCTCGATCAGTTTGCCGTCGCAGGATGAGCGTCTGGTGGTCATTCATTTCCGCCGGAATTATGGCCAAACGGCTGCCATGCAGGCCGGACTGGAAGCGGCTCAGGGTGAATATGTGGTTACCCTGGATGGCGATATGCAGAACGAGCCGGCTGACATTCCCAGATTCTTGGAACAGTTGGACGCGGGTTACGACCTGGTTCACGGCTGGCGCAAACATCGACAGGACAAGCTATGGACGCGGAAGATCCCCAGCCGTCTGGCCAATTGGCTGATTTCGTGGGTCACCAATTTTCCGATTCATGACTTGGGTTGCACGCTAAAAGCCATGCGTCGTGAGGTGGCACAGGAGTTGGAATTGTATGGCGAGATGCACCGTTTCATTCCGATCTTGGCGCACTGGCGCGGCGCGCGCTGCCTGGAAATGGTAACCACCCACCATCCACGGCGTTTCGGAACGACCAAGTACGGATTGTCACGCACCTTGCGGGTGGTGCTGGACCTGGTGACCGTCAAGTACATGCTGGACTACTACACCAGTCCCATGAAGCTGTTTGGCCGAATTGGACTGGCGTTCTTTTCCTTGGTAGCCTGATGCTGCTGGGAACTCTGGCGATGAAGCTGTTCGCGGGTTTCGATATGACGGGCAACCCGCTGTTGGTCTTGGGTGCATTGTTGTGCATTGTCAGCGTGCAATTGTTCAGCGTCGGGCTACTCGGCGAGGCAAATACGCGTCTGTATTACCGTCGCCATGAACGCAGACCATTTACGATACGCGGTGTTGTCGGTCGCGAGCGGTCGGCCGATTCGCCCACGCTACCCCTGCGCTGCGCGGCTGATTGGAAAACCAGAGAAATTGGCCATAGGAGGAGAAGCGCTCGAGACGCTTCTCCTCCCAGCCCTCCTGGTGAATTCATCACACTGCCCACCATTCTTCACACTGCCCCTGCAGGGATCGCGGGCGACTCCAGTGGCTCAACGGGTAATGCTCGGTCTTGAGGTCCAGTGATCCCCAAAACACATCGTTGCCACGCATGATATGGAACTTGGGCGACTTGCTCGACTTGATTTCCGGAGACCGTAGGATCCAAGCCAGATCGTCCCAGTCTGGTGTTTGCCATTCCAGCAAACCGACCAACACATCCCCTGGTTTGATCTGCGCCACGTCCGCTGGACTGCCGGAGCGCACCGAGGTGACTCGCAAACCGCCACGGTAGCTAGCGTCAATACTACGCACCTTCTTTGCATCGGCCAGTTCAAGCCGCAGGCCGAGCAAGCGAAGAACTTGATCCTGAGTCGAAGTGGTGGATGTCAACTGCACACGAGCCGAAGCAGCTTTGGACTGAGTCAACAGTTTGGTATCGACCCGCTCCAAGCCGCGTTCCAAGTAGATCGGTATTTCTGAGTCGCTGGCGTAGCCAATTAACGCCAATTCGTATTCCAATCGCGTGCTGACCGGGCGATCGGCAATTGCCTTGATTACATCTCCACGCTGCAGCTTGCCATCATTTCCTGAAATGACGCAAACCCGCGGCTTGCCCGCCTCGTACTCGGTCTTGACCGCCAAGGGACTCTCAAACACATAGCTGCGATATTGGGCCAACATCTCCGCAGCCACTTCACTGGCGCGGTCAATCGGAATTGCAAAGCCGATTCCTTGAGCGCCGATACGTACGGCGGCATTGATGCCAATCATGGCCCCGTCTGCGTTGAGCAACGGCCCGCCTGAATTACCCGGGTTGATGCTGGCATCGGTCTGAATCAAATCCGGATATTCCTGAACACCATTGACCGGAATATTTCGATGCAGGGCACTGATGATTCCCTCGGTAACCGTATGGTGATAGCCAAAGGGATTGCCTATCGCAATCACCGGTTCGCCGCGCATCAGATCAGACGAAGTACCGCAGCGGATAACGGGCAATGGGTCGGGAGCATTGATTTTGATCAATGCTAAATCCGTCTCGGAATCCCGGGCGATCAATTGTCCGACGTGCTGGCTACCATCGTTGAGCGTCACGTCGATTCGCGTCACGTCCTGCACGACGTGTTGGTTCGTCAGGATGTAGCCACGCGAATCGACAATCACTCCGGCGCCCATACCATTTACTACAGGACCTTCGCTGCCACCGCCAGGCGTCGAGGGCTTGTTGCCCTCAATATTCACTACCGCCGGCTCTGCAGCCTGGATAGCAAGTACCGTCTTGGTGTGGCGGAGCGAGGCTTTCTCTTGGGCGCTGAGTTCATGCGTCAATACGGTCAGGCTCAGCCCAAGACCGATGATGGCAATGGGACTTCGCCAAGAGCAGATCAATTTCGTCTGCGTCATAGACACCCTTCCGAGCGGGAATTCGGTTGGGGACAATGCAAGGTTTGGGTCGGCTCGCATCGCCACTACAAGCCAGCACACCCCCAGCGGGTGAGCCTGGCATGCTGTCTGAATCGGTCGTGTGGGTTCAGCCGCTTAATCCGACATTTGGCGACCGGCAGTGACTACCTAAATTAACAGAGTGGGACTTTGGGTCGCGTTTGCCGCTTCGGTTGGCAATGCACGCCGCTGTCAGTGCCATTTGCGTCGGATCCAAGTCGCCAGTTTTGCGTCGCGAGCAATCACGAGAATAGGTCTGGTTGCGACGATGCAATCGGCGGATAGCCTGGGTCGCTAGCCGCGTCCTGCCGCAGCAGAGCGTAACTCATTCGCCGGTGGGGCTATTTTGGCTGTCCATTTCGCGAATGTACTGCCGCAGACGTTCGAGTTCATCGCTGGTATCTTTCATGCGGATCATGTTTTGAACCCGCTTGAGAAGCTCGATCTTGTTGATGGGTTTGGAGAGAAAATCGTCCGTGCCAGCCTTAACCGCCCGTTCGATATCGCCCAGTTCATTGAGGGCGGTCACCATCAGAATCATGATCTTGGAGCGGGCGGGATCGCTCTTGATTTGCTGGCATACCTCAAAGCCGCTCAGTTTGGGCATCATCACATCCAGCAAGATCAGGTCTGGCTGGAATGCAGTGACTTTTTCCAGGGTATCCTGGCCGTCAACGGCCAGCTCGATGTCGCACTCGATGGCAGCCAAATAGGCTTCCAGCAGTTCTCGGTTGGCGGCATTATCGTCGGCGATCAGAATTCTTGTCAGCTTGCTGCTGGACTCGCTCACGGTGGCTACCTTGGATGGAGAAACTCTTCGCGGATAGGGCTAGATGAGCGAACCGCTCGCCAAACCCGCGGCCGGAACGGGAAATCTCTGGCATAGGCTGCGGATCTCTTCGCGCGTGCGTTGATGCAGACTCGCGTCATCGATGTTTCGCAAGGCTCGGCTGATCCAGCGGGCAATGTGTTTCATTTCTTCAACTCCCATACCGCGCGTGGTTAGGGCAGGAGTGCCAATGCGGATGCCGCTGGGGTCCATGGGCTTGCGCGTGTCAAAGGGAATCATATTCATGTTGACCGTGATGCCGCAGCTGTCGAGGACTTTTTCAGCCTGCTTGCCACCCAGTCCGATACTGGTCACATCGACCAGCATCAGGTGATTGTCGGTACCGCCACTGATCAATCGTAGGCCGTCGCTCATCAACTCTTGAGCCAGCGTCTTGGCATTCTCCACAACACTTCGCCCATACTCGCGAAAGTCAGCTTGCAGGGCTTCGTTAAAGCAAATCGCCTTGCCTGCCACCACGTGCATGAGCGGACCACCTTGCAGACCAGGGAACACGGCGCTATTGATGGCTTTGATGTGCTCTTGCTTGCACAAGATCAGACCAGAGCGCGGGCCGCGCAGCGTCTTGTGGGTCGTGGTCGTTACGTAGTCTGCCACGGGGACCGGATTATCGTGTACGCCAGCGGCAACCAGGCCAGCATAATGCGCCATGTCAGCCAACAATTTCGCACCACACTCGCGGGCGATCTCCGCGAACTTGGCGTGCGGGATTTCGCGGGGGTAAGCGCTGGCACCGGCGACGATCAACTTGGGCTGGTGCTCGCGAGCCAGCCGGGCAACTTGATCAAAATCAATGCGATGCGTTTGGGGGTCGACGCCGTAGGGCACAAAGTTATACAGCATGCCCGAAATATTCAGCCGCATTCCGTGCGTTAAGTGCCCCCCCTGCGCCAGGTCCAAACCCAAAACGGTGTCACCCGGTTTCAAACAGGACAAGTAAACGGCGGTGTTGGCCTGTGCGCCACTGTGCGGCTGAACGTTGGCCGCTTCAGCGCCAAACAGCTGGCAGGCGCGCTCGATGGCCAACCGCTCGACGGTGTCCACATGCTCGCAGCCGCCATAATAACGCCGCCCAGGATAACCCTCGGCATACTTGTTCGTCAGCACGCTGCCTACCGCCTGCATAATTGCAGGCGAGGTGTAGTTCTCGCTGGCAATCATTTCCAAGCCATCTTGTTGTCTTTGGAATTCAGCCTCGATTGCGGCCGCTATGGCGGGGTCTTGGGATTCGATGAAGTTCATGGGTTGGACGTGCGCCATTCAGAGCGCCACTCATGGAGAAATGATGTTAAATTGTCATGGCTGTATTGTCGGGCCAGCAGGCGGAATCGTCAACGCTGCCGCGATCCTTTCGCCGACGATCAGGGGGCTTGCTTCCATTTGCTGCCTTTGAGCAGGAATCACAGGTATCTGTATGACCACCACGCCTGAAAGCCCCGACGATGAACTCGAGCCATTTCGCAATTACCTGACCATCTTGGCCGAGTCTCAGCTACATGCCAAGTTGCGTAGCAAGGTTGATGCCGCAGATGTCGTGCAGCAGACCTTGCTCCAGGCACATCAGGCTCGCACCCAGTTTCGCGGCACGACCGAAGCAGAAAAGGCGGCTTGGCTGCGGACCATCCTTAGCAATGTGTTGGTCCACATGGCACGCGAATTTTCACAGCAGCGACGAGATATCTCCCGCGAACAATCGCTGCAGGCTGTCGAACAGTCTTCTCTGCATCTGGCCAACCTGCTGGCCGCCAGCACCTCTTCGCCCAGCGCCGCCCTGCATCGCCAGGAGAGGGCCAACTGCGCTGGCTCGTGCCATGCTAGCTTTGACCGCCGATCAACGGCAGGCAATCATGCTCAAATACTGGCAGGGCGAAACCCTGGCCGAAATTGGCCAAGAGCTGGATAAATCCACCGAGGCCGTCGCCGGATTGATATTCCGTGGCATGCAGAAACTGCGTGGCAAGCTCGATGAGGGCTCATCGTAGGAATCAGGCCCTCCACAGGCTGGGTGAAGACGAAAAAAATTGACCGTCGACGAAACAATCGGGCTGGTCCCAGGTTTAATCAATCGTCGGCTGAATTTTCTCCAAGGAGCTGCAAGGAGTGCCTCATGAATGCCATTGAATTCTGCTGTCCACAAGGACATAAGGTTAAAGCCAAAGCACCCTTGGCAGGGAAAATGGTTCGATGCCCGGCTTGTAAATCAGTCATGCTGGTACCAGAGCGTCCGCGGAACTTCCTTAAGCCTCGCGAAGAGCTTACCCAGTCGGGTGTGCTGCGCATCTTGGGTGATGCGCCTCCATCGCCGCCCATGCCGGAACCAAGCAAACAAACACATCGCAATTGCCCACGTTGCAAGAAGAGCTTGCGAGTATCTCAAACCATTTGCGACCATTGCCAACTGTACGTCGGTTACCATGTGCTGCCACCAAGCCGCATGGCAGCATCCGACTTCGAGTTTTGAGCTCATCCTGGCCGGTTTAGCGTGGTGCCACGATTCGCGCATCTAACCAGAAGACTTCATCCGCAACCTGGCCGTAATCGGCTTTTTCGACGACCAAACCCAGCAGCTGGCTGCCACTTAAATCGATATCGATCAATTCGGCCTCCAAAGGTGGCTGGTCCTTGGCGGGACGCGCCAGTCGCAATTCGTGCACCTGTTGCAATTGTCCGTCGCGGGCCAAGAGTACCTTGCAGACAACGCTGCCCAAGGGGGCGTCCATCCATGGGTCGCGGGCGGCCAAACAAACTTCCGCCATGAAACGCGCCGCCGAACCATCCCAACGATAAGCAATCTGCGATGAGCTATGCAGGGCAATGCCTCGCTCGACAAAGCCCTCGGGAATTAGCAGTGCCTGACCAGAGACATCACGATCGGCACCGAATTGCCATTTGAGTTTCGTATCGCTCAAGTTGCGATAGTCGGCAGGCTTGAGCTGGCTGAGAAAGCTCGTCCCCTGCGGCTGGCCGGCAATATAACAAATGGCGGATGAAAAGCTGGCGCTGGAATCCAAGCTTTCCAACTGAATGCCCGAGGCCAGTTTGAGTTGCGTTGTGGTTGCAGTAAATCCGATTTCGCAGTTGCGCAATAACGACCCATCCGACAATCCCAGTGTATTCAGAGCGTTGCTTGGTGCAGAGCCAAACGTGGTAGGGCCAAACAGGGCAGGGCTGAACACAATCGCCTGAACGTCTTCCAGTTCGAGCTCGGTTTGTTGATTGCCATTCTCCAATACCAGCTGCTGCGTCAGGTTGTTCAAATCGTCCGCCGGCCATCGCAGCACACCCAGCACACGCTGGCCATCGCTCAGCCAGACGCAGTCCTGTCCACCCTGCAGACTACTTATTTGAGTTTGCATTCTTTGCCACTGCTTTGCGGATGCGGGCGGCGAGAGCAGAATGCAGCGGATGGATTTGAGATCGATGTCCGGAATATGCAGCCAATCACTTTGGATCGCCACCGTCTTGCCATTCTTGACTTGCACTTCACCCACCAGCCATGAGCCGTCGGCCAGCCAGACTGCCTGTTGTTTGACAATTCCAGGCCAAGCATTCCAGCGGACGATGTCCGTGATCGGGACCGTCAGCCGGCCGCCGAACAGCCAGCCCGATGTGGAGAGAGACTGCAGTGGGCGGTCAAGCGCCATGCGATCGCTGGTGTGCAGCTGCTGGCGCAGGCCACCTGCAGGCGGCCCTTGCCGGGAAACCCCAAACACAAGCACGCCGTGCATATCAAGCAGGCAAGCAGCCGGCGGCAAACGCCAGACGGTGTCCTCAAAGCAGGTGTCCTCAAAGCAGTCAGACCTTGTGCGGGCAAGCCAACCAGGCGGGCACTCTGGCTTGCCCAGCATGGGCTCAGACGCCGCTTAAAACACCGCTTAGACGAACAAGTAGAATCGACGATTGACATGATCAATGATTCAAAAACTCCTGCGCTGCGTGGGCCGCAGTTGATTGAGAATAGACTCCAGCGGACGCGGCTCGGCTTCATCTTCCATCAGTCGCGGATCCAGAGGGCGCACGGCGCCAGGATTGTTTGCCGCCTTGGCTTCGGCAAATACATCGATGCGTGCCTGTTCCGGTAACTGCGCTCCTGCGGGTAACGCGATTCTGCCCAGACTCTTTGAAACATAATTAATATCTTCTATCGGATTGGGACTCTTGCCGGTGCGATCGATGGCAATCGACTGCAGGTGCTCTTCATAGATACTCAGATCATAAAACGCTCTGGCAGGAATGGGCGTGGCCAACTGTCGCCGATCCCAAACGCCGCCGGCCGACCTGATCTCGATAGTCTCCAGCAGGGTTGCCCCGGCATCGCGATCGAGGGTCAGGCTGGCGCTACCGCCTGCCGCGATTCTCAGGTTTTGCTCAGCAGCTTGGCCTGCGCGAGTCGCCAACCCGAACGATGAGTGCCGAGCGATGGGAATTACTCAACTCGATGCGGGCAGGTGGCAATGCCGGGTTGGCGCGAATCTCCTGTGCCACCGCGCGCAAAACGGTTGGTAACTCGGCAGAATGGGAGCCACATAGGGCATCCACAACTGCGCAGCAACAAAGCTGATCGGCTGTAGCGCCAGTTGCCCCTGGCCAAGATGGGTCAAGCATTGACCAGCACTGAATGCATTTTCCAAAACAAATTGTTGCTTGCCACGCCCCCGCACCACGCGCCACAACTGCCGGCCATCCTCGGCCAGTGGTCGTAGGGTCACCGCATGGTTACGGGATGTGCTCAAAGCGTAGATCTGGCCCGCCTGGTAGGTTGCGATGCGGAGCAAGCCCGAACCTGCCGGGGCAGCCCACCAATTGCCGTCGGTGGCCGCAGCCTGTGGCAGACATTGCACCTCTACCCCCTGACACCTCATGCCCTCGTCCAGGCGACAGCACCCACGCCGCTCCGGCCGGGTCGAGAACAGCCAAGCGGAGCAATTGGGCCGCAGGTTCAATCCGGGAATCGCCGGACTCCAACTGTGCGAACAAAGTACTGGGTTGCCATGTAACCGGCTGCAATGTGTTGGGCTGCCATGTGTTGAGCGGCGCAGGGCGGGGCACGACCCTTTGCTGTCCGACAGCCACGCGGGTCAAGCCCGGTAGGAGAAGCAAGCCGCACAGGAGACCAAGACCGAGCCAGCTGGTTCGCGTGTGCATGAATCCACCACCAGTTAACGTTGAAAAATGGGCAGTACGCTACGCGGCATGTTGAGGATCAACACGGCCATGGCGGTACCATATTCCGTGCTATTAAAATCGAACCAGCCACCTTTTGAATTGCGCAGGTTCAGCAGCGATTTCTTCAGTCCACTATACCATTTTTGCCATGCTTCGCCGCCGACGTGCCAGAAGGCTTGGGCGGAGTAGTAGTGGGCGTAGAAATAAAATGGGTTTCGCTCAAAGGACAGGCTGGCCGCAGCATTGGTCTGCAAGTACTGGACGGCCGACTCGATTTCGACACCTTCGTAGATACCCGCGTTATACAGGGCAACCACGGCGGCAGCGGTTAGCGGAAAGCGGCTTTCGCCACCGCTGATCAAGTACATATACCCACCATCAGGATTTTGGCTGCGTCGCACGTAAGCGACTGCACGATCGATGGTTTCCTTGGGAACGCCAATGCCTGCATTCCGGGCTGCACGTAGAGCCATCATTTGGCTGACTGTGACCGACAGGTCGGCTTCATCCGGTTTGGGGTTATAGCGCCAGCCGCCTTCTCTATTCTGTGTATTGAGGATCAAGCGGACGGCCGACGACAACTTGGGTCGTATCTCCAGGCTGGGGTCCGTCCCGAACAGCTCTGCCAAGAATAAGGTGCCAAATCCGTGATCGTACATGGGACCATGGCTGGTTTCGCCCGTGGCTGATAGAAACCCGCTGGCTTGGACTTGCGAAAGCACATACTTGCCAATCTGCCGCAGGGCTTGTCCAGCCTCTCCCACACCAGAGCGGACTCCGCGGCTCAGAAAGGCCAAGCCTACCAGAGCGCACACGCCCACCCAGCGGCCCTGTTCAGCCGATTGAAAGCTTCCGTCGCTTTGTTGACGTGCCATCAAGAATTCGAGGCCCCGACAGATCGCGCGATCAACATCGGCATCATAGAGTTCATCCAGATCGCTGCGAGGCGCAATGTCCTGTGCGGTTGCCCAGGCGGGTAGACAGAGCGACGCGCAGCCGGCCGCCGCACACAGCGCGCGCCTGCGTGTGGTTGGCCGGCCGAAAACACCGATCCCAGCGGCCGGTTGACCCATTGTCCATCGCGCGGGAGGTTGCATTATTCTTGTTCCAACAGTGCCTTGAAGTAGTCTTCGATCTGCTCGCGGTAGCTGGGTAGGAACTCTTCTACCATCCGCGATTGCATCTGTGTCCGCAGCTTCTCGGGCAAATGCCCCCATACGCTTTGTTGCAAGGCTTTGGGGTCCGCCAGGTCAACGCGGGCCGGCTCTCCTTGGGCTGTTGGCGATGCCGACGAGCCAGTAGGCTGGGCCGCAGCGGGGGCATCGGTCGGGCCCGAGCTCTGCTGCTGGCTGCGGCCCGGGGCTTGCCTCGCTGTGGACGGGGCCTGGCTCTGCTGACCGCTTTCTTGATCCGGTGCCTGGGGTGTTGGCGAGGCTGAGCCGGCAGGCGGCTCGAATTGGGCAATCAGCTCATCCAGTCGCTGCACGATGTCCTGCTGTACGGTCTGCGTTTGTACATCCACGGCTCCTTGTGACAGCAACTGTGCTGCAGTCAGCATGCGTTGCCGCACCACCAGCAAAGGATTGGGCGCTTCGTCGACAGCCGGCGGACGATCATTCGCCGATTCCGGCGGCGATGGGGGTTGAACGCCGCCCGGTTTTTCACTGGTCGCTGGCGTTCCTAGCAGATCGAGCAAGCCCTTGGTCAAATCCGATTTCTCAGAACTCGCGCTGGGAAGTGCCTGTTGAGGAGATAATTTCTGAGGAGATAAGTTCCTGGGCCGTCACCGAGCAAGCAAGCATCCAACCGCACAGCCAGCTAGCCACCAGCTGCAAGGTTGCTGTTGTCGATCGGAACTGCCGTGTCTGTGTGGAAGTCGGACGTAGAGTGTGTCGTTGTTTTGCCATATAGCTGGTCGTCATCTGTCGTGCGTGCGAGTTATTCAGAGTTTCGGGGTGTTATTCACGGTGATCGCCGAGCAGTTCATTTCTGCGGATTGGGTTGCGCGTTGATTTCCTGAAGCAATTGCCCGAGTTGTTCTCCTAGTGCGAGCTGCTGTTGCGACAGATCGGACAATCGCCGATTCCGCCAGATCGGGTCCGGATCGGTAGCCAGCTGCTGGGTTTGTTGGTTGAGCTCATGTTGTAAGCCGCGCAGTAGTTTGAGGCTGGCCAGGGGTGGAATCGATTCATGCGGTTCGTCGGCTTGGGCCGCGGATGCTTGCCCATCTTCGGCCTGTGGATCTGGTTCGGTCGTTGGCGGAGGAAGCTGAGTAGCAGCGGCCGCCAATTGCAACTTTCGCAGGGCATCGCTGGCCGCGACCAGTGCGTCCGGCTTGATGCGAAAGCGTTCTGCCGCAGCGCTGGCTCGTGACATATCTTGTTCGGCGCGTTGCAAGCTCCAGTCGAAGGTGGGCAGTCGATCGATTTGGGACCCGAGTTTCATTCAACAGTTGACGCACGGTCTCTTGTTCGGCCGCCAATCTGCGGGAGAGTGCCTCGTCGACAAGCACTTCGTCGACAAGCACTTCGTCGACGGGAACAGCCTCCACGGGTACAGCGCCAGCGGGAGGCTCCGCAATGGCCTGCAGTCGCTCGACAATGGGCTGCTGTTGGGCGATCAGCTGTTCCAGGCGATTGGCCAGCCGGTACAGCTGTTGTTGTTGGGCTTGGCGGTCAACCTCCTGAGCTCGATTCTCGATTTGCTCAGCGGCGCTGTGCAGCGATTCGGCCGCTTGCTGTGCGGCTTGCGAGGCGGATTGCATACGCTGTTCTTCCGCCGCTTGCTGCGCGGTGCTTTGTTGCTGTGCAGCGTCACGTATGGCAGTGGCAGATTGGCGATCGCCCTGGGCATCCATTTGTTCCGCTTGACGCTCGGTCGATTGGTTCAAGCTGGCCTGCTGATTGGCCAGTTCGGCAAACTGTTCGCTGGCCTGGGGCTTGTTGCATTGCTTCGGCCAGTGCGGATTGGGATTCTGCCAGCTGCGATAGCTGCTCGCCCGCTTGGCGCAGTTCGCTGGCCCGCCGCTCTAAATCGGAGCTTACCGAACTGGACGCCGCCGGTCGCAGCTTGCGCAGCGCATCGGCCAACAATTGGGAGACTTCCGCTTGCGTCTTGGAGGCAGCCGCAAACTGCACCGTTTCGATTTGCTCTGTTGCCAACCGCATAAAGCGACTGGTCTGCCCATCTGCCAACAGCTGGCTGGCCTGTTCCAGCTGGGCTAGCAGGGGCTGTGTTCATCGACTTCCTCGTCGGCGAATTCCTGCACGCGGACCAGCAACTGGTCCAATTGCTGCGCCAGCTCTAGCTGCTGGCTACCAAGCATTTGTTTCCTGTTGGTGAAATTCTCCGAATTCTTGTTATTCAAGTTATCCATTTGCAAGCCGCGCGTCTGCTCTGCCAGCTCGCCTTGCTCCCTGAGCAGCCGGTCAAAGTTGCGTTGGATATCTTGCAGTGCCCCGTTCCGATCCGCGCCCGCCACCAGCGAGTCCAGGGCATCGAGCGACTGCTGCTGGGCTGCAGTGGACTGGCGTGCCAGGGCGGCCATCGATGCGTCTGCCGAGCCTTGTTCGTCAAAGCCCGCGCGAACACTTTGCCGCGCGGCCTCGGCGGCTGCCTGAGCGGCGGGCAGAATGCCATCCGACAATTGCTCGATGGCCTGGCCCAGCGCCTGCATGGGCTGAGTGGTCGTTGTGCCGTCGAGTCCATTCAGTTCGGATAGCCGCTGCAGATCCGCCAACTTTTTGGAAATGCTGGCCTCATCGCCGGCCAGACTGCGAGTGATGGACCGCTGCATTTCAGCCACGCCAGCAAAAGAATCAACCGCTTGCCGCGAAATGGGTCTGTTGGTCACTCAAACGCTGGCCAGCTTGCTGCGATAGTTGCCAGGTTCTTGCGTTGCGAGTCCACCAGTTCACGCATTCCGCGGAGCAGGTCGGCTTGCTGATCGAGCACGGCCTCCAAGATTTCTTGCGGTGATTGGACCTCGAGCCGCAGCACTTGGCTGCGACCAATCTGACCGAGACTATCGCGAGCCTGCAGCCACACATAAACGACCTGCCCAACTGGTAATTGGCTTGAGTCCGCTTGGCTTGTCAGGTTGGCTGGCGGGGTTGCCTGCGCGGCCAGATCCTGTGCTAAATTCCAAACCTGCTGGATCTGCTGTTCACGGGTGGTGGAGGCTTGGCTGTGCCACAAATCGCGGCTGATGCTCGATTCATCGGCTTGGGAGCCCAGGCTGGCATGCGCACTAATGTCTTGCAAGCCAAGGTCATCTGTGGCACTGCCGCGAAGCTCGATGCCAGCCTGGCTGGTCATGCGATCCATACTCGGGCCGTTGAGTGAAACCCGCGGCGGTTCGTCTGCAATGACTTCGATGTTCCACGGCTGGGGTTGCTCGATTCGCAAACCGTCCGTGGTGGTGAGCATGAATCGCCAGCTCAGCGACCGCGTCAGCTCAACTCCTCGCCCACCACCTATGCTCAACGTCTGCCGGTCGCTATCCAGTTCGACCTTCCAATTCCGCATTTCGGGATTGGCAGCGTTGGCATCCAATGATTCCACGGTTACATCGGCCACAGGAGCGTCCAGTCGTCCCTGGAATGCCACACGGCTACCTGCCAACACTTGAATGCGATTTCCAACCAACTCAGCCGACTCGCGCCCGGAATATGCGGGAGGTTGAATCACGAAGCGGAATTCGGACAGGCTGGGCGGAGAAATCACTTCGATCCGCTGCCAGGGCATTTGTTGATCGTCGCCGCCGACAGCTCGCACCTCAAGGGCCCGTTCCAGGCTGGCAAGATTGGCAATTGCCAAGCCCTCGATCTGCTTCGTGGCCAAGGTTTGGGGGCCGGTGGCGGCCGAGTCGTCGTATCGCACCAACAGATCGACTTGATTCGGCAAGGGCGGATGGCGATCGACGATCTCCAATTGCAATTCGCTACCGACGGCTACCACGCTAGGTAAATTCTGGATTTCCAACTGATCTTGCCGTGGCCATGTCCGCGGTTGCCAGGGAACCAGCAGACGCAAGGCCGCCTGCTTGGTTTGGGAAGGCCAAAGCGCCAGACCGCTGCCCAGCAATAAACAGGGTAGGGCGAACAAGGCCAACGCCTGCCACAGTCGCCGCGAGTCGAGATAGGACGACCAATCCGGCTTGTGCGGCTCGGCTGCCCAGGCTTGCAACACCGCCTCGCGGAAGCGAAGGCTGCCAAAGCGATCTTCGTGGGCAGGCGTCTGGGCGATCTCGAGTGCAGTCGATAGCCGTCCCTTCAAATCGGGACGAACGCTCTCAATCCAAGAGGCCAAGTGCAGCGGTGTCGGGGCAAAGCTCCAGGCTGGGACCAGGAATCGCCGCGCCGCGTAGATCATCACCAGCAGTAAGGCTGCCAAGGAGAGCAATCGCAGTCCAAATTCTTCACGCTGCAAGTAGAAATCGATAGCCAACAACACGGCCACAGCCGCCAACACGGTCGTCAGCCACAGTAACAGGCCGCGGCGCCATGCCAAATTGCGGGCATCCACCGCCAAGCCATGCGCGTCGCGCATTAACTGCTCGCGGATTTCGTCAATTGAAGGCAAGGGCCGGCTACTCAAAACGATTCCCATCCATTTCTTCGCGTCTCAATTCTCACACTTTCCCTGGAGAGCACTTCTTCCGGACCCACAATTCTATACCTAAACGCCTCGCTAGTGCTTCAGCACAATTTAAGTTTGGGATTAGCCGCACGGCGTTAGCCGTGGTTCCCTCTGCAGAAACCGGGGCTAACGCCATCGGCTGATTTGACTAACCCTAATTCTTAAGTTGGACGAAGCACTAGCCCAATTGAAAACAGCACGATCCTTCAGCTGCGAAGCGCATGGCCAAGTCGGTCAGGTCACTGCGCCGCACAACTCCCAGGAAACTTCGTGAATCGTCGGCCGAAACCACCGGCAAAATATCGTCGGCTGAGGTTCGAAACAGCTCGACGGCCAGCCCCAGCGGATCGCTGGGGGTCAAGATGCCGCTAGGCGGTGACGCCAGGTCTTCAGCCCGCACCAAAGTGTCCATCGAGGCATCAAAAAAGGTATCGCTCAGCAATTTGTAGCGAATGAGTCCCACCACGCGCTGCAGGTCGTCGACGACCACATAGGTGTTGTCGTGGCTGCGGCGGATGTAGCTGATCACGTCGTCGAATTCCGCTGTCTGCGCGAGTCCCGAAACATTGCCACGCAACAGGGCGCTGACCTGCATGGATTGCATGTCCGGATTGTGCTTGGGGCGTACTCCCAATGCCTCGCGCGTCCGCATCCACATCTTGCTGGCCTGGCTACCGGCGGTCTCGGTGCGGTGGGAAATGGCCTGTGCCAACGGAACTTCGCCCGCCTTGAGCACGCTCCAGCGGATCCAGATCGGGCCAAAGATTTCGAAGACGACGACCGATCCCAAGAATGACGACTTGCAACTGTTCGCCCAGTTCCGGCCAACGCTCGGCGGCAAGGTGGCCAGGGCGATGGCCGCACCGGCTTGGGCGAGCATGCAACTGCCCAGATATCGCCGCACGGTGGCGGTTTCGGATCGCAAGCGGCTGGCCAACCGAATACCCAGAATCTTGCCGGCGGTCGCGAGACAGAATGTAGACAACGCCCAGCAATGCCGGCCGCGATGAAAGCCTGCAACTGCAGCTCGGCACCGTGCACGGCAAAGAACACGACGACCAACAGGCCCGTAATCTTTTCTTTCTCACCCAGCAGCTCGTTGGCGGCGTCGGACGTATTGACCAGCACGATGCCAGCCACCAGAAAAGCCAGCATGTAGGGCATGTCCCACGATTCGCACAGTCCCGAGCATTAGAATGGCCACGGCCAGGATCATCACCAGCCAGCGACTGCGACTTAGCAGATCCGCTGCTGTAACCAATCACCAGGCCGCCGACGATACCGAGCAGGCAGGCACCACCCAGGTCGGCCACGAGACGGCCCATCTGGGCAGAGGAGCAGTACTGCCTGTCGCCCGGAAAGCAGACTGGCGGCACGAGAAACACGAACTCAAATACGATGATGGCCGCGACGTTGTTCAACGCTACCAGTACTCCCGCCAACTCGGTAACGGGACCCTCTGAATTGGCTTCCTTCAGCACCGAGCACCGTGGTGGCCGGGGCGGTTGCCAGGGCCAGGGCAGCCAGCAAGACAGCGGCCGGCTAGATTGCCACTGAATAGCCAGAATGGCAAGAGCTGACTATCAGGAAAGTGATCAACAATTCGCCGGCGCTCAGCCACAGCGCACGTCGAGAATCGGTCGCAGGTTGGCCAAGCGGAAACTGACAGCCTAGCTCTAGCAGCACGAGTGCCATGGCCAGTTTGGTCAACGGCTCGAGGTGATGGATGTGTTCCTGGCTGACTGGCGTTTAACACGCTTGGTCCCACCACCATGCCAGCCAGCAGATAGGCGGTTACCTTGGGAATGCGCAGCAGGTCGGCTAGGATCCCGCCCAGCCAGCGAAGCCAGCAGCAAAATGCCGAGCGAGACTGCGGAATGGGTTTCAGTTGGAACAATGTCCGGCATATAACGCCAAGGCTAAATGGAGGATCCAGGGAGTCGCGTTACTTGGCAGTCCGCCATGGCATCCAACTGCAGCACGGAACGGTTTTGCTCTTTTTCCAGGAACTCGCGACCATACTTGACGTTCACGTGATCCCAGGGCAGCTTTGACATCAGCTCGTAGGGCTCATGCAATTGTCTTCTCAATATCGATATCGCAATCCTCGAATGCCTTGCCACCAGCGATGCGGCGTCGAGCATTTCGGTCCAGCCATCCATGCGGGCCCCACGTTGCCAGGCCAGTTCAATGGCATCGCAGGTACGGCGGTCACCGCGGCTGAGCACACCCTCGAGCAAGCTGGTTTCGATGTTGTGGCATTTGATATTCACCGACCGAATATTGCGTTTCTGCCACAGGTACTTGTGAGCCCATTGGAAATACTCGCGGCGTTGCATGCCGTTCCATTGGTAGGGCGTATGTGCCTTGGGCACAAAATTGGACACGCTGGCCGTGACCTTGGGATAGCGTCCTTTGACCTCCTTGCCGATCCGGGCGATCGTTTCGGCCATCTCGACGATACCATCCAGATCGACGGGCCGCTCGCCCGGCAAGACCGCACAGAAAGTAGAGCTTGACGGACTCATAGTTGTTCTTGAAGGCCACGCGGCAGCCCTCGAACAAATCTTCGTTCTTGATCTTCTTGCGGATTTGCTCGCGCATGTCATCGCGGGCCACCTCGGGGGCCAAGCGTTAAGCCCGCCCGACGGCCATTGCCAACCAGGTCGGCGATCGTCCGCAGTTGCTCGTTGACCCGCAGGCTCGGTACCGAGATGTTGACTCCCAAGGGATTGAAGGTCTGCCTTCAGCCGCGTGACCAGTTCTTCGAAATGCGGATAGTCGCTGCTGGATAGCGAGAGGATGCTGATTTCATTGAAGCCCGTATTCCGGTAGCTCTCCATGGCCGCGTTGATGATCGTATCCACGCGAGCGAATCCGCAGCGGTCGCTTGATGACCGTGCTCTGGCAAAAACGACACTGCCAAGGACAGCCGCGCATGATCTCGATGGCAATGCGATCGTGAACGCACTCGACATAGGGTACCACTGGCGCATGTGGGCAGCGGGATGCTCTCCAGATCGCGGATGACGCAGGGCTCGATGGTTTCGGGAACATCGCTCCGCGAGCGCGATTCAGGACGACGATGCGCCCGTCTCGATACTCGGGTATCGTAGAAACGCGGTACATAAGCGTAGGGCAAGTCGGCGTGCCAATCTCAGCCAGAGCCTCTGCGCGCTGGCTGTACGCCCAGCTTCGCCGCCCAGCCAACCCCCACGTTCTTTCGGCTTGATTGCGCAGTTCCAGCCATAGATCGCAGATCATCAGGCAAAGACGGTTCGCCATCACCCGTGACGAAACAGTCGATGAACTCGGCCATGGTCTCTGGATTCTGGGTGCACGGGCCACCGGCCAGAATCAAGCGGATCGGCCATCGTGCGCTGACTGGCCCGCAAGGGAATGCCTCCCAAGTCGAGCATGGTCAGCACGTTGGGCGACGATATCTCGTACTGCAAGGAAAAGCCAACCACATCGAAATGGCTGCAGCGGTGTGAAGGTTTCCAGCGAATACAGCGGCAGATCCGCAGCTGCCGCAACTGTTGCTCCATGTCCGGCCAGGGCGTAAAGCAGCGTTCGGCGGCCCAATCGTCGCGGACGATTCATGAGCGAGTACAGGACCTGCAATCCATGGTGGCTCATGCCAATCGTGTAGGCATCCGGAAAGCACAAACATAGTTTGCCCGCCACCTCCCCATGATCCTTGACGACGATATTTCGTTCGCCGCCAACATACTGACCAGGCATGCGGACCTTCGACAGCACACTGCGAACTATCTGCTGTTTGAGTTCATGATTGATCATGCTTCGTTTCGTGCTATTCAATTAGGACTTGTCGCGTTTCTTGACTTCCACAAAGGCCATGCGTAACGAATACAGTGTTTCTTGCACATACTGATTCTCATCCGCAGTCAAATTGCCTTTGGTTTTTTCCTCAATCACGGCGATCAGGTCGATAAAGTGCTTGGCCATGACCGGATCGGCGGGTTCTGCCTGCTGGCCAGCTTGGGCATCAGGCCCAGGGCAACCATCGCCTGCGTACCCAGGCTGGCGACCAACAGCATCAAGGAAGCCGGCGGTAATTGCTGCGCATCGCCCGTCGCCGCCCCAGCCTTTTCTGAAGCACTGGCCTTTTCTGAAGCACTGGTCTTCAGCACTGCTTCCGAAGCACTGGCCTGTTCTGCCGCGCCGCTGGCTGGCTGGAGGCGGTCTGCTTCTGTTTTTCGAGCTCTTCTTTCTCTCGCTGAACGCGAGTCTTCCAGTCTTCGTCGATGATCAGCTTGGGTTCCTGGTTGGAGTCTGTCATGCTGGTTTCCTCAACTACATGGTCGCGAATCGGGCCGCCCTTCGAGCTGAACAAACAGTTTTCAAGACGCAGGGGAGTGCGTTTCGGCGGCCGCGTTCACTTTCTTTTGCCGCCGCTCGCGGCGCTCGATCGCAGCTTCGATAAAGCCCGCGAACAGGGGATGCGCCGCGGTTGGTTTAGACTTGAATTCTGGGTGAAACTGAACGGCAACAAACCAAGGGCGATCCGGCAACTTCGACGATCTCGACCAAACCGCCGTCGGGACTGGTTCCGGAAAAACGCATGCCATTGGCTTCAAACTGCTGTCGATAGGTATTGTTGAATTCGTAGCGATGGCGATGTCGCTCGGCGATCTCTTCGCAGCCATAGGCCGCTTGGGCCACGCTGCCCGGCACGAGCTTGGCGGGTTGAGCTGCCCAGCCGCATGGTGCCACCCATTTGCGTGATCTCCTGCTGTTCATTGAGCAGGCAAATCACCGGATGCGGCGTGTTCTTGTCGAATTCGGTCGAGTGGGCATCGGCCAGCCCAATGACGTTGCCGACCATATTCGATGACCGCGCACTGCATCCCCAGGCAAATGCCGAAGAAGGGGATCCCCTTTTCTCGCGCATAGCGAATCGCTTGTACCTTGCCTTCGATGCCGCGTTCACCAAAACCGCCAGGAACCAGAATGCCATCGTAGCCCGACAGCAGACACTCGGGACCTTCGTTCTCGATATCCGCACTTTGGATGCGGCCAATCCGAATTTGAGCGTGATGATGAATGCCCGCATGATCCAAGCGATTCGTAAATCGACTTGTAAGCATCTTTGTGTTCGGCGTACTTGCCGACCACGGCAATGCTGATCTCATGCTTGGGATTGCGCAGGCGATGCAGAATTTCGTTGATTGGTTCGAGATTGGGAGAACCGGCCGTCAAGCCCGAGTCGCTTGACGATCAATTCGTCCAGGCCGTTGGAGACCAAGCTCAACGGGACTTCGTAAATCGAGAAGTCCTTGTCGCGTTCCTCGATGACCGCCTGCGGCTTGAGATTGCAGAACAGGGCAATCTTCTCTCGCTCATCGCGCGAAATGGGCTGCTCGCAGCGACAAATCAAAATATCCGGCTGGATGCCGATCTGCCGCAATTGGCCCACCGAGTGCTGCGTGGGCTTGGTCTTCAGTTCGCCGGCTGCCTTCAGGTAGGGCACCAGCGTCAGGTGAATATAGAGACAATTCTCGTGGCCGGCAATCAGCGGAAATTGGCGAATGGCTTCCAAGAAGGGCAGGCTTTCGATATCGCCGACCGTTCCGCCAATCTCGGTGATGACTACATCCACATCCTGCTCGCCGACCTTGCGAATGACACTCTTGATCTCATCGGTAATGTGCGGAATGACCTGGACCGTCTTGCCCAGGAACTGGCCCTTGCGTTCCTTCTCAATGACCGACAGGTAGATCTGGCCGGTGGTGTAGTTCGAATCGCGGGTCAGCGGCCCATCGGTAAAGCGTTCGTAGTGCCCCAGGTCGAGGTCCGTTTCGCTGCCATCGTCCAGCACATACACCTCGCCGTGCTGGTAGGGGCTCATCGTCCCCGGATCGACGTTGATGTAGGGGTCCAGCTTCTGCATGCGGACCCGCAAGCCGCGAGCTTCGAGCAGCATGCCGATCGAAGCGCTGGTGAGGCCCTTGCCAATCGAGCTGACGACGCCGCCGGTTACGAAGATGTGTTTGGTCATCGAATGATTTGCTAAACAGTGGTAAATGCTCTGCCAAGCGGCATAACCATGATCTTATCCGCAGCCCACGCTTCTCGCAAAGGCGCTGGGCTTCTCAGACAGGGCTGATCGCAGTTTTTCAAACTGAGCGGATGGCGCTAAGCGCACCGGTTTTGAAGAACACCGAGTGCTCAGCGCCACTTTCGCTCACGTAAGAGATTGCCTAGTTTGAAGCCCTGGCTTATCAGAAATCTCCTGGTAAACCAGCCCCAGCATGCTTTATTCCGCATAGCGCTCGAGATATGCATCCAATTTGACCTTGCGGGCAGTATTCTCGCTGGTCATGTAGCGGATTTTGCCAAAAATCTGGCGTTCTGGTCCCCAGGCGCGATCGTAGCGACCGAGCACCCAAAAAATGCCACTATAGGAATTCGGGATCGCGACCATCCAAGCCGTATTTGTTGTTGAGTTCAATCATGATGCGCAATGCCTGCCGCGGTGAATCGGTCCAGTGCAGGATCTTTTTCCCCCACAGCATCCGCATGTAGTTGTGGATGCGGCCCTCGCGTACCAGTTGCCGTTGGGCGGCATTCCAAATCACATCATGCGTGCGGGCTTGCTCAAAATCCTGCAACGAATAAATCTTCGGCCGCTGGTCGGCACGATGCTGCTCAAGCGTCTTCTGCGCCCAATCGGGCAGCGACTCGAAGCGATCATAATGGGGCTCGCGCCAACACATATTGAAACCGATTTCGCGCCAGGTGCAGAGTTGATCCAGAAAGGCCTCGCTGTTTTCGCTGACTCCCCAAAATCCGTTGACCTTTCCATTCGGCTTTCGCAATTTGCCAGGATGCCAACCCTCGGCGTCCATGACCTCGGCGAATACTTCGTGCGCACTGATGTGACCAAAATGCAGATGCGGCGAGAGTTCACTCGAGCCCGACAGATTGGGCTGATTTCGATCGTCGGCATAAGTCGCTAGTCTGCTGGTCGTAAAAGATTCCAGCAGGCGTGTGGCTGCGACGCTGCCCCCGACAACCACACTCGGGCCGACGCTGTGGTCGATGGGTAAGCCCGCCAGTCCAGCGGGCTTGAGCAACGTCTCCAGGTCAGCCCTCGGCCAACGCTTTGCTATGCGTTCGGGCAGTTCCTTGAGCTGAGCCAGATTCCGCAGCGCCTTAGCCGTCAGGGGATCGGCCTCGGGCATGCTCTGCAAATGTTCGGGCAGTGCCTTCTGCATAAAGCGACGGTAGGAGTGGGCCACGGTAAAGGTGCGTTGCTCGGCGGCCAAGGGCATGAGGCCATTCGAATCGATGGCTTCCAGCCGTGCCGGCAATCGTGCACCCAAGCCGGCAATCAACCGTGGGTGAAAGAAACAGGGATAATCGTCGGTTACTACCAGGCAAGCCTCAGCGGCCAACGCTTCGATCAACCCCGCACCGGCACCCGACCGTGGCTCGACATAGGGATAGTACACAACCTTACCACCAGCGAGCTGCCGCTGATGATCACGCATGCCCTCAACCACAAAGCGATGAAAGCGATCGCATGCCCAGCGATAGCGGACGCGGAGAGCTTCCAAAATGACCAGCGGCTTGCCAAGTTCCAGGGCCGCATCCCGGCGCTGCAAGGCAAAGTTGTAACGCGTGCGTCGAAATGCAGTCATCCAGTACAGCACCCACTTGCGTTCGCCCTGAACAGCACGATCATTTACCAGACGAATGCGCAGGCTGGGGACTTCGGATGGGATAATGTTTGTCATGCAGTTCCTAAGTTGGATAGCATCGTTCGAAAAATAACGGTCGCTTGATTAATGTACTCATCACGCTCCGCCGTGATGCTCGACAATAATGTACTCATCACGCTCCGCCGTGATGCCCGACAATAATGTACTCATCACGCTCCGCCGTGATGTTCGACAATAACGTACTCATCACGCTCCGTCGTGATGTTGCAATAATGTACTCATCACGCTCCGTCGTGATGTTCGCAAATAACGTACTCATCACGCTCCGCCGTGATGTTGCGCAAAAATATCACTCATCACGCTCCGTCGTGATGGTAACCCGACAAATTGCACGGTAATTTATCGAACGATGCCCCACGCGCAGTAAACTCCCCTGTCCATCATTGTCTTGCTTCAAGCCGCCGCGATGCCTCGCACCAAAAGAAAACACGCGAACTGGCCTTATCGCCTGGCCTGGCTGGGGATTCTGCTGGCCGTGATTGCCTACGTGGCCATCCAAACGCTGGTGGGCGGGTTCAGCCACGGGCGACGTTCCTATGGTATCGATTGGGGGTTGGCCTTCGTGGCCAGTTGTCTGGATGCTACCTTTGCAGCCTGGTTCGTGGCGATGGGAGCCTCGGTCGGCAGTTTTCTGAATGTGGTTGCCTTTCGATTGCCCTTGGGCAGACACATCGGGGGTCATTCGGGATGCTTCTACTGTCAAACGCCGATTCGCGGGGTAGATAATGTTCCTGTTTTGGCTTGGCTCAAATTGCGCGGCCGTTGCCGAACCTGTCGGCTGCCCATTTCCGTTCAATACCCTTTGGTTGAACTGACCGTCGGCCTGGTTTTTCTATTCGTGTATGTGACTGAGATATCCTCGGCCGGTCAAAATCTGCCTGGCCTGAAGGCATCGCAGTTGGGCGGCGGAGGTCTGCTTGGCACGCGCTTCACCGCCCAGCTGATGATTCGTTCGTTGACTTATCTGTTTGCCTTGTGTGGGCTGATGGCTGCTGGGCTGATTGCCGTTCGTCGTCAGCCGGTGCCACTCCGCTTGTTTGCCTGGTCACTCGTGCCCTGGCTGGTGGCCACCCAAATCCGTCCCGAGTGGATTATCCAGCGCTGGCGAGAGGGGCAAGTCGCGGCGGGTGGACTGGCCGCGCGACTGGATGCCTTGGTCAGCATCGTGTGTGGCATGGCGGCCGGCATGGCCGTGGCACGTCTGCTGGCCCCAATCCTGTACGTCCAATTCGATCGCACGCTGATCAGCGGCGACCTGAGGACCCGGCAAGCCAGGCAGTATTTATGTGGCATGGCCGTTGCCGGGGCAATCGTCGGCTGGCAGGCCGTGCTGCCCTTGGCTTGGGTTAGCTTTCTGGCCGCCTGCCTGGCCATTGCCTGCCTGCGTCGCTTTCGCCAGACTGCAGAATTGGGTGATATGCTGGTTTGGCTTTGGCTAGGCCTAATGTTGTTCCGCGCGCAATGGAGTTGGCTGGTAGAGCTCCAGTCTCTGCTCCCGGCAGCACCCAGCGGATTGGCCATGCTGGTCGCCGCCCTATTGCTCGCCCCCTTGGCCTTGCTGGTCCGAAAGCTGGCCGCGCCAACGATCAGTTCCGCGTAGCCGGATTCGCCAGAATTCGGTTCCTTCCCTTTCAGATTCAGGTAGCCGGATTCGCCAGAATTCGGTTCTTCCCTTTCAGAATCCGCGTAGCCGGATTCGCCAGAATTCGGTTCATGACGGATGTCGATGTGCTGCGATCCCTTCGGGATCAATGCTCTCGGTGCTGCGTACCGGTGGTGGCGCTGCGCTTACCACCGGCTAATGGCTGTGATCCCTTCGGGATCGATGCGCTGGATAACCCCTGAGATCGGTACAGGGTAGCCGGATTCGCCAGAATTCGGTTCTTCCCATTCAGGTTCCGCGTAGCCGGATTCGCCAGAATTCGGTTCTTCCCATGACTCCCTCGACGTCTGGCGACTCCGGCGACTGCGATAGCTCTAATGCTTCGCCAGCTTTAATTTTCGGGTTGATCAGCGCATCAGCCGCAGGGCCAATTACGGCCTCTCTTGCCACTTAACGACAATTCGTCAGGCCAGTCTCACCCTCTTCAGCTTGTTCGATCAACTACGGGTTTTCATCTGCGGTGGTGGTTACCAGCCTTTCGCCACAACGTTCGCAGTAATTTGCGTCCGGCAAGCGTCCTTTGCGAAAACAGTGAGAGCAGGTCCTGGTGGTCGCCGATCGTTTGTGCTGCGCATCGAGTTCGCCGACACCACGCTCAAAGGCACGATGATCATGCTGTAGCCGAGCAGAATGAGAGCCGCGGAGATCATCTTGCCGACAACGGTGTGGGGCACGATGTCGCCATATCCGACGGTGGTTATGGTCACGACGGCCCAGTACATCGATTCCGGGATCGATGCGAATTGATTCGTCTCTCCGCCTTTCTCGACGACGTACATCACGGTCCCGCTAATCGTCACCGCTACCAGTACGAATGCCAAAAATACCATGATCTTTTCGCGGCTCTGCCACAGAGCCAAATTGAGCGCATGGGCCTCTTTCAGCATGCGCATCATTTTTAACACGCGGAATACGCGAAGGAGTCGGATGCTGCGGACGATGACCAAGGACTTGGAGTCCAAGCCACTGAACAGCGTCAAATAAAGCGGTAGGCAGGCCAACAAATCCACAATGCCGAAAAAGCTGAATACGTATTTCAGTGGCTTAGGGACGCACAACAGTCGGGCGATGTATTCGCGGCAGTAAACAGGAGGGTCAGGCCCCATTCCACAGCCTCCAATTGAGGTTTCCAAGGATCCATGGTCGGCGAGACGGTCTCCAAGCTGATCACGACAATGCTCAGCATGATGGCAATCAGCAGCACAATATCAAACAGCTGGCCGGCCGCGTCTGCCTCGAAGATGATCACGTACAGGCGACCCCCGGCCACTTGGCCCGCGGTGCCGCCCGGCATTCTTGCAGTGTCCATGGATTGTGTTGTCTTGCTGGTCATGCTGTTTCTCGCCCGATTCCTCGCGACGCTGGGCCGCATCCGTTTTAGGTTTTAAACCGTATTATGATTCGACCATCAGTTGGCAAGCTGCCTCGGTTTGGCGATACTAGGCATCAGTCGATAAATAACTGACGCATCATTAATGAGCCATCACGCTCCGACGTGATGATGGCGAAAATGTAGCCATCACGCTCCGACGCGATGATGGTTGGACAAATTAACATTAATTTATCGAACGTTGTGAGCTTCTTTAGGGAGCTGATGGCGTCAAAGCGAGTGCCTAACGCATGGATGCAGAAAGCGTGGCGCAGACCCCTTGGTCTTCGAAAATCCTTGCCACTGGCGTTAAAATATTTACCGGAAACTCAGGATCTCCGATGAAAACTCTGTTTTTTGCCCTGGCCGCGTGCTTCTCGCTGTCCCTCTCGTTGTCCGCTGCCGACCAGCCGGCTGGACAAGGCCGGCCCTGTAAAAAAGGCCAACCCGGAAAAGAAGGCTAACGCCGAAAAACTGTCGGGTATCGAGCTCGATCAGGTCAGTAGCACCTTAAAGCCAGGCAGCAATTTCTACGAGTACGCCAACGAAGCCGGCTACAACATACAAAAATCCCGCCGATCAATCCAATTACGGCTCTTTCTCCAACTGGATGACGGTGCCAAGGAAGCCATTCGTGAGTTGATCGAAGAGGAGCGGCCGAAGAGTGCCGCAGGGCAGCGAATCACAAAAAGCGGCGTGACTTTTTCAAGAGTTACACCAACCTGGCATTGGCCAGTCGCCGGGCAACCCAGTTCATCCAACCGCTGTTGGCCGAAATACAGGCGGCCACCGATGCGGAAAGCATGGCCAAGGTCGCCGCCAATCTGCTGCGCAAGGGTATTGCCGGTCCGCTGGCCTTGTACGTCAGCCCCGATGCCAAAAACAGCGTGCAATACACGGTTTATGCCACCGAGGCGAAAAATGTACCGCCCGATCGCGATTACTACCTGGCCGATGACAGTCAGTATGTCGAGGCCCGCCGGGCATTCGAGGAGTATATGGTCGACATGCTGACGGCCTTTGGCATCGCCGACGCACCCGCGGCAGCCCGCTCCATTCTGGAATTGGAGACCCGGTTGGCCGAGATCCATGGGATGCGCGTCGAGAATCGGGATCCCAATGCGACCTACAACAAACTCTCGCGCTCTGAATTTGTCAAGCTCACGAACAATTTCGAAACCTTGACCTATCTGGATTTGTTGGGTCTGGAAGATCAGAGCGAATTCGTGGTTCGCCAGCCGAGCTATGTGGAAAGTCTAATGCCCTGATTCCCGACGTTCCGCTCTCCACATGGCATCAGTACTACATGTTTCGAGTTATCGATGCCTTTGCGGTAGATTTGACCGAGGAGTTAGAGAAACGGCATTTCGATTTTCATCAAACGGCCTTGAGCGGTATTGAAGAACAATTGCCGTTATGGCGTCGCGGCGTCGAGGCCTCCAATGGCATCTTGGGCGAGGTGGTTGGCAAGTTGTATGTGGAAAAGCATTTTCCACCCGAGGCCAAGCAGCGGATGGTCGAGATGGAGATAATGAAAAAAGGCCTTCGCCAAACGCATCGTCGATTTGGACTGGATCAGCCCAGCCACCAAGAAGCAAGCTCACGAAAAACTGGCCAAGTTCACCACCAAGATCGGCTATCCCGACGAGTGGAGCACTATTCAAATCGGTAATCAAGCCCGATGATCTGGTTGGTAATTATTTGCGAGCGGCCGCGGTGGAGTATGAACGCGAGCTTGGCAAACTGGGTGGGCCCCATCCACCGCAACGAGTGGTTCATGAATCCTCAGATGGTCAATGCCTACTACAATCCCACCATGAATGAGATCGTCTTCCCCGCCGCTATCCTGCAACCACCCTTTTTCAATTTGAACGCCGATGATGCGGTCAACTACGGCGGGATTGGGGCGTCATTGGCCACGAAATCAGCCATGGTTTTGATGACAAGGGCAGCCAATTCGACGGTGATCGGAAATGGCGCATGTGGTGGAGCCAGGAGGATCGGGCGGAGTTCGAGCGGCGGGCCGCCAAACTGACCGAGCAGTACAGCGCTATCAGCCCTTTGAAGACAGTGCGTTAACGGCGAATTGACCCTCGGCGAGAACATCGGCGATCTGGGCGGCATGGCCGTGGCTTACGAGGCTTATCGCATGTCGCTGGATGGCCAGCCCGCACCGGTCATCGATGGACTGACCGGCGATCAACGCTTCTTTCACGGCTGGGCCCAGATCTGGCGGCGTCTATACCGCGAGCCAGAATTGCGCAAGCGACTGGTCGTCGACAACCATTCGCCCAGCGAATATCGCTGCAATGGGATCCTGTCCAATATGGATGCCTTTTACGATGCCTTTGACATTCAACCCGATAATCCCATGTACATTGCACCCGAGGATCGAGTCCGCATCTGGTAGCTAGAAAACCATGCCCTGCTAACCCGGGTCACGCTCCCGCGACGTGACTCATTCCCGCCAGTACTCAGTCAAGATGAGATGGTACGAAAGCCGGATTCGCCCGAATCCGGCTCTCTTTCCTTAGCATGGCCGAATTCGCTTCTTTTCGTTACCGTAGCCGGATTCGCTTCTTTTTCCTTACCGTAGCCGGATTCGCCAGAATTCGGTTCTTTCCTGATTCCGGGGGTCTCGGCGACTCCGCCTGCCGCGATCACCCTCCGCTATATTGTTGACAGTTCACGAGAGCGAAATCCAGGTCGGCTCGTCAACGAGAATGTGCTGCCGATTTGGACAACCCAGATTGGCAATTAGAATGTAGGTTGCCTGCTACACCATTCCAACCGAGACGTGCCGTGGAAGCACTTCCAAATTCAGCCCAAGCCTTTGGCGTAGTCGAAACGACCGGCTGGACGCCCGCCATGGCCGCCTTGGATGCAGATGGAGAAATCGGCGGACGTCCAATTGTGGCAGGTTGAATTAAATGATTTTCTCGGTACCTGTATTAAGATTGTAGGCCGCGTGGACTCGGTGCGGTCAGCCGTGGAAGCCGGGCATGCGGTGGCCGAACAGTTGCGGGGCAAGCCGGTCAGTTGTGTGATTCCCAAGCTGAGCAGTGGTGGTCGTCGGGCGATTGCCAGCCCGGTCGAATTCAATCCACTGATTCAACAAAACGTTGTTCATGAACTTTCAACATCGCCAGTTTCCGACAAGGAAAAATCTGTGAGTTCCGAATCTGTTGGGAGCGCTAGGGTTTATCGAGACCCAAGGATTTACGGCTGTGTTTGAAGCCATCGACACGGCTTGCAAGGCAGCCCAGGTTGAGGTGGTCGGCAAGGAAAAGTTAGGTGGCGGTTACATAACGATTGTCATTCGCGGTGACGTAGCCGCCGTCAGTGCTGCGGTGGACGCCGCCCGTCCCCGCGTCGAGGGGCTAGGCAAATTGATTGCCGCCCACATCATCGCCCGCCCCAGCCAATCGGTGCTCGCCTTGCTTCCCAAGTAATCTGACCTGCCGCGGGAGGGCTTACCGAATTCACGGTGTCACCGAACAACGGGATTTTAACTCCCGCTCCCGCGCAGCGTGTTCCTGAGGGGAGAGTCGGACGTAAAGCGGCTAGAGTAGAGTTCTTCCGGGCTATGGACGCGGTGGGGAACTACGGTCATCGCTAACCACGCTTGTCCCGCCGAGCTTCAGCCCGTTTCCCGCGGTCCGAAACGTGTCCTCCATTGCGCGTGGTCAGCCGACTGCGATGCGTGCCTTCTTTGCTCCGGTCTGTGCTGTTCGCTGACCGGCGGGATTCAGATTTTATCGAGTCGCCCGACTGGTTGTTGGTGAACTGCTCGCGGCAGGCATGCATCTCAGGATGCAAGCGATTCTGCTTCAATGAGGCCGCACTCAATTGAGTGCGGAAGGGCTTTGGCGGTCACTGGCGAGCGCCCAGGACTCCGGCTTCAATGAGCCCGCACTCAATTGAGTGCGGAGGGTCAACTGCCGGCCGACGTGTCCGCACAAGCTTATTTGAGTAAGAACCACCACTGGCTGGTGAAAGGACAGGTGCTGGTCAACTTAAAGGCACAAGATTGGACTTCTGCCATTCAGACGCTGCCGGCTTTCTCAACATCCGCGAGCGCGATCTTCAGTCGGCGTTACGGAAGTTCCGGCAGCCACAGAGCGTCAACACTGTTTCCTAGGTGGAGTATTTTTGTCGGGGCATTCCACAGCGGCGGTTGTTGCCTCAATCAGATCTGCTAGTCTGAATCTTTGTTACATTGAACTCAAAACTGAGGAGAAGCGGTCTCAATGTCAACGATAACGGGAATGAAGACCGGCGGTTACTACGATGCACATTCGGGCACAGAGCGTGCTGCCATAGATCCGTTCTTGCCTTGGCTTGAGGAAGCCATTGAGGGCTCGATGGGCTCCCACGACCAGGGGACCCCGTGCACCATCTTGGATGTCGGCTCATCCGAAGGGGGGAATGCTGTCTATGTTATGAAACGATTGATTGGCAGCCTGCGAAAGGTGTCGGATTCGCCGATCTCGGTTTTTCTGAGCGACCTGCCAACGAATGATTTCAACCAGCTGTTCACGAACTTATTTCCGAGTGGAAATACTGCCCTGACAGGCGATCGTGTTTATACAGGTGCAATCGCCGGCTCCGCATTCAGCCGCCTCGTGCCTGCACAAAGCCTAAACATCGCGACGACCTTCAATGCGATCGGATACTTGGAGACGATGCCAACCGACGCCTTGCCGAATTTTATCTTACCAATGCAGCCCAGCCCCCACGCGCCGCGTGAAGGCAGCGGGGTAACCGCATGGGAGGTGTTGCCGTTTTCAGCGCCAGGCAGCGAATGATCTCCTTCGATTCTATTCCGTTCGCCCCGCAGAAGAGATATCCAGCGGCGGGTACCTGCTCGTCCAGGTTTTCGGAAGAAACACAGCGTACTCGACCAACAACGGCATCTACGACGGACTGAGCAACGCGCATCCTGGATTTTGTAGAGGAAGGAAAATTGTCTCGCGAATTCTATGACGATCTCGTCTTTCCAATCTACTTTCGCAGCCTTGACGAATTGGTGGCTCCGCTTGAACAGGACGAACAACTCGCCCGCGCATTACCGCATCCTCAAGGCTGAAGACTGCGAAGTGCCAGTTCCTTTTAATACGGCATTGGCAGAAACTGGTGACCTGGCGGCTTGGGCTCGAGATTTCACCGGATTCATGCGTGCTTTCACAGAACCGATTGTCGCTGTCGCATTCAGGCGACCACAGAGCGACATTCTTGACGCAATTTTCCAGCGGGTTGAAGCACGCTATCTTGCAGCTCCCACCGCACTACGAATTTCACTTCATTTCCGTCAGCATTGCTGCAGCGGCTTTAGAAATACCTGCTATTCAACGCTGGCTTTTTCGATGGACAGTTACGCTGGGCCGATCATTCCGGGCGGCCCATGCGCTGGGCGGCAAGTCGCTCTTCGGCCAACCGCAGTCGCGCCGCGCGGTCGATTTTGCCGGTCGCATTGAGGGGCATTGCTGGCAGAAACACGATTTCCTCCGGGGCTTTATAGCCCACTCGATCGCGGGCGAAGCGGATCAACTCCGTACTGTTTGGCGGTAAACTGCCAGCCTTCAGCGTCACGTAAGCTCGTACGTTCTCTCCATGCACAGCATCGTGAATGCCAATGACCCCGACCTCTGCAATCGCTGGGTGCTCGGCCAGTGCCTCCTCCACCTCTTGGGGGCAGATATTCGAGCCGTCGTGGATGATGATCTGCGGTTCCCACAAAACCATAGGTATCCGTCTGCATCCACTTTCATCAAGTCGCCCGTATCGAGCCAGCCGTCAACGATCGTCTCCGCCGTAGCCTCGGGGTTTTCCCAGTATCCAACCATATTCGCCCTGGAGCGGATCCACAGCCGGCCCGGTGTGCCAACAGGCACTTCCGCACCAGAATCGTCACGCAGCGACATCTCGTATCCCGGACAGAGCTTGCCGATCGAACCCAGCCGATTTTCGCCCGCTGGCGGATTAATGGTCGCAAGTCCGATCTCGGTCATTCCATAACTTTCATCGATTGGAAATCCGGCGATCGCGGTGAATTCGCGTTCCAGCTCGGCGGAAACCTTGTCGCCACCCGACGAACACAAGCGGATCGAAGCGAAATCGCTCGCGTCTGCAGCATGCTCTCGCACCAAGGCAATCAAGGCCGCCGGTAGCATCCAAAGTAGGCTGGGTTGAAACTCGCGGAACAGCAACAGGATTTCGGGGCCTCCGCTTCCGCGTGGAATCAGCAATCGTCCCCCGGCAGTTAAGGCGGCTAGTCCGAGCAGCGAACCACCAACGTGCGAAAGCGATGCACCGGGTAGAAATGTGTCAGCATCCGTGA
>CAVPPY010000093.1:0-13752 GCA_963707245.1 Pirellulaceae bacterium
AGCGTTCGATGAATTACTGTCCTGTTTTCCGGCGATCAGCACCTCGGAGCGTCATGCCACCATCAAAAGATGCGACAGTCATTTCTTGAATGATGCCAAGTTCGGCGCCAGATTGCCTGCTGAATTCTAACGGAATGCAGGGTGCCCGGGGCGAGACCCTCCTGCGGCAAAGATTCCATTTTGCCACCTGTTGTCCGCAAAAACAAAGAAACTTGACCCTAGCCCGCGATTTTTCAGTTCTCTCAGCGTTTCAGGCGAGGGCCGTACCTACCCGCCGCTTTGGATGGCCAGCAGCCGCCAAGTCCAATGCGAACAGGCAATTGCTGTGACTGGCACAACTGATTTTGCCCCCCTACCCCGCACACTTTCGGGTTTTTTGCGTGCTTCTGCCCCATAAATGCTAGCATGGCTTAGTTGATCGGTTCGAATGAACTGACTAGCATAACCAGATTCTCTTTTGGATTCTTCCCAATTTCGATACGACCCGATCAACGGGGACGCGACATGTCAAAAAGCTTTCGGTACTGGACTCGCTGCACATTGGTAGCGGCTCTCGCAGTTCTTTTTACCTTCAATCCAGCTTGGGCGGGGCGTTGTCTCCGCGGTTGGCTTAAGCATCGGGCTGAGACGAATTATTGCCAGCCCGTGTGCGAAGTGGTCACCATGGAGCCGATTTGCGGAGAGCCTCAGGTTTCTCACGCTTACCCGGTGATTACTTCGGAAGCTAACTGCGTTCCGGCTCCTGATTGTTGCGCATCGGAAAGCCTGATGGGCGGCTCCATCCTGCATGAATCGAGCGATGTCAGCTCTGCGCCTGCCAGCCCTTCGGACGTTGCAGAGGTCCCCGAGACATCGTCCAGCATCGCGGATGGCTTGACCAAGCCCGATACCATGCCAGAGTCTGCGGTTGCACCGCCTGTGGTTGCTCCGGCTCCAGTCGAAGCTGCACCGGCAGCAGCAGCACCTGTCGAGCCCGCTGCTCCTGAAACCAGTGTTGTCGATGACCTGTTCGGCGATCCTGCTCCGGCAGCTGCCGAGCCCTTGCCTTCGGCCGATGATTTGTTCGGAGATCCCGCTCCGGCAGCGGAAGTGCCGCACCAGCCGCCGATGACCTGTTCGGCGATCCTGCTCCGGCAGCTGCCGAGCCCATGCCTTCGGCCGATGATTTGTTCGGAGATCCCGCTCCGGCAGCGGAAGCGCCCGCACCAGCCGCCGATGACCTGTTCGGCGATCCTGCTCCGGCAGCTGCCGAGCCCATGCCTTCGGCCGATGACTTGTTCGGAGATCCCGCTCCGGCAGCGGAAGCGCCCGCACCAGCCGCCGATGACCTGTTCGGCGATCCTGCTCCGGCTGCCGCCGAGCCCATGCCTTCGGCCGATGATTTGTTCGGAGACCCTGCTCCGGCCGCCGCACCAGCCGCTGATGATCTGTTTGGCGATCCCGCGCCGGCAGTACCCGCTGGTGATGATTTGTTCGGAGACCCTGCTCCGGCCGCCGCACCAGCCGCTGATGATCTGTTTGGCGATCCTGCGCCGGCAGTACCCGCTGGTGATGATTTGTTCGGAGACCCTGCTCCGGCCGCTGCACCAGCCGCTGATGATCTGTTTGGCGATCCCGCGCCGGCAGTACCCGCTGGTGATGATTTGTTCGGAGACCCTGCTCCGGCCGCTGCACCAGCCGCTGATGATCTGTTTGGCGATCCCGCGCCGGCAGTACCCGCTGGTGATGATTTGTTCGGAGACCCTGCTCCGGCCGCTGCACCAGCCGCTGATGATCTGTTTGGCGATCCCGCGCCGGCAGTACCCGCTGGTGATGATTTGTTCGGAGACCCTGCTCCGGCTGCCGCACCAGCCGCTGATGATCTGTTTGGCGATCCCGCGCCGGCAGTTCCCGCTGGTGATGATTTGTTCGGAGACCCTGCTCCGGCCGTTGCACCAGCCGCTGATGATTTGTTTGGAGACCCCGCTCCTATTGGCGACGATCCTTTCGGTGCGCCAGCGGCCGACGACTCCACATCGACGGCGCAACCCGCATTGGAGGATGTGCGACAGGTGCGGACCTGGAACGATAACACGGGTACCTTCTCGGTGTCTGGACGATTGGTCGTCATCTTTCAGGACCAAGTTCGCCTGCTCAAGGACAATGGAAAGTTCTGTACGGTTCCGATGCGCAGACTATCTACGCAGGACCGATTGTTGGTTGAACGGGTTGCCGCCAGTCTGCCTGCCGGCGATGTCAAGTACGTTTCGATTTCCAATTGATCGGGTCTGACGACGCTAGTCCGCGATTGGAAGGCCGCCTTTCCAGCGTACCCGGGCGCCTGACGAATTGTGAAGCAGCAAGGGAAGTAAGCTGAGAAGCTTGCTTCCCTTTTTTGCTGGAGATGAATAGATATGTCCAAGCGAAAAAGGCCAGATCCGCAACCGTCGATGCCGCAGTCGACGCCGCAGTTGGGAAATCACCAGTCGCCACGACCGATCGTGCGGTACATCGCCAGCAGCCTGGTTGCGCTCCATTTCGCTGCACTGATCGTGGCCTTGTCGGCGAATCTAGTCGCCCAGTTTTCTGCATGGAAAATTACTGAATGTGCTGGCGCCCTGGCATGTTACATCAGCCCAGGATTATATTCTGCTGCCGCTAGATATGAACCAAGCTGACAGATTGGAAGCACCTGTGACAATCGAAGTCGAGCAGCGTGGAGCAGCAAGCCAGTGGCGGCAGTTGCCGCTTCCGCAAGTCCGCCAAACGCAGGAGGGACTGCGGACAAACCGTTCGCGCTGGCCCAATCTGAGCCGTCTGCTGTGTTGGGTAAACGAAAACGAACCCGACAATGAATTGCTTCCTGAGTTTGCCGCTGCGGCAGTGCGCTCGGCAACCGCCCGAGAAGCCGCGCGGCCGGGCAGCGTTTTCGAGGGCTTTGACAGCCTCCAGCTACGGGCCATTCGTTTTTTCCGACCGCACGTGTTGAGCTTTGATGAGGACTTGATTGTCTCCCAGGATAAAGCTGAATTGATTGCCGATAGCTTGCAAGGCGAGGTGATCTACTCGGCTAGCGTGGTGTTTGACGCACAGGGAAATCTGCGACTGATTCCCGCACAGTCTCCAGCCATGACAGCTAAACCCGCTGGGGCGAAAGCAACGGGCCTGCGGCCGGAGGTTGCGCGATGAAGCACAACCAACTGGCAGCACGCTTGGGACTTGCTCCACTGTTCAGCGCCTGGGATAGAGTTTGGTTTACGCCGTCCCCGGGGCGAAGTATCACCGTCGTGAGGGTCGCCGTGTGTGGCGTGGCAGTTCTTTGGCTTTTGAGTTTCATGGATGGACTGGAGGATTGGTTCGGCCCCAACGGAATGCTGAACCATCGTATGTCTGCGTGCTAATCGAATTTGAAGAGACGCCGCGATGGCAACACTGGTCACCTTTGTGGTGGACCGAGAGTATTTTGTTTTGCCAGTTATGGCTGATTGTTGGAGCGTTGCTCGGTCTGCTGGCCGTCTTGGGGATAGGTGGGCGGTGGGTACTCGCCGCCTTGTTGTTCGTCAGCATCGCCTGGATTCATCGCGAGACTTGGTTGCAAGGACCGCTGGAGCCGGCTCTGGTAGCCATGCTGGCTTATTTGCTAATTGCCCCTGGTCGTAGTCTGTGGTGGAAATCAACAGCAACCCCCGCCGCCAGCGACTGGCGGAACAACTTTGCCACCCGCTTGTTCCAAACGCATTGGTGGATATTGGTTGCCGCGGGATTGTTGATGCAGTTGGGGCACATCGTTTGGTGGCGCGGCGAGGCCGTTTGGTGGCTAGCAGCCACCGGTAGGTCGCACCTGTTGTCCATCGATGCACTGCGCGATAATCCCCTGTTGGTGAACGCCTTGACCCATGCCATCATTCTCATTCAAGGACTCACACTGTGGTTAGTGTTGGTTCCCTCGCGCGAAAACTGGGATTGCTGTGTGCACTACTCAGCGCCGCCTGCATCGGCTTGCTGGCTGATCAATTGCTATACGGGCTGCTCTTGGCCGCAGGTGCTCTGGCATGGATGGACGATTCACCGGACCGCCAACGGACGACACCATGAACTTTCGCGAATCCCAAGCTTCTTCGCGCGAGCGCGACTTGGCCTTTTACAATCCGGCTGAGGCATCACGTTATGATGCATGGGCCACAGCGATGTCTGCCGAGGACCATGCTGCATGCCTGGCGGACTTGAACCGCTGTGCGCCCTTGGCTGAGGGCATGGACGTTCTGGATGTTGGCGCGGGCACGGGCAGCGCTTTGCTTGTCCCTCGTCCGCTTCCCAGGGCTGAATATCACTGCCCTCGAACCCTGCCCAGCCATGAGCCATCTGCTCGCGGGCAAACCAGAACTGGCTGGCGTTACCCGCGTACGTGGATTCTGCGACCAGGCCACGGACCAATCGCATTTCCCCACGAACACCTTTGACAGGATCGTATCGCGTCAGTTGGCAAATGGCTTGTATGATCCGATCACGGCCTTTAGGAATTGGTATGCCTGGCTCAAACCCGGCGGTATGGTTGTCGTGATGGATGGTCTGTACGATCGGGATGCTTGGTCGGGCTGCTGGCCGGGCGTTGTCGATACATTGCCGTTATCGGCCTGTCGCACGACGGCCACGGTCCCCTACTTGCTCGAGGTGGCTGGCTTTCGTATTGATTCTGTGGGTCCCATGGAGCGAACCAATGCATTGCCCACAACGCGCACGCAACGTTATATCGTGGCTGCGACGAAACCGGTTTGAACGCCATCGAGACCTAACTTTCGCATTTTCGCGCTGGGTGCAGCGTGGCGACGGGCACCGACGTAGTAGGCTCGGTGAGCCGTGCAGCGCCCGGCGGACAGGCACAAGTCCCCGCATCCCCCATCCTGCTCCCTGAGGTGCATTGGTATCCGTACAGGTCAGTCTGGTATGCTTACCTCCCCACGGGGAAGGTAAGTAAGAATTCCATTTGAGCTGTAGTAGATACCAACGCCCTGGAGTGCGGGCGAGTACAAGGAAGGAGAGCAAAATCGAAGGGCTGCTTGTTTTCTCAACAATTCGTCAGGCTAGGCCGGGGCTGCTGCCTTCGAACGCTTCAAAAACCAAAGCATGGTGCTGGATGCAGAGGCAGGCTTTGTTTAGGCTGTGGGTTAGGCTGGAATGACGGGGTGCGTTCACAGCCTGCCGTTGCGTCACTTTAACCGCCCATGTTGTAGGAGTATTGGATAGTGCCCACGGCAGACGAAGTTCCGGAATTCTTGTGCCCCAAGTGCTCCAGGAAGTTGAAGATTCGCCCGGAAATTGCTGGCAGGCGAGTGAAATGTCCGGGTTGTGCTCAAGTGGTACGTGTACCCGGCGCACGCATGGATGCGCCGCAGCATTCCTCGACGACTGCCGGCGCCTCCCTCGACGGTTTGATGCCAGACAACGTCCAGCCGGCCCCTCCTGCGGTAGCCGATGATAGCGACTGGATTTCCCTGGATAAGCCGGCAATCGACGACGCGGGCGAGCGTGAAATTGCGGCTGCCAAGATCAAGGCTCAAAAGGCTGCGGCCAAAGCCCGCCAGCACCGGCTCAATTCCAAGACGAGCGCTCTGGATCCTGCCGAGGTCAAGCCTTTGGTGGTACCCCATTCCCGTCGCCAAGCAGCTGAGGCGGTGTTTGGCAGCAGCGAAGCGGAACTGGAGACGGATGGCGGCATCCCGCCGTCGACAGTTCGCCGAGAACCAACAATTTTGACGATGAGCACTTTGCCCTGGCACCTCTCGATCCCTCGGCGTCGGCGAAGAATCGAACATCGCCACCGGCGGGTCGCTCGGAATCGGTTTTTGATGACGATCTGCCCGAATTGTCTGCACTCGCACCCGAGCAGGCCAAATCTCAAATCCAAATCTCAAATGAATTTGGAGGATGCATTGGGAGATTTGGAGGGTTATCTGCCTGATCCGGCGGCGGTCTCCAGCTATTCAAACGCGGGCGAGGAGCGGCCATTGCCTGGCTTATTGGACGTGCCTGGCACGACTGACCATGAATACCGCGTGCTGTGCAAAGTATGTGGGACGGCCCAGTATGTACGGCTCTCCTCACAGGGCATGAAAGTCAAGTGTCCTGATTGCTTTTCCGACTTCAAAGTCCCTCCGCCGCCCGCCGGCTGGACTCCCAAGAAGAAAAAGCGGCAGGCTGCTGGCAGACGAAATGCCGCTGACGGAGAATTCTCATGTGCGTCAGGCGGAGGAGTTGGCGGCCCGTAAGAGTCGCACCGATGCGATGCTTGCCAAGGCCGAACAGGAGATCACCGAAGACGATCTGGAACGACTCTATGATGGGGATTTTGACACGGCGGGATTCCTCCGGCGAACCTTTGGCTTCTTGACCGATCCGGTAGCGGTCAGTTTCGTGGTCGGCTATGGAATTGTCTTCGCTTGTGTTTTCGCCTTGGCACAGTACGGGTTGAACAACCGCGATTCGGGTTTTGGCCGCGGGGCGCTCCTGCTTGGGGTGATTGGGGCTCCGTTGATTGGCATCCTGTTCGGTCTACCCATGCTGAGCGCGGGCTTGGCTCTGTTGGAGTCCGTGGCCAATGGTCAAAAGAGGGTCGCGGACTGGCCGGGTTTCGACATGTTTGACAACTTTGGTGATCTGCTGGCCATCTTGGCAGCGTTGATTGGCTCATTGCTACCGGGATTCCTGCTAGGTTATTGGCTGGGCGGCGACTACGATAATGCGGGCCGGATTCAAATTGCCGGCATGATGTTCAGCACTTTCTGCCTTTTTCCGGTGCTCATGCTCTCGATTCTCGATAATGGCAGCTTGCTACAACCCATATCGGGATCGGTCATCGCGTCCATCAAGCCGGCAATAGAAGCCTGGGGGGGCTATTATTTTAAGACCATGTTGGCCTTTGCGTTGACCATGCTGGCTTGGCTGATTCTCTTGGGTGATGGTAAATCAGAAGCTTTGGCGGCCTTGGCTGGCTTTACGCTTTCGCCGCTGGTATTTTTCACCTTTCAACAGCTCGGCAGCCTGGCGGACTCGATCGGTGAGCATTTGAGTTTTGAATTCACACCAGCCAAATCGGACGAGGAGGCTGAAGAACTGAATGACGACATTTGAGCAGTGGCCATCGCAAGCCGCTCGCCGGGAACGCTATAATCGAAGGCATGCAAATTGACTTGCTGCCGCTTCGCTTGAAGCGATTGTTCCTAAACTGATTCTATGAAAGAGGCCCCAGATGTTGATGCGATGCATGACTGTTGTTCTCTGTGGAGTTCTGATCACCAGTGCCCTGGCAGAGGATAAGAAACCGGAGACCAAAGTGAGTACCCTAGATCACAAAATGAAGACCCTCGGCGGGGAAGAGGTAGACCTGGCCAAAAAGTACGCGGGCAAAGTCGTCTTGGTAGTCAATGTGGCCAGCAAATGCGGACTCACCCCGCAATATGCCGATCTGCAAAAGTTGCATGAGAAATACGCTGACAAAGGCTTGGCCTTGGTGGGTTTTCCGTGCAATCAATTCGGCAAACAAGAGCCCGGTACATCTGAGGAAATTGCCACGTTCTGCAAAGAGAACTATGGTGTTACCTTTGATATGTTTGAAAAGGTGGAAGTCAACGGCGATGGAGCTTGCGATCTCTACAAGCAGCTGACGGCGACCGAAACCAAGCCGCAAGGTGCAGGCAAGATTAGTTGGAATTTTGAAAAGTTCTTGATTGGTCGCGATGGCAAGATTGTGGCCAGATTCAATCCAAGAACTGAGCCCGATGATGCAGAATTAGTGGCTGCTATTGAAAAAGAGCTGAGCGCCAAGTAAGCGTGTTGGCCAAGATGCGTTGCATCTGAGTTGGGCGAGCGGCAGATAGAAATCTACCTGTAGTGGACGAGGTAACGAGTCCCTGCGGCGTAACCAGTCCCTGCGGTTGGGACTCGTTACCTCGTCCACTACGATGCAAAGGGAGATAGCCGAACCTGGTGTCGGCTATCGCCCTGGTCGCACGCTACCAAGGCCTGCGCTTTAAGGATGGAAACCAAAATATGCGAACCCACCTGGCCGGAATATTCCTGGTTATCTGCTCAGCTTTAACCGGCGAGGCTTGTCGGGCCGACGAACAACAGGCGAGCCCCAAGAACAGCCAATCCAGTTTGTCGGCCAGGGTTGCGCAGCTGATCGAAAGATTAGGCGACGCGAGCTATCACAGGCGAGTCAGTGCGCGGTGGGAACTCGAGAGGATTGGCTTGCCTGCCTTTGGCCAGTTGCGAGCTGCCGTCGATCATCCCAACATTCAAATTGCCAGCGCGGCTCGATATTTAGTTCAGAGCCAGAATGTTGTTTGGTGGCTGGAAACGGACTCGGTAGATGTGCGCAGGTTGTTGATGGACTACAACGGCCTGAGCCTGGTCGAGCGAGATACACGTTTGCAGAGCTTGTCGGTGCTGGGAACCGACGATGCCTTGCTCGCCTTGTGCCGTTTGACGCGTTTTGAGAGCAATGAGCAGTTATCCAGGTCGGCCGCTTTGTATTTGATGGAGGCAATGGTCGAGGCGGACAAGCATTCGCAGTCATTGCCGCGCTCAATTCTCTTGGCCCTGGAGGACGCACAGCGACCGGCTGCCGACTGGATCCGAGCGCTCGCCAAGCACTTGGATGGCCAGGAGGTGCAGGCGGCCCAATGGAAAGAGTTTGTCGCACAGGAGGCGCAGTCAGCTTTGGCTGGCGGCCAGCAAGGCAAATTGCGGGCAGATCCCGCCGATCGCGCACGGGCTTTGCGTTTCTACAAATGGGTTGGCAATTGGCTGGTGCAAATTACCGACCGTGAGCAGGCATTGGAGGTGGCTAGCGATAGTTTGGAACTGGTTGCGGATGATGACCACGCTTGCCTCGAGTTTGCCCATTGGGCAATGGATGCCAAGATGCCAGAGTTGGTCATCGCTTTGGCAAAGAAAAACCCTCATCACTTTGAAAGCAAGGCCTCCTTGGGATATGTATTAGCTGAGAGCTACCTCGACACGGGCGATGAGCAGACCGCGCAGGCCTTTGCCGTTGCGGCCAGCGATCAAATTGAACGCGAAGCTGAAAAGGCGAGACGTATTCCCTCCGCAAACATCAAGGATGCCATAGCCAGCAGGCGAATTGATATGGCCATAGTGGATCTGTCTTCGCGGGGCATGTTTGATTGGGCCGAGGCGGAACTGAAGCGGGCGGTCGAGCTGGAGACATCTCCGAACATCAATGCCGACGCCCGCAGCGAGCTGGCAAATTTTTATTGGGCAGCTGACAGGAATCGCGAAGCCGCGGAGGTCCTCGAGCCGCTGCTGGATCTGCCCGCTGATCATGGCGCCGGATGAACTGCCCGGTCGACGGTCCAACCAAGGCCAATTGCATTGCTTCTATAATTTTTATCTTGGCCTGGCTGCAATTCAGGCTGGCGACAAGCCGCTGGCTAGGAAATTATTACTCAAGGCAACCGAATACGACGCCAATCCCGATGTGATCATTGCCCTCAAGTCGATAGCCAACGAAGAGCCCTACAAGTCGAGTTTTCGCGAGAAATTTGCGGAAATGGCCAACGACTTTCGCGTGGCGGTTGCAACCAACGAACACACCTTGGCGGAATCTCCCGATCGCATGACCCGCTCGACGGTCGCTTATAGTCTCGCAACCGACTGCAATCAGCTTGCCTGGTTGCTCAGCAAGTGCGACTCCAGCCCCGACGAGGCCATTAATCTCAGCTTGCGATCCCTGGAATTCAGTCCTGGTGAGCCGGCGTTCTTGGATACCTTGGGACGCTGCTATTTCGCAGCCGGCGATTTGCAACTGGCCTTGCAGACCCAAGAAAAGGCGGTTGCGGCGGCTCCGCACGATCGACACATGCGAATGCAACTCCGCGAATTCCAAGCTGCCGTGGAGCAACAGCCGCTAAAGGCTAATGACGCGAAAAAATGACCGCTGAGCAGCTGCCCAAGTTTTTCCGCGTGCGGCAAACTTTTCCTCGACCTCGAGTTGAGAATCTGGCCGCTAAGGTTTTGTCCGAACTCGGAGCAGTCTGCCCCGCTCCACTGCAAGACCGAACTGTGGCGATCACGGTTGGCAGCCGGGGTGTGGCGGGCATCGCCCCTATCGTCCGGGCTTGTGTTGAATTCCTGCAGCGCAGGGGCTCACCCGTTTATCGTCCCCGCCATGGGCAGCCACGGCGGGGCCACTGCCGCAGGCCAGGCTGCCGTGCTGTCCGGAGTTGGCAGTAACCGAAGCGAGCATGGGCTGCCCGCTGCGCAGCTCGATGCAGGTGGTCGAAGTCTGCCAGGCCAGCGAGGGCTTTCCCGTCTACTTCGACAATATGCCTTCGCCGCCGACCATGTGCTGGTCGTCAACCGCATCAAGCCGCACACGCGTTTTGCCGGCGCCATCGAAAGCGGTTTGATGAAAATGATGCTCATCGGCCTGGGAAAGCAAACGGGAGCAGAGGTCTACCATCGCGCGATTGTCAATTATTCCTTCGATCAGATCGTGCGCTCGGTGGCCAACACCGTCATCGAACGCTGCCATATTCTGGCCGGCTCGGCGATTCTCGAAAACGCATACGAAGAAACCGCTGAGGTGTGGGCCTGCGTCCCGAACAAATCGAAACGTTGAGCCGAAGCTGTTGAGCAAAGTCAAGAGCTGGATGCCCAGCCTGCCCTTTGACAAGGCCGAGCTGCTGATCATCGACCAAATTGGCAAGAATATTTCGGGCACGGGAATGGACACCAACGTCATTGGACGCAAGCGAAACGATCATGCGGCCATCGAGGGTGAGAAGCCCGATATCCACCACATTTACGTCCGTGGTTTGACGGAAGCTACGCACGGCAACGCCTCCGGAATCGGGCTCGCCGAGCTGTGCCACAGACGCGTCGTGGAGGCCGTCGACGACCATGCCACGCGCATGAATTGTATTACCGCCAGCCACGTCACCGGAGCGATGTTGCCGATCGACTTCGCCAACGATCGGGAGGCCCTGACGACCGCCTGTCAATTGGCCGGCTATGTGCAGCCGGCCCAGGTTTCTGCGATGTGGATTCGCGATACGCTCAGCCTGGAGCAGGTCGAGTGCAGCGAATTCTTCTACGAAAGGGCTGCAGCCGAGGGTCGTTTGGAGATTCTTGCCTCCCAGAGCGCTGGCATTTGACCAGCGGCATGACTTGGTCGAGCGATTTTAGGCGCGAAAGCCTGGGATGCGCTGGGAGCCTGTCAAAAGTAACTTCCGCAATCCCAAAGTAGCCATCAAGCTCCGCGTGATGATTGCCAAGAAAAACAGACACTTCTCGCTGACCGCCACCACGAATAACATTCCACCCTCCCGCGCAGTAGACCTGGCGAAGCAAAATCGACTATCGCGGGAGGGTCGCTAGGTGAGTAATGCGAACCTAGCGGGAGGGTGGACGCGTTTCCCCTCCCCGGAACGCTCGCAGTACTCGCTTTCCGACCCTCCCGCGAATTGGCTGCTTTCGTTATGGAAACGCTTGCGCGCGGGAGGGTTAGTAGCAAAATGCACGGTGGCGATCAGCGAGAAGTGTCGAAAAACAGGGAAGTTATTTTTGACTCATCGCTTAGGGCTAGACGAACACTCCAACAACTCTTGTCTCGTGGAAGGTCGCAGTCAGGGCAAATCAGAGTTTCAAGTTAGGTTCTCGGATCCGTGAGCCGCATGGCCGTGAGGCCTCGGCTGGGCTTGCAAACCCGGCCGCTTACGCGTCGCGGCTCACTTAAATCGAAACTCTGATTAGCCCTGTGGTCGCAATGGGCTTAACCTCGCAGCATTCGGCTTTGTGCTATGCTAGGAGTTGATTGCAGATGTTGAATGCTCGTTTTTAGGTGACACAGACTTAGGTGACACAGAGCCTACTGATCGTCGATAGATTTCCATTCCCATGCCAACCACCGCCCCACTGCCCCGCCCGCTTGTGATGCTCCTCCTGTGTTGGGTGGTGGGTTGTGCAAGCGGAACGCGAGCAGCCTGCGACATCGGCCGTCTTGGAAGACTCTGTGCCCAGCGCCCCACGGGAACCGCAGCGTCTGGAATCACAGGCACTGCCGAATCTAGTGCAAGTTCATGACCAGGTCTTTTCCGGCGGGCTGCCTGAAGGAGAGCTCGCCTTCGAAGAACTGTGCGAATGGGTGTTCGGAGTATTGTTAGTGTCGACGGGGCCAAGCCGGATGTCGAAATGGCGCGCGCCTACGGCATGCGCTACGTACATTTACCTCATGGTTATGACGGCATTCCGCCCGCGCGAGCAGAATCCTTGGCCAAGGCGGTCAGTGAACTACAGGGCCCAATTTACATCCACTGTCACCACGGCCGGCATCGCAGTCCCGCGGCGGCCAGCGTGGCCTGTGTCTCGGCTGGACTGATTGCTGCCGATCAGGCCTTGGATGTGCTGAAGCTGGCTGGCACGAGCAAGAATTACATCGGTCTCTACTCATCGGTTGCTCAAGCCACGCGGCTAGATGCCCATCTCTAGCCGAAATTCCTGCGGATTTTCCAGAGGTTGCTGCGTTCGCGCCACTGGCCGAGGCAATGGTCAAACTGGACCAGGTGCATGAAAGATTGCTAGGGATTGCCCAGGCGGGCTGGCAGACGCCTGCCAATCATCCGGATCTGATACCTGCTCACGAGGCTCTGCTCTTGCGAGAGCAGTTTACAGAGATGCTCCGGAACGAAGAAATTGCTCTGCAGCCAAGCGACTTCCAGGAAATGCTCCGCTCCTCTGAGCAGGCGGCTCGGCAACTGGAGATACTACTGGTGAGGCCTGTCGCTTCCGTGAGCCCCTGGCCGCAGGATGCAACCACGGATTCGCTCAATAGCACAGCGGACAATTTGGGGAGGTGCAGCCAGTCGAGCATGAGTCAGACAGATTGCTGCAGATTACATCGGCCGCCAAGATCATTGCAGACAACTGCAAAGCCTGCCATCGCATCTTTCGCGATCCACCGCGTGAGGAAAAACAGCACGTACCTACCAGCCAATCTGCCTTACATCTGGAGTATTAAGCATGTCGCTGCGCTGTTATCTGTTGCCTGATGTTTCCTTAGCGCTGAGCTATTCTGCAGCGTATGCTCGGGCTATATCGCTGGCTTCAATCGTCGCCCTGCTGTCCGTTGTGGATCTGCGATTTGGTCAAGCAGCCGACCCTCTGCCTGCGGCCTACAGCATTCCCACGCTTGATTTGGCCGATCAGCGGCAGCGCCAGGTCGTTGTGGATCGCGAAGCAGGACAGTACCTAGGGCATCCCACCACGGTGCTGCTGGAAGATGGCAGGACAATATTGTGCGTCTACCCTAAGGGGCACGGTCGCGGTGCGATCGTTTACAAGCGCAGCCTGGACGGTGGCTTGACCTGGTCGGATCGACTGCCTACGCCGGCGAGTTGGGCCACCGGGTGCCGCAGGAGGTACCTACCATTCATCGAGTGGTCGACGCGGCGGAAAGAAGAGACTGATCGTTTGGTCAGGACTTTATCCGGCTCGCCTGGCAGTCAGCGAAGATGACGGCCGGCGTTCGTCGAGCTACAGCCCGCAGGGGAGTGGGGCGGCATTGTGGTCATGGGCTTCGTCGCGGCATGTGGCCCGCCCGGCGGGAACCTATCGGCGATGTTTCATGACGATGGTCGTTTCTTTGAATCATCGGGCAAGCGACAGTCGCCCGTCGAATTCAGTCTGTTTCAAACTTTTTCCAAGGATGGCGGCCTGAACTGGTCCAAGCCAGTCTGTATTCAGCACGATACT